>NZ_JBWKWC010000001.1:0-1345017 GCF_059422025.1 Brevundimonas sp. GW821-FHT02A10
CGGTTGGGCGACAGGTTCGGCGGCGCGGGCGGCCGCAGCGCGGGCGGCCAACTGCTGGGCCTCGAAGCGGCGAGCGAGCTTTTCGGTCAGCTCCTGGGCCTTGGCGGGCGGCATCTGGGCCAGGATGGCGGCCAGACCGCGCGGACGCATGGCGGCGGCGACCGGCAAACGCACATCGTCGGACAGGGTGTTGAACACGGCGGCGGCCTCACGCGGGCGCATGGCCGAATAGACGGCGACCAGGCGGTCGGTCTCGGCCTTGGCCTTGGCGTCGACCTGACCCAGCATGCCCTGGATCTCGACCTTGATGGCGTTCAGGGCCTGGACCTTGGCGTCCAGCTTCTGCTCGGCGGCGACCATCAGCGGCAGGGTGGTCGAGAAGTCGGCGTCGCGGGCGTCCAGCTCCTTGCGGCGCGTCGACAGCGACTGGATGATCCGCAGTTCGGCCGGGGAAATCCCCGCCTGCTGGGCCAGCTGTTCCGGCGTCAGGGCGCAGACGGCGGGCGGCGCCTTGGGCACATCCGTATTGCCGGGCGCCGGGGCGACCGCACCCGCGGCGTCCTCGGCCCAGGCCTTGGCGCCCTCGAACAGGCCGGGACCTGCGCCGACGGCGCGCACCGCCACAACCCCGCCGATGGCGATGGCGATGAGCGGCAGGAGGCGAGGAACTTTGGCCATCAGAACAGGTCTCGGTACTCAGAAAAGGGAGGGTTCGGCGTTCACGCCGCGAAGAGATCGTCGTCCAGACTACGCCGGGCCTTGTTGAGGCTCTGTTGCGCGGCTTGGTTAGCGGTGAGGGCCGACATGATGGCGCTGACGTTGTCGCGGCCGGGCGCAGGCGCGGCGTTGCGAGCCGAATTCATGCCCGAGATGCGCTCGGCCAGGGCGGCCATGCGCAGGGCGCGGTCCTCGTCGTCGGGCAGGCCGTGGATGAGCGGATTGCGCAGCGCAGGCGGCGCGCGAACGGGCTCGGGCTCGGGTTCACGGATGATCTCGGGCTCGCGCAGAACCGCCGGAGCAGGCCCCGACAGACCGCGCGACTGGCGGGCGATCAGCACGTCCAGTTCCTGCTTGACCGCGCGGGCCTTGAGGATGCGGTCGTGCAGCATGTCGGCCTCGTCGCCCGCGGCGCTCAGGGCCCGCAGCGCGTTCTCGGCGCGGCCGGCGGCCTGGTTCAGCTCGGTCACGGCGCCGGCGAAGGCCAGCTGGCCGGCGCGCAGGGCCGTCAGCTTCTTCTCCAGACGGATGCCGTAGCCGATGGCGGCGACCAGCAGCAGCATCAGGAAGGAGTCGAGGACGATGCCGATCATGAGCGTTTCACCCGGGTCAGGCTGCTCGCGACCTCGACGCTGATGGGCGCTTCGACACGAACGGCGATGTGCTGGCCCTTGCGGCCCATTCGGCCCGTCGTAACCGGAATCGGTCCGCAACGGATCGAGATGTCGCTATCCGGAGTCGCGTTCAGCATGAAGGTGTCGCCGACCTTCAGATTGAGAACCGTAGACAGGGGGGCCTGCTGTTCGTCGAGGACTGCGCGGACCTCGGTGTCCGTGGTCCAGAGCTCGGTGGCGAGGTGGCCTTCCCAGATGTTGTCGCGGCCGAACTTCTCGCCCATGAACTGCTGCAGCAGCATTTTCCGGATGGGTTCGAGAGTGGCATAGGGCAGCAGCAGCTCGACCCGGCCGCCGCGATCTTCCATGTCGATGCGCAGCTTGACCAGGATGGCGGCGTTGGCCGGGCGCGCGATGGCGGCGAAGCGCGGGTTGGTTTCCAGACGGTCCAGGTTGAAGTGGACGGGCGTCAGCGGCTCGAAGGCGGCCTGGGCATCGGCCAGGATGACCTCGACCATCCGCTGCACCAGCACCCGTTCGATGGTGGTGTAGGGTCGGCCCTCGATGCGCAGGGCCGCGGTGCCGCGACGCCCGCCCAGCAGGACGTCGACGATCGAATAGATCAGGTTGGAATCGACCGTCAGAAGGCCGTAGTTGTCCAGCTCCTCGGCCCGGAACACCGCCAGGATGGCCGGCAGCGGGA
This sequence comes from Brevundimonas sp. GW821-FHT02A10, assembly GCF_059422025.1. Classification (NCBI taxonomy): domain Bacteria; kingdom Pseudomonadati; phylum Pseudomonadota; class Alphaproteobacteria; order Caulobacterales; family Caulobacteraceae; genus Brevundimonas; species Brevundimonas sp. GW821-FHT02A10. The sequence continues at coordinate 2,035 of NZ_JBWKWC010000001.1, forward strand.
TGGAGTTCAGATAGTCGCCGAAACGGATCGACGAGATATTGTCCAGCGACACCTCGACGTTGTCGGAGGTGAAGTTGCGAAGCGACGTCGTCATCAGCCGCACCAGGCGGTCGAAGACGATCTCGAGCATCGGCAGACGCTCGTAGCTGACGAGCGCGGAGTTGATGATAGCGCGGATGCCGGTCCGTTCGGAACCGTCGTCGTCGCCCAGATCAAAGCCCAGCAGGCTGTCGATCTCATCCTGGTTCAGGACGCGTTCGGACGCCGCGCTGCGGAACTCGTCACCCAGGCCGGCGTCTGCGAACTCGGTGTCGCTCATTACTGGATCAACATCTTCTCGATGAGGACCGCGTCGACCTTGCCCGGGGCGGCGATCAGATTGACCCGCCGCAGGATTTCGGCGCGCAGCTGGTAGCTGCCGGCCGAACCGGCCATGTCTTCGGGACGCAGTTCGCGCAGGAAGCCCTGGAACATGTCCTGCATCCGCGGCATCTGCTCCTGCAGGGTGGAGGCCAGGTCGGCGTCCTTCATCTCCAGCGTCAGCTTCAGCTGCATATGGGTCGGGCGGCCATCGGCCGACTGGATGTCCACCACCATGTCCGGCAGGGTCAGGAAGGTGACGCCGTCAGGCCCCTCGGAAACGACGCCCAGCGACGGATCGGCGGCGGCCTCGCCCTCGCCTTCCTTGGCTGCGCCGTGGCCGCCCTTCTTTTCTTCCTTCTTGCCGTGACCCTCGGCCTTTTCCTCGCCGTGACCGCCTGCGGCCTCGCCGTGCTCGCCCTCGGCGGCGGCGTCAGCCTTGGGCTGCATCATGACGAAGGCCGCCGCGCCGCCGCCGCCCAGCACCACGAGCGCGGCGACGGGGGCGATAATGAACAGCAGGGGCAGCTTCTTCTTGGCGGGTTCGCCATCGACCTCATGGCCGTGGGCCACGGCGATGTCGGTCGCCGCGTCGTCTGGCGGCCCCTTCTTCTTGCCAAGCTTCAACATGCGTCCGACGCCCCGGAATGATTCCAGCCTCCAGATGCAGCCAGTTTGGTTAACGCGAGATTGAAATCCGGCAAATCCTGCCGGGCGCCAGAGGTCGAAAACGGCTCAAATCCCCGCCACGCCTGCATTAACCCTGTTGGCACGGTCGTTGCGTGGTCCCTTAACGAAGGAGCCCGCCCCGTGGAAAACGCCGCCTATATCGGACTGTCACGCCAGATGACGCTGCGCCGCGAGCTGGACATCGTGGCGAACAACATCGCCAACGCGAACACGACCGGCTTCAAGGTCGAGCAGCTGCTGGTCGGGACCGAGGTCGGCGCCCGCGCCCGCAACGACTCGATCAAGCCCGGCGCCAGCTTCGTCCTGGACAACGGCGTCGGCCGCGACTTTGGCCAGGGCGCCCTGCAGCAGACCGGCCGCGACCTGGACTTCGGCATCGAGGGCGAAGGCGCCTTCTTCACGGTCAACGACGGAACCGCCGACGCCTATACCCGCGACGGCGCCTTCACCCTGGACCCGACCGGCAAGCTGGTCACCAAGGCGGGACTGGCCGTTCAGGGCGACGGCGGCGACATCATTCTGGACCCCGCCAAGGGCGCGCCGGTCATCGGCGAGGACGGCACCATCAGCCAGAACGGCGCCCTCGTCGGCCGCCTGACCCTGGCCCGCTTCGACACCCTGGCCGCCCTGTCCAAGGACGGCGACGGCCTCTACCGAAACCGCTCCAACGCCACCCCGATCGACGCCACGGGCGCCAAGATCCGCCAGGGCTCGCTGGAAGCGTCCAACGTCAATCCCCTGACCGAGATCACCTCGATGATCGAGATCAGCCGCGCCTACGAACAGGCGACCAAGATGATCGAAAACGTCAACGACCTGTCCAAGCGCGCCGTCGAGCGCCTTGGTCGGGCGAACTAGGAGGGCCGTTAGATGCGCGCTCTGAGAACCGCAGCTTCGGGCATGGCCGCCCAGCAGCTGAACGTGGAAGTCATTTCCAACAACATCGCGAACATGAACACCGTCGGCTACAAGCGCCAGCGGGCCGAGTTCCAGGACCTGATGTACCAGAACGTCGAGCGGATGGGCGCGCAGTCGTCCAGCGCCGGCACCGTGGTCCCGACGGGCATCCAGGTCGGCCTCGGCGTCAAGGCGGGCAGCGTTTACCGGATCACCGAACAGGGCACGCCGGGCCGCACCGACAACCAGTACGACGTCGCCATCGACGGCCACGGCTACTTCCAGGTCACCCTGCCCTCGGGCGAGATCGGCTATACCCGCGCCGGCAACTTCTCGCTGAGCCCCGAAGGCACGCTCGTCACTGAGGACGGCTATGCCGTCGAGCCGGCGATCACCATCCCCCAGAACGCCGTCGACACGATCATCTCCAAGACCGGCGAGGTCTCGGTCAAGATCGACGGGCAGGTGGATCCGCAGGTCGTGGGCCAGCTGGAAATCGCCAACTTCTTCAACGAAGCGGGTCTGGAAGCCGTTGGCGACAACCTGCTGATGGAAACCGCGGCCTCAGGCCCGGCCAATGTCGCGGCGCCCGGCGAGCCCGGCTTCGGGCAACTTCTGCAGGGCTACACCGAAAGCTCCAATGTCGACGCCGTCAGCGAGATCAGCGCCCTGATCGTCGCCCAGCGCGCCTACGAAATGAACTCCAAGGTCATCTCGACCGCCGACGACATGATGTCGGTGACCTCCCAGGTGAAGAGCTAGGTCATGCGCATCGCCATCGCCCTCCTCCTGTCTCTCCCCACCCTCGTCCTGGCCGCCCCGGCGCTCGCGGGGCCCGTCACCCTCAAGGCCCAGCCGGTCGACGACGACGGCCGCGTCACCCTCGGGGAGATCTTCGACGGCGCTGGAGCCGCGTCGAACGTGGTCGTCGGCACGCGCGCCGGCCCTTCGATCATCTTCGAGGCGGGCCAGCTCCAGGGCCAGGCCCTGCGCGCCGGGCTGCAATGGTCGAACCCGCAGGGTCTGAGCCGCGTCGTAGTGCGTCAAGGCTCGGCCTCGCCCGCCGTCCTGACCCCGGCATCGACCGGCCCCGCCGCATCCGGCGCCTCCGCCACGGCGGGCCGTCCGGGCGCCACGGTCGACGTCCTGACCTATGCCCGCAACCTGAACACCGGCGACGTCATTCAGCCCGAGGACGTCGTCTGGACCACCCTTCAGGCCCATATGGCCCCGGCCGGCGGTCCCCAGGACGCCGATCGGGTCATCGGCCTCAGCGCCAAACGCCCGCTGCGCGCCGGGGCCCCGGTCGCCACGCGGGACCTGGCCTCCCCCCAGGTCATCGCCCGCAACGACATGGTCGAGGTCACCTATGACGTCGGTGGCGTGAAGCTGACGGTCACTGGCCGCGCCACCCGCAACGCCGCCATCGGCGAGCCCGTCTCCGTGCTCAACACCACCTCCAACCGCACCATCGATGCGGTCGCCACCGGTCCCGGCCAGGCGATCGTCGGCCCGGCGGCCCAGGCCGCCCGCGCCAATCCCCAACAGTTCGCCGCTCGCTAGGAGCCTGCCGTCATGCGTACCGTCCTGATCCTGTCCGTCACCGCCGCCGCCCTGTCCCTGGGCGCCTGCTCCACCGCCGTCGAAGCCGTGCGCGGCCCCGAACTGGCGCCGATCGGCTATCCTGCGTCTCTGGTCCCGACCAGCCAGACCTACCAGCCCTCCCCCGAGGAGCAGGCCGCCATCCGCGCCCGTCAGAACGGCGCCATGGCCGCCAGCGCCAACAGCCTGTGGCGCACCGGCGCCCGCACCTTCTTCGGCGACCAGCGCGCGCGCCGCGTCGGTGACATCCTGACCGTCTCGATCTCGATCGACGACAAGGCCCAGACCTCCAACTCGACCACCCGCGCCCGCACCAACGACAGCTCGGCCGGCGTCAGCCATCTGTTCGGGCTGGAAAGCAGCCTGGGACGCATCCTGCCGGGCGATTTCGACCCTTCGAACATGGTCGGAATGTCGGGTTCGAGCAACGCCACGGGCTCCGGCGCCGTCAGCCGCTCGGAAAAGGTCGACCTGACCATCGCCGCCGTGGTCACCGAGGTCCTGTCGAACGGGAACCTCGTCATCCAGGGTCGGCAAGAAGTGCGCACCAACCGCGAAATCCGCGAACTGACCGTCGCCGGCATCGTGCGCCCGGAAGATATTTCCTCGGCCAACACCATCAACCACACCCAGATCGCCGAGGCCCGCATCAGCTACGGCGGCCGTGGCGACATCAGCCGCGTCCAGGCGACCCCGGCCGCCCAGGCCCTGGTCGAGCGTTTCAGCCCGTTCTAGTGGGCCTGTCGCGTGGTCGCGCTGCTTGAAGCTGGAATTGGAAAGGGGCCGCGCGATGCGCGGCCCCTTTTGCGTGTCAGCCCTGCGCCGGCGCCCGGGCCTCGCGGTAGGCCACCATGAAGGGCGCGACGAGAATGACGGTGGTCAGGGCCAGAGCCAGAGACAGGATAATCAGCAGACCGCCCGCGGCGATCAGGCCTGCCGGACCGGCCGCGCCGCCCGTCATGCCGATTGAAATCGGCAGGGCGATGATCCCCAGCAGAAGCATGACGACGAAGGCCATGAAGCCCGCGATGATCGCCATGCCGATCAGGGGCCAGAACAGACCGGCGGTCGCGGCCCATCCGGCCTTCAGATCGATCCGCCCCTGTACGAAGGCGGCCGGCGCCACCAGGACCAGACGCACCGACAGATAGAGGCTCACCAGCATCACCACGACCTCGATCAGCAGGGCCAGGCCGGCGCCGCCTGCGCCTCCGGCCAGGGTCGCCAGCAGTTCGCCGCCCTGGCTGACGATCAGGGACACCAGGGTGATGATCACCTGGGCGCCGAAAACCCGGAGCTCATCGGGGCCCAGCCGAAGGAAACCGAACCTGTCTCCGCCCGACTGGCGCATGGCGCGATAGATGGCCGGCAGCAGGATGGCCTGCATCAGAAGGCTGACGGGAACTGTAGCCATGGCGGCATAGGAGAACCGGGCCGTCATGGCGGCCGACGGCTGGGTGGCGCCGCCGGATGCGAGGACAGAGCGGAACTCGTCCGCAACCGGGCTGAGGATTGGCATGGCGATGAACGCCATCGCGACCACGGCCACCAGCGACACCAGCGCCCAGGCCACGACGGCCAGCGGATGGTGACGGGTCACCCTGAAGCCTTCGAAGGCGGCCTCCGTTGCCGAAAAACTCATCCATTCACTCCCGAGGCGACTCTCTCGCCGCCGCTCATAGCGCGGGGCCGGGACGACGTCGCCCTTCTTTCAAAGACTTGGGGTTCGCGACTTCACTGCCAGACCCCAAGAAGTTCATGGGTTTCCAGCCGCCGATAAGCCGCGCCGAGGAAGGCGCTGGTCAGGGGCCACTGGATCGCGACCAGCGTCAGGATCGCGACCGCGCCCGCCGCCTTGCCGCCCAGAACGCCCACCGCGACCAGCCCCAGCCAGATCAGACCCGGAACCGCGCAGGCGATCAGCCCGGCCAGCAGCGGCAGGATGGCCCGGTTGGTCAGACCCGTCGCCGTCAGGGAAATCATCTGGCCGCGTCCAACCGTCGCGGGGGCATACAGGCACAGCCGCACCGCGAACAGCACCGGCGCGCCCAGCACCACCAGCGTCACCCCCGCCAGCAGGATCAGCTTCCACGCCGGACCGACGGCGGCCCAGTCTCGCGCCTTGACCGCCTCGGCGTTCAGGCCCGCCCCGCCGAACAGGGCCAGCGCCACGAGGAACAGCAGGGCCAGCATGATGCTCATGAACAGGGCGCACAGCAGGGTCGCCCCCGCCAGCCGCGCCTCGGGCCTGCCCAATTGCAGTCCGCCGGGACGCAGACCCGCGCGCCGCGCCGCCGCCAGATCGCCCGCCGTCCCGATCCGCGTGGTCGCCCCGAAGGCCGCCAGCCCGGCGATCAGAGCGAGGGCCGTCAGCAGCAGCCCCGCTCCCTGCGACAGACGCAGCAGGATGGCGGCCAAGGCCAGAACCGCCGTGAGGGCCAAGGCCGGACCGGCCCCCCGCGCCATCTCGCCCATCCGCCCCACCGCCTCGGTCAGGACCTCGATCAGATCCAGCCGCTTCCTTGCAGGCGATTCCGCCATTCGCTACCCCCGTCTTCGCGGTCACTCTAGCGCCTGTCCCGTCGCCGCGACCAGACGAATGCTGACGAACGGCCTCGGGGGCACTAGAAGGCCCGCCATGACTTCTTCTTCCGACATCAAGCCCATCCACGTCATCGGCGGAGGCCTCGCCGGCTCCGAGGTCGCCTGGCAGATCGCCAGCGCCGGCGTGCCCGTCATCCTGCACGAGATGCGCGGCGTTCCCGGCGTGAAGACCGACGCCCACCACACCGACGGTCTGGCCGAACTGGTCTGCTCCAACTCCTTCCGTTCCGACGACTGGGAGCACAACGCCGTCGGCCTGCTGCATGCCGAGATGCGGGCGCTGGACTCGATCATCATGTCCTGCGGCGACGCCCATCAGGTCCCGGCGGGCGGCGCCCTGGCCGTCGACCGCGACGGGTTCTCGCAGGCCGTAACGGCGAAGCTGGAGGCCCACCCGCTGGTCACCATCCAGCGCGAGGAGATCGCGGGCCTGCCGCCCGAGGACTGGGACAGCGTCGTCGTCGCCACCGGCCCCCTGACCTCCCCCGCCCTGGCCGAAGCCATCCTGACGCTGACCGGCGAGGAGAGCCTGTCGTTCTTCGACGCCATCGCCCCCATCGTCCATGCTGAGTCGATCGACTTCGACATCGCCTGGCGCCAATCGCGCTACGACAAGGAGGGCCCCGGCGGAGACGCCGCCGCCTACGTCAACTGCCCCATGAACAAGGAGCAGTACGAGGCCTTTATCGACGCCCTGCTGGACGGTCCCAAGGCCGAGTTCAAGGAGTGGGAGAACGTCCCCTATTTCGACGGGTGCCTGCCCATCGAGGTCATGGCCGAGCGCGGCCGCGAGACCCTGCGTCACGGTCCGATGAAGCCCGTCGGCCTCACCAACCCGCGCGATCCGCTGGTCAAGGCCCACGCCATCGTCCAGCTGCGTCAGGACAATGCGCTCGGCACCCTGTTCAACATCGTCGGCTTCCAGACCAAGCTGAAACACGGCGCACAGGCCGAGGTCTTCCGCATGATCCCGGGCCTGCAGGACGCCCAGTTCGCTCGCCTCGGCGGCCTGCACCGCAACACCTATCTGAACTCGCCCCACCTGCTGGACCGTCAGTTGCGCATGAAGTCCATGCCGCGCCTGCGCTTCGCCGGTCAGGTGACCGGGGTCGAAGGCTATGTCGAAAGCGCCGCCACGGGCCTGCTGGCCGGCCGCCTCGCCGCCGCCGAACGCCTCGGCAAGCCGCTGGACGCCCCCGAGGGCCACACCGCCCTGGGCGCCCTGGTCGAGCACATCACCGGCGGCCATCTGGACGGCGCCAAATTCCAGCCGATGAACATCAACTACGGACTGCTGCCACCCCTTGACGCACCCAAGGTGGATGATGAGGGCAAGAAGATCCCGCTCAAGGAACGCGGCCGGGCCAAGAAGCGTCTGATGAGCATCCGGGCTCTGGAGGCCCTCAGAGCCTGGCGGGACGCGGCTGCCGCCTGACAGTCTCGCCGCCCGCCCTTGAGGATGTGACCATGTCCCTGCCCGACGCCTGCCAGGACTTCGATTTCCAGATCGGACGCTGGACCGTCAAACATCGCCGGCTGCGCGAGCGTCTGGCGGGTTGCACCGACTGGGACGCCTTCGACGGCGCCTGCGAGATGCGTACGGTGCTGGGGGGCGACGGCAATATCGAGGACAATGTCCTGTATTTCCCGAGCGGGACGATCCGCGCCATCGCGATCAGGTCATATGATCCGGCGGCGAACGCCTGGGCCATCTGGTGGCTGGCCTCCAATGATCCGCATCGCATGGACGTGCCCGTGGTTGGCCGTTTCGAGGACGGCGACGGGACCTTCCTCGCCGAGGACACCCTGAATGGCCGCCCCATCCTGACCCGCTTCCTGTGGCTGAACACCCGGACCGAAACGCCCCGCTGGGAACAGGCCATGTCAGCCGACGGCGGCACGAGTTGGGAAACCAACTGGACCATGGATTTCACGAGGGCCTGAAGGTCGACTTGCGTCTGGCGCGACGATACCACCGATGTTCAAGTTCGACGTCCTCCCCCTCGAGTCTGAATGCCCTCTCCGTCCGAAACCGTGAAGATCGCCATCCGGCGGCGCATCAACGAGCTGTTCAACGACTATGAGCGCGGCGAGCGGCCGGCCCTGCGCCGCGCCGACGCCCTGTTCCCGACCGACTCTGTCGCCTGGCGGGTCAATGGGGACATCGTCACCATGATGATCGGCGGGGTCTCGGGCCTGCTGCTGCAGATGCTGCATCCCGCGGTGCTGGCGGGCGTCTGGGACCATTCCGACTTCCGCGCCGACATGCATGGGCGGCTTCGGCGGACGGCCAAATTCATCGCCGTCACCACCTATGACCATGCCGCCGCCGGAAACGCCGCCATCGACAAGGTCCGGCGCATTCACGACAAGCTGGGCGGGACCCTGCCCGACGGCACGCCTTATCGCGTCAGCGACCCGGCCCTGCTGGCCTGGGTGCATGTGACCGAGACGATCAGCTTCCTCGACAGCTGGGTCCGCTATGCCGAGCCGACCATGTCCCTGGCTGATCAGGACGCCTATCTGGCCGAGATGGCGCGCATCGGCCGGGCCCTGGGCGCCGATCCCGTCCCGGCCAATCGCGCGGAAGCCGAGGCCCTGATCCAGTCGATGCGGCCCCAGCTCAAGGCCGACGCCCGCACGACCGAGGTCGCCGCCCTGGTCATGCGCCAGAAGGTCGGCGGCGTCTTCGAGGACATTTCGGCCGATCTGATCATGCAGGCCGGCGCGGACCTGCTACCCGACTGGGCGCGCGAGATGCACGGATTGCCCAGAGCCTCGGCCGTCGCCAGGGCCGGCGCCCGAACGATGCAACGCACTCTCGACTGGACCTACACCGGCTCGCCCAACCGTCAGGTCTGGCCGCCGGAGGTCCTGTCCTGGCCGAACGGCAATCCGCGCTAGCTAGATCCGGCCCCTGAGGCTGGCCCACAGCAGCTTCAGCCGCTTGGTCCCCTCGCCGCGTTCGGCGCCCGACAGGGTCGCATGGGCCACCGCCGGGAAGGCCGCCGTCGGCAGGCCTTTCAGCCCCGCATTGGCCGCGCCCCGCAGGGCCTTCGCCTCCTCGGCCCGACCGACCTGGGTCAGACCCCGGACGCGCCCGGCCTCGACCACGGCGGCGTCATGGCCCTCCCCCGCCAGAATGCGCACCGCCGCCTGCGTCGGCCCGACGTAGAAGGCGTCCAGATCGTGCGGCTCGCCATGCACCCGGCCGACATGGGCCTCGATCAGGGCGTCGAAGACGGCGCGGTCCAGCGGTCTGCGTCCCGCCGCCGCCGTCAGGGCCTCCAGCACCGGATGGCCCTTCCTCGCCTGCCCCGAGAAGACCCCGTCCATCTGATCCCGCCACCAGACGTAGCGCATCTCGGCCAGCATCGGCTGGGTGACCCGCGTCGGGATGGTCAGCAGTTCGGCCTCGAAGGCGTAAAGGGCGATCAGGTCCGCGCGCGCGTCCAGATCGCCAACGAACCGGCTGGACAGCCATCGGTCGGGATCGGCGGCGCGCACCTGAGCGTCGAGATCACTCTCGCTCACGACGACACCGGCTTGCGGATGAGGGTCCAGCCGAAAGCCAAAATGAAAAGGTCCACCGAACCCTCAAGGATTCGCTGGATCACGCCGCCCGGCTCGGCCTCGGCGATCACCCCGGCGAACCCGACGGTGGCCAGAACCGCGCAGACCAGGGCCATGATCGCCACCCCCTTGCGGCCCTCACGGCGCGCCACGAGAGCTGCAAGCGGAAGGGCGAGAATCCCCGTCAGATAGCCGGTCCCGCCGAACAGGTCGTGCATCAGGGCGTTGAAGGAGGCGTCCGCCCGGCCACATTCGAACTCACAGGGATAGACGCCCGCCGCCGCAAGGGACACGCCATACCAGCCCAGCCCCAGCCAGACGGCGATCGCCAGCCCGCTCCTGCGCGACAACCAGGCCCCGATCAGGCAGCCGGCGGCGACCAGCAGGCCGCTGGGCACAAAGCCCCACCAGCTGACGGCCGGACCGGCTACGGCGCCGGTCGCGCCAAGTTCACTGATGTACTGCGAGACATGGCTGTATCCGGGGTAGGCAGCTCCGGCCCAGACGATGGTGACCAGTTGGATCAGAAATCCCGCGACCAGAAGCCCGAACGCGACACGGCCCGCCGTCATCGTTAGATCAGCCGTACAACGGCTGCATGGTGAGGAAGGTCAGCATCGGCAGGCTGAGCAGCAGATTGACGCGCGTGGCCAGCATCGCGACCCGCGCGGCCTTCGCGCGGGTGTCTTCGTCAAGTTCAACCTGTCCTTGGCCGAGGTTGAGCGCCCGCCTCTGGTTGGGCCAAATCAGGGCCCAGGTGTTGAAGAACATAATCAGAGCAAGCCAGGCTGCGACGCCCAGCCCCACATACCCCGGGTCGCCGGGTGCGAAGCCCTCAAACAGGCCCATGCTCATGATCTCGGCAAGATAGGTGCCGGAATGGGCGATCATGGCGAGGGTGCCAAACCCGACTGTCGCCAAGGATCCCCAGCGGACCCAGACCAGGGCCTCGGGCGAGATATAGAGGTTGATTACCGACTTCTGCTCGGCCGGGATCTGCGACATGACCCGCAACTGCACGGCGTTGAAATAGTAGAGCAGGCCCAGCCAAAGCACAGTGGACACGGAAGCGGCCCAGTTGAGCACGGCGCGCGCGAACTCGCGATCGAAGCCCCGCGGGGTAATGAAGCCCGTGGCGACCAGCAGCAGGGCCGCCAGGACCAGGCCAAGAATGACGGTGTTGCGGAAATTGGTCAGCAGTCCGGCCATGCGTCAGCCCTCCCCCGGGTGATGAGTCGTCTGCCCTACATACATCTCCCTCTCCCCGCAGGGAGAGGGAAAGATGATGTCGCTACGGGCGGCTGGCCATGCCGAGCTTGACCGGCTTGGCGTCCTCGTTGAGTTCGCCGCGCTTGACGCCCCACAGCAGGATGATCGGCGCCCCGACATAGATCGAGGAATAGGTGCCGATGATGATCCCGAACATCAGGGCGATGGAGAAGCCGCGCAGGGCCTCGCCGCCGAAGATGGCCAGGGCCGCCAGAACCAGCACGGCGGTGACGCCGGTGATGATGGTGCGGGTCAGGGTCTCGTTCAGCGACAGGTCGATCACGTCGCGCAGCGGCATGGTCTTGTACTTGCGCAGGTTCTCACGAAGACGGTCGAACACGACCACGGTGTCATTCATCGAATAACCGATGACGGTCAGGATGGCCGCGACCATGTTCAGGCTGAACTCAAGGCGCAGCACCACGATCAGACCGAAGGTCAGGATCACGTCGTGTAGCAGGCCGGCGACGGCGCCAAAGCCGAACTGCGGCTCGAACCGGAACCAGATGTAGGCGAACATCAGGACGATGGCGCAGCCCAGGGCCAGCAGACCCGAGGTGAACAGTTCGCCCGAGACCTTCGAACCCACGACGCTGACGCCCGAATAGGTCACCTGACCGGTGGCGGCGGTGATGGCGCTCTCGACCTCATTGACGACGGTGGTCTGGTCCTTGCCCTCCGGCACCTGGAATTTGACGACGGCGGTGGAGCCGTCATCGACGTTGGTGTCCAGACGGGCGATGCCCTGCACCCCGACATCACCGAGGTTCAGGCCGGCGACGGATTCACGCACCTTCTCCAGCTCGATCACCTGACCGGCGGGTTTGGACACTTCCAGCGAGGCGCCGCCCCGGAAGTCGATGCCCATGTTCAGGCCGGGCACGAAGCAGCCGACGATGGAGGCGACGCAGACGATGATCGACAGGACGGCGGCATAGCGCGCGTATTTGACGAAATGCAGATTGGTCTTCTGGGGAAGGACCTTGATCAGGGGCCACCAGTTCATCGGACAGTCTCCGGGTCGGCGATCGGCAGTTTCTTGGGCTTGGCCACCTTGAGCCAGTAGCCGAGCAGCACCTGGGCGACGAGCACCGAGGAGAAGACCGAGGTGAACACCCCGATGGTCAGGGTCCAGGCGAAGCCCCGCACCGGGCCCGCGCCGAAGATGAACATGATGGCCGCGGCCACCAGGGTCGTCAGGTTGGCGTCGATGATGGTGCCCATGGCCTTGTTGAAGCCGGCGTCCATCGAGGCGATCACCGATCGGCCCGCCCGGGCCTCGTCACGCATCCGCTCATAGATCAGCACGTTGGCGTCGACGGCCACGGCGAAGGTCAGCACCAGACCGGCGATGCCGGGCAAGGTCAGCGACGCCTGGGTCAGAGACATGGCGGCGATGATCAGCAGGCCGTTCAGGAACAGCCCAACCACCGAGATGCCGCCGAACAGGAAGCCATAGGCCCCCAGCATGAAGACCACGATGATGATGAAGCCGATGATCGTCGAAATGCCGCCCTTCTGAACCGCGTCCGCGCCCAGTTCGGCGGTGACGGTCCGCCGTTCCTCGACCTTCAGCGGAGCCGGCAGGGCGCCGCCGTTCAGCAGATTGACCATCTCAGAGGCCTCCTGGATGGAGAACCGGCCGGTGATCTGGCCTGAACCGTTGGGAATGGTCGACTGGATGCGCGGCGCCGAGATCACCTTGCCGTCCAGGATGATGGCGAAGCGCTTGCCGATGTTCTCGCTGGAGGTCGCCTGGGCGAAGCGTTGGGCGCCCACGCCGTCGAAGCGGAAGCCGATGGCGGTCTGGCCGTTCTGGTCGGTGGTCACGTCGGCGTGGGTCAGCTGTTCGCCGGACACCAGCACACGACGCTTGATCAGCAGCGGGGTGACGCCGTCCTCGTCCATCATCAGCACGGCGTCGGGCGGCACGGCGCCGGCGACGGCCTGCTGCACCGAGTTCTCGCTATCGACCATCTGGAAGGTCAGCTGGGCCGTCTGGCCGATGACGCGTTCCAGGGCGGCGGGATCGCTCTCACCCGGGGCCTGGACCACGATGCGGTTCGAACCCTGGCGGGTGATGGAAGGTTCCTTGGTGCCCAGGCTGTCGATCCGGCGGCGCACCACCTCGATCGACTGGTCCACGGCGCTGGCGCCCATGGTGTCGAGCGTCTGCTGGGTGAAGGCGAAGCGCAGGCGGCCATTGCCCTCGCGGGTCACGGCGCGTTCAACGACACCCTGCTGGTTCGCTCCGCCGACAAGACGACGCAGCGCCTGATAGGCGGTTTCGCTCTGGCTCTGATCGGACAGGGTGATGACGACCCCACCCTGTTCACGCTGGGTCGAGGCCACGTTGATCCCGGCGTCGCGCATGGTCACGCGGACGTCCTCGGCCAGGTTGTCGACACGCTTCGTGCGCATCGCCGGCACATCGACTTCCAGCAGCAGATAGGACCCGCCCTGAAGGTCGAGACCCAGGTTCAGTGCGTTCTTCGGAACGAAGCCCGGCAGCTTGGCGCGCTGTTCAGGGCTCAGGACGTTCGGGAACGCCAGCAGCAGCCCGAATACGAGCGACAATGCGAGAAGAACGATCTTCCAGCGCGAAAGCTGAATCATGGGAATCGACTATCCGTTTCGGCGACGCGAGGCGATCAGGCCTTGGAGATGGCTTTGGTGTCGTTGGCGGCGATAGCGGTGCGGTTGCGCACCTCGGCGATCATGCCCTTCACGACGCGGATGTTGACGCTCGGCGCGATCTCGACATTGACCTCGGCGTCTTCGACGCGGGTGACCTTGCCGATCACGCCCGACGACAGGACGACGGTGTCGCCACGCTTCACGGCGGCGATGAGGGCGGCGTGTTCCTTGGCCTTCTTCTGCTGCGGACGGATCAGCAGGAAGTAGAACATCACGAAGATCGCGACGAACGGAAGGAAGGTCACGACCTGGGCCATGATACCGCCGGCTTCACCAGTAGGCATATTTCGTATTCCCCGACGCGGGCTTGCCTCAGTCGGGCGCCCTTTGAAAATGAGGCGCGGAACCTAGGGCCGACGCCCCGACATTGCAACGCGACGTTTAGGTCAACCCGTCACGCCTGCGTCAGCGCGGCAACACCGTGAGCGGATCAATGGCCACGGGTTCGTCGCCCTGCATGTGGCGGGTCTCGAAATGCATCGACGGGCGGCCGTCGCCGGCGGTCAGGCCGACGGTGCCGATCTGCTGGCCCGCGCGCACGTCCGCGCCGTCCTCGACCGTCGCCGAACCGAGGTGGCCATAGACGGTGCGCCAGCCGTCTCGGTGGACGATCAGGACCGTCAGCCCCTGCCCCGCCAGGGCGTCGCCGACATAGGCCACCCGCCCGGAGGCCGAGGCCACGACGGGGGCGCCGGCCGACGCGCCGATGTTCACCCCGTTGTTGCGCTCACCCAGACCCACGGGACCGAAGCGGCGCACGATGTCCCCGCGCACCGGCCACTGCAGGCCGATTCCGCCCGCGACCGGAGCCGCCGGGGGCGTCGAAGGCGTCTGGGCCGGAACCTGGGCGGGGGGGCGGATCGGGGTCTGCGCCGGAACGACCGGCCGTGCGGGCGGCAGGGCGGCATTGCCCGCGGGCGGCGTCGGCGGTGGCGGCACTGCGCCGCCGCGCGGCACGGTCACCCCGATCGGCGCCGGGCCGGTGGCATAGGGATCGCGGCCGGTGTCGACGGCGTTTTCCGGCAGTATGATGTTCTGGCCGCTGGAGATCGAACCGCGAGGCCCCAGGCCGTTCAGGTCGATCAGGGTCTGGACAGGGGTCTGGAACCGCCGCCCGACGCCCGAGATCGTATCGCCCGGCTGGATCACATAGGCCGCCGATCCCGCCGCCACCGGCGCACGCGGCGTTCCGGGCGGGTTGTAGCTGGGCGGACTGTAGGCGGGCTCGGGCTGGCCGGACGAAGGATAGTTGGGGCTGGACGGGGCCGGGCGCGGATTGCCGGCCGGGCCGCCGTTCAGCGAACTGGTCGTCGCCGCAGGCGGCAGACCGCCGCCGTCGATGCTCTCGATCGGCGCCCGCGAGGGCGGCGGGGCCTCATTGGTCACGACCGCGCCCGGATAGGGCTGGCCCGGCTGGCCCGGATAGATCGGCGAGTTCGAAGCGGGCGGAACATTGGCCACCGCATGCGGCTGGTCGGCGCGCGTTGAATAGCGGGGCTCGGTCGGATAGCTGGCGCAGGCGGTCACGCTCAGGGCCGCGCCCGCGACGATCAGACCCTTGGTCCAGCCGCTCATTCCGCTCATCGCGCTCTCCAGATTGTCCGGTCTCGAATCCCGACCAGATGTGCCCCGCCGTTCACCATAAGCCAAGCCGCCAAACCCGGCGAAAGTGGGGAGCGAAAGTTAATGGGGCGGGTTGATCTTGCGCATATCCACGTAAACGAGCCGATTGAGGGGCTCTGCGACCTCGTCAACTGTCGCGCGCGACAGCTGCGTCTCGCCCTTTCCCAAGACGTCCATGTCCGCCCAGTCAACGCCGTGTGCGGCAAGGAAGCGCGCGACGGCCTCCGCGCGCCGCTCGCTGAGCCGCTGGTTGGCTTCGGCGCTACCCGATGTGTCCGTTCGGCCGATGACAGATATCCTGTGGTGACCCGGCCGATAGGGTGCCGTGTAGATTTGCAGTAAGTATCCGGCGTGGGTCGCGATCTCCGTCGAACCCGGATCGAAAAAGACCAGCATCTGGTCGATGTAGTTCGCGGGAGGGAGAGGTCGATCCAGCCGCTCCCCTGTAATCACGACGCCTCGGCCAACGCCTCCCGGTAGCGGTTGCAAAATCCGCACGTAACCGTCCGGCACACCTGACCTGACCAACTCTAGTTCCATCGCAAGAGATTGGGTGGCGCCGATCCCGCTCCCGGCCTCTGCGGGAGATTCATAGGCAGTGACACTCAACCGCGAGCGCTGCGGAAAATCCGCAAACCAGGCCGCCGCTTCCCGCGCCTGAACATAGCCTTCAGGCGGAAGCTCGACCTCGCCGGGCTGGAAAACCGTCGCCCACTCCTGCGCCGCCGCAGGAACGGCGCCGGCAGCCATCGGGCCAATTAGAAAAGCGAGAAATCGGAGAAGCAAGATCCGGGGCATCCGACAACTATCGGACCAACGCCAGTGTCGGGCTAGCCCTCCTTCGCCGTCCCCTCGACCAAGGGTACGAACCGCACCTCGCGCAGACTTTCGCGGTGGAAGCTGCCGTCGGGCTGGCCCGTGTAGCGGTGCAGCATCTGGACCGAGGTCTTGCCCACCGGCGCGACCAGTATCCCGCCCGGCTTCAGCTGTTTGAGCAGTTCGGTGGGTTCGGTCGGCGAGGCGGCGGTGACCATGATCCGGTCGAACGGCGCCTGCTGGCTCCAGCCCAGACCGCCGTCGGAGTGCTGGGTGATGACATTGTCGATGTCGAGTTGTCGCAGCTTGGCCTCGGCTTCCACCAGCAGGCTGCGGTAGCGCTCCACGGTATAAACATACCGCGCCAGCCGGCTCAGCACCGCGCACTGGTAGCCGCTGCCCGTGCCGATCTCCAGAACCCGGTGGCGTGGCTGGACGTCCAGCGCCTGGGTCATCAGGCCGACGATATAGGGCTGGCTGATCGTCTGGGCGCAGTCGATCGGCAGGGCCTGGTCTTCCCAGGCTTGATCTAGGAATTTCTCGTGCACGAAGACGGCGCGGTCGATGGACTCCATCGCCGACAGCACGCGCGCGTCCGTCACCCCCTGCTGACGCAGGCTCAGGATCAGTCGACCGGCGCGATCGTCCTTCAGGTTCATTCGGCGGCCAGAACCTTCGGCGGAACCCCGCCCAGCACGCCTTTCAGGTCGTTGACGCTGGCGCGGTGGGTCAGGTCGATGTGCAGGGGCGTGACCGAGATCTTCCCGTCATCCATGGCGCGCAGGTCGGTGCCCGGCGCATGGTCCTGCTTCTGACCGCGGAAGCTCATCCAGTAATAGTCGCGGCCGCGCAGGTCTGTGCGCTTGACCGGATGCATCTCGCCGATCTGGCGGAAGCCTTGGACGGTGACCTCGACCTCCTTGACCTGCTCGGGAGGCCGCGCGGGGAAGTTCAGGTTCATCACCACGCCCGGCCGCCACTCCTGCGCCAGCAGGGTCGAGATGATCGCCGGGGCGAAGGCCTCACAGGTCTCCCAGTGGGCCGTCACCTCGTCATGGAACCGGTCCAGCGACTGCGACAGGGCGATGGAGCGCACGCCGTAAGCCATGCCCTGCAGCGCCCCCGCGACCGTGCCGGAATAGGAGCAGTCCTCTCCGACATTGTGGCCGCGGTTGACGCCGGACAGCACCAGATCGGGCTTCTCGTCCATCAGATCGAAGGCCAGGACGACGCAGTCGGTCGGGGTCCCGGTCACCGAAAACCGCTTGTCGCCCAGACGGTTGACGCGCAGGGGCTCGGTCAGGGTGATGCCCCTTCCCTTGCCCGACTGCTCGGTCGCGGGCGCGACGATCCAGACGTCGTCCGTGAACGTCCGCGCGATCCGCTCCAGAGCCGCCAGCCCCTCGGCCTCGATCCCGTCGTCGTTGGTCAGCAGTATCCTCATACGCGGCGTTCGGCTCCGGTCAGATGGGGCGCATCGAGGTGGCCTCGATCACGATGTCGCCGCCGCAGTCGTTGCGGATGACGCTGTCGCCGTAGCGCAGGCTCGGCTTGCTCTTGTCCCAGTCGCGGGTGGCGCCGGTGATCTCCACCTTCACGCCGCCCAGATCCGACTGCGCCTGGCGCTGCAGGGCGTCGGGCAGGACGCCGGAAACGCAGGGACGCGCGAACGGCTGCAGCACCTGGTTCTGGTTCGCATAGAGCTGGAACTCGCCGTGCGAGAACCGGACATAGCCGGTGAAGGTCGTGTCGTTGGCCTGCGGACGCGGCTCCTCGGCGAACGCAAAGGCGGGCGTCACGGCGGTCATCAACATGCCGGCGATCAGGGAGAGGGCGACGGATTTCATGGGTCTCAGCCTCCGATGTGGGTCAGACCGCCCATATAGGGTTGCAGGGCGGCGGGGACAGCGATGCGGCCGTCCTCGTCCTGATAGTTCTCCATGATGGCGACAAGAGTGCGACCGACGGCCAGACCCGAGCCGTTCAGCGTATGGACGAACTCGGTCTTCTTCTCGCCCGCGCGCTTGAACCGGGCGTCCATGCGCCGCGCCTGGAAGTCCCCGCAGTTGGAGCAGGAGCTGATCTCGCGATAGGTGTCCTGCGACGGCAACCAGACCTCGAGGTCGAACGTCTTGCGGGCCGTGAAGCCCATGTCGCCCTTGCACAGCAGCATCTTGCGATAGGGCAACTCCAGCTTCTGCAGCACCGCCTCGGCGCAGCCCGTCATCCGCTCGTGCTCGGCGTCGGAATCCTCGGGCCGGGTGATGGAGACCATCTCGACCTTGGTGAACTGGTGCTGGCGGATCAGGCCGCGCGTATCGCGCCCCGCCGACCCCGCCTCGGCCCGGAAACAGGGTGTCAGGGCCGTCAGACGCATCGGCGTGGCGATCTCCGCCTCATCGAGGATCTGTTCGCGCACGAGATTGGTCAGGGAGACCTCGGCGGTGGGGATGAGGAAGTGGTCGCCCGCGCGGAAGAGATCTTCCTCGAACTTCGGCAGCTGTCCGGTGCCGAACATCGCCTCGTCCTTGACCATGAAGGGCGGGTTGACCTCCAGATAGCCGTGCTGGTCCGTCTGGACGTCCAGCATGAACTGGCCGACGGCGCGTTCCAGCCGGGCCAGCTGGCCCTTCAGCACGGCGAAGCGGGCGCCCGACATGCGGGCGGCGGCCTCGAAGTCCAGCATCTTCAGGGCTTCGCCGAGGTCGGCGTGGTCCTTCTTGGGGCCCGTGCGGCGCGGTTCGCCCCATTTCGAGACCTCGACATTGCCGGCCTCGTCCTCGCCGTCCGGCACTCCGTCGGCGGCCAGGTTCTGTTCGCGGGCCAGAATGTCGCGCAGCGTCGCCCCGACGGTCTTCTCGGTCTGTTCGAAGCCGGCGATCTCGCCCTTCAGGGTCTCGACCTCGGCCTTCAGCCGGTCGGCCTCGACCATGTCCTTGCGGCCCATGGCGGCGCCGATCAGTTTGGACGCGGCGTTGCGCTTCGCCAGCGCGTCCTGCCCGGCCGTCTGGGCCGCGCGCAGCTCGACGTCCAGCTTCAGGATCTCGGCGACGATCTCCGCGGCATTGTCCACGCCGCGCGACGACCAGCCGGCCACATAGGCGTCCGGATTGTCGCGGAGGGCTCGGATATCATGCATGGCGTCGTCGTTTCAGCTTCGGCGTTTCAGAAGGCGTACGCCTTACCGCCCCCGACGGAGTCGGGCAAACAGGATCAATCCTCCACATTCAACGTTAACCGCATCCCTTCATGCTGAAGCCCTAGCGTCGCGTTCGTCTCAACACATATCGGTTCCATGGCCCCTCGCCGTCAGACCCCGCGCAATGACACGCTCGAAGCCGCACTGGCGCGGGTCTTCGACGCTCGCAACACCAGGGCCAGCTGGTTCGCCCTGACCGGGGGCGAGCCCCTGTTCACTGCTGGCGAAGAGGCCGACAGCCTGTATCTGCTGCGTTCGGGCCGGCTCGGCGTCTTCCGCCGCGAGGAAGGCCAGCCGCCCTATTTCGTCGGCGTCGTGCGCCCCGGCGAGCCCGTCGGCGAAATGGCCCTGATCGCCGGCTCGCCTCACACCGCCGATGTGGTGGCCCTGAGGGATTCCGAAATCCTGGCCCTGCCGCGCGAGGCTTTCTTCGACGCCGTGAAGACCCAGCCCGACGTCATGATCGAGCTATCGCGACTGATGCTGCACCGGGCCCGCGAGCGGACGACCGGCGCGACCGAGCCCAGCGTCTTCGGCTTCATCTCGGCCCGCGGCCGGCCCATCCGCGCCTTCGTTGAACGGATCGCCGCCGCGATCGAGGCACAGGGAAATACCTGTCAGGTCATCGACCACTCGGCGCTCTCGTCTGCCTCGGAATGGTTCTCGCGCGTCGAGGACAGCCACGACTATGTCCTCTATGTCGCCGAACAGGACGAGCCCAACTGGGCCTCGCTGTGTGCGCGCCAGGTCGACCGGCTGTTCATCGTCGGCAACGCCCTGACCGCCCCGCCCCGCACCCTGCCCTGGCGCGGAGACGGCGATTTCTCCAATGGAGGGGGCGGAGGACACCAGTTCACCGACCTGATCCTGCTGCGCGATCCGCGCATGCCCCGGCCTGCCAACACCGCTGTCTGGCTGGACGCGCTCGAGCCCGGTCGCTGGTTCCACGCGACCGAGGGGGACGCCGCCGACGCCGAACGCATCGCCCGCGTCGTCACCGGGACCTCCGTCGGCCTCGTCCTGTCGGGCGGCGGCGCCCGCGCCTATGCCCATATCGGCGTCGTCAGGGCCCTGCACGAAGCCGGGGTGACGCTGGACTTCCTCGGCGGCTCCTCCATGGGCGCCGTGGTCGCGGCCGGCCCGGCGCTCGGCTGGACCGATGACGAGCTGGACGCCCGTATTCGCAAGGCCTTCGTCAAGTCGGACCCCCTCTCCGACCTCGCCCTGCCCATCGTGGCCATGACCCGCGCGCGCAAGGTCGCGGGCCTGTTGCAGGACGCCTATGGCGAGATCGACATCGCCGACATGCCCCTGCCCTTCTTCGCGGTCTCGTCCAACCTGACGACAGGCCGGATCGAGGTGCATCGCCGCGGCCTGCTGCGCCGGGCCATGCGCGCCTCCATCTCCATCCCCGGGGTCATGCCGCCGGTGGTCATCAACGGCCAGGTCCTGGTCGACGGCGCGGTGATCAAGAATTTCCCCACCGACGTCATGCGCCAGCTGAACTCCGGCCCCATCGTCGGCTCGGACATGTCCCAGACGCGCGGCGTCGATCCGGCCGGTCTGGAGAACCCGCCGTCATGGTGGAAATGGATCCTGTCGGGCGCCTGGAAGGCCGGCCCGCCGATCGTCTCGATCCTGATGCGCTCGGCGACCATCACCACGGACGCCGAGCTGGAGCGGTCGCGTGAGGACACCGACCTCCTGATCCTGCCCCAGCCCACCGGCGCCGATATCCGCGACTGGAAGATCTACGAGCCCGTGGTCGCGGCTGGCCATGCCGCCGCGGCGGCGGCGCTGGCGGCGCTGGACGGGCCGGTCCCGACCCTGCGCAAGCGCCGGGCGGCCGCCCTGGCCGGCGACGAGGCGCCGTCGGAGCCTGAACCCGCGCCCGAGCCGGCCCCCGCCCGTTTCCTGGGTGGCAAGCGCAACAAGCCGGCAAAGATCAGGGCCTGAACCGCAACCGGTCCCGGCGCCCGGTCGGGTCCGGATTTCAGCAATGTCGGGGGATTTCGCGGCGCGTCCGGAGGGACGCGGGGAGCGATGGTACCACCTCTCAGGCTTGAACTGAGGACCTCCGGTTCCACAAACCGGCGCTCTAACCAACTGAGCTAAGGTGGCGCATCGAAGCGGCGAACCGCGCGAGGGGCGTTCTCTAGCGGCGGTCCGCGCGCCGATCAAGCGGACAATGCGCCGATCACAAAGAACCGCACAAAGAAAAACGCCCCGGAGTTTCCTCCGGGGCGTCTGACCTGGGTTCGTCTCGCCTTAATCGGGCAGGCGGAACGAGGTGGCGAACCGCACCTTGCCGCCGGTGGCGACCCCGTCGACCGAGCGGGGCGACAGGCGGGCGCGGCGGGCCGCGGAGAGAGCAGCAGCGCCGAAGCCGGCGCCCGGAGGCGTTTCCGAAGTGATCGTGCACGCGCTGACCGAACCGTTGGCGTTCACGGTGCACTCCAGCTCAACCCGACCCGTCTCGATACCGCGCGACAGGGCGCGTTCCGGGAACTCGGGGCGCGGTTGCGCCGACCAGCTCGGGTTCGAGATCACCGGAGGCCGCGCCGGAGCCGGCGGAGCCGGGGGCGGAGGCGGTCCGGGGACGATAACCGGAGGACCCGAGTACTCGACGCGGTCTTCCTTCTTCGTCGGCTCGATCGGCAGGGTGATCGGCGGCGGCGGAGCGTTCGGCACCACGACCGGGGGACGGACCTGCAGCTTGGGCGGCGGCGGGGTGTCCGGCGGAGGCGGCGGCGGCGGCGGCGGCGGCGGAGGCGGAGGCGGAATCAGATCCACCTTCACCGCGTCGTCGTTATATTCGATCACCTTGTTCTCGAACTTGGTCCGCTGCACCCAGAGGAGCAGGGCCACGAACAGCAGGCAGACCACGATCAGAGCGATCAGCCAGACGACCGGATTGGCCTTCTTGCGGGGCGCGTCGTAGCGACTGCGGTGATACTCAACGGGAGTGTCTGTCATGTGTGTCCCGTCCTACTTGGCTTTGTCTTCGCCGACGAGCGCGACGCTGTAGAAGCCCGCGTCCTGCAGCGAGTTCATGGCGTGCATGAAGTCACCGTAGCGGGTTTCCTGGTCGGCCCGGATGAAGATCCGTTCCTTGGTCGGGTCCCGACGGCCGATCTGGCTGTTCAGGTCCGCACCCAGGGTGTCAAAGCTCGTCTCACCGTCACCGATGAAGACCCGGCCATCGGTGGTGATCGAAATGAACACCGGCTTGGGCGGATTTTCACCAGGCGGCACCTGGGAAAGGGGAAGTTTCACCTCCACCGACACGGTGGCGACCGAAGACGCCACCATGAAGATGATCAGCAGGACGAGCATGATATCAACGAAAGGCGTGACGTTGATCTCAGCGTTCTGCTCGACGTGATACTTACCGCCGCCCGGTCCTCCGAGTTTGGCGGCCATCCGTCTTACGCTCCCTTGTCGAGCTGACGCGAGACGGCGTTCAGCAGCTCAGCGGCGAAGCCGTCCGAGCGGGTGCCGTAGGCCGAGATGCGGGTGTTGAAGTAGTTGTACATGACGACGGCCGGGATAGCGGCGAACAGGCCGATACCGGTGGCGAGCAGGGCTTCAGCGATACCCGGAGCAACCGAGGCCAGGTTGGTGGTGTTCGACTGAACGATACCGATGAACGAGTTCATGATGCCGTAAACGGTGCCGAACAGACCGACGAACGGGCCGATGGAGCCGGTCGAGGCGAGGAACTGCTGACCACCCGAGAGACGCGAGGCCAGACCGGCTTGCACGGCCGAGACGGCGTGTTGGGCGCGGGCCAGAGCCGAGTCGCGGTGATCGCCGGTGACCGAGAGACCGGCCTGACGCGACAGCTGGATTTCCTCGGTGGCGGCGGCGGCCATGTCGGCCAGCGGGTTGCCTTCGTAGGTTTCGTCCGTCGCGACCTTGTGCATGTCGGCGATGGTGCGGGCGCCGCGGAACTCTTCCAGGAAGCGGTCCGTCTTGCGGTTCAGGCTGCCGAACTCGATCAGCTTGATGATCAGCAGGGTCCAGGAGAAGACCGACGCCAGAAGCAGGCCGATCATGACGACCTTAACGACCGGGGTCGCTTCCATGAACATGGAGATCGGGGTGATGTTGCCGTGCGAGGACTTGGCCTCTTCGGCGGCGGGCTCAGCGGCCGGAGCCGGAGCCGGGGCGGCGGCGGGAGCCGCGGCGGCCGGGGCAGCAGCGGCCGGGGCCGCGGTTTCCTGCGCCAGGACCGGCGAGCTCGCCATAAGGACGGCAGCGCCGGCCATGGCGAGAAGGATGTTGGTTTTCTTCAGCATGTGTCGCCAGTTCCTGTTTCGGTCTTAGCTCTTGGACCCTGGAGCCAGCCGCGAGATGCGACCGCCCCTCCACAAATTCGGTTTGTTCCACCGCCAGGCCGGAATGGCCGACGGCGGAACGCCTTCTATCGCATCCAGTTGCCCCTAGGGGAACCTTCACGTGACGAATGACCCTCGGACGCATGTCCTCAAGCCGCTCGCGCGCTAACGCTTTAGAAAGGCGTCAAGCGTCTTTGGCGAACCGTTATCAGAGCGTCAAGGGCGCATTGGCGCTTTTCGCTCGTGAAGCGAACGCGACGTGCAAAACCCATATGCAGTGGGCGAAAGCGACATTTTGATGATGCCTTGAAGGCATCGTCCCATGCGCGTCGAACATGCCTCACGGCGATATTCGAATCCCGACGGAAACCGGTGGCAGTGAGCCAGGAGATTAACAACCGGAGGGAAGGCCGAAGGAGCGGTGGTGCCTGGGGGCGGATTCGAACCACCGACACGCGGATTTTCAATCCGCTGCTCTACCAACTGAGCTACCCAGGCGAACGCTTCCCGTTCGGGAGCGGGGTCTATAAGCGAGCCGATCCGGGGTGTCCAGCACTCGCTGAAAGAAGTTTTCAGTCTTCTTCAAAAGGCCGCCGCGCCGGGCTTCTCACGCCTTCACCAGGCCCGCCTTCCTCGTCCGTCGGCTCGTCGTCGCGCACCGGAATCGCATAGGTCCCGG
This sequence comes from Brevundimonas sp. GW821-FHT02A10, assembly GCF_059422025.1. NCBI lineage: Bacteria > Pseudomonadati > Pseudomonadota > Alphaproteobacteria > Caulobacterales > Caulobacteraceae > Brevundimonas > Brevundimonas sp. GW821-FHT02A10. Next base: position 26,384 of record NZ_JBWKWC010000001.1, read on the forward strand.
AGAACCAGCGGCCCAGGTCCACGTCGGCGCAGCGAGGCGAGCAGAACGGCCTGTACTTCGCGTCGGCCGGATGTTTCTGGCAGATCGGACAGGTCGCCATGGCTCAGGCCTCCTCGATCAGAACGCGGCCGGGCGTGGCGGCGGGATCGGGTCTCAGATGGGCGCGCGGCCCGAGTTTTTCTACCAGAGGCGCCGCGATTTCAGCCTCTTGCGGCGTGCACCGGGCGAATAACCGGGGCGCGCGGGTATCGGTCAGCAGGGCGTAGCGCAGCCGCCGCGCGATCGCGATTCCCCGGGTCCGCAAGCTCGCCCGCCCCTCCCCTGCATTGAGCACCTCGTCCAGCGGCGTCGCGCGCCATGGCAGGGACAGCATCAGCACGCCAAATCGATTGAGCGGCCCGAACACGATTTCGGGATCGTCGCCGAATGCGGCCCGCGCGGCCTTCATCAGGGGCTCGGCCTCCTGCCCCGCCCCGACCAGATCCACGGCGACCAGACCGCCCCAGCGGTTCAACCGGATCAGCCGCGCCGCCTCGGCCAGCCCGAGCAGATTCGCCGACTTCGCCCCGCCCGATTTCCCGCCGGCGCCTCTGCCGACGTGGTCGATATCGACCGCAATGAGCGCCCGGGTGCGCTGGATCGCGAGATCCAGACCTGCGCCGGTCAGCACAATCCGGCGCCCCAGAGCCTCCTCCTCCGCCTCCCAGACGGCCTCGATGGCGACAGCGCCGGTCTGGACCTCCACCCGCGGCGCGAGCACGGCCAGGGCCTCCGCCACCGTGGGTCCGGCCTTCAACAGCCTTGGCTCGCCCTCAGCCGCGCCAATCCGTCGCAGGGTCGCCGCCTTGGCCTCGCGCGGCTCAGCGGAGACCTCGACCTCGATCTTCTGGCCCTGTTTCAGGTCGTGGGACTTGTTGAGCGGCAGGAAGCCTGTCTGACCCCCGCCCAGATCGATGAAGGCGCCTCTCAGCCCCGCGTCGATCTCCGCCACACGGCCGACCGAGCGCGCGCCAAGCTTCAGCGCCGCAGGATCGCCGTCGCGTTCGATCAGAATGTGGGTATAGCGGCCGTCGCGCGCGATCAGGCCACGCGTCTCGCCGGGCGTCTGGTCGAGGAAGACCTCGATCTCCCCGCTCATCGGCTTATTTCCGCCAGCCGGCGCCGGCCAGCAGATTGACCGTCTCGAACAGCGGCAGGCCCATGACCGCCGGATAGCTGCCGACGATACGGGTGACGAAGGCGCCTGCGGGACCCTGGATGCCGTAGCCGCCCGCCTTGCCGCGCCAGTCGCCGCCGGCGACATAGTCGGCGATCTCACCGGGAGACAGGACCTTGAAGCTGACGCGGGTATCGACCACCCGGGTGCGGACCTTGCCCTCATGGGCCACGGCGACACCAGTGAAAACGCGGTGATTGCGTCCGGACAGAAGGGTCAGGAAGCGGGTGACCTCGGCCTCGTCAGCGGCCTTTTCCAGCAGACGGCGACCGACGGCGACCACGGTGTCAGCGGCCAGGACCACGGCCTCGGGCGACCGGGCCGCGACGACCTCGGCCTTGGACCGGGCCAGACGCACCGCCAGCCGCGACGGTGTCTCGTCGCGTTGCGGCGTCTCGTCGATGTCGGCGGGATCGATGCGATCGGGTTTGATCCCGATCAGCGCCAGCAATTCGATGCGGCGCGGGCTGGACGACGCCAGCACCAATTCAGGCTGGGTACGCACCCAGCCTTACTTGAAGCGGTAGGTGATGCGGCCCTTGGTCAGGTCGTAGGGCGTCATCTCGACCAGGACCTTGTCGCCGGCCAGGACGCGGATGCGGTTCTTGCGCATCTTGCCGGCGGTGTGGGCGATGATCTCGTGGTTGTTGTCCTCGAGCAGAACTCGGAACGTGGCGTTCGGCAGCAGTTCGCTGACGACACCGGGAAACTCGAGCAGTTCTTCCTTAGCCATGCGGCCTCTCACGCCCGGTGAATACGAATCAAGGCTCGCGCCGGGCGGAGCGCGAGCCGTAAGAAGTGGGGGCTAATGCCCGAAAATGCGCAAACAGTCGAGGGCGGGAGGCTATTTGGGCGCCCGCCGCCCGGATTCAACGCCGATAGAGCGCACACACCAGCGTAAACAGCCGCCGCGCCGTCTCGTGGTCGATGGCCACCTTGCCCTTCAGCCGCTCTTCCAGCGCATCGGCGCCTTCGTTGTGGAGACCGCGCCGGCCCATGTCGACGGCCTCGATCTGGCTGGGCGACGACCCGCGCAGGGCTTCGTAATAGCTGTCGCAGATGAGCAGGTAGTCCTTCAGCACGCTCTTCATCGGCGTGAGGGACAGGGCATAGGTGCGGGCGAAGTCCTCGTGCGCCCCCTCCCCAGCGATGTCGAACACCAGCCGGTTGTCCTGCAGCGAGAGCTTGAGCTTGTAGGGCCCGCCGGGCGCGCCCTCGGGCTCGAAGCTGTTCTTCTCGATCAGGTCGAAGATGGCGACGCGACGCTCGTGCTCGATCTCGGCGGTGGCGGCGGGCAGGGTCGCCATGTCCAGATCGACGGCCGAAAGCCTGTGCTCGCTCATGCGGCGGTCTCCGAGGGAGTCGTTTCTTCGGCGGTCGCTTCCAGATGGGTCGGGGCCACTCGGGCTTCCCAACGATCCGAAAGATCCGCGACCACAGCGTCCAGGCACTCGACCTCGACCCTCAGGTCGCCGCCGCCCGCGAACATCAGCGTCACCTTGCCGCCCGGCGCCTCGACCTCCTCGAAGTCGATGGCCAGCAGCTCCAGCGGCGCATCGGGCAGACGCGGCAGGCCCCGGCTCTTGACCGCCATGACGTCGCCGAACTGCATCGCCGCCCGCACCCGGGTGCCGCCGCATTCCCAGCAGAAGCGGCTGAACTCAACCGTCAGCCGCCGCGCGGCCCGTTCCCAGACGATGTCGGCGGGCCGCAGGATGGCGTCCTGAAGCGCGGCGGAGATGATGGCCAGGTCCTCGGCGTCCTCGGCCAGCAACCGTAGCGGCTCATTGGCGCCCGAGCGGACGCTCTCGACCTGTTCGGCGACCTCGGCGGCCGTCGGGGCCGCCTGCATCATGTCCGCGTCAGTGCTCATCCGCCGGTCCTTCCACGGGCGGGCCGTGGATCCGGCGGATCTCGGCCCCGCAGGCCCCCAGCTTCTCCTCGAGACGCTCGAACCCGCGATCCAGATGATAGACACGTCCGATCGTGGTTTCACCCTCTGCGGCCAGGCCGGCGATCACCAGGCTGACCGAGGCCCTGAGGTCCGTCGCCATGACCGGCGCGCCGCGCAGCCATTCGACGCCCGTGACCTTGGCCTCGCCCGCATGGACCGAGATGTCGGCGCCCAGCCGCGCCAGCTCGGGCGCGTGCATGAAGCGGTTCTCGAAGATGTTCTCGTGGATGGTCGAAACGCCCTCGGCCGTGGTCATCAGGGCCATGAACTGGGCCTGCAGGTCGGTGGCGAAGCCCGGATAGACCTCGGTGGCCACGTCGACGGCCTTCAGCCGGCGGGCGCGGTCGCGCTTGATGATGACGCCGTCCTCGGTCGGGGTCACCTCGACGCCGGCCTCGACCATCTTGACCGTCAGGGCCTCGATCAGCTCGGGCCGCGCCTTCGTCAGCCGCACCTCGCCCCCCGCCATCGCGGCGGCGCAGGCATAGGAACCCATCTCGATCCGGTCCGGGATCACCGCCCAGTCCGTGCCCTTCAGCGAGGTCACGCCGGTAATGGTCAGGGTGTCGGTGTCGACGCCCTCGATCTTGGCGCCCATCGAAATCAGGCAGCGCACCAGATCGCCGATCTCGGGCTCGCGCGCCGCGCGCCGAAGCACCGTCGTGCCCTGCGCCAGGACGGCGGCCATCAGGGTATGCTCTGTCGCGCCGACCGAGACGAACGGAAACTCGATCTCGGCGCCCTTCAGCCCCTTGGGAGCCGTGGCCGAGACATAGCCTTCTTCCAGCTCGATCGCCGCGCCCAGCTTGGACAGGGCGTCGATGTGCAGGTCGACCGGCCGCGCCCCGATGGTGCAGCCGCCCGGCAGGGAGACCTTGGCGTGTCCCGTGCGCGCCAGCAGCGGCCCGAGGACGTTGAACGAGGCCCGCATCTGGCGAACCAGATCATAGGGGGCGAAGGTCGAGGTGATCTCGCGGGCGTCGAACAGGGTCTGCTGACCGTCTGGTCCGTCGCTCTCGGTCACCGTCATGCCGAACTGGCGCAGCAGCTGGCCCAGGAATTTCGTATCCGCCAGGCGCGGCATATTGGTCAGCCGAACCGGCTCGGCCGTCAGGATCGAGGCCGCCATCAGTTTGATGGCCGAGTTCTTGGCGCCGCTGACCGGGATTTCCCCGTAGAGCTGGGTGCCGCCGTTTACCGCAATACTGTCCATGTCGATCCTGGCCGCCACTCCGCGACGTGCGGTTCGACGAGCCGGCTATCTAGCGCGCCGCCCCCGCCTTGCGAAAGACCCGCTCAAACGTCCGGCGATGACTTTCCGTTGCCGGAGCTATCAGTGACCCTGGGCCCCCGGCTTCGGCGCCGCCGGGTGGGCGATCTTGCGGCGGCGCAGATTGTCACGCAGCGCCTTGGCCAATCGCGTCGCCTTGGCGGTCTGCTCCGGCGAACGCTGTTGCACGGCGTCTTTCGGGGCGGGCGTTTCGCCCGGCGTCTTCGGCGTTTCGGTCATGGGATACCAAGGCTCGAAAATCTTTCCTCGCACAAGCGCACTTTTCAGTTTGCCCACCGCGAGTCTGTTGGCTATACGGCCGCTTCCTCAGAACGGGCCGCCGTAGCTCAGTGGTAGAGCGCATCCTTGGTAAGGCTGAGGTCGTGGGTTCGATTCCCCCCGGCGGCACCATCTGAGAAGAAAGGCCCGATCCTCACGGATCGGGCCTTTTTCATTCCTGGACCTGTCGTATCGCCCGGACCGCAGGGCGGCTCCCCTCAGGGATAGCCGGGGTAATCGGGCTCGCGCGTGGTCGAATCGCTGCTGAAACCGATGCTGAAGCTCTGGCTCTGCCCCGACAGCGGACGGCCGTAGCCATAGGTCCCGTAGCGGCCATAGCCCGGATAGAAGCCCGGATAGCCGTACAGGCCGTAGCCGTTCTTGGTCCGGCGATATTCCAGATCGACGCGCCCGCTATCGCCGACGGGAATCGAAACGGCGGCCGAATAGGACGAGAAGTCGCCCGTGCCGATCGAGGCGCTGAATTCGCTGTGCATCTTGCGGTCGTCGACCGGGGCCCAGGGATCCGACGCATTGGCGAAAGGCTTGGCGGCCTCGGCGCGCTGGCCGATCCAGCGGTCGATCTGTTCGGCGGTGGTCAGGCCGTGGGCCGTGATCGTCTGGCCCGACGCCGCGGGAACCTCGACCGCGACAGGCGCCGCGGCGTCCGTGACCACGGACTGATGGCCGGCGGGAGCGGTGGTCACCACCCCTTCCGGGTCGTCCGAAGCCATGACGGCGGTCAGGGCGAGAAGAGCGATCAGCATGCGGTCTTACTCCGGGTACACAGGCACTCTAGCGGACATTGCGGCCAAGGTCAGGCCGTTCCGTCTCCGCGCTGCAACGGGTCGGGCAGAGGCTCGCCCTCCGGGACGAACTGCAGGGCCACGGAGTTGATGCAGTAGCGCAGGCCGGTCGGCGGCGGCCCGTCGGGGAAGACGTGGCCCTGATGGCTGCCGCAACGGGCGCAGGTCGTCTCGGTGCGCACCATGCCATAGGACCGGTCAACGATGTCGGTGATATGGGCCTCGTCCACCGGCTGGGTGAAGCTGGGCCAGCCCGTGCCGCTCTCGAACTTGGTCGTGGCCCTGAACAGCGGCAGGCCGCATTCGCGGCAGCAGAACACGCCCGGCCGCTTCTCGCCCAGCAGGACGCCGCAGAAGGGCGCCTCGGTGCCGTGCGACAGCAGGACACGCTTCTCCTCGGCGTTCAGCGAGGCCTCCAGCGCCACGCGCTGCCCCTCCGACGGCGGCGTCAGGTCATAGCCGGACGGAGAGCGGACGGGGTTCGGGACAGTCGATGTGTCGGTCATGGCTTCCAAATGGGAAGGGCCGGGCCGAGGTTCCACCCCTGCCCGGCCCCAAAAGTAACCCCTGCCAATGCGAGACCCGTCCGCGCTCACGCAGCGAGCCGTCGCGCGGCGAGCGTTAGCGCCCTTCCTATTGCATCAAGGTCCCGACCCAGGCGCGCACCGCGGCCTCGTCGGTCGGGTTGCCCGTGTAGGCCAGGCCCGCCGCCGGAACGAAGGCGGTGTTGTTGGCGCGCTGACGCGAGGTCCAGGCCTTGTGGCCGTAGCTGAGGTCCGAATAGTTCGACGGCAGGCGCACCACGGTCGGCTCGATGAAGATCGAGTCGGTCGCGGTGGTCGAACCGGCGATACGAACGTTCGGCAGACGGCTCAGCAGGTCCAGGGTGTCCAGGCAGCCGCCGGCGCAACCGGCGTCGACCAGGACGACGACCGGGCCCGTGATCGGGTTGGCGGCGCCCGTGTCCTGCACCGCGGCGCGGCCCGGCAGGGTGAAGGTCTGCTGACCCGAGGCCAGGGCGGCGTCGAAGGCGGCGACGATGGCGGCCGTCTGTTCGATCACCGGGGCGCTTTCCTGCACGAAGCGCGGGTCGGCCTGCATCCGCCCCAGGGTGTCGGCGTACCACTGACGGTTGGCGGCGGTGGCGCGGTAGGTGATTTCGCCGGCGGCCGGCTGGCGGCTGACGGTGAACTCGGGCGTCCAGATGCGGTTGGCCAGGCCGTAACCGCGCGCGGTCGAGGTGTAGGACTGCCCCTTGGCGCCACGCAGATCCAGCACGAAGCCGTTCCGGAAGGTCGAGGCCTGGGCCAGGACGGTGGCGTTGAACGCATCCCAGCCGGCGGTGTCGGCGAACGAATGGACGCTCAGCCACGGACGGCCGTTGACCTGTTCAATACCCAGGGGCGCGCCCGACGGAACATAGACGGTGGCGCGGTAGGCGGCTTCCAGATCCGCGACATTGGCCGGGATGGGCTTGAGCTCGTACTCGCGCGCACGACCGCGACCGGCCTGGAAGTTACAGAGCGCGGGCACGCCGCTGGTGAAGGGGTTGTTGCGGTTCCACAGCAGGAAGGGCGCGCTCAGCACCCGGCCGGATTCCGAGGTCAGGTCGCCTTCCCAACGGTCCAGCTTTTCCTTGGCCAGATCTTCGGCGGTCTTGCCGAAGCAGTCGACCAGGGCCGCGCCCAGCGGCGGCGTGTTGCGCACGCCCGGCTTGATATAGGTCACGACATATTTGCCGTCGCGCCAGCCGGTGGTGAAGCCGGGCCAGCTGATGCCGAAATAGGGGCTCAGTCCTTCGAAGCTCGGCGTCATGGCGATGTTCGAGTCGCGGAAACCGCCGGCGTAATAGCGCATCAGATAGGCGTGGCTGTCGCCGCTGGTGGCCTGGTTGGCCTTGCCGAGCGCGTCGGCGAGGCCGGCGTCGATCCAGCCGTTGAAGGTCTGGGACGCCGCGCCGCCGACGACGGCGGCGGGGTGGTTGGCGCGCAGCTGGTCATGCGCGGCCTGCAGGTCCTGACGCGCCAGTTCCCGGAAGTCCTGGGCCTGGGCCGATCCGGAGGCGACGACGAGGGCGAGAGCGGCGGCGGAAGCCGCGATCAGACGATGCATCAAGGGAGGACTCCGGGAAGCGGTCACGACGTGTTGCGGCGTGTTAAAGCCGATCCACAGCCGCCTTGCCAAGTCCCAACCCCTGTGACGCGACGTCATGGGCCATCAAAGACTGAAACCGGTCGCTCAGACCGCATTCATCGCAATTTTATCGCCCGCCTGGGCCTTTGTGGCGAGATCGCTCACCGCCTGGATCAGGGCCGGCGGCGTGAAGGGCTTGGCCAGGTGCCGATCGGCGCCCGCCGCCTCCGTTTCCACGAGGTGCTGATCCATGGCGTTGGCGCTCAGCATGACGATCGGCGTCGCCGCCCGGTCGGGCGATCCGGCCTCGATGGCGCGGATGGCGCGGGTCGCGGCCAGCCCGTCCATGACCGGCATCTGCATGTCCATCAGGATCAGGTCGAAGCGTTCAAGGTTGAAGGCCGTTACGGCGTCCGCGCCGTTCTCGACGGTGACCACTTCTATCCCGTACTCGCCCAGGATCAGCTGGACCACGCGCTGGTTCACCGGATGGTCTTCGGCCAGCAGCACTCTCAGGCCGGCGCTCAGCCCGCTGTCCTCATCTTCGGCGGCGATGCCGCCCAGGGCTTCCAGAGCGCGCTGGTCGTAGTCGGCCAGTGACCGGGTGCGGGACAGGGGCACGGTGACGGTGAAGGCGCTGCCCTCCCCCACCGCCGACTGCACCGCGATGGTCCCGCCCATCAGCTCGACCAGGGATTTGCAGATCGACAGGCCCAGACCCGAACCGCCGAAGCGACGCGTGATCGTGCCGTCCGCCTGACTGAACCGTTCGAACACCCCGAAGCCGGCGTCGAAGCCGATGCCGCTGTCACGCACCGTCAGGCTCAGCTGGGCCATACCCGGCCCGGGGGTGTCCTCAGCGACGTCGATCTCCAGCGAGACCCCGCCCTGTTCGGTGAATTTGATCGCGTTCGACAGCAGGTTCATCAGGACCTGCTTGATCCTCAGCGCGTCGCCCAGGAAGTCGCCGCGCGTCGTCGCCCCGATCCGGACGTCGAAGCCCAGCCCCTTTTCCTCGGCCCTGGACCGCTGCATCTCGACCAAGGGGTCCAGCTCGGCCTCCAAATCGAAGGTCGCGATCTCGATATTCATCCGGCCGGACTCGACCTTGGACACATCCAGGATGTCGGACACCAGCCGTTCCAGCGTCGCCCCGGAGCGGGCGATCAGATCGACCATCTCCTTCTGCCGGGGCTCGAGCCCGCTGCGGCCCAGGGTGGCGGCCAGGCCGATGACGCCGTTCAGGGGCGTGCGGATCTCGTGGCTCATATTGGCCAGGAAGTCGCTCTTGGCCTGATTGGCCGCTTCGGCGGCGGCCTTGGCCACGGCCAGGGCGCTCTCGGCGGCCAGCCGTTCGGTGACGTCGCGCGCCACGCCATAGATACGGTCGCCGCGCCGCTTGGCCCGCCACTCCAGCTGGCGGTACTCGCCGTCCTTGCGGCGATAGCGGTTGATGATGCCGAACAGCTCTCCGCCCGTTTCACCCGCTTCGATCCGGGCCATTTCGGCGCGGGTCATCTCGATGTCGTCAGGATGGATCAGGGACAGCATCGCCCCGCCTTCCAGTTCGGCCAGCGAATAGCCCAGGACGTCTTCCCACGACCGGCTCAGCTTGATCAGCCGCCCATCCAGGTCGCGGATGCACAGCATGTCCAGCGAAACGTCGAAGAAGGCCGAGACGTCGAGATTCCCGGTGCGGTCGTTGGCGGCCTCTTCGACGGCGCCCGCTTCTCCGGCGGCGCTCATCTTGACCTCGTGGTCCAACATCAGGCGGAGACTCCGGTACGAAAACGACCCTTCGGCGAGAAGCTACGCCTTAAGGTCTTAACCGTCTTTTGTCGCTCACCGTACAATGTTCAATTTGACGCAGGATACTGTTTCTCAAACGAAACTGTCTCAGTCCTGCACCGGTTTCATCCAGGTGACCGCCCCGGCGTCACCGGGCCGAAAACGCGCTGAAAACTGGCTTTCAGGGCCGCATCGGCGTCGTCCATCGACGCCGTGATCCCGAGGTCCAGCAGGCTGGTCACCCCATGCTCCGAGATGCCGCACGGCACGATCCCGCCGAAATGATCCAGATCCGGTTCGACGTTCAGGCTGATGCCGTGGAAGGTCACCCAGCGGCGCACCTTGACCCCGATGGCGGCGATCTTGTCCTCGCGCGCCCAGCCCGCGCCCTTCCGCTCGACCCAGACCCCGACGCGGCCTTCGCGCACGCCGGCCTCGACCCCGAATTCACCCAGGGCGCCGATGATCCAGTCCTCCAGCCCGCGCACCAGGGCCCGGACATCGCGGCCGCGCCGGTTCAGGTCCAGCATCACATAGGCCACCCTCTGGCCCGGCCCGTGATAGGTGAACTGCCCGCCTCGTCCGGTCCGGTGCACGGGGAAGCGCCCGGCGTCCAGCAGGTCGTCGTCCTTCGACGAAACGCCCGCCGTATAGAGGGGCGGATGCTCCAGCAGCCAGACCAGCTCCGGCGCCTCTCCGGCCGCAATCGCGGCGACCCGGGCCTCCATCGCCGCCACAGCCGGCTCATAGTCGACATAGCCGGTCGCCACCGCCCATTCGACCGGCGGCCCGTCGGGACGGAAAACACCCGAATCCTTTGCAGAATCCGTCGCGGAAGGGGCGGGATTTAACGGGTCGGCAAGCATGACGGACTCAATGTGTGCGCGAACGCGTGCGCGCAAGACCTCCTCCTGCGCGCTCCGAGGATTAAAGAGTACCCCTTGAGCCAGATCGATTCCGTCGACGTCGAGATTTCCGTGGTGCTGGGCCGTTCGGTCCTGCCCATGTCGCAACTGCTCAAGATGGGCCGTGGCGCGGTGATTCCGCTCGACGCCTCCGAGCACGACGAGGTCTGGATCCTGGCCAACAACCACCCGGTCGCGCGCGGCGAGATCGAAATCCGTGAGGACCGGATCGCCATCACCGTGACCCGCCCGGCCGACGTCTATGACTTCATGGCGGGCGCCGCCTGAGCCCGCGCCCAAAGCCGTGGGGTGACACCGGGATTAACCAGGTCTTTCGCCTGACGGCGGTAGCGTCTTCTGCACTGCCGCAAACTATTCTAGAGATCGAAACAGAGTTGGGATCGCCTGACGGTCGGAGGAACCTCCGCCCGCTCGCATCCGGGGCCGGGGGAGCGCCGAAGTGAACTATCTGTGGCTGTTTGTCGGCGCGGTGATCCTGACCTACTGGGTCAGTCGCGTGATCATTCGCCTGACCGGCACGCGCCGCAAGACCTGGGGGCTGGTCGGCGTCCATGCCGTGACCTTCCTGGGCCTGGCCCTGATCACAGGCCTGATCCGCGGCGGACTGGTCACCTTCGACATGTGGTCGCTGTTCCTCTTCGCCGGCACCGCCGTGCTGTGGTGCCGCTACGACATCGTCCGCCGCAACTCGAACTGACTTCCGCGCCCTGGCCGGTAACGCAAAAACGCCGGATCGAGGATCCGGCGTTTCTGTTTGACGTCAAATAATCCGGCGCCCGCTCAGGGAATCATGGCTCGCACGGCTTGGAACACGGTCAGGTCGGGGCGGCTGACGGGCACGAAGGCGATGCCCTTGACCGAGAACCGCTCCAGCGTGAACTGAACCCCGAGGCCGCTGTAGGCGATGACCTTGGTGTCGCCGTAGTATTTCTGGGTGTCGGGCGTGCCCAGCGCCGTCCAGATGGTGTCTTCCGTCGTATTGATGCCGATGCCCAGGAAAGGCGGGCAGGCGCCCCGGTTGGCGCCGTCGGCGTAGCACAGGATGGAATCGGCCTGTTCGCGGTCGTTGTAGTTGAAAGTGACCGTGCTGCCGCCGCGCTTGTAGACCCACTGGCTCGCACCCTCGGTCTCCGGCGGGCCGGAGATATAGCGCGTGTCTGTCTTGGTCATTCCGCGCCACAGGCCGCCCGTGACGGTCGCCGCATGATAGATCCAGCCGCCCGACGCCGCGACATACAGCGCCGCCGCGCCGGCCATGACCAGGGGGGCGAATTTGCTGACGGCCTGGTGCTGCAGGAACGAGTTGGCCGTGGTCAGGCCACGTCCGCTGCGCTCCCCGCTCCGGCGACGCCTGCGCTTGACCTCGCCCTCGCTCGGCTTCGTATCCATCAACTATCCCCAGACCCCGGCGCCGCAGCGCCCTTTTTCGCTTATGATATGATCGTTTCAGAACCCGCAAGGGCCTGCCCGCCTCAGGGGAGCCAGTCTTGCGACAAACTTCCTGAGAAAGGATGTGCAAACTGGCGCTTCCCTTTCTTGTCGGGTTCCGTTATCAGCCCCGCTCCGATGCGAGCGGTCGTGGCGGAATTGGTAGACGCGCAGCGTTGAGGTCGCTGTGGGGCAACCCGTGGAAGTTCGAGTCTTCTCGACCGCACCATCGATCACACGCCGGGCGAAACCCTACCAGTTTCGCGGTTCGGGCGGGTGACACACAAAAACGGGATTGGTTTCGAGCCGATTCCGTACAAGGGATAGATATCGGCGCGACCGGCTGATTCACATCGAGAGGGAGGCCCCCGCGTGAGCGACAAAACCGCCACTCTCGACCCCGAGGTCATCACCGAAGATCACGAGGCCCTGGACGAGGACTACGTCCTGACGCCGGCCTTCGTCGAAAAGGTCGCCGACGCCGCCGACGAAGGCGACGGCATGCGGCTGCGCTCCCTGCTCGAGGACCTGCACCCGGCCGACGTCGCCGACCTGATGGGCTATCTGAATCCCGAGCTGCGCGCGGTCATCATGCTGTGGCTGCCGCCGGAGCTGCTGGCCGACACCCTGCCCGAGCTGGACGACGGCATCCGCGAGGAGGTGCTGGAGCGGGTCCCCCACCTGACCCTGGCCGAGGCGCTGCAGGAGCTGGATTCCGATGACGCCGCCGCCGTCGTCGAGGACCTGGAGGAGGATCAGCGCGAGAAGGTCCTGTCGGCCATGCCGGCCGGCGACCGCGCCGCCATCGAAAGCTCGCTGGGTTACGAGGAAGACTCCGCCGGCCGCCTGATGCAGCGCGAGGTCATGGCCGCGCCCGCCTTCTGGAACGTCGGCGACACCATCGACCACATCCGCCGCCAGAGCGACGACCTGCCCGAGCTGTTCTTCGACATCTATGTCGTCGATCCGATGAACAAGCCGGTCGGCGGCCTGCCGATCAGCCAGCTTCTGCGCGCGCCCCGCGCCGCCAAACTCACCGACCTGATGGAGCCGATCAACGAGATCGCCGTCGATCAGGACCAGGAAGAGGTTGCCTACATCTTCGAGAAATACCACCTGATCTCGGCCCCGGTCATCGACGCGGGCGGCCGTCTGGTGGGCCAGATCACCGTCGATGACATCGTCAACATCATTCAGGAAGAGAACCGCGAGGACATCCTGCGTCTGGCCGGTGTCGCCGACGAGGACCGGGGCTCATCGGTGCTGGAGATCGTGCGCGGCCGCGTGCCCTGGCTGACCATCAACCTGGCGACGGCAGCCCTGGGCGCCAGCGTCATCGGCCTGTTCGAAGGCACCATTCAGCACATCGTCGCCCTGGCGGTCCTCATGCCCATCGTCTCGGCGATCGGGGGGAACGCCGGCACCCAGGCCCTGACCGTCACGGTCCGCGCCCTGGCGACGCGCGAGCTGAACTCCGCCAACGCCGGCCGCACCTTCTGGCGCGAACTGTTGGTGGGTCTGGCCAACGGTCTTGTCCTCGCCCCCCTGATCGGCGTCGTCGCCGGCTTCTGGTTCCGTGATGAGGATTGGCGCATCGGCCTGGTCATTGGCGCGGCCATGGTCCTGAACCTCCTGGTCGCGGCTTCGGTCGGGGTCCTGACGCCCCTGACCCTGTCCAAGCTGAAGTTCGACCCGGCCGTTTCCTCGGCCGTCTTCGTCACCGCCACGACCGACTTCTTCGGCTTCCTGATCTTCCTCGGCCTGGCGACCATCGTTCTCCTGTAGAAACGACCCACTGCACATCACGGTTAACGGACCGCCTGAGGGTGGAATCCGGTTTCGGGCGGCGCCGCAGTGCGGCAATGTTGCGGCGCGGTGCTTGCTCCTTCTTCGACAGGGCGAACCCGCCTGTCTCGATTTGGGTCATTCCGTGTCCGAAGCCGTCATCCAGCGCCTGAAGATCTCCCGCGAGGGGGTCATTCTGATCAAGAGCTTCGAGGGCTTCCGCCCCCGGGCGATCCGCCGCGACGACGGCCAGTGGGTGATCGGCTACGGCCACACCCTGTCGGCCCGCGAAGGCGCCACCGTCAGCGAGGCTGACGCCGAGCTGCTGCTGCAATACGACCTGATCCCGGTGGCCAAGGCCGTCAACGAAGGCGTCTCCGCCACCGTCAACCAGCACCAGTTCGACGCCCTCGCCAGCTTCGCCTTCTCCGTCGGCGTCGACCGCTTCCAGTCCTCCGATGTCCTGTCGCGCCTGAACGCCGGCTTCGCGGGCGAGGCCGCCGACGCCATGATCGGCTGGCCCGAGCCGGTCGTCGCCGAGACCGCCCTGCGCCGTCGCGCCGCCGAGCGCGCCCTGTTCGTCGCCAATCCGGGGGCGCCGGTCGCTCTCGCCGACCTGCTCTCCGCCCCCCTGCCCCCGCCCTACCGGGGGCCGGTCGAACCGCCCGTTCCGACGCCCGTCGCCCCGGTCGAGGCCGAGGTCCCGGCCGAGTACCTTGCGCCCGATCTCGCCCAGGACGCGGTTCAGGAGCCCGAACAGGAGCCGGACCAGAACGCCCGCCACGCCGCCGTCGCCGCCCTCCTGAGCGACCCCGCGCCCGTTCTGCATCAACCCGAGGCCGAGGCCGAGGCCGAAGCCGACATCGCCCATATCGAAGCGCCCGCTCTCGAAGCTCCGGCTGTCGAGGCCCCCGCAGCCGAAGCGGCGGTCGAACCCGCCGAGGCCGAGGCGGCGGCGCCCGAGACCGTCGAAGTCGCGCCCGAGGAGCCGGCTCCGGCTCCGCCCCCCTCGACCTTCACCGCCAATCTGTCGATGCAGCGCTATTCGGCCTATGCCGGATCCATCATCGGCCCCCTGCCCGGCGCTATTCGCTCGCCGATGGTCAATGCCTTCCAGGCCCCCGAGAAGGCCGAGGCGCCCGAGGCTGCCCCGGCTCCGGCGCCGGCCGAGCCTGTCGCTGCGGAATCAGACCCGGTCGCGCCTTCCCTCACCGAAACGGCCCCGACGGAGATCGCTCCTCCGGAGGCCATCGTTGAAACCGGCATCGAAGCCGAGGTCGAAACTTCCGCCGAAACCCGGGCCGAGGCCGGCTTGGATACGCCTTCGGCCGAGCCGACGCCCGTCGCAGCGCCCTGGTACGTCGGCGAGGCCCCGGGAGCCGAAGTCGCCCCGGCCGCCCCCTTTGCCTCCGCCCCCGTCGCGGCCTCTCCCTTCCCGGAGCCCGCCGCTCCCGCTGAATCGGCCCCGGTTGAGGCGGTCCCGGTCGAGGCTTCCGCCGAAGCCGTGGTCGAAGCCCAGCCCAACCCGTTCGCCCTCGTCGCGCCTCCGGCTGAAGTCACGGCGCAGCCGTCGGCGTTCGACACCGCTCCGGCGCAGCCGGCGCTTGAAATCCCTGTTTTCGGCGCGGCTCCGGCCTTCACGCCCAGCCCTTGGCCCGCCGCCATCAGCGCGACCAGCGAGCCGCGCACCGATGGCGAGCTTCTGGTTCTCAACGGGGCGCCCGAGAGCGAGGTCTTCGCCGCCCCGCGTCTCGTCTGGCCGCACAGCGAACAATCGGGCGACGAGGCCCCGGCCCTGTTCGAGGACGACGGCTCGCTTCGTCTGGCGCCCGGCAACATCCTGCGGCACGAGGTCGTTGAAGAGACGCCCCCGGCCCGGCTTCCTTGGGGCGAACTGGCCGCCTACGGCGTCATGGGCGGCTTCGGCCTGGTGTCGTTCGGCATGTCCATGGCCGCCTTCCGCCGCGCGGCGGATGACAACAACGGCGGCGACGGCGTCATCCTGATCGCTGTCGTCCTGGCTGTCGTCGGGGCCGCCTGCGTGGGCGTCTCGGCCTATAATCTGTACCGCCGCTGGGGCCGCACGGAAGAGGAATAGGCCGCGCCATTCCTTCGGGAACGCCGCCTGACCTGCATCGTTGAACCTCCTCGAAAGAGGAGGTTTTCCATGCCCGCCAAATCCGCCGCCCAGCAGAAGGCCGCCGGCGCCGCCCTGTCGGCCAGGCGCGGCGACACGCCCAAATCGAAGCTCAGGGGCGCCTCGAAATCCATGGCCGAGTCCATGACCGAAAAGCAGCTCGAGGAGTTCGCCCACACCAGTCGCAAGGGCAAACCCGAGCACGTCGCGGCCAAATGACGCCGCAAGATTACGACCGGCGTTCGACAACCTGAAATCGCCGTAACACTCTGTGTCAGCGCTGGCGCCGGGCTCCGCCGCCGACTACATCACCCCCGGGGCCGCATTGGGCCGATGATCGGCCGACGATGTCTCTGGTTCACGCCTCTCCCGACAACCAACGCACCTTCTCCCAGGTGCTGCAAGCGCTGGGCGTGGCGGAAGGGCCGACCCTGACGCTGGGCGAGGTGGTCGAGGCCTTCGGTGACCGGGGCCTGGGCGCCCTGATCCTGGTTCTGTCGCTGATGGCCCTCTTCCCCTGGCCTCCGGGCGGCAAGGCCGTCTTCGCCCTGCCCATCATCCTTCTGGCGACCGAGCTGGCGTTTCAGCGCAACGAAGTCTGGCTGCCGCGCTGGGCGCTGCGCGCCTCGGTCAGCCGCGCCGCCTATCGCACCGCCGTGTCCAAGGTCATCGGTCCGATCCGTCGGGTCGAGAACCTGACCCGCCCGCGCCTGACCTTCCTGACCGGGGCGATCAGCGAGATCCTGATGGGCCTGACCTGCGTGCTTCTGGCCGTCGTCATGGCCCTGCCCGTCCCGCTCGGCGACCTGCTGCCGGCGCTCGGCCTGATCTTCTTCGCCCTCGGCGTCATGCAGAAGGACGGCGTCGCGGTCCTGCTCGGCATCCTCGGGACCCTGGCCACCGCCGCCTACCTCGCCCTGATCTGGCGCACCGCCGTCGAGGCCGCCCACCACGCCGCCAGTTGGCTGGCCCACATCGCCGGCTGGTTCGCCCATATCCCCGGCTGGTTCGCGGGGCTGCTGGGATAACGAAATCCCGCGCTCAAGCAGTGAGCGCCCGCGGCGCGAGCGCTAGCGCCAGCAAAAAGGGCCGCCGGATTGCTCCGACGGCCCTCATTGTCTGACCGCGTACGGCCTGACCTAAAACCAGTCTGAAAGGATCAGACCCGGACCTCGTGGGAGGACCAAGCTTCGGTCACCGTACGGGTTTGGGACAATGAGATCACTTGATCACCTCCTTTCGCTGCTAACAGGGAAGATGAAGGTGGGACTCGATGGCGCGGTCGTCAATGGGGTTTGGCCCGATGTCCGGCGCCGGTCTCTGGCGCGATAGTCTCCGGGTTCGAAGGCAAACCCGAGGTTCACGATGCGGGTCGCGCATCATCAGAACACCCATGTGAACGAAGGCGGCGGCTACGCCCTCGCCTTGGTGATCATCGCCCTGGCCGGCGTCGTCGTGGAGATGGCGACCGGCCCCCTGTTCTTCTGGCTGCTGCCGCGCCAGTGGCTGGGCGTCCACGTGGTCCTCGCCGGTCTCTGGCTGATCGTCTGGGCCATCTCGACCAGGGCCCGACCCGTGCCCGGCTGGATTTCCGCCATCACCCTCGCCGTCACCCTCCTCCCGGTCTTCGGCTGGCTGTTCGTCGTCGGCGTCTGATCAGCCCAACTCACACACCAAATCGCGCTCAAGCAGTGAGCCGCCGCGCGGCGAACGGTAGCGCACCAAATATGCCGCTCAAGCAGCGAGGCCCCGCGGGCCGAGCGTTAGCGCACTAAAATGCCGCTCAAGCAGCGAGCGCCCGCGGCGCGAACGTTAGCGCGGCGGCGAAGCCGCTCCCCTCAAGAAAAAAGGAAGCGCCGGAGAGGTTTCCCCCTCCGGCGCTTGATCCCTGAACGCATCCTTAGTTGCGGAACAGCGACGTCAGGATTTGCGGCGCCTGGTTGGCGATGGACAGAGCCTGGGCTCCCAGCTGCTGCTTCGTCTGCAGAGCCTGAAGCGTGGCGCTTTCCTTCGCCAGATCGGCGTCGACCAGATTGCCCACACCCGTTTCCAGCGCGTCCGACAGCTTGCCGACGAACGTGGAGTGGGTGGAAACGGCCTTCGACGCCGTACCCAGACGCGCCAGGGCGCCCGAGACCTTGTCGATGGAGGCGGAGACCAGAGCCAGGGCCGAGGTGGCCTGGGTCGCGGTTCCGATGGTGGTCGTCGCGGTGACGGTGACGTTCGTGGACCCCAGCGCCAGGACTTCCGGCTTGACGGTCAGGGTCGCGGTGCCAGCCGCATTGGCCAGGGCCTGGAAACCCGTCGCGCCGACCTTGATCAGGTTGATCCCGTTGAAGTCGGCGTTGTTGGTGACCGTGGTGATCTGGTCGCGGATGGCCTTGAAGTCTTCGTTCAGCGCGCTTCTGGACGCCGTCGACAGCGACTTGTCAGTCGCCGCCAGTGCCTTCTCCTTCAGTTGGAGCAAGAGGTCAGAGACCGACTCGCCCGCAGCCAGCGAAACGTCGACAGCGGACTGACCGCGGTCGAGCGAGGATTTCACCGCTCCCAGAGCCGAGATATCGGCGCGTTGCCCCTGGGCGATAGCCCAGATGGCGCCGTTATCCTTCACGCTGGCGACCTTCTTGCCCGTATTGATGCGGGATTGCGTGGTCGCCAGTTGGGCGTTGGTCGCGTTCAGGTTCTGAAGCGCAATGAGCGCGCCAGGGTTCGTGTTGACCGAGTTGGCCATGGGGGTGTCCTTCCATTCTGGTCGGGGAGAAAACGGCCTTCTGGCCGTCGAGCCGGTTCTTGGCTCGGAAGGGCACACGCAAGACAAAGGCCAGACCTTGCGGGTCTGGCCTTGTGTAAAATCAAGGGTTTGTTTCAGCTCTGTATGGTTAACCCGGCATGTTGCGCCGGGGACCGGTCAGGATTTGCCGGGCGGAAAATGTCGCGCCCGAAGCCGCGTCAGGCGGCCTGCTGAACGCCCTGGGCCAGGCCCTGCATGATCGACCGGTTGATGTCGATCAGGACCTCGAAATCGTCCTCGCCGCGCATCACGACCGAGGAATGCTTGCCCACGAAGATGCTGATGGAGATGATCTGGGCGCGCAGGGCCATGGGCATCGAATTGCCCGGGTCGGCGCAATCCGTGGCCAGGGTCGACCACAGCCGGCGGTTCCAGTCCAGGGCGTCGATGCGCGTGGCGACATCCGACGCGTCCGCGGCCGCGGCCTGCATCAGCGCCCGCGTCACCTGACCGAACAGGCGGTACTCCATTTCCCGCGGGGATTCAGCCCGCGAGGCCGCCTGCTTGTACGCCTGAAGCATCACTCAACCTTTGTCACTTGGTCTTCGTAGTCCACCAGTTTGCGGGCGGACATCAGGGCCTTGTAGTACTCGCGGGCCATCACGTGCTTGGAGGCGTCGACGCAGTCCTGCATCGCCTCCGGATTGCGCGTGGCGCCCATGAACTCGGTCACCCGGCGCACGAACTCGTCATAGACCTTGGGGGCCGATGTCTCGTCCAGGTACATCATCATGACCGGGAAATAGATACGCTTGGCGGGGGTGGTGACCTCCTCCAGCTGCATGATGTCCTTCTCACGCAGCACCGAGGCCTTGTTCTGGAGGATCAGCACGCCGCGGCGGTCGCCGTTCTGCACGACAGCCCCGTTCAGGACGAACTTCTCACCCGGCTTCAGCGACAGTTTCAAAGGCATCCGGCAGGTCCCCAATCTCACCCGCACGTCGTCTGTAACGCACGAGGGCGAATGCAGGTTAAACGGACGTAGTTAACCATCCCTTGTGAGGCTTGCGGCCAATCTACGTATCGAGGGCGATTTCACGTCCCGCAGCGCACGATTTTCCATGTCCGTACTCGCCGCCGATCCTTCCGCCTCCGAGGAAGAAGTCCATGCCCCGATGCCGGTCGCCCAGGGCGCCGCGGGCGACGCGGCCTCGCCTGAGGCCATCCGCCGGCTGTCCAAGGCCCTGGCCGGCGACCGCACCTCGGTCAAGGCCCAGAAGAAGGCGATCGAGGCCCTGAAGGCCGCCCTGGCCCTGGTGCGCATGGGCGATTACGAAGGCGGCGCCAACCGCGCCCTCCAGGTCCTCAAGACCGACGAGCGCAACGCCCTGGCCTGGCACGTCCTGGCCATCTGCCGCGAGAAGAGCGGCCATCTGTCCCACGCCCTGACCGCCTATGAGGCGGCCCTCGCCCTGCACCCGGAAAACCCGGATATCGCCCACGATCTGGGCCGTCTGGCCCAGCGCCTCGGCCATCTGGAGATCGCCGAGAAGCTGCTTCTGAAATTCCTCAACGCCAACCCGGGCCACGTCGAGGGAACCAACAACCTAGCCTGCGTCCTGCGCGACCAGAAGCGCTACGACGAGGCCATCGACCTTCTGCGCGAGCTGATCCAGATCGAGCCGACCGAGCCGACCCTCTGGAACACCCTCGGCACCGTTCTCAGCGACCAGGGCCAGATGAGCCAGTCGATGACCTTCTTCGACGAGGCCCTGCGCATCGACCCCGCCTTCGCCAAGGCGCGCTACAACCGCGCCAACGCCCGCCAGCCGCTCGGCGACCACGAAGGCGCGCTCGAAGATCTGGACGCCGCCATTCCCGGCGCCGAAGGCCCCTATGAAGCCGCCATGATGACCATGGCCAAGGCCCTGACCCTGATGGGCATGGGTCGTCTCAAGGAGGGCTTCGAAACCTATGAGATCCGGCTCGACCCCGAGCTGACCGAGGCCATGCACGTCCTCGTCGACTGCCCGCGCTGGGATCCGAAGACCGAAGACATCGCGGGCAAGCGCGTGCTGGTCGTCGGCGAACAGGGCATTGCCGACGAGATGGTCTTCGGCACCGTCCTTCCCGACATCGTCGAGGCCGTTGGCCCGACCGGCAAGGTCTTCATCGCCGTCGAGGCGCGGCTGGTCGATCTCTATCAACGCACCTTCCCGACCGCCGTCGTCGGCGGCCACCGCGCCGTCCGCCTCGAAGGCCGCCTGACCCGCTTCGTCCCCTTCATGGAGGAGATCGCGGAGAAGGAAGGCCCCGCCGGCGGCAAGGCCGACTGCTGGGTCCCCATGGCCAGCCTTTCGGCCATCTACCGCCAGCAGCTCTCCGACTTCCCTGACCGCGACGGCTATCTCGTCCCCGATCCGGCCAAGGTCGCCCACTGGAAGGCGGAGCTGGAGAAGCTCGGCCCCGGCCTCAAGGTCGGCCTTCACTGGAAGAGCTCGGTCCTGACCGGCGTGCGCGCCCGCTACTTCTCGAACTTCGAGCGCTGGGCGCCGGTGCTGACCGCCCCGGGCTGCGTCATGGTCAATCTCCAGTGCGGCGACGTCTCCGACGACCTGGCCGCGGCCGAGGCGGCGGGGGCGAAGATCTGGACCCCGCCGATCAACCTCAAGGACGACCTGGACGACCTGGCCGCCCTGTCCAATGCGCTCGACCTCGTCATCGGCCCGGGCATCGCCGGCACCAATATGGCCGCGGCATCCGGCGCGAAGACATGGCTGATCCACGCCCCTGACGACTGGCACCTGCTGGCGACGGACCGTTACCCCTTCTATCCGCGCGTCCGCACCTTTGCGACCGGCGGCTTCGACGGCTGGCCCCGCGCCATCGCCGAGGTCCGCGCCGCGCTCGATCAGGTGGTTAAGTCAGGCTTCTGACGGAACAGCCGCGCTGGGCCGAACGTTCTCCCCTGTGAACAAACAGGGAGGCGAACCATGCCCGATCTCGATGACGGCCGCGACGAACAGGATCAATCCGAAACCTTCGACGAGACCCATCTCGACGACGAAGGTGACGGCGACTTCCTGCTCGATGAAGCCGATGACGTGCTGGACGTCACCCAGGCCGAGGGCGATGCCGACGAAGACGACTTCGACGAGGACGATCAAAATCTCGACGACGAACTCGGCGCCTCGGGCATCGAGGCGGAGGCTGACGCCATCCTCGGCGCAGACCGAGAGCGCGTGAACCAGATCGACGCCGAGAGCGACGGCCTGCGCGGCGAGGACGAGGTCGAACTCGTCTATTCCGGCCTGATGGAGAACGAGCGCGGGGCCCAGGCCAGCGCCGCCCATTGGGAAGCCAAGACCCTCTCCGAGGACGACATCGACGATCTCGGCTACGGCCCGGACGGCGCGCAACAACAGGAGCAAATCCGATGAGCGATATCGAAAAAGCCAGGGAAGACTGCGACACCGGCATCCCCCACGCCCGCCGCGCCGCCCCCCAGAAGGGCAAACCCGACCAGCTCAAGGACGCCCTCGACCTCGCCGAAGACCGCCAGGAAGCCCTCGTCGACGAAGGCATCGAGGAAACCTTCCCCGCCAGCGACCCGGTCTCCGTGAAGCGGATCACCTAGCCTCTTCCTTCTCCCCTTGCGGGAGAAGGTGGCAGCCGAAGGCTGACGGATGAGGGGTCACGCAGGCGAAGACGGTGAGGGCTGTTTCCACCACGCAGACCTTCTATGCCTGCACGACCCCTCATCCGTCTCGCTTCGCGAGCCACCTTCTCCCGCAAGGGGAGAAGGATCATGCACCAACCTCGCACGCCCTCTGCCCCAATCCCCTGCCCTTTCAACCTCTTCCGCCGCCCCACCCCCATTCGGTCCGGCGCCCTCGAAACCCGGCGTACACTCCCCGCACCTCGGGTCTTTGACATCGCCACCCCGCCCCCAAGGCCTTCACCCGCCTGTGCACGCGAGTGCAATCGATGCACCCGGTGCATCCAAATTTAAGTTGAGCGCTTTCAACGCCCTCTGCCCTGAACCTTCCATCCCCCCTACGAATTGCACTCGGAGTGCAAAGATTTTTTCCGCGTGCAACGCTCCCGCCCGTTCCAACCTTATCGTTGTTAACCCCCGGCTTCGGCGCTAGGCGTCATCGGGACTGACCGGAGCCAGCGCATGACCCAGCCGACCGACCGGTTCGAGGGCACCTCGAACTACATCGCCACCGACGACCTCAAGATCGCGGTCAACGCCTCGGTCGCCCTGCAGAGGCCCCTCCTGATCAAGGGCGAGCCCGGCACCGGCAAGACGGTCCTCGCCTATGAGATGGCCCGGGCGCTGAACGCTCCCCTGATCACCTGGCACATCAAGTCGACGACCAAGGCCCACAACGGCCTCTACGAATACGACGCCGTCAGCCGCCTTCGGGACTCCCAGCTCGGCGACGAGCGCGTCCACGACGTCCGCAACTATCTGAAGAAGGGCAAGCTGTGGGAGGCCTTCACCTCCCCCGTCCGCCCCGTCCTGCTGATCGACGAGATCGACAAGGCCGACATCGAGTTCCCCAACGACCTGCTTCAGGAACTCGACCGCATGGAGTTCTACGTCCAGGAGACGGACGAGACGATCCGCGCCGAGATCCGCCCGGTCGTTGTCATCACCTCGAACAACGAGAAGGAGCTGCCCGACGCCTTCCTGCGCCGCTGCTTCTTCCACTACATCCGCTTCCCCGACGACCAGACCATGCGATCGATCATCGAGGTCCACTTCCCGGGCATCAAGCAACGCCTGGTCTCCGAGGCGCTCAAGACCTTCTACGAGATCCGCGACACGCCGGGCCTGAAGAAGAAGCCCTCGACCTCCGAGCTCCTCGACTGGCTCAAGCTGCTGATGGTCGAGGACATCGACCCGGAAACCCTGCGCGAGAAGACGCCCAACAAGTTGATCCCGCCGCTGCACGGGGCCCTGTTGAAGAACGAGCAGGACGTCCACCTGTTCGAGCGGCTGGCGTTCCTTAACCGCCGCGAAGGCGCCCGACCCGGTTCTTGAGAACCTTTCGCATTTCATGCCTGACACGGGAATGGACCGACATGGTCATGTCGATTACCGCGATTTCACTGGAATGCGACGGCGTTCAGCGCAGGATAGGCGCGTGAAGAGGACTACGCCTATGCCCCGCCTGACCTCCCCCCGCCTGACATCGCTGGCCGCCTGCCTCGCCGTCCTTGCGCCTGCCCTGGCCCTGACCGCGTGCGACAACGACGGCGTCCGCATCTCCACCACCCGCTCCAGCACCGACGCCAAGGGCGTCCTCAAGGTCGTTGACGCCCTGCAGTGCCCCGACAGCATGGGGTCCCTGACCCGCAAGGGTTCGGCGCGGGCGGACGGCTGGGTCTGCACCTACACGGGTCCGCGCGGGGCCGAGGTCGAGCTTCACCTCGTTAACCTCGGCGACGACGGCGTCGATCCCATCCTCAAGCGCTTCGAGGCCGGCCTCCTGACGGCCATGCCCCAGACCGCGGCCGACATCAGCCGCTCGGCCGCCGACGCGGCTCGCGCTGACGCCGACGCCGCTCGCGCCGACGCGGACTCCGCGCGCGCCGAGGCCGAATCCGCCCGGGCAGAGGCTGCCGCCGACGCCCGCGCGACCGGCGCCGACGTCGCCGACAGCGCCCACGTCAGCGCCCCCGGAATGAGGGTCGACGCCGAGGGCGACCGCGCCTCCGTCCACATGCCCGGCATCCACGTCGAGGCCAATGGCGACAACGCCGACGTCCGCATCGGCGGCATCACCATCCACGCCAACGACGGCGACGCCTCGGTCAACGGCCATCTGACCACCGGCGAGGGCGAGAAGGCGGTCAGCTTCAAGGCGCGCGATGACGCCGCCGAGATCCGCACGCGCGCGCCGGGCGAGGCCATCCGCCAGACCTACCTCCTGACCGACAACCGCGCCTCGCCGAACGGCTGGCGCATGGTCGGCTATGAGGCGCGCGGCCCCCGCACCGGCCCGATCGTCATCGCCACGGTCCGCTCGCGCGAGCGCAACGCCGACGGCGTCTTCGACGATGCCAAGCGGCTCGTGACCCTCAACGTCGGCGAATAGAGGCCCCAAAAGAGTGAAGTGACCATCCGCGCGGGGTTGATCACGCCGCCGCAATGGGTCACCTGACCTGCCGACAGCAGGATCAACGACTTGGCCGACCCGACCTCGAAGAACGCACCCCGAGCCTGGCAGCGCATGCTGTCCGGTCGCCGCCTCGACCTGCTCGACCCCTCGCCGTTCGACATCGAGATCGAGGACATCGCCCACGGCCTGGCCCGCGTCGCCCGCTGGAACGGCCAGACCATCGGCGAACACGCCTTCTCGGTCGCCCAGCACTCCTGCGTGGTCGAGGAGATCGCGGTCCATATGAAGCCGGACCTCGACCCCAAATGGCGTCTGGCCGCCTTGCTGCATGACGCCTCCGAGTACGTCATCGGCGACATGATCTCCCCCTTCAAGGCGGCGCTCGGCGTCAGTTACAAGGCCTTCGAGGCCCGCCTGGAAGACGCCATCCACGTCCGCTTCGGCCTGCCGCCCAAGTCGCCCGTGGCCATCAAGACCCTGATCAAGAAGGCCGACCGGGCCTGCGCCTTCTTCGAGGCCACCCAGCTGGCCGGCTTCGGCCGCGCCGAGTCGCTCAAGATCTTCGGCGCCCCGCCGGCGGGCTACGACCTGACCATCGACCCCCTGCCCGCGCCGATCGCCCAGGCCCGCTATCTCGAGCGCTTCCGCGTCCTCGGCGAGGCCGTCGGCATCATGCCCGCCCCCGACGCCTGGCATACGGAATAGGCATGGCCTTCGGAGGGGAGCACGGGGTTCGGATCAGTCTGTCAGCGGTCGTCATGGCCCTGCGCGATCCGCCGCGCGGCGGGCGGCTGTGCGTCCTGACCACTGGCGCGGGCGACGCCACAGCCCTGCCGTCCGGTCCCTTCGACCCGGCCCATGACCGGACGTTCGAGCTGTCCCTGCGCGCCTTCGTCACCGCCCAGACCGGCTTCCGCCCCGGCTTCGTCGAACAGCTCTACACCTTCGGCGATGCGGGCCGCGAGAGCCCCCGCGCCGCCCCCGGCCCCGATCAGGCGCGGGAGATCTCGGTCGGCTATCTGGCCCTGACGCGCGAGGCCGCGACCGCGGACGCCGCCGAGGCTCACTGGACGCCCGTGCTCGACGCCTTCCCCTGGGAGGACCGCCGCGCCCCGAAGGACCCCGCCCGCACCCTGATCGCCGAGGCCCTGCGCGGCTGGGCCGGCGCCGACGCCCGCCGCCTCGCCCGCGCCGAGGGCCTGTTCGCCCTCGCCCCCGGCGCCCGCTGGAACGAGGAACGCGTGCTGGAGCGCTATGAGCTCCTCTACGAGGCCGGTCTGGTCCCCGAGGCCGCCAGAGACGCAGGCCGCGCCGCTTCGGCGGCCCTCCCCGGCCTGGCCATGGCCTCCGACCACCGCCGCATCCTCGCCACCGGCCTGGGTCGTCTGCGGTCCAAGCTCAAGTACCGCCCGGTCCTGTTCGAACTGGCCCCCGAGACCTTCACCCTGTCGGGTCTCCAGTCCGCCGCCGAGGCGGTCGCCGGCCTGCCCCTGCACAAGCAGAACTTCCGCCGCGGGGTCGAACGCACGGGCCTGGTCGAGGCCACCGGCCGCCTCAGCGCCGCCACCGGCGGCCGCCCCGCCGAGCTCTTCCGCTTCACCGGCGCCGACCGCGAAGGCGGCCCCAACGACGGCCACGCCCCCGGCCTCGCCCTCCCCGCCCAGCGCTAGTTCGGAGGCCGTTCGGCCCTTGGCGAGAAAATCGTCCGTACCCGCTTGCGGCGCACGCCGGGTCCGACTAGAGAAGCCCCTCGCTCGACCAAGCGTACTTACGGCCCCGCGGAGAGGTGGCAGAGTGGTCGAATGTACCGCACTCGAAATGCGGCGTGCCTGGAAGGGTACCGTGGGTTCGAATCCCACCCTCTCCGCCACCGGCCTTTGAATTAAAAAGAAAATTCCAGGCTGGATCGCTTCTGACCCACATCCGGCCCCACAACGGATTGTGATGCCCCTCACGATCCCTACCGAGGCCCCTGCCATTGCCTGCGTGGATGGGTGTCGCCTATGCGCCAATAGCTGACGTTGGCTTGCGTCTGAGAACAGGACATGACGCGCCGATCGCTTCGGCCCGCAGCCGCCATTAAATCAAGCTGCGACGTTCGACGTCACAGCGCGCTCACACGCCGGCCAAGGCTTTGAGCCGGCAAATGATGCAGTCAGGCGGATCATCGCTTCCAATCGTGTCGAATCGGCCGCATCCGGACGAACAGTGCGCTTCGATCCCGTTAATGAACCTTCACGGCTTTCATGGCGCGCAAACCTTCGGCTTAATGCTGCAACGCAACATCGCGGAAGGACGCCGATGCCCCGCATTCGCGGTTTCAGAGGGATCCATTCCCCATATCAGCCATCGCCGGGGCGATAAGGATCCGATCGTGCGCGCGCGTCCTGGTCGTTCCCTATGGCTTGCCGACGAGATTTTACCGCACGAGCCGGCATTGCGCGCATGGCTGAGCCGATCCCGCGTCGCCGGGCTGGAAATCGATGACGTGATCCAGGAAGCCTTTGCGACCCTGGTCGCTCTGGACACAGTCGATCATATCCGCAGTCCCCGGAACTATCTGTTCCAGACCGCACGCTCGATCGTTCTGCGCCATCTTCGCCGTGCCCAGGTCGTCCGTTTTGAAGCGCTGCCCGGCCCCGAAGACGCACAGTTCGCCAACGATGAAAGGTCCCCGGAAGACGCCGCCATTCTGCGCGACCGGCTTCGGGACGCCGATCGCCTTCTGGACGCCCTGCCCGACCGCGCCCGCGAGGCCTTTCTGCTCAGGCGGGTTCAGGGGCTCAGTCAGAGAGAGATCGCGGCCCGGATGAACGTGTCGGAGAACACAGTCGAAAAGCACATCGGCAAGGCGCTCCGGTTGATTATGCAGGCTGTGGGCACAACGCATGGCGGAAAACCGTCCTCTCAAGTATCTAGCCCCCCAGACACGACGGACGGGCCTTCAGACGGCGCCGATACGAGGACGCGGCTTGGCTCAGACCGGCATGAATGAGATCGACGCGATCGCGGCCGACTGGGCGGCGCGGCTGGACGGCGCCTCGCCCGGCCCCGAGGCCGAGGCGGCGCTCGACGCCTGGCTGGCCGAGGACATCCGCCATGTCGGGGCGTTCGCACGCGCCCAGGCCCTCCTCATCGCCTACGAAAGAGTGGGCACGGCCGCTACGACCTCAAGACCCCGCGCCATACAACCGGACCGGCGACGCCTGCTCTGGGGCGGTGGCATGGCGGCGGGTCTGGCCGCGCTCACCGTGGGCGGCTTCTGGATAGCCAGCGCCGAGACCGCCTATGCAACCGGCTTGGGCGAGCGGCGAACGATCCCGTTGAAGGACGGCGGAACCGTCGTCCTGAACACTGAAAGCCGTGTCGGCATTCGGGACGCGGATGGCCACTGCCGGATCACCTTCGAACAGGGCGAAATCCTCGTCCAGACCGGAGCCGGACCGACCGCCGTACGATGCGGCCATGTGACGATCTCCTCGGCCGGCGCGACCTTTGGTCTGCGGCAGTACCCCGACCGGTCCGTTCTGACCGTCTTCAGCGGGCAGGTTTCGGTCACGGGACAGGACATGCCCCTGGGCGCCGGCGAACGGCTGCAGCTCAAGACCGGGGGCGAGGCGGCGCTGACGCCGTTGGCGCCGGACGCTCTGGAACGCGAACTCGCCTGGCGGGATGGCCGCATCGCCCTGCAGGACGCGACACTCATCGAAGCCGTATCGGAGTTCGCGCGCTATACGCGGGTGCAGATCCGGATTGAGGGCGCCGGAGTCGGGTCTAGAAGAGTTTCAGGGCTGTTCGCCGCGAACGATCCCGCCGCCTTCGCCCGCGCCGTCGGGGTCACGTCGAGCCTTGCCGTCCGGACCGAAAACGGGGTTATCACTCTGTCCGAACCCGCCGTTTAAGTTTTTCTACCGTCGCATGGCGGAAATCTGAACGTCACGCATCCCGGTTCCCAGAGGGGCCGCAATCGGTGGGGTCCCCTCGAGGGGAACTCACACATGACCACCATCACCAAACGCCTGCGAACACTGCTCGGCTGCGGCGCCGCCACGGGCATCCTGCTTCTTGCCGCCCAGGCCCAGGCCCAGACGGCGACGGAAACGCCCTCCGAGCCGGAAGCCTCCCAGGTCGACGAAATCGTCGTCACCGCCCTGCGCCGCGAAACCAATCTGCAGGACACCGCCCTCTCGATCAGCGCCCTCTCCGGCGGAACCCTCGAGAAGATGGGCGCCTCGACCATCCAGGATATCATCGCGGCGGTCCCGGGTCTGAATCTGACGGAAGGCAACACCGGTCAGCGCCGCATATCGGTGCGCGGCGTCCAGAGCGCCGGCGAAAGCACGGTCGGCCTGTATCTCGGCGAGACGCCGATCACCGGGCCCAACTCGGCGACCTCCGATCCTTCCAGCATGACGCCCGACCTCAATATGTTCGACGTCTCCCGCGTCGAGGTCTTGCGCGGTCCCCAGGGCACCCTGTTCGGATCCGGCTCGATGAGCGGCACCTTCCGCGTGGTCTTCAATCCGGCCAACACCGAGAAATATGAGGGCGGCGTCGATCTGACCGCCAACACCATCCACGGCGGCAGCGAAGGCTACTCCGCGCGCGGCATGGTCAATGTGCCCGTGGTCGAAGGTCTGCTCGGCGCCCGACTGGTGCTCTACGACGAACTGCGCGGCGGCTATGTCGACAACGTCCGACTGGGTCAGGAAGACGTCAACGAGGTGCGCGCCTACGGCGGTCGGCTGATGCTGGCCCTCACCCCGGCCGAAAACTTCAAGGTCACCGGCCTGATCACCCTGCAAAACCAGGATGCGAAGGACAGCAATGGCTGGCTGCCGGGCGTGGGCGAATACAAGAACGACAACTACACGAAGCTGCCCTTCCCCAACGAGTTCCGGCTCTACAACCTGGCGGCGGAATGGGATCTGGGGCCGGTCACCATCAACGGCTCGACCTCCTATTACACATGGGACGCCACCAAATATATCGACGGCAGCCTGTCGGCCCTGTCGGTGCGCGCCGCGGGCACCTATTGCGCCCGCTACAACGGCATCACCGGGACCTGTAACGCCACCCAGTTGGCCAACTACCGGGCCTATATCGACAGCGTCTTCCCGCTCAGCGGCTATCAGCCGATGCAGGTCGAATCCCGGGTCCATGAGCTCCGGGCGACCTCCAACTCGGACGGCCCTCTCACCTGGACTGTAGGCGCATTCTACGAGGACCGGTCGGATAGCGCGGTCAGTTCGACGGTCGAGGCCGATCCGGTCACGGGCGAGGTCTATTGGCCCATCGTCTACAACTTCTCGCGCAGCATCGCCGTCGCCCTGACCCAGAAAGCGCTCTACGGCGAAGCCACCTATGAGGTCTTCGATGGCCTGAAGGTCACCGCCGGCGTCCGCGCCTATGAGTACGACAAGACCTCGACGTCCCAGGTTCTGAGCACCAGCTACATCAACGCCTCGGTCGCCGGGCCCGCCTCCACCTATGACAGCAGCGCCTCGGGCCAGGTGTTCAAGCTCAACGTCAGCTATGACGTGACGCCCGACATTATGGTCTACGGCCAGTACTCCGAGGGCTTCCGCCCGGGCGGGATCAACAACACTCCCGGCCTGACCCCCGACCTGATCCCCTACAGTTCCGACAGTCTGGAGAACTACGAGATCGGGGCCAAGACGGCCTGGTTCGACAACCGTCTGACGCTCAACGTCTCGGCCTATGAGATCAAATGGTCGAACATGCAGATCTCGGCCAGCATCCCGAACTTCAGCTTCATCGCCAACGTCGGGGCCTCGACCATCAAGGGCCTGGAGATCGAGGCGACCGCCCGTCCGATCACCGGCCTGAACCTGACGGGCTCGCTCGGCTTCGTCGACGGCAAGCTGGACGTCGACCAGACCACCGGCCTGATCGTCGCGGCGGGCAAGGCGGGCGACACCATTCCCAACGAGCCCGACTTCAAGGCCGCGTTCGCCGCCGACTACACCTGGTCGATCACGACCGCCTTCGACGCCATGGTGCGTCTCGACTATTCGTACATGGGCGAGGCCATCTCCACCTTCCGCCCCACAAGCCCCTACTACGAGACCATGGGCGAGTTCTCGAACGTCAACCTCCGGGGCGGGATCGAGGGCGACGGCTGGGGCGCCTACGTATTCGTCAACAACCTGCTCGACGAGGTCGGCAAGGTGAAGGTGACGTCAAGCAACACCGAGGAGCAGCGGACCTACAGCATTCCGCCGCGCACCCTCGGCGTGAACCTGCGCCGCCGCTTCTAGCCCTACCAGAGCGACTACCGGCGACGTCCCGACGGCGTCGCCGGCCTTTTTCCGTTCCATTGAAAGCCAGATCCATGACCGGTTTCACCCGCAAGGACTTCCTTCGCTTCTCCACCGCCACGGCCGCGGCCGTGTCCGCTGGCCTCGGTAACGCCACCGGCGCCCAGGCCGCCGCCTCGGCGCAGACCGTGCCGACCTCGGCCCGCCGCACGCTCATCAAGAACGCCTCCCTCCTGACCATGGACGCCACACTGGGCGAGGTCGCCAAGAGCGACGTGCTGATCGAGGGCGGCAAGATCGCCGCCATCGGCCCGAACCTCTCCGCAGGCGACGCCATCGTCATCGATGCGACGGACATGATCCTGATGCCCGGGATGAACGACGGGCACCGCCACGTCTGGGAGTGTATCGAGGCCGGCCGCCTCGTGAAGACCCATCCGGCGGGCTACTCGACCTACCAGACCTGGAAGATGAAGGTCATGGCCTGCCTCACGCCCGAGGACCACTACATGGCCAACTACATCGGCGGCCTGCAATGCGTGGATTCCGGCGTGACCGGCGTGCTCGATTACGCCCATGGCCAGCAGGACGCCCCGCGGGCTCTCGCCGCGGCGAAAGGCCTGAAGGACTCTGGCGTTTCGGGCTGGTTCGCCTATCAGGACAGCCACACCATCACCTACGGCCCGGGCGCCACCCTGCCCCTGGCCGAAGCGGCGGCCATGCGCGAGGAGTACACGACCGACGCCCACTGGGCGACGATCGCCGCCGTTCAGGAACAGGTCCTGTCCGACACCTCGGCGCCGCTGCAGATGGGCGTGGCCATGTCCAACTCCTCCTACGGCAAGCCGCTGGAGCTGATCCGCGACAAGGAGATCGGCCGCGCCCGCGCCATGGGCATCAAACTGGTTGCCGCCCACACCGGAAAGCCCAAGAAGGAATGGCCGGCCGGCACCCTCGGGCATCGCGGCAGCGGCATCCTGGACCTCTATGAGGCCGGCCTGCTGGGCGAGGAATACCACGGCTCACACGGGGCCCAGATTACGGATGACGAGTTCGCCATCATGGCTCGGGTCGGCGCCCGCCACTGCTCGTCGGCCGTCGGCGAATTCCCTTATCGGGCGGCCGGCAACGGCCTGTCCAGCCACTGGCGCGCGCGACGCGCGGGCGTGAAGACCGGTATCGGGATCGATGTCGGCGTGGCCCTGACGGAGGAATACTTCGAGCATGTGCGCGGCGCCTTCTGGAGCATGTACCTCTCGGACGAGGGCGGCCAGGAGGCCGCCAAATACAAATCCGAAGATGTGCTCGACTACGCGACCCGCCTCGGTGCGCGCGGACTGACCGGCAAGGAGGACACCGGGGTGATCGCCGTCGGCAAGCGGGCGGATCTGGTGCTGCTGCGCACCGACCGGTTCAACTTCCCGCATATCGGCGGCCTTGCTGACCGGGTCGTGAACTTCGCCAATATGATCGACATCGACAGCGTCTGGGTGGCGGGTCGGATGCTCAAGCACGGCGGTCAGATGGTCGGTGTCGACTGGAAGCGGCTCAAGCAGCAGATGATCGACATCCAGAACCGCGTCTGGGCCCAGGCCGAGACCATCACCTTCACCTGATCTGTTGCGCCGGGGAGACGGCGCTCGCGGAATGTCGGCCGCAGCGAAGCTTGCGCGTCGCTGTGGCCGACTTTGTCCGGGTGCTGTGCAAGATTTTGACAAACCACCCGTCGCTCCCTCGTCGGGTGGTCAGGTCTGGGGGTGACCGAAATGGCCGCTGGCTGGCCATCGAGTGTGATCGCGTCGCTGATCGTGGCCGCTGCAGCGGTCGCGCCGGCCGTCGCGTCCGCCCAGGCTGAGCGCCTGTTCAGCCTGCCCCGCCAGCCCCTTTCCCGCGCCCTTCCCGCCTTCGCCCGTCAGGCGGGGATCCAGATCCTGGCGCCGACAGACGATGCCGCCGATGCGACTGCGCCGCCGCTTCAAGGGCGCTTCGAAACCCGGGCGGCCCTCCGGCGACTGATCGCGGGATCGGGTCTGGAGATCGCCTCCGACCGGGACGGCGTCATTCTGCTTCGCAAAACAGCCCCGGGGGCGTCGACCGTCCCCGCACAACGGCTGATCGACGGCGCCCCGGCCCTGCTCGAAGAGGTCGTTGTGACCGCCTTGCGTCGCGAGACCTCGGCCTCGCGCACCCCGGTTTCGATTGTCGCGCTGCAGGGCTCGGACCTCGAGGATCGCAACGCCTCCAGCCTCATCGACCTCCAGCCCCTGGCGCCGGGCCTGAACCTGACCGAGATCAACCCCGGCCAGCGCCGCCTGTCGATCCGCGGGGCCCAGAGCGCCGGCGAGAACTCGGTCGCCCTCTATCTGGGCGAGACGCCCGTGACAGGACCGAACTCGGCGACCTCCGACCCCAGCAGCATCACTCCCGACATCGACTTCTACGATGCGGACCGCATCGAGATCCTGAAGGGACCGCAAGGCACCCTGTTTGGCTCCGGCGCCATGAGCGGTGCGGTGCGCGTCCTGTACAATCGGCCTGACCTGTTCGCCTACTCGGGTCGGCTGGACGTCTCCGCCGGTCAGGTCGAAGGCGGCGCGACCGGAGGCGGCGCACACGGTGTGGTCAACCTGCCTCTCATCGAGGGCCGGCTGGCGGTTCGACTGGCGGGTTACGACGTGCATCGACCGGGCTATGTCGACAACGACGCGCTCGGCCTGAAGAACGTCAACGGGGTTCACACCCGGGGAGGTCGCGCGATCCTTCGCTTCCATCCCTTCGAGACGACAACTCTCGTCGTGACGGGGCTTGTTCAGGACCAGACGGTTCTCGACAGCAACACTTTCGACGGTCCCTATGCCGACTACCGCAGCCTGGCCCTGGCCAGACTGCCCTTCCCGAACCGGTTCAAGCTCGCCAATGCGGTTCTGGAACATGACTTCGGCTTCGCCCGACTGGTAGCCTCCTCGTCCTGGTATGAATGGAACGCCGTCAAATACATCGACACGAGCCAGGCCGCCCTGATGGCGCGTGCGAATGGAACCCAGTGCCCGCGCTACGTCGGCATCACCGGCGCCTGCGATGCCGGTCAGTTGCAGACCTACCAGGCCTATATCGACTCCATCATGCCTCTGGTGGGCTATCAGCCCATGACCGTGCGGTCGCGGATCCAGGAGGCACGGCTGGACTCCCGGCCCGGATCCGCCCTCGACTGGACTGTCGGCGCCTTCATTGAGGATCGCGACGACGCCTCCACCAGTTCGACGGTGGAATCCGATCCGGCTACGGGCGCCGTAGAACGCCCGCTTCGCTATGCCTTCCAGCGGGAGAGTGGGGTCGCCCTCGTCCAGAAGGCGATCTTCGGGGAGTTCGGCTATGCGATCACCCCCGACCTGAAGATCAGACTGGGGGCCAGGCGCTATCTCTATGAGAAGCGATCCCGGTCCCAGGTGCTCATCACCAGCTACATCAACACCTCGGTCGCAGGCCCGGCGACAACCTATGACAATGACGCCTCGGGCTGGGTCGGGCGTGCGGCCGCCAGCTATCAACTCAACCCGCACCTGATGCTGTACGGCCAATACTCGGAGGGCTTTCGCCCCGGCGGGGTCAACAATACGCCCGGGCTGGACGCGTCGCTGGCCCTCTATCGCGCCGACCAGGTTCGAAGCACCGAAATCGGGCTCAAGAGCACGGCGCATGACGGTCGGCTGCTCGTGGATGTCGCGCTCTACGAAGTGCGGTGGAACGACATGCAGGTGCAGGCCCGGGTCCCAAACTTCAACTTCATCGCCAACGCCGGAACCGCCACCATCCAGGGGGTCGAGATCGAGGGTCAACTCAAGCTGGAAAAGGACTGGAGCGCCCGCTGGTCCCTGAACCTCCTCGACGGCCGCCTGACCTCGGCGACCTCCACAAGCGCCTTCAGCGTTTCCGGCCGGATCGGAGATCGCATCCCCTATGAGCCGAACCTGCGGCTCTCCGCAGCGGTAGAGAAGGTCACCGCCCTTCGATCGGGGCTCGCGCTCCGATCGTCGCTGGAAGCGAGTTGGACCGGCGAGGCCGGATCAACCTTCGACCGAAACGATCCCTACTATGAGACCATGGGGGACTTCGGCCTGATCAACCTGTCGTCGGCGCTGGAAGGCGAGCGCTGGCGGGCATCCTTGCGAATGTCGAACATTCTGGGATCGACCGGACGCGTCTGGGTCGCCTCACGCGCCGAGTATGAACGCAACACCATCGCGACGACGCCGCGCCGGATCGAACTTGCCCTTACCCGCAGATGGTGAGGTCAAGGCGGCCCCTGATGAAGTTTTGATGAAACCTTTCGTGGCCCGCTGAGGCCTCGAAGGCGGCCGCCGTTGAAGACCGCAGGGGGTGCACGCAGCCGGGCCGGAGGGTCCGTCTCGCGTCCGCCGATCATTCGACCTGCGGAGATCATCAATGTCCAAATCCATCCTGCGTTTCGGCGCGAACAGCCACGCGGCCCGCCTGCTTCAAGGCTGCGCCGTCGCCGCCCTGATCGGGGCGCCGACCACCGTCCTGGCCCAGCAAACGCCGGCGCCCGCGCCCGAAGAGGCGACCGAGGTCGAGGAGATTGTGGTCACCGGCTCCTTCGCCACCAGCCTGGCCGACGCCCTGACCATCAAGCGCCGCGCGGACTCGATCTCGGATGCCGTCTCGGCCTCCGACATCGGCAACTTCCCGGCGGTCAACGTCGCCGAGGCCCTGCAGCGAGTGCCCGGCGTCTCGATCTCGCGTGAAGCCGGTGAAGGCCAGTTCGTCAGCGTCCGCGGCCTGGGCCCGAACTTCCAGTCGGTGACCCTGAACGGCGCGCCGATCGCCTATAACGAAAACGTCCGCAACTCCGACCAGAGCGGCCGCCAGTTCCAGTTCCGCGTCATCCCCGCCGACCTGATCTCGGCCATCGTGGTGACCAAGGCTCCGACGGCCGACCTGATCGACGGCGGCATCGGCGCCAACATCGACATCCGCACCGCCGACGCCCTGGAGACGAAGCCCTTCGTCACCGCCCGCGCCTACACCCACTATGAGGGGCGCACCGAGGAGAATACGCCGAACGGCTCGATCTCGTTCGGCTGGCGCAACGCCGACCGCACCCTGGGCCTGATCGCCGGCGTCTCCCTGGCGACGCGCGATGTGCAGTTCGACCGCGTCCAGACCACGGGCTACACCAACCGCGTCATCAACGGCGCGACCGTCGCCGTGCCGAACGAGATCCAGATGACGCTGGAACAGGAAGAGCGCACGCGCATCAGCGCCATGGCCGGCCTGTCGTGGAAGC
This sequence comes from Brevundimonas sp. GW821-FHT02A10, assembly GCF_059422025.1. Classification (NCBI taxonomy): domain Bacteria; kingdom Pseudomonadati; phylum Pseudomonadota; class Alphaproteobacteria; order Caulobacterales; family Caulobacteraceae; genus Brevundimonas; species Brevundimonas sp. GW821-FHT02A10. The sequence goes on from NZ_JBWKWC010000001.1 coordinate 62,557, forward strand.
CCAGCGACGCCTTCGCCCTGCGCGCTGACGCCCTGTATTCGCGCTTCAACAACACCATCGACGAGGACCGGATCAGCTTCGGCTTCGGTGGTCGCTCGGACTTCTCGACCCGCCTGGTCGCCGGCAGCGAGCGCGTCGTCAACGGCGTCCTCTACGCCGGTCAGATCAGCGGCGGCCGCATCGACCGCAACGCCGAATATTCGGAGCAGGAGCACGAGAACCTGTCGCTGCGCGGCCAGATCGACTGGAACGTCGCCGGCTGGACCGTCACGCCGTCGATCAGCTACTCGGAAGCCCTGTCCAGCCTGCCCGTGCCGCTGCAGCGTATCAGCGGCGCCACCGCCGAGAACCCGGCCGGCCTGCTGTACAGCTATGACTTCGGCAGCGACCCGATCGGCGACCGCCACTACGCCTCGGTCCTGACCAACCTGGACCTCGGCAGCCCGACCTCGACCGCCGTCACCGCCTACCGCACCCGGCCGATCAACTCCGAGGACACAGACACCACCGCCCTGCTGAACATCCAGCGCGACCTGGGCGCGCGCTTCGGCGGCCTGGAGTTCGGCGACTTCCGCTTCGGCGGCCAGTACACCGAGCGCTCGCGTGACTATCAGCGCCGCGACCGGGTGCTGACGGCGCGCCCCGGCGTCAACGTCAATACGCCCGAGTATCTGAACGTCCGGCTTCCGAGCAATGCGTTCGGCAAGTCGATCGGCAGCCTCTATCCGATGGGCCTGACCTATAACCGCGGCCTCTACAGCATCGCCTATGTCATCCCGGGCGAGTCGGATGACACCAACGCCCAGTCGGAGGATCTGGTCCCGACCGGCGCCGACCTGCAGCAGTCCTATGGCGTCGATGAAGCCGTCACCGCCGCCTATGTCCGCAGCGACTTCAGCGCCGAGGTCGGCCCCTTCCCCCTGACCGGCAACCTGGGCCTCCGCTGGGTCTCGACCGACACCACCGTCAAGGGCACGCTCCTGACCGCCGGTCGCAACGGCGCGGGCGCGGTGACCACCGTCGTCAATCCGCAGACCTTCGAAGGTTCGTATGAAGAGTTCCTGCCCAGCCTGAACCTGAACTTCGAACTGCGCGACAGCCTGTATCTGCGTCTGGGCGCCTCCAAGACCCTGACGCGTCCGTCGCTGGCGGACCTGCGCACCGCCGTCGTCCCGAACAGCTCGCTCGTCACCCAGGTGTTCCTGAACGGCCAGACGGCGCTCGACACCGCCGCGGCCAGCGTCAAGGTCGGCGTCGGCGGCAACCCGGAACTGCGCCCCTACACCTCGATCAACTACGACGCCTCGCTGGAGTGGTACTTCAACGACTTCGGCGCGATCTACGGCGCGGTGTTCAAGAAGGACATCTCGGACTTCATCGGTGGCATCGCCCGCAACGAGCAGATCCTGTTCGCCACCCAGGCCGGAGCTACCCTGACGGCCGACCTGCTCATCACCCGTCCGCAGAACATCGGCGACGCCTCGGTCGAGGGCTTCGAGATGGGCTTCTCCTACAAGCTGGACTGGGGTCTGGGTCTGTCGGCCAGCGCCACCTTCACCGACTCCTCGGCCGACATCGAGGCCACGCCGGGCGTCTTCACCACCGCCGGTCTGCAGGGCGTGTCGGATCAGAGCTTCTCGATCAGCCCCTTCTTCGAAAAGGGTCCGTTCGAGGTCCACTTCAGCTATACCTACCGCTCCGACTTTACGGCCAACGGCAACATCACCCCGGGATCTAACGCCGTGATCGACAAGAACGCCGCCATCATCGCCGACGGCTTCGGCTCCCTGGACTTCGGGGCGTCGTGGCAGGTGACCGACCGCTTCCAGATCTTCGCGGAAGGCACAAACATCACCGACGAGCGTCAGGCGGTCTATCAGGGCAGCGAGGATCGCCCGTTCCAGATCCACGAATACGGTCCCAGCTACAATCTGGGCCTGCGGGCGACCTTCTGAGCGCCCCACCGACCCTGACGACAGGAAACGCCCCCTCCCCGCGAGGGGGCGTTTTTGCGCGTTCGGACGATACTGTCGCGATGCGGCGCCTGCGGCAGGAACTGGTCGCCTTCCTGCTGCGGCGCGGCCAGTCGGCGGAGGCGGCCGAGGACATCGTCCAGGAGGCCTTCCTGCGCTTTCACCGCGCCGGCAACGACATCTCGGACGCCGACGCCCGACCGCTGATCTTCGTCATCGCCAAGAACCTGCTCAAGGATCACTGGAAGAGCGCGAGCCGCGAGCAGGGCCGCCGGGCCGCCGTCTCGCCGGAGGATCTCGAAACCGTCGGACAGGCCATGGCCGACGACGCCCCGGCGCCCGACCGGGGCCTTCTGGGACGCGAGCAGCTGGATCAGGCCCTGGCCGTGATCCGGGCCCTGCCGCCCCGTACGCGCGACGCCTTCCTGCTGCACCGGTTCGAGGATCTGACCTATCGTCAGATCGCGGATCGTCTCGGCGTGTCGGTCAGCATGATCGAGAAACACCTGGCCGAGGCGCTCAAACGGCTGAAATCGGCGCGAGGTGATTGAGGTGTCCGTGATTTGTGTCGTTGATAAGACAGTCGGGGCACACCGCCCACGACCTTCACCCGCCCTCCAAGAGGCTTTTCGCCCGCATGTTTGATCGCCTGCCCCGCCTGTTCGACCCGACGCCACGCACGGCGGAGGCCTGGCTGGTCCGTATGGGCCGGCCGGAGGTGAGCGCGCGCGATCTTGAGGCCTTCGAGGCCTGGCTCGACGCCGATCCCGCGCGTCTGGACGACTATCAGGCGCTGAAGGCGACGCAGCGCGAGGCCCGCACGCTGAAGGCGGAGCTGACCGCCGAAATGGCGGAGATCCCGGCCCGTCCTCGCCGAACGACGGCGCGGTCACGCGGTCTGCTCGTCGCCGGGCCCGTCCTGGCGGCCTTGTGCGTCGCGGTCGTCGGCGTGGCCCTGTGGCCCCGTCTGGCGTCCGATCCCATGGCCGGGGCGACGACCTATGCAGCCGCGACCGGCGAGATCCGTGAAGTGCTCCTGGCCGACGGATCGCATGTGACGCTCGACACCGGCTCGACCATTCGCGTGGCCTTGGCCGACGATGCCCGCCATGTCGTGCTTGACCGGGGCCAGGCCTATTTCGACGTCCGCCACGACACGGCCCGTCCGTTCGATGTCGGGGTCGGCGATCGTCGGGTGGTCGTGACAGGGACCCGCTTCATCACCACCCTTGCCGGCGAAGCCGCCTCGGTCGCCCTTCTGCAGGGCTCGGTCTCCCTGATGTCCGGGTCGGGCCAGACGCTGAAGATGAAGCCCGGCGACGGCGTGTCCTATCGCGTCAAGCTGACCGGCCAGAGCTGGAGCCACATTGATCCGGTCGAGATCGCCCCTTGGCGCGAACGCCGTCTGGTGTTCCGCGACACCCCCGTGAGCGAGGTTGTGGCCCAGCTGTCGCGCTACACCCCGGTGCGGCTGGTCGCCGATCCCGCCCTCGCCAGGGTGCGGGTCACGGCGGTCTTTCCCCTCGACGGCGAAGATTCCGTGGTGGAGCGGATCGACCGGCTTCTCCCGGTCGCGATAACCGCCTCCGGACCCCAAACCGTCACGGTTCGGCCGGAATAAATATCGCAGAGCTGTCATCTGCGCCGTCTAGACCGGAGGCAGCGACGGACCGCGTCGCGCCTCCCTGTCCCGCCGTCGCATGCCGACCTCCAGAGCGCTCGCCCTCGCAGCCGCCGCGTTCGCGGTCGTGCTTCCCGCGCCCGTGCTGGCGCAGTCGGCCACGCCCATCGACATTCCCGCCCAGGACGCCCGCTCGGCCCTCGTGGCCCTGTGTCTGAGAACCGGCTGCGCGGTCAGCTTCGTGTCGGAGCCAGAGGCCGTCTATCGCACCCGGGCGGTGCATGGCGCACGCAGCTGGCAGGCGGCGCTGGCGACCATGCTGGAGGGGACAGGACTGGGCTACCGGCTGGTCGATGACCGCTCCGCGCGCGTCTGGGTCCTGCCCCGCCCCACGCCCGCGCCTTCGACCGATCCCGAACCGACGGAGGTGGCGCCGGTCGTGGTGGTCGGACAGTTCGCCGAGAGCATAGACACGGCCCTGATGGAGAAGCGCCGGGCGGACGTCATTCAGGACTCTGTGTCGGCGGCCCGGATCGGCGAATTGCCCGCCGCCAACCTGGCCGAGGCCCTGCAGCGTGTCCCCGGCGTCGCGATCGAGCGCGAGGTCGGCGAGGGCCAGTTCGTCAGCGTGCGCGGCCTCGGCCCCCTGTTCCAGTCGGTGACCCTGAACGGCGCCCCGGTGGCCTTCAACGAGAACATCCGCAACTCGACCCAGAGCGGACGGCAGTTCCGGTTCCGGGCCTTGTCGGCGGATCTGCTGGCCGGGGCGACCCTGACCAAGTCGGCGACGGCGGATCTGGTCGACGGCGGCATCGGCTCCAACATCGACATCCGCACGATCCGCGGTTTGGGTGGTCCCGCCTTCCTCAGCGGTCAGGCGGTGAGTCATCACGAAGACCGCTCGGGCGACACGACGGGTGAGTTCAGCCTCTCGGGGCGGTGGCGGGACGCCGACCGTCGGCTGGGTCTCGTCGGCGGCGTCTCGACCCAGGACCGAAACGTCCAGTTCGACCGGCTGCAGACCCAGCGCTATCGCGACATGGTCGTGGACGGCCGGACCGTCGCCGTCCCCAACGACATCCGCACGACGCTGGAGCGCGAGGACCGGACCCGCATCAGCCTGTTCGCCGGCGCCCAGTGGCGGCCCAACGACCGGGTCACCATCGACTTCGACACCCTGGCCTCCCGCTTCGAGAACGCCATCCGCGAGGATCGCATCGTCTATGAGCTGGGCGAGCGGCTGATGAACGGCTCCATCGTTCCGGGCAGCATCCGCGTCACCGACGGCGTCCTGACCGGCGTCGAGCTGGGCAACGGCCGGATCAGCAACAACCTCGAAGTCTCGGACCAGATCCACGACAACATCGCCTCCAGCCTGTCGCTGGAGACGGACTGGGCGGGATGGCGGCTGCAGCCCCGGATCAGTTATTCGCGCGCCCTGTCGGGGCTGGCCACGCCGCTGCAGCGCATCGCGGCCGTGTCGCCGGAGGGCGTGGGCTATGCGCTGGACTTCGGGGCGGACCCGTTGGGCCAACGCAGCATCGCTCGCCTGCGGACTGGCTTCGACCTGACCGATCCGCGCCTTCTGACCCAGTCGCGATACGGCGTCCGCGCCATCGACGTCGATGACGACGACCTGACCGTCCAGATCGCCGCCGAACGGGCGCTGGATCGATCCATCAGCGGCCTGAGGCTCGAGCGCCTGCGCCTCGGCGGCCAATACAGCGATCGGGGCCGGGACTATGAGCGACGCGACCGGGAAGTCGCCCTGCGGCCCGGCCGCAGCGTCGATCCGTCCTTCTACGACGTCATGATCCCTTCGAACGCCTTCTTCGGCGTGATCCGCGATGGACAGGGACCGTGGACCGCCGCGAATTTCGACCGTTTCCGCGAGGCCTTCGTCGTGCCCGGCGAATACGACGGCGTCATCTTCAACGCCAGCGACCTGACCCCGACCGGCACGGATATGCAGGGTTCGTATCGCGTCGGCGAGACCCTGGCCGCCGCCTACGTCCGGCTGGACCTGTCCGGATCCATCGCCGGGCTGCCGGCGTCCGGCGACCTCGGTCTGCGCGGCGTTTCCTCACGGACGAAGGTCGAGGGCTCCATCCTCGGCGTCGATGCGGCCGGCGCGCTTCAGGTCCGCCCCCTGATCCACAACGGTGACGGAATGGACTGGCTGCCCAGCGCCAATCTGACCGTCGAACTGGGCCCGCGCACCCTGCTGCGGTTCGCGGCCTCGCGCACGATTACCCGCCCATCCCTGGCCGATCTCGGCGCCGCGACCGTGCCCGCCAGCACCTTGGTCAGCGCCGTCTTCGAGCGCGGTCAGGCCGAACTGGACCACCCCTCTCCCTCGACCATCTTCACTGGCGTGGGCGGCAATCCGGACCTCAAACCCTATTCGGCGGTCAGCCTCGACGTCTCCTTTGAGCACTACTTCGAAGGCTTCGGCGGGTTCAGCCTGGCGGCCTTTCACAAGGTCATCGACGACTATGTTCTGGTGGTGAACCAGACCGAGCGGCTGACCTTCGCCACTCGCGCCGGCCCGCCCGTCATGGTCGACGTGCTGATGTCGCGACCGCGCAACGTCGGGCGGGCCACGGTCACGGGGCTGGAAGCGGGCTACAGCCGGCGCTGGTCGTCGGGCCTCGGCCTCTGGGCCAGCGCCACCCTGACTGACGCCGTCAGCCGCGAGACGGGCGGCGGCCCCATGACCGACCTTCAGGGCGTCTCGCACGTCTCATACTCGATCAGCCCCTTCGTTGAGCGCGGGCCGTTCGAGGCGCATCTGAGCTGGACCTGGCGGTCGCCGTTCCGCTCCATCGCCGATCTTCAGGGCGGGGGCGTCAGCGCCTTCGTGGTCGGCGAGGCCGGGGTGCTGGACGCCGCCGCTTCCTGGCGCATCGCCGACGACGTCACCCTCTTCGCCGAGGCCGGCAACCTGACTGACGCCGTCGATGTCGCCTATGATGGGGTGCGCAGCCGCCCGTTGCAGATCACCCGCTCCGGACGGTCCTTCGGACTGGGTCTGAAGTTCAGCCTGTAGATCTCAGCGCACCGTCACAAAGACCGGATTGCCATAGGCCCACAGGTCCGACCACGGATCCTCGCCCGGCAGATCGGCGACGGGCTCCAGCTCCGTCCCGCCGGTGGCGCGCACCCTCAGATAGATCGGATGATCGACGCCGCGCAGGACGTGGCGCACGGTCAGGATCTCGCCGTCGCGGGTCCAGTCGGCGGCGGTGAAACGGCCCTCCACGCGGGTGGTCGGGTTGTGGTCCGCCGTCCGGTCCGCATTGGCTCCGGTGACGTCGCCGACGATCAGGTCGATGCGTTTGACCTCAGGCGTCTGCCCCGCCGAATTGGCCGCTGCGGGATCGCGCAGACGGATGGTCACCACCACCTCCGAACCATTTGGGATCGTGAGGTCCTGCCCCATCCGGGCCTCGCCCTCACCACCCGATACCGTGACGTCCATCGCCGTGACAAGATCGCCGGTCGCGACGAAGATCTGACCCGAGCGCAGGCCGTCCAGGATGCCGTCGGAGGTGGGCCGGGCCATGACCCAGGTCTTGGAATATTCGCCCGGCCAGAAGTCGTCGCCGCCCTCGCTCCAGTGGCGGTGCGAGTCCGAGGTCGCGGTGATCCACCAGTGGCGGCCCTCGCCGAGCATTGAGTCCCACAGGCCGCCGAGCGTCGCCGTCATCTGGTCGAAGCCGCCCATGGTCGGGTAGCGACGGTAGATGCCCCGCTCGCCGGTCGGTTTCAGGCTGGTCGCCTGATGGCCCGGCGCCCCCTCCATGCCGATAGCCACGCGCGGGGCAGCATCCTGCCAGTCGCGGAGGGAGGCGGCGTCGTGCTCGCCCCAGACGCCGAAGCCTTCGGCCGAGCGCGACGGGTGGTTGGCGATGACGATGGGCCGGGGCGAATAGCCGTCGACGGTGCGCAGCAGCTCCAGCATGGCCGCGCGGGTGTCGTGGGTGGCGTCGGCGGGCCAGGGCTCGCGCGAACCCCAGCGGGCCTCGATGCCGCGCAGCATCTCGCGCTCGCCGTCATGGATCGGGATGATCAGGCTGGAGTGCTCGCTGCCGGGTGTGTCCAGCTCCATGCCGTAGAACTGGATCACGCCAGGCGTCGTGGCGCGCGATTGCAGCAACTCGGGGTAGGCCTGTTCGGCGTTGATCACGGAATGACGCGGCCCGCCGTGGTCGGTCGAGACCATCCAGCTGAGCCCGAACCGCCCGGCCGCGGCGCCGTTCTGGACGATGGTGTGCGGCCCGTCACCGCCGAGCGTCGGCGTCGGCACGGCCTGCGGATCGGTTGGGTTGGGCGCATAGGTGGCGCTGAACCGGCTATGGACGTGATGATCCCCCGCCAGCCAGCGCGGCGTATCCGCATCCTGGGCCGACACGTCGTCAGCCGCGGCAAGACCGGTCAGCATCGCCAGGGCAAGGGCGGTGCACGCGGATACCCCGCGAGCCGGGCGTTGACGGTCGTGCATCATCTCGATTGTTCCTGCGGCAGGTCCGGCCGCCAGCAAAGCCGGCCGTCCCCTTGGACAACGACCGGAAGGCGCGATACCTCAAGCCGCACCACCGGATTTTCCGCCCATCCGCCCGAATGTCGCGCCGACTCCCAAGACTGCTCAGAACCATCTTTGGCCTTCGGCGCCAGCGCGATATCCTCGATGAGATCCGCGAAGCCGAGGGTCGGGAGCTGACGCCTGAACTCCGGGATGCGATCGCGCGGGTGATGGAAACACTCACTCCCGAGCTTTCACAGTCGCGTCTGCGGTCCCTGAGGCCTGCGATCGTGCTGGCGTTCGCCCGCCAGGCCGCCGATGGGGCGCGCAGACTGAAATCGGACTACTGGCGCTCCGACGCCGGCGAAAACGTCGGTCAGGAGGTGCTGAGGGCCAATGGCCGGGCGCTGACAGCCGTAAAGAGGGTTCTCGCGACCGCGCCCTCCAAACAGCGAGCCCTCCCCATGATCCTCGAGACCCTGAATGCGCTGGTGGACACCCAGCGCAGTTCGCCTTCCGACGTCGACGGGTATGGCCTGGCGACCCTTCACGAGCTGCATCGCGACATCGAAAGGCTGGCGCCTCGCGCCGTACGCCTGGACAGCAAGTCCGATCGATCATCCCGGGCGCGGCCTGACAGGACCTGACACATTCCCCGTCAGACGCAGCCACCCTTGACCATATCAGCGTTCGACGTCTCAATCCGGGCTCGGGAGGATGACCATGGCGAAGCGGACGACGAGGAAAATCGACCCGAGGACCGGCCTCGCGCTTGGGGGACTCGTTCTGGCGATCTCGGCTTTTCAGCCCGGCCGGACTCTCGCGCAGGACACCGACTTCACCACCTTCGATCAGGCCTGTCTGTCCGCCCCCGGGGACCGTTCCGGTCTGCTGGCCCGGATCAATGCAAACGGCTGGAGGCTGTTGGAAGGCGGCGTCAACAAGGACGCCTTCGGTCAGGTCGACTACTACAGCGCCGGCCCGCAGCGGGAGTTGTCGGCCGGCCGCTACAATGGTCCGCGGACAGAAGCGGTCTTGTGCGGCGTGTCCGGAGCCATGCCGATGGATCAGGCCCTGGCCGCCGTGCAGAGCCGGGTGGGCTTCGCGCCGAGTGATCGCGACCAGGACGGCAATCTGGTCTGGGTCTTCAGCCGTTCGGGCGACACCTTCACCTCGCGTCCGGGGATGTCGTCGCGCACCGAAGAGGCCGTTCGGCAGTACGGTTCAATCGACATGATCAGTCTGGAGGACGCCGATGACGGTAACGGCGCCATCCCTTCCCGCGTCATGACCTACTACCGCTTCACGCCGGTCGGCGGGCCGGCGAACGACTTCAAGCGGTTCTGCCTCGACACCCGCGGAGACGCGGCGACCGCCCGACAGCTCGCCGTGGCGGCCGGCTGGACGCGATACCGGATCAATGGCGAGCTGTGGCCGGAGGAGACCTACGAGAAGCCCGACGGATCCTATGTCCTTCTGACGCTGGGCGAGGTCACCGAGGGGGCGCCGCGTTCCCAACGCTGCAAGGTCGATTTGAAGTTGGAACGGAATGCGTCCCTGCCCAATTTCGTCTGGGACGCCCTGGGCTCCCGGCCCGACCAGACGAGCGCCGGCTGGCGCTGGATCTACTATCTGGCGCCGGACGGCCCGCACCGCATCCCGGAAACCCGGGACTGGCCGGCGCTGAACCGGACCCATGCTTCGGCAAGCTGGGTCGCCAGCTTCGGGACGACCTATGTGGTGATCGTGGACGAGAACACCCTGACGCTCACCCGGATGTTCAACTGAGCCGACCCTTGCGGGCCATCGCAATCCTTCGCCCGCGCTCTACGGACTGTCGGTCAGCATCAGGACCGTCGCCACGCCCGTCAGGTGGTCGATGAACACCAGCGTGGTGTCGAAGCTCTCCGCGTCGAACCAGTCCGACCAGGGCGCGTGACCCGAGTAGCAGCTGCCTGCCGACATTTCCCCGCTGAACGCAGCCCCGGCGACGCCCCGGGTCAGACGCAAGGTCTGGCGGTCGTTCAGCTTCTGGTCGGGCTCGATAAACAGCCCGCCGATCCGCAACCAGTTGGCCAGCACCGCAAAGGCGTCCCAACCACTGACGAGCTTGAGACCCTGGGCCTGACCGATCACCCGCCCCTCGTAGGTATCGTTCAGCGTCAGCGGCGACCACCGCATTGCGCCGACATCAGGGATAGCTTCCAGAAACGCCAGGCCGCGAAACAGGTCGTAGAAGAAGCCGGTCTCATTCAGGCGATTGCGCTGCAGGAAGAAGCGATAGGCGTCGTCCAGATCGAGATCGAACTGCGCCGCCGCCATCCGGGCGCTCGTCCGCTCCTCGTGGAACAGGCCGATGATCCTCTGGAGACGGCGATCCAGTGGGCGGACGCGGATGGACGACTGCGCATAGGAGACGCGCAGCGCATCATAGGTCGGAACTGGCTGATCCCAGTCGATCTTCGTGTAGTCCCGCATATCAGTCTCCGAGCGCCGTCTTACAGGAGATGCGCCTGGATTTCCGAGGCTGAGGCGGCCCATGCTGGCGACAACCGCGATAGCTCTGTCAAGTCGGAGAGACTGTGGATCAAGGCAAGGGCACGCCGAAGGGTTCGCGCGGAAACCCGGCGCCGCGCCAGGCCATCGCATACTGGAGGGGCGAACGAAGGGCTTCGGGAACGCCGAGGGCGATGGCCGCCCGGTGCGGCCAGTAAGGGTCACGCAGGCTCTGGCGGCCCAGAAGCACGAGATCGGCGTCGCAGTGGGGTCAGCGACGGGCGTTGGGGTCCGGATTCCAGACCGGCGCGCGCCGCTCCTCGAAGGCTTTCGGGCCCTCCTCAAAGTCGGGATGGGCCCACTGGGACTTGAGCAGTTCCCAACCGTAGACGTAGGCGGCCGGATCCGGCAGCTCTGTCGAGCCCCAGATGGCGCGCTTGGTCAGGGCCATGGCCTGGGGCGAATTGGCGCACATCGAGGCGGCCAGTTTGCGGGCGGTCGCCATGGCTTCGGCGGCGGTGGGCTCCAGCAGGTCGACCATGCCGATGGCATGGGCGCGCGACGCCGGCATCCGGTAGTCGCGTCCGGCCAGCCCCATCAGCAAAGCCGCCCCGATCCCGGCCTTCCTCGCAATCCCGACCGACTCCAGCGCGGACACCAGTCCCACGCTGACATGACTGTCCATGAAGTCGGCGCCCTCGCGGGCGATGACGATGTCGCTGTCTGCGACGAAATGCAGGCCGCCGCCGTTGGTCAGGCCGTTGACGACGCAGATCACCGGCTTGGTCACATCGCACATGCGCGAGGAAAAGCGGTTGGCCGCCGCATAGGTCACATTGTTCAGCCCGCCCATGCCGACGTGCAGGGCCGAGACGTCGGCGCCGGTGCAGAAATGACGCTCGCCCGCACCTGTCATGATGACCACGCGGATGGCGTCGTCGCGGTTGACCCGCGCCCAGGCCTCTTCCAGCGCCAGCATCATGTCCGGGCTGATGGCGTTCCCGCGCTCGGGCCGGTTCAGGGTCAGGATCGCGACCTGCCCCTCCATCTCGAAGGTGATGGGTGATTCAGGCGGGGACGACACGGTCACGCTCCAGCTGCTGGGCCGCGAGATCCTCTTTCAGGGCGCGGGCGGCGAGGAAGAAGTGCAGCGCCGACCAGGCCATGGTCACCGCAAGCAGGCACATGGCGTAGCGCAGTGACAGGTGGCCGAAGCGCGGCGTCAGATAGTCGCTGGCCCAGCCGATGACATAGGGCCCTACCGAGGAGCCGACGATGGTCAGGCAGAACAGCAGCACCGCCGAGGCCGTGGCGCGGATTTCGTCCGGCGCCAGCGACTGGGCCGCCGAGAAGGTCGGGGCGAAATACATCAGGCCCAGCATGTAGACGAGGGCCAGAAGGATCATGGACACCAGGGCGTCGGGGGCCAGCCAGGCGCCGAGCGCCACCGGCACACAGACCGCCATGGCGATGGCCGGCACCCACTGGCGCCAGCGGGTGTCGCGCTTGCCCAGCACATCAGCCAGCATGCCGCCCGCGAAGGTGCCGACCAGCCCGCCGATGCCGCTGACCAGCCCCAGACCCAGACCAGCCTCGGCCGAGGTCATGCCATGGGTCCGCATCAGGAAGGCCGGGGCGAAGACGTTCATCGCATAGCTGCCGATGGCGAACAGCGACGAGGCGGCGGCCATGTGCCGGAACGACTTCAGGCCGAACAGGAACTTCATCGCCGACAGATAGCTGGTCCGGGCCACGCCTTCCGCAGGCGCGCTGGAGGCGCCGTGCGGCAGGATGAACAGGGCGAGGATGGCGACGATCACCCCCGGCAGGCCGACGAAGAAGAAGGCCTCGCGCCAGCCCCATGCGTCGTTGATCCAGCCGCCCAGGGCCAGGCCGATGGTGCCGCCGATCGGCACGCCGAGCGAGAAGATGGCCAGAACCAGAGCCCGGCGGCTGTCGGGGAACAGGCGCGCGATCATGGCGTGGGCGGCCGGGGTGCTGCCCGCCTCCCCCGCCGCGACGCCGGCCCGGGCCAGCAGCAGGTGGAAGAAGTTCTGGGCCAGACCGCCTGCGGCCGTCATCACGCTCCAGAAGGCCAGCGAAAGCCCGATAACCCACCGCGCGCTGAACCGGTCAGCGGCCCAGGCGAGGCCGAGGGCGGCGAAGGAATAGACGACGGCGAAGGAGACCCCCGCCATCAGCCCGATCTGGGTGTCGTTGAGGTGCAGCTCCGTCCGGATCGCGTCGATCAGGATGAAGGGCAGCTGGCGATCCACGAAGTTGAGGATGTTGACCAGCAGCAGGACGACAACAATCGCCAGGCCGCGGCCGCTGAACGGTTTGATTTTCAAGCGTTTCGTTCCCAAGCCGCACAGATGGCCTGCGCGAGCCTAACGAGGCCGCCCCTCGCCGACCACGACATCGGCTTGACTTCATGCGACGGGGGCCTTGATCGCAACCGCAAGTCCTTGTTCTACGACGATGGATGACCCTATACCCGTGGGTATGGCCCCGACCCAGACCTCACCGTGGAAGTCCGCCGACGACCGCCTTCGGGAGCGGGAGATCAAGCGCGAGGCGGTGCTGCGCGCGGCGGCCCGCGCCTTCAGCGAACGGGGCTTCCACAATACGGCGCTGGAGGACGTCGCGCGGGACCTGAAGGTCACCAAGCCGACGGTCTACTACTACGGCGAGAGCAAGGAGGCCCTGCTGGCGGCCTGCTACCGCCGGGCGCTGGACACGCTGGACGACGTCACCCTCGCTGCTGGTCCCGAGAGCGCCAGCGCGCGCGACCGACTGCGCGTCCTGATCATCGCCTATGCCGAGGCCATCCTGTCGATCTACGGCCGCTGCCTCACGCGTGTGCCGGACAACAGCGTCTCACCGCCGATCCGCAGCGAGCTGCGGGCGATCAAGCGCACGGTCGATGACCGGATCCGCGCCGTCCTGACCCAGGGCGTTGAAGACGGCTCCCTGATCGCGACAGACACCAAGATGACCGCCTTCGCCATCGCCGGCGCCCTGAACGCCGCCGCCCTGTGGTTCGAGGACGACGGCTCGAAGACGGCGCGCCAGATCGGCGAACACTATGCCGAGCTGTTCGTCGGGGCGTTGCAGCCGCGCTAGCGACCGGTGAAGACCGGGGGGCGCTTGCCGAGGAAGGCGTCGAGCGCCTCCTCGAAGTCCGAAGTTCCCGCACAGGCGACGAAGGCTTCCAGCTCTGCGGACAGATGATCGGCGAAGTCCCGACCCGTCGCCTTCGCGATGAGCCCCCGGGTCAGACGCGTGGCCAGCGGCGGGCCTGACGCGATGCGTCTCGCCCACGCCAGGGTCTCCGCCTCCAGATCGGCATTGGGGACCACGCGGTTGACCAACCCCAGCGCCAGCGCCCCCGCCGCATCGATGGGTTCGCACAGCAGGGCGATCTCCATCGCCTTGCGGGGCCCCACCAGCCGGGTCAGGGACCAGGCGCCGCCGCAGTCGGTCGGCGCCCCCACCTTCAGATAGGCCATGTTCAGCTTCGTATCCTCGGCCGCGACGACCAGATCGGCGAACAGGGCGAGGCTCAGACCCGCCCCTGCCGCCGCGCCCTGGATCGCCGCCAGCACCGGCAGGCCGCTGTCGTTGAGCGCAACCAGGGCCTCATGGATTGGAGCGATCAGTTCGCGCGCGGCGCGGGGCCGGTCCGTCGCCGCCTTGAGCCAGGCCAGATCCCCACCGGCCATGAAGGCTCGCCCCTCCCCGGACAGGACGACAACGCGCACGGATGGGTCGGCGACGATGCTCTGCAACACGGCGCGGAAGCCCGTCGTCATGGCCAGATCGAGCGCGTTCAGCCGTTCGGGCCGGCGGAAACGGACCCGGGCGATGCCGTCCTCGACGGTCAGGTCCACGACCTCGCTCATGACCTCGCTCATGGGGGGAACTCCACTCTAGAAGACGCCGGGGTAATGGCCGCCGTCGACGACGATGTTCTGGTTGGTGACGTATCCGGCGTCGGCGCCGCAAAGGAAGGCGCAGACGGCGGCGAACTCGCGCGGTTCGCCCAGCCGGCGGGCGGGCAGATCGGCGACCACGCCCTCGACGAAGGCGGCAGGGTCGACGCCCGCCTGATCGGCCATGGCGCCAAAGCCCGCGCGGGCGCGGTCGGTCAGGATCATCTCGGGCAGCAGGTTGTTGATTGTGACATTGTCCGCCACGCCCTCACGCGCCAGCCAGGACACTGCCGCCGTCAGCCCCGCGCGTGGCCCGACCGACAGGGCCAGCAAGGGATGCGGCGCCTTCACATAGGCCGAGGTGATGTTGACGATCCGCCCGAACCTTCGCGCCCGCATCCCGGAATGAACCGCCCGGATCAGGCTCAGGGGCGCCAGCATGTTCGCCTCGACCGCCTGTCGCCATTGCTCCTCGTCCAGATCCCCGAATGGGCCCAGCGGCGGCCCTCCGCCATTGGTGATCAGGATGTCGGGCTCGGGACAGGCCGCCAAAGCGAGCCGCCGTCCCTCTTCCGTGCCGATGTCCCCGGCCGCAACGCCGACCTCCATGCCAGTCGCGGCCCCGATCTCTGCGGCAGTCGCCGACAAGGTCCCCGGATCGCGACCGGTGATGGTGACCTGCACGCCTTCCGCCGCAAGGGCTTCGGCGCAGGCCCGGCCCAGACCGCGGCTGGCGGCGCAGATCAGGGCCGTGCGTCCGCAGATCTTCAGGTCCATCGCGGGCCTTCGGTTGGGCGCGCCCCAAAAGAGGAGCCGCCGGTCGCCCTGCCTGGAAGTGCAGAGGGGCGTCCGACGGCCTGAGGCGCGGGGAGGAAGGATCTAGAAGTGGGCGGCGATGCCGACCCCGACGAGGCGCGGCGGCGAGAAGGCGTCCGACAGGCCGGGGGCGCCGTTGGTGCTGTTCATGCTGTAGCGCTCGTCCGTCAGGTTCTCGACCCAGACAGAATAGGTCAGTCGCCCCTGCGGGTCCGTCCAGGCCACCTTGCCGTTGATGGTGGTGTAGGAGGACTCCTGGGTCAGATTGCCGGCCTGCCAGTAGAAGCCGTCATTGTAGGACAGGTTGGCGGTCGCATAGAGCTCACCGCCGGCGACGGTGTTCTCATAGGTCAGGCGCGCATTGGCCTGATACTTCGGCGCCCGCAGCATGCGGCTGCCCGAGGCGTCGTAGGGCACCACACTGGTCGCGCCGCCCGTCACCGGGTTGGGAATGAAGACCGAGGCGGTGGTGTACTCGTCGTAGTTGGCGGTCGGCAGAGCCGACAAGCCGACGTCGAACGACAGGTGGTCGGTGATCGGACCCCGCGCGGTGAACTCGAAGCCCTTCACCGTGGCCGCCGCCGCATTGTTCAGGGTCGAGACATAGGCCCCGCCCGGCAGCGACGTATAGGCCGTCACCTGGATGTCGGTGTAGTCGTACCAGAAGGCCGCGGCGGTCAGGGTGATGCCCGAGAACCGGCCCTTGGCGCCGATCTCGACAGCCGTGATCTTCTCCGGCGCGACCGGAATGGCCGGCAGCGAATAGGAGTTGTAGACGCCGCTCTTGAAGCCATTCGAGGCCGAGACATAGATGTTGGCGTCCGGCGTGAAGTCGTACTGCAGCACGCCGCGGAAGGTGGGGCTTTCCCAGGTGTTCTCGGCGGAGCTGGTGCGCAGGCCGGCGGCACGAACGATGTCCGCAAAGTCGAACTGCTTCTTCTCGGAGGTGTAACGGGCGCCGAGGATGCCGTGCAGCTTCTCGGTGAAGTCGTAGTTCAGCTCGCCGAAGGCGGCGTAGGAGGTCGTCTTGACCGTGTCGGTGAAGTTCGAGACCACCGTGCCGTTCGGGGCGTTGCCCGACACCGCCTGGAAGTAGGGGTTGCCCGCGGTCGAGTGGTAGTAGAACAGGCCGCCGATCCACGACAGACGATCCTCGGAGGGGCCGGAGAAGTTGAACTCCTGGCTGAAGGTGTCCTGGTCCTGGATCAGGCGCAGCGAGCTGACTGCGGCGCTGGACCGGTCGGTGTCGGTCTGGAACAGGCCCGAGGCGCTGCGATAGGCGGTGATCGAGCGGACGGTCAGATAGTCCGACGGGTTCCAGGTGCCGTCGAGGCTGACGCCCTTGGCGGTCGTGTCGATGATCGGGAAGGTGCCTCCCGGATAGTGATCCAGACTGCCGACCAGGACGCCCGGGGTGCTGGCGTTCAGGTTCTGGCCGTCACGCGGGATGGCCGAGAAGATCGAGTTGTCGCTGCGGTCGGAATAGTCGGCCGCCAGGGTGAACTGCAGGGTGTCGTTGGGCTGGAACAGAAGCTTGCCGCGGATCGAGGAGTTGTCAGCCTTGGCCACCCGGGCGCCGTTCAGGACGGGCGCGACGCTCTCGACATAGCCGTCGTTCTCCAGATGGAAGAGGTTCAGCGAGCCGGCGATGGTTGAGGTGATCGGACCGGTGACATAGGCGCCCAGCTTCACCTGCTTGAAGTCAAAGCCGTAGTCGGCCGACAGCTCGGCGCGCGGCGTGAAGGACGGGGCCAGGGTGACGATGCGCAGGGCTCCGCCGGTGGCGTTACGGCCGAACAGGGTGCCCTGCGGTCCCTTCAGGACTTCGACGCGCTGGATGTCCTTCAGGTCGAACATCCCGGCCAGCGGCGCGCCGATGTAGACGTCGTCCAGATACATGGAGACGTTGGCCTCGTCGCCGGCCGAGGTGCCGACCGAGGAGATGCCGCGGATCGCGGGAGTGAAGGCGAAGCCGTTGTTCACGGTCACCAGACCGGGGCTGATGTGCTGCAGGTTCGAGGTCGAGCCGATGCCGGCGTTCGACAGCTCCTCGCCCGAGGTGGCGGTGATGGACATGGGCACGTCGAGCAGGCGTTCGGCGCGCTTCTGGGCGGTGACGACGACATCGTCGACCCTGGCCGAGTCATCCTGAGACGTGGCGGGCGCCGCAGATTGGGCGAAGGCGCTTCCGGCGGCGCCCAGCGCGGCCAGGGCCACGCCGACGGTCAGAAAACGCTTCATGCGATAGGTCCGGTTCATTCCTGTGCCTCCCTCTGGCGGGTCCCTTTTGGCGGGACCTTGATTTCCTTATACTGGAGAGTAGCCCCTATACGGCCCGTGCGAGACGACATTGGATTGACATGCCCCGACACGCTTAACGCCCGTGTCGCCTGCTGTCGTCCAACGGGAAAAGCCGCTCCCGCCATGGAATTCCAGCGCTTTTGACGAAGAGCTAGACGCCGCCCGACATCGCATTGACTTCAGGCGACCCGGGCCGCCCGGGGCGTTGCCAACCCTGTCGCCGCCGATCACTGAGGACGGGTCGCGGGGGTCTGGAACGGCCGCCGCAGAGCCGGAAGCCGCCTGTCGTGACCCGTTTCAAATCCCTGCTCATCGAGGTCGACGATACGGGCGTGGCGCTCATCCGCCTGAACCGCGCCCCGGCCAACGCCGTCGACCGGGACATGTATATCGAGCTGGCCGACCTCTTCGCCGATCCGGACCAGATGGGCGACGACGTGCGCGCGATCGTCCTGGCCGCCGAGGGTCCGCACTTCTGCGCCGGCAACGACCTGGCCGAGTTCATGTCGATGACCCCCGACAACGGGACCGAGCGGATGTGGCGGGTGCGTGAGGCCTTCTTCGCCATTCAGGACTGCCCCCTGCCCGTTATCGGCGCGGTGCACGGGGTAGCCATCGGCACGGGTCTGGCCATCGCGGCCTCCTGCGATTTCGTCGTGGCGTCCGAGGACGCGAAGTTCGGCCTGCCCGAACTGACCGTCGGGGTCATGGGCGGCGCCCGGCATCTGGCGCGAATGGCGCCCCAGCCCCTCGTTCGGCGCATGTTCTTCACTGGCGAGCACATCCCGGCCACGGACTTCGCCGCCGCCGGTGGAGCGATCGTGGTCTGTGATCGCGAAGATTTGCTGGACCGCGCGCGCAGCTATGCCCGCCGCATCGCCGGCTTCAGTCCGACCGCTGTTCGTTTGGCCAAGTCGATCCTCAACCGCATCGAAAACATGGACCTGCGCGAGGGTTATGAATTCGAACAGCGCTTCACCGTGCGCATGAGCGGGCATCCGGATTCGAAGGAGGCTCTGCGCGCCTTCTCCGAAAAGCGCTTGCCCGAGTACCGCCCCCGCTCCCCCACATGGAAGATCGAGGCATGAGCCGACCTGTCGCCCTCATCACCGGCGCCGGCACCGGCATCGGTCTGGCCACGGCCCTGCGGTTCCTGAAGGACGGCGTGGCGGTCGTCGGGGTCGGACGCCGTCCGGAACCCCTCGTCGAACTGCAGCGGCTGGCAGGCGACAAGGCCGACCGGGTCGCTGTCCTGTCCGCCGACGTCACCGCAGACGACACGCCGAAATATGCAGTCGAACTGGCGATGTCGGCCTTCGGGCGGCTGGACTATCTGGTCAACAACGCCGGCGCCGGCAGCCCGAAGCCGCTGCACGAGTCAGACGACGCCTTCATCGACGAAAGCCTCGACCTGATGCTTCGGGCGCCCATCCGGCTGACACGCGAGGCCCTGACAGTCATGGGCAGCGGCGGGGCGATCGTGAATGTCTCCTCGACCTTTGGCCTGATCGGCGGGATGCGGGCCGGGACCTATGCGGCGGTCAAGGCGGGGATCATCGGCCTGACCCGCCATCTGGCGGTGCAGTACGGGACCCAGGGCATTCGCGCCAACGCCGTGGCGCCCGGCGTCATCGCCACCGACATGATGAAGCACCGCCTCGACGACGAGCGCGTCCGGCGGATGAATTTCGAGATGACCCCGGCCGAGGGCTGGGGCGAGCCCGAGGATGTGGCGGCGGCCATCTGCTTCCTGTGTTCGCCGGACGCCCGCTGGATCAACGGCCAGACCCTGGCCGTCGATGGCGGCTGGTCGACGACCAAATTCCTGTCACAGAAGGCGCTCGAGGCCGACTGGGTCGAACGGCCGGGCGTCGCCTGATGGCCACGTATCACTACCTCGTTCTGACGAAGGCGGTTGAAGGTCAGGAGCATGCCTTCGCCGATTGGTACGACGACCAGCACATCCCCGACTGCCTGCGGATTGCGGGCGTGACCGGCGCGAAGCGCTACAGGATCCTCAATCAGGTTCTGTCGCCGAACGAACCGACGCCCACGCGGGCCGCGCCATTCGATTCCCTCGCCATCTACGAATTCGAGACGGACGACCCGACCGCGTTGGCCTTCCATCTGCTGTCGATCGCAGGGACCGAGGCCATGCCGCTGAGCCCCGCCTTCGATCGGACCGGGACGGTCAAGTTCATGGCGGTCGATGCCTGAGGTCCGGTCAGGACATCCAGCCGCCGGCCACATCCACGATGGCGCCGGTCATATAGGCCGCGCCCGGACCGGCCAGGAAGACGACCACCTTGGCGATCTCCTCCGGCTCGCCCAGCCGCTTCATGGCCGTGACCGTCAGCTGGGCAGCGACCTGTGCGGGCGCGATTGCGTCGCTCATCGGCGAGCGGATGACGCCGGGCGCCACGGCGTTGACGCGGATGCCGTGCGGGGCCAGCGCCTTGGCCAGACAGCGCGTCAGGCCCAGCACCGCCGCCTTGGACGCCCCATAGGCGACGATGGGGCTGCCCAGCTTTCCGGCGATGGAAGCGATGTTGACGATCGCCCCTTCCCGCCCGTCCTCGACCATCCAACGGGCGACGATCTGGCTGAGCTGGAAGGGCGCCGTGGCATTGATCCGGGCGGACCGCTCGAAGTCCTCGACCGAGGTCTCGAAGAAGGGTTTGGGATCGTAGTGGCCCGCGTTGTTGACCAGCAGGTCGACCGATCCGCCGCCGTCACGATAGGCCTGCATCGCCGCCGCCACGCCCGCCGGATCGGACAGGTCGCAGGTCAGGTAGTCGCCCTGGACGAAGGCGGCCTTCTCGACCCGATCCATACCGACGACGCGATAGCCGTTCGCCGCCAGCTCGACGCAGATCGCCTTTCCGATGGCCCCGAGGCAGCCGGTGACCAGGGCTGTGCGGGTCGTATCAACGGAAGTGTTCATGATGGATCTGGTCGCTCTCCGGGGCGGTCGTCGCAATGGCGATCCCTGCCAAGTCCAGTTGCAAAACTGCGCGCACTTGGCGCTCTCGCCAAGAGGGACGACGCGATAGGCTTCCGGACTGACGCCTCCGAACGGAAATCGGGAAACCCCAGAATGTACAAGCCCTTCGACGCGCCTTCTCTGAGCCGGTTCGAGCCCGTGCCGATGAAATTCACCCTCGCGCAAACAGAAGGCGCGGTCTGGTCAACCGACGGGATCACCGGCCTGAAGTCGCGCGATCTCGGCATCGGCGTGGCCTCCAACGGACAGGTGATGGGCCGGGCGCTCAAGGCCGCGAACACCGGTCGGGCGACGGGCTGGAGCACGGCCGCGAATGGCGGGCTCGGCCTGCTCTA
Source organism: Brevundimonas sp. GW821-FHT02A10 (assembly GCF_059422025.1). NCBI lineage: Bacteria > Pseudomonadati > Pseudomonadota > Alphaproteobacteria > Caulobacterales > Caulobacteraceae > Brevundimonas > Brevundimonas sp. GW821-FHT02A10. Next base: position 83,563 of record NZ_JBWKWC010000001.1, read on the forward strand.
CGTCACCTCCGGGGAGATCGCCTTTACCGGAGCCGATGGGACGACGATCCGGCTCGGTCCCGATGACTGCGCCTTTCAGGATGTGACCTCGGGCGCCACGGCCGTCGAATGGTCGGCGCACTTCGAAGGCTTCGAGACGGCGACCACGGGTCATGGCGCAGGCGTCGCGCCGCACCCGACGCTGGACTTCTCGACCGTGCGCCTGCCTGAGGGCGTGCGCCGTTATGGCCCGGAAGTGTTCAAGGCCGACGGCGGCCCGCGCGCCTTCTTCGTCTATCGCGATCTGGGGACCACCGCCGCGACCGGCGGGCGGGTCCATATCCATGTCGTACGCGCCATCGGTCAGATGGAGGGCGGCACCGGCTGGCACGTCCATTCCATGAGCCAGATGTTCCTCGTCGTGGCCGGCTGGGTGGACATCGCCGTCGACGGTCAGGCCCCGCTCAGAATGGTCCCCGGTGACGCCATGTGCCTGGCCAACGGCATGCGGCACGACGTGGCCGGTTTTTCGCCCGACTATGTGGTGTTCGAGCTCTGCCTGCCCGCCGACTACTCCACCGTCCCGACCGTCGCCCCCGAAGACGCGGGAGCCGCCGCGTGAACCTCCGGGCCGACCCGTGAATCCCCTCAACTGGGATGATTTCCGCTTCTTCCTGACGCTGGTGCGTGCGGGCAGTCCGGCCCGTGCGGCCAAGATCATGTCGGTGGATCACACCACGGTGCGCAGGCGCGTCGCCGCGCTGGAGCGGGCGCTGGAGACCAAGCTGTTCGACCGGCAAAAGGACGTCTTCCAGCTGACCGCACAGGGCGAACGCATTCTGGAATCGACCGAGGCGGTGGAAAGCATCGTGCTCGGCGCCTCCGAAGAGGTGTCGGGCTCGGACACCTCGATCTCGGGGCCGGTCCGGGTCGGGGCCCACGACGGCTTTGGCAGCTACTATCTTGCGCCGCGTCTGGCCGAACTGTGCCGCCAGCACGAGAGCCTGAGGGTCACGTTGGTCGCCAAGTCGCGCTTCTTCGACCTGTCCAAGCGCGAGGCCGACGTCGCCTTCGTGATCACCCGGCCGCAGCAGAGCCGGCACATCATCCGCAAGCTGACCGACGTCTCCCTCTATCTCTACGCCTCGCGCGCCTATCTGGAGCGATCGCCGCGTATCCGCTCGGCCGACGACCTGAACCCGCACCGGTTCATCGGATACATGCGCGACTTCGATTTCGAGCCGGCGCTCGACCCGACCTCCCTCGCCTATTCCCGGCTGTCCCAGCCCGAGTTCGCCAGCTCCAATCTGGTGGCCCAGCTGCACGCGGCTTCGGCCGGCGGCGGCCTGTGCCTGCTGCCCGGCTATATGGTCGAGAACGCGCCCGGCGATCTGGTCCAGGTTCTGCCGAAGGAAATTAAGGTCGTGCGCCAGCTCTGGATGATCATTCATCGCGATCTTCGCACCGTGAAACGCTACCGCGCCGTCTGCGACTACGTGCTCGATTGCGTCGCGCGCGAGAAGCATCTGTTCGTCTGACAAGGAGAGACCCGTGACCCTCAGACTGGACGGGCGGACGGCCATCGTCACCGGCGCGGGCACGGGGCTGGGGCGACATCACGCCCTGCTGTTGGCCCGGCAGGGGGCGAAGGTGGTGGTCAATGATCCCGGGGCGGCGGTCAACGGCGCGGGCGCGGACCAGACCCCCGCCGCCTCAGTCGTCGCCGAGATCCGGGCCGCGGGCGGCGAGGCCGTGGCCAGCTTCGAAAGCGTGGCGACGCCCGAGGGTGCGGTCGCCATCGTCCAGACCGCGCTCGACGCCTTCGGCGGCCTCGATATCCTCGTCAACAACGCCGGCATCCTGCGTGATCGGACCTTCGCGAAGATGGAGCTGGACGACTTCCGCGCCGTGATGGACGTGCACTTCTGGGGCAGCCTCTACTGCACCCGCGCCGCATTGTCAGTGCTGAATGCGCAGAAGTACGGACGGGTGATCCTGACGACCTCCGTTTCGGCGACGGGCGGCAATTTCGGCCAATCCAACTATGCCTCTGCCAAGGAAGGGCTGCTCGGCCTGATGCGTGTTCTGGCGCTGGAGGGGGCGCGAAACAATGTGCTCGTCAACGCCATATCGCCGGGCGGCCTGACCCGGATGTCGGGCGAGGTCGATCCGGAAGATGCCATGATGAGGGCGCTGGACCCGGCGCTCGTTTCGCCTGCCGTCGGCTGGCTGGCCAGCGAGCGCTGCGACGTCACCGCCACCATCCTGACCGCAGCCGCCGGAGGCTTCGGCCGCCTGCACTATTTCGAGACCGAGGGCGTCCAGTTCGATCCGGCGCAGGAGATCACCGTGGAGATGTTCGACGCCCGCTTCGCCGAGATCGCCGACCTGACGCGCGGTGTCCCGACACGGCCGGGTCCCGAGGGACGGGTTCTGGAACGGCTGGCCATGCTGGAGGCCGCGAAGTGATGTTCGAACACCTGGACTATGCGGTCAGGGACGGCGTCGCCCGCATCACCGTCAACCGTCCGGCCAGCCGCAATGCCCAGAGCGAGCGGACCATGACCGAGCTGGGCGCGGCCTTCGACCGCGCCATCAGCGACGAGGCCGTACGGGTCATCGTCCTGGCCGGCGCCGGGGACCACTTCTCGGCCGGGCACGACCTCAAGGCCGCCGAGGACAACGGCCGGGGTTTCACGGTCGAGGAGCGCTACGCCTTCGAACAGCGCTTCTCCTTCGACTTGTCGATGAAGATCTGGGACGCGCCCAAGCCGACCCTCGCCTCGGTCCAGGGCGGCTGCATCGCCTACGGCTTCGTGCTGGCCAATCTGTGCGACCTGATCGTGGCCTCGGACGATGCCTTTTTCGCGGATCCGGTAGTGGGGACTTTCGCCTCCTCGGGCGCGGGGGTCCTGCTGCACCACACGGTGCTGGGGCTGAAGCTGGCCAAGGACATGCTCTATACCGGCCGCCGCGTCGGCGCGCAGGAGGCCTTCGACTGCGGCATGGTCTCGCGACTGGTTCCGCGTGCGGAGCTGGAGACGGCGACCGATAATCTGGCGCGGGAGATCGCGTCCAAGCCGCCCTTCGCCCTGCGGCTGGTCAAACGGTCCCTGCACCGGGCGCTGGACATCCAGGGCTTCCGCGCGGCGCTTCAGGCCCATTTCGACACCCACCAGATTTCGCACGTCTCGGAAGAGTTCCGGGCCATGACCCGCGCCGGTTTCACCGATCCGCTGAAAAGGGGTTGAAGGTGCGCGCCATCCCGCTCGCTGACCTGCCCGGCCTGACCGGAACAGAGCTCGGTGTCTCCGACTGGGTCACCGTGGATCAGGCCATGATCGACGCGTTCGCGACCCTGACCCGTGACCGTCAGTGGATTCATGTCGATGTCCTCCGCGCCGGACGCGAGGCCGACGGGACCATCGCCCACGGTTTTCTGGTCCTGTCCCTGATCGGCGGCATGACGGGCGAGATCGCGGTGTTCGCGCGCGCGCGGATGGGACTGAACTACGGCTTCGACCGCATCCGCTTCCTGACGCCGGTCAGGGCGGGCGCATCAGTACGGCTGCGCGAAACCGTGGCCTCGGTAGAGACGCGCGGCGATGGGATCCTGCTCCGCCGTGAATGCCGGATCGAGCTGGAGGACTCCGACCGCCCCGCCGTCGTCGCCGACTGGCTGACCCTCTTCTACCCGGCCTGAGGGTTAGTCGCGCCAGGTCGGATCGAGGCGATCGAGCTTCCTCAGCAGCGCCGGCCAGATCAGGGAATGGGCGGTGTCGTGGCCCTGATTGGGACGGAAGGCCGCGACCTTTTGCACAGCCTCGTCTGGCGCCCAGTGGATGGGCCGCCCCATGCTCAGCGCGCGGACCTGAATGGTGCAGGCCGTCTCGAGGAAATACATCGAAGCGAAGGCCTCCGGGATCGACGGCCCAAGCGCCAGGGTGCCATGGTTGCGCAGGAACATGATGTTCTTGTCGCCCAGGTCGCGCGCCAGCCGCTCGCGCTCCTCCATCTCGACCGCGATACCCTCGAACTCATGGAAGGCGATGTCGTTGGCCAGCAACATGGCCGTCTGGTTGAGCGGCAGCAGCCCCTCCTCCAGCATGGAGACGGCGATACCGTCGGGGGTGTGCAGATGCATGACGCACTGGGCGTCGTGGCGGGCGGCATGAATGGCGCTGTGGATCACGAACCCGGCCCTGTTCACCCGCCAAGGTGTGGGGCTGAGGATCGTGCCGTCCATATCGACCTTGACCAGATCGTTCGGCCGGATTTCCTCGAACAGCATGCCGAAAGGATTGATCAGAAAGGCGTTCTCGTCCGGCAGCCGGACCGAGATATGGGTGGCGACCAGATCGTCCCATTTGAAATGGGCGACCAGCCGGTAGGCGGCGGCCAGATCGCGGCGCAGGGCCGCTTCTGTACTGTTGGGAACGGAGGTTTCGACGGACATGGAGGTCTCCAACATGGGGTCAGGCCTGTCCCGGGGAGGCGGCGGCGACGCGGTCGGCGGCGGCTTCCAGTCCTCCGGCGATGGCCAGACAGACCTGGGTCCGCTTGAGCACCAGATGGGGATCGGCCTCGTCGCTGAAGCCGATACCGCCGTGGATCTGGATATTGGCCGCGGCATTGTCGAGCGCAGCCTGCCCCGCCATCAGGAATGCGCTCTCGATCAGCATGGGCGCATCCGCGCGGCCGTCATCGAAGGCGACGGCGGCGAAGGTGACGAGATCGCGTGCGCCCCGCGCCGCCATGGCCATGTCGGCGCAGCGGTGCTTGATCGCCTGGAAGCTGCCGATCGGTCGCCCGAACTGTTCGCGCATCCCGGCATAGGCGACCGCCATCCGGAGCCCCGCTTCGGCCAGACCTGAGAGCATGGCGGCGTCGAGCAGCCTCAGGCGCAGTGCTTCCTCCGGATCGAAACCGGCGATGGAGTTGCCCAGTCCCTCCGCCCCGGCCAGCCGCACGGTCCACAGCGCCTCGTCCAGCGGCTCCAGATCGGCGGGCGCGGTATGGACCTTCGGCTCGGAGCCGCGCAGCAGAACCAGATCGGCCTCGGGATCCTCAACGACGACCGTACGTCCGCGCGCCCCATAGGCTACCGCGACCCGGCGACCGTCCAGACCGGCAGGGCCGCCGCTGTTCCAATGGGCGTGGGCGGCGCCGATGGTAGCGAGAACCGAGGGCGAGGCCAGCTGCCGGCCCAGGACGGCGACGATCAGGGACTGTTCGGCGGCGCCCAGTCCACTGCCCCCGGCGTCTTCATCAAGAGCGATGCCGAACAGGCCCAGGTCTTCCAGCGCCGCCCAGGTCCCGGAGGTCTCGGTGTGGGACTGGTGCAGGCGGGCGATCGGAAGCAGGTCTTCCAGCGCGTCCGCCACGGTCGAGGCCAATGCGAGCTGATCGCCGCTGGGCTGATAGCGCCCGCCCTGCTCACTGCCCTCACCCATGCACCCGACTTTCAACCACCCGAACAGGCGGTCATCCTAGTCCCGGGAGGCGGTCGGCCGCATTGACGGCTCCAGACGAACCCCCGACGCGAGGCGACACGTGTCGTCCCGAGTCAAGCCCGGGATCAATGGCGCAATCAGGCGGCGGGTGCGATCAGGGCCTGACGCCGCAGCTGCAATGGCGAGGTCGAGAACCAGCGGTCGCAGCTGCGCGACAGCACCGAAGCCTCGGCGTAACCCAGCTTCTCGGTCACCCGGGACAGGGGCATGTCGGTCTGCTGGAGGTAATGCAGGGCGAGATCGCGGCGCACGTCGTCCTTGATGCTCTCGAACGACTTGCCTTCCTGACGCAGACGGCGCTGCAGGGTGCGCGGATGCATGCACAGCTCGGCCGCGACCCGTTCGTTGGTGCAGTCGTCTCCGCCCAGCAGCTGACGCACCAGACCCCGGACGCGCGCGTGCATCGGCGGCGTCGCCGGCGGGAAGCGGGTGTCGATGAAGGAGGTCGCCATCTCATAGATCTGCTCGTCGGCCTCGGCGACCTCGCACAGCAGGTCGTTCTCGGTCAGCATAAGGGCGTCTGACCGCTGGCCGAAGCGGACGTCGCAGCCGAACATGGCGCGATAGACTTCCGGCGCCGCGACCGGCGGATGGCGGAACATCACCGCTCGCGCCGTGACCCCCTCGCCGGAAATGTCGCGAATGTTGCGGTTGGCCAGGAGCAGGCCGTGCTCCACTGCCTGCGATCGCTGCGGCATGTTCTCCAGCAGGATTTCGAGGCCGACGAACAGCCGGTGATTGGCCCGGTCCGGCTCGAACCGCACCCGGGTCGCCAGGCTGTAGGCGTGGATGTGCTTGGCGCAGTAGCCGAGCGCCTGCCCCACGGTCTTGGAGTTCTTCATCACCACACCCACCGGGCCGATGACCTTGTGCCCGCCCTGCAGCATGGCCAGCCGCATGCCGAAGTCAGGGCAGTTGAGCTCGGCCGCCGCGAGCTCCAGCAACTGGACGAAGGACCGGTACTCCAGCACCGAACCGCGCTTGTCGAAGATGAAGGGATCGATGCGCGCCTTGCGCATCAGGGGCGCGGGGTCGCCGCCCAGCTCGATGACCAGCTCGGGGAAGAACCTCAGGGTCTCGATATGGACGACCTCAAAGCGGGCGTCTGCTTTCGCGGCCTCGTCGGCGGTGCGGTCTCGGACAGAATCCAGCGGCATGATGTTTCCTCGATGAACGCGGCCTTTGCGGCTTCTTGTTCCCGAAGCGGATCATGCGCCCGTCTCTGTGGCCCTGACAAGGCAGGCGCCAGGGCCACAGGGGGCGCCGGTCGCCATTTGCGGACACGATGTCGTGCTGGGTCAACGACAGCGATGCGGCGACCGCGTAACCCTCAGGCCCATGTTTCCGCGTCTGTCCTTGTCTTGCCACGCCTGCCGTCCGGATCGGGCGGCGCCCGGTTCGCGTCCCGTCGCCCGTTTCGGGATTCCTGCGAAATGACGGTGCATCCGCGCAATTCAGCTTCAGCGGGCGCCGGACGCCGGCTGATCGAGAACCGCAGCGTGCGTTGGGACCCGGCTCGCGCCGAGGATGCCTATGCCCGCGGGCTGTGGGTGCGCGAGACCCTGGCCGAGGCTCTGGACCGCGCGGCCCTGTCGACGCCCGATCGGGTGCTGGTCGTTGACGGTGAGATCGCCCTGACCGCCGCCGACCTTCGTCGCCGCGCGGTGGTTCTGGCCGGTCGCCTGCTGGAGCGGGTGCCGAGGGGCGCTGTCGTCTCCTTCATGCTGCCCAACTGGCATGAGGCGGCCCTGATCTATCTGGCCACGACCCTGGCCGGGATGGTGGCCCATCCGATCCTGCCGTCCCTCAGGGACCGCGAGCTGAAATTCATGCTCGACGATGTCGACAGCCGCATCATCTTCGTCCCCGCCGACCTGCGCGGCCACGACTATGTGGCCATGATGGACCGGGTCGTCGCCGACCTGCCCTCCCCACCGGAGGTCGTGGTCCTGCGCGGCAAGGCCGGGCGTCACACGGCCTTCGAGGCGCTGGAGACCGGCGACATCGCGCCCCTGCCGATGCTGGAACCCGACGCCGTCCGCATGATCCTCTACACCTCGGGGACCACCGGCCTGCCCAAGGGGGTGATGCACACCCACAACTCGATCCACGCCCTGGCCCGGCAGCTCGGCGATCACTGGCTGATCGCACCCGGCGACGTCTTCCTAGTGCCCTCCCCGATCAGCCACATCGGCGGCTCGATCTACGCCTTCGAAATCCCGCTGCTTCTGGGCACGACCGCCGTCCTGATGGAGCGCTGGGAGGCCGAGGCCGGCCTGACCCTGATGCGTCGTCACGGCTGCACCCATATGGCTGGCGCCACCCCGTTCCTCGAACAGCTGCTGGCCGCCGCGAAGGCCGGCGACGACCATCTGCCCGATCTGAAGGTCTTCATCTGCGGCGGGGCCGCGGTGCCGCCGTCGCTGATCCGCGCCGCCGCCGACTGGTTCGAGAAGGCCCGGGTGACGCGCGTCTATGGCTCCACCGAAGTGCCCGTCACCACCGTCGGAGTGCTGGAAGCAGACGCCGTCGATCTGGCCGCCGAGACCGACGGCCGGCCCGGCATCGCCGAAGTTCGACTGATCGACGCCAACGAAACGGTCGCGGCGACCGGCGAGGTCCGCGCGCGGGGACCGCAGATGCTGGTCGGCTATCTGCATCCCGAGGACGAGGCCACGGTCTTCGACGCGGACGGCTTCTACCGCACCGGGGACCTCGGCCGCTGGGACGACGGCTGTCTGGTCATCTCGGGCCGGGCAAAGGACATCATCATCCGCAAGGGCGAGAACATCGCGCCCAAGGAGATCGAGGACATCCTCGTCACCCATCCGCGCATCGCCGAGATCGCCGTGGTCGGCCTGCCCGACGTGACGACAGGCGAGCGCGCCTGCGCCGTGATCGTGCCGCGCGACGGCGAGGCCCCCAATGTCGTCGAGCTCGGCGCCTTCCTGCGCGAGGCGGGTCTGGCCTCCTTCAAGATTCCGGAACAGGTCGCCGTCCTTGACGCCCTGCCCAAGAACGACGCCGGCAAGGTGCTCAAGCATGTGCTGCGCGCCGACCTTACGCGAGGAGCGGCCTGATGGAATTCGGCTGGTCGGCGGACGAGGTCGCGCACCGGGAACGCATCCGTTCGGTCCTCGACCGGATGCTGCCCGACAACTGGGAAGAGATCGCCCTGCATGGTCCGGGCAGCGAGGTCCAGACCGACTTCTCCTATGATTTCTGCTCGGCTTTGGCGGACGAGGGCCTGCTGATCCCCAACTGGCCGAGCGCCTTCGGGGGCAGCGATGAAGGCGTCTGGCGTCAGTTCATCATGGCCGAGGAGGTCTGGTCTGCGGGCGAGCCGCGTGGCCCTCAGTATATGAACATCAACTGGATCGGCCCGGTCCTGATGCGCTTCGGCACGGCGGACCAGCAGGACCGCTATCTGCCGCCGATCCGCGAGGGCCGGGCCATCTGGTGTCAGGGCTTTTCCGAACCCTCGGCCGGGTCGGACCTCGCCTCGCTGCGCACCACCGCAACGCCCGTCGAGGGCGGATACCGGGTTTCGGGCGCCAAGGTCTGGACCTCCTATGCCGGACGCGCCGACGCCTGCTTCCTGCTGGCCCGGGTCCCCGCCGTCGAGGGCGCCGTGACCGGCAAGGCGGCCATCGTCATCCTGCTGACCGACATGAAGTCGGCGGGCATCCAGGTGAAGTCCATCCCTTCCCTGATCGGCGACGGCGACATCCACGAGGTCTTCTTCGACGAGGTCTTCGTGCCCGAGGCCAACCGGCTGGGCGCCGAGGGGCAGGCCTGGGAGATCATCACCTTCGCCCTGCAGAACGAGCGGGTGGGCATCCCCCGCTACGAGTTTTCGCGCCGCATCCTCGACCGCGCGGTCGGGCGGCTGAAGACGGACGGACGTTGGGCCGATCCGGTGGTTCAGGACCGCGCGGGCCGGGCCCTGATGCTGTGCGAGGCGGCGCGGATGCTGGTGTACCGGATCGTCGACGCCCGGGCGCGCGACCTGCCGCCCGACGCCTACGGCGCCGTGGCCCGCTGGGCCGTGGTCCTGGCCGACAACGGGGTCAACGACTTCCTGACCGAGTTCCTGCCCGAAGGCCTTCTGGGCGAAGACCCGGTGCAGCAGGCCCATCACCAGCGCGCCATCGCCGCCGGGGTCGCCTCGGGCGCCGCCGAAATCCAGCTCAATCTGATCGCGCGCCGCTGGCTCGAGCTTCCGGGCGAAGGAGGCCGGCGATGAACTTCAGTCTCAACGAAGACCAGACCAGCCTGCTGACCGGTCTCGACCAGCTGCTGACCGCCGAGGCGCCGCCCGCCCCGACCGAGCCGGTCTTCACCGAATACGCACACGGGCTCGACGCGGTGCTGAGCGAGTCCGGCTTCCTCGACATCGCGCGCGAGGACGGTTTTGGACTGCTGGACGCCGCCCTGATCGTCGAGCGGCTGGCCCGCCTGCCGCAGACGGTGGAGGCGGCCTCCACGGCGATCATCGCCCCGGCTCTGGGACTGGAGCCGGGCGTCCGCCCGGTCGCCCTAATCAGCGGCAGCCCTAGCCGGGCCGCCCGCTATCTGCCGATGGCTCAGATCCTGATCGTGGATCGGGGAAACGACGCCCTGATCCTGCCCGTCGATGCGTCGAAGGTCGCGCCGGTCGAGACCCTGTTCGCCTATCCCTACGGCCGTCTGACCGAGGTCGACGAAGGCGCGGGAACGGTCTTCGCCGACGTCGCCCTGTTGCGCCGCGTCTGGCGCATCGCCCTCGCCGCGGAAGCCGCCGGCTGCATGGCCTCGGCCGTCGCGACCGTAGTCGAACATGTCAGCACGCGTCAGGCCTTCGGCCGCCCGCTCGGCGCCTTCCAGGCCATCCAGCACCGCCTCGCCATGGCCGCCGAGACGACCGAATCCGCCCGCTGGCTGGCCTTTCGCGCCGCCTGGTCCGGACGCGAGGATGACGCCGCCATCGCCGCCGGCTTCGTCCAGGCCCGCATTCCGCAGTTCACCTTCGACCTGCACCAGTTCTCGGGCGCCATGGGCCTGACGCTGGAATATCCGCTGCACTACTGGACCTACCGCCTGCGCGCCCTGGTCGGCGAGCTGGGCGGGTCGACCGGTCAGGCGCGCGCTGCGGCGATCGCGGCCTGGGGAGACGCCGCATGACCGACATCGCCGAGTTCCGCCGACAGGCCCGCGACTGGCTCCAGGCCAACAAGCCCGCCCAACCCCATCCGCTGGACGGCCCCGGCGCCCGCGCGGCCATCCTGTCGTGGCAGAAGACCCAGGCTGAGGGCGGCTGGGCCGGGATCGCCTGGCCCAAGGCCTATGGTGGGCGGGGCGCCAGTGTGCTGGAGCAGATCGTCTGGTGCGAGGAATACGCCCGCGCCGGCGCCCCCTCCCCGCTCGACGCCTCCTTCGTCGGTCTGAACCACGCCGGTCCGACCCTGATTGCCTGCGGCACGCCAGAGCAGAAAGCCTTCCACCTGCCCCGGCTGCTCAACGGTCAGGACATCTGGTGTCAGGGCTTCTCCGAACCCGGCGCTGGCTCGGATCTGGCGGCCGTCCGCACGCGCGGTCGGCTCGAGGGCGACGAACTGGTCATCGACGGCCACAAGATCTGGTCCAGCTACGCCGACATCGCCGACTGGCAGGAACTGCTGGTCCGCACCGATCCGACGGCCAAGACCTCGGGCGCCCTGACCTGGGTCATCTGTCCGATGAACGCGCCCGGCCTGACCGTGCGCTCGATCAAGACCATGGCCGGCCCCCGCAAGTTCTGCGAGGTCTTCTACGACGGGGTCCGCATCCCGCTGAAGAATGTGGTGGGCGGGGTCAACAACGGCTGGGGCACAGCCATGTCGACCCTCGCCTTCGAGCGCGGCACCGCCAGCCTGCCCCTGCTGCTCGGCCTGATCGAGGGGGTCGAGACCTTGCTGGCAGCCTGCCCGACCGACCGTCCGGCCATGCGCACCCGGATCGCCCGGCTGCGCGCCGAGGGGGCGGCGCAAAAGGCCATGGCCTATCGCTTCGCCCTCGACAGCGCCGACAGCGTGCCGGACTCGTCCGGCTCCATCGTGCGGCTGGGGTTCGCGGAATACGCCCAACGCGTCTCGGCCGCCGCGCTCGACCTGTGCGGCATCGCCTCGGCGGAGGCGCTGGGCGAGCACGGCCTCAGCCATCACTATCTCGACGCCTTCTCCGAGACGATCGCGGGCGGCTCGGCCGAGATCCAGCGCAACATCATCGGCGAACGCGTCCTCGGCCTGCCGCGCGGCCCGCGTTAGGTCGTGGCCCGGCCGCTGATCCTCGTCACCACGGCGATCGACGACCGCCATCGCCGCGCGCTGGAGGCCGAGTTCGACCTGACTTTCGACCCGACTCGCCGCGAGGGCGTCCGGGGCCTGATCATCGACGGCGTCTTCCGCGCGGACGCCGTCTGGGTCGACAGCATGCCCGACCTCGGGATCATCGCCTGCATCGGCACGGGCTATGACCTGATCGATCTGGAGGCCTGCCGCCGTCGGGGCGTCAGCGTCACCAACACCGCCGGCGCCAATGCCGGGGCCGTCGCCGATCTCGCCTTGGGTCTGATCCTGTCAGTCACACGCGGTATCGGCGAGGGTGAACGGCTGCTCCGCGCCGGCCAATGGCGAGGCGACCATCCGCAGCGGTTCTTCGGCGCTCCCGGACTGACGGGACGGCGCGTCGGCGTCTTCGGCATGGGCGCCATCGGCCAGCAGATCGCGCGCCGTCTGTCGGGCTTCGAGGTCGGGATCGCCTATGGCGGCCCCCGCCCCAAGCCGGAGCTCGGCTGGCCCTTCTTCGCCGACGTCAGCGATCTCGCCGCCTGGGCCGACATCCTTGTCCTCGCCCACCGGGCGGATGAGACCAATCGCAGGATCGTAGACGCCCGGGTCCTGACGGCGCTCGGCCCGAGCGGTTTCCTGATCAACGTGTCTCGCGGCTCGGCAGTGGACGAGGAGGCCCTGATCGAAGCGCTCGAGAGCCGGACGATCGCCGGCGCGGCCCTGGATGTTTTCGACGACGAACCCGCCGTCCGCCCCGAACTGCTCGCGGCGCCCGGCACGGTGCTGACGCCCCATATCGGCGGCGGATCAAGCCGCTCCTTCGACCTTATGTTCGAGGCCGTAACCGACAATCTGCGCGCCTTCTTCGCGGGCCGGCCCCTTCTCCATCCGGTTCTGGACACCCGAGCACACCCCGAGGCCTGAGCTGCGCCGCCCGCGTCGGAAACGGTCAAGGGGTTGGCCGCAGCCGTCAATCCCGGTGACGGCGCGTCATGCTACTGACGGGTAGACACCCTTCCTGAACCCGGAGAAACGCCATGGCCATGCTCGAACCGGACGTCGCCGACCTCTGGCGCCGGCCGCGTCACCCCGCACGGGGTGGCAGGCCTCGCCGCACCTCAATCAATGGCAGCGGTATGGGCATCAAGGAGCTGGCCGAGCGGCTGGGCACCACCCACCGGGCCCTGCGCTACTACGAACAGGTCGAGCTGATCCGCCCCGCCCGCAACGCCCAGGGCGCCCGCAACTACGAGCCAGACACCCGCCGCGAACTGGAACTGATCGTCACCCTGCGCCGCACCGGCCATTCGGTCAGCGAGATCCGCGCCATCCTCAAGGGGGAAGACGTCGGCGACGACGGCGTGCGCTCCAAGGTCTTCGCCGCCCTTCAGGCCCGCCTCGACCATCTGCATGAACAGACCCGTCACCTTCAGGCCCTGCTGAACCAATTTCAGTAGGAATGCGCGCCGACGGCTCGGATTGAACGCCCGAACTGCCGATGCGAGTCTACTGAGGCATTCAGTCTTCTCCCCATCCGCGTAACCGCTTACAAAGCCTGTAAAACAAGACCTATAGGCAGGAACACATGGCCGAAGTCCGGCTCAGCGGCATCCGCAAGAATTTCGGCGCGACCGAGGTCCTGCGCGGCATTGATCTGGATATCCAGGACGGCGAGTTCGTTGTCTTCGTCGGCCCCTCAGGCTGCGGCAAGTCGACCCTGCTGCGCACCATCGCCGGGCTGGAGGAGGCCTCCGCCGGTGACATCGCCATCGGTGACAAGCGGGTCAACGACCTGTCGCCGTCCGACCGCGGCATCGCCATGGTCTTCCAGTCCTACGCCCTCTATCCGCACATGTCGGTCTACGAGAACATGGCCTTCGGCCTGAAGCTGGCGAAGACAGACAAGGCCGAGATCGACCAGAAGGTCCGCGCCGCCGCCGAGACCCTGAACATCACCGACTACCTCGACCGCAAGCCCAAGGCCCTGTCCGGCGGCCAGCGTCAGCGCGTCGCCATCGGTCGCGCCATCGTGCGTGAGCCTGAGGTCTTCCTGTTCGACGAGCCCCTGTCCAACCTCGACGCCGCCCTGCGTGTGCGCATGCGCTATGAATTCGCAGGGCTGCACGAGCGGCTGAAGACGACCATGATCTACGTCACCCACGACCAGATCGAGGCCATGACCCTGGCCGACCGCATCGTGGTCCTGAACGGCGGCGTCATCGAACAGGTCGGCTCGCCGATGGAGCTCTACGAGCATCCGTCCAACCTGTTTGTCGCCGGCTTCATCGGTAGCCCGAAGATGAACCTGATCCCGGCCGAGCTCTCCATCGTCGGCAAGGGCGGCGCCTCGGTCACCCTGCCCGGCGGCGAGACGATCCGCGTTGACGTCGACGCCTCCAGCGCCCGGGCCGGCGACAGCGTCACCCTCGGCGTCCGCCCCGAACACCTGACCCTGTCGGGCAAGGCCAACGCCATCGCAACGAAGGCCGCTTTCGTCGAAACCCTCGGCCACGCCACCTATGCCTATGTGAACCTGGCCGGCGCCTCCGAGACCCTGACGGTCCAGCTCCCCGGCGACATCCGCCCGGCTATGGGCGACGCACTCAAGCTGCACGTCGCCGCCGATCAGGCCCATCTGTTCGACGCGGATGGGGTGGCGTTTCAACGGCTCTAACTCCTTCTCCCCTTGCGGGAGAAGGAAGCGACCTATCTGAACTCCACTCGCCTCGCCCCCGCCGGAATAAGGACCTCGCGGCCCTTCCACTCACCGCGCCGACCGTCGATGCGCGGGCGCGGCGGCAGGTCGACGCCGTCGGGCCACTGCACCACGAACCCACCCGGCGGCGTCACGCCTGGCTCGATCGTCAGCACCCGTACCACGCCGTCCTTCCTGAAGCTGTAGCTCAGCGCCCCGTAGGCGGTGCGCACCTGGCGCACCCCGACCCCCGTCGGCGTATCGACCCAGTCCAGCGGCAGACCGGCGGCCAGCACCAGGGCATGATCCGCGTCCCGCTCATAGACGAACAGATCGAGCGCCGAGCGGATGTAGTCCGAGCTGATCCAGGCGTGAGGCATGTCGCCGATGAAGCGCGGCTCGCGCAGGTCGCGGCCCACCACTTCGGCCCAGCCGTTCCAGGCCTGGGGCCGGCGGTCGGCGAAGAAGAAGTCCAGCGCCCGCATGGCCCGGTCTCTCTGACCCAGCCGCACGAACACCCCGACGTTCCTCAACTCATACGGGGTGTAGTCCTTCCAGGCGTTGCGGTTCTCCTGCCGCGCCGTGAAATTCTCCCAGTATTTCTCGAACGTCCGCTTCATCAGACCCTGCGGCAGGTCGGCCTGCGCGCCGGCCGGAGACAGGGCGATGGTGGTCGAGGTGGCGTCGAAATCGCCCCGGTCCGCCGCGCCGGCGATAAAGTCGATGCGGTGGCGGATGGCCGTGCCGGTGATGGCGTTGCGGATATCGATCTGGAATTCGTCGCGCGCTGCGGCGAAGCGTTGGGCCGCCGCCGTGTCGCCGAGGGTCTCGGCGATGAAGACCGCGTCCTTGTAGCCCAGCAGACCCCAGAAATCGTCCCAGAAAGACCAGGCCGCTTTGTCGGAATAGCCCTCGTGGCTGATCGTCGGGGGCAGCAGGCCGTACAGATGCCGCGTCTCCCGCGTGCGGTTCGCCGCAACCCTGGTCGAGGCGCGCAGCGTGTCCATATAGGCCACCGCCGCCTGCACCTGCGGCCAGACCGAGCGCAGCAGGGCTTCGTCATGGGTGTAGCGATAGGTCTCGGCGGCCAGGAAGATGAACTCCCCGTGGCTGTCGTTCTCGGGCACCGGATCGGCGCCGCGTTGGTCGACGCAGCACGGGACCTTGCCGTCCGAGAACACATAGGGCGCATAGAAGCGCAGATAGTCGGCTGACAGATCGGCATGACCCAGCCGGTCCAGCCCCTCGGCCATCATCGCCCCGTCGCGGATCCAGCTGCGGTTATAGGACCGCGTCCCCGGCTGCAGCCTCGGCCCCTGCCGCGACATCAGCATATGGGCCAGCGAGGTCTTCATCGTGTCCGCGATCCGCTGCCCCTCCGGCGGGGTGATCAGGTCGAACCGGTCGAGCTTTTCGCGCCATGCGGCCTCGACCCGCGTCTGGGCCGTGGCGACGTCGGCGAGGCCTGCAGGCGCATCCCCGTCGCGCCCTTCCAGCGTCGAGCGGAATCCGAATGTCCGCGTCTCGTTCGGCGCCAGGGTGACCGCATAGACCATCGCGCCCGAAGCCAGTCCGGTCGTATCGGTCACCGCGTCGGGCGTCCGCCGCCCCGTCGCCAGCAGGCTCTGCGGATCGGCTCCCGCGTCGAAGACCGAGGTCACGAAGCGGTCCGGCTTCACCACCGGCACGACATCCCGGCTGCCCGCGATCGTCAGCCTGGTCCCGTCGAACCCCATGGCCGTGATCGGCGACGCCCCGCCCGGCACGGCCAGGAACTGCACCGGCCCGTTCACCTGCATCGGCCGTGCGGCCAGGGCCAGCGTCAGGGTGATCGGCCGGCTGGAGGTGTTGGTCAGGTCGTAGCGGCCGTAGATGGCGCCGTTCTGCGCCGTCCCGTCGGCGACGGCGGTCACCTTCAGCGTCCAGCCCTCATGGGTCCAGGTCACCGTCGGGATCGGCAGATAGCCGTCCACCAGGCCCTGTTCGATCCGCACATCGGCCCAGGTGACCAGACGGCCGTTGTCCAGCACGAAGGGCTCGACCGACGGCCCGCCGCGCCTCAGCTCGATGGCGCCGTCCTCGGAAATCAGCCCGCTCTCGCCGCCGCCGTCGACGCCCACCAGCGTCCAGTAGGGCTGTTCGCCGACGAAGCCGCGCGGATAGAGGCCGCGCCGGCTCTGCCGCGCCACCGCCGAGAGGAAGGCCGTCTCGTCCTTGCCGAAGGCCAGCGGTTCGACGGTGATTTCCGACAAGGCGTACGAAGTCTGCGCCGGCTCCCGCCCCTGCCCGGCTCCCATCTGGGCCCCGGTCCGCGCCTGAACGGCGGGCGGCGCCAGGAGATCGAACCGCAGATATCGCGCCGAGGCTTCCGGCGTCCTCAGCCAGTCGGTCCCGCCGTCGCCCTGATCGACCTGGGCCAGAGCCGTCCAGATCTCGCCGTCCGAGGAGGCCATGACCCGATACCTCGTTGCCGACGACCGCTCGGCCCACTTCAGCGTCAGCCCGCCGAACTCGCGCTCATAGCCCAGGTCCAGCGTCAGGCTCTGCTCGCCCACGCCGGTCGAGCGCCACACGGTCGCCGGGTCGCCGTCGACCGCATTGGCCGCCAGAGACGTCCCGTCCTCGCTGGTCGCCGTCGCCAGCGGGCGCGGCGGAACCGCTGGCTCGGGCGGCAGCTCGCGCAGGGTCAGGTCATCGACCTCGATGAAGCCCTTTCCGCCCTCGCCCGCCGTGACCACGAATTCGATCCGCTCAGCGCCCCGGAAGGCGTGATCCGGGTTCGGGCCCCAGGCCCAGCTGACCTGTCGCTTCTTGATGACGAACTCCGTCCAGCCGTCGGGGAAGACGTAGCGCGTGGTCTGGCGCCAGTGGACGTTCTCGGCGCTCGCGTCGGTGAACTTGACCTCGAAGGTGTTGGACGGTCCCGCGCCCCGGACCCGGAAGCGGATCTCATAGTTGTCCGGCGTCTTGAAGCTCAGCGCCCGGGCCGCGAAGGCGTAGCCCGACTTGCCGTTGAAATCGTAGTCCAGCCGCATGGCCCGGCCGCCGTCAGGGCCTGCCACCGCGCTGATCGCCGAGGACACATCCGTCGAGGCGTCGGCCTTCCACGGCGTCAGGTCCTCGAAATCGTCGAGGATCACGGGGGCGGGCGTCGCGGGCGGCGCCACGACCACGGTCGGGATGTCCTGTACCGCTACAACAGGCGTCTGGGCGAGCGCGGATCCGCCGACCGCCAGAGCCAGCATCGCCCCGAACACCGCAGCCGCCTTACCCATACCCACTCCGTTCAACCCTTCACGCTCCCGGCCAGCATGCCGCGGATGTAGTACCGTTGCAGCGCGAGGAAGAGGATCAGCACCGGCGCGACAGTGATCACCGCCCCGGCCATCATCATCTCGGCGTCCTGCACATGCTCGCGCGACAGGGCCGCCAGCGCCACCGGCAGCGTATAGTTCGACTGGTCCGTCAGGACGATCAGCGGCCAGAGGAAGTCGTTCCAGCTGCCGAGGAAGACGAACAGGGCCAGGGTCACCAAGATGGGTGTCAGGGTCGGCAACACCACCGAACGGAAGATCCGCCCCTCCGACGCCCCGTCGATCCGCGCCGCCTCCAGCATCTCCTCCGGGATCGACAGCGCATACTGGCGCACCAGGAAGATGCCAAAGATGGACGCCAGCCAGGGCACCAGAGCCCCCGCATAGGTGTTCACCAGCCCCACCGACTTGAGCATCAGGAACAGCGGCAGGGTGCCGATCTGCGCCGGGATCACCAGCGCCCCGATCAGCATCTGGAAGATCCGGTCCCGTCCCCGGAACCTCAGCTTGGCGAAGGCATAGCCCGCCGGCACTGTGAACCCGAGCGCCAGCAGGGTCGCCAGTGTCGCCAGCGCCAGGCTGTTCCACATGTATCGACCCATGCCCTGATCGACGAACAACTCGCGGTAATGCGACAGGGTCCAGACCTTGGGCAGCAGCGGCGGCGGGAAGGTCGCGGCCTCCCCGGTCGACATGAAGCTGACCGAGACCATCCAGGCCAGGGGGAAGAGGACGATCAACCCGATCAGGGCGACGGCGACGTTCAGCAGAAGGACCCGGAGCTTCACGTGTGGTCTCCCCCCAGCTTCCGGGACGCCCACAACTGCACCATCGTCACCGCGAAGATGCACAGGAACAGGATGAAGGCGACGGCCGAGGCTGACCCCAGGTTCCACCATTTGAAGCCCTCTTCGTACATGAAGTAGAGCACGGTCACGGTCGATTGCGCCGGTCCGCCCTGGGTCATCACATAGGGCTCGGCGAACAGCTGGAAGAAGCCGGCTACCGAGATGATCGAGACCAGCAGCAGGGTGGGAGCGATGGCCGGCAGGGTCACGTGCCGGAACTGTTTCCACGGCCCGGCCCCGTCGATCCGCGCGGCCTCATAGAGGTCGTCGGGCACCGTCTGCAGCACCGCCAGGAAGATCAGCATATTGTAGCCGAAGATCTTCCACACCACGAACATCAGGATGGCCGGGACCGAGGTCGCCGGGCTCCCCAGCCAGTCCACGGCAGGCAGGCCGGCCGAGGTCAGGATCCAGTTGATCACCCCGTACTTCGTATGGAGCATGTAGTTCCACAGCACCGCCGTCGCGACGAGGGTGGTGACGTAGGGGGCGAAGAACACCACCCGCCAGATCGGCCGCCACTTCACCGTCCGCGCGTTCAGGATCACCGCCGCGAACAGCGACGCCGCGATGGCCAGGGGCACGCCCAGCACGCTGAACCACAGGGTGTTCTTCATCGCCCCCCAGAACAGCGGATTGGTCAGCAGCCGCTCATAGTTCTGCAGGCCCACGAAGCGCAGGTTCTTGAGGTCCGCCAAAGCGTAAATGTCGAAGTCGGTCAGGCTCAGCAGCAGGGCCGCGATCACCGGGATAGCGAAGAAGACGGCGATGGCGATCAGGGCCGGGGCGACGAAGCCCCAGGCCGCACGCTCGCGGGCGGTGATGGTCGAGCTCATACCGCCCTCCCCTGTTCGATCATCCAGCGGCGCTTTTCCAGCAGCCGGTCGGCGCGGCGGTTGATCTCGGCGCCGGCGGCGGCGGGTGTGTATTCGCCGCGCACCATCCGTTCGGCGACGATCTGCATCTCGGCCGAGATCCGCTCCCACTCCGGCACCTTGGGCAGGGGCTTGGCGCGGCTGAGCTGGCCCTTGAAGGCAGCGATATAGGGGTCATTCGCCACCTGTGGGGCGTTCCATCCTGACTGCCGCGCCGGCAGGTCGCCCGTGATGACGTTGAACCGCGCCTGCACCTCAGGCTCCGACAGGTATCGGATCAGCTTCCACGCCGCCGCCTGCTTGTCCGAGCTCTTGAACACCGCCAGCGACGACCCGCCGGGCGCCGAGGCCCCCGGCCCGCGCGGTCCGGGTACGCCCGCCGTGGTCCAGTGCGGCTGGATCGCGGGCTGAAGCTTGGCCTTCATGTCCCCGATGGTCCACGGACCGCTGAAATAATAGCTGAAATAGCCGCGTCCAAACTCGGTCCAGACGTTGGAGATTTGCGTCGAGGACGCCAGCGGCGCCAGCCCCTCGTCGAACAGGCTCTTGTAGAAGGCCAAGGCCTCCACGAACGACGGGCTGGCAAAATTGCCCCGTGTCTCGTTGTCCCGCAGCAGCGGATCGTCGCCCTGCAGGCCGAGGGTCTGGAGCTGCTCGAACTCGTTCACGGGCAGGAGGATGGCGTAGTTCCCCTCCCCCGCCGCCCGCTTGATGGCGTGCATGGACTTCTTCCACTCGGCCCAGTCCTGTGGAACGGCGTCGTAGCCGGCCTTGGCCAGAATGTCGGAGCGATAGAAGAGCAGCCGCGTGTCCACGTACCAGGGCGTCGCCATGGCCTTGCCGTCGATCATCATCGTGCCCAGCACCGCGCCGAACTGGTCGGTCTGCAGGTCCGCCGCCTCGGGGGGAACGGGCGAAAGGGCGCCGATCGCCGTCAGTTCGCCGATCCAGGTATTGCCCACCTGGCTGACGTCCGGCAGCGAGGCGCCGGCATAGGCGGTCAGCAGCTTCTGGTGCGCCGAGGTCCAGGGCTGGGCCTGCACCACCACCTTGATATCGGGATTGCGCCGCTCGAACTCGGGCAGGATCTGGCCGACATTGGTCGCCTCATTGCCCATGGCCCAGAATTGCAGGACCGTGCGCCCGTCATTCCGTCCGCACCCGCTCAGCGCAGCCGCCCCCCCGGCCAACAGGCCGAGCGCCGTCCGCCGGTCGGGCGCGAAGTCGGTCATGCCGCCAGCCAGCCGCCGGTGAACCCGGCCGCCTCGAGCCCGCGCCTCAGGTTCGGCTCGCCGTGCATGAAGCGCCAGATCAGCTCCGAGCGGTGGTTCTCGATCATCATCACGATCGGGCCCTGATCGATGCCCAGATAGTCGCCGTCGACCCAGCACAGGCCGGTCTCGATCCGCCCGTGCTGCAGCGGATGCTCCAGCACGTTCAGCGTCGGGTTGAAGCTGTCGAGGAAGCCGTACTGCGTATAGATCGCCGAGCCGTACTTCGCCTTCATCGCCTTGATACAGGGCACGACGATCTCGGGCGCGAAAGGCAGGGAAGCCGCCGCCGCCGTGGGGGCGATGGTGCCGTCGTCCCGGTCGCCCGGCCCGCGCGCGGAATAGCTGAAGAACTCGCGCTCGACGCCGTCGATGGTCTGTTTGAAATCGCCCGGCCCGTCGCAGGCGGTCAGGCCCCAGATCTCGGACGAATAGCCCCAGTTCCCGACGTTGTCGGTCGCATACTGTTTTTGAGCATAGACCGCCCGGCGGCTGTTCTCGAAATAGTCGAGGGTGTCGCCGCGCATGGCCGACTGGCCACGCATCCAGGCGTCGCGGATGCCGCGGAAGTCCACGAACATATGGCTGTACTGGTGTCCGAACAGCGGGGCGAACTCAAGGTAGCGGTCGGTGTCGCGCTCGACGAAGCTCTTCTCATAGCTGGTCACCCACTCCGACCAGACGCCCGCATCCACCGGATGGGTCGGGCTGCCCATGGCCATGAGCAGGATCAGCATTCCCTCGTTGTAGACGTACCAGTCCGACGGGATAAAGCCCGTGTCCGGGTGCCAGCCCATGGTGATCCGGTTCGGCCGCACCACGGCCCAGGGCCATTCGATCCGCTCGTAGATGGCCTGGACCCGGTCCCGGATCTCGCGCTCCTCGGCGGTGTCGCGGTTGAAGTAGCGGGCGGCGAACAGCATCCCGGCGACCAGCAGGGCCGTGTCCACGGTCGACAGCTCGGTGCGCCCGAACCGCAGGCCGCTCTCCATGTCGAGGAAGTGGTAGAAGAAGCCCTTGTACCCCGCCGTGCCCTGCTCGCCCGGGCCCTGCGGCAGTTCCCAGAAGTATCGGACGGTGGTCAGGGTTCGCTCGCGCGCCTCGGCCCGGGTCATCCATCCGCGCTCGACGCCCGTCGGCCAGCAGCTCAGGGCGAAGCCCACGGCGGCGATGGAGCAGAAGGACTTGGTCGGCCAGCGGTCGGGCGTCAGCCCCGTGCGCCGGTCCGTGACGTCGACGAACCACTGGAAGGTCCGCCGTTGCAGCTCGTCGATCTCGGGATCCAGCCGCTTCACGGCCGGAACGCGCACGCGTTGGGCGGCAAACGCCGGAAGCGCCGCGACCGAAGCGGTGGCGGCGACGGAGCCCATCAGAAACAGACGACGATCCATGGGGGGACTCCTACGCGAAATCAGGCACGAACGGGGGACGGAAAAGAAAAAACCGCCCCCTGCGAACAGGGGGCGGCGCAGTCTCAGGGGAGAAGTCAGAAGGTGTAGCGCAGACCCACCTGGAAGCTGCGGGTCGGCAGGAACTGGGCGGTTCCGATGCCGTAGGTCGGGCTGTTGTAACCGCCGTCGAACGACGACTCGTTCTTGAAGTCGAAGATGTTGATGGCGTCGAACATGAACTCGATGTTCTGGCCCTCGAACGTCTGGAAGGTCTTCGACAGCCGCAGATCGACCTGACGGAAGGCGAAGTTCAGACCCGGCAGGAAGGCATGCTTCTGCGGACGTCCGCCGTTCCAGCAGATGTTCGGGTTGGTTGCGCCGGGGCAGTCGAAGACATTGTACGGCAGACCCGAACCCAGGGTGACGATGCCCGACAGACGGAAGTCCATCGGCAGGCCCAGGGTGCCAGAGGCCACGATGCGGTGACGCTCGTCGGTCGCCGACGGATATTCCGGCGACAGGCCCGGCACATTGTAGTCGAAGTCGAAGCCGGTCAGACCCGTGTCCCGGCTGCCGTTCTGGGTCGCCTTGGACAGGGTATAGGCGATGTTCATGCCCCAGTTCGACTGGCGGTCGAAGGGCTTGTCGATCGTCAGATACAGGGCCTTGAACTCGGCTTCCTTGTCCTGGTTCTGGAAGAAGATCAGGTTGTTGAACTCGGGGTGACCGACCGAGGCCGGGGTCGGGCCCGAGAACCGGTCGCCGGTCGCCGTCAGGGCGTTGGCGATGTACCAGGACGAGAGGTTGACCGTCTTCGAATAGGCCAGGGTCAGGGCGGTCTGGAAGATGCCGACCTTCTGGCGGACGCCGAAGTTGAACTGGTCGGTGCGCGGCGGCTCGGCGTTGTTGTTGACCAGGAAGATTTCACCCGCGCCCGGCGTCGCCGCCAGCAGCGGATCCAGGCCCGCCGCCGTGAGATAGGCCGGGTTCCAGGCCACGGTGTTCACACCGCTGACCGTACCGCCCGTCTGCGAGAAGTAGATGGTCTTGTTGAACTGGGTCGGCTTGAAGCGCTCGTCGAAGGCGAAGTTGAAGCCCAGACGGTCGTAGTAGCGGCCAGCGCCGCCGAACACCACGGTGCGCTCGTCGCCGAACACATCGTAGCTGAAGCCGAAGCGCGGCTGGAAGGCGCCGGTGAAGGCGTCGCGGTTGCCGTCCGAGATATAGTCGGCCGGGTTGAAGTAGGCCGGGAAGTCATAGCCGGGAAGCGCCTGGATCTTGGCCAGGGTGTCGCGGATGTTGGCCGGGGTGACCCAGTCGTTGTTGACCGCATTGTCCTCGTAGTCCCAGCGGATGCCGAGGTTCAGTTCCAGCTTGTCGGTGACCTGCCAGTCATCCTGGAAGTAGAGGCCCAGGACATTGTTGTCGACGTCGGCCGCGGGCACGAAGGCGCCCAGTTGGACCGCCACCGGGATGTTGGCGCCGCCCAGGCCGCTCGTGCCGGCCAGGTCATAGGTGAACTGCGGGTTCCGGCCGAACTGCTTGTTCACGACATAGTTCTGCATCGAATATTTGACGCCCATCTTGATCGTATGGGTGCCCATCCACTGCAGATCAGGAATGGTCAGCTCGTCCTTGAACGTATGGCTTTCCTGCTCGACGTACTGGTTGTCGCTACGTCCACCGTCCGAGAAAACCGTCTCGATCCGGTTGTTGATGTCGAACTGGAAGCCCGGCGTCGTGGCGCTGTTGTCGCGGAAGATCGCATAGGTCCGGCCGTAGTCGCTGAAGTTCAGCGCGGTCGGGTTGTAGGTGTACGAGAAGTAGTCGTAGCTCGCCTCGTTCAGGAAGCGGTCGCCGGTGAAGGTGTGGCGCGCGTTGATCGAGCGGACGTCGGTGTTGGTCTGTTCCGCGCGCGAATAGGCGTTCTGGCCGCCGAAGCTGCGGATGTCGTTCTCGCTGCGATAGGTGCCGCTGATCTCGAACTTCTGGCGGTCGTTGATCTGCCAGGACAGCTTGCCGAACAGGAGGTCTTCCTCGAACGGCGCGGCATAGGTGCCCAGCTCCGACGCGAACTGGGTCGTGTATGCCGGATTGTTCAGGAACACGGAGTTGGCGCGGGCCTCGTCCTTGCGTTCGTACGTGACGAAGAAGTTCAGCCGGTCGCGGATGATCGGACCGCCGAGGGCGAAGCCGTACTGCTCCTTCTTCAGCTCGGGATTGGCGTCGCCGCGGCGCCGGGCGAAAGCGTCCTGCGAGATCCAGTCCTGGTTCTGGTAGGTGCCGAAGATCTCACCGTGGAACTCATTGCCGCCGGAGCGGGTCACGGCGGTGATGATGGCCGAACCGGCCTGTTCGTACTCGGCCTTGAAGTTCTGGGTGATGACCCGGAATTCCTGCACGCCCGCCTGCGGGAACGGGTTGCCGCGGCTGTCGTCCTGACCGGCGACGCCGCCGTCGATGATGGTCGACTTCTGGTTCTGGCCATCGACGAAGACGTTGATCGCCTGGGCCGACTGACCACCCGCCGAGATGGTGCGTTCGCTGTCGCCTTCGGTCACCCGCACGCCGGGCGCCAGGGCGGCGAAGTTCAGGAAGTTGCGGTTGATCTGCGGCAGGTTGTTGATCTGCTGCTGGCTGACGCCGGTGGCGACTTCCGAGGTACGCACCTCGAAGATGCGGCGACCGGTCACGACGATGTCGCCCACCGAGACCGCGCTGGCATCGGTCGAGGCGGTCGCCGCCGGGGTCGTGTCCAGGTTCAGGGTGCCGATCTGGCCGGTGGCCAGGGTCACCGTGTCCGAAGCGGTCGAGCCGTCGGCGCTGGTCACATCGATGCGGTAGGTGCCGGGACGCAGGCCCGTCAGGACGTAGGCCCCGTCGGCCGAAATCCGGGCGCGCGAGACGAAGCCGGTGGCGACGTCGGTGGCGGTGATCGCGCCGCCGGCCTCGCGAGCCTGGCCTTCGGTGATCACGCCGCGAAGGGTCGCGTTGGTCGCCTGGGCGTTGGCGGCGCCGGCCGTCGCCAGCAGGGCCGCCATGGCCAAGGCCGAGGCCCCCATGGTGATACGGGTGCGAGTGTTCATCCTAGACATCCTGGATCTCCCCCAAAGGATTTTTCCCCGGCGCGGTGGGTTTTGCCTCCGCCGGGGATGAATGGGCCGATGAATCGGCCGTGCTGGATCCGCGCACGACCAGGGTCGGGCGGAGGATTTCGTTGTTGGTCTCGCCGCCGTCCGGCGACTGGATCAGGCCGACCAGCCGCTCCACGGCGTGCTTGCCCAGACCCGCGATGTCGATGCGCAGGGTGGTCAGGGCGGGCCGCACCAGTTCGGCGATCGGCACGTCATCGAACCCGACCACGGCGACGTCCTCGGGACAGCGGACGCCCGCCTCCTGCAAGGCCAGCAGCGCGCCCACGGCCATCATGTCGTTGGCCGCGAAGATGGCGTCAGGCCGCTCGCCCGAGGCCAGCATCCGGGTCACGGCGCGGTGGCCGGACCCTTGGGTGAAGTCCCCGTCCAGCACCTGGGCGATCACGCCCGACCCGGCCAGAGCTTCGGCATATCCCGCCAGCCGCGCCTCGGCCTCCAGGTTGCCCGAGGGCCCCGAGATATGGGCGATCCGTCGCCGGCCCAGGCCCAGCAGATGCTCGACCGCCGTCATGGCGCCGGCGCGGTTGTCGATCACGATCGAGGGCCGGGCCGCGTCCATGGCCCCGCCGTTCATCAGCAGCACCGGCGTCCGGCCTGCCAGGCTGGCGGTCAGGCTGGCCGCGTTCAAATAGGGCGACAGGACAATCAGGCCGTCGACGCGGCCACGCATCGACCGCACCGCCGCCGAAACCTCATCCGCGTCGTCGTGGGAGCTGGAGACGATCAGGTGCAGCCCGTGCGCTCGCGCCGCCACGTCCATGCCGCGGATCAGCTCCGAGAAGAACTCCCCGAACAGGTCCGGCAAGATCACCCCGACCGTGTCGGTGCGGCTGGTCGACAAGCTCCGCGCGCCCGAATGCGGCACGTATCTCAGGACGTCGATCGCCTGCAGCACGCGCTGGCGGGTCGGCTCGTTGACGACGCCCACGCCGTTGAGGACGCGCGACACCGAGGCCACGGAGACGTCCGCATGGCGCGCAACATCACGGATCGTCGCGGGCTTCACGCCGCGAGTCCGTAAGCTGAAGGCTGTGCGCCCGAGGGTTGCAAATTATCCGTCCCTGATCCGTCGCTCGTACCGGCCCACTTATCGAAGGTCCGTCGACAAAAACGATGTAAGCGGTTACATGGCACACTAGCTATCGGCCCCGCAAGTGCCGTAGTTTGGTCACAACCCCAACCGCCGCAGTAATGCGGCGCCACAGGGTTCGGTTCCGTACCGTGCGTCACTGTGTCCCCCAGCTTTGCAGGCCCCTCCCCTGATGACCTCCAAATATCTGTTTCCAGACAATTTTCTTTGGGGCGCGGCGACCGCCGCCTATCAGATCGAAGGCTCATCCATGGCCGACGGCGCGGGGGAATCCATCTGGGACCGTTTCGTCCATACGCCGGGGATGATGGCCAACGGCGACACCGGTGACGTCGCCTGTGATCACTACAATCGCTGGCGGTCGGACATTGATCTGATGACCCGGCTGAACCTGCAGGCCTACCGATTCTCCGTTTCCTGGAGCCGGGTCATGCCCGAGGGACGGAACCGCATTAACCCGGCCGGCCTCGACTTCTACGACCGTCTGATCGACGGCCTGCTGGAGAAGGGCATCGAGCCGCTTTGCACCCTTTACCACTGGGATCTGCCCGCCGCCCTGGACGATCGCGGCGGCTGGCTGAACCCCGACATCGCCGACTGGTTCGCCGACTATGGCCAGGTCCTGTTCGAGAAATTCGACGGCCGGGTGAAGACCTGGGGCACGATCAACGAGCCTTGGGTCATCGTCGACGGCGGCTATCTGCACGGTGTGCTCGCCCCCGGTCATCGCTCGGCCTATGAAGCGGTGATCGCCGGCCACAACGTCCTGCGCGCCCACGGTGCGGCGGTTCGCCGCTACCGCCAGGTCGGCAAGCACGACATCGGCATCGTCCTCAATATCGAGCCCAAATATCCGGCTTCCGACCGCCCGGAGGACGAGGCCGCCTGCAAACGCGCCGAGGCCCAGATGAACCGCTGGTTCCTCGATCCCCTGATGGGCCGCGGCTATCCGGAGGAGCTGAAGGAGGTCTACGGCGACGCCATGCGCGACTTCCCGGCCGAGGACTTCGACCTGATCGCCGAACCGACCGACTGGATGGGCCTCAACTGGTACACCCGCGCCGTCCCGGAGAACGCCCCGGACGCCTGGCCCGTCCGCGCCCGCCCGGTGAAGCAGACGCAGCACGCCCACACCGAGACCGGCTGGGAGGTCTGTCCCCCCGCCTTTACCGACACCCTGGTCTGGCTGCATGAACAGACGGGCGGCAATCTGCCCCTGATGGTCACCGAGAACGGTTCGGCCTGGTACGATCCGCCCCACGCCATCGATGGCCGCATCCACGACCCGATGCGCGTCGACTACCTGCAGAACCACCTCAAGGCCCTGCACGACGCCATTTCAAAGGGCGTCGACGTGCGCGGCTATATGGCCTGGTCCCTGCTCGACAATCTCGAATGGTCGCTGGGCTACGCCAAACGCTTCGGCATAACCCACGTCAACTACGCGACCCAGGAACGGACCATCAAGGACAGTGGGTTGCTGTACGCTGAGGTGATCCGCACCAACGGTAGGGTGCTGGGGTA
This sequence comes from Brevundimonas sp. GW821-FHT02A10, assembly GCF_059422025.1. Taxonomy (NCBI): domain Bacteria; kingdom Pseudomonadati; phylum Pseudomonadota; class Alphaproteobacteria; order Caulobacterales; family Caulobacteraceae; genus Brevundimonas; species Brevundimonas sp. GW821-FHT02A10. The sequence goes on from NZ_JBWKWC010000001.1 coordinate 111,526, forward strand.
AGCCCCCCCGCGATATTCGCTGCTTCAGAAAAATACGCGTTGTCAGCGACCGGGCAGAAGCACGCGGGTTTTGCTCTACGCCTCGAAGCCGGCCTCCGTCGCCACCCGAATGAGGTCGGCCAGGGTCGAGACCTCCAGTCGGCTCATCAGGTGCGCACGGTGGGTCTCCACCGTGCGCGGGCTGAGGGATAGGTCCTGCGCGATGGTCTTGTTCGTTCCACCGGCGATCAGTCCCCGAAGAACTTCCCGCTCGCGTCCTGACAATTGGGCGAGGCGGGCCGTGAGACCGGCGGTCGGTCCCGGTCGCTGCGGCGCCTTGAGGTCGAAGGCGGCCTGGCAGGCCAGGACGACATCTTCCGCCGCAGGTCGTGAGAGCACGTTCAGGGCGCCCAGCTTCATCAAGCCCACCACATCGTTCAGTCGGGCCTCAAAATCCCCGATCGCCAGCCAGCCGAGGTGAGGCGCCGCCTTCAGGGCCGCAGCGGTCTTCAGGGCAGGCCCGGCGTCCGCGCCGACGCTCACGACCACAGCGCCCGGGCGCAGATCCCCGCAGAGGCGCTCGAAGTCCTTGACGCCGTTGAACACCCGCACCCGAAACCCCCGTGCCTTGAGCGCCCGGGACAGATCCTGCTCGTCGCCGCCCTGATCGTTGACGAGATAGACGCGGGGGTCGTCCTCCCCGCCCAGCTCGACCACCAGGCCGCCGATCTTCTCGCGCTTGCCGCCGAGGGGGAAGGCCGTCAGCTGACAGGTTCTCGCGGAACCGACTGAAGACAGGCGCCGAAACCGGATCTGGGTCGAGTGACCGATCGCCGCCTGATCGAACGCCGCGGCGAAGGCGGCCCGATCATCGGGATGAATCGTATCCGTCCAGTCTTCCCAGCGGATCGCGCCTTCGCCGGTCAGGCCCCAGGCCGCCCGGACTTCGGGATTCGTCGGCTCCAGCTGACGGGTGGCGATATCGGCGACCCAGAGGAAGGTCGCTTCCGCGCCGTGGAAGTCCCTGAGCAACTGGTCGCGCTGATCCAGCCCCTCGGCCGCCGCGCGCCAGTCTTCGATATCGGCGGCGGACCCGCACCATTCGATGACCGCGCCCTGCGCATCGACGACCTGCTGACCCCGTATGAGGAACCAGCGATAGCGGCCGTCGCCGCCCAGAAGCCGCTGCTGAATCTCGAAGGAACTGCCGTCAGTCGCGCAGGCGGCGTAGGCCCTTTCGGCTTCGGGGATGTCGTCAGGATGGACCCGGTCGTCCCAATGGGTTTCGCCCAGGGTCGGCCCGCCCAGATAGTCGTCCATGCGCTGGTTGATCCAGGTCATTCGCCCCCCGGGATCGCACCGCCAGAGCAGACCGGACGCGGTGTCCGCGACGGTGCGCAGGGCGGCCTCGCTGGCCCGTAGCGTTTCCGCGGACCGAAGGCGCCGCGTGGTCTCATAGACGATGCCGAGCACGCCGCCGACCTGCCCGTCCTGCGTCTGGATCGGCGAATAGGAGAAGGACCACCAGGTCGAGCCCAGAGCCCCATCCTGGACCAGGGGCACATGGTAGTCCTCCAGGAAGGTGGACCGCCCCGCCATCGCCTTGTCGAACATCGGCCCCACCTCGTCCCAGGCCTCGGGGAAGACCTGGTGCATGGGCTGTCCAAGCTCGACGACCTTGCCCGCCAGAACGGGCTCGTAGGCGTCGTTGTAGAACAGCCGCAGGTCCGGGCCCCAGGTCAGGAACATCGGGAAACCCGCGTCCAGCATCAGATTGAGGGTGCTGATCAACACCGGGTCCCAGTCGGCCATCGCGCCCATCGGGGTCCTGGCCCAGTCCGTCCCGCGAATCCGGGTCGCCATCCGGGCCCGGGCGCGGATCGGAGAGGCGTTCGTGGGCAACGCACGGGCGTTCGGGTCGGGCGATGCTTCCGGAGGGTCTTCCACAGGCGCTCCCGCTCGTGATTCTGGTGAATCAGAGACGACCACACCTTAGGTTGCTTCGAAAGGACTCTTGTGATTTCAAATCGCTATGTCTGCAATCCGACATAGGCGTTAGCCAAAAGGCCAAGCTCTACAACCTTTGAATATCCTTCAGCCAGCGCCGGTCGCCCCGTCCGCCGGTGTCGGATCGAGGCTGCGCAACACAGCCGGGCGGAGCCGCCTTCAAGCCGCCGAACGCCAGCTCCGAGGCAGGTGGAAGGCGCGAAGCTCTCCCCCGAGATCGGCGTGCAGAATCTCGACGCTGGCGCCTGAAGCCATCGCCTCACGCGCCAGGCCCAGGGCGCATTGCAACGCCGCCGAACGTGACGAAAAACGACCAAACTGCCGCCGCTCCGAGACCACGCGCCAATCCGCCCCACAGAGCAGGATGGCGTATCGCACCAGGGTCTCCCGGATGTCGTCCCCGGGGTGGACGACAGAAGCCTCGTGAAGATCGAAGGCTCGCAGGTCGGCGACCGGGGCGGCGATGGCGGCGGACAAGGCGACGGAGTCGCGCGCTTGCGCCTTTTCGAGCAGGAGGCGGGTCACGGCCGTGCGATCGACGGCCGGCGAATAGAAATACCCCTGCCCCAGAAAACAGCCCCATTTCCGGAGCTGTTCCGCCTGGGCCGCGGTTTCCACGCCCTCGGCGACGACCCTGATACCCAGCCGGCTCGCGATGGCCAGAACGCCTTCCGTGATGGCGGCGCCGCGGCTCCCGGGCTCCATCGGGGCGATGAAGGACTTGTCGATCTTCAGAATGTCGACGGGCATCGACAGCAGATGGGTCAGGGAGGCGAAGCCGGTGCCGAAGTCGTCGAGCGCGATCCGCAGTCCGCGCGCGCGAAGATCCTGGATGGCGCCCCTGACCTCATGACCTTCCCGGCCCATATAGACGCTTTCAGTGACCTCCAGGATGACGTGGCTGAGGGGCACATTTTCACGTTCGAAGGCTTCGGCGAGCGCCTCGTGAAAACGGCCGCTCTGCAAGTCCGCCGATGAGGCGTTGATGCCGACATGCTGGAACCAGATGCCCTGATCCAGCCAGGTCCGGACGTCGTGGGACACGATGGCCAGCATGCGTCCCGTCAGCCGCGTCGCTGTATGCACGTCCAGTGTGGCTTCAAAGCAATCTCCGGCGGAGACGATCTCACCCTCCGGCGTGATGACGCGAAACAGCGCTTCCAGACCGACAATCTCGCCCGTGTCGATACGGACGATGGGTTGGTAATGGGCGTCAACGCGGTCCTCGTTCAACGCCGCCTCGACGGTGCGGATCGCACACAGCCGGCGGCTCACGGTGTGGTCCAGGGCCGGCGAATAGATTGCGAAGCCGCCCAGCCGCGCGGTCTTGGCGTGACACAGGGCGAACTCGGCCTTCTTGCGCAGGTCGCCCAGGGTCGCCTCGGCATCGGCCAGGGCGCCGCCGAGAGTGGCCAGAGGCGTCGTCAGGTTTCCGTTGCAATCGACCGGCTCTGAAAGCCCGGCGAGGACACGACCCGCAAGGATATCAAGCTCCGCTGCGTCGATCTCGGCATCATCGATCACCACGGCGAACTCGTCTCCGCCCAGGCGGAAGACCCGGAACGGCGCGGCGGCTTCCTCGACCCTTTTCGCTGTTGCCTGGAGAAGGCAGTCGCCGGCCTTCTGGCCAAAGGCGTCATTCACTGTCTTGAGATTGTCGAGATCCACGATCAGCACGGCGCCGGGCCGGGTATCGTCGGGCAACCGCGCCGCCACCGCTTCGAAGGCGGCCCTGTTCGGCAGATCGGTCAGCAGGTCGCGATATATCAGGCGGCGCAGATCCCCCGTCCGGCGATCCCCCTCCATGGCGATGGCGCACAGATGGATGCTGCCCTGGGCGAGTTCCGCCTCGGCTTCGGTGCGAAGCCTCGGTTCGCGGTAATAGACCGAGAACGCGCCCAGAACGACGCCGTCGCCCCCGACAACGGGTGCTGACCAACAGGCCCGCAGACCGTGTTCCAGCGCCTGGGCTGCGAGCCCCGACCACCGGGGATCAGTGGCGATATCGGGCGTCTCCACGACCTGGGCCAGGTAGACAGCGCTTCCACAGGCGGCGACCCGGGGTCCGATCGCCAGTCCGTCGAAAGCGTGGTTGAAGGCATCCGGCAAACTCGGACCCGCCAGAGCCTTCAGCTGTCCCGTCATGTCGAGCTGGACGATGGAACAGGCCGAGCCGGGCAGAAGCGCCTCGACGCGCAGACACAGCGCGCGCGCCGTGGCGTCCAGCGGTCCGCCACGCGCGATCATCTCAAGGATCTCGTTCTGAAGCATCTGCAAGGCGGTCTCCCCAAGGGCCAGGGCGACGTCCGCTTGCGCGCGCCATCCCCCATTTTCAGGGACACTGAACGATGATCGGGGAAGGATCATCCGGACGCCCCCTCAGTAGGGACACCGGAGCGGATTCAGCTTCTCTTAACCGAACTGGACGCCCCGCCCTCCGCCGCGACCTTGACCAGTTCGGCCAGGGTGCTGACGCAGAGCCGGTCCATCAGATGGGCGCGGTGCGTTTCGACGGTCCGGGGGCTGAGATCCAGGGCCTTGGCGATGGTCTTGTTGGTGCCGCCCGCGACGAGGCCTTCGAGAACCTGACGTTCGCGCGGACTCAGTTGCATGATCTTCTGGGCTGCATCGGCCGGCGCGCGGCTCTCGTTGACCTTGCCGAAGGCCCTCGCCAGGGCGGCTTGGCCCGCGGCGGCGATGTCGTCGGGGCCCGGCATCGCAAGGATGTCGGCGGCGCCGAGCTTCATCAGCTGGACCACGTCGTTCAGGCGGTGCTGCAGGTCTCCGATCGCGATCCACGGCAGTTGCTTGTTGGACGCCAGCACGGCGGCGGCTTTCAGGGTCTTGTCGATATCGCCCCTGACGACCAGCACCGCGCACCCAGGCGCCAGATCGCCGGCGACCCTCTGGAACTGGGCGGCGTCATCGAAGGCCCGAACGCGGAAACCCTTGCGCGTGAGGGCGTGGTGGGTGGCGTTCTGGGACGCGGGATCGGAGTCGACCAGATAGATGCGCGGATCGTCGTTGGACGCCACCTCGACGACGACGCCGCCGATCCGTCGGGCGCCGTCGGCAGTCGGGGGAATGGGAAAGGCCGTGGCGTGGAAACGGCGCACGGCGCCCTCGACAGACACGCTGCGGAACCGCGCCTGGGCGACGCCGCCGCCCGCAGCCTGATCGAACAGGGTCGACAGTTGCGGGCGGTCGTCCGGATGAGCGAAGGACAGCCAGCTTTCCCACCCGATCGGGCGCCCGTCCTCCGGCAGCCGCCACGCCTTGCGCTTGTCGGGATTGAGCGCCTCGATCTCGCGCGTTGCGACGGAGCCGACCCACATCAGTGTGGCCTCGGACCCATGAAAACGTCGCAGGAGATCGCTCGACGCATTCAGCCCGTCGGCGGCGCGGCGCCAGTCGTCAATGTCGGTCGCCGAGCCGCACCGGCCCGACACCTCGCCCAGGTCATCAAATATGGCCTGCGAGCGCACCATGAACCAGCGATACCGGCCGTCCGCGCCCCGCAGCCTGCGTTGGACTTCGGACGGCTCGCCCGGCCGGGCGACCGCTTCGCCCGGCTGACCATCGGCGGGATGCAGATGGTCGCTCAGCGCTACGCCCCCCGGTTCCGACATGCCGAAATAGTCGAGCAGCCCCTGGTTCGCCCAGGTCAACCGGCCCCGGACGTCGCAGCGCCACAGCAGGCTCGGGGTCATGTCCGTGGCGGTCAGCAAGGCCGCCTCGCTGCGACGCAGGGATTCCTCCGCGGCGACCCGGCGGGTGGTTTCATAGAAGACCCCCAGGGCGCCGCCGACCGATCCGTCCTCCGCCCGCGCCGGCGACCAGGAGGCGGACCACCAGGTCGTCGCGAGCGTCGAGTTGCGGAGGAGCGCGATCGGCAGGTCTTCCAGATAGCTGGACCGCCCGTTCAAGGCCTCGCCGAGATACCTCTGGATCTGCGTCCAGGCTTCGGGGAAGACCGCGCCGATCGGCCTGCCGATGCAGTTGCCCTTGCCCAGGAGAACGGTCTCGAAGGCGTCGTTGTAGAACAGATGGTGGTCCCGTCCCCAGGTCAGGAACATCGGAAAATGCGCTTCGAGGACGAGATTCAGACTGGCGACGAACTGGCTGTCCCAGGTCACGAATGATCCCAGAGGCGTGGCGTCCCAGGGGAAGCTGCGAATAATCCCGGCGCTTCTCCCCTCGGCCCGCAAGGCGTGCCGGTCGAACCCCTCGAGGACGGGGGCCCATTGGTCAACCGAAGAAAACGCCCGGCCCATACAACCCTCTGGAAGCAACGCAACGCAGCCTACCGTACATACACACCACGGGTTGTAAACCATAGGTGAAGAAAACCGCCGATAAGCACGATTCCGAGCAATTACGAGAGCTTGGCCTTAAGAATTGGCCTCAGCAGATAGCTCAGAACGCTGCGACTCCCCGATTGAATATCGACTTCGGCAACCATACCGGGGCGAATCGGCAAGATTTCACGTCCATGGCTAAGGTAGGCGCGGTCTGTGCGAACAAGGACGTTGTAGTAGGCGACCTTGCCCCGCGGGGTATCCTCCTCGATGGTGTCCTCGCTGATCTGTTCAACCTTTGCAGTAAGGTCGCCATACACCGAGTAGTCATAGGCCGTGATCTTGACCCTGGCGGTCATTCCCGGGCGGATGAAAGCGACGTCGCGCGGCAGAATTCTGGCCTCCACCAACAACTTGTCGTCCATTGGCGTGAGCTGCATGATAGCCTCGCCCGGCTGAACGACACCACCCCGGGTTGTGATCAGCACCTCATTGACCCGGGCCCGCACGGGGGCGGTCAGCCGGGTGCGGTTCAGCTGGTCCTGGCGCTGGTTGAAGATCTGGGTCTGGGCGGCCAGCTCGGCCTTCTTGGTGGCCAGTTCGGTATAGGCGTCCTGCATATAGGTGTTGCGCACCTCGGTCTGACGTCCGCTGAGCTGGGCGATATCCTTGCCGAGGCGCAGGGCCTCGACCTCGCTGACCACGCCACGCGCGGCCAAGGGCTGGACCATGGCCAGCTGACGCCGGGCATAGGCGCTTTCATCGACCAGGGCCTGAACGGTAGCGTTCAGATTGTGCCGCCGGGCCGCGAACAGCGAGCGTTCCGAGGCGATGACCGGATCATTGGCCGGGATGCTGGCCGGGAAGTCGATCGTGCTCTTGCCTAGCACCTCGGCCTCCAGCCGGGCAATGGCGGCGGTGAGGGCGATGACCTGGGTTCCGGATTCCAGCGCCGAGGACCGGAAGCGGTTGCTGTCGAGCTGGACCAGGGGCTGACCGGCCTGAACGACATCGCCCTGTTTGACCATCAGGTCCTGCAGGATGCCGCCTTCGAGGCTCTGGATGACCTGCACCCGGCTGGACGGGACCACCCTGCCCTCGCCCCGCGCCGTCTCGGCCACCGGAGCCCAGGCGGCCCAGGCGACGAAGACGACGATCAGGGCCACGCAGACCCACAGGATGGGCCGCGCCGCGACATGGGCCTCGCCGTCCTCTCCCTGCGATAGAGCTCTCCGCAGATCCCGTTCGATGCGTACTGCGTCAGCCATGGGCCGTCCTCACCAGCTTGTGCTCATTGGCGGCCGCGTCGTGCGGGGCGTCGCCGACCAGCCTCCCGCCCGCCAGCGCCAGAATGCGATCCGCGACGCCGAGAACGGCGCGCTTGTGGGTCGCCACGATGACGGTCCGCCCGACCGACCAGGTCTTCAGGAACTCGACCACCCGACCCTCATTGGCCTGGTCGTAGGCCGAGGTCGGCTCGTCCATCAGGACCACCTTCGGGTCCTGCAGGAAGACGCGGGCCAGGGCGATGGCCTGTCGCTGACCGCCTGAGACGCTGCGCGATCCGATGATGGGCAGGTCCAGCCCGGCGGGGTGGCCGCGCACGAAACCGCCGAGGCCGACCGCGTCCAGCGCCTCCAGCAGTTCGCCGTCCCCGTGCCGACCGCCGTCGAGCGCCAGATTGTCCCGCAGGGTCCCGTGAAACAGGGCTGTATCCTGTGGCAGGTAACCGATGGCCCGACGCTGGTCGGCCGGCTCGATCTGCGACAGGCCGACGCCGTCCAACAGGATCCGCCCGGCGGTCGGATCGCCGATCCCGGACAGGACCCGCAACAGGGTCGACTTGCCGGCCCCGTTGCCGCCGATAACCGCGATCCGCTCGCCCGCCGCGATCGACAATTTGGGGATCAGCAGGATAGGCGCGGCGTCGGGCGCGGGGCGGACCTCCAGCCCCTGAAGCTCGAAGGCGCCGCGGATGTCCGGCATGCGAGTGAATTGGCGGTCGGCGGGCCGCTCGACGGGCGCCGCCATCAGCTGGTCCAGGCCCTCCAGCGCCACCCTGATGTGCTGCCAGCGGGCGAGGATGCCGGTGAACTGGGCCGTCGGTGAAATGGCGCGCGACACCAGCAGCGAACAGGCCACCAGGGCGCCGGTCGTCATATGGCCCGCCGCGATCTGATAGACCCCGATGACCAGGGCGCCGATATAGGCCAGTTGCTGCACCGCCGAGGCCGAATAGGTCAGGGTCGAGGAAATGGAGCGCGACCGCTGGCCGGACTCGGCCAACTGGGCCGACAGCAGCTCCCACATCCGCAGGTTCCGCCCCTCGGCGCGCGTCGCCTTCACGGTCTCGAGGTTCTCGACCGTCTCCAGCAGCAGCCCGTGCTTGACCGCGCCCTCACGCAGATTGTCGCGCGACAGGGCGGCCAGCTTGCGCTGCAGCAGGAAGCCCGGGACCAGCATGAGCACCACCGCGGCCGCCGGTGCGAGGGCGACCGGTCCACCGATGAAGGCGATCACGCCCAGGAAGACCAGCACAAAGGGCGCGTCGGTTATCGCCGCCACAGTCGAGGCGGTGAAGAACTCACGCACGGATTCGAACTCGCGCACCTGGCTGGAGAAGGCGCCGGTCGAGCCCGGCTTGGCCGACAGCCGGATCGACATGACCTGTTCGAACAGGCGCGACGACAGTTTCAGATCGAGCTTCTTGCCCGTCACGTCGAGCAGATGGGCGCGCAGCTGGCGCAGCACGAACTCCGCAACGATGGCCAGGGTCACGCCGCTGGCGAGGACCCACAGGGTGCCGAAGTTCGAGGTTGGCACGACCCGGTCATAGACCTGCATCGAAAACAGGGAGGTGGCGATGGCGAGAAGGCTGGCGAAGGTCGCCGCGACCCCGACCTCGACAAAGGCCGGCCAGGCGTCGCCGACGACGCCGCGCAGCCAGTGCCGCGCTTCGCCTTTTGCGTAGCCTCCGGCCCGGCTGTCACCCTCGTACAGGGCGCGGGCGAAGATGACGGTGCCCTCATGATCGACGCGGAGGACGTCCAGCGGCGCCCGCTCCTCGCCGCCGCCGGTCTCGGGGCTGAGCAGGATGGCGACATCGTCCTCGCGGCCGACAAGGACCCGTGTCCCGCCATCGCGCATGACCAGCAGGGCCGGTAGAAGGGACAGGGGCGCCATCTCGACGGGCATGGAGACCGCCCGCGCCGACAGGCCCGCACGTCGCATGGCCTTGGCCAGCTGCGACAGGGGCAATCGTCCGGCGTCCAGCGCCAGCCCGTCGCCGAGCTGGGCCACGCTGACGGGACGCCCCAGCCTCGCGGCCAGCAGGACCAGGCCTTCGCGCAATGGGTCGTTCATGGGTGTTCCCCCGGGGTCTGCATCTGGTCGCCGGTCATCATGGGCGTCAGCAGGCCCAACTGGGCGGCGGCCCGGTACTGGAGACGCAAGCGCTCGATCACGAGGTCGACCTTCTGGCGCTCGGCCTCGAACTGTTCGGTCTGCATGATCACCAGATCCTGGATGTCGCGGCGGCCGACCAGGAACTGTTCGCCATAGAGATCGCGGACCGCCTCCGCCTGGGCGGCCTGATCGGCTAGGGCGCCGATGCGCGCGGCCGTCGAGGCGTCGGACCGGATCAGGGTCCCGACCGTGCGTTTGAGATCGCGCGCCTCGGCCTCGGCCGCCCAGCGGGCCGCCTCGCGCCGCTGGCGCTCCAGCTCCGGCAGCTGCTGCGCGCTCAGCCCCTGCTGGGAGGCGAGCCGTAAGCGGACGCCGATCGAGCTGTCGTTGACCAGCTGGCCACCGATCTCGCGACGCTGGACGCCGCCTTCGAGATTCAGACGGGGGAAGCGGGCGGCATTGGCCTCGCGCACGCCCGCGTCCGCCACCCGCACACCCAAGGCCGCCTTGCGATAGAGGGGCGAACCGGCAATGGCGGCGTCGAGCGCCCCCTCTTCGGCAACGGATTCCAGAACGGTCGGCGGATCGGACGGCAGGCGCAGGCCTTCGGCCGGTTCATCGACCAGAAGTTCGTACCGCCCGAGCGCCTCGGCCAGATCGCCCTGCAAGCGGGCGCGTGTGCCCTCGGCGGTGGCGACGGCGAGATTGACCCGCCCGGCCTCGCTCTGGTCGGCATAGCGACCCTCGACCCGCGCATTCGCCATGGCCGAGACCTCGCCCAGCCGTTTGAGATGGTCGTCCAGCAGGGACAACTGGGTCCGGTCGTTGACGATATCCAGCCAGGCCTCGACGATCTGCAGGGCCACGTCGTCGCGTACCACCTCCAGATTGGCCTGCTGCTGGGCCAGCAGCGCGCGCTTCTGATCGATGACGCTGCTCGTCTGGCCAAAGTCGTAGAGCGGCTGGGCCACGGTGACGTCATAGGCGAGACCCGAGGCGACGGGCCCGGACGAGGCGCTGACGACCGGCAGTCTGCCGTTGCCCGCCATCTGCAGCTCGATGGTCGCCTGGCTGACCTCGGCCTGGGCGACCTGGATGTCCGGATGGCGCGCGAGCCCGCGCGCGACCGCCTGTTCCAGCGTGCCTGCCCAGGCGCGCGACGGGGCGAGCGACGGCGCCGCCGCGATCAGCAGCGCCGTCGTCAGGCTCGCGATATACCCCCCCAACCGGTTGATCATGGATGGTGTGCGACGCCTCCGTCTTCGAGGATGGGCATCGGGGCGACATAGAGGTCGTAGCCGGCCTCGATGCTCTGCAGAGGCTGGTTCAGCGTGTCGGGCTGGTCGCCGGAGGTCAGGAAGACCTCCGGTTCGTCGAGGATGGCCCGGGTCAGGTCGTGAACGATCCCCGCATTGCCGTCGGCCGTCTCCGTTCCGGCTGAAAGGCCCGTGTCGAGCCCTTGCCAGGCGATATCGACGTCGAAGGTGGTCGCCACGATGTCGCTCCCGCCGTCCGAGGCCCCGGCGTGGACGCTCGCGTCCTCGCTGGGCACGACGATCATGTCGGAGCCGTCGCCGCCGGCGAGGGCGGCGTGGGAGGCGATGGCCCCGTGATTGTCGCTCGTGTCCCCGCCGCCGGAACCACTCGCCGAGGCATCGCTCTCGGCGACCCGCGTCAGGCTCTCCACGGACGAGCCGGTGACCGGATCGGGGCCGTCGAGACTGTTGAGCAGGTTGACGTTCACGACCGAGCCGATGACCGCCGAACTGCTGAGCCCCTGGGCGTCGGTGGCGGTGATCGTCATGGCGTTCAGAACATTGGCGCTGAGCAGGGTGCTGCTGAGCAGGCCGCCGCTGGTGTCCGTCAGATGCACCGTCTCGAGGAAGCGGTTGATCTGGAGGTTGTCGATCACCCCGCCATTCAGGGCCGTAACCTCGATCCGGGCGGTCGGCGCCACGATGCCGAGCAGGCCCGAGGATTGGGTGACCTGAACACCAAGGCCATAGCTGGCTGCGAGGGCGGTGTCCCAGGCGAAGGTCAGGGGCGTCAGATTGAGCGCGACCGTGGGGGCGTATTCGACGCTGACGTGGCTGAGATTGCCGTTGGCGTCGGCCGCCAGCAGATCCTGACCATTCAGGTTCAGCCCGGCCGCGCCCAGACCGATCAGGCCGAGCAGGCTCTGGGCGTTGGCCTCGACCACCGGGGCGACATTGCCCGCGACCGGCGGCAGGGGAACCACATTCGCGCTGTTGATCGAGACACTGGTCGAGGCGATGTCGCCGTCTCCGTCGATCACCGACGTGCCGATGACCAGGGTGTTGGAGGCGGTCGAGCCGTCCACCGTCAGCGTATCCACCACCAGCTTCCCGCGCGTCAGCAGGTCAGCCAGGATCGCCTGATCCGAGGTGAAGCCCGAGGTCAGGTTGACGTTGGACAGCAGGATGGTCTGATCCCCTGCCCCGCCCGTCGAGGTCGAGGAACCGTAGCCGCCGACGAAGCCGCCGGTCGTGCTGATGTGGATCAGGGTGCCAGAGGCGGTCTGTTCGAAATGGATATAGTTCGACAGATTGCCGGGGTTGGCGCCGATCCGGCCCTCGCCGACCAGCAGGCTGGACAGGTCGAGAACGTCGCCGCCCAGGGTCAGGCTGGCGGTGTTGAAGTCGGTGATCACGTCGGCGGCCGGCTGGGCGATGGTGCCCTGATCGCCGCGTTCCCAGCGGAAGACGTCGACGCCCGCGCCGCCGTTCAGGGTGTCGTTGCCGGTCCCCCCGATCAGCAGGTCGTTGCCGGCCCCGCCGTTCAGGGTGTCATTGCCAGAGCCGCCGCGCAGGATGTCGTTGCCGAGGCCCGCGTTCAGAGTGTCGTCGCCGGCATAGCCGTAGAGGCGGTTGTCCAGCGCTGCGCCCGTGCCGGTGTCGGAGGCCGTGATTACATTACCCGTCGCCGAACCCGTCAGAATCTGGGCCGGCTGGCTCGCGCCCAGCAGTCCCGCGACCAGGCTCAGGTTCGCCAGATTGCTCTCCGACGCCAGGGTGACATGGCCGGCCTGATCGGTGGCCTGGATGCTGATGGTCTGGGCGACGTTCAGATCCAGCAGGCCGGACAGGCCCCCGCTCATGGTGATCGAGCCGAGGAACTCGTTGAGCTTCAGATTATCGACCGCCCCCCCGCCGACGGCGGTGATGACCAGTTGCGACGAGCCCGGCAGCAGGAAGGTGTTGGTCTGGGCCACCGACAGGCCGAGCTCGGCCGCGAGAGCGGCGTTGTAGCTGAAGGTTTTCAGGCCGAGGCCGATGGCCGCCGAATAGCGGACCGTCACCGAGCTGATGTCATTGTTGGCGTCGGAAGCCGAGAAGAACTGCTGTTGGTCGAGCCTGATCAAGCCGAGAACGTCAGCGTTGAGCAGACCCAGCAGGCCGCTGTTGCCGCCCAGAGCCACATCGGGCCGGACCGAAGCGGGAGCCGCCGAGTCCTGACCGGTCACCTGCACCCGGTAGTCGCCGCTTGCGAAGTCGAAGCTGATGCTCTCGCCGCGCACGGTCGTGGCCGACAGCACCCCTCCGGCGACACCGTAGGAGACGATGGTCGAGGACGCGCCCGACGCCGTCACGGATCCGGTGGCGGGCGCATAGGTGAAGGTCCGGCCGTCGATGGTCACCGAGGTGATCGCGCCGCCGTCCGCGCCGAAGCCTTGGACCAGATCACCGACGATCACGCCGGGCGCGGTCGGGGTCAGGGTCGTTGGCGCCGCCAGCACGGGCACCCCGTCGGTGACGCCGAGATTGATGACACCGCGCGCCGTGCCGTCACTGTCGGTGACCGAGACGCCGATGGGCAGTTGCAGGACGTCCGCCCCCGCCGCCGGATGATCCAGCGCGCCCAGCAGGGTGACGCTGTACTGACCTGAGGCGTTGATGGTCGCGCGCACCACCGCTTGGCCGCCCGCAGAACCAACCAGGGCGCCGGTCCCGTCCACGGCCCAGGTGATCGTTTGGCCATGGGAGGTGAAGACGCCCGTCGGGGCCTGCAGGGCATAGGTCACGGCGCCGGTCGCGCCGGTGACGGCCACGCTGCCGGTCGCCGCTACGCCGAGCGCGGTCTCGGACACTGCAGCTGTCGCATTGGCGATGTTGATCGGCACGGCGTCGACAGCGAAGTTCGCGGTCGTCGAGGGCGCCGAGGCATTGCCCGACGGATCGCGAATGACCGCCGTTGCCGAATACTGGCCGTCCGACAGACCCGCGCCAATGGCGAAGACCGCCTGACCGGCCGCCAGGATGGGGGCGGTGACGACCGTGCTGAAGGTCTGGGACACGCCGCCCGTCGTCACCGTCAGGGTCACGGTGTCGCCGACCTGGGTCGCGGGGGTCAGGGTCACCACCGCCGAGACGCCATCGGCGAACTCCGCCGGGGTGATCAGGCCATCGGCCGCATCGGCGATGCCGAGGACCGGCGCCTGGGTTCCGGCGGGACCGCCGGGGCCGAGGATGTCGAGCGTATAGGGCCGCGAGCCGGTGATGGTCCCGACGTTGCCCGCCGCATCGCTGGCCTGAACCGAGGCGCTCAGGGTCCCGCCCGTCAGGGCCGCGCCCGAGGCCGCGATCGACCAGCGGCCGTCGGCGGCGACGGTACCGGTGAAGGTCTGGGCCCCGGCCGTCACGGTGACGGCGTCGCCCGCCCGGAACTCGCCGGTGACCCGGCCGGTGACCGTCACCGGGCCCTGTGACTCGATCCGGTTGACGATGTCGTCACCGGCGATGACGTCGATGGCGATCGCCGTCGTCGCGCCGCTGGGCGGGGTGACGTCGATCGGCGCGATGGTCGTCGCCGCGGAGACGTTGCCGGCGGCGTCGACCGCCGTGACCTGTCCGGAGAAATTGGGCGGCACCGCGCCGCCTGCAAAGGCCGTCGATGGAATGGTCCAGGTTCCGCCCGCACCGACGACGGCGACGACCGGCTGGCCGGAGCTGCCGATAACGGCCGCGCCCGCGCCGTCGCGCAGCTGCACCGTTGCGCCGACCTCGCCCGAGCCGCTCAGCCCCGCGACGCCGGCGCCGGTCAGGACCGGAGCATTGGGCGCGACCAGGTCCACGCCATACAGCCGCTGCAGGGCGACCGTCGCCGTATTGCCGGCGGCGTCGGTCGTGGTGACCGAAGCCGTCAGTCCGGTCGAGGCCGCCAGATCGGCGCCCGCAAAGGCCACCGACCAGGCGCCGTTGGCCGCCAGAATGGCGCTCTGGCTCGCGCCGTTGGACAGGGTGACGGTGATCGTGTCCCCGGCGCGATATTCGCCGGTCGCGCCGCCGCTGACGGTCACCGAAGCCGATCCGGCCTCGGCGATGTTGACGACATTGTCGGTGGTGACGGGATCGACCGCCAGCAGCAGACGCACCGCGCCGTCCACCGGGCCGACCGGGCTGGCCGCCGTGTTTCCGGCCGCGTCTGCCGCCTGAACCGAGCCGGAGAAGCCGTCCAGACTGGCGGACAGGGCCGCCGCGGCGATAGCCCATTGGCCCGCGCCGTTCGTGACGGTCGAACCGACCGTCTGGCCGCTCGCATTGCGGACCGTGATGGTGGCGCCGGCTTCCGCCGTGCCCGACAGACCCGCGCCGTTCGCGACGGTGATCGCCGGGGCCGCCGTGGTCAGATCAACCGCATAGGACTGGACGTCGGTGACGGTGACCGTATTGCCCGCGCCGTCGGTGGCGCTGGCCGTGGCGGTGACCGAGGTCGAGGCCTGCAGCTGGGCGCCGGTGAAGGTCGCGCTCCAGACACCGCCCGCGCCGACAGTGGTGTTGACGAAGACCCCGGTCGAGAGCTCGACCCGGATCGCCGCGCCGACGACGATGTCGCCGACCGCATGGCCGGTGATGGCGACCGCCGCCTGGGCAGCCTCGGCGCCGTTCAGGACGTTGTCCGGGGTGACGGAATCGATGACCAGGGTCAGATTGGCGGCGCCGTCGATCGGTCCGACGGGGGTGGCGGCCGCGTTGCCGACCAGATCGGTCGCCCGGACGGATCCGCTGAAGCCGTCCAGACCGCCGGGAACCGCCGAGGCCGGGAAGCTCCAGGACCCGTCAGCGGCGACCACCGCCTGGATGGGCGAGCCTCCGCCGTTGAGCACCGGGTTTCCGCCCGCGTCGAGCAGAGCCACCGTCGCGCCGGCCTCGGCCGTACCGAACAAGCCTGCGCCATTGGCCGCCGAAATGATCGGCGCCGGGGTGAGGCCGTCCACGGGACCGACCGCGCCGCTGGCGGCGTTGCCCGCGACATCCACGGCTCGCGCCGTGCCGGTGAAGCCGTCCAGTCCGCCGGGGATCGAAGCGCCGGGGATGGTCCAGACGCCCGCGCCGTTGACCACCACGCTGATCGGGGCGCCGCCCGCGTCGAGAATGGGCGTCCCGCCCGAGTTGAACAGGGTCACGGTAGCGCCCGCCTCCGCCGTGCCGGTCAGGGCCGCACCGTTGGAGGCCGTCACGATCGGTCCGACCGTGGTTCCATCGACAGGGCCCAAGGCCGTGGCGCTGAGATTGCCAGCGGCGTCGGCCGCCTGGACCGAGCCGGTAAAACCATTCAGACCACCGGACACCGAGGCGGCGGGGATGGCCCACTGGCCATTGGCCGCGACGACGGTCGTGGCGATCACCGCGCCGCCCGCGCCCAGCAGGCTGATCGTGGAGCCGACCTCGCCCGTGCCGCTGACGCCCGAGCCATTGGCGATGACGATCGCCGGCGTCGTGGGTGCGACCAGATCGACGCCGAAGGTCTGGGTATCAGTGACGGTGACGCTGTTGCCGGCGCTGTCCGTGGTCGTGGCGACCACCGTGATCGTGGTCGAGGCCGCCAGATCGGCGCCCGCGAAGGCGACCGTCCAGCTTCCGTCAGCCGCGAGCGTCCCGGTCTGGACCGCGCCGTTCGACAGGGTGACGGTGACGGTCGCTCCGGCCGTGTAGTCTCCGATCGCCTGCCCCGTCACAGCGACGGAAGCCGCCGCGCCCTCGGCGATGTTGATAACGTTGTCGGCGGTCACGGCGTCGATGTTCAGCGACAGGGTGACCGAGCCGTCGATCGGTCCGACCGCGCTGGCGGCCGCATTGCCCGCGGCGTCCACCGCCCGCACCGAACCCGTGAAGCCGTCCAGCCCGCCGGGGATGGCGGCAGCGGGGATGGTCCATGCGCCACCGGAGTCGGCGACCACGGTGACGGCGCCGCCGCCCACGCCCGTCACCGGATTTCCGTTGACGTCCAGAAGGGTCAGAGTTGCTCCGGCCTCGGCTACGCCCTGAACGCCCAGACCGTTCTGCGCGGTGATCACCGGCGCAGGGGTGGAGCCGTCCACAGGGCCGACGCCCGTCTGGGCCGTATTGCCTGCGGCGTCCGTCGCGCGCACCGAACCGGTGAAACCATCGACGCCTCCGGGAACCGCACCGGCCGGGACCGTCCAGCGTCCGTCGGCGGCGACGGTCACGGTGACCGGACTGCCGTTGGCGCCCGTCACCGGGGTTCCGGCGGCGCTCAGCAGGGTGATGGTCGCGCCCGCCTCGGCCGTCCCGGTCAAGCCGAGCCCGTTAGCCGAGGTCAGGGTCGGGGTCGTGGTCGAGCCATCGATGGCCGGCAGGATCGCCGAGGCGGTATTGCCCGCCGGATCGGTCGCGCGGACCGAGCCGCCGAAGCCGTCCAGACCGCCGGGCACGACACTGGCCGGGAAGCGCCATGCGCCGTCGAAACCCGCTGTCACGGTGGCGATAACCGCGCCGGAGCCGCTCAGAAGGGCGATCGTATCGCCCGGATCCGCCGTACCGGAGACCGCTGCTCCATTGGCGTCGGCGATGACCGGCGCTGTGGCGACCAGATCGACGCCATAGACATGGCCGCCCGAGACAGTGACGGTATTGCCCGCCGTATCGGTCGTCTGGGTCGTCGCCGTCACCGACGTCGCGCCCGCCAGGCTGGCGCCGTTTGCCGCGACCGTCCAGCTTCCGTCAGCCGTCAGGACGGTGTTCAGCACCACGCCGTTGGACAGGGTCACAACGACGGCCTGACCGGCGGTGAAGTCGCCGACGGCCCGACCGCTCAGGGTCAGCAAGCCTTGGGATTCCACCAGATTGAGGACATTGTCGGCGGTGACCGGATCGACCGTCAGGGTGACGGTCACCGAACCGTCGATCGGACCGACCGAGGCCGCCGAGGCGTTGCCCGCCGGATCAACCGCCTGGACCGAACCGACGAAACCGTTGAGGCCGCCAGGCACGGCCGATGCCGGAATGCTCCAGCTGCCGTCGGCGGCGACCAGCGTCCGCACCGGCTGGCCGTCGGTCCCGATCACCGGGGCGCCGTTGGCGTCCAGCAGGATGACGGCGCCCGGCTCTGCCGTGCCGCTGATGCCGCCGCCGTTGGCGCCCGTGATCACGGGGTTAGGGGTCAGGCCGTCGATGGGGCCCACCGCCGTCGTCGCTGTATTGCCGGCCACGTCCACCGCGCTCACCGTCCCGGTGAAGCCGTCAATGCCACCCGGGACCATCCCCGCCGGCAGGGTCCAGACGCCGTTGGAGCTCGCCACCGTGGTGACGGCATTGCCGCCCGCATCGAGAACCGGCGCGCCATTGGCGTCGACCAGGGTCACCGTGGCTCCGGCCTCGGCCGTGCCCGTCAGACCCGCGCCGTTCGCCGTGGTCACCACCGGCGCCGTCGTCGTTCCGTCGATGGGTCCCACCGGCGTGGCGGCGATATTGCCTGCCAGATCGACGCCTTGGGCTGACCCCGTGAAGCCGTCCAGCGAGACCGTCAGACCGGTCGCCGGGATCACCCAGCGGCCGTTGTCGCCGACCATGGCGGTGCCCTGCACATTGCCGCCCGCGTCCAGCAGATTGACGATGGTCCAGGGCTCGCCGGTGCCGCTGACTTCGGTCCCGTTGGCGACGGTGACAATCGGCGCCAGGTGCTCGAGATCCACGACATAGGTCTGGGTCCAGGCGACCACGACCGGATCGCCGTTGGTATCGGTCGTGGTGATCTCGGCAATGACGGTATCGCCGGCGGCCAGGTCCAAACCGGGCACCGAGACGGTCCAGCTTCCGTTTACCGCCAGAACCGCAAAATGAATCACCCCGGTGGGCAGGGTGACCGTCACCGTATCGCCGGGAGTGAAGTCGCCATAGGCCATGCCGGTGACATCGACGGAGCCGGAAGCGGCCTCATCACCATTGACGACATTGTCGGGGGTGATCGGGTCGATGCTCAGCGACACAGTCACAGACCCGTCGATCGGCCCCACGGGGCTGGCGGCCGAATTACCGGCCGGGTCCACCGCGCGGACAGAACCGGTAAAGCCGTCGAGACCGCCGGGCACGTCCGATGCCGGGATACTCCAGCCGCCCTGGGCGTCCACCAGCACGGAGATCGGCGCGCCGCCGGCGCCGGGAACCGGGTTACCCGAGGCGTCCAGCAAGGTCAGGGTCGCGCCCGCCTCCGCCGTGCCCTGGATGCCCAGACCGTTCTGGGCGAGAACCAGCGGCGCCGTGGTCGTTCCATCGATGGGGCCCACGGGGCTCTGGGCGGCATTGCCCGCGATGTCCGTCGCGCGGACCGATCCGGTGAAGCCGTCGAGACCGCCGGACACGGCGGCGCCCGGGAGAGTCCAGGTTCCGTTCGCGGCCACGGTCGCCGTCACCGCGGCGCCGTTCACGCCGATGACAGGCGCCCCGCTCGCGTTCAACAGGGTCACGGTGGCGCCGGCCTCTGCCGTGCCCGACAGGCCCACGCCGTTGGTCGAGGTCAGGACCGGCGCCGTCGTGGTCGTGTCCACCACGATGGCCACGGTCGCGGACGGCGTCGAGGACGATCCGCGTCCATCAGTGATGACCGCCACGACGGAATAGCTGCCGTCGGTCAGGGTCGAAGGCAGGGTCACCTCGGCCACGCCCGCCGCGATCTCTCCGGCGACGAGCACATGTTCGACGTTCAGGGGGGCGCCGTTCGCGGTCACGGTGACGACAACCCGGTCACCGGCCTGGGCGCCCGGCGTCAGGGCGACCCGCGCCTGGATTCCGTCGGCCAGTTCGACGGCGTTCACGCCAAGGGCGGCCTCGCCGATGATCAGGACCGGGGCGTCGGTTCCATTGGGGCCGCCAGGGAAGGTCAGGTCGGGCGCGGTCGCGCTCGCGGCCGGCGACGGATTTCCGGCCGGGTCGGTCTGGATGACGCTGACGGTCTCGCTGGCGATCAGCGGCGTCGTCAGGGTCACGGTGAAACGTCCGTCCGGCTGGACCACGCCCGTGCCGATCGTCGCGCCGTTCGGCCCGCGCACGGTCACTGTAGCGCCGGCCTCGCCCGCGCCGGTAACGGCGCCGCCAGTAGCGGACACCTGAACATCCGTCGCTGCATTGGGCGCTGTGGTGTCGGGCGCTTGGGCGGTCGCGGGCGTCGAGGGATTACCCGCCGCATCGGTCAGAACCACGCTGACCGTCTGGCCGTTGGTCAAAGGCGTCTGCAGGGTAACGGTGAAGGTCCCGTCAGGGGCCACGACGCCCGTGCCGATCGTTCCGCCATCAGGGCCACGTACCGTCACGGTCGCGCCCGCCTGACCGGAGCCAGTGACCGCGGCGCCCGTGTCTGTCACATCGACGTTGCCCGCGGGCGCCGGGGCGGTGGTGTCGGGGGCGACGGCGGTCGCCGGCCCCGAAACATTGCCCGCTGCATCGGCAAGGGTGACCGTCACGCTCTGGCCGTCCAGCAGCGGCGAGGTCAGGGCGACGGAGAAGGTCCCGTTCGCGGCGACCGTTCCCGTGCCGATGACGGCTCCGGCAGAATTGCGCACGGTGACGGCCGCGCCGGCCTCGCCGGACCCGGTCAGGGTCACGCCGGTCGAGGCGAAGGCCAGGTTGGTCGCAGCGGCAGGCGCAATCGTGTCGGCGACAGGCTGGCTCGGCGCGTCCGATCCACCGCCGCCTCCGCCGCCGGCCACAGCCGCCAGACCGCCTAGGGCGGCGAGACCGCCCAGCGCCGCACCGCCCGCACCGACGCCGCCGACGGCGGCGCCGCCCGTCAGCACGGCGCCCTCGGCCGAGGCCGTCAGGCTTTCAAAGGGCGACAGCTGCTCGAGGGCGGCGAAATTCAGGGTCAGCGGGCCATCCGACACCGCCGCCGTATTGAACAGGACCGCGTGATTGTCGTCGTTCTCAAGGAACAGCTTGCGGTCGACTGCGCCCTGGAAAAAGCCCGCCAGACGCAGGATCTGGCCCTGGGCATTTTCCAGCACCAGGTCGAGGCCGTCGCGCGCCATCGCGGCGACGTCGGAAGCATTCAGATCCAGATAGACGTCACGCGCCGCTCGAACGTCCAGAACGCCGGAAGCCTCGATCGTCGGCGCCGAGTTTACCGGGGTTCCGGCGTTGCTCAGCTTGGCTTCGGTGTTCAGCGCGTCCTGCGCGGCGACAGCGTTCATGGTCTTCCTCCACCTGCGCGCCGTCTGGCGGGCGCGCTTTCATCCCGGCGCCGTTCCGGATGCGCGGGGTGGAGGCTGGCAGGGGGGTGCATGGACCCCCACCCCGACATGTCATCCGGAACGACCCGGGATTTCTCGCAGAGGAACCCCCATCCGTCCTCAGTAGGTCTACTTAGGGTGGATACCTGCCCGAAACTCCTTAGTTATCGATAGGTTAATGCGCGCAACATCCGGTCTTCACCGGATGTCCCTCCAGCGAGAACGTCCGACCGGCCGGCTTGCGTCGCCGAGCCCTGGTGAGCCGTTGACCGCGCCAGGCGCCAGCGTTCCTAGAAACGCCGGCTTACCCCCACGGACACCACCCAGGGATCCAGATCGACATCGCTGTTCAGGGCGCCGTCATTGATGCGGGCGTCGGTGTTGAACCAGACCTTCTTGACGTCGAGATTCAGGCTCCACGGTCCCTTCAGACCGATATCGGCGCCGATCTGGGCCGCATAGCCGAAGCCGTCCTTCAAATGGACCTTGAAGCCGTTCTGGTCCTCACCGCCGTAGAACAGCATGTAGTTGATCCCGGCTCCGACATAGGGGCTGATGCGACCGCCGGTCAGAGGGCGGTACTGCAGGGTCACGACGGGCGGCAGGACCCAGGTCTCATGCACCGCGACGTCGGTCGTCCCGCCTTGGGCGCGGATCTCGTGCTTCGTCGTGCCGAGGATGCCCTCGACCGCCCAGTGGTCGGTCAGGAAGTATGTGAAGCCCAGAGTCGGCATGACGCTGTCGCCGACATCGACGTGCAGGCCGCTGTCCGCCCCGGCGCTGGTGCGGATAGCGTCGTCAGCGCTGGAGAAGACGTCGGTCACCCGGCCGGTGATCAGCCAGTCGCCCTTGCGCGGCGCGGTCCAGGCGGCGTCAGCGGACGTGGTCTGGGCCATGGCGGGAAGCGCCACAGCGGTCGCGGCGAGCGTGGCGAGGAACAGGGTCTTGAGGGTCATTGGTCTTATCCCCGACGCCCGGGGCCGCCTCATGCGGCCGGTGGCGAGCGCCTTGGCCGGGTGATGCGCCCGCCCCGAACCGGAGACTTTGATCCAGCGCAAACCGCTGAGGGGGTGGACAATCTGTCCTTCGGGGCTGTCCTTCTAGACGACCCGGGCGTGCTTCTGGCGGAAGCTGGTCGCGTCGGGATCGAAGGCGGCGCAGATCGCTCGCACGAAGGGTCGCCCCAGAGGCGTGACCTCGACTACCGCGTCCTCGACCGTGACCAGACCATCGGCGCGAAACCGGCGCAGCAGGGGCCAGGCGCCGGCGACTTCCGACAGGTCACGACGGCGACGGTGGGAGACCTCGCCCACGTCCACGGCGAAGTCGCACATCAGCCGCTCGATGATCTCGCCGATGAAGCCGTCACGACCGGTCATGGCCACGCCCCGGGCGACGGGAAGCTCGCCCTCGCCAACGGCGGCGCGCCAGTCGCGCTCATTGGCCATGTTCTGGACGAAGCCCGCCGGCGTCCGGCTGATGGCCGAGACGCCCAGACCGATCAGCACCTCGGCCTCGTCGGTCGTATAGCCCTGGAAGTTGCGGTGCAGCCGTCCGGCCCGCGCCGCCGCGGCCAGACCGTCGTGCGGCAGGGCGAAATGATCCAGCCCGATCGCCTGCCAGCCCTTGGCGGTCAGGTACCGGGCCGCCGCCTGGCTCTGCACGAAGCGGGTCTCGGCGTCGGGCAGGTCGGCGTCGTGGATCAGCTTCTGGTGCGGCTTCATCCACGGCACATGGGCGTATCCGAACAGGGCGATCCGCTCGGGCTGCAGGGTCGTGACCTGCCCGAGCGTCGTCACCACATGCTCCACCGCCTGCAGCGGCAGACCGTACATCAGGTCAAGGTTCAGGGAGCTCACGCCCTGCTCGCGCAGGGCCTCCGCCGCCCAGCGAATGGTCTCGAAGCTCTCCGGCCGGTTCACCGCCGCCTGCACCTGCGGCGACAGGTCCTGAACGCCCAGACTGGCGCGGCTGAGGCCGATCCGCCCCGCAGCCTCGACCCACTCCGGCGTCAGCACCTCGGGATCCAGCTCGGCGGCGATCTCGAAACAGTCGCCCAGATCGAAGCGCGCGCTCAGCCCCGCGAACAGCCGCTCCAGATCATCGGGCGACAGCATGTTGGGCGTGCCGCCGCCCAGATGGACCGAGCCCACCCGCACCGGCCGCCCGACCTGGGCCAGAACCAGATCAGCCTCCCTGAGCAGCAGGTCGACGTAGCTGGAGATCAGTTCGGGCCGGTTCATCGCCCGGGTGTTGCAGCCGCAGTACCAGCAAAGCTGCTTGCAGAAGGGGATGTGCAGATAGAGGGACACCGCCCGGTCCACCGGCGCAGCCTTCAGCCACGCCGCCCACTGCCCCGCCCCGATCGCCGGGGTGAATTGGGCTGCGGTCGGATAGGAGGTGTAGCGCGGGGCGTGGGCGTCGTAGCGCTCGATCAGGTCACGCGTGGTCAGGCCGGAGGGGCTAGAGGGGAACATCGCCCTCTTTCGACGCATCAGGAACGGACAGGCCGGCGTCGCCTTCATCGAACAGGTGGAACTCGTGCCACAGGCCGTTCAGGACGCCGAAGCCGACGGCGAGGCCGAGGCCGAGGATCCAGGAGAAATACCACATCGCTCAAAGCTCCTATGGCTCAGTAGAGGTCGGGGTTGGTCTTGAGGGCGGCGGTCGAGGTCCGGCCCCAGAGCACGCGATAGACCCAGGTCGTGTAGATCAGGATCAGCGGCAGGAAGACCGCGGTGACGAGCAGCATGATGAACAGGGTCAGGTGGCTGGACGAGGCGTTCCAGACGGTCAGGCTGGACTGGGGGTTCACCGAGCTGGGAAGAATGAAGGGGAACATCGACAGGCCCACCGTCGAGATGATCCCCACGGTTGAGAGCGACGATCCGCCGAAGGCCAGCGGCGCCGACCGCCGCCACATCCCGGTCAGACCGGTCAGGGCGCCAATGAAACCAAGCGCCGGGGCGATCATCATCCACGGATAGCGGCCATAGTTGTCCAGCCAGGCGCCGGGCGCGGCCTGAACCGTCGTCCGCAACGGGTTGGAGAAGCCGTTGGGGTCCAGCGCGCCCGTGATCCGGTAGCCAAGGCCGCCGAAGGCCACATAGAGGCCGCCAGCCGCGAACAGGACCAGCGCCAGAACGCCCGCGATCGTGCCGAACTTCCGCGCCCGATCCAGCACCGGTCCGGGCTCGGCCTTCACCGACAGCCAGGCCGCGCCGTGCAGCACCAGCATGGCCACCGACAGCAGGCCGGCGATCAGGCTGAACGGGGTGAACAGGCCCAGCAGATTGCCGTCGTAGAAGCTGCGCAGGTCGCTATCCAGATGGAAGGGTGCGCCGAGCAGGACGTTGCCGACCGCCACTCCGAACACCAGCGAGGGCACGAAGCCGCCGATGAACAGGCACCAGTCCCAGAACGACCGCCACTTCGGCGACGGCCGCTTGGAGCGGTACTTGAACGACACCGGCCTCAGGATCAGGGCCGACAGCACTAGGAACATGGCCAGGTAGAAGCCGGAGAAGCTGACCGCATAGACGAAGGGCCAGGCGGCGAAGATCGCGCCGCCGCCGAGGATGAACCACACCTGGTTGCCCTCCCAGGTGGCGCCGACGGTGTTGATCACCATCCGGCGCTCGGCGTCGTTGCGGGCGACGAAGGGCAGCAGGGCGCCGACGCCGAGGTCGAAGCCGTCGGTCAGGGCGAAGGCGATCAGCAGCACGCCCAGCAGGCCCCACCAGATCAGGCGGAGGGTGGCGAAGTCGATGGGAAGATCCATGGTCGGATGTCCTTGGAAGGTCTGGGTCAGGCGACGGCGGGCGCGAGCGGGCGCACGTCAGGAGCCTCGGGGGTCGGTTCGCCGAACGTCTCCTGTTCGTGGAACGGCCCCTTCTTGATGGCGAGCAGCATCAGCCGGACCTCGACGACGGCGAGTGCGCCGTACAGCAGGGTGAAGCCGACGATGGTGGCCCACAGCTGGGGCACGGTCAGGCTGGAGGCGCCGAGGAAGGTCGGCAGAACCCCGTCGACCGACCACGGCTGGCGTCCAAACTCGGCCAGAATCCAGCCGAACTCGATGGCCACCCACGGCAGGGGCAGGGCCAGCACCGCGATCCGCAGGAACCACTTCGTGTCGTGTCTTCGCATGGTGCACAGGACGAAGGCCGTGCCGAACAGGGCGATCATGAACATCCCGATCCCGGCCATGACGCGGAAGCTCCAGAACAGGGCCGGCACGTTCGGCACCGTCTCCCACGCCGTCTGACGGATCAGTTCGGGCGAGGCGCTGCGCGGATCGACGACGTGGCGCTTGAGCAGCAACGCGTAGCCGAGGTCACGGCGGTGCAGTTCGAAGACACCTCGCGCGGCGGGATCAGCCGGATTGGCCTTGACCTTCTGCAGGGCGTCATAGGCGATGACGCCGCTCTCGATCCGGGTTTCGGCGGTGGCGACCAGTTCGAAGATGCCCTCGACCGGCTTGTTGACCGTGCGCGTCGCGATCAGGCCCATGACCCAGGGGATGTGGACGCCGTAGTGGGTCTCGCGGTCCTTCATGCTGGGGATGCCGACAAGGGTCAGGCCCGCTGGCGCGGGCTCGGTGCGCCACATGGCCTCCAGCGCGGCCAGCTTCATTTTCTGGTTGTCGGTCAGGGCATAGCCGGACTGGTCACCCAGAACCACAACCGACAGCGACGCCGCCAGACCGAAGGCCGAGGCCACCGTCATCGACCGCTTGGCGAAGCCGACGTGCTTGCCCCTGAGCAGATAGAAGGCCGAGACGCCCAGCACGAAGACCGAAGCGCAGACATAGCCGGCCGAGACCGTGTGCACGAACTTGGCCTGGGCCACCGGGTTGAACAGCACGGCCATGAAGTCCGTGACTTCCATCCGCATGGTGTCGGGGTTGAAGGCGGCGCCGACCGGGTTCTGCATCCAGCCGTTGGCGATCAGGATCCACAGGGCCGACAGGTTCGTGCCCAGCGCGACCATGAAGGTGACGAACAGGTGGGCCGAGGGCTTCAGTTTCTCCCAGCCGAAGAACATCAGCCCGACGAAGGTGGCCTCCAGGAAGAAGGCCATCAGGCCCTCAATGGCCAGGGGCGCGCCGAAGATGTCGCCGACGTAGTGGCTATAATAGGCCCAGTTCATCCCGAACTGGAACTCCATGGTGATCCCGGTCGCGACGCCCAGAACGAAGTTGATGCCGAACAATGTGCCCCAGAAGCGGGTGATGGTCCGCCAGATCGGCCGGCGGGTCATCACATAGATCGACTCCATGATGACCAGCATGAAGCTGAGCCCCAGGGTCAGGGGCACGAACAGGAAGTGGTAGAGGGCCGTCAGCGCGAACTGCAGACGGGACAGGTCGACGACCGCGAGGTCGATCATGGCGATGCTCCAGGACGCCGGCCCCGACGACCCGCGTTTCGTTGGCCCTAGAAGTCTGGCGAGGGCCACGCCTTGATCTGGATCAAAGCCCTCTACGCGCACGCTCCGTATTGGACGGATCGCCCTTGGACGTTCGGTCCAACGGCGTTTTGTCCCATGGCGTTCGGCGACGGCCGGGCGCTGGAGTCCGCCGATGACCGCCGCGCCGCTCGACGCCGCATCCCCTGCCCCTGCGCCGGCCCAATGGCTGAAGGCGGTCGGTCGGTCGTGGCGGCGGCTGAGCCTGATCGCCGGGCTGATCACGGTCGCCGACATCCTGCCCGCCATCGGCTTCGCGGCAGGCCTGAGCCTGACCCTGACGGAGTTGGAGCGGTCGCCAGGCGCCGCCGTTCCGGGCCTCCTGTTGGCGGTCGGCAGCCTGATCCTGCGCGGCCTGATCAGTCAGGCGAGCGTCGTCATCGGGTCGCGGCTGGGCCGGGCGGTCAAGGCCGAGGTGCGTGGCCGCCTGCTGACCGATCTGTTTGGACGCGGCCGCCGCTCCGGTGACCGGATGACGGCGGTGGTCGAGGGGGTCGAGGCGCTGGACGGCTGGTTCGGCCGCTTCGCTCCACTTCGTCTGGCGGCGGGCCTGTCGCCGCTGCTGCTGATCGCGGCGGCGACGATCGCCAGTCCGGTGGCGGCGGGAGTTCTGGTGTTCACCCTGATCCCCTTCATTCTCGGCATGGCCCTGGCCGGGACGGCGGCGGCGGGTGAGAGCCGGCGTCAGTTCCAGGCGCTGGAGCGGCTGTCCGGCCTCTTCCTCGACCGCATCCGCGCCCTGCCCGCGCTTCTGGCTTTCGAGGCCGTCGATCGCACCACCACAGAGATCGCCGCCGCCTCGGACGATCTGGAGCGCCGCACTGCACGGGTCATGCGCATCGCCTTCCTGTCCTCCGGAGTGCTGGAGTTCTTCTCCGCCCTGTCGGTGGCCCTGATTGCCGTCTACTGCGGCTTCAACCTGCTGCGCCTCCTGCCCTTCCCCGTTCCGGAGACGCTGGATCTTGGACGGGCGTTCTTCGTCCTGGCCCTCGCGCCCGAGGTCTATCAGCCGCTGCGCCGACTGGCTGCCGCCTATCACGACCGGCAGGCCGCCGAGGCCGCCGCGCCATCCCTGATCACGCCAGATGGCGCGCAGGCCGCGCCGCTCGACATCGGCCATTCCGCCCCCGCCATCCGCTTCGTCGACGTCGCCATCGCGTGGAACGGCGGGCCGGCGGTAATCGAGCATTTCGACCTCGACGTCCGGCCCGGCCAGATCGTCGCCCTGACGGGGGCCAGTGGGGCGGGCAAGTCCAGCCTGCTGCACCTGTTGCTCGGCCTCTCGCCCCTGACGCACGGCGCCATCGAGATCGACGGCATTCGGCTGGCGCCCGGTCAGGACGTCGCCGGTCGCATCGCCTGGGCCGGCCAGCACCCGATCGTCGTCCCGGGAACGCTCGGCGACAACATCGCCCTGGCCGACCGGCACGCCTGTCCCGGCCGACTGGCGCTCGCCGCCCGAGCCGCCGGTCTCACCCCCGACCTGACGCGCCGGATCGACGAGCGTGGCGGCGGGCTGTCAGGGGGAGAGCGACGTCGCCTCGGCCTCGCCCGCGCCTTCCTGAAGCGCGCGCCGATCCTGCTGCTCGACGAACCCACCGCCAATCTCGATCCGGTGGCCGAGGTGGAGATTCTGGCCTCCATCCGCCAGATTGCGCGTGGCCGCACGACCCTGATCGCCACCCATTCCCCGGCCGTCGCTGCCCTCGCCGATCGCGTGGTGAACCTGTGAAGACGCCCCATCGCATCACGACCCTGATCGCCGCCCAGACCCACGCCCAGCGCAATCGACTGCGGCTGGCGGCCCTCGGCGGAGCGGTGGTCAGCGCCGCCGCCGTCTGCCTTCTGGGCCTGTCGGGATGGTTCATCACCGGCGCGGCCTTCGCCGGTCTGGCCGGGGCCGCAGCGGCCCAGAGCTTCAACTATATGATGCCCAGCGCCATCATCCGGCTGCTGGCCATATTGCGCACCGGCGCCCGATACGTTGAGCGGGTGTCCGGCCATGAGGCGGCGCTCAAGGCCCTCGCCCGCCTGCGTCCCCAGTTGTTCGACGCCGTCGCCTCCGGCCCCGTCGCACAGGCGCTGGCGTTGTCCTCCGGCGAGCTGTCCAGTCGGCTGGTGCGGGATGTGGACGCGGTCCAGACCCTGTTCGTGCGCCGCTCTGTGCCCTGGAGTCTGGGCGCCGGGGCCGTCTCCGCCGTGCTGCTGGCCGGGCTGGCCTCGCCGCCGGCCGGCGTTGCGCTTCTGACGATGATGGCGTTGACCCCCACCGGCTGCGTTCTGGTTGCCCGGCGTCTGGCGGAGCCGGCGGGCCGGGAGGCGCAAGTCGCGGTCGGCGCCCTGAAGGACCGACTCGCCGCGCTGGAGGCCGTCGCGCCGGAGCTTAAGGCCTATGGGCTCGACGGCTGGGCCGTCCGCGAGGTTCAGGACAGCGCCGCCCGTCACGACCGCGCCCTGATGGCCCTGACCCGGGCCGGAGGATGGATGAGTCTGTGGCAGGCCGTCGCCACGGCCGTCGCCGTCGGGGTGATCATCCTCGCCACGACCGGAGCGCCCCTGCCCCTCGTCGCCCTCGCCGTTCTGGTCGCGGTCATGGGTGTCGACTCCGCCGCCGGCCTCGCCGGAGCCTTATTGCAGAACGGCGCGGCGACCGAGGCCCTGGTCCGGCTGGACGCGGTCCTGACTGAACCGGTTGCCCGGTCCAAAAGGACGCCAATCGGCCACAGCCTGTCACTGACGGCGACGGGTGATGACGCCTCGCCGCCCCTGAGGATCGGTCTGTTCGGCCCGTCCGGCGCCGGCAAGACCACCCTGATCGAACGCCTGACCGGGTTGAGGGAAATCGCGCCCGGACAGATGCGTCTCGGCGGCGTCGATGCTGCGGAGATCGCGGCTGCCGATCGTCGCGGTCTGTTCGCCTGCGCCGCCCAGGAGGTGCGCCTGCTGGACGCAAGCATCCGCGACAATCTGCTGATGGCCGGGCCCGCCGACGACGCCGCGATGTGGTCCGCGCTTGAGGACGCGGGGCTTGCCGAGCGTATCCGCTCCGCGCCTGAAGGCCTGTCCGCCTGGATCGGGCCGAACGGCGAACGTCTGTCTGGCGGCGAGCGGCGTCGCCTGGGCCTCGCCCGCGCCCTGCTGCGCGACGCGCCCTGGCTAGTGCTGGATGAACCGACCGAGGGACTGGACGCCGCGACCGAAGCCCGGGTGCTGAAGGCGCTGGACCGTCGTCTGGCCGCGCGCGGTCAGGGGCTGATCCTGATCAGCCACCGATCCCCGCCCCTGGCGATCTGCGATCGTCTCTATCGTGTCGAAAGTCTGGGCGAAGCGGGCGAGGTCAGGATCGTCGCACACCGCGTCCCGGTCGCGGCCTAGTCGAGCCCTTCAGCGATGGCCCGCAGTGTCCCGGGCCGCTCGACGTGCAACGCGTGCAGCGACAGCAGGCTGATGATCCCGGCGGTCTTCAGCTTGGTCAGTTCGCGGCTCACCGTCTCGATGGTCAGGCCCAGATAGTCGGCGACGTCCGACCGGGTCATCGGCAGCCGCACCTCGTCGTTGATCGACGGACGGCTGGGATCGCGATCCGACAGGTCCAGCAGGAAGCTGGCGAGACGCTCGCGCGCCGTCTTTCGGCCGAGCAGGAGCATCTGGTTCCGGGCCGCCGCCAGATCGTGCATCGTCCGATCCAGCAGGGCGGCCTCGAGCGTCGGGCGTTCATGCATGAGGGCGCGGTATTCCGTCTTGCGAAACCGACACAGGGTCGCGTCCTCGATCGCCTCGGCGGAGAAGGTCCAGCCCTCACCGCCGGTCAGGCCGATAAAGTCGCCCGCGAACAGGAAGCCGGTGATCTGACGCCGACCATCAGGCAGCAGCATATAAATCCGCACCGACCCCGAAGTGATGTTGAACACGCTCACCGCCGGATCGCCTTCGCGCACCAGCACCTCACCGGCCGCCAGCGACATCCGCTCGGCGATGGCGTCCAGCCGGGCGAGATCGTCCGTCGGCAGGCTGTCGCAAACGCTAAAGGCCCGCGCGCCGCACGTCGAGCACACCGAATCCTGGCGTCTCTGGGCGCAGGCGGTGGACAGGGAGCGCAGTTCGACCATGCTTTATGGCCTAGGCCCCACAAGGGTTTCAGGCAACCCGAACGAGAGTCTGTCCTGCCGGCGCCAGCACGGATACGGCCTCGCTGCCGATCACCAGACCCTGCGCGAAGTCCAGCTCGGCCCGACGCGCCGATCCCGCCGCATCGAAGGTCAGGGCATTGGTCCCGCTGCCGCTCTTGTAAGCACCGAAGACGCCGCCGCCGAAGGCCAGCGTCGGCGCGCCCTTGACAGTCACCAGCCGGTCGAAGGTCACGACCACGCCCTGCGGCCCCAACTGCGTCCCGGTGACGACGGGTCCATCCATCCGCTCCGGGTCCCAGGTCCCGGCGAAGGTCCACTTCGCCGTCATGTCCGCAGGGGTCGGCGTCCCCTTGGCCGTCGACAGGTTGTCAGCCAGCCAGGCATAGTCGCCGCCCTTGCGGTGGCTGTTGTGGAAGTAGTGGCGCTCGGGCCAGCGGCCTTCTTCCTGCGCCAGACGGTTGCGGTTCAGGTCGTCCTCGGTCGGGGTCCCGCCGTTCAGCGGATAGACGACCAGATAGGGGGCCTGATCGCGCATCCGCTCCGAGAAGCTGCAGTCGATGAAGTAGAACTGGGCGTCCCGGTGATGGCGGGCCAGATAGAACTGCGGCGGACCGTCGACGGCGCAGCCCTTGATGACGAACTTCTTGTCCTCGACCCGCATCCCCTCGTGCCAGAAGGCGGCGGTAGTGTTCGGATTGACCTGGGTGATCTCCGAGTTCGACAGGAAGCACCAGCCGCGCGGGCAGATGAAGTCGACCGAGCCCATCACCCGCAACCCGGTGTGATAATACCGGCCGCCGTCGGCGGTCAGAGGCGTCGCGCCGGGTCCTTCCGACAGGCCCGCCTCGTCATTGCCCTTGATCCCGCGCCACAACGACAGGGTGTCGGCGCCCAGGCTCAGGATGTCGGCGTTCTGGATGATAGTCCGGTCGGCCCGGCCGAAGACGGTGAAGGCATGCGGCCCGATCGCCGTGACAGTGTTGTGGACCGTCATGTTCTCGAGGACGAAGTCGTGGGCCGTGGCGCTGATGTTGAGCACCCCCTGCCCCAGGGCGTCGCGCGGCAGGTCGGCGGGGCGGTTCGATTGCAGCCGCGTGCCCATCCGGCTGGTCCCGCGCAGGGTCACATAGGCGGCGTCGACGCGCACGACCTCGTCATAGACCCCGTTGCGGATCAGGATGACCTTGCGCTCGCGGTTGTCCCTGGGGATCGACTGGACCGCCTCATGGATCGAGGTGAACTGCCCCGTGCCGTCGGCGGCGACGATGATGTCCGGCTCGGGCTCCCACGGGGAGACGCTGGCCCGGGCGGCCTGTGCGAAGGCCGGCGCAGCCGCGCTCGCCATGAGACCGGCGAGGGCCGAACGGCGGGTAAGGGTGAAGGCGGAAAGGCTCATGGCATGTCCGGCGACGGAGTGAAGGTTCGACTCGTCAGCCGTGATACCGCTAACATTTCCTGAAATCGAGTGACCTTGGCCAGCGGAGCCGTCGGGCACAGAATGCCTTTCTCACAGCACGAGACGGGGCCGCGGACCTGACGCTATGATCGCCCCTTGGGTCGGTCATCGGTCGACGGCGGAGCGTTTGAATGATCATCTCGTCGCCCGGCGACTATCGCGAGGCCGCCCGCCGCAAGCTGCCGCCCTTCCTGTTCCAGTACATCGACGGCGGCGCCTATGCGGAAACGACGCTCAGCCACAATGTCGAGGACTGGCATGAGGTTCTTCTTCGCCAGCGGGTGCTCAGGGACATGTCAGACCTCAGCCTCGAGACGAAGCTGTTCGACGAGACGCTGAAGCTGCCCATCGTCCTCGCTCCCGTCGGACTGACCGGCATGTACGCCCGGCGCGGCGACGTCCAGGCGGCGAAGGCGGCAGCCTCGCGCGGCGTGCCCTTCACCATGTCGACCATGTCGATCTGCCCGATCGAGGAGGTGGCGCCCATTATCGACCGGCCGATGTGGTTCCAGCTCTACGTCCTGCGCGACAGGGGCTTCATGCGCCATGTGCTGGAGCGGGCGAAGGCGGCGGGGGTGAAGACCCTGGTGTTCACCGTCGACCTGCCGGTGCCCGGCGCCCGCTATCGCGACGCCCACTCGGGGATGAGCGGTCCCCACGCCGGACTTCGGCGGATGCTTCAGGCCCTGACCCATCCGGCCTGGGCATGGGACGTCGGCCTGCATGGAACCCCGCACACCCTCGGCAACATCTCGGCCTATCTGCAGCAGCCGACAGGACTGGCCGACTTCATGGGCTGGATCGGTCAGAACTTTGATCCCTCCATCGCCTGGAAGGACCTGCAGTGGATCCGCGACGTCTGGGACGGGCAGATCGTCATCAAGGGCATCCTCGACCCCGAGGATGCGCGCGACGCCGTCGCCTTCGGCGCCGACGGCATCGTCGTCTCCAACCACGGCGGCCGTCAGCTGGACGGCGTCCTGTCCACCGCCCGGGCCCTGCCGGAGATCGCCGAGGCGGTGAAGGGGCAGATGACGATCCTGATCGATTCCGGCATTCGTAACGGGCTGGACGTGGTGCGGGCCCTCGCTTTGGGCGCCGACGCGGTCATGCTGGGCCGCGCCTTCGTCTATGCCCTCGCGGCGGGCGGGCAGGCCGGAGTCGCCAACCTGCTGGACCTGTTCGAGAAGGAGATGCGGGTGGCCATGACCCTGACCGGCGCCCGGACGATCGCCGACATCGGTCCGGACATTCTGGTCCGAACGAAGGCCTGAGGCCGCCGCCTATCCCGCCAGCCGATAGCCGACGCCGGGCTCGGTCAGCAGCAGCGTCGGAGTAGCCGGATTGGCTTCCAGCTTGTGCCGCAGTTGTCCCACCACGACCCGCAGATACTGGGTGTCGGAGACGTGCGCCTTGCCCCAGACCGCGCTCAGCAGGTCCATATGGGTCACCAGCTTTCCCGCATGCACCGCCAGCTGGGCCAGCACGTCGTACTCCTTGGGCGTCAGACGGACCGGCTCGCCTGACCGGGTGACCAGCCGCATCTCGAGGTCGATGACGACGTCGCCCGCGGTCACCGGTCCCCGGGGCCGTCCGGCGTCGCCGGTCTGGCGCAGCCCGGCCCGCACCCGCGCCAGCAGCTCGCCGACGCCGAAAGGCTTTTCGACATAGTCGTTGGCGCCGAGGTCGAGCGCCTCGATCTTCTCGGCCTCCTTGTCGCGCGCCGACAGGATCAGGATCGGTCCGGCGTAGAACTCACGCGCGCGCCTCAGCACCTCCTTGCCGTCCATATCCGGCAGTCCGAGGTCGAGCAGCACGGCGTCGGGGCTCCACAGGGCGATGGCGCGTAAACCCTCCTGCCCGCTGTCGGCGCGACGGGCTTCATAGCCAGCTGCGTCCAAAGCCGGCGTCAGGAAGCGGTGGATCTGGGGCTCGTCGTCGATGACGAGGATGCGGGGACGAACGGCCGACATGCGCTCAGCCTTACAGCAGGTTCGGGTGGGTCGCGATGGCCTTGGGCAGGCTGATCAGGACCCGCGTCCCCTTGCCATCCGCGATCGGGCTGGCCGCCGCGATCCGCCCGCCGTTGGCCTCCACGAAACCCTTGGAGATAGCGAGGCCCAGACCCGCGCCCTTGACGCCGCCGGGCGACCGGTCGCTGGGCTGCTCCATGCGGCGGAACTTGTCGAAGACCCGCTCCAGCTCCTCGGTCGGGATCCCCTTGCCCTGGTCCTCGATGGAGATGACCACCGATCCGCGATCCTCATAGGCCGCCAGTTCGATGGTCGAGCCGTCGGGACTGTAGGCGATAGCGTTCTCCAGGATGTTGACCACCGCCTGTTCCAGCAGCCCCTGATCGATCATCACCAGGCTGAGTTCGGCGGGGAAGTCGCGGGTCAGCGCGCGGGCCTGCAGCCGCCGCGAGACCCGTTCGGCCGCCGCGTTCAGGACGTCGCGGACATCGGTCCAGTCGGCCTTGATGTTCAGCCCGCCGCCCTCCAGCCGGGTCATGTCCAGCAGGTCGCCGACGTAGCGGTTCAGCCTCTCGGCCTCCTCGCGGATCGAGAGCAGCAGGTCGGCGCGGACGGCGGGCTTCAGCGTCTCGCCGAAGTCGATCAGGGTGGTCGCCGAGCCGAGCACGGTCGACAGCGGCGTGCGCAGATCATGGCTGACCGAGTTCATCAGGGCGCCGCGGAAGCGGTCGGCGCGGCGCAGGGTTTCGGTCTCCAGCGCCTGCCCGGCCAGCTCTGCGCGCTCGATGGCGACAGCGCCCTGATCGAGCAGGGCCAGGGCCAGCCGTTCCTCGTCCGATCCGGGCGCCAGGGCCTCGGCCTCGATGCCCGCCACGCCCGAGCGGCCGCGCACGCCCTGCAACGGCCGGAAGGTCCAGCTGGACTGCGGCAGGGTGCCCGTGCCGAAGCCCGCCGCCTCGCCATGCTCCCAGGCCCAGCGGGCCGCAGCCATCGGCGCGGCGCCCAGCGTCGGGGTGTCGGGCGCACCCGCCGCGATGGTCAGGTCGTCGCAGTCTGGCAGCAGGACGACGGCCCGGGCGCCGGCGGCCTCGGCGGTCTGTTCGGCCAGGATGCGGGCGGTCTGGACCCGGTCGTCTGCGGCGGCCAGGGCCTGACTGGCGCCCAGCAGGGCCGAGACGGCCGAAGCGCGGCGCTGGGTCCGCTTCGCCTGCTCCCTCACCCGCCCGGCCAAGGCTCCGGTCAGCAGGGCCACGCCCCAGAAGACCACCAGCGTCAGCACGTCGGTCGGCGACCCGATCGCGAAGCTGTATCGCGGATGCAGGAACAGGAAGTTGTAGATCAGGAAGGCCGCCGTCGCCGCCGCCAGCGCCGGCCTCATCCCGTAGAGAGCCCCGGCCGCCACCACGGCCGAGAGATAGATGACGCCCAGATCGACGCGCTCGAACTTGTAATCCAGGGTCAGGGCGACTGCGGTGGCGACGGCGACGAAGATCGCCCCGGCGAGGTAGCCCTTCGCCTGGATCATGAGACCGCGCGCCGTTACGGGACGGGCCGCTGCCTTCGCCGGGACGGCTTCGGCAGGGTCGTTGTCGGTGACGATATGGATCGCCGCGCCCTTGGCCGAGCGCAGCAACTCCGCCGCCAACGACCGTCCCAGCAGGTCGCGCAGGCGGCTATCGCGGCCCTTACCGAGAACGATCTGCGTCACATGGTTGCGCTGGACGTGGTCCATGACAGCGCGAACCACGTCCTCCCCGCTCAGGGTCACGGTGCGGGCGCCGAGCTGTTCGGCCAGTTTCAGCGCCTCGTTCAGGCGGGCGTCGGCCTCGGCCGAGCGGGCGGCGCGATCGACCGTCGCCACAGTCCACGGCGCGTCCATCATCATGTCGGACAGCCGCCGTCCGGTCCGCACCAGCGACGC
Organism: Brevundimonas sp. GW821-FHT02A10; assembly: GCF_059422025.1. Taxonomy (NCBI): domain Bacteria; kingdom Pseudomonadati; phylum Pseudomonadota; class Alphaproteobacteria; order Caulobacterales; family Caulobacteraceae; genus Brevundimonas; species Brevundimonas sp. GW821-FHT02A10. Next base: position 147,646 of record NZ_JBWKWC010000001.1, read on the forward strand.
GGCCATGGTGTCCCCACCGACCAGAACCAGAATACGCTCCGCCACCGCCCACGGCCCGGGCGCGCCCTGCTCGCGCAGATGCGACAGCAACTGGTCGTCCACCGTCTGGGCCGCCCGGCGCAGGGCCAGTTCGCGCAGGGCGGTCAGGTTCTCGACCTTGAAGAAGTTCTCCGCCGCCAGACGTGCCGTCTCGGGCACATAGACCTTGCCCTCGGTCAGTCGCTTGCGCAGCTCGTCGGGGGTGATGTCCACCACCTCGATGTCGTCGGCGCGGCTCAGGGCGCTGTCGGGCACGGCCTCGCGCTGGCGCACCCCGGTGATCCGCAGGACCACATCGGACAGGCTCTCCAGATGCTGGACGTTCAGCGTCGTCCAGACGTCGATCCCGGCCTTGAGGATCTCCTCCACGTCCTGCCAGCGCTTGGGATGGCGCGAGCCGGGCGCGTTGGAGTGGGCGTATTCATCGACCAGCAGCAGGTCGGGCCGGCGCATGATGGCGCCGTCGATGTCGAACTCCAGCAGGGTCCGGCCTTTGTAGTCCAGCGGATTGCGCGCCATGACCTCCAGCCCGCGCAGCAGGCTTTCGGTCTCCTTGCGGCCGTGGGTCTCGACCACCCCCACGACGACGTCGCCGCCCTCGGCCTTTCGGCGGCGGGCGGCGCGCAGCATCTCATAGGTCTTGCCCACCCCGGGCGACATGCCGAGGAAGACCTTCAGCCGCCCCCGTTTCCGGGAGGCGGCTTTCAGCGAAGGCTCTGGCGTCGGGTCCGCCAAATCAGTTGGCCGGGAAGCGGGCGTCGAGGGCGCGGTTGGCCATCAGGACATTGACGCGCGGCTGGCCGATGAAGCCGAGCAAGGCGCCTTGCGTATGCTGATCGATCACGCGCTGGACCTCGGCTGCGGGCACGCCCCGGGCGGTCGCGATACGCGCCGCCTGGACCCGAGCGTAGGCCGGAGAGATGTCCGGGTCGAGACCCGAACCCGAGGCCGTGACGGCGTCGGCGGGAACCGACGTCGCGCCGTCGTCTGCGCGGATCGTCTCCGCCGTCGTCTTCACCCGTTCGGCCAGATCGGCGTTAAGCGGGCCGAGGTTGGAGCCGGACGACGACCGGGCGTCATAGCCCTCGCCCGCCGCCGACGGACGCGGATGCAGATAGCCGGCCTTGGCGAACGGCTGGCCGATCAGGGCCGAACCCTGGACCGCGCCCGACGCGTCGCGAACGAGGCTGCCGTTCGCCTGGGCCGGGAAGACGTCCTGCGCGAAGCCGGTCATAGCCAGCGGATAGGCGAAGCCGAGCAGGAGGGTGAAGAGCGCCATCATCACAATGGCGGGGCGCAGTTGGGTGAGCATCATCGCTTCCTTAGAAAGTCGCCTTCAGCGAGGCCACGGCGCGGGCGCCGTAGATGTCGCCGAAGTCGTGTTCGTCAGTGTCGTGGTAGCGGACGTCGACCGCCAGGTGCGGGGTCAGCTGATACGCCGCGCCGAGGTTCCAGGTCGTGTAGTCGAAGTCCGAGGACACGAACTGACGGCCCACCGCGCCCGAGATCGTCCATTTGTCGGCGGGCGAGATCGCGGCATTGGCCTCGACATAGGTCGCCTCGTCCTCGGACGCGCCGAAGAAGTCCGGCGACCAGTAGACGGCGGCGCCGAGGGTGGCGGGGCCGAAGGCGCGCGAGGCGGCGGCCTTGAACTCGGCGTAGTCGTAGTCCGCGCCGTCAGGCTGGTTGGTATACAGATAGCCGACCACGCCGAGGTCGAGGTTCCAGCCTGCGACCTCGGGGCGGATGCCGCCGTAGAGATCGATCTCGGCGTTTGTGTCGCCATCGCCGAAGTCGACGTTGGAGGCCCAGGTTCCGGCGTAGACGGAGCCGTAGGTCAGGTCGACACCGCCCGAGAGGGCCGGGTCTTCCTGGGTCTGGCTGACGCCCCGGAAGACGTAATCCGAGGTCCCGGCGACGTTGAAGCTCCATTGCGGAGCCGCAGCGGTCTGGGCGTGGGCGGCGCCGGCCAGCGCCAGAGGGGCGACGGCCGAGGCCAGCAGCAGTTTGAGAGAGGTGTTCATCAGGCTTTTTCTTTCAGTGCAGACGCCGGGACAGGGCCGGGGCGTTCGGGAGCGTGGGTGCGGTCGGCGTGGGCCAGCAGGCTGACGACCACGACGGCGGCGATGACGAAGAGGGCGAACCAGACGTCGTTCTTGCCGGCGGCCTTGAAGGTGTTGCGGGGCATGGGGGTCGCTCTCACGCCAGACCCAGACCAGTGATGATCAGGTCGATGGCCTTGATGCCGACGAAGGGCGCCACCAGACCGCCGAGGCCGTAGATCAGCAGGTTGCGACCCAGCAGCTTGCCGGCGCCGACCGCCCGATACTTCACCCCGCGCAGGGCGAGAGGGATCAGGGCCACGATGACCAGGGCGTTGAAGATCACCGCCGACAGGATGGCGCTTTCGGGCGAACCCAGACGCATCACGTTCAGCGCGCCAAGCGCAGGCAAGGCGACCACGAACATCGCCGGGATGATGGCGAAATACTTGGCCACGTCGTTGGCGATCGAGAAGGTCGTCAGGGCGCCGCGGGTGATCAGCAGTTGCTTGCCGACCTCGACGATCTCGATGACCTTGGTCGGGTCGCTGTCGAGATCGACCATGTTGCCGGCCTCGCGGGCGGCCTGGGCGCCGGTCTGCATGGCGACGCCGACGTCGGCCTGGGCAAGCGCCGGGGCGTCGTTGGCGCCGTCGCCGCACATGGCGACCAGACGCCCCTTGGCCTGTTCGGCCTTGATGAGGCGCATCTTGTCCTCGGGCGTGGCCTCGGCGAGGTAGTCGTCGACCCCGGCCTCCGAGGCGATCGCCGCCGCCGTCACCGGGTTGTCGCCGGTGATCATGACGGTGCGCAGACCCATGGCGCGGAGCTCGGCGAAGCGGGTCTTGACCCCAGGCTTGACCACGTCCTTCAGGTGGATGACCCCGACGAGCACGTTGTTCTCGGTCACCGCCAGAGGTGTGCCGCCCGAGCGGGCGATCCGGTCAACGGCGGCGCGGAACTCGGCCGGGGCCGCGGCCTCGGTCAGGTTCAGCGACTTGAGCACCGCGTCGACAGCGCCCTTGCGCCACGACGATCCGCCGCTCTCCAGACCCGACTGGCGGGTCACGGCGGTGAAGGGGATGACCTTTGCGCCGGCGGGCGCCTCGGCCGTGATCCCGGCGTTGCGGCCCAGTTCGACGATCGAGCGGCCTTCCGGCGTCTCGTCGGCCAGCGACGCGGTGACGGCGGCGCGCAGGGCGGCCTCGGGACGCACGCCCGGGACCGGGATGACCTCGGTGGCCATGCGGTTGCCGAAGGTGATGGTGCCGGTCTTGTCGAGCAGCAGGGTATCGACGTCGCCTGCCGCCTCCACCGCACGGCCCGAGGTGGCCAGGACATTCACCTTCAGCAACCGGTCCATGCCGGCGATGCCGACGGCGGACAACAGCCCCCCGATCGTGGTCGGGATCAGGGTGATGAACAGGGCGCCGAGCACGATGGGATCCAGCTTGACGCCCGAATAGGCGCCCAGCCCCAGCAGGGTCACCACCGCGATCAGGAACACGAGCGTCAACCCGGCCAGCAGGACCGACAGGGCCAGTTCGTTCGGCGTCTTGCGGCGATCCGCGCCCTCCACCATGGCGATCATGCGGTCCAGGAAGGTCGAGCCCGGAGCCGAGGTGATGCGCACCTTGATCCAGTCGGAGACCACCGTGGTGCCCCCGGTGACGGCCGAGCGGTCGCCGCCGGATTCACGGATGACCGGGGCGCTCTCGCCGGTGATGGCCGCTTCGTTGACCGAGGCGACGCCTTCGATGATCTCGCCGTCAGACGGGATCACATCGCCGGCCTCGACCAGAACGATGGCGCCGATGGTCAGGTCGCCGGCCGGGGTCTCGGACACCCTGCCGGTGGCCGGGTCGATCAATTTGGCGGGCGTCGTGACGCGGGTGGCGCGCAGGGAGTCGGCGGCGGCCTTGCCCCGGCCCTCGGCGACGCTTTCGGCGACGTTGGCGAACAGGACGGTGGCCCAGAGCCAGAGGGCCAGCTGGACGGCGAAGCTCGCCGAGTGGCCTGAGGCGACCGCCCCCGCCGCCGAGACCGTCGCGAGAAGGGCGACGATCCAGGTGACGAAGATGACCGGGTTCCGCAGCAGGTGCTTCGGATTGAGCTTGATGACGGCGTCCTTGAGGGCGCGGCCCAGCATGGCGCCGGACAGGCTCCCCGCGATGGGGGCGTGTTTCGGCTCGCCGACGTGTTCGGGATTGGCGAAAGTCATTTCAGGTGTCCAATCAGTGGGCCAGACCGCCAAGCATCTGGAAATGCTCGACGATGGGTCCGAGGGCGAGGGCCGGGAAGAACTGCAGCCCGCCCAGGATGAGGATGACGCCGATCAGCAGGCCGACGAACTGCAGGCCGTCGGTCGGCAGGGTGCCGGCGCTGGGCGCGAGCTTCGGCTTGACGACCAGGGCGCCGGCGATGGCCAGGACGGCGACGGCCGGAACGAACCGTCCCATCAGCATCCCGATGCCCAGCGTCGTGTTCCACCAGGGAGCATTGGCGGTCAGACCCGCGAAGGCCGAGCCGTTGTTCGCCGCCGCCGAGGTGTAGGCGTAGAGAATCTCCGACAGGCCGTGCGGCCCATTGTTGAGAAGCCCCTTCAGCGCCTCGGGCAGGACCGCGCCGATCGCCGTGAAGCCGAGGATGGCCAGCGGCAGGACCAGCACCGCGATCATGGCGAACTGGATCTCTCGCGCCTCGATCTTCTTGCCGAGATACTCCGGCGTGCGGCCGACCATCAGACCGGCGACAAAGACCGCCAGCATGGCCATGACGACCATGATCGCGATGCCCGAGCCGATCCCGCCGGGCAGGATCTCGCCCAGTTGCATCAGGAACATCTGCAGCCCGCCCGACAGAGGCATGAAGCTGCCGTGCATGGCGTTGACCGAACCGTTCGAGGCGCCGGTCGTCTGCCCCGCCCATGTCACCGAGGACGGCACGCCGAGACGGACCTCCTTGCCCTCCATATTGAGCGGCTGTTCGATCCCGGCCGCGACGAGGGCTGGCGCAGGCTGGGTTTCGGCGACGTACATGCCGGCCGTGCAGGTGGCGAGCAGCACGAAGGCGGCGGCGACCAGGGCGCGCACGTCCTTCTTGGCCAGAACACTGCGGCCAAAGGCGAAGAAGGCGGCCCAGCCGAGGATGTTGATCGAGACGGACTCGATCAGATTGGTCAGGGGCGACGGGTTCTCGAACGGGTGGGCGGAGTTGGCGTTGAAGATACCGCCCCCGTTGATGCCCAGTTGCTTGATCGCTTCCTGACTGGCGGCCGGGAACAGGGCCAGGGTCTGCGATCCCCCTTCAAGCCCGGTCGCGGAGGCCGAGGCCGCCAGGCTCTGCACCACGCCCAGACCGACCAGCACCATGGCCAGAACGATCGACAGCGGCAGCAGCAGATAGAGGGTGGTGCGCGTCAGGTCGGCCCAGAAGTTTCCGACCCCCTCCCCGCGATTGGCGATGAAGGCGCGCGCCAGGGCGGCCGCGATGGTCGCGCCGGTAGCGGCCGAGAGGAAGTTCTGAGTGGTGAAACCGACCATCTGGCTGAGCGTCGAGGCGGTGCTTTCACCGCCGTAGGACTGCCAGTTGGTGTTGGTGACGAAGCTGACGGCCGTGTTGAAGGCCAGATGCGGCGACATGCCGGCGAACCCCTGCGGATTCAGCGGCAGGACGTTCTGCAGACGCAACTGGGCGTACAACAGGAAGAAGCCGATGGCGTTGAACACGATCAGGGCGGAGGCATAGCCGACCCAACCCTGGCTGCGTTTCGGGTCGACGCCCGCTGCCTTGTAGAACAGGCCTTCCACCGGCTTGAGTAGCGGGTCGAGCCAGGTGCGTTCGCCGTTCCATACGCGCGACAGATAGATCCCGATCGGCCAGGCGAGGGCGACGGAAAGCGAAAGGGTCAGGGCGATCTCCGCCCATCCTTGAACAGTCATCATGACGGCGGCTCCTTCAGAACCGCTCGGGCCGCAGCAGGGCCGCGACCATATAGACGGCGACCACGACGGCGCCGGCGCCCCAGAGAATGGCGATCATCAGCCGATCCTCTTCAGGGCATGGGCGAGAGCGGCGAAGGCGACAAACGCCCCGCCGCCCAACGCGAGAAACAACAGATCGGCCATTCGGCGCCTCCAACTCGGTTCGAGCGGAGGTAGAGGCCCTATGACCGTAAGCGCGCCATTCGGATTTCAGCGCCCGGCATAAGGGCGGCGTAAAGAGCGCCCGTCGTCAGGGCGAATGATCGGGGACAGACGCCAGTCGACCGGCACATGAACGATAAGCAATCTACCTTTCCCCGATGTAACTGGTCGGGAAGCAGCGACGGCTGATACTCGCCCCGGCCGCCGGGCTATGCGCGATTCAACGCGCGACCTTCCGAACGGCGTCTCTCTCAACCGGGACCGTCGCGGGTCCCGAAGGACTCGAACGCATGACTGCCTCCCCCGCCCGGTTCGCCCTTCTGGCCGCCACTGCCCTGACCGCCTCCATGCTCGCGCTCCCGGCGATGGCTCAAACGGCGCCAATCCCCGCCCCGAGCCACGCGCCTGCCCAGACACCTGCACAGACGCCCGACCCGAAGGAGGAGCAGGCCTCGACGGTCGCCGACGTCACCGTGACCAGCCGCGCCGACGCCATCCGCAGCTCGATCGATTCCACCAGCTACAGCCTCGCCAACGACCTTCAGGCCTCAAGCGGCAGCCTGGCCGACGCCCTGCGCAACGTGCCTTCCGTCGACGTCGATCCCCAGGGCAATGTCTCCCTGCGGGGCGACAGCAACGTCACCATCCTGATCGACGGCCGCCCCGCCGGCGTGCTGACCGGCGAAGGCCGCGCCCAGGCGATCCAGCAGATGCAGGCCGCCCAATTCGCCCGCATCGAGGTCATGACCAACCCTTCGGCCGCCTACAGCCCCGAGGGTTCCGGCGGGGTGATCAACCTCATCTCCAAGCCCAACCAGCCCAAGCCCGGCATGAGCACCACGGGCTCCGTCCGCGCCAACGTCGGCGACAACGGCCGCTGGAACCTCGGGGTCAGTGGATCACAGACCCGCGGCCCCGTGACCCTGTCCGGCGACCTCGGCTATCGCCACGACACTATCGAACAACTGATCGACCGCGACCGCGCACAGCTGGACACCGTCTCGGGTCAGTTCCTGCCCTCGCACCTGAACCAGGTCGTGAACGCGGATGTCGACGGCTTCAACGGCCGACTCGGCCTGGAGTACAAATTCACTGACAAGGATCAGCTGACGCTGGAGGCGCGTGGCGCCGACTTCCACAACACCGGCGTCATCGACGATCGTTTCGAGAGCCGCAAAGCCGGCGGCGCGATCAACTCCGCCTATACCCGCCAGAGCGACGTCGACCAGACCTTCAGCAACCGGGGCCTGACCGCCCGCCTGCTGCACCGCTTCGACGACCAGGGCCACGAGTGGACCAATGAGCTGCGGATCGACCAGGGCGACAACACCCTCGACCTCGCGACCGTCGCCTCCCCCTCGATCCCCGCCGGGCCGCAGTCCTACGAGCGGGTGGTGAACGACGGCGCCTTCACCATCACGGCCTTCAGCAGCGCCTATGTCCGGCCGATGGGCGAGGCCCGGCTGCGCCTCGGCTATGAACTGGAAGTTCGCCAGCCGCGTCAGGACAACAGCGTCAGCCGCGGCGCGACCGAAGCCGGCCTGACCGTCGTCCCGGCCCTGTCCAGCCGCTTCAAGGCCGAACAGGCGGTCCACGCCCTCTATGCGACCTATGAGCGGCCGTTCGGCGAAAAGCTCTCAGCCCAGTTCGGCCTGCGGCTGGAGCAGGCGGACATCGAGGTCAACGCCGTGAGCAGCGGCGTGACGGCCAGCCAGGACTATTTCCGCGCCTATCCGACGCTGCACGTCTCCTACAAGCTCGACGACGCCCAGACGGTCCGCGCCAGTTATTCGCGCCGCATCCAGCGTCCCCAGCCGTTCCAGTTGAACCCCTTCGTCTCCTACGTCGATCCGCTGAACGTGCGCTCGGGCAACCCCGATCTGGAGCCGCAGGAGACCGACGCCTTCGAGGCCATGTGGCAGCGTCGCTCGGGCCAGACCTTCTATCAGGCGACCGCCTATTTCCGGGACACGCGCAAGGCCTTCACCGACGTCGCCATCGACATCGGCGGCGGCGTCTTCCTGACCCGGCCCGAGAACCTCGGCGCCCGGCGCGACGTCGGGCTTGAGGTCGTGGCCAACGGCGCCCTGATCCCGAGCCTGCGTTACAACGCCAGCGTCAATGTCTTCCGTCAGGAGATCGATGCCGCGGGCCTTCCCGGCGCGACCGACCGGTCGGGGACCCAGGTCTCGGGCCGCGTGAACCTGAACTGGCAGCCGACGCCCAAGGACTTCCTCCAGATCGCCGCCCAGTGGAACGGCGAGGCCCTGCTGGCCCAGGGCACGCGCGACGCGGGCGGCATGGTCAACCTGGGCTACCGCCGCAAACTGACCGAGACCCTGGCCTTCCAGGCGACGGTGCGCGACCTCTTCAACCAGTTCGGCGACGTGACGACCTATGACACCCCGACCTTCCGCGAGCGGACCGAGCGTCAATTCGCCGGTCGGGCCGCCTATGTCGGCCTGACCTGGACCTTCGGGGGCGGGCCCCGTCGCCAGCAGCAGGAGCAGTTCGACTTCGGCGGCGCTCCGACCGGCGGCTGAGTGACACCCCCACAAGAAACTCAAACAACTTAAACCAACAAAGAAAAGACGATCAGTTCCTACTTTCTATACTGTATTTACCTATAACTTTCGCCCGATAGGACGAAAGTTATAGGCATACAACGTTTTACAACTGGCCACTGTTCTTAAGGACCGCACTTCGGCATCTCGCTCCTCGACATTCGAGGAGATTTTGCAGTGTTCCGGTCAGCGGTCATCACGGGTTTGGCAATCGGGTTTTCGCTCGTGGCGGGGGTGTCCCCCAGCCACGCGGCGGACGGACGGGCGACCACGCCCGCCGCTTCCCGTGCAACCATGCCCCTGATCACTGCCGCAGCGGCCCCGGCCGGCTTCCTGGCCATGTGCCAGCGTCTGCCGCGCGAATGCCGGGCCTCGGGCGAGGTCGATGACGCCCGGATCCAGCGCGAGGCCCGGACCCGCTACTGGCGCGAGGCTTTCGGCCACACCAACACCCCGACGCCCGCCTCCGGCGAACGAACCCGCGAGGCGGAAACCACGACCGGCGCCGACCTGGCGCCCCACGCCATGGGCTTCGACGACCTCGCGACCGACGCGACGCCGGACGTCGAGCTGGGACTGATCGCGTGGGCGGCCCAAGACGCCGACACCGGGGCCTTTCAGAACAACGCCTCCGCAACCTCGGGCGAGCCCTCGCAGACGCTGACGATGACCGCCGACCTCTGGGCCCTGGTCCGCGGCGTCAACCAGCAGGTCAACCGCAACATTCGCGCGGTCAGCGATGCGGCCCATTACGGCCAGACCGACTACTGGGCGCTGCAGTCCGGCCAGAACCAGAGCGGCGACTGCGAGGACTACGCCATGACCAAACGCCACCAGTTGATCGAGGCGGGCATCCCCGCGGACACACTGACCTTCGCGATCGTGCGCACGTCCTGGGGCGAGTTGCACGCCGTCCTGGTCCTGGCCACCGACGAGGGCGACATGGTGCTGGACAATCTGACGCCCTGGATCGTCCGCTGGGACAAGACCAGCTACCGCTGGATCGAGCGCCAGATGCCCGGCCAGCCCCTGGAATGGCGCAGCATCGGTTGAGCGGCGCCCCATCCTCTCACCTGATACGAGATTTTACAGTCTTGGCGCGCCGACATGGGCATGATGGACGTCAGACACTCTTGCGCCGCCCGGCCGCTCCCCCACGACCGAAGGACCCGATGAAGATCGCCGCTCTCGATGATGATCCCGTTCAGCTCGAACTGATCCTCGACACCATTTCTGAAGCGGGCTTCCAGGGTTCGGGCTTTTCCCGGGCCAACGCGCTGCTGTCCGCCCTGCGCCGCGAGACCTTCGATCTGATGGTTCTGGACTGGCAGCTGCCGGACAAGTCCGGCGTCGAGGTCATCCAGTGGGCGCAGAACAACCTGACCCCTCCCCCGCCAATCCTTCTGGTCACCAGCCGGTCGGACGATTCGGATGTGATCGAGGGCCTGGGCGCCGGCGCCGACGACTTCCTGACCAAGCCGGTGTCCAAGCCGGTCCTGAAGGCGCGCATCCACGCCCTGCTGCGCCGCGCCTATGGCGCCCCCGAGGCCCAGGCCTCCGAAACCCATGGCCATGTCGTGCTGGATCCGGCGACCGGGACCGCCACGGCGAGTGGCGCGGCGGTCAGCCTGACCGCCAAGGAATTCGCCGTCGCCCTGACCCTGTTCCGCAACCTGAACCGGGCCCTGTCGCGCTCCTATCTGCTCGACTCGGTGTGGGGCAGCGATCCCGACCTGAACAGCCGCACCCTGGACATGCATATTTCCCGCGTGCGCTCCAAGCTGAACCTGCGGCCGGATGCGGGCTTCCGTCTGGCCCCCGTCTACAGCTATGGATACCGTCTGGAGCGGATCGAGGCGGCGGCCCCGGCCGCGGGGACCGCAGACGGAGAGACCTGATGAGGATCGCCCGGCTTGCCGCTTTGGGAGCTGCCGCCTGGCTGGCGCTCGCCGGCCTGTCGGGCGTCGCCTTGCCGGGCTTGGCATCGGCCGAACCCGCCCCGGCTCCCCAGGTTCGCGCGTCCGGCGAGACCTTCACCTATGTGGTCCGTCAGGGCGACACCCTGCGCAGTATCGCCGGGGCCCATCTGGAACGGGAGTCCGACTGGCGCGCGCTGCAGACGCTGAACAGCGTCGCTGATCCGCTGCGGCTGCCCGTCGGCATGACCCTGAGGCTGCCGGTCGCCCTGCTCAGGACGCGACCGGTCCAGGCCCGTCTGGTCAGCTTCCGCGGCGACGTCAGCCTGCGTCAGGGCGGGGCCGTCGCGACCCGCGTCGGCGCCGTGCTCGGCGAAGGCGCCGAGATCGAGACCGGGGCCAACGCCAACGCCCGCTTCAGCCTGCCCGACGGCGGGACCGTGTCCGTGCCCTCCATGAGCCGCGTCCGCCTGACCCGCCTGCGCGCCTACGCTCTCAACGGCGCCGTCGACCAGGAGATCACCGTCCTGGGCGGCCGTTCCGAGTTTCGCGTCTCGCCCGTCCGGTCGCCCGGCGGCTTCCGGGTCGGCACCCCGCTGTCGGCCTCGGCCGTGCGCGGCACCGAATTCCGCATCGGCTATGACGGCGCCGCCGACCGGGCCCAGACCGAGGTCCTGGGCGGATCGGTCCATGTCGCGCCCGAGGGGCTGGAGCCGCTGATCGCCGCCCCGCGCCAGGGCGTGGCCATCGCCGACGGTCGTGCCGATCTGGTCGATCTGCTGCCCGAACCCGCCTGGCTTCCCGACAACGCCATCCAGGCCGGCGGCATGCTGTCCTTCACCCTGACGCCCGTGGCGGGCGCCGCCCGGTACCGGGCCGTCGTCGCCACCGACGCCGACTTCGCCAACATCGTCAGCAGCGGCCAGTCGCGGCCGGGCGAGGCGACGATCGACATCTATCCCCTGCCCGACGGCCCCTATTTCATTCGGCTGACGGCCGTCTCGCCGCTAGACCTCGAGGGCATGCCCGCCGACTACCGCTTCGTCCGCGCCCTGAACGTCGTCAGCGGCCTCAGCGTCGAGCCCCAGGCCGGCGGCGGCCGCGCCTTCCACTGGAGCACCCCGCCGAAGGGCGCCGAAAGCTACCGCTTCCAACTCGCGCGGGCGGACGGAACCCTGGTGGCCGATCGGACTGACGTGCCCCGGCCCGGCATCATCCTGCCGCCGCTGCCCTCGGGCGAGTATCGCTGGCGGGTGATGTCCGTCTGGCGCGTCGATGGCAAACCCGTCGAAGCCTGGTCGCCGCCCGCATCCCTGAGCGTCCCCTGACATTCCGCCTTCCGACCTGGAGCGAGGCCCGGACAGGCTGGCGCGGCATGATCCGCCCGCGACTGGCCGACCGCCGCACCCTGATCGAATGGCTGGTCGTCGGCCTGGGCCTGTCACTTCTGGTCGTCTGGCTGGCGCTGGGATCGCCGACCCGCCGCGCGGACAACTGGATCTACGACGCCCTGCTGGCCCTTTCGCCGGGACGCGCCAGCGAACAGGTGGTCGTGGTCGCCATCGACAACCGCAGCATTGAGGCCCTGGGCCGGTGGCCCTGGTCGCGGACCCTGCACGCCCGGGCCCTGGACCGGCTGACCGAGGCCGGCGCCGCCTCGGTGGGCTATGACGTCCTGTTCGCCGAGCCCGAGGCCGACGCCGATCCGGCACTGAGCCAGGCCCTGTCACGCAACGGCCGAACCTGGCTGGCGGAACTGCTTCAGGAACCCGGCGAGAACGGCGCCGCCTTCGGGGTGGTAGAGCCCATTCCCGAACTGGCCGCCGCCGCCGCCGGCCTCGGCCATGTTGACCTGACGCCCGACCCCGACGGCGTGGTGCGCCGCCTGCCGCTGTTCATGGCCGCGGGCGGGCAGACCTGGCCCCATATGACGGCGCGGATGCGAACGGCGACCGGCGGAGTCATCACGCAGGCGCGCCAGAAAACGACGTCGCCATATCTGACCCCGCTGCAATCGACCCTGATCCGCTATCGTGGCCCGCCCGGATCGGTTCGCACCGTATCCTTCGTCGATCTGGTCCGCGGCGAGATCCCGGCCGGCTTCCTGACCGGCAAACAGGTGTTGGTCGGCATGACCGCCGACGGTCTGGGCGACCGGTTCGCCACCCCGGTCTCGCCCCACGGCGAACTGAGGCCCGGCGTCGAGATCCAGGCCGCCCTGCTCGACACCCTGATCCGCGGTGACGCCATCCGCGCCATACCCTCGTCCCTGCTGGCCTTCCTGTCCCTCATCCCGTTGTGGGGACTGATGGCCGCCTTCCTGATGCTGCGCCCGGCTATCAGTCTCGCGGCGGGTGTCGGAACAATCGCGGCGATCTTCATCGTCAGCAGCCTCGCCTTCCTCGCCGGAATCTGGCTGGCGCCTGTGGCGGCGGTCGCTGGCGTCGCCCTGGCCTGGCCTCTGTGGAGCTGGCGCCGGCTGGAAGCCGCGTCAGCCTATATGCAGACCGAGATCGACGCCTTCCGGGCGGACGGCCCCTGGCTCGCGGATTTCGCCGCCTCCCACGCTTCAGGCGACCATATCGACCGTCAGGCCACAGTTCTGAAAGCGGCCCTGCTGCGGCTCAGGGACCTCAGCGGGCTGATCTCCGACACCCTTCGCAGCCTGCCCGACGCGACGCTGGTGATCGACGACACGGGACATGTGCTCCTGGCCAACGCCCGGGCGGCGGACCTCTTCCAGGCGGAAGGGGAAATGGCCGGTTCAGACATCGACGACCTGTTCGCCCGGATCGGCGCAGAACCGCTCGAAAGCCTGCTGGCCCGGACCGGCCCGGCGCGCGAGATCCGCACCGCCACCGGCGAGGTGCTCAAGCTGGACGAGGCGCGACTGGAGCTCGCCGGGGGCGCCCGGCCCGGCGGCATCGTGCGGTTGGCAGACGTGACCGCGATCCGCGTCGCCGAACGCCAGCGTGAACAGGCCCTGCAACTCCTCAGCCACGACATGCGCTCGCCGCAGGTGTCGATCCTCACCCTGCTGGCCGATCAGACGCCGCGCGACGACGGCTTCGAGCGCCGCATCGGCGACTATGCCCGGCGCACCCTCGCCATGGCCGAAAGCTATGTGCAGCTCGCCCGCGCGGAGTCCCAGGTCATGGACCGACGCGAGTTTGATCTGGGCCAGGTGCTGATCGAGGCCGCCGATAATCTGTGGCCCCAGGCCCAGGCGCGCGAGGCCACGATCGTCACCTCCGAGGATGACGAGGAGCGGCTGGTCGTCGGCGATCCGGTTCTGGTCGGTCGCGCCCTGGTCAATCTGATCGACAACGCGCTGAAGTACGGGCCGCGGGGCGGCACGGTCGCCTGCACCCTGGAAGCCGCCGAGATCGGCGGACGCCGGTTCCACGTCTGCACCGTGCGGGACCAAGGCCCGGGCTTCCCGCCGGAAGAGGCCGAGCGCCTGTTCGAGGCCTTCCACCAGGCCGCCGATGCGAAGCCGGGCGTCGGCCTCGGCCTGGCCTTCGTGCGGATCGTGGCGGAACGGCATGGCGGAAGCGCGAGCGCGGCTCCGGAACCGGGCGGCGGCGCCCGCTTCACCCTGACCCTGCCCGACGCCGGCTGAGACCCTGCCAAGAATGACAAGAAGCCCGCCGTGAGGCGGGCTTCTCGGGAAGCTGGGTACTGGACACTCAGGCCGCGGCGGCTTTCACCGCCGCGGCCGTCACGATCAGAAGGTGTAGCGCAGCGAGGCCGAGATGGTGCGGCCGTTCAGCGTCTGCGCCTGGACCACGCCCGAAGCCGGGATGGCGCTGGCGCCGATATTCACGATCGCGATCTCATCGAAGACGTTGAAGGCGGTGACGCCCAGTTCGACGTTCCGGACCGGCCGGACGTAGACGTAGGGGTTCACGATCACATAGCCGGGCTGGACCAGGACGTTGTCGTCCTGGGCATAGCTGCTGGTCGTGCCGTTGATCGTGGCGCCGACCGTGAACATGCCGTGCTCGTACTCGGGACGGACGTTGTAGAACAGTTCCGGCTGGTGACGCGGACGGTTGCCTTCCAGGGCGGCGTTCGCCGAGTCGCTGTCGATGCTGGCCTTGGCGTAGGTGGCGCCGACGGCGATGCTGAACGGTCCGTAGCTGTACTCGCTCTCCAGCTCGATGCCGGTGGCGCTGTAGTCGCGGGTGAAGCTGATCACCTTGGGCGCGCCCGAGGAGTCGGCGCCGATCTGCGAGTTGGTCTCACCGGTCGAGGCCCAGAACGCCGTGGCGTAGGCTGTCAGGCCTTCCTGGCGGAACTTGACGCCGGCTTCGGCCTGCTGGACCTCACCATAGGCGGTGTCGGAGTCGACCAGCTTGCCGGTGGTGGAGTTGAACTGCGTCGGCGAGAACAGCTGACGTTCGGCGGCGGCGCGGCCACCGCGGCTGTAGCGGCCGAAGACCGAAACCGGCTCGGCGATACGGTAGTTCACGCCCACCGAGTAGGAGACGTAGTCGTAGCCGTAGTCGACCGTGCCCGGCTGGGACAGCGGCAGGACGGCGACCTTGGTCTCGGGCAGGCTGATGACGCCGTCACCATTGACGTCGATCGTGGCCTGACCCACGCGGGCGCCACCGAGGCTGGCGCCGTACAGGTCGCCGCTGACGTCGCCGTGGTCCAGACGGATGCTGGCGCCGACGGCCAGCTTGCCGATCTGGTAGTTGGCCGAGGCATAGGGCGCCAGGGTCTTGTAGTTGACGTCGTAGCGCTGGTGGTAGGTGTACAGCGCCGTCGCCGTGGCGAAGCCGTAGGCGATCATGCCGTTGTCGGTAACCGGGATATTGGTCGCCGTGGTCAGGTTGTAGCGCACGGCGGCGCCGCCGGTCGTATAGCCTTCCAGGGCGTTGGCGAAGCTCCAGTACATGTCGACATCTTGCGACGAGGCGTACAGGCCGAAGGTCGTCGTCAGCTTGCCTTCACCGACGTTCCACACCTTGGAGGCGCGCAGGTCGTTGGTGATGTTGTCCAGGCTGTTCAGATCCATATTGGCGTAGACGCCGATCTGCAACTGGCCGTTGCCGTTCAGGGTCGCCGGGTTGGCGATGACCTGGCCGGCGTTCGGGCCGGTGGCGTAGCTCAGGCGCGAACCCGGACCGGCGAAGGCGGCCATCAGCGAGGTCGCCGGCATGCTGACCAGCGAGATGTCGTCGTTGAACTCGCCCGAGATCCGCGAGTAACGGAGCTTCTCGGTGATGGTCCAGCCGTTGATGTCGTACTGGCCTTCGGCGCCGACCGACTTGACCACGCCGTGCACGCCGTTGCGGCGATCGAAGGTGGTCGGATTATTGTTCTGGTCGACGCCGTTATAGATGGCGGTGTCGTTCGACAGGGTGGTGTCGCGCAGACCGTCCGTGCCCGGCAGGCTGGCGAAGCTCGGATCGCTGTTCGAACCCGAGGCGACCAGCGGGAACAGGGCGTAGTTCGGCTGACGGTCGTCCAGATACTTGGCGTAGAAGCGGATGTAGCCGTGGTCGAGCTGGCGGGTCAGGTTGGCCTTGAACTGACCGCCCTTGAAACCGTCGTAGCCGAGGTCGCGCGGGCCTTCGCCCTGGCGATAGAAGCCGCCGACGTGGTAGCGCCAGCCGTCGCCCAGCGGGGCGCCGTAGTCGAAATCGACGCGGTTCAGGTCATAGTCGAGGCCCGAGGTCACCATGACGGCGCCGCCCTCTTCTTCACCCGTCTTGGAGATGAAGTTGATCAGGCCACCCGGCGAGTTGGAGGCGAAGGTCGAGGCCGAACCGCCGCGGATCACCTGGACCTGCGACAGGCCCATGTCGGCGCGCAGGAACATGTCGGTCGAACCGAAGTGGATGTCGCCGAACTCCAGGACCGGCAGGCCGTCTTCCTGGATCTGCAGATATTTGGAGCCGTCGGCGGCCAGCGGCAGGCCGCGCACGGTCACCGACGAGACGCCGTCGATGCCCGAGGTTTCGGCGCGGATGCCCGGCAGGTTGCCGATGATGCCGGCGACGCTGGAGGTGCCGACCTTGGGCAGGTCGACTTCATCCAGGGTGCTGGCGGAAATGGCGGAGTCCAGCAGGTCGCGGCCCTTGGCGACGCCCGTGCTGAAGGCTTTGGGAGCAGTGCGGATCGGGGCGTCGGCAGCCGGACCCTGGGCCGTCGCGGCAGGCGGGGTGGCGGCGGGCGCCTCGGCCATGGCCGGAGCGGCCAGCAGAAGCGGCATGATCGCCGCCGACAGATAGAGGTAGTTCATTCAGTCCCCGCAGGTCTTTTTGGTTGCGCGCATTTCTTCTGAAATACGTAGTGTTACCTATATAGAATAGATGGGTTAAATATCAGTAACGCTGCTAGCTATAATGTACGAAAACGGGACTTATCAGTATTTCTACCTAAGACCCGAAGAACATCATTACATCAAAATATTGACGTAGCGGCAGCCCGCCCCGGACGTCCGCAGGAAACCCGCGGCGCTCAAGGTCAGAAGCGGAGACGTGAAACGCCGCCGCTTCCTCTGGATGATATCGAGACAGTCGGCCGTTCGGTTCTGGCCCGATTGGAGACCTCAGAGAGACCGGGCCTGGCGAAACGCCGGCCCTACCCTCGATGTCCGGAATTCGGCGCCGGATCCGACGCCCGCCCTGACCTCAGGCCACGTTGCGGAACGACCAGTCGGCGTCCCCGTGGGTCGCTTCGGCTTCATAGGACCGGTCCGCATCGCCGCCCAGGCGGAAGCGGGCGACCAGTCGGGCCAGCTCGTCGGCCTCGGTCGCCAGGCTGCGAGCGGCGGCGGTGGCTTCCTTGACCATGGCAGCATTCTGCTGGGTCATGCTGTCCATGCTGGCGACGGCGCTGTTGACCTGTTTCAGCTTGTCGGCCTGGGCGCCCGAGCTGTGCGCGATCTCGCTGATCAGCGCATTGGTGTCGCCGATCTTGGAGCCGATCCGGGCCAGCATCTTGCCGGTGTCGCCGACGCGGCCGACGCCCGACTGGACCTGTTCGGAAGACTTGGTGATCAGCGCCTTGATGTCGCGCGCCGCATCGGCGGAACGCTGCGCCAGGGCGCGAACCTCGGTGGCGACGACGGCGAAGCCGCGGCCGGCGTCGCCGGCGCGCGCCGCCTCGACGCCCGCGTTGAGCGCCAGAAGATTGGTCTGGAAGGCGATGCCGTCGATCAGGTTGATGATCTGGCCGATCTCTTCCGAGCTCGACTGGATGGCGTCCATGGCCGAGACGGCCTCGTCAACAATGGCGCCGCCTTCGGTCGCATTGGCGTTGGCCACGGTGATCGCGGTGCGGGCGTCGGCGGCGCGCTGGGCGGTCTCGCCGACCATGCCGGTGACCTGCTGGGTCGCCGTGGTGGTTTCCTGCAGCCGGGTGGCCTGCTGCTGGGTGCGTTGCGACAGGTTTTCCGAGGCCGAATAGATCTCGGCGGCGCCGGAGTGAACGCTCTGCGCCGAACGGGCGACGCTGGAAATGCTCTGCTCCAGCCCCTCGACGGCGCTGTTGAACGACTTGCGCAGGCGCTCGTATTCCGGCGCGAACGGCCGGCTGATGACGTGGGTCAGGTCGCCCGAGGCCAGGGCTTCCAGCGCCGTATCCAGGGCTTCCACGACGCGGCGCTGGGCCTCGTCGGCGCCGACCTTGGCCAGGTCGGCCTGCTCCTTGGCGCGTTCGGCTTCCGCCTTGGCGAGGTCAGCCTCGGCCTTGGCCAGGGCCGCATCGCGGAACACCAGAACGGCGCGAGCCATGTCGCCCAGTTCGTCGGCGCGCCCGGCGTCGACAGTGATGTGGTTGTCGCCCTTGGCCAGTTGCGCCATGGCGGCGGTCAGGATCGTGATCGGACGCGCGATCGTGCGGCTCAGCAGGACCGACAGGGTCATGGCGGTCGCGATCAGGGCGATGCCGCCGAGGATCAGGGCGGCGATGGCGGTGACGATGGCGTCTTCCTGGTTCTTGCCGTTCTTGGCGATCAGCTCGGCCTCGGCCGTCCGGATGTCGCGCAGGGGCAGGACCGCCTCGCTGACCAGGACCTTCTTGCCGGCGTCGCGCACCATCTGCTGCGCCTCGTCGCGGCGACCCGAGCGAACGACCTGAATGATCCGGTCGCCCCAGTCCTTGCGCCAGGCCAGGGTCGCCGTATGCGAGTCCTCAAGGCTCTTCAGGTTGGCGGGATCCTTCAGAAGGCCCTTCATCTCGGTGTAGATGGTGTCGTATTCGTCGCGCCCTTCGTAGTAGGACTTGAGATAGCTCTCGTCCCCGGTCACGAGGAAGCCCCGGAACTGGCTGTTCTGGCGCAGGATGGCGGTTTCAAGCGACAGCGCGTTTGCGTGAATCGACTGGCTGAGGTTGTTGCTGTCCGTCGACGACCGGATCATCCAGATCGTGCCGAAGAACACCGTCATCATGATCGCGGCGGACACGCAGATCAGAACAAATGACAGGCTCAGTTTTCGAGTAATATTCATCGCAGCGATCATGTTCTTGATTTGCAACTTCGTTTACGTGGTCAGCCTGAGACACAAGGGCGTTTGATGTGTTGGGCCGTGAGTTTTGCATCTCCGACCGGCCGATACCTCGGCGTTCGTGACGCAGCCCCCACCCGCTACGATTGACTACATTTGATTGAAGGGACGGTTAACGGGCAAAGGAAGCCCACGCTTCAAGCACTCGCCTGTATAAACTACGTATTTTTACCTATCCCGACGCCCGCCCGATACGAGCGTCGACGAACGGTGACGGGGCTGACACCGGTCTCAGGTCCGAACTCCGGGAGCGTCTCGCCCGCGGGAATTTATATGAATTTAACGATCGTGGCCTAGCTACCGAAGCATCGACGGCACGCGAATGACCGGCTGAAGTGGCTGGCCGCGGCGCGGACGATTAGATTGCGGATACTTCCGAAGTACTTGGAAGGGCGCATCGGGATTAGATGACTATGCGGATCGTGAATTGATGACTGTGCTCACGACCGCCGACGCCAGACATGAATTCCTGCGTCAGGCCCAGCGTTGCCGCGAGATGGGCTCCCCCTTCCTGGCCTCCGTTCTTGAAGCCGTCGATCGGCAGCTCCTCAAGGCGCCGATCAGCGCGAACATGGTCATGGACTGGTCGGGCGATCTCGCCGCAGCCGCCGTCGCCCTGCGTTTCAACGGTGCCCTCCACGCGCTCGCCCGCCGCGGCAATCCTGAATATCTCGCGGCCCTGTACCGCCGCGAGCACGACGACTTCGACGGCGCGGTCGCCGCGGCCCTGGCGCAGGAAGACCGCTTCATCGCCAACTGGCTGCGCGAACCGACCCAGACCAACGAGATCGCCCGTGCGGCTGCGATCATGTCCGCCCTCATGGCGGCGCCGCTGGATCGGCCCATGCCGTTCGAACTGCTCGAACTGGGCTCCAGCTGCGGTCTGAACCTGAATCTCGCGCGATACGCCTATGATCTCGGCGGCCTGGTCGCGGGCGATCCCGCCTCTCCGGTCCGTATCGCGCCCCAGTGGCGCGGCGCGGCGCCGGCCATCGCCCCCGTGGACATCGCCTTCGCGCGCGGCGTCGATCTGCATCCGCTGAACGCCGCCGACGCCAATGATCGTGAACGCCTGTTGTCCTTCACCTGGGCAGACCGGCCCGAGCGCTCGAAGCGGCTCGAGGCCGCCCTGCAGATCGCGACGGCGCATCCGCCGCGGATCGAGCGCGGCGACGCCATGGATTGGCTGACGGAACAGCTGACCCGGCCGCAGGAGTTCGGACAGTGCCGCGCCATCGTCCACTCGATGTTCCTGCAGTACCTGCCCGAGTGGGACCGTCAGGCGATCTCGATCATGATCGCCGCTGCCGGCGCCATGGCGACCGCCGAACGCCCGCTGATCTGGATCGGCTATGAGTGGACGAAGGACCGCAGCGAGGTCGAGCTGCGCCTCACGTCGTGGCCGTCCGGCAAGAGCATCGTCCTGGCCAAGGGCCACCCCTATGGCGACTGGCTGGAATGGCTCGACGTCTCGGAAGTTCAGACGGCGGTCGCCGCCTGACCGACGCCTCTGCCGGTTACGGCAGACGGATCAGGTTCTGCGGCAGTCCCGGCGTCTCGACCCGCACCCGATACAGACCGCCCAGCGTCGGCTGCTCGGCCCGTTTGTCCGCATTCCCCAGCCAGGCCGTGGTCATATAGAGGTCCCGCAGGTCCGGGCCGCCAAAAGCCGCCTTGGTCACCGTCTGCACCGGCGTCGAGATCTTGCCGATGCGCTCGCCCTCCGGCGAATACAGGGCCACGCCCCAGCCGTTGAACAGGCCGACGTGCAGCACCCCGTCGGCGCGCATCGAGGGCCCGTCGCAATAGCCGTCCTCCATCACCGCGAAGACCCGCCGGTTGGACAGCACGCCTGCCTCATGATCGAAGGCCAGCACAGTCTTCGCCAGCGTATCGTGGTGATAAAGGGTCTTGCCGTCGGGGCTCAGACACGGGCCGTTGGTGACCCCATAGCCGTCGTCATGGCGGACCAGCTCGCCTTCGAACCAGCGATACAGGGCGCCGGTCTTCTGTTCTTCTGAATCGTCCATCGACCCGAACCACAGCGAGCCGTCCGGGGCGACGAAGCCGTCGTTCAGCCGGTTCTGCGGCCGGTCTTCCTCGACCGGCAGGATCAGGGTGAAACCACCGGTCGCCGGATCGAACCGGTGCAGGCCGCCACGCACACCGCAGATCAGCGAGCCGTCCTCGGCCGGCAGGGCGAAACCGGTCTGGTCGGGCGTATCCCATGAGCTCTTGTCGCCGGTCGCAGGCGTATAGCGATGCAGACGCCGTCCCTTGATGTCGACGAACCACAGGCAGGAGCGGGCCGCATCCCAGACGGGCCCCTCCCCCAGCTCGGCGCCCAGATCCCAGATCAGTTCGACTTCGGCGGTCATCAGGCGGACGGGCTCCAGGACACGCTCCAGGCGCCGACGAAGGCGCGGGCGACAGCGCCGACCTCGCTAGCGGCCCGACCGGGCTTGTACAAGGCTGAGCCAATGCCGAAGCCGTCCGCTCCCGCCGCCCGCCAGCCGGCCATGTTCGCCGGATCGACGCCGCCGACCGCATAGAGGGGCTGGCCCTTTGGCAGGACCGCCTTGACCGCCTTGACCGCCCCGGGCCCCGCCAGTTCGGCCGGGAAGAGCTTCAGCACATCAGCGCCCGCCTCCAGCGCCGCGAAGGCTTCCGTCGGGGTGAAGAAGCCGGGCATGGAGAACAGGCCCAAGGCCTTCGTCCGTTCGATGACGCGCGGATTGATATTGGGCGAGATGATCAGCTGGCCGCCGGCGCCGGCGACCTCCTCGGCCGCCTGAGGGGTCAGGACGGTGCCGGCCCCGACCACCGCCCGGCCGTCCAGCGCGTCGCGCAGCAAGCGGATGCTCTCCAGCGGGCGCGGCGAGTTCAGCGGCACCTCCAGACAGGTGAAGCCGGCCTCGACCAAGGCCTCGCCGACGCCGACCGCCTCCTCCGGCGTCAGGCCGCGCAGGATGGCGACCAGAGGCAGGACATCGAGGGCGGACTGAACAGTCAGGGTCATGGCAGGGCCTTCCAGATTCGATAGAGACCGCGCGCCACGGCGACTTCGCCCGACACCCGGCTGACATGCGCGAACCCGGCCAGGGCCAGAGCGCGCTCATAGCGGGCCGCGACCTGTTCCTCGCCGACGACACGCACGGGGCTTTCCCGATCCGCGGCCTCGGCGGCCAGTTCGGCGCCGATCAGCAGGCCCGACAGGAAGTCCACCGCGCCGTCCGGGTCGAGTTCGCCCGCGAGAGTTCGCACGCGGATGTTGAACAGATGGGCGGTGACCGCCGGATCCGACAGGGCCAGACGCACGCCGTCGTCAAAGGCCGCGTCATTCCCACCCGGCTGACCCATGCCGCGCCCGATCAGGGTCGCCTCGCGCACGGCTGCGAACAGTTCTCCGGTCAGGAAGGTTCGGAAGCCCGTGATGGCGCCGCCCTCGACCCGGATCCATTTGCAGTGGGTGCCCGGCGCGACCATCAGCCCGCTCTCGCCCGGCTCAAACAGACCCAAGGCCTGGGTCTCCTCGCCGCGCATGACGTCGCCCAGACCTTGCGGCGTCAGGGCGACGCCCGGAACGATGCGGATGTCCCGGTCGGCGACCGGACGGGCCAGCTGCGCCGCCAGCCCGCTCGCGTCGGCCGGGCAGAAGACATAGGGCGCCTCCAGCCAGCCCTGACGCGACCCCGCCATGCCGGCGATCAGGACGGGCGCTGCGCCCAACCAGTCGCCCGCGACCTCGTCCAGCACCCCGGCGAAGGCGTCGGACGTCAGCCGCCCCGCCCCGCGCGGATCGACCCGGCGATCCAGCACCTCCCCGTCCGCGCCAAGGCGCATGACACGCAGATTGCTGGTGCCCCAATCGACCCCAATCAGTTCCGTCATGAGCCTGCCGCTACCACCAGATCGTGTAGACGGCGATCAGGAAGGCGATGACGCCCACCGCGGCCAGGTTGAAGCCCAGCGTCGTCTTGTAGGTGATGTTGTCCAGCTTGATCTTCATGGCGTCGGGCTTGGCCGGGACCAGCAGGGATACGACCACGGCGGCGACCAGCGAAGCGACGAAGACGACGCCGACCCGGTTCATGAAGGGGAAGATGAACTGGCCGGTGTCCTGCAGCCACCAGAAGACGGCCGATAGCACCACCGACCCGACCGCCGCCGTCAGGGCGCCGGCCTCGGAGGCTCGCTTCCAGAACAGGCCCAGCATGAAGATGACCACAATGCCGGGGGTGAAGAAGCCGGTGAACTCCTGAATGAACTGGAAGGCCTGATCCGCCGAGCCCAGCAGCGGGCGGGCGGTCAGGACACCGATGATCATGGCCACGACGGCGGCGACGCGGCCGACCAGCACCAGATTCTGCTCGGACACGTCCTTCCTGACCTTGGCGTAGAGGTCCAGGGTGAAGATGGTCGAGATCGAGTTCACCTTGGACGCCAGCGAGGCGACGATGGCGGCGATCAGGGCGGCGAAGACCAGACCCTTCAGCCCGGTCGGCAGCAGGTTCATCATCGTCGGATAGGCCTCGTCCGGCTTGGCCAGACCCGGCGCGATGATCAGGGCCGCCAGACCCGGCAGCACGATGATCACCGGCATCAGCAGCTTCAGATAGGCCGCGAAGGCGATGCCCTTCTGGGCCTCAGGCAGCGACTTGGCCGCCAGGGCGCGCTGGATGATGTACTGATTGAAGCCCCAGTAGCTGATGTTCATGACCCATAGGCCGCCCAGCAGCACGGCGATGCCCGGCAGCTGCTGATAGTGCGGATTGTCCCTGGACAGGATCATGTCGAACTTCTCGGGGAAGCGATGCACGAGGGTCGCGAAACCGTCGACGACGCCGGATCCACCAGTGCTGTCGGCGATGTGGTTCAGGGCGATGAAGCCGATGATCAGGCCGCCGGCGACCAGCAGGGCTACCTGCACGATGTCGGTCAGGGCCACGGCCTTCAGACCGCCCCACAGCTGATAGGCCAGGGCGAAGACGGCGATGCAGACGATGGCCAGGTTCTGGTCGATGCCGGTCACCGTGGTCACGGCGATGGAGCCCAGCCACAGGATCGAGGTCACGTTCACGAAGACGTAGAGCAGCAGCCAGAAGACGGCCATGACGTTGCGGATCGTCGGGCCGTACCGCTGCTGCAGGAACTGCGGCATCGTCACGATCTCGTTGCGCAGGAAGATCGGCAGGAAGAACTTGCCGACGATCAGCAGGGTCAGCGCCGCCATCCACTCATAGGAGGCGATGCCAAGGCCGATCACATAGCCCGAGCCGCTCATGCCGATGATCTGTTCGGCCGAGATGTTGGCCGCGATCAGCGAGGCGCCGATGGCCCACCAGGGCAGGTTCTTGGAGGCCAGGAAATAGTCGGTGGAGGTCTTCTTGGCCCCCGACTTGTCGCGAGAGACCCACTGGGCCAGGCCGAAGATCGCCACGGCGTAGATCGCCAGGATGACCAGATCTATGACTGCAAGTTTCACGCGGAGTCCCCCCAAGGGCTGTCGTTCTTCGACGCTGTGGGCGGAGACGCTAGGCCAAGGGTCGAAAGTCGTCCACCTGATTTTTATATCTGGCGCTACATTTCATTGGTGATCACAATGATTCTGGCCAGACCGACGGCTCCGGCCTAGGCTGACGTCAGGAGGATTCTCGATGACCATGCAGGACGAGTCGGATCGCAAATACCGCGCCCCGGCTCTGGAAAAGGGGCTGGACGTGCTTGAGCTGCTGTCGTCTCACGGCCGTCCGATGACGCCGTCGCAGATGTCGGTGGAGCTGGGCCGGTCGGTCAGCGAACTGTTCCGCATGATCCAGGTGCTGGAGTTCCGGCACTATATCGAGGCCACGCCCGACGGTTATCGCCCGACCAACCGCCTGTTCTCGCTGGGCATGACCCAGGCGCCGGTGAAGTCCCTGACCGAGGGCGCCCTGCCGATCATGCGGGATCTGGCGCGCGACACCGTCCAGTCCTGCCACCTCGTCGTCCCGACGGAAGACCAGATCGTGGTCATCGCCCGCATCGAGAGCCCCGGCGACCTCGGCTATTCCGTGCGGCTGGGCTACCGCCGCAGCATTATCGACGCCTCCTCGGGCCTGCTCTTCTACGGCTGCGCCTCGGACCGGACCCAGGCGGCGCTGAAGGCGCGGCTGGAGCCCCTGTATCCGGCCGACCGTCTGGCCCGCTACTACGCCGACGCCGAGGCGGCTGGCGCCCAGGGCTATGTCCGCCGCGCCAGCGACTTCGTCATGGGCGTCACCGACCTCGTCGCGCCGATCATGGGCGCGGACAGCGTCATCGCCACCCTGATCACCCCCTATATCCAGCACGCCGGCGCGGCCTGCGATATCGACGCCTCGCTCGAGCACCTGCAGGCCGCCGTGAAAGCCATCTCGGCCGAGATGTCGGCCATGTCGCAAGCCTGACCGGGGCCTGATTCCGGGGCCCGATCAGACGGTTGGGCCTCATATTCCGTAACCGCCGTTGACTTGGCGGTGACGCATCGTCATTTTTGCCTGCAATATCGCTTTCATTGATGAAAGCATCAAAGACGCCGCGGAGATCGCTCCCGGCAGCAGGGAAACGACATGGGCGCGATCTATCCTGACCTGGCCGGCAAGGTCGTCATCGTCACCGGCGGGGCCGGCGGCATCGGCGAGGCCATCACCCGGTCCTTCATGGCCCAGAAAGCGAAGGTCGGCTTCCTCGATATCGATGTGGCGCGCGGCGAACGGCTGGAGGCCGAGCTCGGCGCCGATGCCCGCTTTGTCCGCTGCGACCTGACCGACATCCCGGCGCTCAAGGCCGCGATCCAGACGGTGCGCGACGCCTTCGGTCCGATCGACGTCCTGATCAACAACGCCGCCCACGACGAACGCCACGCCACGCTCGAAGTCACCGAGGACTACTGGGACGGCCGCATGGCCGTGAACCTGAAGCACCAGTTCTTCGCCGCCCAGGCCGTGCTCCCCGACATGCAGGCGACCGGCAAGGGCTCGATCATCAACATGGGTTCGACCTCCTGGGTCATCGGCCAAGGCGGCATGCCGGCCTACACCGCATCAAAGTCCGCGGTCATCGGCCTGACCCGCTCCCTCGCCCGCGACTTCGGCGAGTTCGGCGTGCGGGTGAACGCCATCGCCCCCGGCTGGATCATGACCGAGCGCCAGCTCGAGCTCTGGGTCACGCCCGAGACCGAGAAGAGCATCTACGAGAACCAGTGCCTGAAGCGCCGCCTCGTCCCCGACGATATCGCCAGGGTCGCGGTCTTCATGAGCTCCGACGAGGCCGGCGCCATCACCAATCAGCACTACATCGTCGACGGCGGCTGGAACTGATGACCGTGAAGCCCCTGAAGAAGCCGCTGCGGTCGCGCGCCTGGTTCAACAATCCGGACAACCCGGACATGACCGCCCTCTATCTGGAGCGCTACCTGAACTACGGCCTGACCCGCGAGGAGCTGCAGTCCGACAAGCCGATCATCGGCATCGCCCAGACCGGCTCCGACCTCAGCCCCTGCAACCGCCACCACATCGAACTGGCCAAGCGGGTCCGCGAGGGCATCCGCGAGGCCGGCGGCATCTGTATGGAGTTCCCGGTCCATCCGATTCAGGAAACCGGCAAACGGCCCACCGCCGGTCTGGATCGCAACCTGGCCTACCTCGGTCTGGTCGAGAGCCTCTACGGCTATCCGCTGGACGGGGTTGTCCTGACCATCGGCTGCGACAAGACCACCCCGGCCTGTCTGATGGCCGCCGCGACCGTGGACATGCCCGCCATCGCCCTGTCGGTCGGTCCGATGCTGAACGGCTGGCACCGCGGCGAGCGCACCGGCTCGGGCACCATCATCTGGAAGGCGCGCGAGATGATGGCGCGCGGCGACCTCGACTACGAAGGCTTCATCGACCTGGTCGCCACCTCGGCGCCGTCGGTCGGATACTGCAACACCATGGGCACGGCGACGACCATGAACTCGCTGGCCGAGGCCTTGGGCATGTCCCTGCCCGGCTCGGCCGCCATTCCGGCGCCCTACCGCGAGCGGGCCCAGGTCGCCTATGAGACCGGCCGGCGCATCGTCGACATGGTCCGCGAGGATCTGAAGCCCTCGGACATTCTCACCAAAGAGGCTTTCCACAACGCCATCGTGGTCAACTCGGCCATCGGTGGCTCCACCAACGCCCCGATCCACCTGACGGCCCTGGCGCGTCACGCCCACGTCGATGTGCCGTTGGAAGACTGGCAGACCAAGGGGCTGCACGTGCCCCTGCTGGTCAATCTCCAGCCCGCCGGCGCCTATCTGGGCGAGGACTATCACCAGGCGGGCGGCGTCCCCGCCGTGGTCGCCGAGCTGATGCGACAGGGGCTGATCCACGAGGACGCCCTGACCGTCAACGGCAAGACCATGGGCGAGAATTGCAAGGACGCCGAGATCGTCCTGCCCGACGTCATCCGCACCTTCGACACGGCGCTCAAGACCGACGCCGGCTTCGTCATCCTGAGCGGCAGCCTGTTCAACTCGGCGATCATGAAGCTCAGCGTCATCTCACCCGAGTTCCGGGATCGGTATCTGTCCAACCCGGACGACCTCAACGCCTTCGAGGGCCCCGTGGTCGTGTTCGACGGGCCCGAGGACTATCACCACCGCATCGACGACCCGGCCACCGGGATCACCGAACACACCCTGCTGGTCATGCGCGGCGCCGGTCCCATCGGCTATCCGGGCGCGGCCGAGGTCGTGAACATGCGGCCGCCCGCACACCTGATCAAACAGGGCATCACGGCGCTGGCCTGCATTGGCGACGGACGCCAGTCGGGCACCTCCGGCAGCCCCTCCATCCTGAACGCCTCGCCCGAGGCGGCGGCGGGCGGCAACATCGCCCTGATCGAGACGGGCGACCGGGTGCGCATCGATCTGAACACCGGCCGGGCCGACATCCTGATCCCCGATGCCGAGCTGGCGGAGCGGCGCGAGGCGCTCAAGGCGGGGGGCGGTTACGCCTACCCCGCCTCCCAGACGCCCTGGCAGGAAATCCAGCGGTCGATGGTCGGTCAGTTGGAGACCGGCGCCGTGCTCGAACCGGCGGTGAAATACCACCGCATCATCGACACCCTGGGCCTGCCTCGCGACAGCCACTGACGGCGATTTTCACGACGCCTCGCGTCGCATATGAAAATTATTTTATTGACAGAAGTTCCGCTCGGCGGTTTCCTGACTGCAAGAGGTCGGGAACAGGCCTGAGCACATCAGGGAGGCGCTGCGTTGAAGCGCGAGGTTTCACAGTCGACCGTGGTTGATCGCCGCGTCCTGATGCAGGGCGCGGGCGTTCTGGCTGTCGCTTCGTCCTTCGCCCTTCCCGCCGCCTCAGCCGCCGCCGAAACCCCCGCCGCGCGTCGCCGTGTAAAGCTGGCCTTCGACTGGAAGCATGCGCTCGGTCACGCCGCTGACATGGACAAGGATTTCGGCTTCGGCCGCGATCAGCGGACCTATGCCAAGACCGGCGGCTCGGAGAGCTCGCCCATCGCCCTGGCCGCCCTCGCCGGTTTCGACGATTCCGACTGGGCGACGGTTCAGGTCCCGCACGACTGGGCCATCGACCTGCCCTACGATCCGGGTCCCGGCGGCTTCAAGGACGATCAGGACGATCCCCGCGCCGCCCACGGCTTCAAGGCCCTCGGCCGCGATCACCCGGAGAACAGCGTCGGCTGGTATCGCCGCAAGCTGGACATCCCGGCGGACTGGGCCGGCCAGCGGCTGGGCCTCGAGTTCGACGGCGCCTTCCGCGATGTGGTCGTCTTCCTGAACGGGATCATCGTCGACGAGCACGACGGCGGCTACACGCCTTTCACCATCGACATCACCGACGTCGCGAAGCCCGGCGAGGCCAACTGGCTGGTCGTGCGCGTCGACGCCAGCCTCGGCGAAGGCTGGTTCTACGAAGGCGCGGGCCTGTATCGCCATGTCTGGCTGACCGCGACCGCCCCGCTGCACATCGCCCCCAACGGCGCCTTCATCCAGTCCGAGCCGCGTGGCTCCGGCGCCATCGGCAAGGTCGAGGTCGCCGTCCGCAACCAGGCCGACGCCGCGCGCAACGTCACCGTCCGAACGATCGTTTCCGCACCCAACGGCCTGGAACTGACCTGCGCCGAGAAGCCCCTCGCGCTCGAGGGCTGGAGCGACGGCAAGGTCGAGGCCGAGCTGCGCTGGCCTACCGCCCCGCTGTGGTCGCCCGCCGACCCGCAGCTGCACCGTCTGACTGCCGAGGTCGAGGTCGACGGCGTGGTCGTGGATCGCACCGAAACCGCTTTCGGCGTCCGCTCGGCCGTCTTCGACGCGAAGCACGGCTTCCTGCTGAACGGCGAGCCGCTGAAGCTGCTCGGCGCCTGCTGCCATCAGGACCACGCCGGCGTCGGCGCGGCCATCCCGGACGCGCTGCAGGACTGGCGGATTCTTCAGCTCAAGGCCATGGGCTGCAACGCCTATCGCGCCTCGCACAATCCGGCGACGCCTGAGCTGATGGACGCCTGCGACCGGCTGGGCATGCTGGTCATCGCCGAGACCCGACGCATGTCCTCCGACGAAGAGTCGATGAAGGAACTGGCCACGCTCGTCCGCCGCGACCGCAACCGCCCCTCCGTCATCGCCTGGTCGATCGGCAATGAGGAACAGGCCATCCAGGGCACCGAGGTCGGCGCTGCCGTCGCCCGGACCATGAAGCGGATGGTCAACCGGCTGGACCCTTCGCGTCCGGTCACGGCGGCCAAGGACCAGGACTTCGACACCGGCGTCTCTCGCGTCGTCGACATCCTCGGCTTCAACTACCGCACGCCCCAGATGGAGGGCTATCACGCCCGCTTCCCGGACCAGCCGGTCATGGGCACGGAGACCGGCAGCACCGTCTCGACCCGTGGCGAATACGTTCTGGACGTCCCGGGCCACATCGTCCCCGCCTATGACCGCGAACACCCCTGGTGGGCCTCGACCGCCGAGGAATGGTGGACCATCGCGGCGGAGCGCCCCTACATCGCGGGCGGCTTCATCTGGACCGGCTTCGACTATCGCGGCGAGCCCACCCCCTACGCCCGCTGGCCCAGCGTCGGTTCCTACTTCGGCGCCATGGACTCCTGCGGCTTCCCGAAGGACAATTTCTGGTACTACCGCGCCTGGTGGCGGCCCGAGCCCCTGCTGCACCTGTTCCCGCACTGGAACTGGGAAGGCCGCGAGGGCCAGGACGTCGAGGTCTGGGTCCATTCCAATCTCGACCGCGTCGAGCTGTTCCTGAACGGCCGCTTGGTCGGATCCAAGGACGTCGTCGCCAACCGCCATCTGGCCTGGATGGTCCCCTACGCTCCCGGCGTGCTGGAGGCGCGCGGCTGGAAGAACGGCCGTCTGGTCGCGACCCAACGCCGCAAGACCGCCGCCGCCCCCGCCGCCCTGACCCTGTCCGTGGACCGCAGCGCCCTCAAGGCCGACGGCGAGGACGTGGGCATGATCACCGCGAGCGTGGTCGATCGCCGTGGCCGTCCCTGCCCGCGCGCCGACGATCTGGTCGTGTTCGAGGTCTCGGGCGACGCGCGGGTCATCGGCGTCGGCAACGGCAATCCGGTCAGCCACGAGGCCGACCGCGCCGACCGCCGCAAACTCTTCAACGGACTGGCCCAGGCCATTCTGCAAGCCGGCCGCACGGGCGGCGCCATCACCGTCACCGCACGCGCCGAGGGCCTCCGCCCCGCCGTCCTGCGGCTCGACGCCACCGCCATCAGACAATCGACCTGAAATCAGGCGACACAGGGGAGGACACCATGACCATCAAGAGAAAGACCCTCATCGCAGCCGGCGTCTCCGCCGCCGCCTTGTTCACCGCCGCCGCGCCGGCTTTCGCCCAGACCGCCCCGGCTCCGGCCCAGACGGATGACGCCGCCCAGGTCGACGAAGTCGTCGTCACCGGCATCCGCGGCTCGCTGCGCAGCGCCATCGGGGTGAAGCGCAATTCCGACCTCGTCATCGAGGCCATCTCCTCGCAGGACATCGGCCAGCTGCCGAACGTGACCATCGCCGAGGAGCTGGTGCGCCTGCCCGGCATCAACGGCACGCGCGACCGCGGCAATCAGAGCCAGGCCGCCATCCGGGGCCTCGGTCCGCGCCTCGTCCTCGGCCTCGTCAACGGCCGCGAGGTCGCCTCGTCCGAGCCCGATCGCAACATCCGCTGGGAGATCTATCCGTCCGAGATCGTCTCGGGTGTCCAGGTCTACAAGTCGCAGTCGGCCGATCTGGTCTCGGGCGGCATCGCCGGCACCATCGACATCCGCACCGTGCGCCCGCTCGACTATCGCGGCCCGGCCTTCGTCGGCACCGCCGGCGCAGTCTATTACGACGCGGGCAAGGACCTGCCCGACTATGACCCGACCGGCTATCGTCTGAGCGCCAACGTCACCCACCCGGTCTCGGACACCCTGGGCGTCGCCCTCGGCGCGACCCATCAGGTCCAGAAGAACGGCTACTCGACCTTCGAGGGCTGGGGCTGGAACGACGCCGCGACCGGCGGCTCGGCCGGCGACGTCGATGGCGACGGCGATCTGGACGCGACCTTCTGGGGCGCCCAGACCCAGGTCAAGCGCCTGACCGAGACCCGCAACGGCGTGAACGGCGCCCTGCAGTGGAAGCCGTCCGACCAGTTCGAACTGAACCTCGACGTCCTCTATTCGGACATCAAGATCGACGAGGACCAGAACCAGATCTGGTACGGCAACAACGGCGCTTACGGGAACTATGGCGGCAGCTCCGCCTGGGCCTACGGCGACCCGACGGCCTCCTACACCATCATCAACAACACCGTGGTCGCGGCGCGCCTGCCCTACGCCTCCGTCACCAACGTCATCGCCAAATACACCGAGGACAAGACCCTGTTCGCCACCGGCCTGAACGGCAAGTGGACCTCGGGCGACTGGACCCTGACCGGCGACCTCGCCTACTCCAAGGCCGAGCGCGAGAACATGTGGCGCGCCATCTTCACCGAACAGTATCCAGCCATGGCCGGCGTCGACATGACGCCCGGCCGGACGCCGTCGGCCTACGCCAGCTATGACACCGGCGACGTCTCCTATCAGCCGCTGCAGAGCTATCGCCCGGCCCAGGCGGACGGCGGCAATCTGTCGGACGAACTGACCACCGCCCGCTTCGACGTCTCGCACTACAGCGGCGACACCGGCGTGACCGAGATCTCGTTCGGCGGCCGCCTGACGGACCGCACGAAGGAGTATACGCGGACCTTCTGGACCCAGGCGCCGATCATCGCGACCCTGCCGGCCAGCATCCTGACCAGCTTCAAGGTCTCGGACTTCGACACCCCTTCCTTCATCAACGGCGACTTCGACGCCGTGGCCAAGGCCGCCATCGGCGGCTTCGTCCAGCCGGCCAACAGCACCGACACCGCGTCGGGCTGGGGCGTCGATGAGACGGTCGCCGAAGCCTATGTGAAGATGAAGTTCGCCGGCGGCCTCATGGGCCTGCCCGTCACCGGCAACGTCGGCATGCGCGCCGTCCAGGTCGACACCACCAGCCACGGCTATGAGTCCGTCAACGGCGGCGCCCTGACGCCGATCAACATCGACAACGACTACTTCCAGCTGCTGCCCAGCCTGAACCTGACCCTGTCGCTCGCCGAAGGTCAGCAACTGCGCTTCGGCCTGGCCCGCACCATGGCCCGTCCGCCGCTGGACGAGCTGCGCGCCGGCCGGACGCTCTACAACACCACCCCGCCGCCCACGGGCTCGGCCGGCAACCCGCTGTTGAAGCCCTACATCGCCAACCAGGTCGACCTGTCCTACGAGTTCTACTTCGCGCCCGAGGCCCTGTTCGCCGCGGCCGTCTACTACAAGGACGTCGAGACCCACATCGGCTATTCGACCCAGCCGGTCAGCATCGGCGGCGTGACCTATAACGTCACCGGCCCGTTCAACGGCGACGGCGGCGGCATCAGCGGCGCCGAGTTCACCTTCCAGACCCCGTTCAGCTTCGTCCCGGCGCTCCAGAACTTCGGCATCTACGCCAACTTCGCCTACGTCCATTCGGACGTGAAGGAGTTCTACCCGGCCAACAACCCGCTGGAGTCCACGGGTCTGGCCAAGGAGACGGCGACGGTCGACCTCTGGTACTCGGACGGCAAGCTGGAGAGCCGTCTGGGCTACAAGTACCACAGCCCGTTCACCGTCATCACCGGCTGGGACGGCTCGGCCCTGCGGACGCTCGAAAGCGAGGCCACGCTGGACTTCAGCGCCTCCTACCAGCTGACCAGCAATGTCGGCTTCCGCTTCCAGGCCAGCAACCTGACGGATGAGGAGGTCCGGGTTCACTACGACAACGACGCGAACCGTCTGGCCAGCCAGACGCGCTTCGGCCGTCGCTTCAGCCTCGACGCCACCTTCCGCTACTAGAACCCGTGCGGCCTGGCCCCCTTGCCTCTCAACTCCGGAGAATGACGATCCGCCGTTTAGCTCTTTCCGCTCTCGCCGCCCTCCTCGCCCTGCCCGCGCAGGCGCAGGAGGCGGGCCGACCGGCGCCCTTCTACTTCGGCGCCGACCTGTCCTATGTGAACGAGATGGAAGACTGCGGCGCCGTCTATCGCAAGGACGGCCAGGCCCGCGATCCCTACCAGCTGTTCGCCGAGCTCGGCACCAACCTCGTCCGCGTGCGCATCTGGCATAACGCCGACTGGACGAAGTACAGCGACCTCGACGACGCCCGCGAGACCATCCGCCGCGCCCGCGCCGCCGGCATGGAGGTCCTGCTCGACTTCCACTATTCCGACGACTGGGCCGACGGCGACAAGCAGATTGTGCCCGCCGCCTGGCGAGACATCCGCGACAACGTCCCTGCCCTGTCGCAGGCCGTCTACGACTACACCTTCCAGACCCTGCGCACCCTCGACGCCGAGGGGCTGATGCCGGATCAGGTCCAGGTCGGCAACGAGACCAACCCCGAACTGATGGGCGAGGCGGACTGGAAGACCACCCACGCCGGGATCAACTGGGACCGCAACGCCGCCCTGCTCAACGCCGGAATCAAGGCCGTCCGCGATGCAGGCGCCCAGTCGAAGATCCAGCCGCTGGTCATGCTGCACATCGCCCAGCCCGAGAACGTCGAGCCCTGGTTCGCGGCCGCCTGGGCCCACGGCGTCACCGACTTCGACCTGATCGGCGTCAGCTACTACCGCAAATGGTCGACGCGCGATCTGACCGGTCTGGAGCAGACCATCAACCGTCTGCGCCACCGCTATCCGGCCGAGGTGGTGGTGGTCGAGACCGCCTATCCCTTCACAACGGACTCGGCCGACAACTCGCCCAACCTGCTGGGCGAGGACTCCCTCTTGCCCGGCTATCCGGCGACCTATGAGGGGCAGCGCCGGTATATGATCGACCTGACCCAGCGGGTGAAGTTCGCGGGCGGCGTCGGCGTGGTCTACTGGGAGCCGGCCTGGGTCTCGACCAACTGCTCGACCCGCTGGGGCCAGGGCTCGAACTGGGAGAACTCGACCTGGTTCGACTGGCGCAACGGCAATGAGCCGACCCCGGCCGCGACCTTCGCCCAGGCGACCTATCAGGAGCCCGCGCCGATCACCCTGACGATCCGCCGGCCGGCGGGTCAGACCGGTCCCCTGTGGTTGTGGGGCGACTTCCTCGGCTCGAACGAGATCATCGCCCGGCTGGCGCCCGACGCCTCGGACCCGACTCTCTACCGCTACACGACGACCACCCGGCCGGACACGGACATCAGGTTCCAGGTCTTCGACCGGCGTCCGTTCGATCACGGCCTGCTCGACGGCGGCAAGATGGTCGAGGCCCACGTCGCCGCGGACGGCCTGAACGCCAGCTATACGGTCGGCGACCGCTAGGCTGTCTGCGAGAGTGGCTGGCGGCTAGTGGCTGGTCGCCAGCACCACGCCGACGAGGACGGCGGCCCAGTGCACGCTGGCGGCGGCGACGACGTGGCCGTGCCAGATAGCCCGGAACCAGCCCAGCTTCTTGCGCACATAGAAGACCGCGCCGGACATGTAGAGGGCGCCGCCGATGGCCAGCAGTAGCAGGGCGATCCATGAGCCGTGGGCGACCATGGGCTTGAAGGCGATGACCACCAGCCAGCTCAGGGCGACGTAGATCACCACCCACAGCTTCTTGCCCACGCCCGGCAGGAACAGCTTGCCCAGGGCGCCCAGCATCGCCAGCCCCCAGACGGCGCCGGTCATGGCCCAGGCCCAGGCGCCGGTCAGGTTGTGGGTCGTGAAGGGGGTGTAGGAGCCGGCGATCATCAGGAAGATGCCCGCATGGTCCAGCCGGCGCAGCAAAGGCCGCCACTGCGGCTTGGCGAAGTTGTAGGCGGTCGAGAAGCCCAGCATGGCCAGCATGCCGAGGGCGTAGACGCTGACCGCGACCACCAGGCCGACGTCACCGCGCGCCACCGACAGCCCCAGCAGCACGCCGCCCCCGAACAGGGCGAAGGCCAGGCCGGAGATGTGCACCACCAGATCCGCGCACTTGGCGCGCGACGTGGGATAGTGCCTCGGCGGGAACGGGGTCTGGCTCATGGCCGCACTGTAGCACGGACTCACGCGGCGAGAATGAGGCTTCAGAACCGGAACGTCGCCTGGAGCAGCAGGCTGTAGCGAACGTAGTCCTCCAGCAGTTGGGCGTCGCCCGTGACGCTGAAGGAGCCCAGCTCATTGGCGATGGTCAGGCCGAGGCCGGCGATGGGGCCGCCGCCGGTGACCACGTCGCTGATCAGGCTGAACTCCGAGCCGCCCGAGGCATAGCGGGCGAGGGTCTCCCCGCCGTCGGAGGCGAGGATCTGCTTCCAGCCGAGCTTGAGCTCGGGCCGGATGAAGCCGTCCTGGCCGAAGCCATAGCCGATCCGCACCGCCGCCGTGGCGCTGGAGATCGAGCCTTCGCGGCCGTCCACGATCAGGTCAAAGGCGTCGCCGCCGCCGCTCTCGGTGCGCGAACCCTCGGTCAGGCTAAAGGTCTCGGCATAGAGCTCTGGCCTCAGGCTCAGCCGGCCGAAGCGGTGCTCATAGGCGACGCCCGCCGCCGCCGAGAGCGTATAGCCGTTCCAGTCGGCGGTGTTGGACAGGTAGAGGTCGTCGCCCACCAGCGTCCGCGTGGACTTGAAGGTCGCATAGCCCGCCGCCGCCCGCGCCCAGCCGGTCCAGCCATGCCCCTGGGCCCGCCAGTAGGCGCCCAGCTCGATCAGGCTGGCCGACAGCACCTCCTCGGCCTCCGACTCGGGGTCCTCGATGTCCGACGAGGTCATGGCCAGGGAGACGCCGAGCGCGCCCACCTTGGACACCTTCTCCAGCCCGCCGGCGACCGCGAAGCCCTCGGTGCGGTAGCCGTAGCTCTCTGTCTTGTCCTTGTCGGCGTAGAAGTTGATCTCCTGCATCCAGCCACTGGTGGAGCCGACCTCGGCGGAGGTGTTGCGGTTGGCCAGGGCCTGGGTGACGGCGTCGACGCCGCTGTAGAGCGACATCAGCGTCCCGCCCGAATGGTCCGGCAGGGTCTGCTCGTACAGGTTCATGAAGTCCTCGCGATCGGTGGTCGCGAGGAAGGCGCTCATGACGTCGTCGTCCCGGCTCAGGGCCGAGTAGAAGGCGTCGTAGGCCGAGGCCTCGTTGGTCGACAGGGTCATCTCGGTCGTGGTCCGGCGACGCACGTCGACATAGACCTCGCCGGCCGTGGTGTCGGCCCCGAACGCCGCGACGACCATATAGGGGCTGCTGCCGGTCAGGCCGCTGCCCGTGACGTCGCCGTAAGTCAGGCTACCGGCCTTGACCAGGGTGTAGCGCTCCGCGTCCTCCACCAGGGAGGTCAGGTGCAGGCTGAGGGTCGAGCCGTCGGCGAAGCTCGCCGCGCCCGAGACGTTGAAGCCGCCCGCCGCGTGGGTCAGGGGGTCGATATTGGCGACCAGCTCGCCGCCCGAGCCGACGGTCAGGGAGGTGATGTTCAGAGCCTCGGTCTGGCGGGCGTCGAGGGTCGCATCGGCGACCGAGATGTCCAGCCGCCCGTCGGAGTCCGACAGGACCCCGGTGTAGCTGGAGCCGCCGCTGACCTTGAAGGTGTCCGCCCCGTCGCCGAAGCTGATGTCGCCCACGACCGTGCCGTTCTGGATGTCGACGGTGTCGTCGCCCGAGCCCAGCAGGATCGCCCCGTAGATATAGGGCTCGTCTGCGTCGTAGACCCCGTCGTTGTCGTCGTCGTTGTCGTCGGTGTCCTGGGCGTCAGGGATGCCGTCGCCGTCGTCATCGGTGTCCACGTCGTCATAGACGCCGTCGCCGTCGCTGTCGGTGAAGCGGTTGTCGGTCTGGGCGCCCGTCTGGGTGATGGTCACGCCCGAGGTGTTGGCCGACAGGTCGATGGCGATCTCGCGCCCCGTCACGACCTCGTTGCTGGCGTCGGTGTCGTCGTCGTCGGTGTCGCTGACCGAGTCGGTCGCGACGATGGCGCCGGAGATGGTCCCGGTGTTGGTCAGGCTGGTCAGGGTCCCGGACAGGTCGCGGATGGCGACCGCGTCCCCGGCCTCGCCATAGATAACGCCGAGGATCTGGCCGCTGTTGACGATGGACGCCAGGTTGGCGTCCTGATCGATCTGGATGGCGGTGGCGGTGTCGGCGTCCTCGGTGGTTGCCGTGCCTGTGATGCTGCCGCTGTTGATCAGGGTCGGGACCTCGGCGCCGGCTGCCAGGTGCACGGCCATGGCGTCGGCCCCGGTTGAGCTGGCGAGGATGGTCCCGTCGTTGCGAATGCCGCCCTCGATCAGGGTCGTCCCCCCGCCCAGTCCGCCGACCTTGAGCGCGGTCGTGACCACGTCGTCATAGACGCCGTAAGCCGCCACCGTGCCCTGGTTGATCAGGCCATAAGCGTCGTCGCCCGTTCCGACCGCGCCGATGGTCACGGCCGCCGTGTCCGATCCGATCAGCAGGGCGGGGGCGCCGCCGTAGCTGGCCAGCGAGGCCGTGCTCTCATCGGCGTCGAGGATGCCGTCGCCGTCGCGGTCGTCGTCGTCGGCGTTGATCACGCCGTCGCCGTCGTCGTCCTCATTGCCGTTGGTGACCCCGTCCTTGTCGTCGTCGCCGTCCTCGCCGTCCGGGTCGAGCCAGGTCGGCGCCGTGCCAAGCAGGATGCCGCCGGCCACATTGGCCTTCACCTGGACCGCCGCCCCGCCCTGCAGCAGATCGTCGGCGTCGAGGTCCTCCAGATAGAGCGTGTCGTCCGACAGCTTGATCTGGGCCGCCACGTCGGCGTCATAGGCGGTCAGGGAGGTGGGGCTGGAGGCGTAGCGATAGCCCGTGCTGGTGATGGCGTTCTGGATGTCCAGCCGGCCGGACACATCGCCCTCGACCGAAAGGCCGACGGCATTGGCCCCGGTGACCGAGATGGAGCCCTCGGGGAGGACGACGTCGCCCGAGACGGCGCCCTGGAGCCGGACGCCGTAGCTGTCGTCGCCGAGCACGGAGACCGAGCCGGAGAGGTTGAGGTTCCCGATCAGGCTGGTCTCGAGCGACAGGCCGTAGCTGTCGTTGCCGTAGACGACGATGGAGCCGGTGTCCTCAAGCGTAATGTCGCCGGTGCGGGCGTCGGGGCCGGTCACGCGCACGCCGTAGCGGCCTGTGCCTTCGGCGAAGGGCCCGTCGATGTCGCCGTCCTCGTCCTCGTCCTCGGCGGTATAGTCCTCGGTGATGGACACGGCGCCGCCGAGGGTCACGTCGCCCGTCAGACCGCCTTTGAGCAGGATGCCGGTGACGTCGTCGGTGGCGTCCTCCATCGTGATGCTGGAGCCGCTCTCGGTGACAATGGTGTTGTTACTATCGCCGGTCAGGGCCGTGCCGGTCGCGACGGCGATGGAGCCGCCGTCGGCGAGGGTCAGGTCCGCGGCCGCGCCGCTGTTGACCGTCGAGGTCAGGACGGGCGCCGTGCGATCGCCGGAAATGGTGACCTGGGCCTCGGCGGTCGAGGCCAGCACCAGAGGCGCGAGCGCCACCGCCGTGGCGAATCTGGAAAGCATGGTCTGAAGGCCCCGGGCGTCTGAGAGAAGGACCTGTTTCCGGGGGCGGAATGGCGATTATGGGATGCCATTGTTGCCGCTTCGACGCCCTGGAGCCGAGGTCGGGCGCGGGTTGAAAGACATGCGGCGAGAGTGCGGCGAAGGTTTCGCCGGGGACACGCTGTGCACTCCAAAAAAGGCGGGTGCAAAAAGTGCAATGGCGAATGCGGCGTGAGAGGTTTCAGCTTTAGAGATCTGGTTTTACGCGCTGATTTTTTGAGCGCGTCATTGCACTCGCGTGCATCCTGAGTGCAGGGGCGCGCGCAGGGCGGGTATCGGGATGGCGATGTCAAAGACCGGAACCGACGCCATTATAGAGCCGCGCGGAGCGATGGGCGCCTGACGGGGCCGGAGACGGGTCAAGCGGCTGAGGGGACGAAGCTTTTGCTCCGGACGGGCGCCGGGTCGAGCGCGAGCGACGCCTGCGACATTCTGCCCAGCTGAAACAATTTGGGTAAAGACACCGGTGTCAGCCAAGCGCTAGTGTCCGCCCGCAGCCGACGCAGAGCGGTAGCCCCTGGGAGTGTTTCATGTCTGTCGTTCAACGGGCGGTCGCCGCCCTCCTCGCCGCCGGCGCCGCCATGGCCGCCGCCTCCCTCGCCCATGCGCAGACCACTCCACGGCCAGACGGCCTGCTGTTCCATCTGACGGCGGACAGTTCGCTGACGGCGGATTATGCGGCGGGTCAGGCCGGGCCGACCTTCGCCGACAAGCTGGCCCTGAAGCCGTCGGGCGGCGCCGAGGGCGGCTATATCGAGGGCACGGACGACCAGGCCCTGGCCTATCGGGCGGCGGGCAACATCTATGCGCAAAGGGGCACGGTCGCCTTCGACTGGCGCTCGCGCTACCCGGTCGGGCCGACGCCCTTCGTCCTGTTCCGCGTCGGCTACGCCGACCATTCCAGCTGGGACATGGCCTTCCTGCGCATCGACTGGAACGGGCACGGCTTCGACGCCTTCGTCACCGACAACAATCTGGCGCGCGTGCGGGTCTCCTACGAGCTGCCCGCCAACCCCGCGCCCGACCACTGGATGCATATCGCCTTCAGCTGGGACGAGACGGGCGGCGTGGTCCTCTATGTCGACGGCAAGAAGGTCGCGGCGACCACGACCCCGGCGGTGCTGGACGCAGCGCTGGACCAGTTCGGCATCGCCTCGCGCATCGTGGCGCCGATTCAGGTGCACAGCCGCTACAGCTTCACGCGCGGCTCCGACTATGACGACCTGAGGGTCTATGACCACGCCCTGAGCGAGGCCGAGGCCGCAGCCCTCGTCGCGCCCGCCGCCGCTGCTGTGGCGCCCGCTCCGGCAAGCGACTGGCAGGCCGCGTGGAACAGGCGCTTCGGCTTCGATCAGGGTTCGGCGCCCTATCTGGCGGACCCGATCACCCGCATCCGCCGGGTCGAGTTCACCGACCAGCGCGACATCGCCCAGCGCATGTGGAAGGGCAATGACGGCATCCGCGAGACGACCTGGCCGGGCGTCTACAACCGCTCGCGGCTGGCGGGACGGAACGACTATTTCACCCTGCCCGACTGGAACGTCTATTCGATGGGCGGCAAGTCGGCGACCTGGTTCCTGCCCGCCGAGCCCTGGAACCAGATCGAGATCCAGGGCGCGGCCTACGGCCGTCTGGCGGCCGTGGACGCCCGCATCGACGCAAGCCGGGTGATCGACGCCTCGGCGCCGCAGACTCTGGCGGAGCGGCCACGCGGGGCCGAGCGCACCACGACCCGGGTCGCGGCCCATGAGGGCGGCGCCGTCCGCTTCACCAACGTCGCCCAGGAGACCCCGATCCAGGAGATCGGCGTCTACAACGTCACCGCCGGGGCCATCCCCGACAGCATCGGCGACTATTCGTACACGGTCCGGGCCGGGGTCGAGCCCAGCTATGTGGCGACAGACAAACTCTCGGACTTCATCGCCGGCCGCTATCCGGTGGAGGAGCGCGACACCCTCGCCGCCCTGCCCTCCAGCGCCCCGACGACGGCGCGGAAGACGGCCCTGAGCGGCGACCGGCCGATCGCCCACGTCCTGATCCCGATCGACTTCCGGCGCGGGCGCGAGGGCGGGCCTCTGGTCCGCAACGTCCCGACCCTGAGCTTCCAGGAAGCCGGCGGGCTGGACGGCCTCGTCCTGACCATTCCGGCGCTGAAATCGACGCCGGGCGCGGACGGGCTGATCTCGCTGAACATCCGGGTCAAGGACCCGCTGTGGCCGCTGCGCGACCTGCTGGACGTCAATGTCGCGGTCAAGCCGGGCGAGGCGCGCACCGTCTTCCTCGACACCCGCGACCGCATCCTCGACGACGACGACAGCCTGTATTTCACCGTCGCCGCTTCCAGCCCCGACTTCCACGCCTCGGACCTCGACGGCATGGGGGTGAAGATGATCTTCAAGACCCGCGAGGCCGCGCGCGCCGAGCACGTCGCCGACCGTCTGGCCCAGATCAAGGACAGCTACGGCTTCCTCGTCGAGGAGCGGCAGATCACGCGCGATCTCGGCCTGTTCGACCAGTTCTACATGGACCTGACCGACCTGCTGCGGGTCGATCCGGAAAATGTCGAGGGCCGGGCCTACTGGAGCGAGTGGAACGCGTCCCAGCCCCTGCCCGGCTTCACACAGCCGACCGCGCCCGCCGGCGTGCCCCTGTGGGCCTTCCGCCAGACGGAGGACCTGAAGCTGGTCAAACAGTTCATCGACTGGTGGATCGAAAACCGGCAGGTGGACGGCGAGTTCGGCGGCGGCATTTCCGACGACACCGACCTGACCAACCAGTGGGTCGGCCCGGCCCTGATGGGCGTCGAGCCCGACCGGCTGAACGCCTCGCTGGAGGCCCTGATCGAGGCCAGCCACCGCAACGGCATGTGGACCAACGGCCTGGGCACGATCCAGACCGACGAGTTGCACACCTATGAGGAGGGCATCAACGCGATCAGCCAATCGGCCCTGCTCAACCGCGGCGATCCGAGGACGCTGGAACGGCTGATGGCCACGGCGCGGCGTTACGACGAGCTGACCCAGGTCAATGCGGCGGGGCATCGCCACATCATCTCGAACTACTATTCCGGTTCGCATTTCGCGCGGGATACGCCGTGGGACTGGTCCAAGGCGCAGAGCTATCTGGTGCTGCATCCGGGCATAGCGCTGGTGGATTACAACGGCTCGCCGAAGCTGCGCGGCCTGTTGCTGGAGCTGGCCGACGGCTTCCTCGCCCACGGCAAGACCGGCGGCGGCGTGACCGTCTGGCCCGCCGACATCAACTGGACCACGGATGCGGATCGCGGCACGGGCCTGAGCCCGACCAATATGCTGCTCTGGGCCTCGTACCGCTGGAGCGGCGACGCGAAATATCTGGCGCCGATGGGTGAGCCGGGGTCGCCGGGCTGGTCGGGGGTCAACAGCGATGTGGCCCGCGATCTGGGCCGGCCCGAGCTGGACCAACGCTATGTGACGGCGGCGGCCAAGCCCGGCGCATCCTCCGACGCCCTGACCATCGCGGCGGCGGAGACGGGCGACCGCAGCTTCCTCGAGCGGCTCTATGCCGACGACATCCAGTTCGCCTCCGTGCGGATGAAGATGCAGACCGAGGACCACTGGTGGACCGACCGGGTCGAGCTGCCGAGCGACCAGCTGCAGCGCGCGCGTCTGGGCGGGGTCGCCCATGTGCGCAACCGCATCGTGCCGGGGCACCGGATCAGCTGGCGGTTCGAGAATCCCGATGACGCGCTGAAGGTCGCGGTGCTGGTGCGCGAGCCGGCCCAGACGGGCTTCCGCGTCGTGGTCTGGAACCTGGCCTCGACGCCGGTGAAGGCCGAGATCGGCGGGGCCGAGGTGACGCCCGGGACCTGGACGGTGACGCAAGGCGCCGACGCCAACGGCGACGACCGGCCGGATGCCGGACAGACTTCGACAGTCGCCTTCGGGCCGGGTCAGGCCGTGCCGGTGATCCTGCCGCCGGGCGCCAGCGTGATCGAGTTCGCCCTCGCTGAAGCCGGTCCGGCGATGTCGACGCGGCCCGACGTGGGCATCGGCGCCGACGATCTGGTCAAGCGCGGCGGGCGGCTGTCGGTCACGGTGCACGGCCTTGGCGCAGTCGCCTCCCCGGCCGGTCGCGTGGTGCTGGAAGGCCCGGACGGGACGGTGCTGGCCACGGCCCGCTTCGGCGCCCTGGCCGCGCCGGACGACCTGATGCCCAAGACGGAGACGGTGCGGCTGAGCGTGCCGCGCGGAGCTCCGGCGGGCGCACAGGTCCGACTGATCCTCGACGGCGAGCCGCTGGAGATCAGTGCGAGCAACAATCGGCGTCCGCTGCCCTGAAGGCGGTTTGACCAAGGCGGCCTCAGCGGCGAAGGTGCGGGGGTGATTTCCGGAGAGAAGCCTTGGACAGACGCGCCTTCCTGACCGCCTGCGGCATCGGCGCCGGCGGCCTGTTGCTGCCCGGCTTCAACGGCCGTGCAATCGCCGCCGAAGAGCTGGGCGACACGCTCGACATGGCGGTCAAGAAGCGGCTGGCCGATGCGGCGATGAGCACGGCCAGGGCGGCGGGCGCGACCTATTGCGACGTGCGGGTCGGCCGGTA
The DNA here is from genome assembly GCF_059422025.1 of Brevundimonas sp. GW821-FHT02A10. NCBI lineage: Bacteria > Pseudomonadati > Pseudomonadota > Alphaproteobacteria > Caulobacterales > Caulobacteraceae > Brevundimonas > Brevundimonas sp. GW821-FHT02A10. The sequence goes on from NZ_JBWKWC010000001.1 coordinate 191,547, forward strand.
TCTGAACCAGTTCGTCATGACGCGCGAAGCCAATGTCGAGAACGTCGTCAACACCGAGAGCTCGGGCGTGGGCGTTCGGGTCATCGCCGACGGCGACTGGGGCTTTGCCGCCACCAATGAGCTGACCGCCGAGGCCGTGGTCAACGCCGCGAAGCTGGCCACCGCCATCGCCAAGGCCAATGCGACGAGCCAGACCGCGCCGGTGCAACTGGCCCCGACGCCGGGCGTCGGCAAGGTCTCGTGGCGCACCCCGATCCGTCGCAACGGCATGACCGTGCCGATCGAGGAGAAGATCGACCTGCTGATGGGGGTCAACTCGGCCGCCATGGGCGCCGGGGCCAGCTTCGTCGCCTCGCGCATGTTCCTGGTGAACGAGCAGAAGTATTTCGCCTCGACCGACGGCTCATACATCGATCAGGACGTGCACCGCATCTGGGCGCCGTTCACGGTGACCGCCGTCGACAAGACGACCGGCAAGTTCCGCACGCGCGACGGCCTCTCGTCGCCCATGGGTCTGGGCTACGAGTATCTGGACGGCAACGGCGCGGACAAGACGGCCCTGCCCGGCGGCCTGATCGCCTATGGCAAGTCCTATGACATGCGCGAGGACGCGGTCGCCGCGACGGCGCAGGCGAAGGAGAAGCTGACCGCCGCCTCGGTGCAGCCGGGCAAATACGATCTGGTGCTCGATCCCAACCACCTCGGCCTGACCATCCACGAGTCGGTCGGCCACCCGCTCGAGCTCGACCGGGTGCTGGGTTATGAGGCCAACTATGCGGGCACCAGCTTCGCGACGATCGACAAGCGCGACGCCCACTTCAAATACGGCAGCGAGGTCGTCAACATCGTCGCCGACAAGACCCAGGTCGGCAGCCTCGGCGCCGTCGGCTATGACGACGAGGGCGTCGCGGCGAAGAAGTGGGATCTGATCAGGGACGGGGTCCTGGTCGACTATCAGGCGACGCGGGATCAGGCCCACCTGCTGGGCAAGACCGAAAGCGACGGCTGTTCCTATGCCGACAGCTGGTCGACGGTGCAGTTCCAGCGGATGCCCAATGTCTCACTGCAGCCCGGCAAGGTGAAGATGAGCGCGGCGGACATGGTCTCGAACGTCGAGGACGGGATCTACATTCTCGGCCGCGGCTCCTATTCGATCGACCAGCAGCGCTACAACGCCCAGTTCGGGGGCCAGCTGTTCTACGAGATCAAGAACGGGGAGATCACCCGGCCGCTGGCCGACGTCGCCTATCAGATGCGCACGCCCGAGTTCTGGGCCTCGTGCGCCGCGACCTGCGACGAGAGCGACTACCGGATGTTCGGATCGTTCTTCGACGGCAAGGGCCAGCCGAGCCAGGTCTCGGCCGTCAGCCACGGCTCGGCGACGACCCGGTTCAACGGGATCAATGTGATCAATACGGCAAGATCGCTGGGGTAGCGCTCACGCTTCGGTCGCTGCTGCCTTCGGGACGGCGCGGCCGAGGTTCGAGCGTTCGAACCACCACAGCCCCGCCCCCGCCAGCAACCACGCCAGCAGCCAGGGCCATGCCGGTCCGGGCTGCGTGCGGCCCTCGCTAGCCGAGGCCGGCGCGGGCGTGCGGCCCAGCATCATCGTGGCGTCGCGGTCGCGGGCGGCCCTGACGCCCGGCAGGCGGTCGGCGGGCTGGACGTAGACCGGCGAGACCTGTTCGGCGCCGTTCGGTCCGCTCGTGCGCAGCAGATGCCAGCCGGACGCGGCGGGCCAGAGACCGGCGCAGCCGCCCGCCGCCGGGTCGGGGATCAGGGTCGTGACCGCGCCGTCGGGGCTCTGGACGCGAGCGTTGGCGGACAGATTGCACAGGCTCAGTCGGTCGCCGACCCAGGCCGGACCGGTGACGACCGGGGCGCCCGCCGAGGGTCGGGCCACGGTCGCGAGCATGCCGCTCCACCAGTCGCCGTAGAGGGCGGTATGGCCGGTCAGGGTCAGGCCGTAGCTGTCGATCCCGGTGAAGACCGCGACCCGGCCGAGGCCCATCGCGCGCCAGGCCGAGAGGGTCGAACCACCCGCGTCTCGGATCAGGGGCACGGCGTCGGCGCCGCCGGGGATGGCGGCCAGACGGCTGAGTTCGGGAATGACGGGCTCGCCGCCAAGATCGGCGTCCGAGGGCGCGTCGGCGCTGCCGATGCCGGAGCGGGTGCGGGCGATGGCGGCGTCGGCGGCGGGCGGCAGGGCGATGGGGCTGAGGGCGTCGGGACCGGTCAGGGCGAAGCCGAGCGAACGCCATGAGGCGCGGACGCCGCCGTCCAGCGGGCCGCTGGTGCGCAGGACAAGGCCCATGCCGTCACGGACCGCCGCCAGCACGGCCGGGCGGGCGCCGGGCCAGCTGCGGTCATCGATCACGGCGACGTCGAACTGGCGCAGGGTCGCAGGCGTCAGGGCGATGGCCGGGTCGCCGAGCTGGATACCGCCGCCGGCGCTCATCTGGGTGTTCACGGTGAAGCCCGCATCGGTCGCCCAGCGACGCAGGTACTTGACCTCCGGGCCGGGCGCGCCAGCGAGGATCAGCAGGCGGGGTCTGGCCTCGGCCTCGATGCGGACGGGGACGTCGGCCTGTTCGACGACCTTGCCGCCGGCGTCCTTGACCCTCAGGCCGAAGGTCACGAGACCGGCCGCCCGGGCTGTGCCGGAGACGGTGAAACGGCCGTCGGCGTCGGCGGTCTGGCTGTCGGTGACGCGGCCGGCGGGATCAATCAGATCGACGACGGCGCCCGGCAGGCCCGCCACCTGACCGCCCGTCTGGAAGCGCATACCCGGGGCGACGCGGACGGGCGGGGTCAGGGAGATCAGGCCGGGACGCGAGGCCGCAGGGGTGAAGTCGACGGCGAGGCCGGTCGCCATGTCCCTGTCGCGCGCGATCAGGCCATCGCCGAGGACGCGGATGCGGCGGACGTCGGGATAGAGGCGCAGCGCCGTGCCGAGGTCGGGGGCGCGCTCGACGCCGGGGACCGATGCTTCGGGCAGGGCCACGATCTGGCCGCCCGAGGCGGCGGCTGTGCGCGGGGCGTTGGCGGTGAGGACGGTCAGGGTCCCGCCCGCGACCGGCAGGCCGGGCGGGAAGAGGCCGAGGAACAGCAGGGCCGCCCAGACCGGCTGGAGACCCATGAGGACCGCGAACCGCCAGACCGGCGATGCGGGCGCGCCGCGACGCCACAGCGCAAGGCGAACCCAGGCCGCGAGGACGGCGATGGTCAGGATCAGGGCGAGGATCAGCTTGGGACTCACTGGCCGGCTCCCCCAATGGCGTTGAGGTAGCGGGCGCCGGCAGCGTCGGCGGGACGACGGCGGTCGAGGCCTGCAGGCGGACGCGCCATGGCGGTCCAGAGCAGGGCGCGCAGATGCTGGCGGCACCCGGCGCAGTCGGGGTCGCGGCGCACGGCGTCTACCGCGCCCGAGAGCGACAGGGGGTCGGGCAGGCGTCCGGCGTTGGCGTTGATCCAGCGCTCCAGGGCGTCGAGGGCGACGGGGCCGCGCACGGCTTCCGGGCCCTGCCCGAGGGCGCGCCAGGCGTCGGCGGCGGGACCGTCGCCGGTCTCGACCGGGGCGACGGCGAGGGCGCGACCGGTGATGCCCTCACGCTTGCCCGTCATGCGGCGGCTGGCGTCGATGGGCGGCAGTTCGGGGCCGACGCGGTTGAGGAAGATGCGGGTCGCGCGCTGCACCTCCTTGATGAAGTCGAGCGCCTTGTTGGCGTGCGGGAGGGCGAGGTCGGGGCGGCCCTGTTTCAGCTCCCGCTCGGACAGCCACATCTCGTCGACCGCCTGTTTGAGGATGGCGCGGGTCTGGGGGTCGAGGCTGGAGGCCTGGGACTCGTCGTGGGGGTGACCGAACTCGGCGAGCACGTCCTCGGGACCGCCGAAGGTCGGGCTGCGGGTCGCGGGGGCGCCGTGGTCGTGGCCGTCTCCGTCGCTGTGTGCGGCGCCGTCGCTGGTGGGGAGTTCGGGTTCGCCCTCGTCCTCGCCGCCGAGGAACTGGGAGTAGCGACCGCGCAGGATCTGCTGGTCGTTGCCGATGACGGTGGAGCGCTGCGTATAGGTGTCGGCCGGCAGGCGGCGGCGCTGGGCCAGAAGACCCTCGGCGTCGATGATGATCTGGCGCTGGCTGCGGAAATAGGCCGGCAGGGTGGTGTTGACCATGCCCTCCAGCCCTGAGCTTTCGGCCTTCTTCGGCGACGGCCAGCGGAGGATCAGGCTGGGGCCGCGCACCACCTGTGGGCCCGGGGCGCGCTGGTCCGAGACGATCAGCTGGACGACCATGTCGCTGCCGGGGCCGACGCCGAGGGCGGCGAAGTCGAGGCGCGGCGAGAAGCGGCGGTCGCGGGCGGGGCCGGAGCCGGCCAGCGCGATCTCGCGCTCGGAGAAGGTGACGTTCTCCCCCTCCCCGATGGCCAGGGTGATGCGCAGGCGGGCGGTGGGCGCGACGCCGTAGTCGTCGGTCGCGGCGAAGACCGGGCTCCAGCCGCGCTGGCCTGAAGTTACCAGCGTCAGGCTCTCGGTCGGGGACAGGACTTTAACCGAGGGCGGGGTGTCAGCGATGGCGTCGATGCGGTGGAGCGGCGGCGTGCCCGCCCGGCCCTGTGCCGGGTCGACGCGGTAGAGGAAGGAGGTCTCCAGCGTGCGGCTGGCGATCCAGTTCTCGCCGGATCGGGTCAGGGAGAGCGGGGCGCCGCCGAGCATGACCATGGCCGGGACCTCTGCCTGGGGGTCGAACTTCAGGGTCCATTCGAGGCGGGAGCCCTGGGGCGCGCGGGCGTCGAGTTTGGCCTCATCGCGCATCGGCAGGCCGGTGTAGGCGGGCGGATAGATGCGCAGGTTCTGGCCGACAAGAGCGGGGACGCCGGGCGCGACCGGCCCTTCGGCGGCGGGCGACAGGGTGACGGGCTTGTGGGCCCCGCGCGGCCAGACAGCGACCGCGACCACGGCGATCAGGGCGATGGCCCAGAGGATCAGGATGGGCCTGCGCGACCAGTCGGCGACGAGGGTCCGGGGCGAACCCGTGTTCAGACGGTCCAGCAGGCGGGCGCGCTGGAGGCGTTGCAGGACGCCGAGGCCGGAGGGGTCGGCGAAGAGGAGTTCGGCGCTGTCCTCCATGTCCGGGCGGACGCCGTCGAGGCGATGCGTCAGCCACAGGCGGTCGAAGCGGGCGGCTCGGCGCAGGGCGAGGACGGCGATGACGACGGCGCCGAGGGCGAGGATGACGAGGCCCGCAGCGGGGCCTGCGAACGCCCAGCCGAGGGCGGCGATCAGGATGGCGACAGGCGCGGCCAGCAGCAGGTCGTTGAACAGACCGCGACGGCGGGCGGGGCCGGTCCAGGTGGAGATCAGTGTCTCTGTGCTCACGGGATGGCTCCGCGTGAACGGCGCGTGGCCAGCCAGCGCTCACCCAGCAACAGCAAGCCGATGAGGACGGCGAGCCAGGGCTTGAGGTCGAGCGGGGCGGGATCGAAGGCGCGGCCGCCGGTCAGAGGAGCGTAGTCGGTGGCCATGACGCGGGCGGGCTGGACGGCAGGGCCGGTCAGGGCGGCCTTCAGCTGGACGGGGAAGTCAGCCTGAAGCAGTTCGGGCGTCTCCGACGGCGTCAGGGGGCGGGCGAAGCGCAGCAGGCGGCCCGCGCCGAGGGGTTGGGCCTCGATCAGGGGGCGGTCGAGGGCGTCGCGCCAGACGGTCGCGCGGGGGCCTGCGGGGACGGCCGTGTCGGAGGATACGAGGGCGGTTCCGCCGGCTTCGATCCACTGGATCACAGCGGGCGGCAGGGTTCCGGCCCCGAGACGGATCAGGGTGCGTTTTGCGTCCGGCAGAGAGGCGTCGAGGGCGGCCGTGTCGGCGTCGGCGGGGCGTCCGGCGGGCTGCCAGGACAGGGCGGCGGCCTGGAGGTAGCGGGCGGCTGCGGCGTGGTCGGCGTCGGTGCGGATCGACAGGGGCGGGACTGTCGCGGGCGCGGCCGGACGGGCGGCCATGCTGCCCGGGACGACACGCCAGGTCACGGGACGGGACAGGCGGGGGCGTTCGGCGTCGGCGCCCTGAAGCACCTGAGGGGTGACCACGGTCAGGGGGGCGCCGGACGGGAGCTGGGCGTCGAGCTGGCGGATCAGGCTGGCGACCGGGGCCAAGGTCGTGGGGCGCGGCGTCTTCAGGTCGGGGAAGCCGGGGGCGAGCCAGTGGCCCCTGCCCTCGCCCACGACGGCTTCAGCCTGAGCGGCGTCCGCGCCGGGGACGATGGCGACGTAAGGCGTCCTGTCGCCCGCGCCGAACAGGACCGGGCGGGCGAACCAGAGGGCGGCGAGTGCCAGAAGGATCAGGCGCAGGATCAGCAGCGGCCATTCGTCGAAGCGCAGGCGCGAGCGCGGGCGCGGCTTCTGACGTAGCCAGCGCAGGGCGGCGAAGTCGGTCGGCAGCTGTTCGCTGCGCCGGGCGATATGGATGACCAGCGGGATGATCAGAGCCGCCAACGCAGCCAGACCCATCGGCAGGAGAAGGGCCGGGGTCATGAATATTCGGCCGCGTCATGGGCGCCGAACAGGCGACGCAGTGGCAGGTCGACGGGCTGGCCCAGCACATGTTCGGCGCGGCGGATGCCGACGGCGTCGAGGCGGGCGTGCAAGGCGGCGCGGGCCTCTCCGAAGCGACGCAGGAACTCGGCGCGCAGGGCGGGCGCATCGCCGAGCAGTTCCTCGCCCGTCTCCGGATCGCGGAAGCGGTAGCCGCCGGTGAAGGCGAAATCCTTCTCACCGACCGTGAGCATCTCGACGACCAGAACCTCGCGGCCCGCGGCGGCGAGGGTCTCGGCCAGATCGACGACGCCGGGATCGAAACAGTCGCTGAGAATGACGACCAGATCGTGGGCTCCGACCCGCTCCCAGACCGGGCCCAACTGGTCCTCGCGGGCGAAGCCGCCCGCGGGTTTGAGCGGCAGGAGCTCCAGGGTCAGGCGGTCGCGCTGACGCAGGCCGGTGGCGGGGGGCAACAGTCGCAGACCCTGATCGCTGAGCGCCATCCAGCCGAAACGGTCGCCCTGCTGCATCGCAAGCTCGGCGAGGGAGGCGGTCAGGGATTTGGCGGCGTCGAAGCGGGTCGTGCCCCCTTCCGCCTGGCCCATGGAGGCCGAGGCGTCCATGAGGATCCAGACGGCGACGGGGCTCTCGCGCTCGGCCTCGCGGACGAAGAATTTGTCGGAGCGGGCGTAGAGCTTCCAGTCGATCTGGCGCAGTTCGTCGCCGCGCTCATAGGCCCGGTACTGGGCGAACTCGAGCCCCGCGCCGCGGCTGTGGCTCTGGTGCAGGCCAAGGCCGTGCGACCCCACCGCCCGACGCGTGATCAGGCGCAAGGCTTTGAGCCGGCTCCGCACGTCTGGAGGAATGAGGTCGGTCACGCCACAGGCCTTCTGGATCAGGCGGCCATGGGGACGGCGCGGACGAGGGCGGCGACCACGTCGTCGGCGCTGCGGCCCTCGGCCTCGGCGGCGAAGGATAGCAGCAGGCGGTGGCGCATGACCGGAGCAGCCAGGGCGACGATGTCCTCACGCGTGGCAGCGAGGCGACCCTGCAGCAGGGCGCGGGCCTTGGCGGCGAGGATCAGCGACTGGCCGGCGCGCGGGCCGGCGCCCCATTTGACGTATTTGCGGACCTCTTCCGGCGCGCCCTCGCCCGGGCGGCTGGCGCGGACGATGCGGGTGACCCAGCTGAGCAGGGCGTCGGAGAAATGGACCTCGCGGACCAGGGCCTGAAGCGCCAGAACCTCTTCGCCCTTCATCACCGCGGGCACAGCGCCGATCTTGGCGCCGGTCGTCTGGGCGAGGATGTCGCGCTCTTCCTGCTCGGTCGGATATTCGACGCGGATGTGCAGCAGGAAGCGGTCGAGCTGGGCCTCGGGCAGCGGATAGGTGCCGGCCTGTTCGAGCGGGTTCTGGGTGGCCAGAACGAAGAAGGGCTTGGGCAGGACGTGAGTCACGCCGCCGTAGCTGACGGTCTTCTCCTGCATGGCCTCCAGCAGGGCCGCCTGGGTCTTGGGCGGGGTGCGGTTCAGCTCGTCGGCGAGCAGCAGGTTGGTGAAGACCGGGCCGGGCTGGAAGCGGAAGCTGCGGTGGCCGGTGCCGTGATCCTCTTCCAGCAGTTCGGTGCCGAGGATGTCGCTGGGCATCAGGTCGGGCGTGAACTGGACGCGGCGGAACTCCAGCTTGAGCGCTTCGCCGAGGGAGCGGACCAGGAGGGTCTTGCCGAGGCCGGGCACGCCCTCCAGCAGGCAGTGGCCGCCGGCGAGCAGGCCGATCAGCAGCTGTTCGACCACGTCCTGCTGGCCGACGATGGCTTGGGCTATGGCGTTGCGGAGATCACCCAGGCGCGCAAGCTGCGCCTTGATGTCGGCTTCGGAGAGGGTGTCGGTCATGGCGGATCCCGGGGAGGGGCAAGAAGGCGAACTGGAAAGAAGAAGGGGTCAGGCGGTAAGGGCGTACATCACGATGTTGACCCCGAAGCGGGTGTTGTCGACGGCGAGGAAGCGCTTGTTGCGCCAGTCGTAGTCCCACTCGCAGCCGTAATCCTTGTTGGAATAGAGGACGCCGAGACGGCCGTTGATCTCGATCCCCTTGAGGTAGTCGTGGACCAGGTCATCGCCCCAGCCGTTGAGCTCCAGCCCCGTATTCGGCGGGCCGTCGTCGAAGGTGAAGAAGCTGCGATAGATGGGATGGGTCTTCGGCAGGACCTTGAGCGCGGCCGGGCCGAAGATGGCGCGCATCTGGGCCTCGAACGAGCGGGCGAACAGGCCGTCGATGTCGTGGTTGCAGTCGTCAACGAAGACGAAGCCGCCGTTGCGGACATAGCGTTCGAAATTGCGCCGCTCGGCCTGGGAGAACTCCACCAGCTTGTGCCCCGCCAGATAGCAGAAGGGGGCGGTCAGCATGCGCGGGTCGGACAGGGGAATGACCCGCTCGGTCGGGTCGACGCGCAGGGTGGTGTAGTCGATCAGGGAGGTGATCAGGTTGGACGGCATACGCTGGTCCACGTCCCAGTCGCCCGAGTCGTAGCGCAGCCGCGTGAACCAGAAGTCGTAGCTGCCCGCCGAAGACGCGGCGGCGAAACGCGGAAGGGCGGACAGGGCGAGCCCTGCCAGCCCCCCTGCCCCCAACCGGAGAAACTGCGCCCGGTTCATGCCCTTTGATGGGCCTCCAACCGGGCTGTCGCCATCAGACCGCGTCCGAAAGCGAGGTGAAGGTGAAGTCGCGCAGCTTCATCGGCGGCAGGTACATGACATTGCCGCCCTCATCCGCCGAGACGCGAACCGGACGGCCCAGCTCCTCGACGTTGTTGAGCATGATCACCGGAGACTCGTTGAAGCGGAAGTTCTTGATCGGATGCTTGATCTGGCCGTCCTCGATGTAGAACGTGCCGTCGCGGGTCAGGCCGGTCAGCAGCACGGTCTGCGGGTCGACCATGCGGATGTACCAGGTGCGGGTGACCAGGATGCCGCGCTGGGTCGTGCGGACCAGATCGGCCGTCGACTTGTCGCCGCCGGTCATGATCAGATTGCCCGGACCGGCCAGAGCCGTCTTGCCCTGCTTCTGGGCCCAGTAGCGCGAGTAGTTCAGGTTCGAGATCTTGCCGTTCTCGACGATCTGCATGCGCTCACGCGCCATGCCTTCTTCGTCCCACGGATAGACGGCGGCGTTGGGGTAGGACGGGTCGGTGAAGAAGTTGACCTCGGGCCCATAGACCTGTTCGCCGGTCTTGTTACCGCCGCCCGCCTTGGACAGGAAGCTGCGGCCCTCGTCCGCCGAACGGGCGTCGAAGAAGTTCATCATGAAGCCGATCAGGCCGGCGGCCGCGGCGGGCTCCAGGATGACGGTGTACTTGCCGGGCTCCAGCGCCTGGGCGTCGGCGGAAGCAGCGGCCTTGCGCATGGCGATACGCACGTCGTCGCCGGCCTTGAAATTGGCGACGTCCTGGACGTTGTCCCCGACCCAGCCCGAGCCGCGGCCGTCAGCGGTGCGGACAGTGCAGGTGTAGTCCGAGCTGGTCGCGGTCTGGTAACCGTAGTTGCCCTTCGAGTTCAGGAAGGCCACGAAGCCCGCCGTGTCTTCCAGATAGCCGGCGGCGATCAGGTTCTCGGACTTGCACGGCCCGATCGAGTCGGCCGCCACCTTGGCCCGGTACTCAGGCGTGATGGCCGCGGTCGCCGCACTGAAGGTCGGGGTGGGGACGAAGGTCTGTTTGTCGACCGCCGGCATGAACTCGGGGTTCTCGGGCGCCAGCTTCGCCAGTTCCTCGGCCCGCTTGACCACGCGCTCCAGAGAGGCGTCATCGAACTGGTTGATGGTGGCGACGCCGGTGCGCTTGCCGAAGGCCACCTGGACCGACAGTTCGACGTTGTCGACGATGCCGCTGGTGGACACGTTGTTGAGGGCGAAGCGGACGTTGCCGCGCGTCGACCCGGCCAGCTGGGCCGTGCACTCGTCGGCCGTGGACAGGGCCACGACCTTGGTGAGGATTGCCTTGGCTTCCGCCTCTGGAAGAATGCTCATCTGTCAGTCTCCTTGGTGCGCGATCAGCCGAGCGAACGGGCGGTGTTGATGACGTTGATGCCGTTGAAGCGCGCGGTCGAGGACCCGTGCGACACAGCCGAGACCTGGGCGGGCTGGCCCTTGCCGTCGAAGAACGAACCGCCGAGGCGGTAGTCGGAGGCGTCGCAGACGCCGGCGCAGGCGTTCCAGAACTCCGGCGTGCGGATCTGGTAGGCGACGTCCTCGATCTGATGGGTGATCTGGCCGTTCTTGATCTCGTAGAACAGCTCGCCGCCGAACTGGGCGTTGTAGCGCTGCTGGTCGATGGAGAAGGAGCCGTCGCCGATGATGTAGATGCCGTCCTCGACGTTGGAGATCATGTCCGCGACGCTCATCTTCTCCTTGCCGGATTCCAGCGAGACGTTGGCCATGCGCTGGAACTGGACGTTGGACCAGCTGTCGGCATAGCAGCAGCCGTCGGACTCTGTCTTGCCCTCGATATGGGCCTGGTCGCGGATGGCCTGATAGCCGACCAGCTTGCCGTCGCGGATCAGGTCCCACTTCTTGGTCTTCACGCCCTCGTCGTCATAGCCGACGTAGCCCAGGCTGCCGGGCTGAAGCTTGTCGGCGACGATGTTGACCTTGTCGCTGCCGTACTGGAAGTGGGCTTCCTTCTTGTCCATCGTGGCGAAGCTGGTGCCGGCGTAGTTGGCCTCGTAGCCAAGGACCCGGTCGAGCTCGAGCGGGTGGCCGACCGACTCGTGGATGGTCAGCCAGGTGTGCGACGGGTCGAGGACCAGGTCGTACTTGCCCGCCTTGACCGAGGGGGCCGTCAGCTTGGCGCGGGCCTGCTGGGCCGCAGCGATGGCGTCCTCGTGCATGTCGTAGGACTGGCCATAGACGGTGACGCCGTTGGGCAGGACGGTCTTTCCGGAGGCGGCGCCGTCCAGATATTCATAGCCGAGGCCCATCGGGGCCGAGAGGCCGTCGCGGCTGCGGAACTTGCCGGTCGCCTTGTCGATGGCCGTCGCCGACATGGGCGCCCAGATCCGGTGCACGTCCTGGTCGATGTAGGAACCGTCGGTCGAGGCGAAATACTTCTGCTCGTTCACCAGGAAGAGCATGGACTGGAAGAAGTCGGCGCCGGCGCCCAGGGCGGCGGCGTTGGTGCTGAGCAGCAGGTCGACCTTCTCCTTGATCGGCACTTCCATGGCGTTCTTGACGATGGGGGTGCGCCAGGAGACCTCGCCGACGCCGGGCGTCGGGGCCAGTTGGACCCGCTCGGTCAGGGTCGGGGCGTTGGCCTTGGCGATGGCCACGGCCTGGCGCGCGGCCCGGGCGATGGAATCGGCCGTCAGGCTGTTGGTGGCGGCGAAGCCCCAGGCGCCGTCGGCGATGACGCGGACACCGGCGCCGGTCGACTCGGTGTTGACGATGTTCTGGACGGTGGCTTCGCGGGTGATCACGAACTGGCGCAGATAGCGGCCGATGCGGACGTCGCAGTAGGTGGCCCCGGCGGCCCTGGCGGCGTTCATGGCGGCGTCGGCGAGGGTCTTCTTGACCGCGACGTCGAGGGTGGAGACCAGCTCCTCGGCGGCGATGGCCTGACCGCCGAACAGGGACGGGATGATCAGCCCCCCGGCGGCGATAGAGCCGAGAGACAGGAAGTCGCGTCTATGCATGGCTCGCCTCCGCCCGCTTTGTCGCGGGTCACGATCTGGGGGATGAATGATGTCCTCGCCCCGGACCTGACCGGTTCGGGGAGCACGATCATTGCCGCCCAAGAGGCGCGCGTCAAACCATGGTCACATTACAAGGAAGCAAGGTTTGAACTCGACCGGTCGAGCCGCGGGGAAGCGATACATTTTCCGTCTGGCGAGTTGGCGCGGTGAGTCCTCGCCCATCACGTTCAGCCTTGCACAACAACGGTTTCGGCCTGAATGCGGTGATTGGAAACGCGTAAGCTCCCTGCTAGGCCCCCGCCAGACGATGGCTGGGGAAACCTCATAATGAGCGCCGATCTGAAGACCCGGGCAGAGGAAATCAGCTTCCGCCAATGCCGGCTTTTCGAAAGCGTGGGGCGTCTCGGCAGTTTCCGGCGCGGGTCGGAGGCCTGGAACCTTTCCCAGCCGGCCGCGACCCAGGCGCTGGCCAAACTCGAGCTGCAAATCGGCCATATCCTGCTGGAGCGGAAGGCGAAGGGCAGCCGTCTGACCGAGGTCGGAAAGACCTTCCATTTCCGGGTTCAGCGGATGTTCGCCCAGATCGACGCCGCCCTTGTGGATTTTGGCGTCGGCGACGCGGCGACAGCCTCTGCCGTCGCCCGGCGGATTTCGCGCTCCCAGGTCCGGGCCCTGATCGCCGTCATTGGATGCGGCTCTCTCGCCAGAGCCGCCGGAGAGCTGGGCCTGACCTCCGCCTCGCTGCAGCGGGCCGTTCGCCAGCTCGAAAGCCATCTCGGCGCTCCTCTTTTCCACCGCACCCCGGCCGGTGTGGTGGGTACGCCGGACTGTCTCGACCTCGGCCGCAAGTTTAGGCTGGCGGTGCAGGAAATCGAATGGGGCCTTCAGGAGATTGAAGAGACTCGCGGCGTCGGGACCAGCCAGATCGTTCTCGGCGCCCTTCCGCGCGGCGGCAGCATGCTGCTGGCCTCGGTCCTTGAGGCGTTCACCCGAAAGCGCCCCGACACCGGCATCCGGATTCTGACCGAGGGCGCTTCGGAAATGACGCGCCGGCTGCGCTTCGGCGAGGTCGACCTTGTCGTGGGTATCATCGAGGACACCACCGACCCTGATCTGACCAGCGAGGCTTTCGCCCATACTCCGGTCCGGGTCGTCGCCCGCAACGGTCATCCGCTGGCCGGGCGGACGGACATCAGCCTTCACGATCTGGCCCGCTACGACTGGATCGCCGGTCTGGAGGGGGACAGCCGCCGACTGTGTCTCGATGCTCTTTTCCAGGGGCGCGACCGGCCGGCGGCGCCGATCGAAACCTCTACGCTGACGGTCATTCGCCAGTTGATCGCCGACAGTGACCGACTGACCCTGATGACCCAGTACGAACTCGAACAGCAGGGCGAGGCGCTTGTCGCCCTGCCTTGCGATCCCGTCGCGACGCAGCTCTCGGTTGGCGTGACCATGCGTGACGGGTGGTTGCCGACCCGCGTCCACCGCGACTTCATCAATCTGATCCGCGCGACGCTTGAGCGTCCGATGCCATCCGGCGACCAGGGCCGTTTTCCCCACCGAACCTGAGGTCCGGCGCTCGGGCCCGTATCCCCGGGCCGTAAAACCGGCAGATTATTGTACGACAATAGCTGACGACCGTCCGACAAATTACTTGCTCGCGCGTCCACTGCGAAATAGGAATGTCGGGTACGGAGTTTGGTATGGTCGCGGTGAATTGCAGCGACACCGTGTGAGGTACGTCCCATGGCCACCACAGCGAAAACTCCGAAGACCCCCAAGGGCGATGCCGCCGTCGCGGCGCCGACCGCCGAGGACCTGGCCCACACCCTGCGCGCCCAGATCCAGCGAAGCGAGCTGGCGCCCGGTGAATGGTTGCGCGAAGTGCGGCTGTGCAGCGAGTTCGGCGTGGGCCGTTCGATCGTGCGCCGCGCCCTGCGCGCCCTGGCCGACGACGGCCTGATCGAGATCGAGGAGAACCGGGGCGCCCGGGTCTCCTCCACCACGGTCGAGGAAGTGTTCGACCTCTATGAGGTGCGCGCGGCCCTGTACGGCATGGCGGCGCGCTTTGCCTGCCTGCGCGGCACCGACAGCCTGATCCGCGCCATCACCGCCAAGATCGACCGCATGCTGGCCGACGCCGAGGGCGGGGTGGCCGCCGAACGCATCATCGAGGAGAGCGAGTCGATCTTCAGCGACATGAGCGCCTGCGCCAGCAGCGACGGCCAGCGCATGATCGAGGCGATCCGCCGCAAGACCCGTTTCCACTTCTCCTATGCGGCCCTGGCGCTGAACACCAACGGACCCGGCCCCTATGATCACTGGCGCACAGTGCGCGCCGCCCTGGTCGCACGCGACGCCGAGACGGCCAGCCAGGGCGCCCGCGACATCCTCTACTTCATGCAGGGCGAGGTCGCCCGGATCATGCTGTCGCGGGGTCCGCGCCTGATCGCCGACGCCCCGCAAACGTCATCGAGCACGACATCGAAGCGTGCCGTACCCCGGAGGAAAACATGACGAAACACCCGCTGGCGGTCTCCGCCGCACTGGCCGTCCTGGCCATCGCCCCCGGCGCCTGCGCCGCCCCCCTCGCCTCTCCCGCCGCTACGGTCGCTGCCGAGCAGACCTCGCCGGAAATGAGCGACCTTCTCGCCTACGTCCAGAACCACGCCTCGACCGGCTTCGTCGTCATCCAGGACGGCAAGGTGCTGATCGACAAGACCTGGCCCGCCCCGACCGACGCCGGGATGTTCTCCGCCTTCCTGTATGGCCGCGCCGCCGACGGCGAACTGCTGGAGGACGTGGCTTCGCAGCAGAAGAGCTTCGTCTCCATCCTGGTCGCCGTCGCCATCGACAAGGGCCTTCTGGATATCAACAAGCCCGTCGACGCCTATCTCGGCCAGGGCTGGTCAAAGGCCTCGCCCGAACAGGAAGCCGCGATCAAGGTCATCGACGTCCTGAACATGAGCTCGGGCCTGAACGAGCAGTTCGGCTATGTCGCACCCTCGGGAACCGTCTTCTTCTACAACACCCCCGTCTATGCGATGACCAAGGCCATCGTGGCGGCCGCGGCGCATCAGTCGCTCGAGACCCTGACCCGCGACTGGCTGACCGGCCCGACCGGGATGACCAACACCGAATGGCGCCAGCGCCCGGCGGCCCTGGCCTCGGTCGGGAATGCCACCGGCCTGGTCACTACCCCGCACGATGTCGCGAAATTCGGCGAGATGGTCCTGCACGACGGCGTCGCCGCTGACGGCACGCGCGTCGTCTCCTCCGAGCAGCTGCACGCCCTGTTCACCCGGGCCGCGACCAACCCCGCCTATGGCCGCCTGTGGTGGCTGAACGGCGGCGACTACACGATGCGCGCCGCCGGCGCGCGCCGCGAGGGCCAGCTGATCGAGGCCGCTCCGGCCGATCTGGTCGGCGCCCTCGGCGCCTTCGATCGCCGCCTCTATGTCGTGCCCAGCCGCAAGCTGGTCGTGGTGCGCACCGGCGCCGCCACCAATGAGACCGACTTCGACCAGCAGCTGTGGCTGCGCCTGATGAAGGTGATCGGCTGACCGCCGGTCCGGCCGGCGGCGTCGCGCGCCGGCCCCTTCCCTTCTTCATCCAGACACAGGACGCGCCCGTGATCGACGGCAGCATGCAAGACTTTCCCCTGACGCTCGACAAGCTCGTCGACCATGCCGCCCGCTGGCACCAGGACGCCGAGGTGGTGACCGCCCGCGAGGGCCGGGAGAATGCGCGCATCACCTATGCCGGTCTGCGCGAGCGGGCGATGCAGGTGTCGAGTCTGCTGGCCGGTCTGGGCGTCATCGCCGGCGACCGCGTCGCCACCCTGGCCTGGAACACCCAGCACCACGTCGAGAGCTGGTACGGCATCATGGGCATGGGGGTGGTCTGCCATACGCTGAACCCGCGCCTGACCGCCGTACAGCTGGCCTGGATGCTGGACCAGTCGGGCGCCCGTATCCTGATCGTCAGCGCCGACCTGCTGAAACTCGCCCTCGATGTGGCCAATGACGCCGCCGGCCTGGAGCGGATCTTCGTCATCGACGGCGAGGCCAATGCGACCCACGCGCGTGCGAAGGTCGAGACGCTGGAGCCCCTGCTGGCCACGGCGACGACGCCAGTCGAATGGGGCAGGTTCGCCGAGACGGCGCCTTCGGGCCTGTGCTTCACCTCGGGCTCGACCGGCGCGCCCAAGGGGGTGACCTACACCCACCGCTCCAGCTTCCTGCATACGCTGAAGATGCTGCAGGCCGATGTGCTGGGCGCGCGGACCACCGACGTCATCCTGCCCATCGTGCCCCTGTTCCACGCCAGCGCCTGGGGCCTGCCCTTCGCCCTGCCGGCGGCGGGATCGAAGATGGTTTTGCCGGGGCGGCAGACAGACGGCGCGAGCCTCGCCCGCCTGATCGCTTCGGAAGGCGTCACGGTGGCCGTGGGCGTGCCGACCGTCTTCCTCGGCCTGTGCGAATACCTCGAGGCGTCTGGTGAAAAACTGCCCTCGCTGGAGCGGATCATCCTCGGCGGCGCCGCGACGCCTCCGGCCCTGATGGAGCGGCTGGAGCGTGATCTGGGCGTCCTGGTGCAGAACAGCTGGGGCATGACCGAGCTGTCGCCCGTCGGCGTCTTCGGCGTGCTCAGCGACCCCGACCGCCGCGCCGCCGTCTCGGGCCGTCCGGCCATCGGCGTCGATCTGATGGTCGCCGACGAAAGCGGCGCGCCACTGTCCGAGCAGCGCGACAACGAAGGCCGTCTGCATGTGCGCGGCGCCGCCGTCATCGACCGCTATTTCGGCCAGACCCATTCGGTAGTGGACTCAGAGGGCTGGTTCGACACGGGCGATCTGGCGAAGATCGATCGCAAGGGCAATCTGATGATCACGGGCCGGTCCAAGGACCTGATCAAGTCGGGCGGCGAATGGATCAATCCGGCCGAGATCGAGGCCCTGGTCTGCGAACTGCCCGAAGTGTCGCTGGCCGCCGTCATCGGCAAGGCCGACGTGAAGTGGAGCGAGCGCCCCCTGCTGCTGGTCGAGCTGCGCGAGGGGCAGGAAATCAGCGATCAGGACCTGCTGGCTTCGCTGAAGGGGCGTATCGCCTCCTGGTGGATCCCCGACAGCGTCGTGCGCCTGCCGGCCATGCCGCTGGCCTCGACCGGCAAGATCGACAAGCTGAGCCTGCGCGCCACCTACAGCCACGGCTGACGCAGAAAAGGGGCCTTGCGGCCCCCTTCCATATCCGGATTGCGCGGGGTTCAGACCCGCTCGACGATCAGGGCGATGCCCTGCCCGCCGCCGATGCACATGGTCGCCAGACCATAACGGCCCTGAACCCGCTCCAGCTCGTGCACCAGCTTGGTGGCGATGATGGCGCCGGTCGCGCCGACGGGGTGGCCGAGCGATATGCCGCTGCCATTGGGGTTTACCTTCGCCGGATCGAAGCCGAGCTGGTCCGAGACGGCGCAGGCCTGGGCCGCGAAGGCCTCGTTGGACTCGATCACATCCATGTCCGCGACCGACAGGCCAGCCTTCGCCAGGGCGGCGCGGGTCGCCGGGACCGGCCCCATGCCCATGACGTTCGGATCCACGCCCGCATGGCCATACGCGACGATCCGGGCCATGGGCTTCAGCCCCTGACGCGCCACGGCGCTTTCGCCCGCCAGCACCAGGGCGGCGGCGGCGTCGTTGATGCCGGAGGCGTTGCCCGCCGTGACCGTGCCGCCGTCGCGGAAGATCGTCCGCAGCTTCGCCAGATCCTCGACCGTGGCGTCGGCGCGGACGTGCTCGTCGACCTCGAACAGCTTCGTCGCGCGGCCCGCCTTGACCTCGACCGGCAGGATCTGGGAGGCGAAGCGACCCTCTGCGATGGCTTGCGCCGCGCGGCGGTGGCTCTCCACCGCATAGGCGTCCTGACGGGCGCGGTCGACGCCGTGGCGCTCTGCGACGTTCTCGGCCGTCACCCCCATCAATCCGCCGCCGAAGGGATCGGTCAGGGCGCCGTTCAGCCCGTCGACCAGAAGGGCGTCGCCCATCTTCTGACCCCAGCGCGCGGCCGGGGCGAAGTACGGAGCGCGGCTCATGACCTCGCTGCCGCCCGCGACCGTCACCTCGGCGTCGCCGAGCATGATCATCTGGGCGGCGGACACGACGGCCTGCAGGCCCGAGCCGCACAGGCGGTTGACGGTCATGGCAGGCACGTCCTGCGACAGCCCGGCCTCGATGGTCGCGACCCGCGCGAGATAGGCGTCGCGCGGGGCCGTCGGGATCACCTGACCAAAGACCACGTGGCCTACGGTGGCCAGATCGATGCCGCCTGTCTCCAGCGCCGAGCGCGTCACCAGCGCCCCGAGCTCGCTCGGCGTCTTGTCCTTCAGCGAGCCGCCGAAGCCGCCGATGGCGGTGCGTCGCGCCGCGACGATGAAGACCGGCTCGGTCATGCCTCTGCTCCTTCGAACCGGGCGACGCGGACGCCCATCTCATACTGATGCTGTTGCTCGCCGCGCTCCGGGATGGTCTCGCCCTCGCGTTCCGCGACCTCGTCGAGCCGGGCCAGAAGGGCGTCGGCGACCGCCTCGCCATCGCCGAGGAAGACGCCGCGCGTCATGGTCACATGGGCCTGTTCGAAGCTGCCGGCGCCTGCCAGAAGCACGGCGCGCGTCGGGGCCTTATCACTGGCCAGAACCACGACGGCCGGACTGACCAGCGAGGAATCGAGACCGGCCAGAACCTCGGGAGAATAGAGACCATTGGTCATGCCGGTGGCGGCGCTGGGGGCCAGGCAGTTGACGCGGATGTCGTAGCGTTCGCCCTCCAGCGCCAGGGTCTGCATGAGGCCGACCAGACCCATCTTGGCCGCCGAATAGTTGGCCTGACCGAAGCTGCCGTAGAGGCCCGAGGACGAGGTGGTGAAGACGATCCGGCCATGGTTCCGGGCGCGCATGATCTCCCACACCGCCTTGGTGCAGTTGACCGAACCCATCAGGTGGACGTCGAGCACCAGCCGGAAATCGTCGAGGTCCATCTTGGCGAAGGACTTGTCGCGAAGGATGCCGGCGTTGTTGATCAGGATGTCGATCCGGTCCCAGCGGGCCATGGTAGTCTGGACCATGGCCTCGACCCCGGCGATGTCAGTGACGCTGACCCCGCAGGCGATGGCGTTGCCGCCCTCGGCCTCGATCTGTGCGGCGACGGTCCCGGCGGCTTCGGCGTTGAGGTCGGCGACGACGACCCGGGCGCCGCGCTTGCCGAGGGCCAGGGCATGGGCCGCGCCCAGCCCTCCGCCCGCCCCGGTGACGATCGCCACCCGGTTCGAGAGATCGATTTCCATCATCATTTCCTTTTGTCGATTGGGCCGGGCCCGGGTCAGGCGGTGGGCTCTTCCACCCAGTCCTTGCGCAGCGGCTTGACCGCCAGCAGCGCCAGACCCGAGGCCACGAAGTAGAGGCAGACCAGGGCGATGGCGGACCAGCGCAGCGCCTCGTCGCCGAACTGCGGCTTCATCAGATCGCTCAGCCCGCCGAGCAGGACCGAGCCGGCGCCGATGCCGATCAGATTGTTGATCAGCAGAAAGCAGGCGGCGGCCGTCGCGCGCATCTGCGGCGGCACCAGATGCTGGGCCGCGGTCGTCAGGGGTCCGACGAACAGGATGTTGAGCGCATTGGGGATCAGCAGCAGCCCCCAGGCGATCATCGGCGAGGGCGACAGGAAGCCGGCGATAAACAGGGGCGCCGTCACCAGCCAGGAGAGGGACGAGACCCAGGCGTAGGCGCCGCGATCCGCCTTGCCGAGCGTGTCCGCCAGAACGCCGCCCATCAGCACGCCGGCGACGCCGCCGACCAGCAACAGCGAACCCACGAACCACGATACCTGTGTCAGGTCGAAGTGGAAGGTCTGCATCAGGATCGACGGTGTCCAGAAGGCCAGGCCGTAGCCGACGGTGCTGCTGGTCGCGGCGGCCAGCGCCATGAACCAGAAGCTCGGCTTCTTCGCGAGCATGGCGAAGACGGCCCCGACGGGGGCGCGGCCGGCGGCCGGCGCCACCGCCTTCGGCGGCTCCTTGACGACCAGACGGAAGACCGGCGCGACCAGGGCCCCGGCGACGCCGACGACGATGAAGGCCGCACGCCAGTCGACCGCCCTGGCGATGGCCGCCCCGAACAGGACGCCGCAGGCCAGGCCCAGCGGAATGCCCATCGAATAGACGCTCATGGCGCGCGCCCGCTTCTCGGGCGGGAAGTACTGCGAGATCAGGGCATAGCTGGGGGCCACGCCACCCGCCTCGCCCACCCCGACGCCGAGCCGGGCGAAGAACAGCTGCCAGAAGCCACCGGCGAAGCCGCACAGGGCGGTGAAGCCCGACCAGACGATCATCGACAGGGTGATGACCCAGCTGCGGCTGGTCTTGTCGGCGATGACCGCCAGCGGAATGGCCAGGGTCGAATAGAGGGCGGCGAAGGCGATGCCGCCGAGCACGCCCAGCTGGGTGTTCGACAGGTGCAGGTCGGCCTTGATGGCCGGGGCCAGGATGCCGAGGATCTGCCGGTCCAGCCAGTTGAACGAATAGACGATCAGCAGCATGAACAGGACGAGACGGGCATAGCCGCGGCTATGCGTTGGGGCGGGCGCGGCGTCGATCATGCGGGCTCCTCGGAAGGGGTGTTGGCGTCGCCTTGGGCCGCCTTGGCGGCGAGGAAGGCGGGACGGGCCGAAAGCCGGTCCCAGTAGGCCGAAACCTCGGGACTGAACTTGTGATCGAGGTTCAGGTCGCGGGCGAACAGCAGGGCGAAGCCGACACAGACATCGGCCATGGTGAACCGCCCGGCGCACAGCCATTCGCGGCCGTCAGCGAGGGCGCGGGTCAGGTGGCGCAGACGCGACAGGAACCACTGGGCGTAGTCGTCAGCCGCCTGTTTCAGACGACGCTCCTCGGGCTCCAGCTGCGTGTAGCGAAGCACGATGGTCTGGGGGAAGGTGAAGGTGGCCTCGGCGCGGTGAAGCCAGTCGAGCCACAGGCCGTAGTCCGCCTCATCGACCCCGACGGCCAGCGGCGACGGCCCGTACCGGGTCGCCAGATACTGGGGGATGGCGGCGCTCTCCGTCATCCGCACATCGCCGTCGATCATCAGCGGGATGGTGCCGAGCGGGTTCAGCTGAAGATACTCGGGGGCCAGGATGCGCGGCGGGAACGGCAGGACGTGCAGCCGGTAGTCCAGCCCCAGCTCCTCCAGCGCCCACAGGGCGCGGAACGAGCGGGCGTCGACGCAATGATAGAGTTCGATCAACTCCGCACCTCCCATTTTGACGGTCGCATTCTGACGGCGACCCTGCGTCAGTCATCGGCCGAAAGCCGTCTGGTGTCAAAATTTTTGTACGACAATTGTCGCTCTGTGGTGTTACAGAAACCTGCGGCCTTGAGCTTGGCCGCGGCGTCCTGTTGAAGTCGAAACGAAGCTTTTCAGACCCCGCCCAGCGCCGTGACGGCGGACGAGAGCGGAGGCCGGGCAGCGAGGAAGGAAATCAGATGCAGATCAAATCCCCGGAAAAACACGGCCTCGACGCCGCCCGCCTGAGCCGCATCGACGGCTTCCTCAAGGAGCGCTACCTCGACACGGGCCGCCTGCCCCACGCCCAGATCCTGATCAGCCGCGACAATGAGATCGTCCACTTCTCCAGCCAGGGCGCCGCGCGCGAAGGCTCGGACAAGGCGATCGACGAGGGCTCGATTTTCCGCATCGCCAGCATGACCAAGCCGATCACCTCGATCGCCTTCATGATGCTGGTCGAGGAGGGCAAGGTCGCGGTCGACACCCCGGTCGCCGACATCCTGCCGGAGTTCAGGAATGTCGGCGTCTATGCCGGCGGCGGCGCGGGCCTGCCCTTTACGACGAAAGCGCCGGCCGAGCCGATGCGGATGCTGGACCTGCTGCGCCACACCTCGGGCCTGACCTACGGCTTCCAATACCGTTCCAACATCGACGCGGCCTACCGGACCCAGAAGTCGAACGCGGGCCCGGTCGAGAACTGGTATGGCGAAGCGGATCTTGATCAGTTCATTGACGAACTTGGTCAACTGCCGCTGGAATTCTCGCCCGGTTCGGCCTGGAACTATTCGGTCTCGACCGACGTCCTGGGCGCCGTGGTCCAGCGGGTATCGGGCATGCGCCTCGACCGCTTCTTCGCCGAGAAGATCTTCGCGCCGCTGAAGATGAACGACACCGCCTTCATGGTGCCGGCCGACAAGGCCGACCGCCTGACCGACTGCTACGCCTGGGCCGGCCCGGCAGGGCGGGTGATGTACGATCGCGGCGAAAACAGCATGTACCTGCAGACGCCCAAGCTGCTCTCGGGTGGCGGCGGTCTGGTCTCGACGGCGCTGGATTACCACCGCTTCTGCATGATGCTGGGCAACGGCGGTGAGCTGGACGGGGCCCGCATCCTCGGCCGCAAGACCATCGAGCTGATGACCATGAACCACCTGCCGAACCGGTCGGACCTGTCGACCATGTCGCAGTCACTGTTCAGCGAGACCCAGAACGGCGGCGTCGGCTTCGGCCTGGGCTTCGCGGTGACCCAGGACGTGGCCCGCGCCATGATCCCCGGCTCGCCCGGCGAGTTTTACTGGGGCGGAATGTTCACCACCGCCTTCTTCGTCGACCCGGTCGAGAAGCTGCACATGGTCTTCATGACCCAGCTCAGCCCCTCGATGCTCTATCCGATCCGGCGCGAGCTGAAGACCCTGATCTATTCGGCCCTGACATAGTTCCAGCCTGCGGCCGCCTTCCCGAAGGCCGCGGCCGGGACCGGAACCGCAAGGCTCCGGTCCCGGCCTTTTTTGTGCCCGCCCCAAACGAAAAAGCCGCCTCCGCGCGAGGCGGAGGCGGCAGTTTATCGAGACGGAAGTCTGGCCGCTTACCAGCGGTAGGTAGCGGTGAGGCCCCAGGTCCGCGGGCGGCTGTAGCGATTGGCCAGCGGGATATCGACCTGCTGAAGCTTGAGCACCGGGATGATCTGGTTCGTGACGTTCTTGACGAACAGAGCGACCTCGATCTGGCGGAAATCCAGCCCGGTGCGGAAGTCGACGTTGCTGACAGTCTCCAGCGGGATGAAGGGGGTCGAGGTCGTGACCGTGTCCTGACCGCCGCCTTCCTGACCGTTCCAGGCCACGTTGATGAAGTGGCTCGTGCCCGCCCACACCTGATGGCGGAAGTTGACGTTGGCCGAATAGGTCCACTCGGGCGTCTGGGCCACGATGCTGCCCAGGATCGGAGCGCCGGCGACAGCCACCACCTCGTCCCATTTCGCGTCCTGATGGGCGCCGTTCAGACCGAACGCCAGACGGCCGCCTGCGACCTGATACGCCGCGTCGAGAGACGCCTCGACGCCCTTCACTTCCATCGTGCCGCCGTTGATGTTGAAGTTGCTGGCGGCCTGGAGGCAGGCGTTGGTGACCGTACAGCCGTCGGTGACCAGGGCGATCGCGTCCTTGGTCCGCGACTGGTAGGCCGACAGACGGAAGAAGACGTTGCGCGTGAAGTTGGTCTTCAGACCCAGCTCGTAGCTGGTCGTCTGTTCGTTGCCATAGGTCGGCTGCAGCGGGTTCGGCGCGGCCGCGACGACGGAGCCGTTGTTCACACCGCCGGCGCGATAGCCTGTGCCCATGCGGGCGTAGACCAGCGAGGTCGGGTTGAGCTTGTAGCTGGCCGAGGCGGCCCAGGAGACATTGTCCTCGTCGAACTCATAGGTCGAGGGCGTGCCCACCGGCGTCGTGGTGTAGAGGCGGAAATCGCTCTGCGAGGCCGTCTTGTTGTCCTTCGAGTAGCGCATCTCGCCCGACAGGGAGAGCTGGCCGATGTTGTATTTCATCGAGCCGTAGATGGCGGCCGAATGATACTCCGACGGCACGACACGGCGGGTGCCGAAGGCCAGCGGGAAGGTCGCCGGGCAGTTGGCCGCCGTCGGGATCAGCTTGTAGCAGACCGGGAGCGTCGGGGTGCCGCCGCAGATGCCCGAGGTCGCCGTCAGGGCGCAGGGGCTGGTGCGGATGTCGCGATTGTAGTCGTCGTCCTGCCACAGGCCCTCGATGCCGGCCAGCCACTGCAGGTTGCCGCTCATCGCGTCGCCGGTCAGGTGCAGGTCCTGATACAGGGTCCGGTCCTTGACGTCGGTGCGGGTGCCGCCCAGCGGATACAGGCCGATCCAGCCCTGTTGCTGGAACGAGGCCTCGGTCGCCAGATCAATCGCCGCGGCGAAATTCTGGACCGAATGGTACTGCATCGCCATCGAGGTCGAGGTCAGCTGGGCCCAGCCGAGATCGTATTTGGCGGTCAGCAGGGCGCGCTGAACGGTCTGGTGCAGATCGTTCGGCACGTCGGAACCCACGTCGTAACGCGGACCGGTATAGCCCTGCGGCAGGGTGGCGATCCGGCCCGCAGGCACGACCCACTGGTTGACGAAGGTCGGCAGGTTCATGTCCTGCGCATCGACCATCAGGTTCACATCCAGCGGACCCGAGCTGTAGCGGATCTGGCCGCGCACGAGGTAGCCGTCGGTGTGGTCGTAGTATTTGTTTTGATTGGGGTTGTAGTAGATTCCGCCGCCCTGGCCGGTCACCTGGGCGCCGAAGCGGACCGCGATCTTGTCGGTGACCTGACGGTTGACGATGCCCTGGAGCTGAACCTGGCCGAGGTCGTCGGTGTAGGTCGCCGAGACCCGGCCCCCGTTACGGAAGACCGGCTGGTTCAGGACGATATTGATGCTGCCGAACTCGGAGTTGCGGCCATAGAGGGCGCCCTGCGGACCTTCGAGGGCCTCGACGCGGGCCAGGTCGAAATAGTCCAGACGCTTGAAGTTGCGGCCGCCCAAGGTCGAGGAGCCGACATAGGCGCCGTTGACGAACAGGCCAACGGCCGAGTCGGCGCTGGTTGCGCGCTGGGTGCCCGAACCGCGCACCGACACCTCGGCCAGGTTCTCGGACTGAACACCGTTGAAGCGCACGCCGGGGACAAGCTGGAGCAGGTCGCCCACGCCTTCGATCGGGCTCTTCTGTTCCAGCGCTTCAGCGCTCTGCGCGGTGATCGTCGAGGGCACGTCGCGGACGGCCTCCTCGCGACGGCGCGCGGTGACGACGACATCGCCGACGCTGGTGGACGTGGATTGATCCTGCGGAGCGGCGCGCGACGCCGGTGCAGGGTTGCCCGTCTGGGCCATCACAGCCCCGGGGACCATCGCCGCGATCAAAGCCGCAGACGAGCACGCAAGCAAACGAACCATGCCTTTTACCTCTCCCATGATTTATCGATGCCGGCTTTTTGACGCCGGTTGAGCCGGACAATCCCCCCGCCTCCATCCACTGTCAAGATTGTACGACAATCCATCTTTTGTTGCGTTACGAGATTTTCAGGATGTCACTTGCAGCTTAGCTATTGATATGGGCGGGAGAACAAGGACAAATCTGACATCGTCGATAGATTCCCTATCATCTAGATCGGACAATAATCTTTGTTTTGTTGTACAATTGGTTGACACTCCCGTGCGACCCGACCGAAAGTCCGGGGATGAGCGGCGTCGTCAGAACGCCCCGAGGAAACCCCGGAGGAAACGATGTCTGGCACGGATGAAACCGGCAAAAAGCCCGGCCTGAAGGTCGCGATCATGGCCTCGGCGGGCGCCGCGGTGGAGTGGTACGACTTCTTCATCTACGGCACGGCCGCGGCCCTGGTGTTCCCTCACCTGTTCTTCCCGGCCGACCTGCCGCCCTTCGTCGCCCAGATCGCCTCCTTCAGCACCTTCGCGGTCGGCTTCGTGGCAAGGCCGCTTGGCGGGATGCTGTTCGGCCATTACGGCGACACCCACGGGCGCAAACAGGCGCTGGTCGTGGCCATGCTGCTGATGGGGCTGGCGACGACGATCATCGGCCTGCTGCCCGGCTATGCGACCGCAGGCGTGCTGGCGCCCCTCGCCCTCGTGGCCCTGCGGTTCCTGCAGGGACTGGCGGTCGGCGGCCAGTGGGGCGGCGCGGCCCTGCTCGCCATCGAAAGCGCTCCGGCGAACCAGCGCGGCTTCTACGGCAGCTTCGTCCAGATCGGCGTGCCGCTGGGCGTGGTCCTGGCCAATACGGTCTTCCTGATCGTCAGCGCCCTGACCCCCAACGACGCCTTCCTGACCTGGGGCTGGCGGATCGGCTTCGTGCTCAGCGTCGGCCTGATCCTGATCGGTCTGATCATCCATCTGAGCATCCAGGAGCCCGAGACTGAAAAGCCGACCGAGACCCCGCCCGCCCCGCGCCGGTCGCCCCTGCTGGAGGTGATCGTCGGTCACTGGCGGACGGTGCTGCTGGCCGGCGGCGCCTTTGTGGCCAACAACGTCTGCTTCTACATCGCCATCACCTACGTCATCGCCTATGGCTCGACGACGCTGAAGATCGACCGGGACACGCTGCTGTTCTCGGTGCTGGCGGGCAGCGCCCTGATGATCCCGATCCTGATGCTCTGCGGCGCGGCCTCGGACCGGTTCGGGCGGCTGGGCGTCTTCCTGTGGGGGGCCTTCCTGTCCGGGGTCTGGGCCTTCGCGGTCTTCCCCCTGATCGAGACGCGCGAGCCCCTGCTCATCTTCGCCGCCATCACCGTTCAGTTGACCTTCGTCAGCATGATGTATGGTCCGCAAGCCGCGCTGTTCGCCGAACTCTTCCCCAGGTCGGTGCGCTATTCCGGCGCCTCGCTGGGCTATCAGGTCGGGGCTGTGGTGGGCGGAGGCCTCGCCCCCATCGTCGCGACGGCCCTGTTCGCCCGTTACGAAACCAGCCTGCCCATCGCCGTCTATCTGTCGGCCATGTGCGCCCTGTCCTTCGTCAGCGTCCTGTTCCTCGGCGGACGGGCCAAGAAGGGGCTGGCGGGCTGAGACCAACCCCGACATTCTGCGTTCCAGATCGACGAAAGCGACCGCGATGATCGATGCTTCCAGACGAACCTTCCTCGGCGCCGTTACGCTCGGCGGAGCAGCCATGACGGCGTCCTGCGCCACCGCAGCCCCCGCCAGCGCCTCGCCGCAGGCCGCAGAGCCCGACGCCACGAGCATCGAAGCGGACCTCCAGAAATACGTCAGCTTCGGCAACAAGCGGGCTGGCGGGCCCGGCGACATCGCCTGCGGCGACTGGCTGGCGGGCGAGATCGAGAAGGCCGGATACGCCGTCGAGCGCCAGACCTTCCAGGCCCCCTTCTTCGAGGCGACGAAGGCCGAGCTGTCGCTGGAGGGAGCGACCGTCCCGGTCTACCCGCAGCCCATCGTGACCCCGACCGGCCCCGGCGGCGTGACCGGGCCTCTGGTCCGCGTCGATGTCGCCGGCCATTTCACGGGCTCGCTGCAGGGCGCCATCGCCCTGGTCGACCTGCCCTTCGCCCGCTGGTCCTCGGCCCTGCCCCGGCCCGTTCGTGGCCCCATCGACGCGGCGTTCGCGGCCGGAGCGAAGGCGGTCGTCGCCATCACCAACGGCCCGACCGGCAAGGTCATCGCCCTGAACGCCGACGGGCGTCAGCCAATGTTCCCCGGACCTGTCGCCCTGCTGGCGCCCGACAAGGCCCAGCCTTTCCTCGCCGCCGCCTTCGAGCGGAAGACGGCGAAGCTGGTTCTCGACGGTCAGGGCGGCCGTCGCGACGCCTTCAACTTCGTCGGACGCATGGATCGCGGCAAGGCGAAATGGATCGCCGTCTCGACGCCCCGGTCCGGCTGGTTCGGCTGCGCGGCCGAGCGGGGCGGCGGCGTCGCGGCCTGGTTGGACGTCGCCCGCTGGGCCCCCGAGGCGCTGGCCGACTACAATCTCGCCCTGATCTGCAACACCGGGCACGAGTACGAATATCTCGGCGCCGCCGAGGCGATGAAGGCGATCGCCCCGCCGGTCGAGGCGACCCGCTTCTGGCTCCACCTCGGGGCCAATGTCGCGGCGCGCGACTGGCGTGAGTTGCCCGGCGTGCTCACGCCCCTGCCCAATGTCGACGCCCAGCGGGTGCTGTCGATCTCGCCCGAGCTTCTGCCCGTCGCGCAATCGGTTTTCGCGGGTCAGCTCGGCTATGAATCGCCGGTCTCCAGCGCCGTCCTGTCGGCGGGCGAGCTGGATGAGGTGATCAAGGCCGGATACGCCCCCGCCGCCGGAGTGTTCGGCATCCACCGCTATCACCACGTCGAGGAAGACGACGCCCGCTGCCTGCATGTGCCCGCGACAGTCGCGGCCGCCGACGGCTTCCGCCGCCTGCTGCTGGCGGTGATCGCCGCCTAGGCGCGGCCGTACAGGGTCACGACGCAGGCGCCGCCGAGGCCGAGATTGTGCTGCAGGGCGTGGCGCACGCCCTCGACCTGACGCCGGTCGGCCGCGCCGCGCAGCTGCTGCGTCAGCTCATAGCACTGGGCCAGGCCGGTGGCGCCGAGCGGATGGCCCTTGGACAGCAGGCCGCCGGACGGGTTCACGACATGGCGGCCGCCGTAGGTGTTCTGCTCGTCGCGGATGTAGCTTTCGGCCTCGCCCTCCTCGCACAGGCCCAGCCCCTCGTAACTGATCAGCTCATTGGCGGTGAAGCAGTCGTGCAGTTCGACGGCCTGGATGTCGTCGGGGCCGACGCCAGCCTGTTCGTAGACGGACCGGGCGGCCTCGCGGGTCATCTCGTAGCCGACGACGCTCATCATCGACCGGCCGGTGAAGGTCTCGGCATAGTCGGTGGTCATGGCCTGACCGAGGATGGCGACCTCGGCCTTCAGCCCGTGCTTGGCCGCGAAGGCCGGTGAGACCAGCACCGCCGCGGCCGCGCCGCAGGTCGGCGGGCAGGCCTGATAGCGGGTCAGGGGGCCGTAAAGGTGTTTGGACCCCATCACCTCTTCCAGCGAGATCGGGTCACGGAACAGGGCCATCGGATTATTGGCGGCATGGCGGCGCGCCTTGACCGAGATCATGCCGAATACCTCGTCGGCGGCGCCGTAGCGCTGCTGATAGTCGAGGCCCGCGCCGCCGAACTGCTGGGCGACGAGGGGAGAAGTGTCGTCCTGACCGAGGATGCGTTCCTGCGCCGTCAGGTGATGGTCCAGCGTCCGCTTGCGGTCGGTGAAGACGGCGCCCAGCGCACCGGGCAGCATCTGTTCGAACCCGAAGGCCAGGACGCAGTCGGCGGCGCCCGCCTCGATCATCTGCCGCGCCAGGAACAGGGCGCTGGAGCCGGTCGAGCAATTGTTGTTGACGTTGACGATCGGAATGCCGGTGCAGCCGACGCGGTACAGGGCTGACTGTCCGGCGGTCGAGTCGGCATAGACGTAACCGGCATAGGCCTGCTGGATCTGCTCATAGCCGACGCCCGCATCGACCAGCGCCAGACGAATGGCCTGCTCGGCCATGACGTCCCAGTCGGCGCTCTGGCCAGGCTTGGCGAAAGGGATCATGCCGACGCCGGCGATCAGGGTGCGAGCCATGGAGCTGAAGCCTTTCAGGGGGCCCTCGCAGGGGTCCGGTTTCCTCGGCGATCTGACGTCGCCATGCGGTAAGATGTTCCATCGAAATCGAGGCCGGTCAACTTTCATTCAATCGCGAGTGAAGATTGACGAGGTCGCCTTTCGGTGGGATGCATGGGTTCAGGCGCCGTTAGAGCGCATCGGAAACGCGAGCGCCTTTTGGCGGCAGAGAAGGAAGACCGAATGCCCTTCATTTCGAACGGCGGCATCAAGCTGCATTGGGAAGAGCGTGGCGACGGCGTGCCGATCCTGCTGATCATGGGCCACCGCTACTCCTCGGCCATGTGGTACCCGATCTATGAGGCGTTCGGCGGCAAGTACCGTCTGGTCTCGTTCGACAACGAGGGGACGGGCAAGAGCGGGACGCGCCGCAAGACCTCCGTTTCCGAAATGGCCGCCGACGCCCTGAAGGTGCTGGACGCCGCCGGAATCGAGAGCGCCCACGTCTATGGCGTCTCCATGGGTGGCGGTATCGCCCTGGAGTTCGGGGCCCGCTATCCGGAGCGCTGCCGGTCGCTGATCCTGGGCTGCACCATGGCCAAGACGCCGGACATTCCGCCGCGTCCCAAGTGGCTGATCAGCCTGATCTATCGCGCCCTGCCCCTGCTCAAGGCCTTCGCCAAACCGGCCAAATACAAGGGCGGATACGGCGACGCGGCGCCCGACGACGCCATCGCCCGTGACAAGGTCATGCTGGACAAGGACCCGTTCAACATGACCGGCGTCATCGCCCAGAGCCACGCCATCATCGACTATTCCATCACCCCGGAAGAGGTGGCGGCGGTGAAGCTCCCCGCCCTCGTCCTGCACGGCACCCAGGATCTGGCCGTCCCCTATGAGGCCGGAAAGAAGATGTCGGAGATGCTGCCCAACGCCCGGCTCGTCACCTTCCAGGACATCGGCCACAACTACTTCGTCGGCGCCGGCGAGCGCGCCAACGCCGAGGTCGACCGCTTCATCCAGGACGTCGAGAAGGCCCGATGAGCGGGGGCGCTCCGGTGTTGCTGGACCGCTGGGAGCTGCTCGACTTCGAGCCCGGTCAGGGCGCGGCCGATGGCGTCGGGGACTGGATGCCGGTCCCGGCGCCCGGCGACGCCTATCTGGCCCTGATCGAAGCCGGGCGGCTGGAGCATCCGTTCAAGGGCCGCAACGAGGACGCAGCCGCCTGGGTGCGGGATCGGGAGTGGTGGCAGAGGACGACCTTCATCGCCCCGACGCCTGAACCGGACACGGTGACCGAACTGGTCTTCGACGGCCTGGACACCTTCGCCTCCGTCTATCTGAACGGCGAACTTCTGGGGCGGACGGACAATATGTTCCGGCGCTACGCCTTCGACATCGGCGCGCATATCACGCCCGGCGAGACCCACACGGTCGCCGTGCGCTTCGATCCGCCGGCGCTGGCCGTCGTCGACCGCCCCCTGCCCGTCTGGACCGCCTTTACCGACCGGGTCAGCGTCTCGAAGCGCAACCAGATCCGCAAGGCCCAGTTCGGCTGGGGCTGGGACTGGGGTCCCGACCTGCCGACCGTCGGCGTCTGGCAGGCAGCCCGCGTCGAGACCCGCGCCCGCCCGCGGCTGAACGAGGTGCGGTTTGAGACCCTGTCCGTCTCCGCCGAAACGGCCCGCGTCCACATCACTGTCGACGCGCCCCATGACGCCGCCCTGGTGGTCGAGGTCGTCCTGACCGATCCCGACGGCGCGGTGGTCTTCAGCCGCACCTGCCAGCCGGGCGACGCCTCGGGCGGCCTGAGCATCGACAAGCCCCGCCTGTGGTGGACGGCCGATCTCGGCGAACAGCCGCTATACGGCCTGACCGTGCGCCTGTCCGACGGCGACCGGCTGGTGGATGAGGTCGTGCAGTCCGTGGGCGTCCGCACCATCGAACTTGACGAATCCGAGGACCCGGACGAACCGGGTACGACCTTCTTCCGCTTCGTGCTGAACGGACGCCCGATCTTCATCAAGGGCGCCTGCTGGGTGCCGGCCTCGTCATTCGTCGGTGACCTGGCGTCGGAGCCCTACGACCGGCTGCTCGACGACGCCGTCGGCGCCAATATGAACATGATCCGGGTCTGGGGCGGGGGCGTCTATGAGCCCGACGTCTTCTACGACCTGTGCGACCGCAAGGGGCTGCTGGTCTGGCAGGACTTCATGTTCGCCTGCGCCCACTATCCGGAGGACGGCGAGTTCGCGACCTCGGTGAAGATCGAGGTCGAGGAACAGGTGCGCCGCCTGCGCCACCACGCCTGCCTCGCCGTCTGGTGCGGCAACAACGAGAGCCAGGCGATGAACCGGATCAACACCGACAAGGGCGGCGATCCCGTGCGGCTGTCCGGCATCACCCTCTATGACGAACTGATCCCCGAGGTGCTGGCCCGGTTGGATCCGCGGGCCCTGTATCGCCCCGGCAGCCCGTGGGGCGGATCCAATCCGAACACCATGCGGGCCGGCGACGTGCACAACTGGACCGTCTGGCACGGTCTGCCGCCGATCCCCGACGACACCATGATCGGCGCCTATGAGGTCAGCCCGGAAGGCATCGCCTACACCCGCTACGCCGAGGACCAGTGCCGGTTCGTCAGTGAGTTCGGCATCCAGGCCGCCCCGGCCATGGCGACCCTGAAGCGCTGGATGGATCCCGCCGACCTGACGCCCGACAGCCCCGGCTTCCTCGCCCGGATCAAGGACGAGGCGCGCAAGGCGGACGCCATGATCGCGACGGTCACCGGCCCCGCGACCACGCTCGCGGACTATGTCGACTTCACCCAGTGGACCCAGGCCGAGGGTCTGAAGTTCGGCATCGAGCATTTCCGCCGCCGCACGCCCCATTGCTCGGGCGCCCTGATCTGGCAGTTCAACGACTGCTGGCCCTGCGTGAGCTGGTCACTGGTCGACTATGACGGAGCGCAGAAGGCGAGCTGGTTCGCGGTGCGCCGCGCCTTCGCGCCGGTGATGGCTTCGTTCCGGGTCGAGAACGGCGTCGCCGAGCTGTGGGTCACGAACGATCGGCTTGAGCCCGTCTCGGGCAAGGCCGAGATCGCCCTGTCGCATCTGGACGGCCGTTCGGAATGGCGGGTCGAGGCGGACTTCACCGTCTCTCCAAATACGGGCGCGCCTGTCTGGCGCGGCGAGGTCGACGCGGCCGACGATCTGGTCCTGACGGTCCGGTCGCTTGAGGACCTGTTCCCGGCGAACCGCGAACTGTTCGCCCCGATCAAGAGCCTGCCCCTGTCGCAGGGCGTGCATCCCACTATCGAGGTGCGGCAGGTCGGACCGCGCGCGCTGGCGGTGGATCTGTCCGCTGACACCTGGCTGGCCTTCGTCCATCTGGTGTCGGACCGCGCCGACGTGCGGTTCAGCGACAGCTATTTCGACATGGCGGCAGGCGAGCGGCGGACCCTCACGGTCACGGGCGCAACTGATCTGACGCCGTCGGACATCGCGGTGCGCTGCTGGAACGACCGGGCCTCGGGAGCGGCGGCGTGAGCCGGGCATCGCGGCGCGCCTTCGGGGTCGCCGCGATCGCCGCCGCGGTCACCCTCGCCGGATGTGGGGGCGGCCCGTCAAAGCCGTTCGACCTGAGGGCCGCGCCGCCCGCGCCGGACTATTCGAAGCCCGCGGCCTGGCTGGCCCTGCCGGGACGCGACGGACTGGAGCGGTCTGCGCCCACCGGGTTGGCCGTCGTCGATGAGACTTCAGCGGCCGCCGATGTCTTCTTCATCCATCCGACCACGGTGAAGGGCAGCGAGACCTGGAATGCGGCATGGGACGCCTCGGACGCGGCCGCGCCGCTGAACCGGGCGGTGCTGATGGGCCAGACCAGCGTCTTCAACGGCTGCTGCCGCATCTACGCGCCCCACTATCGGCAGGCGTCATTGAAGGGCCTAGGCGACACCGGGGCTGTCGATCTGGCCTATGCCGACGTCGCCGCCGCCTTCCGCAACTTCATCGCCCACCGCAATGACGGACGCCCGTTTATCATCGCGGCGCATAGCCAGGGCGTGGTCCACGCCATCCGCCTGTTGCAGGAGCAGGTGCTGGGAACGCCGCTGCAGGACCGGCTGGTGGTCGCCTATCTGATCGGCGGCTATGTGCCCGACGCCTTCCCGGAGATGGGCCTGCCCCTGTGCGACGCGGCCGACCAGACCGGCTGCGTCCTGACCTGGAACTCGAGCAAGCCCGGCAGCCTGACGGCGCGGATCATCATTCGCGACAAGACCTACTGGTGGCGCGGGGCGTGGAAGGACGCGGATCAGGCGCCCGCCGTCTGCGTCAATCCCCTGACCTGGAGGGTACAGGGACATGGCCCCGAGGCTGTCGGTCCCGAGGCCAATCCCGGCAGCATGCCCCTGCCCCGCGATCCGTTCCCGGCGGCCGCCGCAACGATGCCGCCGTTGCTGCCGCACCTGACCGGCGCCCGCTGTCACGACGGGATGCTGGAGGTCGATATCCCCAAGGACTCGCCCGCCGCCTACAGCGACCCGCTGGCCCGCACCTTCGGCAGCTATCATCTGAACGACTACGGCCTGTTCTACGCGGTCCTGCGGGAAAACGCCCTGACGCGGGTCCGGGCCTGGACGGCGGCGCATCCGTAGAGTTCAGGCGTTGGCCTCGGCCCAGCCGATCAGTTGGCGCGTGACCTGCTCCCAGCCCGGCTCGGCCAGCAGCAGGTGCGAGCGGCCCGGGAAGTTCAGGAAGTCCGTCTTCGCGGGCGAACGCTTCTGAATCCGCCAGGCGGCGCGCGACAGGTAAGGCGTCACCAGCCGGTCCTTGTCGCCCGAGGTGATCAGCAGCGGCTGGGTCCTGCGACGCGGGTCGATGCGCGTCCCGGCCCAGAAGGCGGCCTGATAGAAGACCCGGCCTGACGTCGGGATCACATAGGTGTCGAAGGCGGCGTTCTGCGTCTCCGGCGGCGCGCCGTTGGCAAAGCGCTCGGCCCAGCGCTTGCGGGTGAAGGCATAGGGCCGGTTCCAGCCGTTCCAGCGCAGGATCACCGGCAGGGCGGCGGTCAGGGTCAGCCAGCCGTGCAGCACCCCGCCGATCGGCGCCGGATTGACCGCGATCCCGGCCCGGCCGACGCCCCGGTCGAGCAGCATCTGGGTGAACAGCCCGCCGAAGGAATGGCCGACCAGCAGGGGCTTGCCGGGCAGTCGCTCGATCTCTGCCTGCAGCGCGTCGACGATCTTCCCGACGGTGAGCCCGCCCAGTTCCGCAGGCGGCGCCGCATTGATCTCCGCCGCCGTCCGGCCACGCAGCACCGGCCAGGTGGGGGTGATGACCGTCCAGCCTGCCGCCTCCCACGCCTCCCTGAACCCCGCCCAGGAACCCGTCGTGACCCAGAGGCCGTGGATCAGCACTACCGTCTTGTCATCGGCCTCACTCATGATGTCCCCCGCACGCCGTCGCGCTCAACAAACGTAACAGACAAGCTTCCGTCGCCTAACCGCGTTATAAGGAATTCAACTCCGCAGGGAACCGCATGCCGCGGCGCCGCGGGGCCATGGAAGGGCTTCTCCCCAATGTTCAGGACATTTCGTACCCTTTTGGCCGCCGCGCTGATCGCGCTGGGCGGCCTGACCGCCGTTTCGGCTAATGCCCAGACGGCTGCTCCCGCCAAGAAAACCGTGGTGCTGGTCCACGGCGCCTGGGCCGATGGCACCAGCTGGAGCCGGGTCATCCCCTATCTGCTGGCCGCCGGTTTGAACGTCGTGGCGGTGCAGAACCCGCTGTCGTCGCTGGAAGGCGACGTGGCCAACACCACCCGCGTCATCAACGACCAGGCCGGCGACGTCATTCTGGTCGGCCATTCCTACGGCGGCGTGGTGATCACCGAGGCCGGCAACAATCCGAAGGTGAAGGCCCTGGTCTATGTCGCCGCCTTCGCGCCCAAGCCGGGCCAGTCGGTCAATTCGATCCTGTCGGCCTTCCCCCTGCCCGCCTGGTTCGCCAGCCTGCACGCCGACGCCGGCGGTTACGTCACCTGGCCGATCAGCACCTGGAAGACCGAGTTCGCCACCGGCCTGCCCGAGGGTGAGCAGGAGATGCTGCACGCCACCCAGCACCCGACCTTCCACGGCGTCAATGACAACGCCGTCGGCGACACGGCGGCCTGGTCGACGCGCCCGGTCTTCTCGGTCGTTTCGCAGCAGGATCACATCATCCCGGCCCCGCTGCAGATGCTGTTCGCCCAGCAGATGCATTCGACGGTCGTCCCGGTCGAGGCCGGTCACCTTGCCATGCTGATCGCGCCGGAAGAGACCGCCAAGGCCATCATCTCGGCCGCCAACAGCTACTGAGACCTGTCGCGATCTGAGACCACGGGAGGCGGACCGCAGGGTCCGCCTCTTTCGTTTCAGCCCGCCTTCGCGGCCAGCCGCAGGCTTTCCGCCAGCACCGGCTCCATCGCTTCATAGCCGCGCCGTGTGGGGTGAACGCCGTCGCGGGTGAAGTCCGTTCGCATCCGCCCTTGGCCGTCGGTCAGGGCGGCGAAATAGTCCGCAAAGACCAGACCGCGCGCCTCGGTCGTCGCCTTCAGCCAGGCGTTGAGCTCGGCGACCCGACCGCTGACGTCGCCCAGCGCCGGGCTCCAGGCCAAGGTGGCGAAGGGCGGCAAACTGGCGAGAACGACGGTGATCCCGTGCGCCTTCGCCAGATCCAGCATGGCCAGAATGTTGTTCCGGAAGTCCTGCGGGGTGTTCGGTCCGGTGTTGCCGGCGACGTCGTTGGTCCCGGCCATCAGGTGGCAGATCCGGGGCTTGAGGGCGACCACATCAGCCATGAAACGCAGCAGCATCTGGGGCGTGGTCTGGCCGCTGATGCCGCGATTGACGTGGCCGCCCTCGAACAGGCCGGGATTGGCGATACGCCACATCTCCGTCAGGGAATCGCCCATGAAAACAACGTCGACGGCAGTCCCGGAACGGGCGAAATTGTCGTCGCGATACTGGCTCAGCGCAGGCCAGTCGCGCTGCATCCGCCAGGCCTTGCGGCGCTCGTTGCGAGCGCCGCGTTCGGGGTCCGACAGCATGGCAATGACGGCCGGATCCATCTCCCCGTCAGCGACATAGGCGCGCGCGAACGCCAGCTCCTCCTCCCCCGGACCGAAGCCCGCGGAGTCGAGATGATCGACCATTCCGAGCGGACTCGGGCGGTCTTCGGGGCGATCCGAATTAGGCATTCCGTCTGTCTCCATCCTGGCCGCCCGGGTCTTCGCCCGCGTCGGTTGAGAGGCCAGTCTGCTCCCGCAATGCAGCAAACGTCAAATCTTCACTCGCGATTGAATGAGCGTTGACGAAACCGAATTTCGGTGTGACGTTCCGGGTCATGGCGACGCAGATCGCCGAGGAAATGCAAACCGAGGGAGGCTAGACCCATGACTGGGAAGCTCTGGATTTCGACGTCCGTCGCCGCGCTGCTGTGGTGCGGCGCTGCTCACGCCCAACAGGCCCAACCGACCGCCCCTGAAGACCAGGCCACGACCCTGGGCGACGTGGTGGTCACCGCCGAACGACGCACCACCAACCTGCAGACGACCGCTGTCGCCGCCTCCGTCATGAGCGGCGAGGAACTGCAGAGCAAGGGCGTCACCAATATCGAGACCCTGCAGTTCTCCATGCCGTCGGTGACGGTGCAGAACTCCGGCCAGGGCAACAGCTTCAACGTCCGCGGTATCGGCAAGACCGAGAACAGCTCCTCGATCGGCGTCGGCGTCATCACCTATCGCGACGGCGTGGCGGTCTTCCCCGCCTACTTCCAGAACGAGCCGTTCTTCGACATCCAGAGCCTGGAGCTGCTGCGCGGTCCGCAAGGCACCTTCGCCGGTCAGAACGCCACCGGCGGCGCGGTCTTCATCACCGAGAAGAATCCCGATTTCGGCGGCCTCGGCGGCTATGTCACGGCCCAGTACGGCAACTACAATGACGTCCGCCTGCAGGGCGCGATCAACCTGCCGCTCTCCGACACCCTGGCCGCCCGCCTCGCCTTCAACAGCGAGAACCGCGACAGCTTCTATGACGTCATCGGCACGCCGTCGCGTGGCCGTCCGGGCGTGCTGGACTCCAAGAGCGTGCGCGGCAGCCTGCTGTGGACGCCGACCGACAATCTCCGGGTCCTGCTCAAGAGCGACTACACGATCAACGACATGGGCGGCTATCCGGCCAGCCCCTACAACTCGACCCTGCCGCTGCACACGATCGCGACGAACGGGCCGTACGCCGCCAAGGACGAAACCGCGCGGACGGTGCTGAACGTCAGCTACGAGTTCGCCAACGGCATCACCCTCCGGTCGATCTCGGGCGCCCAGTACGGCACCACCATGGTCCGCTCGGACCTCGATGGCACGGCCACCCTGCCCTTCACCTTCTACGACAAGGTCGAACAACGGCTGCTGTCGCAGGAGTTTACCCTCGTGTCGCCGGATGACGGCCGCCTGAAGTGGGTTCTGGGCGCCTATTACCAGGACGACCTGATCACCTTCCCGCCCGGCCAGTTCGTCACGACCCAGTACGTCGCCCCGACCCTGCCGATCCTCTACGACACCATCCTGGACGGCGAGAACCCCAAGACCACGGCGGCCGGCTTCGGCCAGATCAGCTATGACCTGACGGACGCGCTCGAACTGCAGGTGGGCGGTCGCTACACCAAGTCGACGGTGGAAAATAACGCCAAGTTCGCCGCGCCCCTGCTGGGCCTGGCTCTGGTCCAGAACGACCGCTACGAGGAAGACGCCTTCACCGGCAAGATCGCCCTGAACTGGACGCTCGACGACAACAACTTCCTCTACGCCTTCTACGCCCGCGGCCATAAGGCCGGCGGCCTGAACGGTCCGAACCTGGCCTTCGTGCCGCCCAAGGCGTTCGACGGCGAGGACGTGGACGACTTCGAAGCGGGCTGGAAGGCGAC
This sequence comes from Brevundimonas sp. GW821-FHT02A10, assembly GCF_059422025.1. Classification (NCBI taxonomy): domain Bacteria; kingdom Pseudomonadati; phylum Pseudomonadota; class Alphaproteobacteria; order Caulobacterales; family Caulobacteraceae; genus Brevundimonas; species Brevundimonas sp. GW821-FHT02A10. The sequence goes on from NZ_JBWKWC010000001.1 coordinate 230,154, forward strand.
CCTGTTCGGCGGTCACCTGCGCACCCAGCTGGGCGCCTACTATGACATCTACAAAAACTTCCAGATCATCATCGGCGACCCGACGACAGCCTCGATCACCTCGATCCTGAACGTCACCGGCGACACCAAGATCTACGGTCTGGAAGCCTCGGCCCAGGGACGGTTCGGCGGCTTCGGCTTCGACGCCGGCCTGTCGGTCTCACACTCCGAACTGGGTGACTTCTACGGCGCCGACCCGCGTCGGGCCCGGACCGGGGCGTGCGATCAGAACACCGGCCCGACCAGCGGCAACTGCATCAATCTGGCCGGCAACGCCCAGACCTATGCGCCGGAGCTGACGGTGAGCCTGGGCGCCGAATACGCCTTCCAGATCGGCAATGCGACCCTGACGCCGCGTGTGGACTACAGCCACATCTCCGAGACCTGGACGACGATCTTCGCCAACGAGGCCCTCGGCGACAAGCTGAAGGAACGCGACATCGTCAACGCCCAGCTAACCTACGACACGGGCGACTGGAGGCTTCAGGCCTATTCGACCAACCTGACGGACCTTGAATACGTCGCCTCGATCAAGGCGGGCCTGCGTTACGCCGGCGCGCCGCGTCAGTACGGCCTCCGTCTGACGAAGAACTTCTAGTGGAGTACGGCGGCGTGGGGTCGATGCAGGAGTATGCGCTGACCGTGGACAAGTTCCTGGTCCACGCCGCCAAATGGCACGGGTCGGTCGAGGTGATCTCGGCCGATCCGGGCGGGGTCACCCGGAAGACCTATGCCGAAACGCTGGACCGGAGCCGCAGGCTGTCGGGCGCCCTCCTGGGCCTCGGCCTGCGGCCCGGGGACCGGGTCGGGACCCTGGCCTGGAACACCCGGCACCATCTCGAAATGTGGTACGGGACCATGGGGGTCGGCATGGTCTGCCACACCCTCAATCCCCGCCTGACCGCCGACCACCTGGCCTCGATGATCGATCAGGCCGAGGACAAGGTCCTGGCCGTCGGCTCGGGTCTGGGCGAGGTCGGACGCGCCCTGATGGCGCGCTGCCCCAGCCTCAAACACCTGATCATCCTCGACGGCGATCCGCTGGAGGGCGACGACCTCGACCTCGAGGCGATGATCGAGGGGTCGAACGAGCGGCCGGCCTGGGGCGGGTTCGACGAACAGACGCCGGCCGGCCTCTGCTTCACCTCGGGCACGACCGGCGCACCCAAGGGGGTGCTCTATACCCACCGCTCCAACTATCTGAACACCATCCGCTCGCTGCAGTCGGACTGTCTGGCCCTGTCGCGGTCGGACGTGGCCCTGATCACCGTGCCGATGTTCCACGCCAACGCCTGGGGCTTCCCCTTCTCGGCGCCCTCGGTCGGTTCGACCCTGGTCCTGCCGGGACGGCTGATGGACGGCGCCAGTCTGGCCCGCCTGATCCGGGACGAGGGCGTGACGGTCACGGCCGGGGTGCCGACCGTCTGGATCGGCCTGCTGGACCATGTCGAGGCCAACGACCTGCAGCTTCCGACGCTGGAGCGCATCATCCTCGGCGGCGCAGGCGCGCCCGAGAGCCTGATCCGCCGCATGGAGGATCGTCTCGGCGTCCGCGTCCAGACCAGCTGGGGCATGACCGAACTGTCCCCCATGGGCACCCTGTCGCCGCCCGACGAGGTCGCACTGGCCTCGGGCCGTCCGGCCATGGGTCTGGACATGCTGCTGACCGACGCCGACGGCGTAGCCCTCCCAGAGCAGCGCGGCGTCGTGGGTCACCTGAAGGTCAAGGGACCCAGCGTGGCGCGCCAGTATTTCAAGGCCGCGGCTCCGGCGCTGGATGCCGACGGCTGGTTCGACACCGGCGACCTGGCCATTATTGATGAGGGCGGCGCCCTGACGCTCGCAGGCCGCTCCAAGGACCTGATCAAGTCGGGCGGCGAGTGGATCAACCCGGTCGACATCGAGCAGATCATCGGCGCCGATCCGTCGGTCGGCATGGTCGCCGTCATCGCCCGGGTCGACGACAAATGGGGCGAGCGCCCCCTGCTGGTGGTGGAGCCACGTCAGGGCCATGCGGTCGAGGACGGCGCCCTGCTGAAATCGCTCAAGGGCAAGGTCGCGGACTGGTGGATTCCGGACCGCGTGGTGCAGGTCGAGGCCATGCCCCTGGCCGCCACCGGCAAGATCGACAAGACGCGGCTTCGCGCGGACTACGGGCAGGCCTTAGGATGACGATCGATCCTTACAGGCCGCTCGCGAATCGGGCGCCGCCGCCCGAATTCGAGACCCGCGCCATGACGACCGCCAAAGCCGCCGCCAAGCCCGCCGCCAAGGCGAAGACCTCCAAGGCCGCGGCCGCAAAGACTGCACCGCGCCCCAAGGGCCGGTCCAAGGCCGAACAGCGCGCCGAGAGCCTGGAGCAGATGCTGGACGCGGCCGAGGAGCTGTTCTCGCAGCACGGCCTGTATGGCGTGACGCTGAAGGACGTGGCCCAGAAGGTCGGCGTCCACACCTCGCTGATGCACTACTACTTCGAAGACAAACAGGATCTGTTCCTTCAGGTCGTTCGTCGAAAGGCGCCGATCACCATCGGCCGCCGGGTCGAGGCCATGACGCGCTATGCCGAGGAGACCGGCGATCATCCCACGGTCGAGGGGTCGCTGCGTGCGTTTCTGGACACCGACCTGGACCTCTACATCGAGGGCGGCGAGGGCTGGCGGAACTACGGCGCCCTCGGCGGCCAGCTGAACAACACCCCGGCCTGGGGCGCCGCCGTGATGTGGGAAAACTTCGACCCCGTCGTCCTGCAGCTCATCGACCTGCTCAAGAAGGCGATGCCGGACGCGGCCGAGGAAGACATCTTCTGGGGCTACCACTTCGTCACCGGCGCCCTGACTCTGAGCCTGGCGCGCACCGGCCGGATCGATCACCTGTCGGGCGGCCTGTGCCAGTCCGACGACTTCGAGGCCATCAAGGCGCGGATGGCCAAATTCATGGCCGGCGGCTTCCTCGCGATCTGCGAAACCCGCGCCGCCGAGCGAAAAGCAGGAACACCCAATGGCTGATGTCGCCGGCTTCCCCGTCGCGGCCCGTCCCGAGGACCTGGGCTTCGACAGCGCCCGACTGGGACGCCTGGACGACTATATGGCCGAGATGGTCGAGGCGGGCCGCGTCGCCGGCGTCTCCACCCTGATCCTGCGCCACGGCAAGGTGGTGGCGCATCGGACCCACGGCTCCGCCGTGCTGGGCGGCGACCAGCCCCTGAGCCCCGACGCCATCTTCCGCATCTATTCGATGACCAAGCCGATCGCGGCGACGGCCATGATGATCCTGTTCGAGGAGGGCCACTGGCTCCTCGACGATCCGGTGACCAAATTCATTCCCGAGTTCGAGACCCTCAAGGTCTGCGCCGGCGTCGGCCCCGACGGCGGGATGATCATCGAGGACGCCAAACGCCCTCCGACCCTGCGCGAGGTGATGAGCCACACCGCCGGCTTCGCCTATGGCCTGTTCCCCGACTACCATCCGCTGGAGCGCGCCTATTTCGCCGAAGGGATCGCCCGTCCGGACGGGGCCCAGGCCTTCGTCGACAAGGTCGCCGCCCAGCCCCTGATGTTCCAGCCGGGCGGCGAGTGGTTCTACTCCATCGCCTCGGGCATTCTCGGCGTCATCGTCAGCCGCATCTCGGGCCAGTCGTTCGGCGACTTCCTGCAGGACCGGATCTTCGGCCCGTTGGGCATGGTCGACACCGGCTTCCAGACCGGACCGGACAAGGCCCATCGCCTGGTCACCTTCTATCAGGACGACGCCCAGGGCGGGCTGAAGGAAGTCACCGAGGTCCTGAACGCCCCGATCAATCCCTTCATCGCCCCTCCCCCCTTCGAGGATGGCGGTGGCGGACTGGTCTCGACGATCAGCGACTACGCCCGCTTCACCCAGATGATCCTGAACAAGGGCGAGCTGGACGGCGTGCGCATCCTGGCCCCGGTCACGGTCGAGCTGATGTCGACCAACGTCATTCCGGACGCCGTGCTGGCGACCAGCCATCCCCTGCGGCTCCTGCCCTTCAACCCGGCGTTCGGTTTCGGCCTGGGCTTCTCGGTCATGAAGGATCCGCGCCGGCTGGGCTCGGTCGAGGGCCGCGGGACCCTGGCCTGGGGAGGCATGGGCGGAACCTGGTTCTGGATCGACCCCGAGAATGACCTGATCTTCGTCGGCCTGATCCAGCGGTTCGCCGATCCGATCTCCGGCGAGTTCCGCGCCAAGGCCCGCACCTTCACCTATGCGGCCCTGACACAGCCACACCTCTGACTTCGCGAACAACAGACGGACCCCAAGGTCCGCTTTCGAGGAAACGACAATGACCACCGTCACCGCCGACGACGCCGAGGTCCCCGCCTCGCCGCCCGCGGAGTTCCGCAAGACCAAATGGGGCGTCGTCTGGCTCCTGACCCTGACCCTGTTCACGGCCCTGACCGTCGGCGGTCTGCTGGCCCCGCTGCAGGAGGCGGCCAAGCTCGACCTGCATATGACCGACGTCCAGCTGGCCATGATCGTGGGTACAGCGGGGGCCATTCCGACGGCGCTGCTGGCCCTGCCCATCGCCTGGTGGGTGGACCACAGGACGCGCAACCGGATGCTAGTGGTCCTGGCCTCGCTCTGGGCCATCGGCACCATTGCCACCGCCTTCGTCACCGGCTTCTACGGCCTGTTCGCCGCCCGCCTGATCGCCGGCATCGGCGCCGGCACCGCCTTCCCGGTCGTCGTCTCCCTGCTGGCTGACGTCTGCATGCCCGAGAAGCGCGGCCGCTCGATGCTGCTGCTCTCGATCGGCGCCTGGGGCGGCGTCGCCGCGGCCTTCGCCATCGGGGGCACCCTGTTCGGTTATCTGGAAGCCCATCCGGCCGCCTTCCTCGCCGGCATGGCGCCCTGGCGTGCGACCCATCTTTTGGTGGGGATCGGCGCCGCCCTTCTGACCCTGCCTCTGCTGCTGATCCGCGAACCGAAACGTTATGAGGTCGAGCAACAGAGCGTCGCCCTGATGCCGACCCTGCGCGCCTTCTGGAAGCGCAAGGGCTTCCTGGGCCCACTGCTCATCGGCAACTTCGCCGGCGGCCTGGCCGAGGGCGCCGCGGCGCTCTGGATGGGCTCGATCCTGGTGCGCCAGTACCACCAGTCGCCCGGCCAGTTCGGCGGCTGGGTGGGTCTGGTGATCCTCGGCGCCGGCATCGTCGGTTCGATCCTCGGTGGCTTCACCGCCGACTGGGCCCAGAAGCTGAAGATGCGCGGCGCCATCCTGCTGCCCGCCGTCATCGCCACGGCCATCAGCATTCCCGCCAGCCTCTATCCGATCATGCCGACCGTCTCCGGCTTCGCCTGGGTCCTGTTCGCCCTGCTGACCGGCGGCGCAATCGTCAACCTGGTCAACACGGCCGCCATCGCCGTCCTGCTGCCCAATGAGGAACGGGCCACCAGCATCGCCGCGCTCAAGATCGTCGCCACCGTGGTCGGCGGGCCGATCACCGGCGCCATCGTCGTGGGCATGGCCTCCCACTTCTCGGGACCGTCCGGGATGGGCATCTCCCTGACCTGGCTCGGCGTCGTGACCGGCTTCATCTCGCTGGGCGGCTATTGGGTCGCCATGGCCAATGCGCCGCGCAAGGCCGAGGCCGAAACGCCCGCCTGATCCCCCTCTCCCCGGAGCCGACGACGATGAGCCATTCCAGTGTGAATCCCGCGCTCGCCGTCGTCGGTATCGCCCGCCTCGCGGAGATGACGGGGACCAGCCTCAGAGCCCTGAGATACTATGAAGAGATCGGCCTTCTTCGGCCGTTCCGCACCGCCAACCGGGCGCGGCTGTTCACTGGCCATCAGTGCGAGATGGCGGCGATGATCGTCTTGCTGAGGCGGCTGGATGTCCCGGTCGTCGAGATCCGCGCGGTGATCGATCAGGCCTCGTCCGATACCGACCGCGCCGAGCGGCTGCGCCAGACGCTGGAGCGCAAGGCGGCGGAACTCGGCGAGCGGCTGCGTGAGGTGCAGGTCGCGCTCGCCGGAACGGGCGCCGTTCACGAAAGTCTCAGCGCGGCCTGACCTTAGGTGACCCTTGCCGGGGACGTGCGGCGGTGGAAGGAAGGGTCCGGGCGTCCGTCAGAGACGCCGCTGGATGAGGATCCGCCATGGCCGCCTTCGAGATCACCCGTGAGGGCGCCGTCGCCCATCTGCGCCTGACCCGGCCGGAGGCGTCGAACGCGCTGGACATGAGCTTCTGGCGCGGCTTCGGCCCCGCCATCGCGGCGCTGGACCGGACCGGCGAGGTCCATGCCCTGGTGATCTCCGGCGAGGGCCGGAACTTCTGTGCCGGGATGGACATCTCCGTCTTCTCCAGCGGCGCCATCCTGCCGGCCGAGACGGCGGCCCAGCGGCAGGCCTTCCATCAGGCGGTGCGCGATCTGCAGGACGCCCTGACGGCGCTGGAGAAGGCGCGCTTCCCGGTGATCGCGGCTGTGCACGGCGCCTGCGTGGGCGCCGGGCTGGACATGGTTTCGGCCTGCGACCTGAGGCTGGCCTCCGCCGACGCCCTGTTCCGGATCGAGGAGATCAACATCGGCATGATGGCCGACGTCGGCAGCCTGCAGCGCCTGCCCAAAATCCTGCCCGAAGGGGTGGTGCGCGAACTGGCTTATCTGGGAACCAGCCTGACCGCCGACCGGGCCGAGCGGCTGGGCTTCGTCAATGCGGTTCTGCCGGACGCCGGGGCCGTGGTCGCAGCGGCGCTGGAGATGGCGAAGACCATCGCCGGCAAGGCCCCGCTGGCCGTCACCGGGTCGAAGGCCGCGATCACCTATGCGCGCGACCACACCGTCGCCGAGGGGCTGGAGTGGGTGGCGATCATGCAGGGCTCGCTGTGGAACCCGTCCGACATCCTGACCGCCATCCAGGCGCGCCGGACGAAGGAGACGCCGGCTTTCGCCGCGCTCGCGCCTCTCGTCACGCCCGGCTCCGAAGGCTAGGCGGCGCGGCGGACCGAACGCGTGATCGCCGAGGTCATGGCCGCCAGCCCGGCCAGCAGCCGCGCCTGATCGGCCGGAGCCAGCGACCGGTCAAGGAACAGCAGGGCCAGCCCCTCCGCCTGGACGGTGACCGCGCCCACGCGCCAGCAGCCGCAGTCGATCCAGCCGTCCAGCAGGTCGCACAGGTCGATGGTCAGGGGCACCAGATCGTTGCGGCGGGCGACGGCCGCGGTCTCGGCGACCGACAGGGCGAGCCGGCGCACGGCCCGGGCGTCGGACTGGATGGCCGCATCCGGTCGGCGGCAGGCGGCCAGCAGGTCGGCGATCAGGGGCCCGAGCCGGATGGCGATGGCCGGGGTGATCGCCTCCACCCGCGCCTCGGCGTGGCGGGCCAGAGCCTCGACCGTGGTCGCGTCGGTCGCGGTCAGGATGCGGGCCAGACGGTTGGGCGGTGTGAAGCTGACCTGGGTCATGTGAACAGCCCGTCGATCTCGTCCTGCGACAGGGCGCGGTCGGGCGTCGCGGTGATGCGCAGGTCCTCGGCGCGGCGCTCATAGACCCCCGGCGGCAGGGGCTCGGTGCGGAAACGGCGGTCAGGGCCCTGATACCCGGGCGTGTCGATGAAAGCCCGGCGACTCTGGGCGATCCACAGCATCCGCTCCAGCAGGATCATCGGCGAGACCGGCTTGGCGATGGTGAAGTTGGCGCCGGAATCGCGGGCGCGGACCACCTTGGACTCGGGCGTCGAGGCGCTGAGCATCAGGACGGGGGTACAGGCGTTCGGCCCCTGGCGATCAGCCCGCATCTCGCGGACCAGGGTGAAGCCGTCCTCCTCGACCATCTCGCAGTTGACCATCACCAGATCGAAGCGGCGGGTGAGCAGAACCTCGCGGGCCGCCTCCACGCTGTGGCATTTGGTCGGCCGGCTGATGCCGAAGCCCATCAGGATGGCGCCGAGGAGCTCCGTCGACTGCGGATTGTCGTCCACGACCAGGGGGTCGACGTCGCGGAGGCCCAGGCGCGTTCCGGACAGCGGCACGACGCCCTCACTCGACCTGCATCAGGCGGTCCGTCGCCGCCTGGTCGAGGCCTTGGGCGGCCGGGCCGTTCAGCAGATGGGCGTCGGCGCGGGTCTCGACGCGGCCCGTCGCCGAAGCCGCCAGCCGCTCCAGCCTCTGACCGACCAGATCCTGAAAGGCGCAGGCCTGCAGCACCTCCAGAAAGGTCGTTTCAATCGCCGCGGCATCGACGAACTGGGCCTGGGCCAGGTCCAGCCCCCGTTCCGACAGGGACAGCAGGGTCTGGGCGGCGGTATCCAAAACGTCGCGAATGACGGCGATCTCGGCGAGGAAATCGGACCGGGTCACGGTCAGATCTCGCCCAGGACGGAACTGAGCTTCTGCTTGAGCACGGCCAGGGTGAAGGGCTTGATGACATAGTTGTTCACCCCCGCCTGACGAGCCGCCACGACGTTCTCGGTCTTGGCCTCGGCGGTGACCATGACGAAGGGCGTCGCCTTGACCTCGTCGTCGGCCCGCACCCGCTGAAGCAGCTGCAGCCCGGTCGTCGGCTGCATGTTCCAGTCGGACAGGACCAGACCGTAGGACTTGGCCTTGATCATCTGGAAGGCGGTGTCGCCGTCGGCGGCGTCGTCCACATTGTGGAAACCGAGCTGGTTCAGCAGCCCCCTGACGATCCGGATCATCGTGCGGTAGTCGTCGACCACCAGGACATTCATCGTCTTGTCGACCGCCATGGTCCCTGCTCCCTCTCCCGGCCCTCCCGGCCCGGATGGAAGGTGAAGCGACACACTCTAAGGTTGCGTTAACGACGAATTTGCACAGTTTAGAGTTGTAACTTCCGGTTAACCCTGTTCGCGCCATGGTTGCTGGCCCGGCCATCCGGGCTTGCGACAGGGTGATCCGTTGGACGAGGTCGTCAGGGATTTCGTGGCTGAGGCTCTCGAGGGGCTGGAAGCGCTCGATTCGAAGATGGTGCGGCTGGAGCAGGCGCCGGACGACCCGGCCCTGCTGGGCGAGATCTTCCGTCTGGCCCATACGCTGAAGGGGACCAGCGGCTTTCTGGGCCTGTCGCGGCTTCAGGGCGTGGCCCATGCGGCCGAGAATGTGCTGGGCGGATTCCGCGACGGGACACTGGCGGTTACGCCCGCCGCGGTCTCGGCCATTCTCGACGTGCTGGACGTGATCCGCGAGATCGTGGACCACCTTTCCGTGCACGGAGAAGAGCCGGGCGGAGACGACGCCCGGCTGATCGCGGCGCTGGACGCCATCTTCGCGGGAACGGCAGTCGAGGCTGCGCCGGAACCGAAAACGACTGCGCGCCCCATGCTGGAACAGCTGGGCGGAGAGGCGACGCTGGATGCGGCCTGCGAGGGGGCTCTGTTCGCCCTGACGGCCGACGCCGAGGTTCAGGCCATTCTTGGGACGCTGGACGCTGACCGGGTGCAGTCCGCCCTGAGGGACGGCTTGTGCGCGATCGCCCGCGGCGGATCGGGCGACTTCCCCTCAACACTGGGCGCCGCCCTGCCCGGGCTGGCGGTCGATGCTGCGGGACGCATCACAGCCGCGATCCGCAAGGCCCTGCTGGAACTGGAAGCCGAGGCGGAGGCCGTGGACCGGGTGTTGACGCCGCCCGCCCCTGCACTCGCCGCAACCCAGCGCACGGATGCAGCGCCCCAAACCCCGTCCTCTGCAGACAGCCAGTCGATCCGGGTCAATGTCGAGGTGCTGGAAAACCTGATGACCGTGGTCAGCGAGCTGGTGCTGATCCGCAACCAGCTGATCCAGACCCTGAGGACCGATCCGGAGAGCGCCTTCGCCGGGCCGTTGAACCGGCTCAACCAGGTGACCAGCGAACTTCAGGAAGGGGTGATGACGACCCGGATGCAGCCGATCTCGGGCGCCTGGGCCAAGCTGCCGCGACTGGTCCGCGACCTGGCCGCCGACCTCGGCAAGTCGATCGAACTGGTCATGCAGGGTCAGGAGACCGAGCTGGACCGGCAGGTGCTCGAACTCATCAAGGACCCCCTGACCCATATGATCCGCAACGCGGCGGACCACGGCATCGAGACGCCCGAACGCCGCCGCGCCGCGGGCAAGCCGGACGCCGGCCGCATCCTGCTGCAGGCGCGGCACGAGGGCGGCGCCATCCTGGTCGAGATGTCCGACGACGGGCGCGGCCTGCCCGCCGAGGCCATCCGCGCCAAGGCCCTCTCGGCGGGTTTGATCACCCCGGCCCAGGCCGCGGCCATGACCGACGCCGAGGCGCGCCAGCTGATCTTCGCCCCCGGCTTCTCCACCGCCGATCAGGTCACCGCCGTCTCGGGCCGGGGGGTCGGCATGGATGTGGTGCGCACCAATATCGAGAAGATCGGCGGGGCCATCGAACTGGCCTCGGTCGAAGGCCAGGGCACCCGCTTCACCATCCGCATCCCGCTGACGCTGAGCATCGTCTCGGCCCTGATCGTCGAAGCCAGCGGCGAACGGTTCGCCATGCCCCAGTCGAGCATCATCGAACTGGTCAGCACCGGCGCCGGTCCGTTGTCGGATGAGGCGGAAGGCGCGCCAGAACGCGAAGACAGTCAGCCCGCCCGCCGCATCGAGGAGATCAACGGCGCCTGGGTGCTGAGGCTGCGCGACAGGCTGCTGCCGCTGGTCTCGCTGCAGGCCTTGCTGGGACTGGAGGAGCGCGAGGACCCGCGCGCCGACGCCTGTATCGTCGTCGCCCGCATCGGCGCCTTCACCTTCGGCGTCATCGTCGACCGGGTGTTCGACACCGAGGAGATCGTGGTCAAGCCGGTGGCCTCGGTGCTGCGCCATCTGAAGATCTATTCCGGCGCGACGATCATGGGCGACGGCTCGGTGATCATGATCCTGGACTTCAAGGGCATGTCGCTGGAGGCGGGCGCCGGCCATCTGGTCAACGGCGCCGAGGACGCACCCGAGGCCGGGGCGGAGGCGTCGGGCGAGACCCGCACCCTGCTGGTCTTCAAGACCCCCGAGGAGGCGCTGAAGGCGGCCCCGCTGGACAGCGTGGCGCGTATCGAGGACCTGGACTGCGCCAGCATCGAACACGTCGACGGCCGATCGGTGATCCAGTACCGGGGCGCCCTGATGCCGGTGGTCGGCTGCGACGGCAAACCGGTCCGGATCGAGGATGAGGCTGAGGAAACGCGTCGCCGCCCGCTGCTGGTCTTCGCCCGGGGCGCCACCGGTTTCGGCGTTCTGGCGGAGGAGATCGTCGATATCGTCGAAGGTCCGGCCATGGCCCAGTTGGGCGGCGCGGGCGCGGGCGCGGCGGGCAGCCTGATCGTCGCGGGTCAGGCGACGGAGCTGATCGACCTCGATTTCTACGGACGCGGCGCGGGGGTGACTTTGACGGAGCCCTCCCCTGTCGCCGCCCCCGCGCTGAAGACCGGCGACCGGCGCATCCTGGTCGTGGACCAGAGCCCCTTCACCCGCCTGCTGCTCGGCCCGCTACTGGCCCAGGCGGGCTATGGCGTCGAGGTGGCGGCGAGCGCTCACGACGCCCTGACCCTGCATGACGGGGGCGCGGTCTATGACCTGATCCTGGCCGACACCACGCCCGGCGCGCCCGGCGCCCGGCAACTGGCGCACACCCTGGGGCAAGCCTCGGCCTGGCATGCGACGCCCCTGCTGGGCCTCGGCGCCTATCGGATGGAGGCGCGCGACCGGCTGGACAGTCTCGAAGCCGATCTCGACCGCGATCAGTTGCTGAACGACCTCGACGACAATCTAATGCGCGGAGCCGCCTGATGAGCCAGCCGACGACAGACGGGGTTCAGGGGCTGGTCTCGGTGCGCGTCGGCGACCAGACCTTCGGCGCGCCGGTCCTGAGCGTTCAGGACGTCATCGCTCCGGTGCGCATCGACCGGGTGCCGCGCGCCCCGGCGGAGGTGGCGGGGTCTCTGAATCTGCGCGGCCGGATCGTCACCGCCATCGACATGCGCCGCCGCCTCGGCATGACGCCGCGCGAGGCTGACCAGCCGCATATGTGCGTCATCGTCGAGAGCGCGGGCGAGCTCTACGCGCTTCAGGTCGACGACGTCGGCGACGTCCTGTGGCTCGCCCTGGCCGCCCAGGAGCCCCAGCCGATCACCCTGGCCAGCGAATGGCGGGCCCTGTGCGCAGGCCTCTATCGCCTCGACGACGACCTGATGCTGGTCCTCGACATCGCGGCCGTGCTCGCCCTGCCCGCCCTCACCGCCCCTCTCGCAGCCTGACCCTTCATCCGAGGAACACCCCCATGCCCGCACTCGCTCATGCTTCTGAAGACCTCGAACCCGCCCTGCTGGACCCCGCCTTCGCCGCCGCGGCGCTGGACGGCGTCGCCTCGGCCCTGATCCTGCTCGACCCCATGGGCGAGGTGTTGCGCGTCAACGGCGCGGCGCGGAGCCTGATGCAGGCCCACGCCACCGCCCTGTCGCAAGCCTTTCCCGGCCTCGACCCCCTGACCCCCGAGGGCGGCCGGATGGGTCTCGCGGGTGTCAGCTTCGCTCCCGCCCGCATCGGCGCCGCGCCCGACATCCGCACCGGAGAGATCGCCGTCGGCGCCGCCCCCTTCTCGGTGCGGGCCACCGCCGTGCGCGACGAGGTCGGCCGGCCGCTGGGCGAACTCGTCGAACTGACCGACATCGGCGAGGACCGCAAACACGCCGGGATGCTGGCCGCGCTCGACAAGGTCCAGGCGGTGATCGAGTTCGGCATGGATGGCGTCATTCAGGACGCCAACGCCAACTTCCTGGCCACCGTCGACTATCGGCTGGAGGACATTGTCGGCCGCCACCACAGCGTGTTCGTCGATCCGACGGAGGCGCAGGGCCCCGGCTATCGCGCCTTCTGGGAGCGGCTGGGCCGGGGCGAGTTCGACGCGGGCCAGTACCGCCGCCTGGGCCGCAACGGCAAGGAGGTCTGGATCCAGGCCAGCTACAACCCGATCCTCGACGCCGCCGGACGGCCCTTCAAGGTCGTCAAATACGCCACCGACATCACTGCCCAGAAGCTGGAGTCGGCGAATTTCGAAGGCCAGATCGCGGCCATCAACAAGGCCCAGGCGGTGATCGAGTTCTCGGTCGACGGAACGATCCAGTCGGCCAACGAGAACTTCACCGGCGCCGTCGGCTATCGGCTGGAGGATATCGTCGGCCGCCACCACAGCCTGTTCGTCGATCCCGAATACGCCGCCAGCGCCGAGTACCGCCGGTTCTGGGAGAAGCTGGGCCGCGGCGAATACGACGCCGGACAGTATCGCCGCCTCGGCAAGGATGGCCGCGAGATCTGGATCCAGGCCAGCTACAACCCGATCCTCGACAGCAATGGCCGCCCGTTCAAGGTGGTCAAATACGCCACCGACATCACCGCCCAGAAGCGGGTCGCCGAGCGGGTGACGCAAATCTCGGGCATCGTCGCCTCCGCCGCCTCCCAGATGCGGGCCACAGCCGAGGGGATGGCGGTCACCGCCGAGGAGACCACGCGTCAGGCCGGGATGGTCGCCTCCGCCGCCGAGATCACCTCGGTCAACGTTCAGACCGTGTCGTCGGCGGGCGAGGAGCTGACCGCCTCCATTGGGGAGATCGCGCGGCAGGTGGCCGAAAGCTCCAGCATCTCCCAGCATGCGGTGACGGAGGCGGACAAGGCCTCGGACTCGATCCGCAGCCTCGCCCAGGCGGCGCAGAAGATCGGCAATGTGGTCACCCTGATCAACGACATCGCCGGCCAGACCAAGCTGCTGGCGCTCAACGCCACCATCGAGGCGGCGCGGGCGGGCGAGGCCGGCAAGGGCTTCGCGGTCGTGGCCTCGGAGGTGAAGAGCCTTTCGGACCAGACGGCGCGGGCGACCCACGAAATCTCGTCCCAGGTCTCGGCCATGCAGTCGGCGACCCAGACCTCGGTCGGCGCCATCGGCGGCATCACCGACACCATCCGCAAGGTCGCCGACATCGCCTCGGCCATCGCCGGGGCTGTGGAGGAACAGTCGGCCGCGACGCGCGAGATCGCCGCCAACGTCACCCAGGTGGCGGAGGGCACGCGGCAGGTGTCGTCAAGCATCGCCGGGGTCAACGCCGCCGCCGTCCAGACCAGTGACGCCTCGGCCGACCTGCTCAAGGCGTCCGGCGAGCTGGCCCAGCAGGCCGAGGCCCTGACGCTGGAGATGGACAAGCTGGCCGCCGCCTGAACGGAGGCTCGGTGATGTCCGGAGGGGCGCGGCGACCCTGGCCGCGCCCCTTTTTCTATGCCCTGAAGGTCAGGCTCTGAGACGCTCTTCCCGGGCACACGGCTGGAAGGCGCCGCGCAGGCCGGGCATGGGCTCGAAAGCGCTGTCCAGACCGACCACGGTCTCGGCGCTGCCGAGGATAAGGGCGCCGTCGGACTCCAGCGCTTCCGACAGCCGGGCGAGCGCCCAGCGCTTCTGCAACTGCTCGAAATAGATCAGGACGTTGCGGCAGAAGATCAGGTCGAACCGGCCCATGCCTGCCGTGCCGTCCATCAGATTGTGCGGACGGAATTCGACGAGAGCCCGGACCTCGGGCGCGATCGACCAGTCGCCGCCGTCGCGCTTCAGCCAGCGCGAGCGGCGGGCCTCGGACAGGCCGCGTGAGGTTTCGAAGTCGCTGTAGATCCCGCGCCGGGCGCGATCGAGGATCGGCTGGGACATGTCCGTGGCCACGATTTCGACGGTCCAATCGGGGAACAGGCGGCGCTCTTCCAGCAGCAGCATGGCGAGCGAATAGGGCTCCTGCCCGCTGGAGCAGGCGGCGCTCCAGATGCGCAGGCGCTTCGCCCCGGCGCGTCGGGCGACTATGGCCGGCAACAGGACGTCGCGCAGCTGGTCGAAGGGAGTGGCGTCGCGGAAGAAGTAGCTCTCGTGCGTCGCCATGGCGTCGACGGCGCGTTGGGCCAGCCGACCGCGCGGATCGAGACGCAGCCGGGCGAACAGGGCGTCCAGCGTCGTCAGCCCCTCCTCGCGCATCAGGGGCGTCAGCCGGCTCTGCAGCAGATAGTCCTTGTCGGCCCCGAGGCTGAGGCCCGAGCGTTCCAGCACCAGCCGGCGGAAGGCCTCGATGTCGCTGATCGCCCCGGTCATGCCGCCGCTCGCTTCAACCATTCGCCGATCCGCGAAAGCGGCAGGACCGCCTCGGCGCGGCCGGTGCGAGCGCCGGCGCCGGGCATGCCCCAGACCACGCTGGTCGCCTCGTCCTGGACCACGAACCGGCCGCCCGCCTCGGCGACCGCGGCGCAGCCCGCGGCCCCGTCCGAGCCCATGCCGGTCAGGATGACCGCCAGCGCCGATGCGCCGTAGGTCCGGGCCACGCTGCGCATCAGGGGATCGACGGCGGGACGGCAGAAATGCTCGGGCGGCTCATGATCCAGCCGGATGACAGGACCCGAAGCGCCCCGCTCGACGGTCATGTGCCAACCGCCGGGGGCGACATAGGCGCGGCCCGCGACGACCGGCTCACCGTCCACGGCCTCGCGGCACGGCCGATCGCCGGCGCGCGAAAGTTGCTCCGCCAGAAGGGCAGTGAACATGGGCGGCATGTGCTGGGTCAGCAGGATGGGCAGGGTCACGCCGCGCAGGGCCTCGAACACCTGAACGAGCGCGGGCGGCGCACCGGTCGAACCGCCGATGGCTATGACCTCTGGCTGGGTGGTTCGCGCCGAGGGCGGCGAGGCCGGACGCGGCGAAGGCCGTAAAGCCGGTGCGACGCCCACCGGCTCGGGCGCGCCGCCGATGGCGCGGACCTTGGCCAGTAGCTGACGATGGAACTCCTCTGCATGGACCAGCCCCCCGCCCTCGGGCTTGGACACATAGTCGGAGGCCCCCGCTTGAAGCGTGTCCAGACACAACCGGGCATTGCGCAGCGTCAGGGTCGAGGCGACGATGACCCTGACCCCCGGTCGCCGCGCCAGGATCAGCGGCAGGGCGGTCATCCCGTCCATCACCGGCATCTCCAGATCCAGAACAATGACGTCGACCTCGACGTGCTCGAGCTGGGCCAGGGCCGCCTGCCCGTTCTCGGCCCGGGCGACCACAGTGACCGCTGCATCGGCCTCCAACGCCCGCGCGATCAGGCCGCGCACCACGGCGGAGTCATCGACCACCATGACGCGGACCGGCCTGTCGGGATCGGGGCGGGCGAGGTCGGAAAGGCGGGACGGCTGCACGGGCGACTCCTTGGCGGAGCCCTACCCTAACCCTTCAAGAGTGAAGGACATACTACTTATGCGTGCAAACTAGACCGGAACCCGCGCCGTCGGCCCCAGACCCGCGTCGGTCCTGGCCACGCTCCAGCGCGTCACGACCTTGGCCTCATAAGGCTTGGCGACGATGGTCGACATCCCGACCAGATCGGCGCGGGCCTCGGTCGGGGTCAGGGTCAGGAGGATGTACCCCTTGGAGGTCTGGTCGCAGAACAGGACCTCCTTGTTGGCGAGATCCAGCGCCATGCCGAGGGGGAAGTCGCCGATGGCGTCCTGCGGCGAGGGGCTGGAGATGGAGCTGGTCCCGAACTCGACCGCGACGCGTTCACCCGCCGCATCGGCCAGATCGTTGACCCAGAAGGAGTGGCTGTCGCCGGCCAGGACGATGGGCTGGACGCCCGCCGCCTTGAAGGTCTGGTAAAGGCGCTCGCGACCGGCCGGATAGCCGTCCCAGCTGTCGAGATTGAACGGCAGGCCTTGGGCGAACAGGGCGATGGAGCCTTCCACCTGGGCGCGGATCGAGGGCGGCAGGCCGCCCAGCATGCCTGCGATCTGTTCCGGCGTGGCCATGGCGGCGATGTTCGGACCGGCGACGCGGGCCATGACGACCTGATTGCCCAGCACCTGCCACGGACGGCCGGCGCTCTTCGAGGCGGCCAGTTCGCGACCCAGCCAGTCGCGCTGGGCGTCGCCCAGAAGGTCGCGTTCAGGGGCGTTGCGTTTGGCCTCAAAGGCGGCGGCGTCGGGCACCGGCTTGCCGTCCGGGCCGGGCGTCATCGTGATGTCGGCGGCATAGGTCAGCTGCTGCTGACGGCCCTGCAGCCGGGTCTCGACCATCATCAGACTGGCCAGATCGCCGAAGTGGAAGGTGCGCTGGATCGCCTCGGCCATCTTGCCGGGGACCGGCTCGCGGATCGGCATCCATTCGAAATAGGCCTTCAGCGCGGCAGCCTTCCTCGCATTGAAGTCGCCTTCCGTCGCGGGCTGGTGGTTCTCCGCACCCGTATTCCAGGTGTCGTTGGCGACCTCGTGGTCGTCCCAGACGCAGATGAAGGCGGCGCGGGCGTGGGCGGCCTGAAGGTCGGGGTCGGTCTTGTACTGGGCGTGACGCTGGCGGTAGTCGGCCAGGCGGACGATCTCGTGCGCCGGCTCCGGAATACGGTTCAGGGCGGCGCCGACGGTCATGCCGTAGTCGTCGGCCTCGGCGCCGTATTCATAGATGTAGTCGCCCAGGTGCACGACGGCGTCGAGACGGTCGAGCTTCGCGATGGCGTCATAGGCGTTGAACAGCCCGCCCGGGTAGAGCTGGCACGAGACGACAGCCAGGGCCACGTCCGGCGTCGCGCCCTCCGGCAGGGTCTTCACCCGGCCGACCGGCGAAGTCACGCCCGCGGCGATGAAGCGGTAGAAATATTCGGTCCCCGCCTTCAGCCCCTGACCGTCAAGGTCGTGCTTGACCGTGAAGTCACGCGCCGGCTCGGCCGAGAGACCGGTCGAACGTCGGACCATGTGGGCGAAGGCCGCGTCGGACGCGACCTCCAGCACCACCGGGATCGGGCCGCTGGAGGCCTCGGCGGGGGTGACCCGCGTCCAGAAGATCGCCGCTGTCGTCGACGGATCGCCAGAGGCGACGCCGTGGCGGAAGGCGACCGCTCCCGCCGCCCCGGCCGTGGAGGCCGAGGCGACGACGGGAACCGCCCCCGCCGCACCGATGGATTTCAGGAGGCCGCGGCGATCGATCTTCATGACGCTCTACTCTCAGTAACGCAGGCTGACGGTCAGGCCGTAGGTGCGGGGCTCGCCGGCGATGAAGGTCGGCATGCCGAGGCCGTCGCCGGTGTTGCCGGCATCCTTGATGAACTTCTCGTCGGTCAGGTTGTCGCCGAAGACCTCAACGCCCCAGTTGGCGCCGTTCGGGATGTAGCGAACACGCAGGCTGAGCAGGCCGTAGGCGTCCTGCACCTCGTCCACGACGGTATCGGCGACGAAGTTGCGGGTCTGCAGGTCAGTGCGATCGTTGTTGTCGTCGAAGAACATCTCCGA
Source organism: Brevundimonas sp. GW821-FHT02A10 (assembly GCF_059422025.1). Classification (NCBI taxonomy): domain Bacteria; kingdom Pseudomonadati; phylum Pseudomonadota; class Alphaproteobacteria; order Caulobacterales; family Caulobacteraceae; genus Brevundimonas; species Brevundimonas sp. GW821-FHT02A10. The sequence goes on from NZ_JBWKWC010000001.1 coordinate 248,431, forward strand.
CTGCCAGGTGTAGGTCGGCTGGATCTCGATCGAACCGCCGACGACCGGCTGGGTCCAGATCAGGCCGACCGAAGCGCGGTTGTCGGGCGACAGACGGAACTTGTTGCCGTCATAGATGCCCGCCTTGAAGCGCGAGTGGTTGTAGCCGTAGGTCCCGAAGACCTCGACCTGGTCGGTCATCGCCCAGCTCAACTGGCCTTCGAAGCCGTAGCTCTCGGCCTTGCCGGCGTTGGTGGTGACGAACAGGGTGCCCTGCTGCACCGTCGTCTGGAAGTTTTCGTAGTTGTACAGATAGGCCGCCGCATCGAGGCGCAGGCGGTGATCCATCAGGGCGGCCTTGTAACCGACCTCGTAGCTGTCGACCTGTTCCGAGGCGACCTCGGTGAAGCGCGGAGCGCCGAACGGAGCGCTCGGGGCGCTGGCGGCCAGGACCGTCGGGCGACGGCCGCGGGCGTAGTTGGCATAGAGGCTGGCGTCGTCCGACAGGGCGTAGCGAGCGGTGGCGCGCCAGGTGAAGCCGTCGTCCTCCAGACCCTGGGTCGAAGTCGAACCGTTGCCGGCCGTCGGCTGGAAGGTCAGGCCGAACAGCGGGAAGGCGGCCGAGACCGGGGCGGTGGCGGCGCCCGGCGTGGCGAGTGCGGTCAGGAAGGCGCCCTGGGCCCCCGACGGGATGGCGCTGAGAGCCAGCAGCGAACCGACGATCGAGCGGCCGTTGTCGACCTGGGAGGCGAAGCCCGTGGTCTTGTCGTCGCGGGTGTAGCGCACGCCCGCCGAGATCTCGAGGCGATCAGTCAGCTTGTAGGTGGCGTCGGCGAAAAGGTCCCAGGATTCCAGCTCGCTGGAGTTGGTCGCCTCTTCGATGTGGCTGGACTTCAGGTTGGCGGCGATGCCCGGGATGAAGAGCGACGGGATGCCGAGGCCGGCCAGGATCGGGTTGATCAGGGTCGGAGAGCTGTAGCTCGCCAGGGACAGGGCATTGGGCAGGGCCACGCCGGGTGCGCCGTCCAGCAGGCCGGAGAGCTGGGCCAGGGCGATGCGCTCGTCGAACTCGGTGACCGCGCGCTGCGAGCCTTCTTCCTTGAAGTAGCCCACGCCGGCGAAGCCCGAGAAGCGGCCGCCGTTGTCGTAGTTCAGGCGGAACTCCTGGCTCCACTGCTTGCCTTGCGCGTCCTCGGCGGCAGTCAGAAGCGGCAAGGAAATGCCGTCGGCGTCGAAGGTCTCATAGCTGTCGAACTCGCGGTAGGCCGTGGTCGAGTTCAGGGTCAGGCTGTCGGTCAGGCCTGCCTTGACGATGCCTGTCACGCCCCAGACCTCGCGGTCCAGACCCAGGGTCTTGCCGCCGTCGAAGTTTCCACCCGGGGTCAGGGCCGCGCCCTCATTGGCGTCGCGCACGCCCAGCACCGCGCCTGTGTTCGGGTCCTGAGGATTATAGGCGATCGACTTGAAGGAGGTGCCGGCCGGATTGTCGGTCTGGTAGTTGCCGATGAGGTCGACGCGCAGGCGATCCGACGGCTCGAAGGCGCCCGACAGGCGGAAGGCCTGGGTGTCGACGCTGTTGTAGTTGTCGCCGCCCAGCAGGTTCTCGATATAGCCGTCGCGGGTCTTCATCCGGGTGGAGAAGCGGATCGCGCCGGTCTCGCCGACCGGAACGTTCACCATCAGCTCGGCCATGCGGTAGTCGAGGTTGCCGACGCTGGCGCGGGCCGCGGCGTCATACTCGCCGACCAGAGGCTTGTTCTGGATGATGTTGACCGCGCCGATCAGGGCGCCGCGACCATAGAGGGTCGACTGCGGGCCCTTGGCCACCTCCACGCGCTGGATGTCGAACAGTTCGACGTAGGAGCCGCGCGACTTGGAGATGGAGACGCCGTCCTGGAAGACCGAGACGCGGGGCTCGACGGTGGCTTCACCCGAGTCCGAGGTGATGCCGCGCATCACGAAACCGGCGTTGTTCGGCGACTGGTTCTGCACCAGGAAGCCGGGGACATAGGCCGACAGCTCCTCGAAGTCCTGCACGCCCAGCTTCTCGAGGAAGTTCCCGGTGTAGGCCGTCAGGGCGAAGGGAACCTCGATGGGGTCCTGGGCGCGGAGCTGGGCGGTGACGACGACGTCCTCGACCTGGCTCGTCTGTTCCGTCGATTGGGCGGAAGCGACGGTCGCGCCGCCGAGAGTTGCCATCAGGGCGGTTGCGCCCAGAAGGCCATTCTTGAGAGTGTCGTGACGCGCCATTTTTCAGATCCCCTGCACAGCTTCACAGGGGTTAGCGGCGCTCCGTGCCCGTCAGGCGACAGCGCGGCGACCGGCGCATGAAGCTCCAGACGCGGATTGGTGACGGTTGATCAGTTAGCGGATCGCTGTCCGTCCGGCCGCGTCAACGCCGGGCGCGGGGGCGCCGCTGGCCACCGCAAAGATGTCCTGGGCCTCGCGTGAAATGCTCATCAGGGCGATGGCTTCCTCCGCGAGGCGAGGCGGCCAGACGCTCAGGTCGGGGCCGAGGATTTCAAGATGGTCGCGCCATTCGGTCATGGTCATGGGTCCAGAGCTTCTTCTGATTCCGCAAATCGTCCCGGAGCGCCATCCTGCCCCTTTTGAGCAGTGAACGCACCGAGCCCTCGGTGGTGGCCATCCGCGCCATGATCTCGGGCACGTCGGCGTCTTCGAAATAGTGCAGGCGCATAGCCTGGGCCTGGGCATCCGGCAGCCGTTCGACGGCCGCTCTCAGGCGATCGCCCGCCTGTCGTTGTTCCAGTGACCTCTCCGCCGAGACGGCGCGGTGGTCGTCGTGCGCCTCCAGCGCCGTGGCCAGGACCGTGTCCTCGGTCGGGGCGTCGCGGCGGCGGCGGCGGTGATCGATGGCCCGGTTGATCACGACCCGGTGCAGCCAGGTCGAGAATTTCGCCCCCTCCGCCGTCCACCCGCCCCTGCGCCACAGGGTGAAGAAGACCTCCTGCACCACATCCATCGCCTCGTCAGGGTCGCCGACGATGTTGCGGCAGATGACCTGGGCCATGCGGCTGTGGCGATCCATCAGCACCCGCAGGCAAAGATCATCCCCGTCCCTCAGCCGGCCGTAGAGGACCTCGTCGGAGAGGTCATCACGGCGAGAGACCGGTTCGAGGACCGTCTGTTTCGGGGCGGGCGCGGGCTTGGCGGACATCGTGCGGATCCAGCATTCAACTACCCATCGCGCAGCAATCGACATGCCAAATCTGACATTTTCTCCTTATATTTCAATGATGTAAGATTGAAACACCTAATGTTGCCGGCTTGTGGCCTTGGACAGTCCCAACATAACATTGCGTATCTGGGCGGTTATGTTCGACCACTCCGGGCTTCCCTCCCGCAACATTCCGGCGGCGACGATCTGGCGCTGGAGCCGGCGGTAGAATTCGGCGAGACGGCGCCCATCGGGCCCCGCCAGCTCAAAATTCATGTGCATTCTCATGGCGGTAAGCAGGCTTGTGGCGGTCTGGACGTGGGTGGTCATCTCGTCGAGCCGATTCTGCTCCCCGGCAAGGCTTGCCGAGGTCACGGCCGCGTAGAGCTTCTGGTGCAGGGCCAGGGCGACCGTGGCGGGCTCGTGGATCAGCAGACCCGAGGCGCGATAGGCCATGCTGGCCCGTCCGTAGGCGGTGTTAGTCATCGTCCGATGTGTTCCCGAGAATGGCCGCGATCTGGGCCTGAAGAAGTTTGGCCTGGGTCAGCTCGGCCTCCATGTTCGCGTATTTGGTCACGAGCTTTTCGCGGTACGCATCGGCGTCCGTGCGGATCTTGTCGGACCGGGTGGTCAGGTCCTCGTTGACCGTCTCGATCGAGTTGATGCGCTGCTGGATCAGGCTGGTGGTCGAGCTGTCGTATGACGTCATCGCCTGGGTCAGCAGGTTGGCGAACCCCTGCTGGATCGACACCGAAATGTCCCCGGTCGAGGCCGGCGCCAGGATGAAGGTGATCCCCTCGTAGGCCGTGCCCGTCGCCCCCACGAGGCGCGAGCCGGAGATGGTGAAGGCCGCATCGTCGCCATTGGCCGTCACGCCGGTGATGGCCCCGCTCTCATCCGTCTGGACCGACAGGGTAAAGTCCAGCGACTTCGAGGTGTTGTTGCGGAGCAGCTTCAGGCCGCTGTCCGAAGTGGTGAAGTCGGTCTCGAAGAAACTCTCCAGCGCCTTCGCATTGGACAGGATGGCGTCGTTCAGCGTGGTCTCGTCGCTGATCTCGAGCAGATTGTCCGAGGTCCAGGTGATGCCCATGTCGCTGAGCCGGGTGATGTCGCCCGAGGCCGAGGCGCTGGCGCCGTTGATCAGGGTCTTCAGCGTCTGGTCCAGCGACCGCAACAGGCTATCGGCGAAAAGGACCGCATCGTCCGAGGCCCCGCCGCTGGACGACACCGCCTGCTGATCGAGGACATATTGCTTCAGGGCGTTGTAGGCGGTGACGAAGTCGCTGATCGCGGTCTTCACCCCCGAGTTGTCGGCCGTGATGGTCAGGGTGATCGGCTCGGTCGTGACCCCGGCGAGGGAGAAGCTGACGCCGTCGATGACGTCGGTCATCTCATTGGTCGAGCGGGTGACGGTGGCGCCGTCCACGGTGATGATTGCCGGCTGGGCCTGGCGCAGGACATTGGTGAAGCCGCCGTCGGCGTCGGTCAGGCCGACCGATTGCGCCACATCATCGCCGCTGATCGTGCCCAGGACGATGGTCTCATTGGTGTCCACGGCGGAGAGGACCAGCTGGTAGCTGGTCGAATCCAGCTTCACGAGCGAGGCTTGGACGCCAGTCGTCGAGGTCTGGGCATTGATGGCCTTGGCGAGGTCGCTGAGGGTGGTCGTCGCGGTGACGGTGATGTTCGCAGCGGTCCCGCCCTCGACGCCGACCGACATAACCCCGGTCAGGCCGAGCGCAGTGGTGGAGGCGGCGGCGGTCGCGGCGACCTTCATCGCCTGGGCCAGCTGGACCACTTCGATGGAATAGACGCCGGTCGCCGCCTCGCTGTCGACATCGACGGCCAGGCCCGAAACGGTCGCGCCCGAGGCCGTGGTCAGGGAGCCCGAGCGGTTGTCGAAGGCGTTCTCCGATCCCAGGCTGGACCAGGCGGGCAGCGCGAGAGACTCCATGGCGTCGGACACGGCCGCGACCAGGGTCTGGACCTCCTGATAGGCGCTGATCTTCGTGGTGTTGGCCGTAACCTTGGCGTCGATGGTGTCGGCGCGCGCGGTCTTCTGGGCCACCGCCGCATCGATCAGGGCGTCGGTGTCCAGTCCCGAGGAGATGGAGGTGATGTAGCTGGCCGACCCGGAGGTCGAGGCGGTAGCGGCGACACTGGCCATGGGCTTTGTCCGTGGGTTTGACGATCAGGAGGAACGGGCGGAGGCGAACCCCCGCCCGCGCCTTTACTGGAGCAGCTTCAACAGCGACTGGCTCATGCTGTTCGCCTGACTCAGGGCGGCGATGGCCGCCTGGGTCAGGGTCGACAGCGTCGTGTAGTTGGTCTGCTCGGAGGCCAGGTCGACGTCGCTGATGGCCGATTTCGCGGCCTCCAGGTTCTCGAGCGAGGTGTCGATGACACTCGCCCGGTAGTCGAAGCGCGACAGGCTGGCGCCCACATTCGCCCGCGACGTCGAGATGGAGTTGATCGCCCCATCAATGGCGTCCATCGCCGTCGCCGCGTTGTCCGCGGAGGTGACGTCGGTGCCGTCGATGCCGAGATCGCTCGCCGTCACCCCGTCGATGGTCACCGTCAGCACATCGGTGCTGCTGGTGCCCAGGAGGAACGAGACGCCGGTCGAATAGTCGCCCGCGCCGTCGAGCAGGGTCGAGCCGTTGAAGTTGGTCGAGGTCGCGATGTCCCCGACTTCCTCCAGCAGCTGCTGGTACTCCGCATCGATGTTGGCGCGGCCATCATCGTCCACCGACCCGGTCTGGGACTGGGCCGTCAGCGACTTCATGCGTTGCAGGATGTCGCTGATTTGGGACAGGGCGCCGTCGGCGGTCTGAAGCACCGCGGTTCCCTGCTGGGCGTTGATGGAGGCTTGTTCGAGCACCACCACATCGGCGGCGATGTTGGTCGACGTGGCCAGACCGGCCGCGTCGTCCTTGGCGCTTTGGATGCGTTGGCCGCTCGACAGTTTCGCCACCGAGGCCGACTGCGCCGCCGAATTGGCGTTCAGATAGCGCAGGGCGGTATTGGCGGCGGTATTGGTTGAGATGACAGGCATTCTTTCCTCGTTCTCTCCAGACTGACGCCGACGCGCGGAATGCACGCCGGAGGGGTCGGAGAACGCTTCTCGTCTCCGGTCCCGAGGCTGGAACGGAGCGGCCGCCGCGTTTGGGGCGCGCTTTCTTGCGTCGTGAGAAAAATCGGGGGCCGCGCATTTTCCGCGCCCCATCCGTTCCGGCCGCCCCGTTGAACCCGTGACAGCAACCGGACGGGGCCGACGCCATGACCACAGTCTCATCAGTCGCGACGACGACCTCGACCAGCACGGCTTCCTCGTCGGCGCTGACGCTCGACATGAACCAGTTCCTGCAGATCCTGGTCACCCAGCTGAAGACGCAGAACCCGCTCGAACCGACCGACGTCACCGACTTCACCAACCAGCTGGTCGGCTATGCCCAGCTCGGCGCCCAGACCGAAACCAACGACAGTCTCTCGGCCCTGTCCTCGTCCCTGACCGCCATGCTGACCGCAGGCGGCGCCGACTACATCGGCAAGACCGCCGAGATCGACAGCACAGACGCCCCTGTCCAGAACGGCTCGGCCTCCTGGACCTATACGGTCGGGTCGGACGCCGCCTCGACGGCGCTGGTGGTGACCAATCAGGACGGCGACGTCGTCTGGTCCGGCACGGGCGAGACCAGCAGCGGCCAGCACGCCTTCTCCCTGAACCAGGCCGACCTGACGGGGGTCTCGGACGGCGACGTCCTGACCCTGACCTCCGTGTCCAGCGACACCGACGGCGTGGGCACGGTCAACGGCGTGACCGCCTTCGCGAAGATTGACGCGGTGACCTTCGACAGCGGGACCACGGCTTACCAGGCCGGGGACGCGGTCATCTCCGCCGACGACATCCTCAAACTCTACGCCTCGGCCTGAGGAGCGCCCCGATGACCCTGTCCAGCGCTCTCGCCTCCGCCGTCTCCAGCCTGACCGCCCAGGGCGTCGCCCTGTCGTCGATCTCGGAGAACATCGCCAACTCCTCGACCACGGCCTACAAGGTCAAGGACACCTCGTTCCAGTCGCTGGTCTCCTCCAGCATGGAATCCAGCATCGCCGCCGGCGGGGTCTCGACCTCGCTCAGCCGCGCCATGCTGGTCCAAGGGGTGATCTCCACCTCGACGGTCGACACCAATCTGGCCATCAACGGCAACGGCTATTTCGCCGTGACCAGCAGCCCGACGGGCGGGGTCGCGGACCTGGCCTACAGCCGCAACGGCAGCTTCACGACCGACTCCTCCGGCTATCTGGTCAACTCCGAAGGCTACTATCTGCAGGGTTACGCCACCGACGCCGACGGCGTGGTGACCGCCACCGGCGCGTCCAGCCTGCAGGCGATCAACGTTTCGAACCTGACCTCCCCGGCCGCGGCCAGCACCAGCCTGACGGTCGCCGCCAACCTGCCGGCCGACGCCGCCGTCGGCGACGCCTTCACCACCACCTCCTCGGTGATCGACAGCCTCGGCGCGACCCACATCTTCGACCAGACCTGGACCAAGACCGACGCCAACACCTGGTCGCTGGCGGTCAGCAATCCCTATTCGGCGGGCGACGGCGCCGAGACCGGGACGGCGGCGACCAACACGGTCAGCATCACCTTCGACAGCAACGGCCTGCCCTCGGTGATCAATCCTGATCCGTCGTCGGTGACCTTCAGCTTCAACGACGGCGCCTCGGACGCCACGGTCGCGCTGAACCTCGGCGCCGTCGGCTCCTCGACCGGCCTGACCCAGTACGATTCCGGCGCCACCGACCCGACCATCGCCGTGACCAAGATCACCAGCGACGGCATGGCGGCGGGCACGCTCAGCGGCGTCTCCATCGGCTCGGACGGCACGGTCAGCGCCACCTTCTCCAACGGCCTGACCAAGACGATCTACAAGATCCCGGTCGCGACCTTCGCCAACGCCTCGGGCCTGACCCAGGTGTCGGGCACCACCTTCAAGGCCAGCGCCTCCAGCGGTCAGGCCCAGATCAATCTGTCGGGCATCGGCGCCGCCGGCGACGTGGTCTCCAGCGCACTCGAAGGCTCGACCACCGACACGGCGACCGAGTTCAACAAGATGATCGTGGCCCAGCAGGCCTACTCCGCCGCGTCCCAGGTGGTGTCCAGCGTCAAGGACATGTTCGACACCCTGATCTCGGTGGTCCGCTGATGTCAGATAGCGGGCAGGACCTGCAGAAGCTGTTGTCCCGGGCCCGGCGCTCGCGGGGCGCAGGCTTCAGCCTGCCGATCATCGAGGGCTACGAGGAAGCCGCCGCCATGGCGCGCGACATCGCCGCGAAGCTGGCGACACTGCCCTGGGACGACCGGGCGGTGCTGATCTCCGACGTCCAGTTTCTGGAGGCCGCGCTCAAGACGCGAGCCGAGGTGCTGCGCGCCGGGATGAGCGCCCACGCCGCCGAGATCGTTCGGCTCACCCGCGGCGTGGGCGCGCGCGACGCCTATGGCGCGGGCGCGCGTCTGGCGCGGACACCGCCGAGAGGCGACGCATGAACAGGGGTGAGCCGTGAGTCTGGGTGGCGTTCTCGCCAACGCCTCGGCGGCCCTGTCGACGGCCCAGTATCAGGTCGCCCTGAGCACGACCAACGTCGCAAACGCCAGCACCACGGGCTACACCTCCAAGACTTACTCCGCGACGTCCCAGACGTCGGTCCTGGGTCTGAGCACCGGCACGGTCACCCGGGCCACGAACAGCTATCTCCTGAAGTCGGTGATCACCAGCGCGTCACAGGCCGGCTACGACACCGCCGTCAGCGACACGCTCAGCCGCTACGACACCCTGCTCGGCGGGACCGACGACGGCTCGGACATCCCCAGCCTGACCTCGGCCCTGTCCACAGCCCTGACCGGCCTGGCCTCGGGCTCGACGACGACCAGCGCCGCCGATGTGGTCTCGGCCGCGAGCGAACTGGCCGACGGCCTGCGCGACCTGTCCTCAGGCATCCAGTCGCTGCGCAAGGACGCCGACAGCGCCATCGCCACCACCGTCGGCCAGATCAACGACCTGCTGACCACCATCAGCGGCCTCAACAGCCAGATCGTCTCCGGTCAGGGCGACGCCGCCAGCCTCGCCGACGCGCGCGACACCGCCATGACCTCGCTGGCGGGCCTGATCGGGGTCACCAGCTATGAGGACGCCTCGGGCCGGCTGAACGTCTACACCACCAGCGGCCAGCAACTGGTCGGCGACACCGCCAGCGTGCTGGGCTTCTCGACCAGCGCGGTCTCGGCCTCGACGAGCTACCCCTACAGCCTGTCGGGCGTGACCATCAACGGACGCGATGCGACCACCAGCTTGACGACCGGCGAACTGGGCGGCCTGCTGGCGCTGCGCGACACGATCCTGCCCGCCGAACAATCCGCGCTCGACACCCTGGCGGCCGGGGTGATCGACGCCGTCAACACCGCCGCCGCGAGCTCGGCCGGCTATCCGCCGTCCAGCCTGACGTCGAGCCTGTCGGTGGCTTCAAGCGACACCCTCTCCCTGACCGGCAGCCTGACCATCGTGCAGATGACGACCTCGGGGACCTCGACCGGATCAACCACCCTCGACCTGTCCGGGATCACCACCGTCGCCGATCTGATGACCGCCCTGAACGGATTGTCGGGCGTCTCCGCCAGCCTGTCGAACGGCAAGCTGACGATCAGCAGTTCCAGCGGCGGGATCGCCCTGGACACCAGCGCGGCCCTGACCGGCTCGGGCCAGACGCTGAATGCGTATCTCGGTTTCAACGATGTCTTCTCGGGGACGGACGCCTCGACCATCCGCGTCTCCGCCAGCCTGCTGTCCGATAGCAGCAAGCTGGCCACCTCAACCCTCGACTCCACGGCGGCCGTTAATGCGAGCGCGGTCGCCTCGGGTGGAACGGGCGGCGTCCAGGCCATGCTGACGGCCCTGGGCGCCGACCGCGCCCTGCCCGCCTCCGGCAAGCTGTCGGCCCAGACAACCAGCCTGCTATCCTATGCTTCCAACGTCCTCGCCTCGGCCGCCTCGACGGTGTCGAAGGCCTCCAGCGCGGCCTCGCTCTCGACGACCCTCGCCGCCGGCTATCAGAACAGCCTCAGCAACGTGACCGGCGTGAACCTCGACGAACAGACCGCCCTCGTCAGTCTCTATCAGCAGCAGTACGAAATCACCGCCCAGTTGATGAGCGCGATCAAGGACATGTTCGACACCCTCGTCAGCATGGCCGCGTCATGATCGGCAGGGTCGCGACCTTCAGCCAGTCCCTCTACGTTCTGAACCAGACCCTGGGGGTCCAGGCGAAGATGGCTGAGGTACAGGCCCAGACGGCGAGCGGGCTCAAGTCGGCAACCTTCGGCGGGCTCGGCGTCTCGGCGGGGGCCCTGACGCGGCAGCAGACGGCGTACGAAACGGCGACCGCACAATCCGCTGCCGCCAACAGCGCCCTGACGGTGCTGCAGCAGTCCTGGTCGGCGCTCGGCACGATCACCGATCTGACGGACACCATCTCCACGACCCTCGCCAGCGCCGTCAGCGCCAATGACACGACCGCCCTCGCGACGACGGCCCAGGGCTGGCTGTCGGACCTGCAGAGCATCCTCAACGGCCAGTTTTCGGACCAGTCCCTGTTCGCCGGAACCGCGACCGACGCCACGGCGGTGAACCTGACCGACTATGTCTCAGGGGCGGCCGACAGCTATTATCTGGGTAGCACCGACGAACGGGTGTTCACGGCCTCGGATGGTCAGACGGTGGCCCTTTCGGTCAATTCCGCCAATTCTTCATTGGCGACTTTGGTCGAGGCGCTGAAGGGACTGATCAACGGGACCTCGACCGCCGCTACGGCGCTGGATCAGGTCCAGTCGGCGGCTTCGGGCGTCGCCGATCTTCAGGCCGGCCTGTCGGCGGGGGCGACCCGGCTCGAGGCCATCGCCGACCGCGCGGACGCGAAAGCCTCGGCCCTGTCCGGTCTGATCAGCACCCTGAAGGAGGCCGATCTGGCCGAGGCCTCGGTGCTGGCGACCCAGTACGAGACCCAGCTCCAGACCGCCTACTCCACCCTCAACATGCTGATGTCGGTCAAGCTGTCCGACTATCTCCGCTAGGGGTTCCGGAGCGCGGCGCTGGTCCAGCCGCCGCCCAGAGCCTGAATGAGCGCCACCGCCGTGGTCTGGCGATCCACCCCGGCCTGCAGCAGGTTGCGGCGCGCGGTCAGGGCGCTGGTCTGGGCCGAGACCACATCGGTATAGGCCACCAGCCCCGCACGATACTGGTTGAGCACCGCCGCCTCGGTCTGGTCCGCCGCGGTCGAGGCTTCCTGCAACAGGGCGTACTGGCGAGCGAGGACGCCCGTCGCCGTCAGCTGATCCTCGACGTCCTGAAACGCCGTCAGCACCGTCTGGCGATAGGTGGCGACCGTGCCGTCATAGGTGGCTCGGGCCTGCGCCACCCGGGCGCCGCGCGCCCCGGCGTCGAACACCGTCTCCGCCAGACCCAGCCCCAGCGACCAGACATTGGTCGAGGCCGCGAACAGGTCGCCGAGGCTCGAGGCCTGCGAATTGGCCGATCCGGTCAGGGACAGGGTCGGGAAGAAGGCCGCCTGCTCGACCCCGATGGTCGCATTGGCCGAAGCCACCGCGCGCTCGGCCGAGGCGATGTCCGGACGGCGCTGCAGGATCTCCGACGGCACGCCCAGAGGCACGTCGGGCACGACCGGGGTCCAGTCGCTGACAGCTGCGAGGGTGAAGCTGCTGGGGTTCTCGCCGACCAGCACCGCGATGGCGTTCTCATAGGTCGCGCGGGTGCGCTCAAGGCCCACCAGCGTCGAGCGCGCCGTGGCCAGCTGGCTCTGGGCCTGAAGCACATCGACGCGCGGCGCGATCTTGGCGTCATAGCGGTTCTGGGTGATCGTCAGCGCCCGCTCATAGGCGGCGATGGTCTGATTCAGAATCGCCGTCTCGGCGTCGGCCTCGCGCAGGTTCAGATAGTTGGCCGCCAGCTCGCCCTGGATCGACAGGTGGGCGCTGGCCAGATCCGCGGCGCTGCCCTCGGTCTGGGCGTTGGCGCTCTCGACCTGGCGGCGGATACGGCCCCAGAGGTCGGGCTCCCAGCTGGCCCCGATGCCGACCTGATAGCTTTCGCTGTCGCCGGTCGAGCCGTCGCCGCCCGACTTCGAACCCGAGCCGTTCAGATCGACGGTCGGGAACAGGCTGGACCGGGTCTCGCGCGTCGCGGCGCGGGCGCCGCGATACGAGGCCTCGGCGGCGGCGATGGTCTGGTTGGCGGTCTCGGCGCGGGCGGCCAGATCGTTCAGGACCGGATCGCCAAACAGGGTCCACCAGTCGCCGCGATCCAGACTGTCGCCGGGCGTGGCCACGCTCCAGCCCGTCGGGGCCTTGAAGCTGAGTGGGGCCGTCGCTGTGGTCGGGACCACATAGTTCGGTCCCACGGCGCAGGCGGAGGTCAGGAGGGCGACGCTGAACAGGGCCGCCGCGGTCTTTGCAGGGATGCGGGTCATGCGGTGGTGGTCTCCGGTTCGATGTGGCGCGCCAGGGCGCTCTCGTCGCGTTTCCTGCCCCTGAGCTTGTCGAGATAGACGTAGACGACGGGGGTCGTGAGCAGGGTCAGGAGCTGGCTGGCGATCAGGCCGCCGATGATGGTGATGCCCAGCGGACGGCGCAGTTCCGCCCCCTCGCCGAAGCCGATGGCGAGCGGCAGGACGCCGAGGCCTGCGGCAAGGGTCGTCATCAGGATCGGGCGGAAGCGCAGCAGCGACGCCTCACGCACCGCCTCCACCGCCGACAGCCCACGCGATCTCTGGGCGTCCAGCGCGAAGTCGATGATCAGGATCGCATTCTTCTTCACGATGCCAAGCAGGAGGAAGACCCCGATCAGGGCGATGACCGAGAACTCCATGTTGAACAGCATCAGGGCCAGCACCGCACCGACGCCCGCCGCCGGCAGGGTCGACAGCACCGTCAGCGGGTGGACGTAGCTCTCGTACAGAATGCCCAGCACGAGGTAGATCGCCACCAGCGCAGCGCCGATCAGCAGCGGCATCTGTTTGGCCAGATCATTGGCGCTGGCGGCCGTGCCGGCGAACGAACCACGGACGTTGATGGGCATGCCGATCGACGCCTCGGCCTCGGCGATGGCCGTCTTGGCGTCGGCCAGATTGGCGCCGTCCGCCAGGTTGAAGGACACGGTTGTGGCCAGCTCCCCGTTCTGGTGATTGACCGAGGTCGCGGTCGGCTGCTGGCTGACGGAGGAGATCGCCGACAGCGGCGTCATCGGCGTGGTGGTGGTGGCGAGCGCCGTCCCGGTCGAGGGATCGCGCAGGGCCGGGTTGGTCACGGCGTTGGTCGTTGCTCCCGTGCCACTGGTCGGGACCTGGACGTCGTTCAGGGCCTCGGGACCCTGGGCGAAGGCTGACTGCCATTCCATGATCACGGAGTACTGGTTGATGTCCTCATAGATGGTCGCGACCTGGCGCTGGCCGAAGGCGTTGTAGAGACTGTTGTCGATGGCCCGGGGGGTGATCCCCATACGCGCGGCCGTGTCCTTGTCGATGTTGATGAAGGTCTCGACGCCGTTCTCCGACTGATCGCTGTCGACATCAGTCAGTTCGGGCCGGGCCTTCATCGCCTCGGCCAGCTTGGACGCCCAGGTCTTCAGGTCGGCGCTGGAGTCCGAGATCAGGGTGTACTGATAGGTCGAGTTCGACGACCGCCCGCCCATGCGCACGTCCTGCACCGGGTTCAGGAAGACGCTGATGCCCGCCACCTTCTGCAGCTGCGGCCGCAGCCGGGCGATGACCGCGGCCCCGTTCTCGCCCCGCTCCTTGAGCGGCTTGAGGTTGACGAACATGAAGGCGCCGCCGGCCCGGGCGCCGCCGGTGAAGCCGACGACGGTGTCGACCGCCTTGTCCTTGTGGATGATGTCCACGACCGTCTTCAGCTTGGTCGACATGGCCTGGAAGGACACGCTCTCGTCCGCCCGCACCCCGGCCATCAGCTGACCGGAATCCTGCTGCGGGAAGAAGCCTTTGGGCACGACGACATAGAGGTAGCCAGTCAGGGCGATGATCGCGACCAGCGACAGGACCACCAGCGGTTTGCACGCCAGCGCCCAGTCCAGGCACCAGGAATAGACGTTCTGGACGAAGCTGAAGGCCTTTTCGAACTGGCGGGCCAGCCAGTTCTCGCGATGCCCCTCGGGATGCCGCTTCAGCATGAAGGCGCACATCATCGGCGTCAGGGTCAGGGAGATGACCAGCGAGATCATCACCGCCGCCGACAGGGTCACGGCGAACTCCCGGAACAGCCGCCCGACCTGCCCGCCCATGAACAGCAGCGGAATGAACACAGCCACCAGCGAGATGGAAATCGACAGGACGGTGAAGCCGACCTCGCGCGCGCCCAGCAGGGCCGCCTTGACCCGCTCCATCCCCGCCTCGATGTGCCTCTGGGTATTCTCCAGAACCACGATGGCGTCATCGACCACGAAGCCGGTCGCGACCGTGATGGCCATCAGTGAGAGGTTGTTCAGCGAGAAGCCCAGCAGATACATGACCCCGAACGTCCCCAGCAGGGAGACGACGGTCGCCACCGCCGGGATGATCGTCGCCGAGGCCGTACGCAGGAAGGCCGAGACCACCAGCACCACGAGGATCAGCGACACGATCAGGGTCAGCTCGATCTCGTGCAGGGACGAGCGGATGGAGTTGGTGCTGTCCGACGCCACCTGGATCTTGATGTCGCTGGGCAGCTGGGCCTGAAGCTCGGGCACCACGGCGCGGACGCCGTCGACGGTCTTGATGACATTGGCGCCGGGCTCGCGGGTGATCAGGACGATGATCGCCGGCTTGCCGTTGAACAGGCCGAGGGTGCGGGTGTCGGCGACGCTGTCGGCGACCGTGGCCACGTCCGACAGCCGGACCGGGGCGTTGTCGCGCCAGGCGATGACGAGGTTGGAATAGTCGGTGGCGTTGCGGCCCGCGGCGGTGGTGTAGATCTGGAAGCGTCGGCCGTCACCCTCGACCGCGCCCTTGGGCCGGTCGGCGTTGGCGGATTCGATCGCGGCGCGCACGTCCTCCAGGCTGATGCCGTAGGTGTTGAGCTGGAACGGATTGATCTGGACCCGCACGGCCGGCAGGGAGCCGCCGCCGATCTCGACCTCGCCGACGCCGTCGACCTGGGCGATGCGCTGGGAGACGGTGTTGGACACCGCGTCATAGATCTGGCCCGGCGTCTTGGTGTCGGAGGTCAGGGCCAGGATGATCACCGGGGCGCTGGACGGGTTGACCTTGTTGTAGGTCGGGTTGCTGCGCATCGAGGCGGGCAGGTCCGAGCGCGCGGCATTGATCGCCGCCTGAACCTCGCGGGCCGCGCCGTCGATGTTGCGGTTCAAGTTGAACTGCAGATTGATCCGCGTGGAGCCCGTGGAGCTGGACGAGGTCATCTCATTGACGTCGGAGATGACGCCGAGGCGCCGCTCCAGCGGCGTAGCGACGCTGGAGGCCATGGTCTCCGGGCTGGCCCCCGACAGGCTGGCCCGCACCGAGATGGCCGGATAGTCGACCTGCGGCAGGGGCGCGACCGGCAGGACGAAGAAGGCGCCGATCCCCGCCAGCGCCAGGCCGACGCTGAGCAGGATGGTGGCGATCGGCCGCCGGATGAAGGGCTGGGACAGGTTCACCGGGCAGGCTCCGGGTCACCTTCAAGGTCCTTCGGCAGCGGACCGTCATCCTCGGACGAACCGGCGGCGCCCGTCGGCGTCTTTCTGGGCCCCAGCTTGTCGAAGGCCAGATAGATGATCGGCGTCGTGAACATGGTCAGCAGCTGGCTGACCAGAAGGCCGCCGAAGATGGCGATACCAAGCGGTCGGCGCAGCTCCGCCCCCTCCCCCATGCCCAGCATCAGGGGCACGGCGGACAGCAGCGCGGCCATCGTCGTCATCAGGATCGGCCGGAAGCGCAGCACCGCCGCCTGGAAGATGGCCTCGCGCGGCGACTTGCCCTCGGTCCGCTCCGCGTCGATCGCGAAGTCGATCATCATGATGGCGTTCTTCTTCACGATGCCGATCAGCAGGATCAGCCCGATGATGCCGATGACGCCCAGATCGTTGCCGGTGATCAGCAGGGCGAACAGGGCCCCGACGCCCGCCGACGGCAGGGTCGACAGGATGGTCAGCGGGTGGACGTAGCTTTCGTACAGAACGCCCAGCACGATGTAGACGCAGACCACCGCCGCCAGGATCAGCCACAGCTGGTTGGTCAGGGAGTTCTCATAGGCGCCGGCGCTGCCGAGGAAGGTCGTCGTCACGCTGGCGGGCATGTCGATGCTCTTGATCGCCGCCCGGACCTGACCGACCGCGGCGCCGAGCGAAACGCCGGGCGCGGCGTCGAAGCCGATGGTCGTCGCCGGGAACTGGGCCACGTGGGTCACCTGCACCGGCGACTGCTGCTCGCGGATGGTGGCGAAGGCGCTCAGCGGCGCGGCCCCGCCCTCGGCCTTGAGGTTCAGCTGACCGAGAGTGTTCAGGTCGGTGACGAGCGTCGGGTCAGCCTCGAGGATCACCCGGTACTGGTTGGTCTCGGTGAAGATGGTCGAAACGATCCGCTGGCCGAAGGCGCTGTAGAGGGCCTCGTCCACCTGTGACGCGGTAATGGAAAGCCGTGCGGCAGTGTCGCGGTCGACGTCGACGAGGGCCGCCGAGGTCGTGGCGCTGGCGTCGTTGTAGACGTTCCGGAGCTTGGACTGTTTCTCCATCGCCGCGGCCAGCTTGCCGGCCCATTCCTTGACGACGGCGGTGTCGGCGCCTTCGACGGCGAGCCTGTACTGGGTCGGGCCGGTTTCAGTGTCGATGGTCAGGTCCTGGGTCGGCTGCAGGAACAGTCGCAGGCCAGGGATCTCCGCGACCTCGGACTTCAGCCGGGCCATGATCCTGTCCTGCGAGCCGTGACCGTCCTTCAGATTGATGGTCATCTGGCCGTTGTGAAGGGTCGCGTTATTGGTCCCGTCCACACCGATGAAGGAGCTCAGTGACTTCACATCCTTGTCGGCCAGGATGACCTTGGCGGCCTGCTGCTGCAGCTCGCTCATCTTCGCATAGGAGATGGAGCTGGTCGCCTCGGTGCGGGCCAGAAGCTGGCCGGTGTCCTGCACCGGGAACAGGCCCTTGGGGATGACCAGATAGAGGACCGCCGTCAGGGCGACGGTCGCCACCGCGATGCCCAGCGTCAGGGGCTGATGCCGCAGCACCCAATCCAGACCCTTCTCATAGCGCCGCTCGACATCGGCGAAGAGGCGGGCGCTGTAGCGGCTGACGCCCTTCAGCTCGCCCTCGGCCTCAGGCTTCAGCCAGCGCGCCGACAGCATCGGCGTCAGGGTCAGGGAGACCACCGCCGAGATCAGGATGGTGATGGCCAGGGTGATGGCGAACTCGCGGAACAGCCGCCCGACCACGTCGCCCATGAACAGCAACGGGATCAGCACCGCGATCAGGGAGACCGTCAGCGAGATGATGGTGAAGCCGATCTCGCCCGCGCCCTTGAGCGCCGCCGCCATGGGCTTCTCGCCCTTCTCGATGTGGCGCGAGATGTTCTCGATCATGACGATGGCGTCGTCCACGACGAAGCCGGTCGCGATGGTCAGGGCCATCAGGCTGAGGTTGTTCAGGCTGTAGCCCAGCAGATACATCGCCCCGCAGGCGCCGATCAGGGAGATGGGCACCGCCAGGCTGGCGATCAGGGTCGCGCGCAGGCTGTGCACGAACAGGAAGATCACCAGCACGACGCCGATGATGGCCAGGATCAGCTCGAATTCGACGTGGTGCACAGACGAGCGGATACCCGTCGTGCGGTCGGTCAGGACCTGCATGTCGACCGCGGCCGGCAGCTGGGTCTGGAGCTCGGGCAGGCGCGCCTTGATGGCGTCAACGGTCTGGATGACGTTGGCGCCCGGCTGGCGCTGGACGCTCAGCAGGATGGCGGGCTTCTCGTCGGCCCAGGCGCCCAGCTTGGAGTTCTCCGCGCCGTCGATGACCTTGGCCACGTCCGACAGCCGCACGGGAGCGCCGTCTGCATAGGTGACGATCAGATTCTTGTAGTCATCGGCCGTCAGCAGCTGGTCGTTGGCGTTGATCGTATAGGTCCGGGTCGGGCCGTCGAACGAGCCTTTGGCGCCGTTGGCGTTGGCGGCCGTGATCGCCGACTGCATGTCCGTCAGGGTGATGCCGTAGGAGGCCATGGCCTGGGTGTCGGCCTGGATGCGGATCGCCGGCTTCTGGCCGCCCGAGAGGCTGACCAGACCCACGCCTGCGGTCTGGCTGATCTTCTGGGCCAGACGGGTGTTGACGAGGTTCTGCACCTCGGTCAGCGGCAGGGTGTCGGAAGTGATCGCCAGCGTCAGCACCGGCGCATCGGCCGGGTTGATCTTGGCATAGGTCGGCGGCGCCGGCAGGTCGGCGGGCAGCAGGGCGCTGGCGCCGTTCAGGGCGGCCTGGACCTCCTGTTCGGCGACGTCCAGCGTCTCGTTCAGCCCGAACTGCAGGGTGATGACCGAGGCGCCGGCCGAGCTGACCGAGCTCATCCTGTCCAGCCCCGCCATCTCGCCCAGCTGGCGTTCGAGCGGCGCGGTGATGGTCTGGCTCATGACCTCGGGGCTCGCGCCCGGATACAGGGTCTGGACCTGGATGGTCGGGTAGTCGACCTGCGGCAGGGCCGAGAGCGGCAGCATGCGGAAGCCGACGAAGCCGGCCAGCACGATGGCCAGCATCAGCAGCGCGGTCGCGACCGGGCGCTGGATGAAGGGACGCGAAGGGCTCATGCGCTTACTGGGCCGCCGGACGGTTGCGGTGCTGGCCGGTTCCGCGCGCGCCACGGGCCGGAGCCTGACCCGCGACGGTGACCTTGCCGCCTTCGGTCAGCCGGTCACCGCCCTCGGTGATGACCTTGTCGCCGAGCGCGAGCCCCGAGGAGATGACGACCTGGGTCGTCGTCGCCTGACCGGTGACGACGGTGCGCCTGGTCACGGTGTTGTCAGCCTTGACCAGCCAGACGAAGGCCGCGTCCGTCCCCTGACGCACGGCCGTCGCCGGCACGACCACGGCGCCCTTCAGGGTGTCGAGGGTGATGCGGACATTGACGAACTGGCTGGGGAACAGGGCGCCCGACACATTGGCGAAGCGAGCCTTGCCGCGCACCGTGCCGGTCGTGGTGCCGACGACATTGTCCAGCGTCGAGAAGGTCCCGCTGTCGAGTGTCGTCGTGCGGGTGCGGTCCAGCGCCAGAACCGGCAGGGTCGCGCCCGAATAGACGCGCTGCTGGATGGCCGGGATCTTGTCCTGGGGCACGGTGAACTCGACGTCGATCGGCGTCGTGGTCGTGATCACGGCCAGACCCGCGCTGTCGCCCGCGCCGATATAGTTGCCGACGTCGACGACCCGCAGGCCGATGCGGCCGGTGACGGGCGCCGTAATCCGGCTGAAAGTCAGGTTCAGCTGTGCGGCCTGCACCGCGCCGCGGTTGGCGGTCACGGCGCCTTCCAGCTGCTGAACCAGAGCGCGCTGGGTGTCGACGTCCTGACCGGCGATCGAGTCCTGGCCCTGCAGGGTCTCGTAGCGGGTCAGGGTGACGCGGGCGGCGGCGAGTTGTGCCGTGTTCTGCTGCAACTGCCCTTGCGCCTGGGTCAGCTGGGCCTGAAAGGCGCGGGAATCGATCTGAGCCAGAGCCTGACCGCGCTGGACGATCTGTCCCTCGCGGAAGAAGACCTGGGTGATGACGCCTGACACCTGCGGACGCACCGTCACGGTCGCGGCCGGGGTCACCGTGCCGAGCGCCTCGATCAGGACCGGAATGTCGGCGCTGGCGGCCGTAGCGACGCCGACCGTGCTGGCCGGACCGCCGCGTCGTCCGCCACCGCCGGGACCGCCCGGGCCTCCGGGGCCGCCGTCGCCTCCGTCGCCGCCCTTGCTCCCGGCCAGCGACATGGCCACCACCACCGCCAGCAGGCCGACGACGATCAGCGCCGCGACCGTACCGATCAGCTTCTGCGTGTTGGTCAGTTTGCGCGGCCCGATCTGGCGCGGGCGGGAAGCGACCGGAGCATCTGCGTCGGTCTTCGGCGAGGGGTCTTTGTCCTGGGTCATGGTCTCTTTAATCCTCGCGCGGCGTCTTTCCGGCGCACAGCGGCGCTATATTCCGAATGCCAGCTCCTAACGGCCCAGTTAGGTTCCCCGGGTCTCTCTCTGTGTCGCGAGACAGGAAAATTGTGTCACACTGTGTCGAGAGCGATGACGACAAGAGCTGAAACCAAATGACCCGCGCGAGAAGCGACAGATCGTTTCAGGATGCGGCCATGGACACTCCCGCACGCATCCTTCTGGTCGACGACGACCGCGACATCCGCGTCATGCTGGCCGAACAGCTGTCGGACGCGGGCTTCCAGATCGACACCGCCGCCGACGGGTCGCAGATGCGCAGCGCCATCGCCGCGCACGAACCGGATATCATCCTTCTGGACCTGAATCTGCCGCGCGAGGACGGGCTGAAGCTCTGTCGCGACCTGCGATCCGACTCGGCCGTCCCGGTCATCATGCTGACGGCGCGGGCCGAGGCCGTGGACCGGATCGTCGGCCTCGAGATGGGCGCCGACGACTATCTGACCAAGCCGTTCGAGCCGCGCGAGCTGATCGCCCGCATCCGCAGCGTGCTTCGCCGCACCCGCACCCTGCCGACCAATCTGACGCCGCTGGAGGCGCGGGCCGCCCGCATCAACGGCTGGTCCTTCGACTTCGAGCAGCGGCTCCTGCACGACCCCGACGGCCGCGTGGTCGTCCTGTCGGGCGCCGAATACCGGCTGCTCAAGGTACTGGTCGAATACGCCAACCGGGTGCTCAGCCGCGAGCAGCTGATCTCGCTGGGCGGCGTGCGTCAGGAAGACGCTCTGGACCGCGCGGTGGACATCCAGGTCAGCCGCCTGCGCCAGAAATTCGGCGCCGAGGGCCCGGTCCTGATCCGCACCATCCGCAACGAAGGCTATGTTCTGGCCGCCAACGTCGTCCTGACGTGACGAACGCGACCGCCGAACCGCAAAAGGGCCTGCAGCCGCTGATCGAGCGCTTCCTCGGCTCGATGACCGGGCGGCTGTTCGTCATCCTGCTGTTCGGCACGGGGCTGGCCGCCCTCGCCTCCCTGTCGATCGCCGACATGCGCTATCGGGCCGACCTGACCGCCTTCCGCGCCGAACGGACGACGGACCGGATCGAATCCTATGCCTCGGTGCTCAAGGGCCTGGACTCGACCGAGGCCGCCGACATGGCCCGGACGGGCGCCGCCGGCCTGCAGCCACGCCCCGCGACGGCCGTGCGCGGCCAGCCCGATCTGGAGCTGAACCGGCGCCTGTCCGACGGTCGCCTGGGCGAGATCAAGGCCATCGCCTGGTCCACCGAGTCGACCGCCTGCCGCCGTGACAACCGTGACGTCCGCGTCGTGGTCGACGCCACCCACGAAAAGGCCGTCCAGACGGAGGCCCAGGCCCTCGGCCTGAATCCCCCCGCCTGCTGGATCATCGACTTCACGGACGCGCGCGGGGCGAAATACTCCATGGTGACCGGCGCGCCGCCGCCCGCCTCCCGCCCGCGCGTGCTCGACCCCTGGTTCCTGGGCATCGAAGCCCTCGCTCTGGCCCTCCTGTCCTTCTTCGTCGCCCGCTTCGCCTCAAAGCCGGTGCGCCAGATGGCGACGGCGGCCCAGGCCCTCGGCGAAAACCTCGACGCTCCGCCCATGGCCCACGCCGGCCCGACCGAGGTGCGTCAGGCGGCCGACGCGTTCAACACCATGCAAACCCGATTGCGGCAGGCCATGGCAGACAAGGCCCAGGTTCTGGCCGCCGTCACCCACGACCTCCAAACCCCCCTCACCCGGTTGCGGCTGCGCGTCGAAAAGGTGTCGGACCCCGAACTGAAGGACCGGCTGCTCGGCGACCTCGCGGCAACCCAGGCTCTGGTCAAGGAAGGGTTGGAGCTGGCGCGCAGCGAGCCCAGCCAGGAGCCGTTCGCCCGCCTGGCTCTCGATTCCCTGCTGCGCTCCATCGCCGACGATGAGGCCGATGCCGGCCGCCCCGTGGTCTTCACCGCTGGCTGCGATTGCGACGTCATGGTGCGGCCGAAGGCGCTCCGCCGCTGTGTCGCCAATCTGATCGAGAATGCGGTCGTCCATGGCGGCAACGCCCGGATTTCGTCCCGCGTTGACGGCGACAAGGTCTTCCTCGACATCGAGGATGACGGCCCCGGCATCGCCGACGCCGATCTGGAACGGGTCCTCGAGCCCTTCGTCCGGCTGGAAGATTCCCGCTCGCGCGAGACCGGCGGATCGGGCCTCGGCCTGACCATCGCGGGCCGGCTGGCGCGCGACAACCGGGCGCGGCTGGTGCTGCGCTCGCGCAAGCCCCGCGGCCTGACCGCGACCCTGATCCTGCAGGCCGCCGGCCCGGCCTGATTTTCCCCTGCGTCCGCTCGCGCTGCCGGCCCGCCGCCGGATGAGGACGCATGTCCGCAATCCGCCCGCCTCGCCCGCTGACGCCCCAATCTCGCCGCATAGATACCGCGAACGACGGATAGCGAAATACTTATGTCTATAAGTTGTTCTATATTCGGAAGCGGAAATAGTCAGATATAAACCGGCAAAATCTCGTGCTTATCAGGATACACCCGCCTTAATACCATCGTTCTATACGATTTATGGCTTTCTTGCATCGACATCGTGACAGCTATTGACCGCGACGGGGCCAGATCGAGCCCCGAAATACCTCTCGGTTACACAGGAGCCTGCGGGACACATGATCGATTTGAGAAAACATCTGCTGAGCACGACCATGGTCGTCGGCCTCGCCGCCCTGGTTCCGGCGGCGATCCCGGCCGTCGCCCTGGCGCAGGATTCGAGCTCCACCACGTCGCAGGACGACAAGGACAAGGACAAGGCCGCCGATCAGGTCGAGGAAGTCGTGGTCGTCGGCTCACGCATCCGCACCGACAACTACAACGCCCCCTCGCCCGTTCAGGTGATCACCCGTGACGACGCCACGCTCGCCGGCTTCACCTCGACCACCAGCCTGCTTCAGGGCACGGCGGTGACGGGCGGCACCGCCCAGATCAACAATGCCTACGGCGGCTATGTCGTGAACGGCGGTCCCGGCGCCAACACCCTGTCGCTGCGCGGCCTGGGCGCCACCCGCACCCTGGTCCTGTTGAACGGCCGTCGCGTCGCCCCGGCCGGCTCGCGCGGCTCGGTCGGATCGGCCGACCTGAACGTCCTGCCGACCGCCATGATCGAGCGTGTCGAAATCCTGAAGGACGGCGCCTCTTCGATCTACGGTTCGGACGCCATCGCCGGCGTCGTCAATATCGTCACCGACAAGGGCATCGACGGCGTCACGGTCAGCGGCCAGTACAACTTCACCAACGACGCCAACGGCGGCGGCGACGAGAACCGCTTCTCGGTCGTGGCGGGAACCCACGGCGATCGCTGGCACATCGCCGGTTCGGCCGAGCGCTATGTGCGTGAGGAACTGAGCCTGGGCGACCGGGCCTTCACCTCCTGCCCCACCGACGCCTATGCCGACGGCTCTGACTACATTGATCCGAATACGGGCCTGTCGAAATGCTTCTCGCTCAACTCGGGCGGCGTGACGATCAACACCATCGGCACCTCGACCATCGCCGGCGTCGGCGCGACCAATGCGGTGGGGACTTCGTTCAACCGCTGGCGTCCGAACTCGGCGGTGACCACGGGTCTGGTCGGCTTCGAAGGCGTCGGCAACTCGGCGACCAACACCAGCGTCCGCACCACCTACGATCCGGACATGCTGAACACCTCCCTGATCACGCCGGTCGATGTGACCACCGGTTATCTGGAAGGCTCCTATGACCTGCACGCCCTCGGCAACGCCCAGGTCTATGGCGAGGTCCTGGTCAACCAGCGTCAGTCCAGCTCGACCGACTACCGTCAGCTGGTCATCGACTACGCCAAGGGCAGCCCGCTGATCCCGACCAGCCTGGCCGGCAGCACCTACGCCGCCTCCAGCCAGGGCCTGAACCCCGGCTCCGCCGTCGGCGTTCGCGCCTTCATCGGTTTCGGCAACACCGAAAGCCAGCAGCGCGTCGACTTCGCCAAGGAACTGGCCGGCATCCGCGGCGACCTGTTCCTGCCCGACTGGCACTATGACGCCTACGTCAGCTACACCCGCTCCAAGTCGGTCTATACGACCGAGCAGTTCCTGACCGACCGGCTGCAGAAGAGTCTGAACGTCGTGAAGAATGCCGACGGCAGCTTCTCGTGCGTCAGCACCGACGCCAATTGCGTCGCGGCGCCCTATCTGACCTCCGCCGTCATCGGCGGCGACCTGCCCCAAGCCTGGGTCAACTACGTCAAACAGGACGTCACCGGCACGACCATCTACGACGAGACGGTCGCCAGCATCGGCTTCGACGGCCCGCTGTTCACCCTGCCCGCCGGTCAGGTGATGGCCTATGTCGGCGCCGAGTACCGCAAGTCCTCGATCGACGACACGCCCGGCATCGATTCCCAGAACGCCAACACCTGGAACTACTCCACCTCTGCCATCACCCGCGGCAGCGACTCGGTGACGGAACTGTTCGGTGAAGTGGAAGTGCCGATCCTGGCCGACCTGCCGTTCGCCAAGGCCCTGACCTTCACCGGTTCGGCCCGCTGGACCGACTATGACTCCTACGGCGACGACTCCACCTACAAGGTCGGTCTGGTCTACCAGCCGTTCGACTTCCTGACCTTCCGCGGCTCCTACGGCACCTCCTACCGGGCCCCGGCCCTGTTCGAGCAGTTCGTCGGCGCGACCTCGGGCTTCGTCAGCTCGACGGCGGATCCCTGCAACAGCTACGGCTCCACCGGCACCGATCCGATCGTGGCCGCCAACTGCGCCAGCGAGGGTCTGGCCGGCAGCTTCAACCAGACCTCCAGCGTCGCCGTCATCACCTCGGGCGGCGCCGACAACAATCTGAGCGCCGAGACGTCGGACAACCTGACGGTCGGCCTGATCCTGCAGCCGAAACTGCCGGACGGCTGGGGCAAGCTGTCGCTCGCGGCCGACTACTACGAGATCCAGATCGACAATGGCGTCTCGCGCATCGGCTACAGCAGCATCCTGAGCCTCTGCTACAGCTCGGCCGCGGCCGAGTTCCAGGCCGACAACGGCTATTGCGGCCTGATCGACCGCAATGCCTCGACCGGCGCGCTGACGGTTCACGACAGCTACGTCAACGTCGCGACCGACGTGGTGAAGGGTATCGACTACACCGTTCGCTACACCAACGAGTTCGGCCCCGGCCGGGCGATCTTCAATCTGGGTGTCACCCAGATGACCGAGCGCTACAGCACCCTGTTCGCCGACGATCCGGTCCTCGACGAGGTCGGCACCATCGGCACGCCGGAGTTCAGCGCCAACTTTGACGCCGCCTACGCCTTCGACAAGTGGACGGTGCACTATGGCATCGAGTGGATCGACTCGATGGGCTACGACGCCTACTACCTGAAGAACTACGGCTATACTCTGGCGTCGCTGGGTTATGACGCCGAGGTTAGCGACTACTACCTGCACAATGCTTCGGTGCAGTACGCCGCTGACGGCTGGACCGCCACGGCGGGGATGCGCAACCTCTTCAACGAAGAGCCGCCGACCCTCTCTGCGGGCGTCGTCAGCCGGGTCGGCAACGCCCCGCTCTACTCGGGCTACGACTACGTCGGACGGACCTTCTTCATCAACCTGAGCAAGTCCTTCTGATCGATCCGGATCGGTAAAACGGGAGGGGCGGAGATCTTCGGGTCTCCGCCCTTTTTCGTGCGCCCGGTGTCACGCCGCCGATCCGTCGCTCCGTCTGTATCAGAACGTGTCAAACGACTGAGCCATATAACGAATGTGCAATCCGCCCGCCCCATTTGGCAGGCACAAACTGTTCATGCACAGTTCATCTTCGCCCGCCATCCTGATCGTCGACGAGGCGCATGATCACCATGATCCCCTCTGCGGCTACCTCGGCAGACAGGGCTTCGTGACCCGCTGCGCGAACAATCTCCCGGAAATGGAACGCCGCCTCAGGGAGGACCGCCCCGACCTTATCCTGCTGGATGTCTCGATGCGCGGCGGCGATGGTCTGGCCCTGTGTCGCCGGCTGTCGGAGATGGGCCCGGTCATCGTGGCCAGCGCTCTGGGCGAGGATACCGACCGCATTCTGGGGCTGGAGATGGGGGCCCAGGATTATCTGGCCAAACCCTATAATCCGCGCGAGCTGCTGGCGCGTATCCGCGCGGTCCTGCGTCGCGCCAGACCGCCCCAGGCCGGCGCCGCCAGCGTGCTCAATTTCGCCGGGCTGCAACTGGATTTGCTCCGTCGGCGACTGATCCGGGCCGACGGCGAATCCACCGCCCTGACGCCGAACGAGTTCAATCTGCTGCGGACCTTCGCCGAGAACCCGGGACGGGTCCTGACGCGCGCCCAGTTGATCAGCAGCGCCCACGAGGGCGAGACCGACGTCCGCGACCGGGCGATCAACGTCCAGATCAGCCGCCTGCGCAAACGCCTCAGCGACGAAAGCGGCCACGACCTGATCGTGACCCTGCGCGGCAAGGGCTATGTCTTCGACGCCCAGGTCGCGCGGCAATAGCCAGGGTCAGGGACGCTGCGAGATCTTCCGCAGACCGTCCAGCAGGGTCTCACTGGTCCGGCCCGTACGGCAACCGCTGGCGATGATCAGCCGCATTGCCTGCAGGTGCACCGTGATCGACGGCCAGTGCCAGATGCCAGCGGTGATCATCCGGTCCGAGACCTCGCACAGGCTGTAGGCCGCGTCGTGCAGCGGGCCGGTGTCGAAGAAGGCGGCCAGGTCGATGACCTTGGCGCCCAGGGTATAGACCTGCGGACCAGACCCCTCCGCCGCCGCGTTACAGACGGCTTCCAGTTCGTCCAGGGTCGCGGAGATCATCGCCATCGCCTCATCGCGATGGGTGTTGAGCGCCTCGCCGGCCAGGCGCTCGGCGTCGCGGACCAGACGGCCGCCCGGTTCGAACAGCTGTTTCGACAGCGAACTCTTGACCTTGAACGTCCGGGCTTCGCTCACAGCTGCACCTTCATCGGTTTCATCATCATGTCGATCGCCGACTGATCCATATTGGCCTCGCTGGCGGCGCCGACGTGTTCGGAGAGGTCTCCGCTGCGACGGCCGGGCACGCCGAGCGGCGGGCCGAAATTGCGCACCCGACGGTCCGGGCCGACATAGGTGTCAGCCTCGACGAACTGCCGCTCGTCATTGCCCAGCCACAGGATGCGCTGCAGCAGGACCGAGGGGGTCATGGGCTTGGTGACAACGAAGCTGGCGCCGCAGTCGCGGCTCTTCTGCACCTTGGACTGGGCCGCGTGCCCGACCAGCATGATCACCGGCGTATAGCGCACCGGCGGCGGCGTATCGCGCCGCAGCCAGCGGGTGAAGTCATAGCCGTCCATGTCGGGCATCGAACAATCGATCAGGATCAGGTCGAGATCGCGCTCGTCCACGACCTTGATCGCGTCCTCGGTTGTCATACGCTTGATCTGTTCCCGAACCCCGAAGCCCTGGAAGATCGAGCTCAGCATGTCGAGCGACTTCTGGTTATGGTCGACCAGCAGCACGGACGACCGTGCGAGGTTGACCTTTTCGTTGATGTCCGGCTGTCGGCGCGCCATGGCTCAGTCGAACAGCATCAGATCGCCCGAAGCCTTTTCAGCGGACGCATTGGTGACACCCGGGCTCAGCCGGTTGGACTGGTCGGTCAGGGTCAGGGCGTGCAGGGCCGTGTCCATGGGCACGCCGGCGCCCAGGGCCGCGGACAGGCCGCTCAGCCCGTCCAGGCGCTGGATCAGCAGATCAAAATCCTGAATGCGCGCCATCACGCCGCTCAGCTTCTCGGGCGGGCAATGAGCCATCAGCTCGGACGTCAGACCCGACAGGCCGTCGACCTGGGCGCGGATATCGGCCAGTTCGTCGGAGACAGCGGTCAGAAGGGTACGGCTACGGGACAACATCACCAGAGCTCCACGGCGCCCGAGGCGACCGGCTCCGGCTTCGGCGGAGCCTGGACCGGCACATGGCTGTCGGTCACGGCGCGCTGCAGGGCGCGGCCAGTCGTCGGCCAGTAGTGCAGGCGACGGCCGCCGTCTCCGCGCAGGCTCCCGCCCACGACAGGAATGCCTTCGTCGCGCAGGAAGCGCTCGGCGAAGTCAGCGTTCTGCATGCCCACGTCGCGCAGCGAGTTGAACATCCGGCCGCCGCCGAACAGCTTGGCTTCCAGCCGGTCGCGACGCGCACCCGCCTTGAGCACGTCGTTGATCAGCAGCTCCATCGCATAGGCGCCGTAGCGGCGGCCCGCGTCGGTCCCCGCCCCCGAGCCTTCCGGCAGCAGGAAGTGGTTCATGCCGCCCACGCCCGTCTGAGGGTCGCGCAGGCACATGGCGACGCAACTGCCCAGGATGGTGGTCAGCATCACGTTCGGATCTGAGGTGATGTGGTGCTCGCCCTGGCCCACATGGATCCTCTTTTCGGTGGCCAGGGCCGCCTCGGACATCATGTCAGCGGACCGAAGACGCCTTCCAGCTTCTCTTTGAGCTGGGCGACGGTGAACGGCTTGACCAGGTAGTTGTTGACCCCGAACTGGACCGCGCGGGCCACCAGTTCGCGATCGGCGCGGCCGGTCAGCATGATGAAGGCGGCGCCCTGGGTCGGCGGGTGGGCGCGGATGGCGCGCAGCAGACCCAGGCCGTCCAGGTTCGGCATATTGAAGTCGGAAATGATCAGGTGCGCGGGCTTGCCGATCATCTCGCGCAGGGCCGCCTCGCCGTCAGAAGCCTCGCGGAACTCGCGGAAGCCCAGCTGCTGCATACTGGTGCGCACAAGGCCGCGCATCGACATCTGGTCGTCGACGATCAGGGTATGGATAGCGGAGGCGGCAGGCATGGCGGGGGTACCTCAGGCGGCGGCGCCGCGCGGGGGCGCGGCGCACAGGTCGAGAATGGCGGATGAAATACGCGACAGCGGCAGTTGGCGTTCGACGGCCCCGATCTCGTGGGCGACGCGCGGCATGCCGTAAACAACAGAGGAGGCTTCGTCCTGGCCCAGGGTGTGGGCGCCGGCTTCGCGCATTTCCAGCAGCCCCTGGGCGCCGTCACGGCCCATGCCGGTCAGGATGACCCCGGTCATGGGACGGCGCAGGCGGGCGACGGACCGGAACAGCACGTCGACCGACGGGCGGTGACCGCTGACGGTGTCGCCTTCGCTCAGGCGGCAGCGCGGCGTCGTACCGATGACCTCGAGATGGGTCAGGCCGCCGGGCGCGATATAGACGTGACCGGGCAGCATCGGCGCGCCGTCCACCGCCTCGGTGACGGTCGCGGCCGAGGCCTTGTTCAGGCGCGCGGCGAAGCTGGCGGTGAAGGTCGCCGGCATGTGCTGGGTCACCACCGTCGCCGGGCAGTCGGCCGGGAAGGCGGAGATGATGCTGAGCAGGGCTTCGACGCCGCCGGTCGAGGCGCCGATGGCCAGGATGTGATCGGCGGCGGCTCGGTAATCGTGGTGCGGCCGCACGGTCTCGACAGGGCCGCGGGCGCGAACGCGCGAACGGGCGGCAGTCTTCACCTTCAGCGTCAGTTCCGAGAAAGCCTCGGCCGCGGTGACGCCCGCGCCCGGCTTCCCGACTGCGTCGACGGCGCCCATTTCCAGGGCTTCCAGGGTGATCTCGGCGCCGGCCTGGGTCAGGGTCGAGACCATGACCACGGGCATCGGCCGCAGCCGCATGATCTTCTCGAGGAACTCCAGCCCGTTCATATTGGGCATTTCAACGTCGAGAGTGATGACGTCGGGGTTCAATTCCTTGATTAACGCGCGCGCTTCCAGCGGATCGGCGGCGGAGCCGATCACGTCGATCTCGGGATCGCGGCGCAAGGCGGCCGTGATCAGGCCGCGCATGGTAGGGCTGTCGTCGACGACGAGGACGCGAACCATACTCATGCGGCCAGCCTGTAGGTGGTCAGGCCGCTGGTGTTCAGCTGGTTCACAGCCGGGCCGCTGACGCGTTCCGAATGGCCAATATACAGGGTCGCGCCGGGGTTCATCAGCGGGGTGAACCGCTTCCAGACCTTCTCCTGGGTCGCGTCGTCGAAATAGATCACGACGTTGCGGCAGAAGATGACGTCGAACTTGCCGCGCATCGGCCAGTCGCCAATCAGGTTCAGCTCCTTGAACGCGATCAGGTCGCGCAGGGGCTGGGTCGCCGACATCATGTTGCGCCCCTGCGACGAGGCCTTCTCGAAGAATTTGTTGCGCAGGGCCGGGGGCGCCGGATCCAGCGCCTCCTCCGGATAGACGCCGGCGATACCGTCGGCGACCATATTGGGATCGATGTCGGTGGCCAGGATGCGGAAGTCGAGCTCATTGGCTTCCGGCAGGACGGACAGCGCCGTCATGGCCATCGAATAGGGCTCCTGCCCGTTCGAGCAGGCGGCCGACCACAGTCGGACCCGGCCGCCGGCGCGGGCGCGGGCGGCCAGCATCGGCATGACCTCGTCGCGCAGATGGTCGAAATGGTGGGGCTCGCGATAGAAGCGGGTCACATTGGTGGTCAGCGCCGCCGTCATCGCCTGACGCTCGTCCACGCCCGCCGCGTCCTGGATCAGGGCGCAATAGTCCCGGAAGCTGCGCAGACCGAGGGTGCGCAGCCGCTTGGCCAGGCGCGAATAGACCAGCGCAGCCTTGCCCTCGTTCAGGGCGATCCCTGCGTGGCTGTGCAGGATCTGGGCGATGTGACGGAAATCCTCGGCGGTGAAGACGAACTCGCCTTCGACCAGGGATTCACGCCCGGCGGACGTACTCATGCGGCTTCGGCCTCGGCAGTGTCGGGGACGATCCGGTCCAGTTCGATCAGGCTGATCATGCGGCCGTCGATGGCGAACAGACCCTTCACGAAGGTCTTCACCTGCTCACTGGCCACGTCCGGGGTCGGCTGCACGGCTTCGTCCGTCAGCTGGATGATGTCCGACACGGCGTCGACCAGCAGGCCGACCATGCGGCCGCCGACATGGGCCACCATGATGACGTGGCGGGCGGTCGGCTCGGAGGTGCGCAGGCCGAAACGGGCGCCCAGGTCGATGATCGGCAGCACGGCGCCGCGCAGGTTGATCACGCCCTTCATGAAGCCCGGCGCGCGCGGCAGGGGCGTCGCGGGGGTCCAGCCACGTATTTCGCGCACCGACATGATGTCCACGCAGAACTCCTGCTCGCCGATACGGAAGGCGATCAGTTCGCGCGAGGCGGCGGCGTTGGAAACTTCAGTCATGATCAGCTCGCGAGTTTGAAGTCAGGACGGGTGGCCTCAACGCGGGTCGCCTTGCGCCGCCACGAGGCGACGATGGCGTCCACGTCCAGGATCAGGGCGACGCGGCCGTCGCCCAGGATGGTCGCGGCGGCCACGCCCTCGACCTGTTGGTAGTTGGTTTCCAGGCTCTTGATGACGACCTGGCGCTGGCCCTGGATGGCGTCGAACAGCAGGGCGGCGCGGGCCCCGGCCTCGGTCTCGATGATCACCGCGACCCCGCCCTCCGCCGGAGCGGGCGCGTCACGGAAGCCCATGCCCAGAGCGACGTCGATCAGGGGCACGAACTGGTCGCGGAAGCGGATGACCGGATCGTGGCCGCCGACGTAGTGGATGTCCTCGGCGCGCGGGGTCAGGCTTTCGACGATCGCCGTCAGCGGTGCGACCAGGGTCTGTTCGGCGGCGGTGACCACCATGCCGTCCAGCACCGCCAGGGTCAGCGGCAGGCTGAGGGTGAAGGTCGACCCCTTGCCCGGAACCGAGCTGATCGAAATGCGGCCGCCCAGGGCCTGGATCGAGCGCTTGACCACGTCCATGCCCACGCCGCGTCCCGAGACGTCGGTAATGGTCTCGGCAGTCGAGAAGCCCGGCAGGAAGATCAGGTTGTCGATCTCTTCGTCGGTCAGGACCGCGTCTTCGGCGATCAGGCCGCGCGAGATGGCGATGCCCTTGACCCGTTCGCGGTTGATGCCTTTGCCGTCGTCGCCGATCTCGATGACGATCCGGCCCGAGCGGTGCAGGGCGGCCAGGCGGACGGTGCCCTCTGCGGGCTTGCCGGCGGCGACGCGGTCGTCCGGGCTTTCCAGTCCGTGGTCGATGGCGTTGCGCAGCATGTGGGTGATCGGTTCGGCCAGACGCTCGACCACAGTCTTGTCGACCTCGGTGTCCTCGCCGGCGGTGACCAGACGGACGCGCTTGCCGGTCATCTCACCGACTTCGCGGACCAGACGCGGCATGCGCTGGAACACCGACTTCACGGGCTGGGCGCGGATCGCCATGACGCTGTCCTGGATCTCGCGCGTCAGCAGTTCGAGATCCTCCAGACCGACCGAGATGCCCGACGAACGGGCCAGGCCGCTTTCGATCACGCGCTGGGCCAGCATGGCCTGCTGGATGACCAGCTCGCCGACGACGTTGATCAGGCGGTCGACGCGGTCCAGATCGACGCGAATGGTGACGGCGGCCTGGGCAGCGGGGGCAGCGGGCGCAGCGGCTGCGGCGGGGGCGGCAGGTGCAGCGGGAGCCGGAGCCGGAGCAGCGGCGACCGGCGCCGGAGCCACGGCGACAGGCGCGGGGGCTTCAACCGGGGCCGGGGCGACCGGGGCGGGAGCCACGACAGGAGCTGCGACAGCGGCGGCGGCCTGGGCGGACACGTCGGCCTTGGCGCTGGCCATCAGGGCGGCGATGTCGAACTCGGCGGGGGCGGCCTCGGGCTCGGCGACGCCCTCGGACACCGCGCCCGCAGCCGGGCGGATGGACAGGTCGCAATCGCTTTCGACGAAATCGAAGACGTCGCGCACGGCGGCCTCGCCGGCGGTCGTGGTCAGGTCGATGGTCCAGACCAGATAGGCTTCTTCGGGGATCAGCTCGTCCAGGGTCGGCAGGGCCGAGACGTCGAGCTCGGCCGTCATCTCGCCCAGGCGCGACAGCTCGCGCAGCAGGATGCCGGTCTCGTTGGCGTTGGCGTAGAGGCGGGCGTGCGGACGGAAGACCACGCGCCAGACGTCACCCGACGCGGCGGCGGGTTCAACCGGAGCGGCCTCGGCCGGGGCGTCGTCCAGACCGGCGAAGCTGAAGGCCACGGGGCGGAAGCCGAACTCGTCGGCCTCGGGCTCGCCGATGGCGGGGGCCGCCATCATCACCGGGGTGAAGACCGGCTCGTCGTCGGCCGCAGCCTCGGCGGCGGGCGCGCTGGCCACGCCGTGGGTCAGGATTTCCAGCTCGGCGACCAGACCGGCCGAACGGGCCTCGTCGACCTCCGGGGCCTGACCCCGCGCCGCGGCGATGTGATCGGCCAGGACGTCGGAGGCGCGCAGCAGGGTCTTGACCGTGACGTCGTCGCACGGCTTGCGGCCCGAGCGCAGCTCGTCGAGCAGGGTCTCGAACACGTGGGCGAAGCGAACGAGGGCCTCGAGGCCGAAGGCCCCTGCCCCGCCCTTGACCGAGTGGACAGCCCGGAACACGGCGTTGACGGTCTCGTCGTCGGCCGCGCCGGATTCCATCGCCAGCAGACCCGCTTCCAGGTCGCCGAGCAACTCGTCGCACTCCTGGAAGAAGACGACCTTGATGGCCTCAAAGGGATCTGCGGCGTCGGTCATATCAGGCGGCCACCCGGCGAACGGCTTCGACCAGCTTGGCCGGGTCGAAAGGCTTGACGATCCAGCCGGTCGCGCCGGCGTCGCGGGCGCGCTGCTTCTTGGCGGCGTCGCTTTCGGTGGTCAGTACCAGCACCGGCGTCTGGCGATGGTTCGGGTCAGCGCGGACGCCCTCGATGACGCCGAAACCGTCCAGGCGGGGCATGTTGATGTCGGTGATGATGACGTCAGCGCCTTCGGCGCTCAGCGTCTCCAGCCCGTCGATGCCGTCGACAGCCTGAATCACGTGATAGCCCGCATCGACGAGGGCCATCATCAGCATGTCGCGCATAGTGCGGGAATCGTCGATGGTGAGGACGGTTTTGGTCACGCGGGCTCTCCCTGAACGGTCGCCGGGAGAGCGGCGCCGTACATCTTCCATTGGGTTTCGAAGGCTTCGGATGGGCTATCGATAGTGAGGTCCTGGCCGTCACGGGCCCAGGTCTGTTGCGCCGAGATCAACACCTGCAGGCACAGACCGCCGAGGCGCTCCACGGCCGAGGCGTCGATGGCGACCGGCTGGCCGCGAAGGCCCAGCAGGTCAGTCCGCAGCGGCTCCGCGTACAGGATGTCCAGAACGGCCGGCAGAACGACGGAAGCCGTCATCAGAACTCCTCCCAACCGTCTTCGGAAGCCACCGGATCAGGCCGGCGCACGGCGGCGGAACCTCCGCCCTGGCTTACGGTGCGCATCTGGGCGACCGGGCGATGGGCCGGCTGCGGCGCGGCGCGAGGGGCCGGAGCCGCGGCCCTCGGGGCGGCATGGGGTGCGCTGCGGACGGCGCCGGTCGGCGAGCCGATCTTGAAGCGCGACACCGACCCGGCCAGGCTTTCGGCCTCCTGCGACAGCGAGTGGCTGGCGGCGGTCGATTGCTCGACCATGGCCGCGTTTTGCTGGGTGACCTGGTCCATCTGGTTGACGGCGGTGTTGACCTGCTGGAGGCCGGTCGCCTGCTCCTGGGCCGAGGCGGCGATCTCGGAGACCAGGCCGTCGATCTCGGCGACGCGGCCGACGATGCGTTGCAGGGCCTCACCGGTCTGGCCAACCAGGTTGACGCCGGTGTTCACCTGGGTGGTCGAGGCCGAGATCAGAACCTTGATCTCCTTGGCGGCTTCGGCCGAGCGCTGGGCCAGGGCCCGGACTTCGGAGGCGACGACCGCGAAGCCGCGGCCGGCGTCACCGGCTCGGGCCGCCTCGACACCTGCGTTCAGGGCCAGCAGGTTGGTCTGGAAGGCGATTTCGTCGATCACGCCGATGATCTGGCTGATCTCCTGAGCCGACTTCTCGATGGCGCCCATGGCCGAGACGGCGTCGCGGACGACGTTGCCCGAGGTCTCGGCGTCGCCCTTGGCGGCCTGGACGGTGTCAGAAGCCTGACGCGCGCCCGAGGCGGTACGGTTGACGGTCGCGGTGATCTCGTCGAGCGCGGCGGCGGTTTCTTCCAGCGAGGCGGCCTGCTGTTCGGTGCGGCGTGACAGGTCGTCGGCGGCCTGGCTGATCTCGCCCGAACCCGAACGGATGGCCGCGACATTGGTGACGACCACGGACATGGCGTCCTGCAGCTGGGCCACGGCGGCGTTGAAGTCGGTCTTCAGCTGTTCAGCGCGCGGCGCGACCTGGGCGGTCATGCGGTGCGTCAGGTCGCCCCCGGCGATGGCGGCCATACCCTGGGCCAGGGCCCCGATGGCGACGGCGTCTTCCTCGGCGATGCGGGCCTTCTCGGCCTCGGCGTTGGCGCGGTCGATCTCGGATTGCGAGCGGTTGGCCAGGGCCTCCTGCTCAAGGCGGATCTTGTCGAGGGCGGCGTCACGGAAGGCCAGGACGGCGACGCCCATCTGGCCGATCTCGTCCTTACGCTTGGCCTCGGGGATTTCGATGTTGTTCTCGCCCGCCTGCAGCTTGCGCATATAGCCGGCGATCTTGAGGACCGGGGTGGCGATGGCGCGCGACAGCACCATGCTGGCGGCGACGGCGATCAGCATCGTCATGGCCAGGCCGATGTAGAGGCTCCATTCGGCGATGGTCGTGGCCTTGGCCTGCAGTTCCTTGGCCTTCTCCAGCTCGGCCATGTTGACGGCCTTCAGACCTTCGATGGCGTCCTCGACCGGACCCATGGCCGTGTCGGCCTCGCCGTCATGGCTGACCATGGCGTTCGCCTGCGCCTTTGTGGCGGGGTTGGCGGCCAGGGCCAGGCCCTTCTTGACGACCAGGTCGTACCAAGCGTCCGCCGCCTTGCCGGCCTCGTCGATCTTGACGTCGGCCTCGGGCGAGCCCGCGCCCTTCAGCTCTTCCAGCTTGGTCTTGAAGCTGGCGCGGTGGGTGTTGATCCGCTCGATGTAATAGGCGTCGCCCGACACCAGATAGCCGCGGAAGCTGTTTTCCTGACGGGCCAGCGAGAACTCGGCGGCCGAGGTGTCGCGCACCATCTCATTGCCGGTCGTCCGCAGTTCGTCGGACTTCCTCAGCTCCATCAGGTTGAAGCCGATGGTCCCGCCCATGGCGACGATGGCCGTCAGGACGACGGCGAACGCGAGGATCAGTTTGCGGCTGATGGGAACATTGCTGAGGTGCATGACAGGTCCTTAGTCGAGGGGTCGCGGACGGGCGGTCTTCAGGGCTAGATGCCCTTCAAATCAGAGAGAAAAGGTTAATGCGGCCACCAAACGGCCGTCGTACTGGTTGCCGTATTCATGGCCGTCGGTGTCGTACCAGCGCAGATCGACCGCGATCCGGTCGTTCAGCTTGCGCTTCACGCCCAGGTTCCAGGCCGTGTATTCGGCCCCGCCGTCAGCGGTGCGGTCAGCAATGGCGACCGTCGCCTTGGTCCTGGAATCGAGAGAAACCCCACCCTGCAGCTCGACCCACCAGGCCTCCTGCGTCGCGGCGAAACCGTCGTGGGTGTAGTTGACGCGGAAGCGCGTCGAGACCGGCCCGAACTTGCGCGAGGCGTCGACCTGGTACTCGGTGTAGTTGGCGTCGACGCCCTTGCGGGTGCCCGGCAGGTCGCGATTGATGATCGCGGCGTCGAAGGCGACGCCCGAGACGGTTCGGCGATATCCAATAGTGGTCAGAACTTCAGCGTCGGCGCCCTGCGACAGTTCAGCAGTCGCGGCGAACAGACTGCCGTAGAAACCGTTGTGATTGACTTCGATCGAACCCGAATAGCTGGTCTGGTCGTTACTCTTGCCGACGCCCTTGCCGAGATACTGGCTGGCGACGCCGACCTGAACCGACACCGGATCCGCAGCCTGGGCCGCTCCGGCCAGCATCATCGCCCCGATGACGCCGGAAATACCGCTCATGGCGATTCGAATTACAGTGTTCTTCAGTATAACTTTGGTCATATTTCGCCGTTCTGGCAGTCGCCGTTGTCGTTAAGGTTGAGGCAAAGGGCTAATATTCTTCGTAAATCGCTCTCTACGTAAAAATACCTACCGCTTGCTAAGCCGCGGCTTCGAGGCCTTCAGAGGGGCGGCGGCGGGGACGGGAACCGGTGTCTTCGCGGGGCGTCGAGACGACCGCCCGGATGGTCCGCACCAGTCCCTGAACATCGACCGGTTTGTCGAACCAGGCGTCTGCGCCGGCCACTTTCATTCGTTCCTGAATGCCCGGATCGTCCTCGCTGGAGACCACGAAAACCGGCAGATCCAGGAGGCGGGGATCACGCCGGATCAGCCTGACGAATGCCTCTCCATTCAGGCGTGGCATGTTGAAATCGGTCAGGATCACATCGGGCTCGAAGGCCCGGAGACAGCGCAGGGCGGCCCTCGCCCCTTCGGCCGTGACGACCTCGCAACCGGCGGCGCGAAGAATGCCGCCGAGCACCTGTCTGATAGCCGCGGAGTCGTCCACGACCAGTATGCGCACAGCGTCAGTCATCGTCAGGCCCTCCGTCAGAGGACCATCGATAATGTGCAGGTGCGAAGCGGGCGTAACTTTCGGATTAGGGTGTTTTGCTTACGTATTTACCCTTAACGAACGCGATGCTACGAACGGATAGGGTAAGGGGCAAGAAAACAGGCCGTGCCGAGCGTCGCCCAAGTGAATTCCGCCACAGATTCGCCACCATTCATGGCGCGCATCGCTGCGATCTCGAACTGGGCCTCCAGGGGGCCGAACGGCTATGCCCTCGCCGTCGTCGCCGTGGGACTGGCGCTTCTGGCCCGCCTCGGTCTCGAGGCCTTCGGCAAGTTCTACTATCTGCCCCTCATTCCCGCGGTGATGCTGCCGGCGATGCTCGCGTCGCGGCGGGCGACTGCCCTCGCCATCGCCTTGTCCATCGCCGCCAATGTGGTCCTGGTCTCGCGCGAAAGCGCCGTCGACGCAGTGGTCAACGCCCTGCTCTTCGCCCTGGTCGGCGCCGCGATCGGAGAGATCGGCCGGGCGCGCCGGTCGCTGAAGGAACGCTCGCTGGAGCTGAAAACCCAGCTCAACACCCGAAACGCCACCATACACGCCATGCTGGCGTCAGCGCCGGTGGTGACCCTCGACTCCCGATCGGTCATCCTGGCCATCAGCCAGCCGGCCTGCGCCCTGTTCCGGGTCGCCGAACGCGAAGCCACGGGCCGGCCGTTCCAGGAGTTCGTCGAGTTCTTCGACGCCGGCATCATCAGATCCTCGCCGCCTGGCGAGTATTCAGCCGACCAATACTGGCTGGGCCGCCGCGCCGATGGCGACGTCTTCCCTCTGGGCATCCAGCTGGCCTTCGTCACCGGGGACCCCAAAACTTCGGAAGCCATCCTGACCCTGACCGATCTCAGCCTGTGGCATTCGGCCGAGCTGAGAAGCCAGGAGCTGAGCGATCAGCTGAACCAGGTCTGGCGCATGAACTCGCTCGGCGAGATGGCCGCCATCCTGTCGCACGAGCTGAACCAGCCCCTGACCGCCGCGGCCAGCTACCTCCAGGCCAGCCAGGTCGATCTCGGGCGCGCGGGCATCATCGCCGACAGCGCCAGCCGCACGGTCGAACTGGCCAAGAGCCAGGTGCTGCGGGCCGGCGCCATCATCCGCCGGGCGCGTGAGCTGCTGACCGTCGAAACCCAGCCGCTGGAGCCCGAGCGGATGTCCTCGATGATCGACGACCTTGGGCCGATCATCCAGCTTCTGGGCCCGGCCTCCGACGCCAGCATCCAGATCGACATCGACAATATCGACGACCGGGTCATGGCCGACCGGATCCAGTTCCAGCAGGCCATCGTCAACCTGGTCCGCAACGCGGTCGAAGCGGTCGCCGATCGGGACCGGCGCGAGGTCCGGCTGGTCGGCCGCCCGACCTGCCCCGACTTCTACGAGGTCCGGGTCGAGGACAGTGGCCCCGGCGTCCCGGCCGATCAGGTCGAGCGCATGTTCGAACCCCTGATGACCACCAAGTCGGACGGCATGGGCCTGGGCCTGTCGGTCACCCGCACCATTGTCGAAAACCACGGCGGCTCACTGACCGTCGGCCGCAGCGCCATGGGCGGGGCTGCGTTCACGTTCAGTCTCAGCCGAGCGAAGGAGGAACCGAACCCGTGACGGTGTCCGTTTTTGTCGTCGAGGACGACTTCGCCGTAAGGGACTCCCTGGTCCTGCTGCTTCGCTCCGAAGGGATGCGGGCCCGCGGTTTCGCCAATGGTGAGGAGTTTCTCGACAACCTGCCCAACGACCCGGTGGCCTGCGTGGTCACCGACCTGAGGATGCCCGGCGCCGACGGCTTCGAGGTGGTGCGCAAACTGGTCGAGCTGCGCGGCGAGGCCTGGCCCATCGTCGTCATCACCGGCCACGCCGACGTCTCGTCGGCGGTCGAGTTGATGAAGGCGGGGGTCACCGACTTCATCGAAAAGCCGTTCGAGCCGCATCGCCTCGTCGAGACCCTCAAGGGCTGCATCCGCCGCGTGGAAGAGGTCGGCGCCAGTCTGGAGCGGCGCGCCGACATCGACCGGCGGCTGTCCCAGTTGACCGCGCGCGAGCGCCAGGTGTTCGAGGCCCTCGCCGGCGGGCTGTCGAACAAGGAGATCGCCGGTCAGCTCGACATCAGTCCGCGCACCGTCGAGATCTTCCGCGCCAAGGTCATGAGCAAGATGGAAGCCGCCAATCTGTCGGCGCTCGTACGGATGAGCCTCGGCCTGACGTGACCGGTTGACGGGGGCCTCGCGAATCCCCTCATGAGAGGGATGGCCAAACGTCCTGCGTCTCCCCGCTCTACATCTCCGCGGGCCGCTTCGACCGCCCCCTCCCCCGCGCGTCGGAAGACCCTTTCGGCCGCCAACCTTTCGGCGCTGGGCGCCGATGTCCTGGCCGAACTGCTGATGCAGGCCACCGTCGGCGACGCCAATCTGAAGCGGGTGCTCAAGCTCGAACTGGCCGCCGCGGTCGGAGCGCCCGATCTGGCGCTTGAGATCGACAAGCGACTGACGGCTCTGGAGTCTTCGAAGACCCGCGTCTCCTGGCGCAAACGCCCCGAACTGGTCGCAGACCTTCAGGCGCATCGCCGCATGATCGTGGACCGTCTGGCGCCGCTGGACGCGCGGTTGGCGCTGGACCGGCTGGTCGCCTGGTTCGACCTCTATTCAGGTCTGGCGGTGCGGGTGAAGGATCCCAAGGGCGAGCTGGCCGCCCTGTTCTTCGACGCCGCTCCCGATCTGGCGACCGTGGCCTCCGCGGTCGGGCCGGACGCCGTACCGATCCTGGCCGAGGCCGTGGAGACGCGGCTTTCCGACTGGGGCGGCTGGATCGGCCGCGCGGCGCCGACGATGAGCGAGCCGCTGGCGGCCGGCCTCCTGAAGGCGCTCACCGCCGGACGCCCCCGCCCGACGGGACGCCGGGCCCTGGTGGTGCGCAAGCTTGCGGACCGGGCTGGCGACGTCGAAGCCTGGGCCGCCGCCTTTTCCGACGAGGACCGGCTCAAGCCCGATGTCGGCGCCGAGATCGCCCGCCGCCTCGCCGAAGCCGGCCGCCCGGTCGAGGCCCGCGCGGCTCTGGACGCCTCGAAGCCGCGCATCGCCGCTCCTTCCCGGCTGGCCCTTCGCGCGAAGACGCCCGCAGCGCCCGAGCCCTCCGCCCTCTGGGAGGCCGCCGAGATCGCCGTGCTCGACGCCGAGGGCCGCCCCGAGGACGCCCAGACCGCCCGCTGGATCGCCTTCGAGCGCACCCTGTCGGAGGCCCATCTGCGCGCCCACATCGCCCGGCTGGCTGATTTCGACGACGTCGAGGCCATCGACCGCGCCCTGGCCTTCGCCGCCGGCTGGTTCGACGCCACGGCGGGCCTCCGGTTCCTTATCAACTGGCCCGCCCTGCGCGAAGCGGCGACCATGGTGCTGGCCCGCGCCGACGAACTCCACGCCACGGCCGAGGACACAGCGCTCTGGGCCGGGCGGCTGGAGGGGCGCTGGCCCAATGCGGCCCTGGCCCTGATCCGCTCGCGCGCCCGGGCCCTGGCGCGTCAGGGACTGGGCCGGTCGGACGAAGTGCGGGCTCTGTCGGCCGAGGCCGCTCATCTGGCCGAACTGCCCGGCGCCCTCGACACCCTGCCCAGCCACGCCGACTTCATCGACGAGCTCGAAATCCTGTCCCCGGCGCCGCGAGGCCGCCTCTGGCGCTAGGCCCCTCGTCAAGCCAGGGCGAAGGTCGCGCCGGTCAAGGTCTCCGCCCCCCGGCCGATCGCGGCGATCGCCTCGATCATCCGCCCCCGCCGCCCCAGCGCCGCATCGGCCAGGGCGACCAGTCGCGGATTGGGCGTCGCAAACGGCGCCGTCTGCCTCAGCGCATCGGCCAAGGCCGCCTCTTCTCCCGGCGCCCTTATCGCACAGGCGACCGCATAGGCGGCCGCGGGAGACCGGCTGACGCCCGCCCAGCACTGGATCAGCAACGGCGCAGTCCGCGGCCAGCTCCCTGCGAAGGCCAGCAGCTGCCCCACATCGGCCTCCATCACCGGCTGCAGCCCGTCCCGTGGCCCGTCGATGTCGTGGAAGCTCAGTTGCAGCCGCGCGACGCTGGCGGGAAGCCGCGCCATCTCCGCCCCCGGCGAGGCCAGACCCACGACATGCGACGGTCGCCAGATCCGGATAGCGTCCTCGACCTCATGCAGGGGAGCGACGACGATCATCCGGCGATCAGCCCCGCGAAGACGACCAGAAATCCGATCTCGAACGCCTGCTCGGTCGCCCCGAGTGTATCTCCCACCCAGCCGCCGATCAGCCGACGGGCTGTCACAGCCATCAGGATCGCGACCGTCGCGCCTGCGACCACCGCCCCCGCCGTCGCCACGGGCGCCAGCAGGATCGCCGGAAGCATGGCCAGCAAGACGAACGTCAGCCCGACGCCGACCTCAGCCGTCGTCACCCCGTCCGCCGTCGGCTTGACCTTGGTCGCCGCCCGGTCGCCGGCGTAGGGCAGCCACCGCATCGCCAGCACTGCCGCGCCGCGCCCTCCGGCATGGGCGGCAATCAGTGCGAGCACCACCGATGAGACCGGCGTCTCGGCCAAGGCCGCGACCTTCAGCGCCAGCGCGAACCCGAGCGCCAGCACCCCGAACGTCCCGAGCCGGCTGTCCTTCATGATCTCCAGACGACGCTCGACCGTCTGTCCGCCGCCCAGCCCGTCGGCCGTGT
The DNA here is from genome assembly GCF_059422025.1 of Brevundimonas sp. GW821-FHT02A10. Taxonomy (NCBI): domain Bacteria; kingdom Pseudomonadati; phylum Pseudomonadota; class Alphaproteobacteria; order Caulobacterales; family Caulobacteraceae; genus Brevundimonas; species Brevundimonas sp. GW821-FHT02A10. The sequence continues at coordinate 290,979 of NZ_JBWKWC010000001.1, forward strand.
CGGCCAGTCCGTCCTCGTGAAAGGCGCCGGTGATCAGTATGCCCGCCGCCGTCGCCAGCAGGGCTGCCAGAGCGCCGCTCCAGACCTGCGCCGCCGCGATCAGCACAGCGCCGGACGACAGCCCCACCAGCGCCCCGACCAGAGGGAAATAGCGCGCCGACCGTGCCGTCCAGTCGGGCTGGAAATCCTTGAGCGTCGGCACGGGAACCCGGGTCAGGAACTGCACCGCGGTCAGGAACAGGGCCAGCTGACGGGGCATCAGATCCGTCCGGCCAGAACGTCATCCAGACTGGCGACCTCGGACAACAGGGCGCAGGCCGCGCGCAGCAGGGGCAGGGCCAGCAAGCCCCCGGTCCCCTCCCCGAGCCGCAGCCCCAGATCCAGCAGGGGCTCGGCGCCCAGCGCCTTCAGCATCCGCTCGTGCCCGGCCTCCGCCGAGCGATGGGCGAACACGCAGACGTCGCGCACCTCGGGCCGCAGCCGGATCGCGACCAGCGCGGCAGCTGTGCAGATGAAGCCGTCCACCACCACCGGCGTCCTGCGCTCCGCCGCGCCGTGGATCGCCCCGGCCATCATGGCGATCTCCAGTCCGCCGAACTGACGCAGAACCTCAAGCGGATCGGTCGCTTCGGACCGGTCGGCGGCGCGGGTCAGGACGGCCAGCTTGTGCGCCAGACCCGCCGCGTCATGGCCGGCGCCAGCCCCGACGCAGTCCGCCAGCGGCGCCGGCGCCAGACGGTGCATCAGCAGGGCCGCCGAGGCGCTGTTGCCGATGCCCATTTCGCCCAGCACGATGACCTCGGCCCCACGATCAATGGCGACGGCGGCCTGTTCGGCGCCGCGACTCAGGGCCAGCGCGACCTCGTCCTGCGTCATCGCCGGTTCGCGGGCGGCGTTGCGCGTTCCCTTGCGGACCTTGGCGTCCACCAACGCCGGATGGCCGGGCAGATCGGCGTCCACCCCCGCATCCACGACTGCCACCTCGGCCCCGACCGCACGGGCGAAGGCGTTGGCCGTGGCCTTGCCGGCCAGCAGCGTGGCCACCATCGCCTGGGTCACCGCCGACGGATAACGGGACACCCCGTCCTCGGTCAGTCCGTGATCTCCGGCGAAGACCAACAGGGTCAAGGCGTTCGCACGCGGCGTCGCGCTCTGCTGGATCAGGGCCAGCCTCACGGCCAGATCCTCGATCCGCCCCAGCGATCCCGGTGGTCGGGCCTGGGCGTCCAGATGCGCCCGCAGGCCAGCTTCAGTGATCACAGCTTGAAGTCCTTCAACCCGGCGAGCTTGGCCAGGGCGGCGATGTCGAGATGGGCTTCCAGGGCCTCGGCGATCTCGTCCAGGGCCGCATCGACGCAGACCCGGTGGTCGATCGCATCGGAGGCGGCGCCCAGTTCGGCCAGCAGGGCCGCCCGCGCCTCGCCCCGGTCGAACAGCCGGTGGACGTAGCAGCCAGAGACCCGACCGTCGGCCGAGACTGCGCCTTCGCCCTTGCCGTCTTCACGCAACAGCATGGGCCGCGTCAGCCCCTCGCCGGTCGTGCGGCCGATATGCATCTCGAACCCCTCATAGGCGCCGTCGCCGACGACGGTCCGGCCACGGCAGGGCTCCAGCACCTTGTCGCCGCCCAGCACGGTGTCGATCTCCAGCAACCCCAGCCCCTCGGCCGTCCCTGCCTCACCCTCGATCCCGTCCGGATCGGCGACGGTGTGGCCCAGCATCTGGAAGCCGCCACAGACGCCCAGAACCCGTCCGCCGCGGCGGACGTGCGCCCGGATATCGATGTCCCAGCCCTGCGCGCGGATGAAGGCCAGATCGGACAGGGTCGCCTTGGAGCCCGGCAGGATGATCAGGTCCGCATCGCCCGGCAGCGGCGCCCCCGGAGGCACATAGATGAGATCGACCGATGGCTCGGATTGCAGCGGGTCGAAGTCGTCGAAATTGGCGATGTGGCGCAGGATCGGCACGGCGATCCTGAGGCGGCGATCCGCCCGATCAGACGCCTCGCCCAGCACCACGGCGTCCTCCGCCGGCAGACGCCGCGCCGCCGCCAGCCAGGGCACCAGCCCCATATCCGGCCAGCCCGTGCGTTTGATGATCTCGTGGCGGCCGCAGTCGAACAGCTTCGGGTCACCCCGGAACTTGTTGATGATGAACCCTTTGATCGCGTCGGCCTCGTCCAGCACGACCTTGGCGCCGACCAGGGCGGCGATGACATGGCCCCGGTCGATGTCGCCGACTAGAACCACCGGCACCTCGGCGGCCAGGGCGAAGCCCATATTGGCGATGTCGCCCTTGCGCAGATTGATCTCGGCCGGACTGCCTGCCCCCTCGACCAGAACCAGATCGGCTTCGTCTTCCAGCCTCCAGAAGCTGTCGAGCACGACGTCCAGCAGGGCGGCCTTGCGGTCCTGATAGGCCATCGCCTGATAGCTGGCCTCGACCTGACCGCGCACCACCAGCTGGGCGCCGACGTCGCTCTGGGGCTTCAGCAGAACCGGGTTCATGTGAACCGTCAGGGGCGTGCGACAGGCGATGGCCTGCAGCGCCTGGGCGCGACCAATCTCGCCGCGACGGCCGCTCTCGTCCGGCTCGGTGACGGCCGCGTTGTTGCTCATATTCTGCGGCTTGAACGGGCGAACCGTATAGCCCCGGTTGGTGAACAGCCGGCACAGACCCGCGACCAGCACCGACTTGCCGACGTCGGAGCCGCAGCCCTGTATCATCAACGCCGCCATGCACGACCTCCGCGAGACGAAAGTGTCGCGACCGCCATCCATAGCAGACCGGTTGAACGAACATAGATATTCAAAGCGCGTTTCAGGTCTGCGACGGTGGGCGCCGGACCCTCGCCGAAGACCGGACGGTCGGTCATCACGCCGTCATAGGCGACAGGGCCGCCCAGCCTCACGCCCAGCGCTCCGGCCATGGCGGCCTCGGGCCAGCCGGCGTTGGGTGAGGCGTGATGACGGGCGTCACGCAACATGACCGTCCAGCCGCCGCCTCCGGCCATCGCGATCAACGCCCCGGCCAGCCGTGCGGGCGCCAGGTTCATGACATCGTCAGTGCGGGCGGCGGCCCAGCCGAAATCCTTCCAACGGGGCTCTTTGTGGCCGATCAGGCTGTCCGCCGTATTGACCGCCTTGTAGGCGTAGAGGCCCGGCAGACCGGCCAGAGCCAGCCAGAAGGCGGGCGCCACGACGCCGTCGTTGAAGCTTTCGGCCAGGCTTTCGATGGCGGCCGTCGCGACGCCAGACGCGTCCAGCTCCGCCGTATCCCGCCCCACGATCATCCCGACAGCGGTCCGGGCGGCGGGCAGATCGTCCGCCTCCAGCGCCTTCGCGACGGCGGCGACGTGGTCGTACAGGCTGCGCTGCGCGAGGCCGAGAGTCGCGGCCAGAACCGGCGCGGGTCCCGGCAGGCGCGAGGCCGCCAGCCCGGCCAGAGCCGCCACCCCCGCCGTCGCCAATACGGTCGCAACGCCCGACAGACGCCTCGCACGCGGGGAACGATCGCTCCGGTTCAGCCGCCGCTCGCCCGCATCGATCAAGGCGCCGAGACCCATGACCGGATGCGGCAGGCGGCGGTGCAGACGGTCCGGATAGCCGACCACCGCCTCGACCGCGAGCGCGGCCAGGGCCAGTGATGCGTGGGCGAATGGAGCGCCCCCTCTAGGCACGCCGGATGACATCGATCAGCGGTCCGCCGGGGCCTGCGGTCACGGTCGCCTCCACGCCATAGGCGCGCCTGAGCACCTCGGGCGTCAGGGCGGTCGCAGGCGGTTCGTCAGCCATCACGCCCCCCTCCGCCAGCACGATGATCCGGTCGGCCATGCGCAGGGCCATCGACAGGTCATGCAGGGTCACCACCACCCCCACCCCGCTGTCGGCCAGACGCCGGAACAGGGCCGCGGCGTCCAGCTGGTGCGCCGGGTCGAGGCCGGTCAGGGGCTCGTCGGCCAGCAGCCATTCCGGCTCCCCTGCCAAACCCCGGGCGATCAGCACCCGCGCCCGCTCGCCGCCCGACAGGGTGTCGACGATGCGATGCTCGAATTCCCGGACGTTGGCCGCCGTCATGGCGCGATCCACGGCGGCGCGGTCGACCTCGGTCTGGCCTCGCGCGCCGATGAAGGGGGTGCGGCCCAGCTCGATCAGAGTCCGCGCCTCGACCGACCAGGCGATCTCCGGCGTCTGGGGCAAGAAGGCCAACCGTCGGGCGCGGTCGCGCGACTTCATCTCCGACAGCACCGCGTCGTCCAGCATGACCGACCCCGTGGACGGCGCCCTCAGGCCGGCGAGGCAGGACAGCAGGGTTGACTTGCCGGCGCCGTTGGGACCGACGATGGCCGTCACCGTGCCGACGTCGATCATCAGGGACACGTCCGACAGGATCGTCTTACCGCCGATGGCGACGCCGAGGCGGGAACAGGACAGAAGGCTCATGCGATCGTCCTCCTGAGACGCAGCAGCAGCGCGAGGAAGAAGGGCGCGCCCAAGGCCGCCATGGCGACGCCCAACTTGACCTCTCCCGCCGCCGGGGTCAGCCGCACCAGAACGTCGCCGGCCAGAACGATCACCGCCCCGCCGAGGATGCTGGGGACCAGCAGGGCGCCGGGCCGCGCTCCGACCAGCGGGCGCAGCAGGTGCGGCGTCACCAGTCCGACGAAGCCGATCACCCCCGTCACCGCGACGCTGGCCCCGGCGGCGAGGCCGACGCCCAGCGCGATGCTCCAGCGGGTCACGCGCATGGACACGCCCAGCGACCGCGCGCCCGTCTCCCCCAAAGTCAGGGCGTCCAGCGCCCGGCCCGTGGTCAGCAGCAGGCCGCAACCCGCGACGATGAAGGGCAGAGCCATCTTCACCTCCTCGAAGCTGCGGTCGGCCAGCGAGCCCATCAGCCAGTCGACGATCTCGTTCACGGCCCAGGGATTGGGCGCCAGCGACAGGGCCAGCGACACCCCCGCGCTCGACAGGATGTTCAGGATCGCCCCCGCCAGCACAAAGGTCACCAGACTGGAGGCCGAACCCGACAGCAGCATCAGGATCGCCACCCCGATCAGGGCTCCGCTGATCGCCGCCACCGGCAGGGCCCAGGGCGCGACGGCGGTGACGCCGTAATAGAGGGTCAGGACCGCGCCCAGCGCCGCCATTGCCGAGACGCCCAACACGCCCGGATCGGCCAGCGGGTTGCGCGTATAGCCCTGCAGCACCGCGCCCGAGAGACCGAGCGCGGCGCCCACGGCGATGCCCAGCAGGGTGCGCGGCAGGCGCAGCTCGAACACGATCGCCCAGCGCGGATCGAGGTCCGGCTGCGTCCAGGCGCTGAACGGCACCCAGACCTTTCCGGAGATCAGGCTGAGGCCCGAGAGCAGCAGCAGCAGGGCGATCAGCCCCGCATAGAGAAGAGGTCGGCTGACCGGTTTCATGCTCGACCTTTCAAGGCGCTTTCACGGGCCCGCGACAGGGCGGCGGCGGTCTGGATCAGAACCGGGCCGCCGCAGAACAGCAGCTTCTCGGGGAAGGTCGCGCGTTGCATATGGCCCGCGACGTGGCTGAGCGCCGGATGGGTCATGACGCGCAGGGCCCAGTTCGGCGCGCCGGGCCAGGCCTCGCCGGCGAGCAGCACCTGCGGCGGGTCGGCGATGATCCGTTCGAGCGGCACGCGCCTGGAGCTCTTCAGTCCGTAACGGGAGGCCGCATTGTCCAGCCCCATCCGCCGCATCATCTCGTCCATCAGGGTGCCGGGACCGGAGGCGAAACCGCCGGGCATGAAGACCAGCGCCGACAGCCGCGGCGTCCCCGGCTTCGGCGCAGCCGCCGCCAGCGCCGCCTCGATCCGCGCGATCAGGACCTCGCCGCGCTCCGGATGACCGACGGCCGCCGCGACCTCGCGCACCTGCTCCAGGCTTTCCGCGACCGTCTCGGGCACGCCAAACAGGGCGGTAGGAATCTTCAGCCGATCCAGCGCATTGCGTGTCGCCAGCGAGGAGTGCCGTCCCGTCATCACCAGATCGGGCCGCAGGGCGATCACCTCCTCCGCCGTCTCGTAGGTGAACGGCAGGGTCCGGGCGACGGGGGCGAAGGTCGAGCCGTAATCGTCGCGCGCATAGTGACTCAGAGCCGCGATCTGCTCGCGGTCGGCGACGTGGATCAGGATGACGTCGAGGCACGGATTGAGCGACACGATCCGCTGCGGCCTGTCGTTCGCAGCCGGAGCCCGCGCCGGCGCCGGCGCGACGCCGCAGCCGGCCAGCATCGCCAGCCCGCCCGCCGCCAGCACTGTCCGCCGGTCGACTGTCATCAGAAGTCGATCCCCCGCTGGGCCTTCACGCCCTGTTCGAACGGATGCTTCACCAGGGTCATCTCGGTGACCAGATCGGCGACGGCCAGCAGCTCGGGCTTGGCGTTGCGGCCGGTGACGCAGACATGCTTGCCCTTGGGCCGCGCCACCAGTCCGGCGACCACGGCGTTGATGTCCAGATAGTCGTACCGCAGGGCGATGTTCAGCTCGTCCAGCAGCACCAGATCCAGCGTCGGATCGGCGATCATCTCCAGCGAGGTCGCCCAGGCCGCCTCGGCCGCCGCGATATCCCGCGCCCGATCCTGGGTGTCCCAGGTAAAGCCCTCGCCCATGACCTCATAGCGGACCTGATCAGGAAATTTGCGGAAGAACTGACGCTCGCCGGTGATCCACTTGCCCTTGATATACTGGACGATCCCGACCTTCTGGCCCCAGCCCAGGGCGCGGGCGACCATGCCGAAACCGGCCGTCGACTTGCCCTTGCCGTCGCCGGTGTTGACGATCAGGAGGCCGCGCTCCTCGGTCTTGGAACGCATCAGTTCGCGGCGCTCGGCCTGCAGGGCCTTCATCGCCTCCGTATGCTCGGCGTCCGTCTGATCGGTCATCGTGAAGCCTCCAGAGCGGCCTTCAGCCGCCGCCAATTCCTTTTGCCCGGCAGACCGAAACGGATCAGCGTCGGATCGTGGGGGAAGGTTCGCACCAGAAGCCCCTGCTCCGCCAGCCGGTACGCCCGCCCCTTCGCATCCTCGCAACGCGCCAGCCGGAACAGGCTGGTCCCGCCCACGATCTCGAACCCCGTCGCCTTCAGTTTGGCGTCGAGCCGTTCGGCATCCCAGATCAGGGCGGCCCGCGTCTTCACCGCCCAGGCGTCGTCGGCATAGGCGACCCGCCCCATGGCGATAGCGTCGCCGCTGACCGGCCAGTCGCCGGTCCGCTCGCGTACCCGCTGCGCCAGGGTCGGGCTGCCGACCACAAAGCCCAGCCGCAAACCGGGCAGGCCGTAGAATTTGCCGAACGAACGCAACACCACCGTCCGTTCGGTCAGATGCGGAATGGCGCTCATCGTCGGGTCGGTGTCGATGAAGGATTCGTCGATCACCAGCCAGCGCCGCCCGGCCGCCGCGACCAGTTCGGCGCCCGGTGTCATCGCCCCGTCCGGATTGTTCGGATTGACCACGACCAGGGCGTCGGTCGGTTGCTGGAACAGGGCCGATCGCTCGACCTCGGTCGTCTCCACCCGCGCCTGCCGCCAGGCGTCGGCATGGCTGCCGTAGGTCGGCGCCGCGATGGCGACCCGGGCCACGTCCAGCAGACCGGGTAGCAGTCTCAGCCCCGCCTCGGCGCCCGGCACGGCCGCGACCTGTTCAGTATCGCAGCCGAAGGCCTTGGCCGCCGCTGCCTCCAGCGCCGCCGTCTCCACCGGATCGGGCAGCACCGTCAGGGCCGTGGTCGGGGCGCGAACGCCCCGCCAGCCGTCAGGATTGATCCCCGTCGACAGATCGAGCCAGGGCTCCGGCGCGGACGGATGTTCCGCCCGCGCCGCCGCCAGTCGCCCGCCATGAAAGAGGGCGCCTGCCATACCCCTAGAACCGGGCCCGCACGCCGACGAAGGTCCCGCGACCGGCCGTGCCGTAGTCACGGGTCGTCTCGTACTTCTCGTCGCCGACGTTCTCGACCCGGCCATAGATCTCGACCGCGTCGTTAATCGGATAGGACGCCCGCAGATCGACCAGGGTATAGGGCTCCAGACGCTGGGAGTTGGACGCGTTGTTGAAGCTTTCGCCCGCATACTGGACCGCGACAGTCGTCGACAGGCGGAACGGCCAGACATAGGTCGCCGACAGGTTGGCCGTCTCTTCCGGGCGACGCACCAGACGCTTGCCGTTGTTGGCGCCCGCCGATTCATTGGTCGCATCGGTCCAGGTGTAGTTGGCCTGCACCTCGAACGGACCGAGGTAGGCCGCGCCGGCCAGTTCGACGCCGTCCGCCTCGGTCTTGGCGGTGTTGTTATAGTAGCCAAAGCGGTTGACCGGCGCTCCGGCGCCGATCGATCCGGGCACGAAGCACAGCGGCGCCGCGGCGACGGTCTCGGTTCCATTGCAGGAGACGAAGTCGATCTGGTTGGTCGTATCCCGGCTGAAGTACGTCGCCGACAGCATCAACTTGTTGTCGAAGAAGTGCTGTTCGACACCGGCGTCCCAGCCGTCCGCCTCTTCCGGTAGCAGGGCTGTGTTCCCGTACTCGCTGTAGAGCTGATACAGGCTCGGCGCCTTGAAGCCCTGACCGAAGCTGGCGCGCAGCACGGTCGCGCCGTCATTCAGCGACCAGGCCACGGCGGCCTGCCCCAGGGTCTTGCCGCCGAAGGTGTCATGCTCGTCGCGACGCACCCCGCCGGTCAGGGTCAGGCCGGAAACCACCTCGCCCTGAACCTGCAGATAATAGCCGTCGAGGCCGACCGAATTAGCCGTCGGCGCGGGATTGGGGTCGAACGCCGACGGTGAGGCCGTACGGAATTCAGAATCCTCATGCTCGGCGCCGAAGGTGGCGACCCAGCCCTGCGCGATATCGAACACGCCCTGGTATTCGTACCGCTTGTTTTCGCCGCGCGCATCGAAGGTCAGGTTGGTAACGGCCTGGGCCGGGTCGAAATTCTTGCGGATGGTCTGGGTGTACGCATAGGCGACGCGGTTCTTCAGCCGATCGTCGAACAGATCGAAATTCAGCCCGGCATAGGCGACCAGATCCTTGGTCGTGGCGTATTCACGCGTGTCGCCGAAGGCATAGGTCGGGGCCGGGAAGCCGTCGATATCGGTCCGGCCGTTTGACCAGACCGAGCGCAGGTCGATGGAGACGTCGTCCGACAGCTTGATGTTCAGGCGGCCGCTGAGGCCGGTGTTCTCATAGCCGTCCTTCTCGGTTCCGCGCACGAAGGTCGAGAAGCCGTCGGTCTGGTAGTGCGAAGCCGCAACGCGCCAGTTGATGTATTCGCCGGCGCCGCCCACGCCGCCACGCAGATAGGAGGTGCCGCGCGAACCGGCCTCGGCGTTCAGCGATGCCTGGAACGGACGGGTCGGCTCGGCGGTGATCAGGTTGACCACGCCGCCGATGGCCTGGGAGCCCCAAAGGGTCGACTGGGCGCCGCGCAGGATCTCGATCCGGGCGATGTCGCCGGTCAGCAGGTTGCCGGGGTTATAGCCGCTGCCCGTCGACGAGGGGTCGTTCAGCTTCACGCCGTCGATGACATAGACGGTCTGGTCGGCCTCGGCGCCGCGGATGCGCAGCGAGGTCGTGGTCCCGATGCCGCCGTTGCGCGACAGGCTGACGCCGGGCGTGCGGACCAGCAGGTCGACGATCTCGACCGTCTGGCTGGCCTCGATCTGCTGGGTGGTCAGGACGGCCACCGACTGCCCGACGCGGTCGGCCGCCTGGGCCGAACGGTTGGCGGTGACGACGACGTCGCCCAGCAGGGTCGAGTCCTCGGTTTGCGGGGCAGTTTGCGCCGAAGCGGCGTTTGCGGTCAGGAGAAGCGCGGCTGTCGCGGCGCCCAGGTACAGTTCAGGTCTCATAGCGGGTCCAATCCCTTGCTCGACAACGAGCCGGCCGAACGAGACCATGATCGGTTGCGGACGCGCCCGGTCACGGCCGCGCTCGCACGCAGCCCAACAGACGTCGTCATTCGGGAAAGACCCGTTCCGCTCGGCACACCACGTCCGCGCGAAGGACGACCACGACGGGCAGGTCTCCTGGCTCACGGGTCAATGCCGGTGCGCACCGCCTTCCCAGGCCGTCCGGCTTTCGCCTTCGGGGTCCAGTGGCTAATGGTGCGCGGGCTCGCCGCTTACAGTTGCGTGGGCAGTCCGGGATTTACACCCGAGTTCCCTTTTCATCCCCGTTTCCGGGGAACCTGTCGCGAGGCCGACTTAGGCCAAAGCGTAGCGGCAGGCAATGGAGTGTCTTGATGCCGACCACGCTCGTTCTCGGCGGCGCCCGCTCCGGCAAGACGGCTCATGCCCAGAACCGCGCCGAATCCATCGCCGCCCCGATGCATCGCCGCCTTGTCATGATCGCCACGGCCCAGGCCTTCGACACCGAAATGACCGACCGGATCGCCCGCCATCAGGCTGATCGCGACGACCGCTGGACCACGGTGGAGGCGCCGCTGGACCTGGCCGCCGCCCTCGCCGCCCTGGCGCCCGACGACGTCTGCGTGGTCGACTGCCTGACCCTGTGGCTCAGCAACCAGATGCTGGCCGAGGCCGACATCGAGGCGGCGTTCGATGTGCTCGTGGACGCGGTCGTCGCCTGTCCGGCCGATCTGCTGCTGGTCTCCAATGAAGTCGGCTGGGGCATCGTCCCCGACAACGCCCTCGCCCGCGCCTTCCGCGACCACGCCGGGCGTCTGCATCAGCGGCTGGCCAAGGTCGCCGAAGAGACGATGCTGATCGTCGCCGGCCTGCCGCTGAGACTCAATTAGAGGAATTTATTCCTGCGTTGTGCTTGCGCCGCTGAACAGGTGTCGCCATGTCACAGGGTGGGTCTTTGAAATGTTCAGCCTACCCCTCGCCGCCCGGTGCGCCGAGGGTCCGATTTCGCATAATCTGGCAGTCTCGGTCACACCGAATTTGCCAAGCTTCTGTTTTTACTCAATATCGATGGCAGGATTTGGCAGTCTGTCACCCCGTTTTCGAGGCGCCCTGCCCAAACCCCTCACGCGCAGCCGTCGCGGAACAGGGTGATGAAGGCCAGCGACCCGTCGTCTTTCGAAAGCCCCTGCGGCTCGCGATAGATCACGAGCTTGCCGTCGGCGACGCCGCAGATCACCGTCTTGCCGTTCCTCTGACGCGCCGGGTCGAAATGAACCTCGGTCGCCCCTGCCGCCTTCGCCGCCGCTTCGGCCCGGCGGGCGAAGCCCGGCTTCTGATGGCTGTAGGTCCAGTAGGCCACGACCGCCAGGACTATGGCCCCGATCCAGCGTATCCGATTGGCGCCCGGGTCGCTCGACAGCGACTTGGGTGCGCGCGGGCCCGCACTGCCCTGCGTCCAACGTGGCCGCATCACGAGGGCGTCTCCCCGATGGCATAGCGGGCGACGACCCCATCCGGCTGCCAGTCGTGCCGCGCCAGACTGTCCAGCGACCGCTCGACCAGGTCGTCGAACAGGTCGCGGTCCCCCGCCGTGATCGCCTGCTTCAGATAGTCGGTCACCACTGCCCGCACGGGGAAGGTTCCAACCGGCCCTGGGATGCTCAGCGCCAGCCGGATGCCGCTGTCGATCCAGTGGACCACGGTGTCGAAGAAGTCGTCGGACAGCAGGAAGTCGGAGCGCTCGATGACATAGAGGGTGATATCCCCCTCGGTCAGGCCGTCGGGCCGGACGATCACCCCGCTGCGGTCGGGCCGCCAGTCGTCTGACAGCTCCACCACCCGCCAGACGCAGAACCAGGTCCGGCAGGTCTGCGGCCGGATCGCATGCACGCCGCATCCCGCCCCGTCGACGCAATAGGCGCACAGCGCGCCCGTCGGCTTGGCCAGTTCGGGCAGGTCGAGCGGAATATAGCGGCAGCACTCCACGCAGCCGCCGCAGGTCCGGTCGGGCAACAGAGGCAACCCGGTCATGGTCGGTCCTTGATCATGGCTCGGCCTACCTCACCCGTCCGAGAAACCGAAGGGCGTACTGGTCCGGCGGATATCGTCGGGCAGGATCTGGCGGCCGATGGGCGGCGCGGACCGGGCCGTGCACTCCATCCTCTGGCACAGCCGGCAGGTGACCCCGATCGGCGTCGGATCGGGCTCCGGCGCGCCTTGCGTATAGATCAGCCGATGGGCGTGCTCGGCCGCGCACCCCAGGGCGATGGCCCGCTCGACCCTCTGGGCCCCGAAGGCGCCGCCGCCCGCCGTCACCGTCCGGGCGATGGAGAAGAAGCGCTGGCCGTCGGGAAGCTCCAGCCACTGGGTGACGATTTCCCGAGGCGTCCGGAAGGCCAGATGCACCGACCACAGCGGGCAGCCCCCGCCGTGCCGCGCGAAGGAGAAGCCGGCCCCGTCCAGCCGCTTGGAAACATTGCCCGCCGGATCGACCCGGATGAAGAAGAAGGGCACCCGCTCCTGCCCCGGCTTCTGCAGGGTGGTCAGCCGGTGCGCCGTCTGTTCGAAGCTGGTCCCGAACTGCCGGGCCAGGGCCTCGACGTCGTAGCGCCGGGTCTCCGCCGCCCGGGCGAAGGCCGTATAGGGCATGACCATGGCCGCCGCTGCATAGGAGGCCAGCGCCCGCTTGGTCAGCCGCTCCCCGCCCTCGGTCGCGAAGACGCCGCCCGCCGCCACCGCCTCGATGTCGGCCCTCAGGTCCAGCCAGGCGATCTGCAGCGCCAGTTGGAACTGCCGGCTGGCGCCGTCCAGGGTGTCGTCCAGCAGCACTTCGCGCCGGTGCAGGTCATAGCGCCGGATCGAGCCGACCATGACGTCGGGCGGCATCCGCCGGGTCCGCAGGCCGTGCGTCTCGCTGAGATAGCCCTCCAGCCCGCCTGCCTCCACGGCCGCCGCCGCCAGCCGCTCGGCCGCCTCGTCCAGCACCGGGAAGCTGTTGCGCCGCGCCGCCAGGAAGCGCCGCGACTCGGCGACCGGATCGGCGCTGTCGGCCCCGTCAGGATCGATCGCCTCGACGCTGCGGTCCGCCAGCGCCAGATGCTCCTCCTGATAGGCGGTATAGAGCCTCAGCAGGGCCTCGGTGACGCCCGGAAAGTTGGTGACGAGGTCGGCGTTCTCCAGCGACGGCAGGTCGATGTCGGCGAACATCGGATCCTTCAGCGCCGCGTTCAGCCGGGCCGCGATATCGGTCGAGGCGTCTCCGGCCAGGGTCGCCATGTCCAGCTTGTAGGTCTGGGCCAGCCTGAGCAGCATTTCGGCGCTGAGCGGCCGGTGGTTCCGCTCCAGCAGGGCGACATAGGAGGCCGAGACCTCCAGATCAGAGGCCATGTCCGCCTGGGTCAGGCCGAGGTCGCGCCGAAGCCGCCTGAGGCTGGGCCCGACATAGAGGCGGCGTTGAGCGGGCATGGAAAACGGCCTGAAAAGTCAGCGTCGGTCGAGACATTACATCATTACAGGAAAATCTTGTAAAGTTTGACAGCTTCACCGCGAAGCCTCTGCCCGAGCTTGAACCTCACGCTTACGGATGCGCTCAACGTCATCTCCGTGCGTCGAGGAACATCCCATGTCCTATCAGGATCACATCACCCAGGTCGCTTCGCTGATCGAAGCCAAGGCCGCCCCCTGGTCCGGCATCTCGGCCGAGGCCGTGGCCCGCATGCGGCTGCAGAACCGGTTCCGCACCGGCCTCGACATCGCCCGCTATACCGCCGCCATCATGCGCAAGGACATGGCGGCCTATGACGCCGACCCGTCGAAGTACACCCAGTCGCTGGGCTGCTGGCACGGCTTCATCGGCCAGCAAAAGATGATCTCCATCAAGAAGCATTTCGGCACCACCGACCGGAAGTACCTCTACCTGTCCGGCTGGATGATCGCCGCCCTGCGCTCGGAGTTCGGCCCCCTGCCCGACCAGTCGATGCATGAGAAGACCTCGGTCCCGGCCCTGATCGAGGAGCTCTACACCTTCCTGCGTCAGGCCGACGCCCGCGAGCTGGGCATGCTGTTCCGCGATCTGGACGCCGCCCGCGAAGCCGGCGACGCCGCCGCCGAGCGCAAGGCGCTGGACGCCATCGAGGGCCACCAGACCCACGTCGTGCCGATCATCGCCGACATCGACGCCGGCTTCGGCAATGCCGAGGCGACCTATCTGCTGGCCAAGAAGATGATCGAGGCGGGCGCCTGCGCCCTGCAGATCGAAAACCAGGTCTCCGACGAGAAGCAGTGCGGTCACCAGGACGGCAAGGTCACTGTCCCGCACGAGGACTTCCTGGCCAAGGTCCGCGCCTGCCGCTACGCCTTCCTGGAGCTGGGCGTCGAAGACGGCGTCATCGTCACCCGCACCGACTCGCTCGGCGCCGGCCTGACCAAGCAGATCGCCGTCTCGAACGAGCCCGGTGATCTGGGCGACCAGTACAACAGCTTCCTGGACTGCGAGGAGATCGCGCCCTCGGACCTGAAGAACGGCGACGTCATCCTGAACCGCGACGGCAAGCTGCTGCGACCCAAGCGCCTGCCGTCCAACCTGTTCCAGTTCCGCGCCGGAACGGGTGAGGACCGCTGCGTCCTGGACAGCATTACCTCGCTGCAGAACGGCGCCGACCTGCTGTGGATCGAGACCGAGAAGCCCCACGTCGAACAGATCGCCGGCATGATGGACCGCGTCCGCGAGGTCATCCCCAACGCCAAGCTGGTCTACAACAACTCGCCCTCGTTCAACTGGACGCTCAACTTCCGCCAGCAGGTCTTCGACGCGATGCAGACCGATGGTCAGGACGTCTCCGGCTATGACCGCGCCAAGCTGATGAGCGCGGCCTATGACGAGACGCCTCTGGCGCTCGAAGCCGACGAACGCATCCGCACCTTCCAGGCGGACGGCGCGAAGCGGGCGGGCATCTTCCACCACCTGATCACCCTGCCGACCTACCACACGGCGGCCCTGTCCACGGACAATCTGGCCAAGGAGTATTTCGGCGACGCCGGGATGCTGGGTTATGTCGCGGGCGTCCAGCGCAAGGAGATCCGTCAGGGCATCGCCTGCGTGAAGCACCAGAACATGTCCGGCTCGGACATCGGCGACGACCACAAGGAATACTTCGCCGGCGAGGCCGCCCTGAAGGCCGGCGGCGTCCACAACACGATGAACCAGTTCGGCGAAGCCGCCTGATCCATCGATACGGCTAAACGAGAACCGGCCCGGAGCATCCGCTCCGGGCCGGTTTTGCTTTGAGCGATGCGTGCGGCGGCTTAGCCGACGTGCCGTTCGTCCCAGTAGCGGACCGCGTCGGCGTCGCGGGCGCTGAGCTCGGGATAGGCGGCGTCCGACCCGACGTCCGGCACGCGCCGCCACGAGCGGGCGCATTTGGGATAATCGGCCAGCTTGACCTCGGCCGTCACCGCTTCTCCGCCGATGACGAATTCGGCGCCCGAGGTGCGGAACACCTCGGCGGCGTCCAGACCCTCGAACGGCGCGAAGGCCTCCGCCGGACCGGTGACCACAGGCCAGGCGTCCAGCGCCCCGCCGATGACCCTGTCGCGGCGCGCGGCCTCAAGCTGTTCGTTGACCGTTTCCAGCACCGTCTGGACCTTGGCCCAGCGCGCCGCCTCGGCCTCGTTCTTCCAGCTGTCCGGCGTCTCGGGGATCACCCGGGCGCAGTTGGTCTGCGAGCCCGGGAGTCGCGTCTGCCAGGCCTCTTCCATCGTGAACGGCGTCAGCGGAGCCAGCCAGGCGGTCAGGCGGGCGAAGACCTCATCCATCACCGTCCGGGCCGCACGACGACGGATCGCGTCAGGCCGGTCGCAGTAGAGGCTGTCCTTGCGGACGTCGAAGTAGAGGGCCGACAGGTCGTTGGAGCAGAACTCCAGCACCGGCCGCACCACGTCCTGGAAGCGGTATTCGCCGTAAGCCTTGCGCACCTGACCATCCAGCTCGTGCAGACGATGCAGGATGAACTTCTCGAGCGGCGGCATCTGGTCGAGCGGCAGGCGCTCGGCGTCATCGAAGCCTTCCAGGGCGCCCAGCAGATAGCGGACGGTGTTGCGCAGCTTGCGATAGGCGTCGACCGTGGTCTGCAGGATCTGCTTCCCGATCCGCTGGTCCTCGGAATAGTCCACCAAGGCGACCCAGAGGCGCAGGATGTCGGCGCCCGATTCCTTGATGATGGTCAGGGGATCGGTGGTGTTGCCCTTGGATTTGGACATCTTCTCCCCCTTCTCGTCGAGGGTGAAGCCGTGGGTCAGGACGGCCTCGAAGGGCGCCCGGCCACGCGTGCCGGAGCCTTCCAGCAGCGACGACTGGAACCAGCCGCGGTGCTGGTCGGAGCCTTCCAGATAGAGGTCGGCCGGCCAGTGCGACGGGCGGTCGCCCGTATAGCCGTTCTCGGCCGTGCGCGGGTCGATGGTGAAGGCGTGGGTCGAGCCGGAGTCGAACCAGACGTCGAGGATGTCCTCGACCTTCTCGAACCGGGCCGGATCGTGGGCGCCGAGGAAATCGCTGTCGGGCGCGGTGAACCAGACGTCCGCGCCGCCGTCGGCGATGGCCTTGACGATGCGCGCATCGACCTCAGGGTCGTGCAGCGGCTGGCCCGTCTGTTTGTCGATGAACATGGCCAGAGGCGTGCCCCAGGCGCGCTGGCGGCTGACCAGCCAGTCGGGACGGCCCTCGACCATGGAGCGGATACGGTTCCTGCCAGAGGCCGGGTGGAAGGCGGTCTGGTCGATGGAGGCCAGGGCGATCTCGCGCAGGGTCGCGCCGTTGCTGGCGGCGGCGTCCAGAGGCTGATCCATGCGGATGAACCACTGCGGCGTGTTGCGGAAGATGACCGGCGCCTTGGAGCGCCAGCTGTGCGGATAGGAGTGCTCCAGCCGGCCGCGGGCCAGCAGGGTCCCGGCCTCGATCAGCTTCTCCATCACCGCGCCGTTGGCGGGACCGAACTTGCCGGTCTTCTTGCCCTCGGTCTCCAGCACCTTGAGGCCCGCGAACAGGGGCACGGTCGGATAGTAGGCGCCGTCGGGGTCGACCGTATCCGGCACCTCGTGATGACCGTGAGCCTTCCAGACCTCGAAGTCGTCCGCGCCGTGGCCCGGCGCGGTGTGGACGAAGCCCGTACCCGCATCGTCGGTGACGTGGTCGCCGCTGAGCAGGGGCACGGAGAAGCCGTAGCCGGGATCGAGCGCGGCCAGCGGGTGGGCGCATTCGAGGCCCGAGGGATTGAGGTCGTCGACGCGGGTCCAGGACGCGATCTTGGCCGCCTTGAACACGTCCTCGGCCAGCTTGTCGGCGACGATCAGCCGGTCACCCGGCTTGGCCCAGGGCTCGAACTCCAGCCCGGTCTCCATGGCCGTGACCTCATACAGGCCGTAGGCGATCTCGGGGCCGTAGCTGATCGCCCGGTTGGCCGGGATGGTCCAGGGCGTCGTCGTCCAGATGACGATCGACGGCGTGGCGTTGCGGAAACTCAGCAGGTCGTCGTCATGGTCGTCCGAGGCCGCGATGACCGGGAACTTGACCCAGATCGTCGGCGAAACGTGGTCGTGATACTCGATCTCGGCGTCGGCCAGGGCGGTGCGCTCGACCGGCGACCACATCACCGGCTTGGAGCCGCGATACAGCTGGCCCGAGTTCTTGAATTTGTGGAACTCCGCGACGATGGCCGCCTCGGACGTGAAGTCCATGGTGGCGTAGCGGTTGGCGAAGTCGCCGGTGATGCCGAGACGTTTGAACTGCTCTTTCTGCAGGTCGATGTATTTGCCGGCATAGGCGCGACAGGCACGACGGAACTCCTCCTTGGAGACCTCGTCCTTGCGGCGCCCCTTGGAGCGGAACTCCTCCTCGATCTTCCACTCGATCGGCAGGCCGTGGCAGTCCCAGCCGGGGACGTAGTCGACGTCATAACCCAGCAGGAAGCGCGAGCGGACCACGAAATCCTTCAGCGTCTTGTTCAGGGCGTGCCCGATGTGGATGTCGCCGTTCGCATAGGGCGGGCCGTCGTGCAGCACGTAGAGCGGCGCCTTCTGCTTCTGCCGCTCGGCGCGCAGGGTTCCATAGAGGTCGCCCCACTGCTCGATGATCAGCGGCTCTTTCTGCGGCAGGCCGCCGCGCATCGGGAACGGGGTCTCCGGCAGGAAGACGGTCTCGCGGTAGTCGCGGCCGGATTCGACGGGGGATTCGGTAGGGGTATCGGACATTCGGCGTCTCGGATCAGGCAAGGGGACGTAGGTGGAAAGCTCGGAACCCGACGTGCGCGGGGGCGACAGCCCCGTCGGCGCTACGCCGGGCGGCTAATCCGGGCCGGAATGATCAGGCGGACGTCCATGCCGGGCGGTGTAACAGGTGACAGCGCAGGGGAAAAGCGTAGCGTGCGCTCCAAGAGCGCCGTCGGGGCGCCGTTGTCGCTTCCGAGGAAATCATGCGCGCCCTTCTCCTGCTTCCCGCCGCCGCCATGGCCCTGCTGGCCGGCTGCACCGAACCCGAGAAGAAGGCCGGGGAGCCCGCCGCTCCGGCCTCGGCCAGCATGACGCCGGGCCGCCCCGCCATCTATCAGGCCGCCGGCGAAGGCCCCGAACCCTTCGTGCGCGCCATCTACGCCGTCTATGTCGCGGGCGGACCCAAGGAGCCACCGCCTGCCGCCGGTCAGGACCCCATCTATTCTCGCATGCTGAACGCCACCCTCGGCGCCGATGTCCGGGTCGCGAAGGGCGAGGTCCCGACGGTCAACTACGACATCCTGTGCGGCTGTCAGGACCAGGGCGCCTTCACCCTCGACAGCCTGGCCGTCACCAAGAGCGGCGTGAACGACGCCACCGCAGCCGTGGCCTTCACCAACGCCGGCCAGACGACGCACCAGACGCTCAAGCTGGTCCGCGAGGGCAGCAACTGGAAGGTCGATGACGTCATCGACGCCGAGGGCAAGTCCCTCAAGGACGCGACGATCAAGGTGATCGAGGCGGCGGGGGGCTGACGCTCAGCCCTTCAGGATCGCCCGCGCAGCTTCTGCGTCTGCATCGATCTGGACCTTGAGGGCGTCGAGACTGTCGAAATTGAGCTCGCCGCGCAGGAAGGCGACCAGTTCGGTCTCGACGGTCTGGCCGTAGAGGTCTTCGGCGAAGTCGAACAGCCAGACCTCCAGCAGCGGGGTCTCGATCTCGAACATCGGCCGGACGCCCAGATTGGCGACACCGTCGACCACACGACCATCCGGGAGGCGGGTGCGCGTCGCATAAACTCCGTAGGCCGGGCGCATATAGTCGCCGAGCGCGACATTGGCCGTGGGCACGCCGATAGTCCGGCCGCGCTTGTCGCCGTGGATGACCTCACCCTCGATGGCGAAGGGGCGGCCCAGGATGGCGGCGGCGCGGGCCATGTCCCCGGCCTTGAGGGCCTCGCGCACCGCGCTGGACGACAGCTTCAGCCCGTCCGGATCATCGATGCGTTCGGTCGTGGAGACGGTGAAGCCCAGGGTCTCGCCATAGGTCCGGAGCGCCTCGGGCGAGCCCGAACGGCCGCGGCCGAAGGTGAAGTCGAAGCCGACCGCCGCATGGCGGATGCCGAGGCCGTCGGCCAGGACCCGGCGTGCGAACTCGACGTCGGTCATGGCCGCCATCTCACCGTCGAACGGCAGCAGATACAGACGGTCGACGCCCAGCGGCTGCAGCGCCCGCGCCATCTGGCCCGCGCTCATCAGGCGGAAGGGCGCAGCGTCCGGTTGGAACCAGCGGCGCGGATGCGGATCGAAACTGACAACGGCGAGCGGGGCGCCGATGGTGTCAGCGGCCTGACGCGCGGCGGCGATCACCGCCTGATGGCCGCGATGGACGCCGTCGAAGGCGCCGACGGCGACGGCCGCACCCTTCGCCGTTTCCGGCAGGTCGCGCCAGCCGCGGAAGACCTCGATAGACATCAGCCCTTGGCGGGACGACGCCGGCGCGGGACCCGGACGGTGGCCTCGCCGTCCATGATCGGCTCGTCGCCGACATAGCCCTCGCAGCGCAGGGTCACCCGGGCCGAGACCTCGTCCACGGCCGAGACGGTGATGCGGGCGATGACGACGTCGCCAATGCGCACCGGCTTGTGGAAGGCCAGGGTCTGGGTCAGATAGATGGCGCCCGCGCCCGGCAGGATGGTGCCCACCACCGCCGAACCGAACGACGCAGACAGCAGGCCGTGCGCGATCCGCCCGCGATAGGCGGTCTTCGACGCAAAGGCCTCGTCCATGTGGACGGGATTGAAATCGTCCGAGGCCTCGGCGAATTGCGCGATGCGGGCTTCGGTGACCTCGACAGCCTTCTCGGCGGTCATGCCCACGTGGAGTTCGTCGAGGATATAGCCCCCCGACGGATGCTTCTGAACCAGTTCAACCATCGGACGGTGTTAGCGCCGGTGCGACGATTTGGCGAGGCCGAACCTACCAGATCAGGTCGAGGGCGGCGTAACGGGCGTAGGTCGTCTCGGCCTTGAGCAAATCAGCGGCCTTCGCCGGGTCCAGCTTGCCGTCGGCGCCGCGCGCCGCATCGCCGTGGATGCCTTGCGCGATGAAGAGGCAGTCGAGGCCCTGCTGGTTGGCGCCCATAACGTCGGTGACCACGCCGTCGCCGATGCACAGGACACGCGAGCGGTCGACCGGACGGCCAAGCAGCTGCTCCGCCTCGGTCAGGGCCAGGGCGTAGATCGGGCCATAGGGCTTGCCCGCCATGGTCACCCGCCCGCCCATCGACTCATAGAGATCGGCCAGCGAACCGCCGCAGTAGATGATCCGGTCGCCGCGCTGCACGACCCGGTCCGGGTTGGCGCAGATCATTTCCAGATCGCGGGCGGCGGCGGGGGCGAAGCGTTCGCGATAGTCCTCGGGCGTCTCTACCTCGTCGTCGGTCGGGCCGGTGACGGAGACGAAGGCGGCGTCCTCGGCGCTCTCGGCGCGTTCCAGACCCAGGCCTTCATAGAGGGGGGCGTCGCGGTCGGGGCCGATGATCCAGGCCGGTCCGGGCGCGCGTTTGCCCAGCTCGAAGCGGGTGGCGTCGCCCGAGGTCACGATGGCCTTCCAGCTCTCGCGCGGCACGTTCAGCTGATCCAGCTGGACCACCACGCCCGGTGTCGGGCGCGGGGAGTTGGAGATCAGCACCACCGTTCCGCCTTCGCGATTGAACCGGGCCAGGGCCTCACAGGCAGCGGGCCAGCTTTCGCGGCCGTTGTGGATCACCCCCCAGATGTCGCACAGCAGGACATCATAGTCGGCAGCGACGGCGCCGAGGCCGGAGAGTGCGTGAGGCTGGGTCATGCCGGTTTCTAGACCGCCGGGTCGTTCGGGTGAACCCGGGATCGCTTATCGGCCGGCCACCAGATCCACACGGATGGTTTCACCGGTGACGGCCTTGGCCGTCCAGTGACTGCCGATGCCGCCCGGGACGATGGGGGTGCAGAAGGAGCCCGGCAGGGGCACGGGTCGGCGCTGGCTGAAGCAGACCTGACCGTTGCGGACCCGCCATGTGCCGCTGCTGAGCCCGCCGCGTCGCCCCCGCCCCTCGAACCGTCCGCCGCGCTGCAACCACATCCGCGCGGTGCGCCCGTCCGGATAGGTGGACAGGAGGGTGTTGCCGAAGGCGGGCTCCAGATCGGCCTCCGTGGGCGCGGCCCCCGCCTCCCCATGGGCCTGAACCAGAAGCATCAGGCTGAATACAGTGGTCAAAAGCATACTGTCGCCTTTCGAAGGCCGGGACAGTCGCTCCGAACGCGGACGATATCAATCCATCACAGATCAGTCGTCCCGGAACTGGAGCTTGGCCAGACGCGCGTACAGGCCGCCCTTGGCCACCAGTTCGGCGTGGGTCCCCTCCTCCGCCACCCGGCCGTCCTCCATGACCACGATGCGGTCGGCCCGCAGGACCGTCGCCAGACGGTGCGCGATGACCAGGGTGGTGCGGCTCTCCATCGCCTGATCGAGCGCGACCTGCACCAGACGTTCGTTCTCGGCGTCCAGCGCGCTGGTGGCCTCGTCGAGCAGCAGGATCGGGGCGTCGCGGACCAGGGCGCGGGCGATGGCCAGACGCTGGCGCTGGCCGCCCGACAGGCTCTTGCCGCGCTCGCCCAGAGGCGTGGCGAAGCCTTCCGGCAGGGCGTCGATGAAGGTCAGGGCCTGGGCCTCGGCGGCGACGGCCCGGGCGTCCTCCTCGGTGGCGTCCTCGCGGCCGAACTGGATGTTCTCCAGCGCCGAACCGGAGAACAGGGGCGCCTCCTGCGACACCCAGGCGAAGCGGTTGCGCACCGCGGTCGGATCGGCGGCGCGCACGTCGACGCCGTCCACGGACACCACGCCCGCCTGCGGATCGTAGAAGCGCAGCAACAGGCGGAAGACGGTCGACTTGCCCGCGCCCGACGGCCCGACCAGGGCCACGGTTTCGCCGGGACGCACGGTCAGGGAGAAGCCCCTCAGCGCCGGCAGGTCGGGCCGGCCCGGATAGGCGAAGGCCACCGCCGACATCGACACCTCGCCGCGCGGCGGGCTGGGCAGGGCGACGGGCTTTTCAGGCGCGGCGATATCGGGCGTGGCGCGCATCAGCTCGTCGATCCGCTCCATGGCCCCGGCGGCCTTCTGGACATCGCCCCAGCTTTCGCCGAGCGCGCCGACGGCCCCGGCGACAAAGACCGACAGCAGGACGAACTGAAGCAGGGCGCCCGGCGACATGGCGCCCCGGACCACGTCCTGGGCGCCGAGCCAGAGCACCAGCGTCACCCCGCCGAACATGACCACGATGACCAGGGCGGTCATCAGGGCGCGGGCCTTCATCCGGGTCAGGGAGACCGCAAAGGCCGCCTCCACCGCCGCGCCGAAGCGGGCGATGGCCGAGCCAACGCGGCCAAAGGCCTGGACGGTCTCGATCGCGTCGACGCTCTCGCCCGCGAAGCCGACGGCGTTGGCGAACCGGTCCTGCGAGGCCACGGTCAGCTTCCTCACCGTCCGGCCGAACAGGAAGACCGGCCCCAGCAGCACCGGGGCGATCAGCAGCACCAGCCCCGTCAGCTTGGGGCTGACCACGAACAGCATGCCAATGCCGCCCACCAGCGTCAGGAAGTTGCGAAGGGCAAAGGAGACCGAGGTGGTCAGCAGCGTCTCGACCAGGGCGATGTCGGTGGTCAGGCGGCTGAGCACCTCCCCTGTCCGCATCTTCGCATAGAAGGAGGGGTCCAGCGTCAGGATGCGACCAAACAGGGCGGTGCGAACGTCAGCGATGATCCGCTCGCCGGTCTTGGTCACATAGAAATAGCGGACGGCGGTCGCGCCCCCCAGGACCAGGGCGTTGGCGCCCAGCAGCAGGAACCAGCGATTGATGTGCGAGCCGCCGCCGGCGAATCCCTGATCGATCGCGCCGCGCGCGGTGGCGGTCAGGGCCAGCGAGGCCCCGGTCGAGGCCAGCAGCCAGAACAGGGCGAACAGGGCGTCCAGCTTGTGCTTGCCCAGATAGGGCAGCAGTCGACCCAGGGGGCGGATGTCCTTGCGCTTCTGGCGTCGCGAACCGGCCTCACCCAGCTGTTCGGCCAGAAGGGCGCCGGCCCCGGGGCGTCCCTGAACGTCGGCGGGGCTATTGGTCGGCGAAACGTCGGTCATGGCCGCCTCTTGCCCCGGAACGCCCTGCGGTGTAAACGCCGCCGCTCATTCCCGCCCCTGCTGGCGGGTTTTCTCATTTATGCGCACCGACGGTCGGCATCGTCATCGCGCCAGAGGCCGAACGACCATGAAAGCGAATACGCACCCCGACTACCACTTCATCACCGTCACCCTGACGAACGGCTCGACGTATCAAACGCGTTCGACCTACGGCAAGGAAGGCGAAGTGCTGAACCTGGATATCGACCCGTCGACCCACCCGGCCTGGACCGGCGGCAACCAGCAGATGCTGGACCGTGGCGGCCGCGTTTCGCGCTTCAACAACAAGTTCGGCGGCTTCATCAAGAAGTAAGCCGGTTCCCGGCGCCGGCCCATTTTGTGGGACTGCGCTTTTGGGATCACGAAAGGCGCCGGTCCTGCGACCGGCGCTTTTTGTTTGCGTTGAACCTCGGTAACATCAGTGCGTTCGGCGTCGCGGGGGCAGTCCTTGGGGCGGCGGACAAATCTAGAGCGGACTGAGATGAATCGACGGGAATTGGGTTTCGGCATCGCAACAGCGGCGATGGTCTCTGCTGCGGGGTCAGCGCAGGCCGCCCAGTTCCGCCGCTCCCGTCCGGCCCAGCCCGCCGCGGCGCCCAGCGGCCAGAGCGTATTCGCTCCGCAGATCGCCCGCCTGCCCGCCAATCTTCAGGACGATGTTCGCATCTTCTATGAAGCCAACGGCTGGAAAGCCGTCTGGACCCCGGCCCAGATGCAGGCGCTCAACGCCGTCGCGCGCAAGTCCGAGAACCACGGCCTGGCGGCGACCGACTTCTTCGACTTCGTGGGTCTGGCCGCAGATCCGGCCTCCAGCGACGTACGCACCACCGCCGCCGCCCTGACCTACGCCCGTGTCCTCGCCGAGGGCCGCGTCCGCCCCGAGGACGTGGAAGACCTGTGGGAGATGGGCAAGAACCGCGTCGACCTTCCGACCGGTCTGAACGCCGCCCTGGGCCAGAACCAGCTGGCGCAGTGGTTCGACGGCCTGCCGCCGACCGACATCGGCTATACCAACCTCTCGAACGGCTATCTGCGCTATCGCCGCCTGAGCCGCGCTGGTGGCTGGCCGGCCTTCAACCAGGGCGGCGCGATCGAGCCGGGGATGAGCGACGTCCGCATCCCGGTTCTGATCGAACGTCTGGTGGCCGAGGGCGACCTCAGCGCCGCCGACGGCGCCCGCCTGAAGGCCCAGGGCCTGACCTACGGCGACGAACTCCAGACGGCGGTGCGCGGCTTCCAGCAGCGCCATGGCCTGCTGCCTGACGCCCGCATCGGCACCGGCACCCAGCGCTCGCTCGGCGCCTCGTCCGACGACCGCGCCCGCCAGATCGCCCTGAACTTGGAACGCCGCCGCTGGCTGAAGCGCGAGCTGAACCCTGAGCGCATCGAGGTCAACACCGCCGCCGCCATCATGGTCTACTGGAAGGACGGCCGTCCGGTTCATTCCAACCGCGTCGTCGTCGGCTCGGCCGAGAACCAGACGCCCAGCCTCGAGAAGCCGTTCGCCTCCGTCGTGGCCAACCCGCCCTGGTACGTCCCGGCCGGCATCGCGCGCCGCGAAATCCTGCCCCAGGGCCCGGCCTATCTGGCCGCCCGGGACATGTATATTTCCAACGGCCAGGTGATCCAGCGCGCCGGACCCCAGGCCGCGCTCGGCTATGTGAAGTTCGAACTGCGCGACAGCTACGCCATCTTCCTGCACGACACCCCGGCCAAGGGCGCCTTCGACCTCGCCACCCGCCAGCGTTCGCACGGCTGCGTCCGGGTGCAGGGCGCGGTCGAGTTCGCGCGCCTGCTGCTGTCGCCCGACCCCCTGCGTCTGGCCGAGTTCGACACGGCCCAGCAGACGCGTGAGACCCAGCGCATCCAGACCGGCCGCGAGATCACCGTGCGCCTGCTCTACTGGACGGCCTTCGTCGATGGTCAGCAGCGCGTGGCCTTCCGCGAGGACGTCTACAAGCGCGACCAGAAGCTGGCCGAGGCCCTGGGCATCGCCGTCAACCTGCCGGTGCCGGTGGATGACGGCGCCGCGGTCGCCAACGACGTCGGTCCGTAGCGCCTAGATGGCCTCGGGCGTATTCGACGCCCAGGCCGCTTCCAGACGTTCCATCAGGGCCGGATCGCCCGAGAAGGCGTGATCGCCGATGGCCGTCACCGCGCAGGCGGGCGTCGCGCTGTTGCAGATGAAGGCCTGATCGAACCCGGCCAGATCGGCCAGATGCACGGGCCGGGTCTCCGACCCCAGGCCGACGCGCGCCAGCCCCTCCTCAATCAGAGCTTGGGTCACGCCCGCAAGCATCGGCGCCGCGGGCCAGATGATGCGGTCATCTTTTGCGAAACCGATGTTCCAGAGACTGCCTTCGCTGATCAGGCCCGCCGCATCGATGAACAGGGCGTCGTCGAAGTCTTCCTCGCGCGCCTGCCGCCGTGACTGGATCAGACCGAACAGGGCCGTGTGCTTCAGATGGGCGGCGTCGCGCGAATAGACCCGGGTCGCCAGACGCAGCGAGGCGGCCAGAGGCGGCGGCGGTTCGGCGGCCATGGTCATGACCTTGGGTACGCCGCACCACGAGGGAGTCCGCGCCCAGAGCTCGGGCGAGAACAGGCTGACCCGCAGCCAGCAGGCGTCACGCCCCTCGACCGCCAGCCGCATCAGATCGCGCAGCCGGGCCTCGCCGGGGCTTTCTCCAAACAGCTCGACCGCCGAGGCCTCGAGCCGGGCCAGATGGCGGGCCAGCCCCCGCGCCGCGCCGGCTTCGACGTGGAACGAGGTGTAGGCGCCGTAGTTGACCAGAGCCAGATAGGTCAGGTCGTCGGTCGAGGCGGGTTCGCCGTCGATAAGGATCGGCGGGAACCCGGTCATGCGATCAGCTTTCGTCGCCGCCCTCGGTTCCTTCACCGCCTTCATCGCCGCCGGCATCGTCGTCGCCCGGTGTTTCCGCCAGACGCTCAACCGAGACCACGCGCTCGCCGTCGGCGGTCTTGAAGATGGTGACGCCCTGGCTGGAGCGGCCGACCACGCGGACCTGACCGACCCGGGTCCGGATCATCTGGCCGCTGGAGGTGACCATCAGCAGTTCGTCGGTGTCTTCCACCGGGAAGGCCGCGGCCAGACGCGTGCCCGCGCGACCGCCCAGGCCGTGGGCCGTCAGCCCCTGCCCGCCGCGACCGGTGCGGCGGTACTCATAAGCCGAGGAGCGCTTGCCGAAGCCGCTGTCAGTGACGGTCAGGATGAACTGCTCCGCCGCGCCCAGTTCGGCGATGCGTTCGACAGTCAGGGCGGCGTCGCCGACGACCTCGTCATCGGCTTCCGGCGTCGTGGCCTCGTCGTCGCCCTCGCCGGACGCCGCCTTGCGCATGGCGTTGGCGTGTTTGACGTAGGCGGCGCGCTCTTCCGGCGTGGCATCGACGCGGCCGAGCACGGCCATCGAGATGACCTCGTCGCCGTCCTGAAGCCGGACGCCGCGCACACCGGTCGAATCCCGGCCCTTGAAGACGCGAACGTCGTCGGCCTTGAAGCGGATGGCGCGGCCCATGGCGGTGGTCAGCAGGACGTCGTCCTCGGCCGTGCACAGGGCGACGCCGACCATGTGGTCGTCGTCTTCCAGCTTCATGGCCAGCTTGCCGGCGCGGTTGACCGTGGCGAAGTCGGACAGCTTGTTCCGACGCACGTCGCCCGACTTGGTGGCGAACATGATGTCGTAGTCGCCCCAGGTCGCCTCGTCCTCGGGCAGCGGGAGGACGTTCATGATGCTGTCGCCCGGCTCGATCGGCAGCAGGTTGACGAAGGCCTTGCCGCGCGAGGTTGGTCCGCCCAGCGGCAGGCGCCAGACCTTGAGCTTGTAGGCCTTGCCGTTGGTGGCGAAGAACAGCACCGGCGTATGGGTCGAGGCGGAGAAGACGCCGGTGATGGCGTCCTCGTCCTTCATCGTCATGCCGGACTTGCCCTTGCCGCCGCGATGCTGGGTCCGATAGGCGTTCAGGGCCACGCGCTTGACGTAGCCGCCGTGGGTGACGGTGACGACCATGTCCTCGCGCGGGATCAGGTCCTCGTCCTCCATCTCGGCGTCGCCTTCCCCGATCAGGGTGCGGCGTGGCACGGCGAACTCGCCCTTCACCGCCAAGAGGTCCTCGCGGATGATGGCGATGATGTTGGCGCGGTCCGACAGGATGGTCAGGTGGCCCTGGATGGTGTCGGCCAGGCCGCGAGCTTCGCCGAAGATGTCGTCACGGCCCAGGCCGGTCAGACGCGACAGGGTCAGGGCCAGGATGGCGCGGGCCTGTTCATCGGTCAGGTTCAGCTTGTCGCCGTCGATCAGCATCGAGCGCGGATCGGCGATCAGCTCGACCAGAGCCAGCATGTCGCCGACCGGCCAGGACTTGGCCTGCAGGCGTTGGCGCGCCTCGGCCGGGTCGGCCGACGAGCGGATGATGTGGATGACCTCGTCGATATTGGCCACGGCGACGGCCAGACCGACCAGCACGTGCCCGCGATCGCGGGCCTTGGCCAGTTCGAACTTGACCCGGCGGACCACGACTTCCTCACGGAACTCGAGGAAGGCTTCCAGCAACTGGCGCAGGCCCATCTGCTCGGGACGGCCGTGGTTCAGGGCCAGCATGTTGACGCCGAACGACGACTGCATGGCGGTGTAGCGCCACAGCTGGTTCAGGATCACATCGCCCGAAGCGTCGCGCTTCAGCTCGATCACCATCCGCATGCCCTGACGGTCGGATTCGTCGCGGACGTCGGAGATGCCCTCGATCCGCTTCTCGCGGACCATTTCGGCGATACGCTCGATCAGGGTCTGTTTGTTGACCTGGAACGGCAGCTCGGTGACGACGATAGCTTCACGATCCTTGCGGATCGTCTCGATCGAGGCCTTGCCGCGCACGATGACCGAGCCGCGACCGTCGCGCAGCGCGTTGCGCGGCGCGGTGCGGCCCATGATCTCGCCGCCCGTCGGGAAGTCGGGACCGGGCACGATGTCCAGGATGGCGTCGTCGGAGATGTTCGGATCGTCCAGCAGCGCCACGGCCGCATCGACGATCTCGCCCAGATTATGCGGCGGAATGTTCGTCGCCATGCCGACGGCGATGCCGCCCGCGCCGTTGACCAGCAGGTTCGGGATCCGCGACGGCAGGACGACAGGCTCCAGCTCCTTCTCGTCGTAGTTCGGCTGGAAATCGACGGTGTCCTTGTCGATGTCGGCCAGCAGGGCCACGGCGGCCGGCGCCATGCGCGCTTCCGTGTATCGCATCGAGGCCGGCATATCGCCGTCGACCGAGCCGAAATTGCCCTGACCGTCGACCAGCATCAGACCCATGGAGAACGGCTGGGCCATGCGCACCAGGGCCATATAGACCGAGGCGTCGCCGTGCGGATGGAAGCGACCGAGCACATCACCGACGACGCGCGCGCACTTCGAGTACGACCGCTCGGGCGTCATGTTCAGGTCGTGCATCGAGTACAGGATGCGACGGTGAACCGGCTTCAGGCCGTCGCGCGCGTCCGGCAGGGCGCGGCTGACGATCACGCTCATGGCGTAGTCGAGGTAGGAGCGTTTCAGCTCGTCCTCGATCGTGATGGTCGAAATGTCGGAACCGCCGCTCGGTCCTGCAGGAGGTGCGGCGTTTTCGTAGCTGTCGTCGGTCAAGGAGTTTAGGCTTTAAATGGCCGGAATCGGAACGTGATCCGCTGTCCGGTTTTCTAGCATCCGTGGCGTCAGGAGGCAAAGTTTACGCCTGTTTCGACGTCGTCCGTGAAAGGAAGATTCCATGCGCGCCCTCCCCCTCGCCGCCCTTCTCGCCATCCCCTCGATTCTGGGAGCCGGAGCGGCTCTCGCCCAGACCGCTGCCTCCGCCCCGACGCCCGCCCCTGCCCCGCCGCCGCAGGCCGTGGTCGTCGCCGCGCTGAAGACGGCCGACGGCGCCGACGCCGGCACGGTGACCGGCTATGAAGGGCCCAAGGGGATGATCTTCCGCGTCGTCGGCAAGGGCTGGCCGGCCGGCTGGCACGCCGTCCACCTGCACGCCGTCGGCAGCTGCGAGGCGCCCGGCTTCACCTCGGCCGGCGGCCATGTGAACCACGCCGAGGGCGCCCGCCCGCACGGCCTGCTCAACAAGGACGGCGGTCCGGACCTGGGCGATCTGCAGAACGTCTTCGCCGCCGCCGACGGCGCGGCCAATGCCGACGTCTATCTGGCCTGGGAGGGTCTCGACGCGCACGAGAGCGACTATGTCGACGCCAACGGCCTGTCGTTCGTCGTCCACGCCAACGCCGACGACTATGTGAGCCAGCCGATCGGCGGGGCCGGCGCTCGCATCGCATGCGGCGTGTTCGAACCGGTGGTCGTCACCGCCCGCTAAACGCTGTGGTTCAGGCCTTGGCCGCGCCGGCGCGCAAGCCCCGCTCGGCCAGGGCCACCACCGCCACCCCGGCCATAGCGATGGCCGAGCCGGTCAGGATCTGGGGCGTCAACACGTCGCCCATCAGGCCCCAGCCGATCAGGATCGACACCACCGGCGTCGCCAGCAGATAGGGCGTCACCCGCCCGGCCTCGCGTTTCTGCACCAGCCAGAACAGCAGGGTCGTCGCGACAACCGACGACACGATTCCGGCCCACAACAGGGACACCCAGACGATGGGCGTCGCCGCCTTCACGGCCTCGATCTGATGGTGTTCGAATACGGCCGATCCAAAGGCCATGACCGGCAGGGTCCCGACCGCCAGCATGGCCTGCATCTTCAGCGGCGGGATTGAGGTCGTGCGGCGCGCGACGACCGTGGTCAGGGCCCAGGCGGCGGCGGCGGCGATCCCGACCAGAATAGCGCGCCAGTCCTGCAGCGCATGCGCGTCCAGCGTCATCCAGCCGACGCCGACGAAGGCCACCACCATCCCGACCATGGCCGCCCGGCTCAGGCGCTCCTTCAGCAGCAGGAAGGCGAACAGGGCCGTGAACGGGATCCACAGCTGGTTGGCGACGGTCACCGGGCTGACGTCCCGGGCCAGCCAGTAGGCGGTGTAGACGAGGCCATACTGCAGCGAACCGCCCACCAGGACGATGATCAGCAGGCTCTTCCAGTCCGGAAACGGCGGCCGGATGAAGCCGGCGAGGCAGATGCTGGCGATGCCGAACCGAATCGCCCCGACCAGCAGGGGCGACATCTGCTCGGTCGCCACCTTGGCCCCGGCGTTGTTCACGCCCCAGATCACGATAATCGCCACGATGGCGGCGATCTCGAGCAGGGTCAGCGGGCTGTGCGGTTTGTCTGGCGTGGTCACCGCCCGCCTATCGCACGCTGAACGCAAAACGTCGGCTCACAATCCGTGAGCCGACGTTGCAGGACCAGTCTTGTCCAAGCCGTTTAGAACGGAATGTCGTCGTTCAGGTCGTAGCTTTCGCGCGGGCCGGAGGGCTTGTTGGCGCCGCCGGTGGAGAAACCTGACGAATAGTCGTCGTCGTTGCCGCGACTGCCGCCGCCCTGCGAGGCGCCGCCGCCGTCACGGCCGCCCAGCATGGTCAGCTGGCCGTTAAAGCGGCCGATGATGACCTCGGTGGTGTATTTCTCGACGCCGTCCTTGTCGGTCCACTTGCGGGTCTGCAGCGAGCCCTCGACATAGACGGTCGAGCCCTTTTTCACATAGTTTTCAACGACCTTGACGATGTTGTCGTTGAAGACCGAGACGCGGTGCCATTCGGTCTTTTCCTTGCGCTCGCCCGAGGACTTGTCGCGCCAGGTCTCCGAGGTGGCCAGGGAGAAGTTGGCGATGCGGTCGCCGTTCGGCATCGACCGGATTTCGGGGTCGCGCCCCAGGTTGCCGACCAGAATGACCTTGTTGACGCTGCCCGCCATGATGCTCTCTCGTTGTCTGCCCCGCGCCCGTCCGGGCTGCGGCTTGCTTGAATGCCGTATCCGACGATCAGTCGTCGGAGGACCGGCCTAGCGCGCCACGGCCGCCAAGCCACCCCCCGTTAAGACATCCTAAACGAAAGCTTGTGGATGTTCCAGCTTTGTTCTCATCACACAGCGTGGGAACCGGGCTGGAGCCCTCCGCATCTTACTGGGCCGGAGCGCGCTCGATGGTCCCCGGCGTCGCCAGACGACCGTCGCCGGTCCGGGCCAGGGCGAAGAAGCGCTGCCCCTCCAGCGTCTTGCCGAACCAGACACCCGCGCGGTCCAGGAAGATGAACTGGCCCTGATAGGCGCCGACGATGTCGCTGTTGGATCCACCCATGCCCAGGAACCGCAGCCGCATGTCCTCCAGCCGGGCCGCGCAGTCCTCGATCCGGGCCTGGTCGCGCGCCAGAACGTTAAAGCGAGGCTCGGCCTTCTCGCCCGCATCCGGCAGGGCGACGCTGTAGCAGACGCCCTGGTCGAACGGAGCCTTGGTCTGGGTGGAGCAGCCGGCCAGCAGACCTGCGGTCAGAGCCCCGGCGATCACTGCGACGGTAGAGAGACGCATCAGTTCAACCCCGGAAATTGGCAGCTACGGTCCTGTTCGGCCAGGACGCGGAAACGGCTGTTGTCGCTGGACTGTTCCACGCGGCGTGGGACCAGACGAAGCGTCTGATCGCCCCAGCGGCCGTACTGGGCGTCGCCCGGACGGCCCACGCACTGACCGGCGTAGAGCGCCTGGACGCACTGACCGAGCGTCGTGCCCGCCGAGACGGTGCGCCACTCATTGCCGGTATAACGCAGACAGGGACTGCCGTTGACCACGGCGGTCTGGGCGGGCGCGGGATGGGCGTCGGTCGGCGTGGCGGCGGCCGGGATCTCGACGGTCGGTTCGGCGACCGGTGCGGCCGGCGGGGGGGCGAAGGCGGCGGTCGGTGCGGCGGCCAGCGCGCCGGTCTCGTCCAGACCCACATCGAGAGCGTCAGTGGCCAGGCCGTTGCGCCGGGCGCAGTCGGCGAGGGTGGCCATGCCGACGAACTGGCCGTTGACGAAGCAGCGCAGCTGGCGCGTCGTCTCCAGCACCGGGGCCTCGGCCAGGTCGATATTCAAACCCCCTCGGGAGGCGGGCGGCGCCTCGGGCGTCTTGTCGCCACCGCCGGCGAAGACCAGGCCCGCCACCACCGCTGCGACGACGACGAGGCCGGCGCCGATCGCGATGATGGTTCGATTGTCGTTGGGAAACGCCATGGAGCACTCGCGGGGACCGGAGCCTCAATAACCCCGCCATCACCCTTGAGGTCAACCGCCAACCGTCAGGCTGCGACCCCGAAGAACCCGGCGGCGTTCAGGAACCGCCGGTCAAACGCGACAGGGCGGCCTGATAGTTGGAGATCTGGGCGGTCAGATAGGCCGGAACCGTGCCGCTGGCGGCCGTTGTCGTCGGATCGACCGGGGCCATGGCGCGATAGGCGTCGCGCACGGCCTTCAGCGCGGCCTGAAGCTTCTCGCCCGACGTCTTGATCGAGGCGGCGTCGTTGAGCGTCAGGTTGGACGGCAGGCCCATGCCATAGGTTTTGAGCCCCTTGTCGACGGTCGCCAGGCCGATATAGCCCGCCGAGAGACCGAGGCCCGCGAGGGCGTCGCGGCCCGTCTCGCCGGAGGTGAGGACCGCGCCCTTGACGCCGTCCTTGGCCGTGATCGACAGGCGCTGGAAGCCCCCGGTGGTGGTGGTGGTCTCGCCGTCCTTGCCGGTGACGGTGCCCCCTTCGGAGGCGACCGTGACCTTCAGCTTGCCGCCCGAGGCGACCGAGATCTTGCGCGCCAGGGTGGCCAGTGTGTCCTTGGCCTCGATGGTCACCGGCACGGCGCGACCACCGTCGGGCGGGCTGATATAGAAGCGGTCGCCGACCCGCAGCGAGGTCGCGGCGGTCAGATATTTGGAATCGCTCTGGTCGATCTCGCCCTGGGGCAGGCCCAACCGGTCCAGCACGCTGGCGCCGTTGGAAGCGATAGCCAGGGTGGCGGGCTTGGCCTGATCGCCGACGCCGGTCCAGCTCTGTTCATATTCGACCGTCCCGGTCGTCGGGTCGAGACGGGCCAGATAGCCCTTGGTCGGATCGGTCGCGAGCGCCCCCTCGGTCTTGCCGGTGATGCCCGTGATCCAGACCTTGCCGTCGTGGACCTTGACGTCAGCGGCCGTGTCCTCGCCCGCCGTACCGTACCAGCTCAGCCGATCGCTGGCGGCCGGGGTCAGATTGGTCGACAGGGAGGCGACGAAGACGTCCTTGCCTCCCGAGTTGGCGTTGGTCGCCGTGCCTGCCGACAGGCCGCTGTCGCGGCTGGTCCCGGTCAGGATGACCTTGCCGTCGGCGACCGCGATACCCGCGATGTCGCCGCTGATCAGGCCCAGGTCGCGCGTCGCCGCCAGGGTTGGCACGCCGTCGGCGCCGAGGGTAAACTGGCGCACCACCGCGCGACCGTTCTCGACGCCCGCCGTATAGAGATTGTTCCCGTCGACCGTGGTCGCAGCGACGCTGTCTTCGCCGCCGGTGCCGAACTGGGTGACGCCGATAGACTTGGAAACGATGCCGGCGGTCGGATAGGGCTCTGCCGCCTTGAACGCCTGGACATAGCCGTCCCAGCCGCCGACGCTTACCGCGCCGGTCATGGCCGACTGCGAACGTCCGGCGACATAGACGACGCCGTTTGCGCCGAAGCTGACCGAAGTGGCCTCGTCCGCGGCCCGGGCGCCGCGCCGCTGGGTCCACTGCTCCTCGCCATCCTTGTTGAAGACGGTCACGAAGCTGTCGGCGACGCCGGCGACATCGCCCGTCTTGCCCGCATCGGTCGTTGAGGTGTTGAGCGCGCCGGTGACCGAACCCGCGACCGCGACATTGCCGTTGGCGTCGATGGCCAGGGCATAGCCGCTGGCGGTCGAGGCGGCGCCGAGCGCCCGCGTCGCGATCAGTCGGCCGGCGCTGTCGTACTTCATCAGGGCGACGTCCTGGACGCCCTTGATCGGCTGGGTGTCCGGGCCGGCGGTGACGTCGGCGACGATCCACAACGAGCCGTCGGGGCCGACCGCGCTGGCCCGCACCGTCTGAACGCCCTCGGGCAGGGTTTCCTGCGACAGCCTTCCGTCGACCCATTGGGTCTCGCCGACATTGCCCGCAGTCGGCTCCGGCGCGGCGCCCCCGTCGACCTGGAATTTCAGGATCTGGTTGGTCAGGGTCGAGGCGGTCGTGGTCTTGGTCGTCTTGACGCCATTGACCGTAGTCGTGGTGGTCACCGCGGCATTGCCCGCCTGCTGGACCACATAGACGGCGTCGGAGGTCTGGTCGGCGGTGAAGCCCACGGTCTCGGTCGAGGTCCCGCGGATCGCCAGGGCCCATTTGTCCGGACCGGCCGGCAGGGTGACCGGCTTGCCGTTGACCTGAACCGTCTTGGGATCTTCCTTGATCTGCTGACGCCCGATCCGGGTCTGGAAGCCGCCGTCGGAGAGCTGTTTGTTGATGTACTCCAGCACGTTGTCCATCGTCCGGGGCGTGGAGCCCATGTTCGACAGATCGATCGGCACCGTGGTCGTCTGGCTGGACGTCAGCCCGACCGGCACCTTGATGGTGATGTTGAATTTCGTATCGCCCTGGAAGGCCGTCACCGGAGTGTCCAGCGAACCCTCGTGGATCGGCCCCGTGATGGAGACGGCGCTGTCACGCGGCACGGCGGCCGTGGTCTTGGAGGTCGCAGCGGCGGTCCCCTGAACGATCCGGACACCGTCCAGATCGGCGGTGGTCATATATTTGCTGAGCTCGGCCATGCCCGAGGCAAAGCGCTTCTGCAGCAGGGCAGTCTCGGTCGAGGTCAGGCCGCTGGTGGAGGCCCTGCTGGCCAGGGCGCTCAGGGTCTCCAGACCCGAGTACATGGCGAACAGCTTTTTGTAGTCCGACGAGGCGCCCTTCACATCCACCTGGGCGGCGTTCTCGTTGATGATGCTGCGGCCGGCCAGGGCCGAACGGACCAGGGCTGAGGGGTCCGAGGCCTTCACGCTGGTGGACCAGGGTGCGGTCGGCTGGGCCTTTTTCGTGATGGCGGACGTCAGGGCAGTGGCGCTCGAAGCATCATAGCTCCCGCCGAACAAACCCAGAAGATAGCCGTTGTTGACCGATGTCACACGAACCTCCGCCTTGGCAGTATCTCAGACGAGAGGCAACGGACCGTTAACACGGGCTCGGAACCCGGCATGGAATCGTGCGTTCATCGCGTCTCAGGAGAGCGGGGTTCGGCGAGCATTTGCACGCCATACCCGGAGCGCCCTCGGTATTCTGGAGCGTCGCGATGAGTTTCCCGTCGGTGGTTCAGTCTTTTCTCGCGCTTTACGGCTTCGGCGACCGCGCCCATGCCCCGCGCCGCCGCCCTGCCCCGGTGATGATCGGGGCTCCTCAGCCCCGACGCTGAACCGGTTTTACTGGAACAGCTTGAGGATGACCTGCGGCGACTGGTTCGCGATCGACAGGGATTGCGCGCCCAGCTGTTGCTGAACCTGCAGAGCCTGCAGACGCGCGCTTTCCTTGGCCAGATCGGCATCCACGAGGTTGCCGATGCCCGATTCCAGCGTATCCGTCAGCTTGGACACGAAGGTGTTGTGGGCCTCGATCTGCTTGGCCTGCGAGCCGAGCGCGCCGAGCGCCGCGTTCACGGCCGTGATCGAATTGTCGAGCTTGTTCAGGGCGGTGGTCGCGCCGGTCATGGTCAGCAGGCTGTCGGCCATGCCCAGGCTGAGGATCGAACCCGACAGGCTCAGGTTCTGCGTCGACAGGGTCACGAACGAGCTGGCGTCAGCGTTGGCCAGGAATTTCAGCCCCGTCGGCAGGGAGCCGTTCAGGACGTTGCCGCCGTCGAAGGTGGCGTTGTCGACGGCCGACTTGATCGCGCCCAGAATGGCCTTGAAGTCAGAGTTGAGGAGCTTGCGCGACTGGGTCGTCAGCGAAGGATCCTTGGCCGCGACCACCTTTTCCTTGAGCTGGTTCAGCAGGTCCGAGACCGATTCGCCCGCCGAGCGGGCCACGTCGGCGACCGAGGTCGCGCGGTCCAGGCTGGATTTCACCGCCCCCAGAGCCCCGACATCGGCGCGCTGGCTCTGGGCGATGGCCCAGACCGCGGCATTGTCCTTGGCTCCCTGGACCTTCAACCCTGTGCTGATGCGGCCTTGAACGTCCGTCAGCTTGGTGTTGGTCGTGGTCAGGTTCTGCAGCGCGATCGCGGCTGCGGAATTGGTAAGGACGCTGTTGCTCATCGTTTTGATAGCCCCGGAAAGTTCCCAGCAGCTTATGGTTAACAAGTGAGCGGATGGTTAACGCGCGATAACCACGCATTTTAACCACGTCAGGGGCTCCCTGCGTGGCGAAAGGTCTGTCTCGATCCAGACGCCGGGGCGTCCGTTTCGGTCCTCAGGCGGTGGTGTCGATCACCGATCCCGCATCGTATTTCTTCGCTTCCGCCATTCGGATCACCTGTTCCCGGGGGAACTGACGGACGATCTCGCCGGTGGTGCTGTCCATGGTCTTGTAGATGAACGACCCGATGGTCGGGCCTTCTTCGATCACCAGCCGGTAGTGAGCGGCCTGTTCGACCTCGCTGGAGGCCTGGGTGACGGGGGCTTCGTCTCCGGACGTCACGGTGGGCGTAACGGCGGGGGCGGGGCTTACAAGACTCAGCTTTGCATTGGTTTCCATGACTCCCTAGGCCGAAGTCTGCTTCGGCTCCCTGATAAGGATGAAGGGGCAAGGTCGGGCGGGACCGAGGTCCCGCCCTTCCGAGAGTGTATTAGCGGAACAGGCCCAGCAGGACCGACGTCGACTGGTTGGCGATCGACAGAGCCTGCACACCCAGCTGTTGCTTGGTTTGCAGCGACTGCAGACGAGCGCTTTCCTTGGCGAGGTCGGCGTCGACCAGGTTGCCAACGCCGGCTTCCATGGCGTCCGACAGCTTGCCGACGAACGTAGCATGGGTTTCGAGCGACTTGGCGCCGGTGCCCAGGCGAGCCAGGGAGGCGGAGACCTTGTCGATCGAGGCGTTGACCAGACCCAGAGCCGTGGTGGCCAGGGTCGAGGTGCCGATGGTGGTGGTCGCCGCGACGGTGACGTTGGCGCCGCCCAGCGAGAGGTTTTCACCGGAGACCTTGATGGTCGAACCGGTGGTGTTCGAGAGCGCCTTGTAGCCGGCGGTGCCCGTGGAGTTATCCAGCAGGTTGATGCCGTTGAACTTGGCGTTGGTGACCACGGTGGTGATCTGATCGCGGATCGCCTTGAAGTCTTCGTTCAGGGCGCTGCGCGAGGCCGTCGACAGCGACTTGTCGGTCGCGGCCAGGGCCTTTTCCTTCAGCTGGGTCAGCAGGTCGGAGACCGACTCGCCGGCAGCGATGGAGACGTCCACGGCCGACGAACCACGGGCCAGGGAGTCCTTGACGGCGCCCAGGGCCGAGATTTCCGAACGCTGACCTTGGGCGATAGCCCAGATAGCGCCGTTGTCTTTGGCGGAGTTGACCTTCTTGCCGGTGTTGATACGCGACTGGACGGTGCCCAGTTCGGTATTCGTGGCGTTGAGGTTTTGCAGGGCGACCAGAGCGCCCGCGTTCGTGTTCACGCTGTTCACAGCCATGACCATAGTCCTTGTTTCAAGGTGTCCGACCGCCATTTTAGCCGTCGGGAGCATTTTGCTCGGAGAGGTCCAGAGCAAGGGCCGCGCCAGACACCGTTGTTCGGTCTCGAAGCCGTGCCAGAGCCGGGTTTCGTTGTTTTTCTTACGGTACTTTCGCTTAACCACGCTTTCGACCCGGCAAGCCCTGCCGGGTGAAAGTCGGGGCGGCGGCAAAACCTGCCGGGCGCCCGGCAGGGATTGCCGGGTCTGGCGGTCAAAACACACTGACAGACTGCCAAATCCTGCCATGCCGACCGTCAGCTCACGGACGAAGCACCCTTGACGGCGCTTACCGCTCCCGTCCCAGCCTCGGCTGCATGTCCGCGATGAGCTCCAGCAGCTGCTCGGCCGTGGGCGCGACCAGGTAGAGGATCAGCAGAAGGGCCAGCAGCCCCATCAGCCCGTCGGACAGATGCGGCAGGGTCTCCGGCGTCGCGGTCCGGACGATTCCCGCCAGAAGGGCCCACAGGCCGAGGCTGACGCCGAACACATAGATGCGCCGCCACAGCCAGCGGCCTTCGGCGAGCGGAGGGGATGGGGGCGCCGCCGGCGGAGGCATGAGTTCGTTCGCTTCGGTCATCGGTCGTCGTCCTGTTCGGGTTCGGTCAGAGGCGCGCGACGCAAGCCGTCGCCTCCGATGTGGTCGCGGCAGTCGTCGCGGGAGAGCCGGCGCGGAGCCTCGAAGAGCTCCGGGTCCAGCGGTTCGATTTCGGGTGGAGGATCCGGCGTCATCGAGCTCATCCGATCGCCGTGAGCCGAACCAGGCCCGAGCCCCCTGCCCCGCCGGCGCCCGAGGCGGTCACGCCAGCGCCTCCTCCTCCGCCACCCGCGCCTGCCGCGCCGGACGCGCCCGCATAGCCGGTCGTGGTCGAGGCTCCGCCGCCGCCTCCGCCGCCTCCGGCCCAGGATCTCGCGGGCGTCGAGGCCGCCGTTCCGGCGGAGCCCACAGCCGCGCTGCCGCCCGCGCCGCCATTCGCCGGGGTGGTCAGACTGCCGCCCGCCCCACCCGCGCCGCCGACCCGCACCGTATTGGCGGAATCGAGACCGCCGCCCGCGCCGCCGCCCCCCGAGCCGTCGGGCCGGGTCAGAGAGGCGCCCGCGCCGGAGGACGCCGTGACCGAGGCCGCGCCGCCGCCGTTGGAAACCGGGAATCCCGCTCCGCCCGCGCCGCCGGCTCCCGATGAGGGGCCACCCCCTGCCCCGCCCGATCCGCCCGGCGCGCTGATCAGGGTCACGCCGCCGCTGGTGATCGCGCTGGTCCCGCCGGCGCCGCCGGTGTTGCCGGTCCCGGAGGCGACCGAGGCACCCGCCGAACCCGCCGCGCCGACGGTAACCGTCAGGGTCGAGGACAGGTCCGCCACCGCCCAGGCGGCCGTACAGGCGCCGCCCGCCCCGCCACCGCCGCCGCCGAACCGCGACGCACCCGAGGCCCCGGCGCAGCCCGAGCCGCCGCCACCGCCCCCGCCCACGACGACGGCCTCGACCCGCCGCGCCCATGCAGGGACGGTCCAGGTCGCGCCGCTGGTCAGGACCGTGGTCTCCACCCGGCCGCAGCCGGTCGGGAAGGCCGCCGCACCCGTCGACCGGTCCACGATCAGGGCGGTGCGCCAGGTCGTACCGTCCGCGCTGACCTTCAGCGTCAGATCGTCGTCGCCGATCAGGCCCAGCTCGGCCCGGCCGCCCCAGTTGCTCTGGAACAGCAGGGACAGGACATCGGCCGCCGCCTCCTTGTTGAAGGTCATACGCAGGTCGCCGTCACCACCGTCGCCCGCATTGATCGCGGTCCAGAGCGCCTTGTTGATCCGGGCGGCGAAGGGGTTGGTCGCGTCCGCCGTGGTGTTCAGCCCAAGCCGCGTCAGCCCCTGAACCGCGCCCAGCCTCTGGCCCAGGGCGACCCAGGCTGCGCCGTCGCGCAGGACAAAGACGTCCTCATCGGCGATCCAGACCAGGGCCCCGTCCGGAACCGCGACGCGCGACCAGCCGCCCGCCTCGAACCGCATCAGGTCTCCGGCCGCGCGGCTCGCCCAGACCGCACCTGTCGGCGAGGTCGGCAGGATGTAGAGCGCCCCGTCGGCGGGCGAGGCCGGCTGGGCCGCCGACGAGCGGCTGACCGCCCGCGCCTGAACGAGGGCGTCGAGCCGGGTCAGAGCCTCATTCAGCGTCACATGTTTCTGAAGCTGGCCCGGGGCCAGATAGGACAGGCCCAGACGGGCGCTGGCGTCGTCACTCATTTCCGATCTCCATCGATTGCGGAGATCAGTGTCCGGCCGGAGCGGACCCGGGCGGGCTCAGGCGGGTGCTTTCAGTTCAACCGCCGGGAATCAGGGACTTTTTAGCCCAGTACTACGGTGGCTCGCCGGATCGGAGCCGCGCTTCGGCATCTGGAGGAGGGGTGCGGGGAGACCGTGGAAGGGCTCTTGTGGTCTCCCCGCTGACCGGGACGCGGCTGTCAGGACCGCTCGGGAGGGGTGAAACGTCCCGCACGCCCGATCGCGTGAGCTACGTCAGCGCCGAGCGTGCGGATGCGTACCCAAGCCAAAAAATTGCTCAGTCGTGCAGATAGACGACGCGCTTGAGCTTGCGGTCCGCGCGCACCGTCTCGAGATGCCGCTCATGCTCGCCGGAGGCCTTGGCCTCGCGCTCCGAGTCCTCGACCCAATGGGTGGAGGCGATGTCCTTCTGCAGCGCCTTGGCCGCCAGAAGGTGTCCGGGGAACAGGACGTCGACCACATCGGCCGGCAGGAAAAAGGCCTCGCCGGTCAGGGTCGTGACGGTATCCAGCCCCAGCCATGTTGTCATTTGCAGCATGGTTGAAGGCGAAGCCTTGGCGCGCACGGCCTGGATCATCAGCCAGCCCGCGGCGCCGACCGTATAGGCCAGACCCACGCCCGGCACGAACGCCAGCAGACCGTCCAGCCCGATGCCGAACGGGCCAATGCCCACCGCCCGGTCCGAGAGCTTTTTGACGCCCTCGACATTGGACCAGATTTTCTCGATATCCTTGATCGTCCGCCTGGCCATCTTCCCTCCGCAGCGGATACCCAACGCCCCATCTCGAACCGCGTTCACCAAAAAGGCAAGGACGTATGCCCAAGCTGCTGTCCGATCGTGGACCTGAGCACCAGCCGATCAGCTGGACCATGCGCGGGCCCGACGGGATGACGGTTCTGAGGCGGATCGTGACGGCCCTTGTGCTGTGCATCCTGACCCTGCCGCTGATCATCGGTCTGTCGGCGCTTAGCGGCATCGGCCATCGCTGGGTGGACATCCTGGCGCAGTTCCCGGCGCCGGCCCTGATCATGACCCTGATCCTTGTCGCAGTGCTCGCGATCTTGCGGCTGAGGCTCGCGGCGGGCGTCGGGGCGGCGGTGGCTCTGGTGCTGGCGGCGGCGCTGTGGCCCCAGGCCGTGGTGGACCGGGGAAGGCCGAAGCCCGGCGCGCCAGTCATCACCCTCTATTCGGCCAACCTGCTGGTCACCAATACCAATGTCGAGGCGGTGAAGGCCTCGATCGCGGCGGCGAACCCGGACATCGTGGTGCTGATCGAGGCGCCGCTGGTCGTCGGCAAGCCCGCCCACGATCTGTTTCCGCAGTATCCGTATCGGCTGAGGTCGCCCTGGCCCGGGTTTGGAGCGGGCACGTCCGGCAACATGATCCTGTCGCGCTGGCCGCTAACCCCCGGAAAGATCCGGGCGCCGGGTCTCAGCTATGCGCTGGCCAAGGTCGAGACGCCGCTGGGGCCGCTGAATGTCGTAGGCGTGCACATGACCCGCCCTTGGCCGTTCCAGTTCCAGTGGGGACAGCTGACCCAGGCCATGACCCTGGATACGCTGGTGAAGAAGCTGGACGGGCCGGTCATCGTCGCCGGGGATTTTAACAGCGTCTCCAGCGCCCGTGTGGGACGCCAGATCCAGTCGGACATCGGGCTGAAGGCCAATCCCGGCTGGCCGGGCACCTGGCCGTCGGCGGCGCCGGCGATCTTCGGCTTCACCATCGATCAGGTCTACCGGACGCCCGATCTGGCCGTGGTAGGGCGCGAGATCGGAAAGCGGACCGGATCGGATCACCGGCCGGTGATCACCCGCCTGACCCTGACAGAGCCTGAACAAGAGCCTTGAGGCGCTCGGCGTGGCCTTCGGTCGGGAAGTCGTCGGCGATCCAGCCATCCTCGAAGGCCGCCAGCACCTGCCCCGTCTGTGGCCCGGCCGCCAGACCCGTCGCCGCGACCTGACGCCCGCCGACCGGCAGGCGCGGGACCGGCCAGCGGTCGGTCAGCTCCAGCAGGGCCGCGCCCGCGCCGGGACGGTTTATCCGCGCCTCGGCCCTGAGCACCCGGTCGGCGAAGGTCGGCTTGCCCAGACGATAGATCAGCGCCCGGGCCGCTCGAGCGTCCGTCGCGGGATCGACCTCGCCGCCAGCCGCCGCCAGCAGCCGGTCGCGCATCGCATTGGGCAGGCGCAGGCGCCGCGCCGCCGCCTCGACCCGGGTCAGGTCTGAAGACAGCAGGGCCGACAGTCTCAGGGCCGGGTCATCCGTCAGGCCGACCATGACCTCGAAGGCGGCCATGTCCTCCGCCTCGGGCAGGATGCGCGCCAGCACCCCGGCCTGCGCCATCGCCTGCACGGCCGCACACGGATCGGGCGCGGCCAGCAACTTGAGCAGTTCCTTCGACACCCGCTCGGCCGAGAGACGGACCATGCCCTCGGACAGGTCGGCGCAGGCCTTCAGCCCCGCCGCGTCAGGTTCGCCCCGGCCATACCAGGCGAAGAAGCGGAAGAAGCGCAGGATCCGCAGGTAGTCCTCGCGGATGCGGGTCTCCGGGTCGCCGACGAAGACGATCCGGCCCTCGCGCGCGTCATCGACGCCTGCGCCCGTCGGATCGAACACCTGACCTTGCGCGTCTGCATAGAGGGCGTTCAGGCGGAAGTCGCGGCGCGCGGCGTCCTCGGCCCAGTCGTCGGTGAAGGCGACGGTGGCGTTCCTGCCGTCCGTCGAGACGTCGCGGCGCAGGGTGGTGATCTCATAGGGTCGGCCCTTCGACACCGCCGTGACCGTGCCGTGGGCGATCCCGGTCGGCACGACCTTGAGCCCGGCCTTCTGCAGAGCCGCCATCGCGACCTCAGGCAACAGGCGGGTGGCCAGATCCAGATCGTCGACGGTCTGCCCCATCAGGGCGTTGCGGATGCAGCCGCCGACGAAGCGGACACAGTCGGGCCCGCCCGCGGCCTCCAGAGCCTTGAGCACCGCCCGGGTCGCCGGGGTGGTCAGCCAGTCCCGATCGGAAACCGAAGCGCTCATGCCGCGTCCTCGGCGGCGGCGGCTTCCGGGTCGGGCACGTCTTCATACAGGCGATCGTGCAGGGCGCGGATCATCCCGGCGGTCACGCCCCAGATGTAGCGGTTCTCGAACGGCATGGCCCAGAACCAGCGGCGCGGCCCCTCGGGCGGGTCCATATGGCCGCGCTGGTGATTGGCGACGTCCATCAGGAAGTCCCACGGGACCTCGAAAATGTCGGCGACCTCCCCGTCCTGGGCCGTCAGTTCGGGCGCCGAGGCGATCCAGCCGATCACCGGGGTGATCAGGAAGCCCGTGCCGGTGCGATAGGCGGGCATGATCCCCAGCACCTCGACGGCGGCGGGGTCGAGGCCAACCTCCTCATTGGCTTCGCGCAGGGCGGTCTGAACGGCCGTCTCGCCCGGCTCGTGGCGGCCGCCGGGGAAGGCGATCTGGCCCGAGTGGCTGGTCAGGGTGTCGGCGCGGCGGGTCAGGAGGACGGTCGCCCCGTCCGCATGGGCGATGACGGGCACGAGCACCGCCGCCGGTTTCAGCGGCTTGCCGTCCGGGGTCAGGCCCGGATTGAGGTCGAAGTCCGAGCGTTCGGCGTCGGCGTCCGGCCGCCAGCTCTCGGGCGAATGCAGGCGCTCGATCAGACGCGCCTTCAGGGAAGCGAGGCTCATTCGATGCCCGCCCCGACCGGCCCCAGGGGGAAGCGTTCGCCCGC
This sequence comes from Brevundimonas sp. GW821-FHT02A10, assembly GCF_059422025.1. Classification (NCBI taxonomy): domain Bacteria; kingdom Pseudomonadati; phylum Pseudomonadota; class Alphaproteobacteria; order Caulobacterales; family Caulobacteraceae; genus Brevundimonas; species Brevundimonas sp. GW821-FHT02A10. Next base: position 335,150 of record NZ_JBWKWC010000001.1, read on the forward strand.
CGAGGTCACGGTCAGCCGCCCGTCAGTCACCTCGGCCATCTCGACCAGATCATAGAAGACGGTACGGGCGATGCGGGCCTCAAGGTCCGCGCGGACCCGAATGCGCGGCGCGGGTTCGCCTGTCACCGGATCGGTCTCGACCACGATGGGATGGTCGGCGTCGGCCAGGACCTCGTCGCCGACGTCGGTGGTGAAGGCCAGGGCGTCACCGCGCTGTTCCATGGTCACGGCGCGGAACGGCAGGTCCTCAACGCGGATCTTCATCTTCTCGACGGGGGTGACCAGATGATAGCCGTCCGGGTCGAGGCGCAGGACGGTGGAGAACAGCCGCACCAGCTCCTTGCGGCCGATGGGCGAACCCTCATGCATCCACACGCCGTCGGCCCGGATCAGGATGTCGATATCGCCGCAGTGCTCGGGATGCCAGAGATGCACTGGCGGCAAGCCCCGGCCAGGCGCCTGTTTGGCGGCGGCGGCGATGCCAGCGAGTCCTGTCGGTTGATCCGTCATGCCCCGACTTAAGCGCGGGAAGCCCGCGCCGCAAACCGCTTACGCGACGGGCATCACCGGGCCGGCAGGAACGGGCGCGGTGACCGGCAGCCACATGACCCGGCGGCGGTCGACTGGCCCGGGCAGGATGGCGTCCGGCGCCGGCAGGAAGCCGAAGCGCTCGAAATAGGGGGGATCGCCGACCAGCAGCACCCCTCCGACCTCGTCCTGACGCGCCGCCTCGATACAGGCCGCGACCAGATCGCCGCCCAGCCCGCCCTTGCGGCAGGTCGCATCGACGGTGATGGGGCCCAGAAATACCGCCGGGACCTCGCCCACCTTCACCGCCCACAGATGCACCGAGCCGACGATGCGGTCGCCGTCGCGGGCGACCAGACCCAGGGTCATGCGGGCGTGTTCGCGAATGCGCTCGGCCGTCTTGGCGTACCGCCCTGGACCGAAGGCGGCCAGAACCAGCGCCTCGACCGCGGCGCGGTCGGACGGTAGTTCCGGCGTGATGGCCAGAGGGGTGTTACGAAGCACGGCGGCGGCGGTCATGGCGCGCGCACCTAGGCCCTTGATGTGACGGTTTCAACCGGCTTTCGAGAAATCCGGCGCACGTTTCTGGCTGAAGGCCATGAAGGCCTCCATCGCTTCGGGGCTGGACAGCTGCGATCCGAAGGCCTCGCCCTCGCGCTGCATCAGGGCCCAGATCTGCTCGGCGTCGCGCATCAACCGCTTGGTCTTGCGGATGGAATTGGGCGCGCGGGCGGCCAGTTTGGCCACGAGACCATCAGCGACGGCCTCCACCTCGGCGGCTGGAACGCAGCGGTTGGCCAGACCCCAGGCGAAGGCGGTCTTGCCGTCGATGGGCTCACCGAGGGCGAACATTTCGAAGGCCCGCTGATGACCCATGACCATCGGCAGCAGCATCGAGGACGCCGCCTCGGGCGCCAGGGCCAGATTGACGAAGGGCGTCGACAGCAGGGCGTCCTCTGCGACCACCACCAGATCGCAATGCAGCAGCAGGGTCACCCCGATGCCCACCGCGCGGCCGCGCACCGCCGCCACCGCCGGCTTGTCCAGCTCGGCCAGGCTCTTGAGGAAGCGGAACACGGGAGCATCCAGCATCTGGCCGCCGCCGCTGGTTCCGATGGCGATGAAGTCGGCGATGTCGTTGCCGGCGGAGAAGCTGTCGCCCTCGGCCTTGAACACCAGAACCCGCACGGCGGCGTCGGTCTGGGCCCGCTCCGTCGCCTCGGCGAGGGCGGCGTACATGGCCTGGGTGATGGCGTTCTTCTTCTCGGCCCGCGCCAGGGTGACGGTCAGGACGCCATCGTTCAATTCGGTGCGGATGGGGTCGCTCATGCGGTCGCTTCCTCTTCGGGATCGTTCCCGATTTCATTTTCAGTACGGATCGCCGTCCACCAGTCGACGCCGTCGGCGTCGCGCTCGCGGCGGGCGCGGCCCTGGGCTTCCAGATAGTTCAGGTGGGCCACACTCTCGCCCGTGGCCATGCCGAAGACCGCGTCGCCGATCGGGCGGGCGAACAGGCTGGAGAAGACGTCGACGGCGCGGCGCGGCTCCCGGAGCGCCCGCTCCAGCCGGGTCAGCCCGGCGTGATGGCCCCGGGTGAGGGCGTCCAGCCGCGTATGCACGCCGGTGAAGGGTTCGCCGTGCGAGGGCAGGACCAACAGGCCCTCCGGCAACAGGGCGCGCAGCTTCGAAAGCGAAGTCAGCCAGTCGCCCAGCGGATCCTGCAACGGCTCCGTCGGCCAGACCGAGACGTTGGACGAGATGCGCGGCAGGATCTGGTCGCCCGACAGGAAGACGTCGTCGGACTTGCGCCACAGACAGACATGCTCGGGGCAATGACCGTTGCCGACGACCACGGTCCAGACATCGCCGCCGATCTCGACCTCATCGCCCTCGCTCAGCCGCTGATAGCTCTGGGGCATGGGATAGACGCCCTTGCCGAAGCGGCCGAACTCGCGCCGCCAGCCGTCGATGCGTTCGCCGTCCCAGCCCGCCGCGCGGAAGAAGGTCTCGCCCTCTGGCGGGGCCGGGCCGGTGTCGGCGACCAGCATCCGGGCGGTGACATACTCAAGCCGCGACATCAGCAGCGGAACCCCGAACCGCTCGCACAGCCAGCCCGCGAGGCCCAGGTGATCGGGATGCATATGGGTGCAGATCACCCGCTTGACCGGCTTGCCGCCCAGCGGCCCCTCGAAGGCCGCTTCCCAGCCGGCGATCGAGGCCTTGGTGTAAAGACCCGTGTCGACCAGGGTCCAGCCATCGCCGTCCGCGAGCGCATAGACATTAATATGATCCAGCGACATCGGCAGGGGCAGGCGCAGCCACAGGACCCCGGGGGCGGCCTCGACCGTCTGACCGGGAACGGGCGGCGCGCCGAGCGGATAGGTCAACCCGCGGTTGCCCGACCCGACCTCAGCCGTTCCATCCCGGGTGGTTGTCGGCGCGCCCTCGGCCAAGTCAGTCTCCTATCGCAACGTTGACTTAGGCGCGTGATTGGCTTGCGTCCAGACCCGTCTCCCGCCCCCACGGGTCCGCGAGAGGGCGCTGCTCCCCGGTTTTGGATCGCTTGACCGCGCGTTCCCGGGACGTCATGGCTTCCCGATCAAGTCCATCGACAGGAGTCGTTTTCGTGTTCACTCGAGCTTTCACCGGCGCACTGGCCGCGGTCGCTCTCTTGGTCGCCGGCGCCCCCGTCGCGGCGAACGCCGAGCCCGCCGCCCCGCAAGCTGCAAACGAGCGGCCCAACGCCCCGCCGGTCACCGATGGAGCCCCCCGCGGTCGCGGTCGCCTGAGCGGCGGCCCCTCGCCGGCCCAGACCCTGGCCCAGGCCCAGGCCGTCGCCACCGCCGCCAACGCAACCTGCGAACTGACCGGCGCCATCGTGCGTGGCAAGCTCGAGCGCGCCAACGTCTTTGAAGCGACCTGCGCCACCGGTCCCGGCCTGATCCTGATCGCCTCCACCCCGCCTCAGGCGATCGATTGCGTCATCCTGGCCGGCCAGGCTGACATCACCCGCGCCGCCAACCCGGCCGCCGATGTCGGCCTGCAGTGCACCATCCCGGCCAACCTGGACGTGACCAAGGTCGTCGCCGAATACGCCAAGACTGCGGGCGTCGCCTGCACTGTCGATCAGGGCGCCTCGGTCGGCCGGTCCTCTGGCGGCAACATCATCTATGAGGCCGGTTGCGCCGGCGTCGATGGCTACTGGCTCGAAAAAACCCCAACCGGTTGGACCATCACCGAATGTCAGAAGGTAGTCACCACCAACGGCAAATGCCGCTTCACCACCCCCGCCGAACAGGCCGCGACCCTGAAGAAGTGGTTCGAAGGCAGCGCCGCCTCCGCCTGTGACGTGGCCCAGGCCCGTTACATGGGCTCGAACGCCAACGGCTCCTTCTATGAAGCCAAATGTGCGGCCGGCGACGGCCTCATCGCCCGCTTCGACACCGCCATGGCCGTGCAGCAGGTCTATCCCTGCGCCGAGGCCCAGCGCATCGGCGGCGGCTGCACCCTGACCGGAGCGCCCGCTCCGGTTGCCGCCCCCGCTCCGGCCGCCGCCCCGGCGACCCAGCAGTAAACAGACCTCCGGTCTGACGCCTTCAGGAGCCGTCCCGCGAAAGCGGGGCGGCTCTTTCGCTTTTGAGCGGATCGCCCTAGCGTCCGGCGCATGCGTATCGCCACCTGGAATGTGAACTCGGTCAACGCCCGTCTGCCGACGGTGCTGGCCTGGCTTGAGGCCGCCGCGCCCGACGTCGTCTGCTTCCAGGAGATCAAGACGATCGACGAGAAATTCCCGCGCGAGGAGTTCGAGCGGCTGGGCTACAACGTCGAGACCCACGGCCAGAAGACCTACAACGGCGTGGCCATCCTCTCGAAATTCCCCCTCTCCGATATCCGCCGCGGCCTGCCGGGCGCGGAGGGCGCGGGTATCGACGGCGCCGACGACGATCAGGCGCGCTATATCGAGGCCCTGGTCGAGGCGCCGGTTCCGGTGCGGGTCGGGGCCATCTATCTGCCGAACGGCAATCCCGTCGGCACTGGCAAGTTCCCCTACAAGCTGGCCTGGTTCGACCGGCTGAACGCCCATGCCCGCAGTCTGCTGGCGCTGGAAGAGCCCTTCGTCCTGTGCGGGGACTACAATGTCATTCCCGAGCCTGTCGATGCGAAGAACCCGGCCGACTGGGTCGGCGACGCCCTGTTCCAGCCCGAGAGCCGCGCGGCCTTCAAGGCGCTGAAGTGGCTGGGCCTGTCGGAAGCCGGCGAACTGGGCGAGCAGCCGCCCGGGACCTATACCTTCTGGGACTATCAGGCGGGCGCCTGGCAGAGAAACAACGGCATCCGTATCGACTTCCACCTGCTCTCGCCCCAGGCCGCCGACCGGTTCAAGGGCGTGGAGACCCACCGCGACGCCCGCGACATGGACAAGCCCTCTGACCACGTGCCTGTCGTGGTCGAACTGGCTCTCGACGCCTGATGGGCGAGGCGCTGCGGGTCATCCTGCTGGTCGGCCTCGCCGCCGCGGCCCTGACCACCGGCGCCCTGACGCTGAACTGGTGGATGGAGCCCGAGCGCCGGATGCGCCGCGCCCTGCTCAAGTCGCTGGGCGTCCAGCCCGAGGCCGAAGCCCTGTCGCCGACCGAGGGCCGCGCCGCCGGCCTGGACTTCGATGGCGGCCAGATCGCCGTCCTCTGGGACCGGGGCGCCCACGGCCTGGTCTATGGCTTCGAGGAGGTCGAGGGCGGCGAGGTCATCGTCGACGGCCATGTCCTGGCGCGCATCCGTCGGGGCGAACCGCGCAAGTCCCTGGACGTCATGGCCCCCGACGCCGAACAGGTCACCCTGCGGCTGATGTTCGCGGACGCCCGCTATCCGGAGTTCGAACTGGCCCTGTGGAACGCCACTGCGCCGACCCAGACAGGCTCGCCCGCCGAGGCCCTGCGGCTGGGCCGACGCTGGTTGTCCCACCTGGAAGCGCTGTTGAAGGCCTGATCGCCCTTTCGGCGACCGCCCGGGAAGGCTAGAACCCCCCGTTCCTTATCCGTGCCTGAGTATTGAGGAGCCCGCCGTGGCCCGCCTTTTCGACGCCTATGTGATCGCTGACTGGACCGCCGCCGAGGGCAAGAAGCTCGGCGAGAATTCCGTGTGGATCGGAGTGGCCAAGCGCGACGTGCGCTTCCGCCTCTATACCGAGACCCACAATGTCGCGACCCGCGCCGAGGGCGAGGCCCTGCTGGCCTCCATCCTGGCCGATCACCGCAAGCGCGGCGACCGGGTGCTGGTCGGCTTCGACTTCTCGCTGGGCTATCCCACGGGTACGGCCGCGCGCTTGAAGCTGACCGGCGAACCGATCTGGTCGGCGATGTGGAAATTCATCGCGTCGAACATCGTCGACAAGCCGGACAACACCAACAACCGCTATCAGGTCGCGGCCAAGATGAACCGGCTGATGACCGACGAGGCCTGGCCGTTCTGGGGCTCGCCCGCCAATCAGGCTCAGCGCTGGCTGACCACGACCAAGCCCCCGGTCGGATCGGGCGCCGACATCCCGGAATATCGCGCGACCGAGAACGCCGTGCGCAAGGGCCGGCTGCAGCCCAAGTCGAACTGGCAGATGCACGGCGCCGGCGCCGTCGGCGGCCAGACCCTGGTCGGCATTCCGGCCGTGCGCCGCCTGCTGGAAAGCCTGGGCGCCTCGGCTGCCGTCTGGCCCTTCGGCACCGGCTGGCGGGCGCTGGACGCCGCCGACGTGGAGCCCCTGTCGGTGCTGGTCGCCGAGGTCTGGCCCTCGATGTGGCCCACCACCGCCGCCGAGGGCGAGTTCAAGGACCAGGCCCAGGTCCGCACCACGGCCATGGCCTTTGCCGAGATGGACGACAAGGGCGAACTGGCCAAGGCCTTCGCCCCGCCGAAGGACGCCTCGCCCGAGTTGATCGAACAGGTTGAGCAGGAAGAAGGCTGGATCCTGGGCGTTCAGTAGGCCCGGAAAGCGGCCGATCAGCCGATCAATGCCTTGGCGGCCGCGCGGGCTTCGTCGGTAATCGTTGCGCCGGACAGCATCCGGGCGATTTCTTCCTGACGGCGATCATCGTCGAGGGCGACGACGGTGGTGGTGGTGACGCCGTCCTGATCGGACTTCATCACCTTCCAGTGGGCATGGCCGCGAGCGGCGACCTGGGGACTGTGGGTCACGACCAGAACCTGGGCGCCGGTCGACAGCCTCTTCAGGCGTTGGCCGACCGCTTCGGCGACGGCGCCGCCGACCCCCTGATCGACCTCGTCGAAGATCATGACCGGCTGGCGCTGGTCCTCACGACCGGCGAGCGCCGCCTTCATGGCCAAGGCGAAGCGCGCCAATTCCCCGCCTGAGGCGATGGCGTCCAGCGGGCCGAAGCCGCCCCCGGCGTTTGTGGCGATCTCGAAACGCACGGTCTCGACGCCCAGGGGGCCGCGCCTGCCCTCCCCCACCGGCTCGAAGGCGACCCGGAAACGGGCGCGTTCGAGCTTGAGGGGCGTCAGCTCGGCCATGACGCCTGAGGTCAGCCGCTCCGCGGCGGCCTCGCGAGCCGAGGTCAGGAAGGTCGCGGCCAGGTCATAGGCCTCGCGGGCCGCCGTGGCCTCGCGCCGGGCGGCAGTCAGGGCGTCGGCCCCGTCCTCGATCAGCCGCAGCTGTTCGCGCAAGGAAATGCGGAGCTTCGGCAGGGCCGGCACAGTCGTGTTCAGCTTGCGAGCGGCGGCGCGCAGGGCGAACAGCCGCTCCTCCGCCTTGTCCAGGCGGCCGGGCTCGAAGTCGAAGGCGGCGGCTGCGGCGTCGACCTCGGCGATGGCCTCGACGGCCTCGACGATGGTCCGGTCGATGGCCTCGGCGGCCGCGGCCAGCCGGGCGATGACCGGATGGTCGGCCTCGGCGCCCGCCTGAACGGCCCTCTGCCGGGCGTGCTCAACAGCCCGCAGAGCGGCCGACAGCTTCTGGCTCAGCTTGTCACCGCCCAGCTGGGTGCGGGCGTCGGCCAGATCGGCCATGGCCTTTTCAGCGGCGCCGAGAATGGCGCGCTCCCCGGCCAGTTCGGTCTCTTCGTCCTCGCGCGGATCCAGGGCGTCGAGATCGGCGAGGTTGAGGGCGATCTCCTCCGCCCGCGCGGCGGCGTCGGCGGCGGCGGCCTGAAGCTCGGACAGGCGCGCCTCGGCGGCCTTCAGGGTCTCGGCGGCGGCGGCGACCGCGGAAAGCTGGGGCGACAGGCCGCCATAGGCGTCCAGCAGGGCGCGGTGGGTGCGCCAGTCCAGCAGACCGACGGTCTCGTGCTGGCCATGCACCTCAACCAGACGCGATCCGATCTCGCGCAGGGCGGCGACCCCGGCCGGCTGATCGTTGACATAGGCCCGACTGCGGCCGTCGGCGGACAGGACCCGGCGCAGGATCAGATCCTCCCCCGCCACGACCTCGAAACCGCGCTCGGCGATCAGGGCGATCAGATCGGGATCATCAGGGGCGGTAAAGACGGCGGTGGCGCTGGCCTGTTTGGCGCCCGCGCGAACCAGACCGGCCTCGCCGCGCCCGCCCAGCGCCAGACCGAGAGCGTCCAGGATAATCGACTTGCCGGCCCCGGTCTCGCCGGTCAGCACGGTCAGGCCGGTCTCGACGTCCAGGTCGAGCACGTCGACCAGAACGATGTCCCGGATGGAGAGGGCGGTCAGCATGAAGGGGCCCGATTCGACATCAAGCCCCTTCTATAGCCGTGTAGAACCAATGCGGAACAGGGGACCTGACGGATCAGCCCGGGATCAGCCGGTGCAGCCAGCCTTCGCGCTGTCCCGTCGGGGCGGTTTCGGGCCTGGCGCCCTGTTCCGTCAGCAGGGCATAGGCCTCGGCGTACCAGGGGCTGCCCGGATAGTTGTAGCCCAGGACCGCGGCGTTGCGGGTCGCCTCTTCCTTGAGGCCCAGCGTCAGATAGACCTCGACCAGACGATAGAGGGCCTCCGGCGTGTGCGAGGTGCGCTGATAGGCTTCGTTGTCGATGACGGCCTTGTAGCGACCGATGGCGGCCAGCGGCTGGTTCGAGCGCTGATAATAGCGGCCGATGTTCATTTCCTTGCCGGCCAGCTGGTCGTTGACCATGTCGATCTTGACCATGGCGTCGGTGGCGTAGGCCGAACGCGGATAGCGACGCTGGACGTCCTTCAGCCCGTCGAGGGCGGCCTGGGCATAGGCCTGGTCGCGACCGACATCGACGATCTGCTCGAAGTTGCAGGTCGCCTTCATATAGAAGGCGTAGGCCGCTGACGGGCTACCGGGGAACAGCTGGATGAACCGGTCCGACGCCGCGATCGAGTCGGCGTACTGGCCATCTTGATAGTAGGCGTAGATTTGCATCAGGATCGCGCGGCGCGACCATTCCGAATAGGGGTGCTGGCGCTCCACCTCCTGGAAGTAGTCGACGGCGTCGGCCCAGCGGTGGCTCTGCAGCCGGTCGTAGCCGGTGTTGTAGAGCAGTTCGACCGGACGCTCCTCATAGGCCAGCTTCGGGCGTTGCTTGCCCTGGCAGCCCGCGACGGTGACCGTCAGGGCCGCGGCCAGCAGGATCGTACCGGCGCGCGACAGGCGCGCGCGCGACGGCCGGGCGGAACCCGAGGAAGACAGCGCCGAAATAGCAGACAAAGAAGACCTCATGACACGCCGGACCTGAAGGGAACGTGCACCGCCCCCGGTGATGACCGCGTCCTCTATACCAGCCACCGGCCCCAAGCCAATCCGCCCAAATCGGCCCATTAAGGCTGAAATCGACCGTATACGGCTTGCTCCCGTCCGGCGCGCTGGTAAAGGAGCGCGAGAATTGAACAGGCGTCATTGGCGGTCCGATGACGGCGAAAGGATGACCGGCGATGAAGCTGCTCGCAGGCAACTCTAACCGGCAACTCGCCCAGGCCATCGCCGACCACCTCGACATGCCCCTGACCAAGTCCCAGGTGAAGCGATTCGCCGACAACGAGGTCTTCGTGGTCATCGAGGAAAACGTCCGCGGCGAGGACGTCTTCGTCATCCAGTCGACCTCCTATCCGGCCAATGACAACCTGATGGAGCTGCTGATCTGCATCGACGCCCTGGTGCGGGCCTCGGCCAAGCGGATCACGGCCGTCATGCCCTATTTCGGCTATGCGCGGCAGGACCGGAAGACCGGCGGCCGCACGCCGATCTCGGCCAAGCTGGTCGCCAACATGATCACCCGCGCCGGCGCCGACCGGGTCCTGACGATGGATCTGCACGCCGGCCAGATCCAGGGCTTCTTCGACATTCCGACCGACAACCTGGTCGCCACCCCGGTTCTGGCCCAGGACATCAAGGAAAACTATCCGCGCGGAAATCTGATGATCGTCTCGCCGGACGTCGGCGGGGTGGTGCGGGCCCGCAGCCTGGCCGAACGGCTGAACGTCGACCTGGCCATCGTCGACAAGCGTCGCCCCAAGGCGGGCGAGAGCGAAGTCATGAACATCATCGGCGACGTCTCGGGCCGCCAGTGCATCCTGTTCGACGACATCGTCGATTCGGGCGGCACCCTGGTGAACGCGGCCAAGGCCCTGATCGAGGCTGGCGCCACCGAGGTCTCGGCCTACATCAGCCACGGCGTCCTGTCCGGCCCGGCGGTCAAGCGCGTCACCGACGGCCCGCTCAAGGAGCTGGTGATCACGGACTCGATCGAACAGCCGCACGAGGTCCTGACCTGCGCCAAGATTCGATCCGTACCCGTCGCGCCCCTTATCGGTGAAGCTATCCGCCGGATCGCGAACGAGGAATCGGTTTCGAAGCTGTTCGATTAACGGTCGGAAAACCACTTCAAAGGCGTTATAACCCCTCCTGAGTAAGGGGCGTCGGCGACGACGCCCGCGTTCTTGTGGGGAAAGCCTCGATGTCTCTGGTCCACCTCCGTCGCGGCGCAGCCGTCCTGGCCGCCGCCGCCGTCGCAAGCCTGATGGCCAGTTGCTCGACACCCGAACCCGCCGTCGTCGAAGCGCCGCCGCCGCCCGTCGTGCTGCCGCCGCCGCCGGTGACCCTGAACGCCAGCGTCGCCGAGGCCGCCTCAATCTATGTGAACTTCATCCGCGACGTCGGCACCATCCGGGCCGGTTTCCCCGACGCGGAATCGATCCAGCAGGCCATGCGCAAGGGCGCCGCCTATGATCCGGCCCAGCTGTCGCGCGGCATGATCGCCTACGCCTCCATCCTGGCGCTGCAGTCGCCCGAATTCGTGGCGGGCGTGCGCCAGTACGCCGCCGATCCCGCGCAACGCCAGCAGATGATCGCCTCCATCATCAATGACCCGGCCTATGCCGCCACCCTGCCGGGCGCGGACTATGCCGCCGGCCTGATCATCTCGACCCTGGGTCAGGATATCACCTCACTGACCGCCATCGCCGACGCGGTGGAGGGCGACGCCTATACGATCCAGGAACGTCGCGATCCGCGCCGCCGCTGGGCCGTCACCCCCATTCCGAACCGCGAAGTCCGGCTGCAGACGGCCAAGACCATCTCCGAAGGCAGGATGCTGCCCTCGGCCGAGGAATCGGCCCGGCTGTTCGCCGCCGGCAACTCGGGCCAGGGCCTGAACGTCGCCTCGGCGCCGATTCGCGCGCCCTACACCCCCGCTGTGGCCAATGCCCTGGCGATCGCCGCCCTCGCCGCCCTGGGCGCCGCCGGCGACCAGGCAAAGGCCAACACCGACGCCCTGACGGTCGAGACCAACAGCGAATTCTGCCTCAGCATGTCCAAGCTGAACCTCTATCAGTGTCTGGCGGCTTCGCGCCCCAGCTATGAGGACATGTTCTGCGTTGGCCGTCACATCGTGCGCGACCTGGCCACCTGCGCCTCGACGTCCACCCGCACGGCCATCATCACGGTCAGCGAACCGACCGACACCACCGGTCAGCCGGCGCCCACCGTCAGCCTGCCGCAGCCGGGCACGACCGCCAGCCTGAACCAGACTTCGACGCCCGCCGGGCACTGACGTCTGAAGAGTCTTTACGGAGTCGGCCGCAGGCGGTTGCGCCTGGGGTGCGATGCGTGTAATGACCCGCGCTCTTGAATTCGAGGGTTGATGACCCCGCCGCGCGGGCCACAGGTTGGCGCAGGCGTTATTGTTGTTGAGGCGAGCCAGATGGCCGAGATCATTCTGAACGTGGACGTCCGCGAAAACACCGGCACGGGCAGCGCGCGCGAAACCCGTCGTTCGGGCGCCGTTCCCGGCACCCTGTACGGCGGTGGCAAGGCCCCCGTCGCCATCTCGGTGAACGAGAAGGACTTCCGCAAGAACCTGTACACCGGCAAGCTGCTGGGCCACCTGGTCACGCTGAAGTACGGCAACGAGAGCCAGCCGGTCATCGCCAAGGACGTCCAGTTCGACCCGGTGTCGGACCGTCCGCTGCACTTCGACCTGATGCGCGTTGACGAAAAGCAAGTCATCAAGATCGAAGTGCCGGTTCACTTCATCAACGAAGACAAGTGCATCGCCTTCCGTCAGGGCGGCTCGCTGGAAATCGTCCGTCACACGGTCGAGATCATGGTTCGCGCCGACCACATCCCGGAAGACCTGATCGTCGACCTGGCCGGCCACAAGCTGGGCGACAGCATCCGCATCTCGGACATCAAGCTGCCCAAGGGCGTGGTTCCGGCCATCTCGGACCGCGACTTCATGATCGCCTCGATCAAGACCTCGTCGGCCGCCATCTCGGCTGCCCATGACGAGGAAGAAGACGCCGCCGCCGCTGCCGAAGCCGCTGCGGACGAAGTCCCCGCCTCGGAACAGGCCGACGACGCCGAAGGCGAAACCTCGGAAGGCTAAGCCTCTCACGAGACCTGACTTTCGGGACGGCCCATTCCTTCGCGGGAGTGGGCCGTTTCCATATCCGGACCTGACCGCATGATCATCATCGCCGGCCTCGGCAATCCGGGCCCCAAATACCAGAACAACCGGCACAACATCGGCTTCATGGCCGCCGACGAGATCGCGCGCCGCTGGCGCTTCGGTCCCGAGCGGGCCAAATTCCAGTCGGTGGTGTCCGAGGGCGAGGTCGACGGGACCAAGGTCCTCCTGATGAAGCCGCAGACCTATATGAACGAGAGCGGTCGGGCCGTCGGCGAAGCCGCGCGCTTCTACAAGATCCCGCCCGCCGACATCATCGTCTTCCATGACGAGATCGACATGGCTCCGGGCCGGTTCCGGATGAAGAAGGGCGGCGGGGCGGCCGGTCAGAACGGCATCCGTTCGCTGATCAGCCATCTGGGCGCCGACTTCCGCCGCGGCCGCATGGGCATCGGCCATCCCGGCGAGGCCAATCTGGTCATGCCCCACGTCCTGGGCGACTTCCACAAGGCCGAACAGCCGTGGCTGGACGCCCTGCTCCAGGCATGCGCCGACGCCCTGCCCTTCGCCGTCGCCGGCGAGGACGACCGTTATCAGGGCGAGGTCATGCGCCTGGCTCCCGCGCCCAAATTCAGCCCCCGCCAGCAAGCGCGTGGGGAGTAACGGGGCAGGCAGGGCGATCCGTCCCCTTTCCTGCCGTCGCGCTTCCCGCTAGTCGTCGCGCGTGACCCGCTCCCAGGCCGACAACTGGTCGATTCGGCGCTCGCTGGCCTTCCTGGCTGCGACGTTCGCGATCTCGTTCGGCAGTCTGATGCCCTTCGCGGCCCTGGCGGCCTCGACGCCCGACCATCCGGTCTTCTGTTCGGCGGACGGCCTCCAGACCGTCGCTGTCGACGAGACGGGACGCCCTCTGCCGGGCAAGGGGATGATGGGGGTCAAATGCGCGGCCTGCCTGCTGGCCCTGTCCATCGCCCTGCCCGAGCCGCCGCTGGTCACGGCCGCCGCCGCCCCGACCACTCATCCGGCATCAGTCTTCGTCGCCGAGGCCGCGCACCTGACGCCTCCGGCCCGCGGCCCGCCGCGCCCGCCCTCGACCGCCCCACCCCAGGCCTGAACCCGACTGACGCCGTCCGCGCGCGAGCCATCGCACGCCTGCTCATTCCTGTTCAGGACCTCGACTTTTCATGCTTCTCAAGACCACTGCGGCGCCCTGCGCCCTGCTGCTCGCCGCATTTGCCGGCCCCGCCTTTGCTCAAACCGCCGACCGGGTGACCCAGCTCGACGAGATCATCGTCACCGCTGTCCGCAATCCCGAGGATCCGCCGGTGGTCGCCGAGACCCGCGCCCGGCTGTCGCGCACGCCCGGCGCCGTCGCCGTGGTCTCGGCCGAGGCCTATCGCGACCGCTATGCGCCCAATCTCGCCGACGTCCTGCGCGACGTGCCGGGCGTCTATGCGGAGAAGAAGTGGGGCGGCGACATCCGCCTGTCGATCCGGGGTTCGGGCATCGGCAACTCCAGCCACAACCGAGGCACCCTGCTGGCCCAGGACGGCATTCCCTTCAACGAGGCCGACGGCTTCGGCGACTTCCAGCTGATCGACCCGTCGATCGCCCGCTACACCGAGGTCTACAAGGGCGGCAACGCGCTGCGCTTCGGGGGAGCCCTGCTGGGTGGGGCGATCAATCTGGTGACGCCGACCGGCCGGACGGCGGGGGCTGAGAACAGCTTCCGCATCGACGGCGGGTCTTGGGGTACACTGCGCGCCCACGCCGAGGTCGCGCGGACGTATGGCGACTGGGACGTCTTCGCCGCCGCCACGGGTCAGAGGGCCGACGGCTGGCGCGACCAGTCGAATGGCCAGCAGCAGTACGGCTCGCTCAACATCGGCCATCGCTTCGGTGAGGACCGCGAAGTCCGGCTCTATGTCTCGGGCGGCTACGTCCATCAGGAAATCCCCGGCTCGCTCAGCCTGTCCGACGCCCTGACAAAGCCCGAGGCCGCCAATGCGACCAACAAGGCCATGGCCTATCAGCGCGACATGGCCTCGATCCGCTCGACCCTGCAGACGCGCTGGCGGCTGAATGACGAAACCGTCTTCGAGGGCGGAATCTACGGGACCTGGAAGGACCTCGACCATCCGATCTTCCAGGTCGTCGACCAGCAGAGCCGCAACTATGGGGTCTTCGGCCGCATCGACTGGACCGGCCGCGCCTTCGGCAAGGCGGCGGACGCCTTCTACGGCGTCTCGTACCGTTCGGGCGATCTGGACGCCAACCAATGGATCAACCTCGCCGGGTCGCACGGCGCCCATACGGCGCAGAGCCGTCAGAACGCCACGGGGCTGGACGTCTTCGCCGAGGGACGGCTGTTCGTCACCGACCATCTGGCGGTGGTCGCGGGCGGCTCTTACGGTCGAGCCGAGCGCGACTATCAGAGCTTCGCCCTGCCCGGCGTCACGACGACCTTCAATCTGACCACCGGCAAGACCTACGACTGGTTCGCCCCGCGCCTCGGCCTGCTCTGGCAGACCGGCGGCGGAACCCAGGCGTATGCCAATGTCACCCGCTCGGTGGAGCCGCCCAACTTCTCTGCCCTGTCGCCGACCACCCAGGGGTTCCAGCCCCTCGTTCCGCAGGAGGCCGTGACTTACGAAGCAGGCCTGCGGGGCAAGCGCGGAGCCTTCACCTGGGACGTCTCGGCCTATCGCGCCGAGCTGGATCACGAGCTGCTCAACTTCGTGGTCAATGCGGCGGCGGGCATTCCGGCCGCGACCTTCAACGCCGGGCCGACCGTCCATCAGGGCATCGAGGCCGGCCTCGACTGGCGGTTCACGCCGCGCTGGAGGCTGCGCCAGACCTATGCCTTCTCGGATTTCCACTTCGACGGGGACAAGGTCTATGGCGACCACGACCTGCCGGTCGTCCCCCCGCATCTGTACCGCGCCGAGCTGCGCTATGACGCCGCACAGGGCTGGTTCGTGGCCCCCTCGCTGGAGTGGTCGATGGCCGACAGCTGGGTCGATTATCAGAACACCCTGAAGGCGCCGTCCTACGCCGTCATGGCCCTGAACGCAGGCTGGGCCGTTTCGGAGGGGGTCAATCTTTTCGTGGACCTGCGCAATCTGACCGACGAACGCTATGTCTCGAACTTCAGCGCGGTGACCGACGCCCGGGTCGCCTCGACGGCGGTGTTTTTCCCCGGTGAAGGTCGGTCATTGTTCCTCGGCCTCCGACTGGCCTATTAGGGAGGAATGACGATGAAACCGACCGTGATCGCCCTGCTCCTTCTGGCCCCGGCTCTCGCCCTGGGCGCCTGCCATCAGGGCAAGAAGAACTCGACCACCGCCTCGATCGAGACGGATGGCGTCAAGGCCACGGTCGAGATCACCGATCCCTGGTGCCGGCCCACGCCCAACGGCGCCCAGGCCGGCGCCTGCTATCTGACGATCAAGTCGTCGCACGAGAACACGATGACCGGCGTCGCCACCCCGTTGGCCGCGAATGCCATGGTCCACGACATGACCATGGCGAACGGCATGATGAACATGGCCGAGATGGCCGACGGCCTGCCGCTCAAGGGCGGCGAGAAAGTCGAGCTCAAGCCGGGCGGCAAGCATTTGATGCTGATGGGCCTGACGGGGCCGCTGGTCGAGGGCTCGGCCGTGCCCCTGACCCTGACCTTCTCTGACACCCCCGCCATGACGGTCCAGGCGCCGGTGCGCCAACCCAAGTAAGCGCGATTGCAAGCCGAGCCTGACAAACGGTCCCGAACCGTCTAAAGGCTCGCGCCTTCTTCGAGGAATCCTATGGCTCTGAAAGTCGCGATCGTCGGCCTGCCCAACGTCGGCAAGTCCACCCTGTTCAACGCCCTGACCAAGACGGCGGCGGCGCAGGCTGCAAACTATCCGTTCTGCACCATCGAGCCGAACACCGGCGACGTCGCCGTGCCGGAGCCGCGTCTGGACGCCCTGGCCGAGATCGCGGGCTCGAAGGAGATCATCCCGTCGCGCATCACCTTCGTCGACATCGCCGGCCTGGTGCGCGGTGCCTCCAAGGGCGAGGGCCTGGGCAATCAGTTCCTGGCCAACATCCGCGACTGCGACGCCGTGGCCTTCGTCGCGCGCTGCTTCGTCGATGACGACATCACCCACGTCGAGAACCGCATCGACCCGATCTCGGACCTGGAGATCATCGAAACCGAACTGATGCTGGCCGATCTGGAAAGCCTCGAACGCCGCCGCGTCCAGATGGAGAAGCGCGCCAAGGGCGGTGACAAGGATAGCCAGCTCAGCCTCAAGCTGGTCGATCTGGCCCTGTCCAAGCTGAACGCCGGCAAGCCCGCCCGTACCGCCCTGCCTGACGTCTCTAAGGAAGACCGCAAGGCCTGGGACATGCTCCAGCTGCTGACCGCCCTGCCCGCCCTCTATGTCGCCAACGTCGACGAGGGCTCGGCCGACAAGGGCAATGAACTGTCGGATCTGGTCGCCAAACGCGCCGCCGAAGATAACGCCAAGTCGGTGGTCATCTCGGCCAAGATCGACGCCGAACTGGCCGTGCTCGACGCTGAGGAACAGGCTGAATTCCTTGAAGGTCTGGGTTTGGCCGAGCCGGGCCTGAACCGTCTGATCCGCGAGGCCTATGCGCTTCTGGGCCTGCAGTCCTACTTCACCGTTGGGCCCAAGGAGGCCCGCGCCTGGACCATCCATATCGGCGACACCGCACCCCAGGCGGCCGGCGTTATCCATACGGATTTCGAGAAGGGCTTTATCCGCGCCGAAACCATCGCCTATGAGGACTTCATCGCCCTGCGCGGCGAGGCCAAGGCGCGCGAGGCCGGCAAGCTGCGGGCCGAAGGCAAGTCCTATGTCGTCAAGGACGGCGACGTGATGAACTTCCTGTTCAGCTGATCCGCCCTCAAGGCAGCGACAGCCCCGGCGCCTTTTGCGAGGTGTCGGTCAGGGTCGTGCATTTCAGCAGCTTGACCGACCGGGGCGTCCCATCCGGGTGGCGCCGGTCGACGTAGGCCAGGTCCAGCGTCTGGCCGACGACGGACATCTGCACGCGCTCAACGTGCCGGCCGGCCGGCGCCGGGCAGGACAGGGTCGCCTGATAGCCGCCCGTGACCTGATCGATATGGGCGATGTCGCAGCCGCCTTCAGGCCCTTCGAACCGCGTCGTCGTGATCTCGATGGGACGCCTGTTTCCCTGAGGCGCCGCGCACAGGGCCGGATCGGCGCTCCAGCGGCCGATGAAGCTGGTCGGCCCGGTCCCCGGCATTAGCGGCGCCATCGAGTCCGACGGCGCGTCCGCCGTCGCATCGACGATCGGCGAGGTGATCGGCCTGGCCGGCTCTGTCGGGGGATTGACCCGCGACCGGTCGCAGCCCGCCAGCAGCATCAAGGGCGCAAGGAAAAGAACCGCTTTCATCCCGGACCAACGCGCATGAAGCGTGGCCGTTCAAACACACCCGAAAACCCGCACGGTCATTGCGGTTGATTCTAATAATCGTTCGCAGTAATTGCGCCCCCTCTCTCAAGCGGGACCATAAAAATGCGCAACCTCCTCATGATCACAGCCGGGCTCGCCGCCCTTGCCGCCGGTTCGGCCCAGGCCGCCGCGCCGGAAGCCCCCACTGCGAGCATGGCCGCGCCGGAAGATCAGGCGACGCCGGTCGCGCCGGTCAGCGTCCTGGCCACCCGCACCGCCACTCCGGTGGATGAGGTCCCGGCGACCGTCAGCGTCTATACCGCCAACGATATCGAGGGCCTGCTGGCCACCGACATCAAGGACCTGATCAAGTACGAGCCGGGCGTCAGCGTCATCAGCCAGCCCGCCCGCTTCGGCGCCGCGCTCGGCACCGCGGGCCGCGGCGGCAATGAGGGCTTCACCATCCGGGGTCTCGGCGGCGACCGGGTCCTGATGATCGTCGACGGCATCCGCCAGCCTGACGGCTTCGTCTTCGGCGCCCAGAGCGTCGGCCGCGGCGGCTATTCGGATCTCGACCTGATGAAGACCGTCGAGATCCTGCGCGGTCCGGCCTCGGCCCTGTACGGCTCGGACGGCGTCGCCGGGGCCGTCAGCATGACCACCAAGGATCCCGAGGACCTGATCCGGGCCGGCAGCAATTTCGGCGCCCGCGCCCGGGTCGGCTATAACTCCGCCGACCAGGGGACGACGGAATCCCTGGCCGTCGCCGGGCGCAGCGGCGCCTTCTCCGGCCTGCTGGCCTGGACCCATCGCGACAGTTCCGAGACCGAAACCCACGGCGACCTGACCGGCGAGGAAGTCACCCCGGCCGGCGGCATCACCTATTCCAACCGCACCGAGGCCAACCCGCAGGACAATACGTCCGACGCGATCCTGGCCAAGCTGGTCTGGGCCTTCGCGCCGAAACAAACCCTTCGTCTGACCTATGAGAACTTCCAGCTGGACTCGGACTACAACGTCCTGAGCGGCCGTTCGGCCCGCACGGTCGCCGCCACCCCGCCGACCGCCGCCACCGCGGTCCTGGGCCTGACCGCCGCGGACGCCACCGAGCGCGAACGTCTCAGCCTGGACTGGCGCTTCTCGGACGCCTTCGGTCTGGATGAGGGTCAGGTCGCCGTCTATGGCCAGGACTCCACCAACCGCCAGTACACCTACGAGGATCGCGTCGGCACCGACCGGATCCGCGACAACCATTTCAACAACAAGGTGTTCGGCGCCTCGGCTTGGGCCCGCAAAACCTTCACCGCGGGCGGCATCGAGAACCGCGTGACCTTCGGCGGCGACTGGTCGCAGACGACGCAGGAAGGCATTCGCGACGGCACCGTCCCGCCGACCGGCGAGACCTTCCCGACCAGCCCCTTCCCCAAGACCGACTACACCCTGGCCGGCGCCTTCGTGCAGGACGAGATCGTGCTGGCGGGCGGACGCCTGCGGATCATTCCGGCGGTGCGGTATGACAGCTACGACCTGTCGACCGACACCGATCCGCTCTACATCGGTACGCGCGCCGATCAGAACGACAGCCATCTCTCGCCCAAGATCGGCGCCGTCTGGCAGGTCACGCCGGGCTTCCAGCTGTTCGCCAACTACGCCGAAGGCTTCAAGGCCCCGACGCCGAACCAGGTGAACAACTACTTCTCCAATGCGGCCTTCGGCTATGTCTCGACGCCGAACCCGAACCTGTCACCGGAAACCAGCCAGAGCACCGAAATCGGCCTGCGTCTGCGCGATCAGGACTTCGCCTTCGGAACCATGCGTTTCCAACTGGTCGGCTTCCATTCCGACTATCAGGACTTCATCTCCCAGCAGGTGGTTTCGGGCTCGTTCACCCCGGCTGATCCGGCGGTCTATCAGTACGTGAACTACACCAGCGTCGAGGTGAACGGGCTGGAAGCCAAGGCCGACATCTATTGGGACAACGGGTTCGCCGCCCACTTCGCCGCTGCCTATGCCGACGGCGACAAGGTCGACGGCACGACGGCGGGCAAGCTGTCGACGATCGATCCGGTGAAGCTGGTGGGCGGACTGGCCTGGAACGATCCCGCGGGCCGATACGGCGTCGAAGGGGTGGTGACCTGGTCCGATTCCAAGGATGCGGTGGACACCATCGGCTCCTCCTGCCGGGCGACCGGCGCCGTCTCCCCGGCGGCAGGCTGCTACCTCGGCCAGGCCTTCACCCTGGTGGACATCACCGCCTACTGGAACGTGACCGACCAGGTCACGGCCCGCGTCGGCGCCTTCAACGTCTTCGACGAGAAGTACAGCTGGTGGAGCGACATCAACGGCGTCAGCGCCACCTCGACCGTGACCGACGCCTATACCCAGCCCGGCCGCAACTTCGGCGTCTCTCTGTCCTTGCGTCTGTAAGCGTCACAGAGGATGATGCGAATGACTATCAAGATAAACGAGGTTCCGATGCGCGCCCTGATGATCGCCGCCGCCCTGCTGGCCTCCGCTGCGCCCGTCGCAGCGGAGGCCCAGACGGCTGCTCCCGCCGCAACCGCGCCGACCAGCGCTTTCGAGCGGGACCGGCAATCGATCCTGGCGGAGGCGGGCCAGTTCCGCGTCCGCTTCGACTTCCGCGAGAACGTCAGCTTCCTGGCGGGTTACACCCCGGTCGAGGCGCACGACTCGGCGGGCAATGAGATCGTCCGGGTCGTCTACGACCACGGCGACCGGATCAGCCTGCAGCACATCCTGGTGATGGAGCATGAAGGCCAGTCGATCGTCGTCAAACACTGGCGCGAGGACTGGACCTACCAGCCCTCGACCGTCCTGACCTATGCCGGTCCGGGCGAGTGGACGCTGTCGAACGTGCCCGAGGCCGAGCGCGCCGGCGCCTGGTCCCAGACGGTGTGGCAGACGGACGATTCGCCGCGCTACGGCGGCGTCGGCAAGTGGAGCTATGACAACGGCATGGCCGTCTGGACCAGCGGCCCGACCTGGCGTCCGCTGGCCCGTCGCGACGCCGTGCGTCACCCGATCTATGACCGCTACCTGGGCGTCAACCGCCACGCCCTGACGCCGGTCGGGTGGGTGCACATCCAGGACAATATGAAGATGCAGCCCGGCCAGGGCGATGACGGCGATCCCGTCGCCGTCGTCCAGGAGGACGTGGTCAACACCTACCGCAAGTGGGACGGCTATGATCCCAAGGCGGGCGACGACTACTGGGCGGCCACCAAGGACTACTGGGCGGCGGTTCGCGACCTGTGGGACGCGGCCATCGCGGCCCACGGCGGCGTCCGCGTTCAGGAAGTCGCCGAGACCGGCGCCGTCACCGGGACCCCGCTGATGGACCTGGCCGAAAAGGTCCAGTCCGGCGAGGTCACCACCGCGGCGGCCATCGATCAGGCCAAGACCATCATCGCGACCGCCACGGCGCGCTAGACCCTTTCCAGCCAGCCCCGATAGCGGACCATCCGGCCCGCTATCGGAAGGCCGATCTCGACGTCGAAGGCGAACCGGCCTTCGGCGTCTTCTTTTTCGTGGGTTACGGTGGTGGGCGCCCAGCGCCTCGGCATTGGCAGGCCCAGCAACCGCCAGCCCTGAACCTGATAGACCAACCGCCGATCCTCGGGGCTTAGGGTCAGATCGAAGGCGCAGGGGCCGAAGCTCTCGACCACCCGGCCGCCCGGCTTCGGCGACGACAGCCGGCTCTGGAACCGGCTGCCCGCGATCTCGCGCCGCCAGACCGAACAGTCGCGGTCGGCGTCAATCCGGACCTCGACCGGAACGCCCTGCCCCGCCTTCGGAAACCCGAACACCCGCGCGACCAGACCGGCGACAGGATTGGCCGCGCCCTCGACCGAGGCCTGACCACGCCAGACCGACAGGCCCGAAGCTTCATGCAGCGCCCGGATCGATGCCGGCAGGTCCGCAAAGGTGGGACCGATGGCCCGCTCGAAGAGAGCGGACGGTTCGACGGTGGTCGTGGTCGTGATGCTGTGGACCGCCAACTCGGCC
This sequence comes from Brevundimonas sp. GW821-FHT02A10, assembly GCF_059422025.1. Taxonomy (NCBI): domain Bacteria; kingdom Pseudomonadati; phylum Pseudomonadota; class Alphaproteobacteria; order Caulobacterales; family Caulobacteraceae; genus Brevundimonas; species Brevundimonas sp. GW821-FHT02A10. The sequence continues at coordinate 356,977 of NZ_JBWKWC010000001.1, forward strand.
TCCAGCTCGGCCAGCGGCAGTTCTCCGACACAGGCCCGAGCGCCCGGCGTTAGCCGCCCCGCTGCGAGGGCCTTCACCGCCGCCAGGGCCGGGACGCCCGGCGTCACAGGCCCGACGCCCGGCGGCGCGATCAGCAGCCAGACCGCGCGCACGACCCTGTCCTCTCCGTCCCGCCCGGTCGCCTCGACCCGCATGGCGCCGACGTCGCTTCCAAACGGGGCGGCGAGCCGGGACAGGAAGATGATCAAACCGGTCAGGGATCGGGGGTCCGCGCCGGTCAAACTGACCAACCTCGCCAGGGCCCAACCGCCCCAATGGGTGAACCCCGGCTCGAGCCCGGCCAGAAACAGCGCGCGGTCGGTGGGCCGGAAGCGCTCGGCCAGCACATCCAGATCAGGGGTCTCACACAACGACAGGCGGCGGGGTCCCGCCGGGCCGAAGTCGCGCGGCACCACCGCGCCCCACCCCGTGCGCTGTGTCCACGCCCCGTCCTCGAACACCCTCACGGGCCGTCCCAACCAGGACAGGATGGCCTCGGTCACCGACCGGCCGCGCGGCGCGCGTGCGCCGGGAGAAATCGCCGCCTCGACCGCGTCGATGCGGGTCCAGCCCTTGATCAGGGCGTCCAGCACGGCGTTGGACAGGGCCGGTGTCGAACTGGCGCCGGTCAGGGCCGTGACGCCCGCCGCCTTCGCCGCCGCATCCAGCGCCCCGAACCCCGCGACGAAGTCCCGCGCGTCGGCCAGATCGACATAATGGAGGCCCGCCGCGATGGCGGCCCTGGCCACGCACGGCTCCGCCCCCTGGAACGGCCCTGCCGCATCCACGACGATGCCGGCGCCGGTCGCCGTCAGATCGGCGGCGGTCAGGCTACGGGTGTCCAGCGCCGTCGCGGAAGCCGCCCCGACCTCAACCTTCGTCGCCTCGGCGCGCTCAAGGCTCCGCCCCGCCACCACGACCTCGAACCCGTCGCGGACCAGCCCTTTCGCCAGCCGCGATCCGAATACGCCTCCGGCCCCGATGACGAGGACGCGGGTCACGGCTTAACGCCGGGCGGCGTCGCTCTGACGGCGGATGGCGGCGAACTCCGACGTCGGCTTCCACTGCGGCCAGCTGGTGCTGTCGGCGACTTCCTGACCCAGTTGATAGAGCAGCTTCAGGTTCTGCAGGGCGGCGGTGAAGTCGAAGTCGGCGCGCCATTCGTCGTCGAGCTTGTGGTAATATTTCGCCATCTGGGCCTGGTAATACGGCCGCCCGACGGCCTCGCCGCCTTCGACGAAGTCGACGCCGGTCCAGGGCATCAGGGCCGGAACCCCGCCTGCCGCGAAATTGAAGTGGTCGCTTCGGTAGTAGTAGCCCTGCTCGGGTTCGCCGTCGCCGACGACGTGGCGGCCTTCACGCTGGGCCAGACGTTCCAGATCATCCTCCAGCCCGGACTTGCCGATGCCGAAGATGGCGATGGTCTTGGTCGCCGGGGTGAAGGGCAGCATGTCGATGTTGATGTCGGCGGCCGTCTTTTCCAGCGGATAGACGGGATGAGTGGCGTACCACTCCGAGCCCAGCAGGCCCTGCTCCTCGGCCGTGACGTGCAGGAAGACAACGGTGCGCTCCGGCGGCGGGCCGGCCTTGAAGGCGCGGGCCATTTCCAGCACGCCCGAGGTGCCCGAGGCGTTGTCCCAGGCGCCGTTGTAGATGCGGTCGCCGTTGGCGTCCGGATCGGCGGCGACGCCGACGTGGTCCCAATGGGCCGAATAGACCAGGTATTCGTCCGGACGGGTCGTGCCGGGGATCCTGGCCAGCAGGTTATGGGAGTGGATGACCTCGGCCACCTCATCGGTGTCGATGTTCAGCTTCAGACCGATGTCCTGGGCCTTGAAGGCGCCGCCGGCCTTGGCCGCCGTCAGGACGGCCTGGATATCCTCGCCCGAGGCGGTCGACAGGACGGCGGCGGCGTCCAGGGTCATCGTGCCGCTGAAGGCGGTCTCATGGGCGCCGGTGATGGTCATGCGCGGGCGGCCGCCGCCGCGCATGCCGCGTCCGCCCTGCATTTCGTACAGGGTGATGACGCCGGCGGCGCCGCGCTTGATCGCCTCGTCCACCTTGTGGGTTGAGGAGCCGTAGAAGTTGGGATCGGCGCCGAAGGCGGCCGGCTGGCCGCTGAGCACGATCACGACCTTGCCGGTCAGGTCCATGTTTCCATAGTCGTCCCAGTTCCGCTCGGGCGCGACGACGCCGTAGCCGGCGAAGACGATCGGCACATTGTCCAGCTTCACATGGCCGTCGGCGGCGCCGGCGCGGATCATCAGCCCGGACTCGACCGGATGGACGACCCCGTCGACGCCGGTCCAGCTGACCGTTGCGGGACGCGCCGGTGTCAGACGCAGCAGGTCGACCGGCTGCAGCCACTGGCCGTCCGGACCGCCGGGCTGCAGCCCCATGGCCTCATACTGGGCCTGCAGATAGGCCAGGGTCAGCTGCTCGCCGATCTTGCCCGGGAAGCGACCTTCCAGGCTGTCGTCAGACAGATACTTGATGTGGTCGGACAGGCGCTGGGCCGAAAAGTCCTGGGCCGCAGCCGGCAGGGCCAGAAGCAACATCGCCGAAGCGGCGACGCCGCAAGTCAGTCGGGCCAGCATCAAGAAACTCCGTGGGAAATGCGCGCGCACCTTAGGGCGGCCGCTCCCGACCGCCCCTTACATTTTTGTAATGCAGCCTACTGACGTTCGGCGGCACTGACGGCGCGGGCCGGACCGAACTCCGAACCTGTCTTCCACTGCGGCCAGTCGCGACTGTCGGCGAGGGCCCGGCCGATGTCGTAATAGACCGTCAGGTCCTCCATCTGGCCGCGATAGTCCCAGTCGGCGGACCATTCGTCGTCGGCCTGGTGGTAGCGCTTCTCGGTATATTCATCGCGCCTGGCGATGCGCTCATCGATGGGGGCGTCCCGGAATTCGCCGCCGCTCTCGGCATAGGCCATAGGCACGCCTTCCTTCGCCAGAGGGAAGTGGTCGGAGCGGAAGTAGTAGCCGGCCTGGGTGTTGCCATCGGGCTCGATCTCACGGCCCTGCGCCTCGACCGCCCGGGTGACGCGCTCGTCGAGGTCAGACTGGCCAAAGCCGATGATGCTCATCGCCGTGGTCCGGCCATAGACATTGGCCGAGTCCATATTGAAGCCGCCGACGGTCTTCGCCAGCGGGTACAGCGGGTTGGCGGCGTAGTAGGTCGAGCCCAGCAGGCCGCTTTCCTCGCCGGTAAAGCTGATGGCGACGATCGAGCGCTGGGTGCGGGGCGCGGCGCCGAAGACCCGGGCGATCTCCAGCAGGCCGGAGGTGCCCGAGGCGTTGTCGACCGCGCCGTTGAAGATGGCGTCGCCGTTGGCGTCGGGCGTGCCGACCCCGATGTGATCCCAGTGGGCGGTGTAGAGGACGGTCTCGTCCGGATGGGTCGTGCCGGGCAGGCGGGCGACGACATTATGGCTCTCGATCCGGTCGGTCTTGAGGTCGAACATGGCGCTCAGACCCGCGCCGGTCAGGGTCACCGGCTGGAAGTCGCGGCTGCGCGCCTGAGCCTTCAGGGCCTCGAAGTCGAGACCGGCGTGCTGGAATAGCTGGACGGCGACGTCGCGCTGGATCCAGCCCTCCATCGGAACCCGTTCCTTCGAAGGATCGGCGCGGACGATGTCGAACTGCGGTCCGGTCCAGGAGTTGCGCACCGTCGCCCAGCCATAGGAGGCCGGCGCGGTCTCATGCACGATCAGCACGCCTGCGGCGCCCTGACGGGCGGCCTCTTCATACTTGTACGTCCAGCGGCCGTAATAGGTCATGGCCTTGCCGCCGAAGGTGTCCAGCGTCGGATCCTCGAAGTCGGCGTCATTGACCAGGACGACCAGGATTTTGCCCTTCAGGTCCATGCCCTTGAAGTCGTCCCAGTTCCGCTCGGGCGCCTTGATGCCGTAGCCGACGAAGACCAGCGGGGCGTTCATCAGCATGACGTGGCCCGAGGAGTTCGGCAGGCGGGTCGAAGCCACGACCTGCTCGCCCTGGGCCAGCGGCAGGGTCCAGTCGCCGACCTTCAGCGTGGCCTTGAAGTCGTCGATCTCGAAGCGGTTCAGGGCCACGGCCTGGGTCCACAGACGCGAGCCGTCGGCCTGCAAGTCCCCACCCGGCTCGAATCCGGCGGCGGCGTATTGCTCGCTCAGATATTTGATGACCTTGGGCTCGGCCTCGGTGGCGATGCCGCGGCCTTCGAAGCTGTCGTCGGCCAGGATGCGGATGTGTTCCGACAGTTTGGCGGCGTCGAAGGCGGGCTCGGCGGATTGGGCGAACGCCATCGTCGAAAGGGCGACGCCGGACATCAGGGCGGCAAGTGACAGGGTCAGGCGCATGGCGGCTCCGGGGGATACGATGCCGGGACCCTATTCAGCGTCGCCGGAGGAGTCGATGTCTTCCCAGTGTCGCAGTCCCGCGCGTAATCTGCGCCCATGACCCCATCACGTTTCGAGACCGGCCGCCCCATGCTTCTGGCGGGCCTGCGCCGCTGGTACGCCTTCTCCGAGGGCCCGACGCAGATTCCGCTCGTCTGGAAAGACTTTGTCGCCCGACTGCCCCTGCCCGGTCAGGTTGGGGGTCGGACCTATGGCGCCACCTGCCAGATGGACCCGGAAGGCCAGCGCTTCGAATATATCTGCGCCGCAGAAGTCGAGAGCTTCGATGCCCTGCCCGACGACCTCGGCCGGCTGAAGATTCCCGAGGCCCACTACGCCGTCTTCGCCCACGACGCTCCTGTCTGGAAAATCCGCGACACCATCGTGGCCAGTCAGGCCTGGCTGGAGACCAACGGCGAATGGAAGCCAGCGGGCACGCCCGACTTCGAACGCTACGGCCCGCACTACGACGCTGCCACCGGCATGGGCGACACCGAGATATGGCTTCCGGTTACCCCACCTTAACCACAAGGATTCACCATACCGGCTCCACTCCCCGGAGCTGTGCGCGTGACCGACCTGAAGACCGACATCATCCATCTGGGCGACTGCCTGGAGATCCTGCGCGGCCTGCCGTCGAAGTCGGTCGATATGGTCTTCGCCGACCCGCCGTATAACCTTCAGCTGGGCGGCGACCTGCTGCGGCCGGACAATTCCAAGGTCGACGCCGTCGATGACGACTGGGACAAGTTCGACAGCTTCGCCGCCTATGACGCCTTCTGCCGCGACTGGCTGAAGGAATGCCGCCGGGTCCTCAAGGACGAGGGCTCGCTGTGGGTCATCGGCAGCTATCACAACATCTTCCGCCTGGGCGTCGCCATCCAGGACATGGGCTACTGGGTCCTGAACGACATTATCTGGCGCAAGTCCAACCCGATGCCGAACTTCAAGGGCACCCGGTTCACCAACGCCCACGAGACCCTGATCTGGGCCGCCAAGTCGCGAGAGCAGAAGCGCTACACCTTCAACTACGACGCCCTGAAGGCCTTCAACGAAGACACCCAGATGCGCTCGGACTGGACCTTCCCGCTGTGCACCGGCGAGGAACGGATCAAGGGCGAGGACGGCAAGAAGGCCCACCCGACCCAGAAGCCCGAGGCCCTGCTGCACCGGGTGATCCTGGCCGCGACCAGGCCGGGCGACGTGATCCTTGATCCCTTCTTCGGCACGGGCACGACGGGCGCCGCCGCCAAGCGTCTGGGCCGTCACTTCATCGGCATCGAGCGCGACGAGACCTATGCCAAGGTCGCCGAGACCCGCATCGCCACCGTCATTCCCGCCGCGGCCGAAGACCTCAAGGTCATGGGCTCCAAGCGGGCCGAGGTGAAGGTGCCCTTCGGCGCCCTGGTAGAAGCGGGCCTGCTGGCCCCCGGCGACCGCCTCTATTCGCCCAAGGGCGACCGCGAAGCCCGCGTGCGCGCCGACGGCTCGCTGGTGTCCGGCGAGTTCACCGGCTCGATCCACAAGCTGGGCGCCATCCTCGAGAACGCCCCGGCCTGCAACGGCTGGACCTACTGGCGCTTCAAGACCGACCAGGGTTTCAAGTCCATCGACGCCCTCCGCTCGGAAATCCGCGCGACGCTCTGACCAACGCGAATTCCCCGCGCGCCATTTGACCTCCCGTCTCGCGGGCGGCAGGGTCAGGGCCTGACGGGGGACAGCTTATGACGGACAGTGCGCTCGAAATCCGGGGCCTGCGAAAAACGTTCAGCCGCCCGGCGGTGGACAATCTCGACCTGACGGTTCGGGCCGGAGAGCTTTATGCCCTTCTGGGACCGAACGGAGCCGGCAAGACCACGACCCTGCGCATGGTCGCGGGCCTGACGAAGGCCGACGCGGGATCGATCCGCGTCTTCGGGACCGACGCCATCGCCGATCCGGTCGCGGCCAAGCGGCTGATCGCCTGGCTGCCGGACGAGCCCATGCTCTACGACAAGCTGACGCCGATGGAGTACCTCGAGTTCGTCGCCGGCCTGTGGGGCGTGGACGCGAAGACGGCGCGCAAACGGGCCCAGGAGTTGCTGGAGTTCCTCGCCCTCTGGCCCCATCGCGGCGAACGCTGCGAGGGCTTTTCGCGCGGCATGAAGCAGAAGGCGGCCCTGGCCGGCGCCCTGATCCATGAGCCGAAGCTGCTGATGCTGGACGAGCCCCTGACCGGTCTCGACGCCGCCATGGCGCGTCAGGTCAAGGACCTGCTGCAGCAGCGGGTGAAGGCCGGCGCCACCGTCATCCTGACCACCCACATCCTCGACGTCGCCGAGCGGATGGCCGACCGGATCGGCATCATCCAGCACGGCAAGCTGCTGGCCGAAGGCACGCTGGAGGAGCTGCGCGCCAGATCGGGGCACGGCGGCGCGACGCTGGAAGACGTCTTCCTCGACCTCGTGGGCGCGGACGTCTCGTGATCGGCGCCCTCGTCAGGATGCTGCCGCCGGGATCGGCCGCCTGGCTTCTGGCCGCCGAGGTCCGCCTCGGCCTGCGCGGCATGGCCGGCAAGCGCGGCGGCGCCAGCGGCTCCAAGGTCGCCCTGATTATCATCTCGATCGTGGCGGTAGCCGGCGTCGTCTTCGGCGGCCTGTCCCTGGGCTTCCTCGCCTCGCGCTGGCCCCTGCCGATCACTCCTCTGTCGGCCCTGATCGTGGATGCAGCCTGTGTCGTCCTGTTCACCCTGATGCTGTCCCAGGCGATCAATCTGGCGGTTCAGGCCCTGTACGAGCGGGGCGACCTCGACCTGCTGCTGTCCTCGCCGCTGAAGCCGCGTGTGGTTCTGGCGGTGCGGGCCCTGTCGATCACGGTCGTCGCCAGCATCCTGTACGTCGCCCTGGTGACGCCCTTCGTGATCACCGCCTCCGTGCTGGGACGGCCTGAATGGCTGTCGCTGTTCGTGATCCTGATCTCCCTGGCCATGGTCGCGACCGCTCTGGGCATTCTCCTGACCATGGGGCTGTTCGCCCTGATCGGCCCGCGCAAGACCCGGGTGGTGGCCCAGGTGCTGGCCGCCCTCGTTGGCGGTCTGATGTTCGTCCTGAGTCAGCTCTACAACTTCACCCGGCACGAGGGCGGCCACGGCTCGTCGGGCGTCGCCGATTTCGCCCTCGGCCTGACCGCCAGCCCCCTGTTGGCGCCGAGCGGTCCGCTGGCCTGGCCGGTGCGCGCCGTGACCGCCAGCCCCCTCCCCCTGATCGTCATCGGCGGCATAGGCGTCGTCCTGCTCGCCGCCGTGATCCGTCTTCTCGGCCCGCGCTTCGCGAAGGACGCGGCCGCCGCCGTCGGCGAGAAATCGACCCCCGCCCGCACCCGCGGCGCCGACGGCGCCTTCGCCGGCGGCCTGACCCGCGTCATGGTCAAAAAGGAGCTGCGGCTTCTGGCCCGCGACCCGCAGCTGATCAGCCAGATCCTGCTGCGCATCGTCTATCTGATCCCGCTCGGCATCGTCCTGTTCAAGAGCTCCCATTCGGGGACCGGCCCGACCTTCGGCGGCGCGGCCATTGTCTTCATGGCGGGCCAGTTGGCCGGCAGCTTCGCCTGGATCGCCATCTCGGCCGAGGACAGCCCCGACCTGCTGCGCTCGGCGCCGATCGACCGTGGCCTCGCCGACCGGGCCAAGCTGATCGCCGCCCTGATCCCGACCTTTGTCCTGACAGGTCTCGCCGTCGCCGGCTTTGCCTTCCTCGCTCCAGTTCAGGCTGCCGTTGTCCTGATCGGCTGCGTCTGCGCGGCCGCCTGCTCGGGCCTGATCCAGATCTGGCGCCAGAAGCCCGCGACCCGCAAAGCCTTCAACCAGCGCCAGCGCGGCGGCTCATGGCTGGTCAATATCGCCGAGATGTTCGTTCAGGCGGGCTGGGGCGGCGCCACCGCCCTCGCTCTGGCCGGTCTTGTCTGGGCGGCTATCCCCGCCGTCCTGGCCACCCTGATCACCCTGTCGCTGTACCGCTCGCCGCAAAAGCGCTGGGAGTCCTGAACTCTGGACGAAATGTCCGGAAACGCACAGATGGAACGCCTGTAACGCCCCGCAATCGCTGAACAAAATTGCACGTTCCGCGACGGAACTTCGCAGTTGCGAGAACATTGATGTCTACGGCCCGGCTGAGCGGGTCGGAGCACACACATCATGAAGATCGCCCAGGTCACTCCGCTTTACGAGGCCGTCCCTCCGAAGCTCTATGGCGGGACCGAACGGGTGGTCGCCCATCTGACCGACGCCCTCGTCGATCTGGGTCATGAGGTGACCTTGTTCGCCAGCGCCGACGCCATCACCAAGGCGCGGCTGATTCCGGTGCGCGATCAGGCCATCCGTCTGGACCCGGCGCCGCTCAAGTCCGATCTGGCGGCTCACCTGACCATGCTGGCCGAGGTGATGGATCGGGTGGACCAGTTCGACGTCATCCACTTCCACACCGACATGATCCACTTCCCGATGTTCCGGAAGTACGCCGACAAGACCCTGACGACCCTGCACGGCCGGCTCGATATGAAGGACCTGACCGAGGTCTATGACCGGTTCACCGAGTTCGGCCTGATCTCCATTTCCGACGACCAGCGCAAGCCGCTGGCCTTCGCCAACTGGAAGGCGACGGTCCATCACGGCATGCCCGCCGAGCAGTATCGCTTCTCGCCGAAATCCGAGGGCTACCTCGCCTTCCTCGGTCGCATCTCCCCGGAGAAGCGCCCCGACCGGGCCATCGAGATCGCGACAAAACTGGGCAAGCGGCTGAAGATGGCGGCCAAGGTCGATGCCGCCGACCGGGTCTATTACGAAGAGAAGATCAAGCCGCTGATCGACGGCAATCCGCTGATCGAGTTCATCGGCGAGATCGGCGACCACCAGAAGTCGGCCTTCCTCGGCGGCGCCGAGGCCCTGCTCTTCCCGATTGACTGGCCCGAACCCTTCGGCCTGGTGATGATCGAGGCCATGGCCTGCGGTACGCCGGTCATCGCCTTCAAATGCGGCTCGACCACGGAGATCATCGAGGACGGCGCCACCGGCTATCTGGTCGATACGATGGAGCAGGCCATCGCTGCCGCCGGTCGGGTCGGTCTGCTGGACCGCGAGGCCGTGCGCGCCCGCTTCGAACTGCGCTTCTCGGCGACCGCCATGGCGCGGCGCTACCTCGACGTCTATGGCGACCTGCTGGCCAAACGGCCCTTCGCCGAGGCCCCGCTCGAGGACGTGGTGACGCCGCTGCGGCCGCTGGACGAACCGCGCAGCTTCGCCGCCGCCGGATAAGGTCCGATCCTTCGCGCGGTCGCTGAACCGTCGCGCTTCTCAGCCATTAGGTCATGAAGCGGACAGTCTAGAGCCGCATTTGGGTGGGACGATTCAGGCGACCCAAAGCCGCGTGCGGAGTTTCCATGGACGACAGCTACTCGGTCCAGACCACGGCCGCTGAGACCGGCGAGACCGGCGGTCTCGACACTCTTCAGGCCCTGAAGGACGGCGACACTTTTCTGGTCGCCGACGGCTGGGGCGACATGAAGGGCGGGGCCGACGGCCTGTTCGACAGCGACACCCGACTGCTGTCCAGGTTCCAGATGACGGCGGGGATGGCCCGGCCCTCGCGGCTGTCGTCCGGGGTGTCGCGCGACAACGTCTTCTTCACCGCCCATTCGACCAACCGGCCCCTCCCCCCGATGGGCGGGCGGTCTGCCCCGGCCGGGGTGATGCATATCGAACGCCGCCGCTTCCTCTGGAACCGGCGGATGTTCGAGCGGGTGCGGATGGTCAACCACGGCGTCGAGGACGTCCTGCTACCGCTGGCCTTCGACTTCGCCGCCGACTTCGCCGACATCTTCCAGGTGCGCGGCACCCTCCGGGAAAAGCGCGGCACGGTGCATACGCCGACGCATGACGGGCGGCGCATCACCTTCCGATACACCGGCCTGGACGACGTCGAGCGGATCAGCTGCCTGTCCTTCTCGGAGCCTCCCGCGCGACTGTCCGCGACCAAGGCGGAGTTCATGTTCAGCCTGCCCAAGGGCAAGCGGATGGACCTGTATATCGAGTGCGGCGGCGAAGCCTGCACCACGCCGGACCCGCTGCGCTGGCGCGAAAACGCCCTGGCCGCCCGGCTGTCGATGCGGCGGCGGCGCAGGCGGGGAGCCTCCCTGCGCGGACCGCGCAGCCCGATGTTCAACGCCTGGCTTGACCAGTCGCGCGCCGACATGGCGCTGCTGACCACTGATCTGCCGACCGGCCCCTATCCCTATGCCGGCACCCCTTGGTTCTCGACCCCGTTCGGCCGCGACGGCATCCTCAGCGCCTGGCAGATGCTGTGGCTGGATCCGTCTCTGGCGCGCGGTGTCCTGACCTATCTGGCCTCGCGTCAGGCGACCGAGGTCTCGGCCTTCCACGACTCGGCGCCCGGCAAGATCATGCACGAGACACGCGGCGGCGAGATGAGCGCCCTGCATGAGGTGCCGTTCGGCCTTTACTACGGCGGGGTCGACACCACCTGTCTGTTCATCGCCCTGGCCGGCGCCTATGCCCGGCGGACCGGCGACCTCGACCTGATCCGCAAGCTCTGGCCCAATCTGGTCGCGGCCTCGGAGTGGATGCGCGACTATGGCGACTCGAACGGCGACGGCCTGATCGACTATGCGCGCGGCGCCGAGACCGGCCTTTCCAACCAGGGCTGGAAGGACTCGGAAGACTCTATCTTCCACCGCGACGGACGCTTCCCCAAGGGGCCGATCGCCCTGCTGGAAGTGCAGGGCTATGCCTATGCCGCCTGGCTGGCCATGGCCGATCTGGGCGCCCGGGTCGGCGACGCCCGCGCCCAGGCCTGGGAGGACCACGCCCACGAGGTCCGCTTCCTGGTGGAGGACAAGTTCTGGATGGAGGACGAGGGCTTCTACGCCATCGCCCTGGACGGGGACGGTGAGCAGTGCCGCTCGATCGGCTCCAACGCTGGACACCTGCTTTTCAGCGGCCTGCCGTCGAAGGCCCGCGCCGAGCGGGTGACCCGCCGCATGCTGTCCAGCGAGTTCCGCAGCGGCTGGGGCCTGAGGACGCTGGCCAAGGGTCAGGCCCGGTTCAATCCGATGAGCTATCACAACGGTTCGGTCTGGCCGCACGACACCTCCATCGGGGTGGCGGGGATGGCGCGTTATGGCGAGCGTGACGCCGTCTCGACCATCCTCGGCGAGATCTACACCGCCGCCAGCCACTTCCAGATGCGCCTGCCCGAGCTGTTTTGCGGCTTTGACCGCGAGCCGGGCGAAGGTCCCATCGCCTATCCGGTCGCCTGCCTGCCCCAGGCCTGGGCGGCGGGCTCGGCCTTCCTGATGCTGCAGTCGTCGCTGGGTGTTGACGTCAACGCTCTCGATGGCGTGGTCACCGTGGCCAACCCGACCCTGCCGGCAGGCGTTGATCGGTTGACGGTGTCGGAGCTGCGTGTCGGAACGTCGAAGGTCGACCTGATCTTCGAACGCATCGGCGAGGGCACAGTCCTGATGCCCAAGGGCAAGCAGGGCGACGTGCGGATCCTGACCTCGCGCTAGACCTCTGCGGCCAGCCCGCGTTCCAGCGCCTTCCTGAACACCGTCGGCAGGGCCTTCAGCGCCTCGGCCTCGGGTGTCCAGACGAAGTCACCACTTCCCGTCGCCACCCGCACCGACAGGGTGAGGCTGAAGTGGGTGAAGACGTGTTCAATGGCCCCCGCTTCGGTCCAGTCCGCGGCGACCGGCGGTGTTTCTGAAGGCGCAGCGGACCAGTCGCTGGTCGGCAGGCCGAGCATGCCGCCGAGCAGGCCCTTGTCCGGCCGCTGGACGAGGGCGACGCGGCCCGCGCCGTCGCGTAGCACCCAGGCGAACCCGTGGCGGTGCGGACGGTCCGCCTTCTTCGTCTTGATCGGATAGCGTTCGGGTTCGCCTGTCCGATAGCCCGCGCACCATTGGCGGATCGGGCAGATCAGGCAGGACGGCGACTTCGGACGGCAGACGGTGGCGCCGAGATCCATCAGGGCCTGGGCCCAATCGCCGGGCCGGTGGGCGTCGACCAGCGAACCGGCGAGCGCTCTCAGTTCGGGTCGCGCGGCAGGAACAGGCGTCTCGACCGCGAACAGCCGGGCCACGACTCGTTCGACATTGCCGTCGACCACATTGGCCTCACGGTCGAAGGCGATGGCGGCGACGGCGGCGGCCGTATAGGCGCCCACCCCGGGCAGGGCCAGCAGCCCCGCTTCCGTATCCGGAAACACCCCGCTGTGCTGACCAGCCACGGCCCGGGCGCAGGCCAGCAGGTTGCGGGCGCGGGCATAGTAGCCGAGCCCTGCCCAGGCGGCCATCAGATCGGCGTCGGCGACGGCGGCCAGATCGTTCACCGTCGGCCAGCGCGCGGTGAAGCTCTCGAAATAGGGCGTGGCATGCGGGACGGTCGTCTGCTGCAGCATCACCTCCGACAGCCAGACCCGGTAGGGATCGGTGCGCTCGGCCGCTCCCGGCGGCGCGCGCCAGGGCAGCGTCCGCGCGCGTTCGTCGTACCAGGCCAGCAAGGCGGCGCGGAGATCGGATTTGTGGAGGGCGACGTCGGGCATCAGTGGCGCTATATAGGGCCATGGCCCGGGACCTGCCCACGGAAAGAGAGGCGCGCGAGATTCTCGCCCGTACGCGCACGCGTCCGGCGCCCCGTCCCGCGCCGCCCGCCGGCCGCGCCCTGACCGGCTTCATCCGGGAGCTGGACGAGAAGTTCGGACGCGGCGCCGGGGCGCTGGAGCCGCGCTGGCGCGAGATCGTCGGCGACCAGCTGGCCCGCGTCACCCGCCCGCAGAAGCTGACCCGCGGCAAAGGCGGCGCCGGTGGGACGCTGGAGCTGCGCGTCGCCGGTCCCGCCGCCCTTCTGGTACAGCATCAGTCGGCCGAGATCCTGTCGCGGGTGAACCTGTTCCTGGGTCCGGGCTCGGTGGACAAGCTGCGCATCGCCCAAGGGCCGGTGAAGCCTCTGGCCACGCCCGCCGCCTCGACCAAGGGCGCGCGTCGCCGGTTCGATCCGCTGGACGCCGGGACCGAGGCCGAACTGACCCAGTCGGTCGCCAAGGCCCCCGACGCCCTCAAGGCCGCCCTCGCCGGCCTGGGCCGGGCGGTGCTTTCCGACGAGGCCAAACAACGCGCCAGACCCCCTCGCCGTTGACAAAACTTCGCCGCACCTGTTCTCGAAAGGTGTCGATGCGCGCCTCCCCGGGGAATCGCGTGATCATCGTTCGTTATTGCCTGTAGAAAGAGCCCATGCGCGCCAGCAAGCCCTTCAAATTCGGATCGATGAGCCGCCGTGCGGCGATCACCGGCGCGGCCCTGGCCGCCATGACCACCCTGGCCGCATGCGGCGGCGGGGGCGGCTATCAGGAGGCCGAGGGCGATATGGGCCTGGGCGCCGCCAAGGGCGCCAAGGTCACCGTCGTCGAGTACGCCTCGGTCACCTGCAGCCACTGCGCTGCCTGGCAGGAAGAGGTCTGGCCCCAGTTCAAGGCCAAGTACGTCGACACCAACAAGGTCCGCTACGTCTTCCGCGAGTTCCCGACCCCGCCGGTGCCGGTCGCCGCCGCCGGCTTCCTGGTCGCGCGCTGCGCCGGTCCGGACAAGTATTTCGACGTGATCCACGAAATCATGGCCAGCCAGGCCGAGATCTTCGGCGGCACGCCGCCGCGCATCACCCTGCTGCGCATCGCACAGGGCGCGGGTCTCAGCGAAGCCCAGTTCGAGGCCTGCGTCACCGACGAAAAGGCCGCCGCCGATCTCGACAAGCGGGTCAAGGCAGGGATCGACGCCGGAGTCAGCGGCACGCCGAGCTTCTTCGTCAATGGTGAGAAGATCGCCGAGCCGAGCCTGGCGAACCTGTCTGCGAAGATCGACGCCGCCCTCGCCAAATGATCCAGAGTTGATCCGGAAACCGCACCCATGAGCTTCACGAAGAAACTGACCGGATCGGCCGTGGCCCTGTTCGCCCTGGCTCTCGCGGCTTGCGGCGGCGGCGGCGGCGACAAGGCCGTCGAGGGCGACATGGCCCTTGGCGCCGCCGACGGCGCCAAGGTCACGGTGATCGAATACGCCTCGCCGACCTGCCCCCACTGCGCCCTTTGGCAGAAGAACACCTGGCCGGCGTTCAAGGCCCGGTACGTCGACACCAACAAGGTCCGCTACATCTTCCGCGAACTGCCGACCCCGCCGGTCGACGTCGCCACGGCGGGCGTCCTGCTGGCCCGCTGCGCCGGTCCGGACAAGTATTTCGACGTCATGCACGAACTGCTGGCCAATCAGGACGAATGGCGTTCCGGCGCCCTGTCGCCCAATGCTTCGCTGGTGAAGACGGCCCAGTCCTTCGGCTTCAGCCAGGAGCAATATACCGCCTGCATCACCAATCCGGACAACGTCGCCGCTCTTGAAAAGCGGATCCAGGCCGCGACCGCCGCAGGCGTCCAGGGTACGCCGACCTTCAAGGTCAACGGCAAGGATGTGATCACGCCCGGAAGCGACGAGGGCACGCAACTGCCCGACCTGGCCAAGGCCATCGACGCGGAACTGGCGAAGTAGGCCGATGCGTCTGTTCCGCGGTCTTTTCCTTGTCCTGACCCTGGCGGCGCCCCTGACCGCCGGCATGGCCGGCATCGCTACACCGGTTCTGGCCGGCGATCTGCCGCCGGTCACCGCCGAGGACCGTGTTCTGGGCCGCGCCGACGCTCCCGTGACGGTGGTGGAATACGCCTCCTTCGTCTGTCCGCACTGCGCGGTCTGGCACAAGGACGTCTATCCGGCCTTCAAGGCGCGCTACATCGACACCGGCAAGGTGAAGTTCGTCTATCGCTCCCTGCCCACCGCGCCCCAGGACTTCGCCATGACCGCAGCCGGCATCGCCCGCTGCTCGCGGCCGGACCGGTTCTTCGCCGTGGTCGATTCCCTCTTCGACGGCCAGCCGGCCTTCTATGCCGGAAGCCGGACCTGGCTCCGCGACGCCGTGACCGTCGGCGGCCGCACCGAGGACGAGATGAAGGCCTGTTTCGCCGATCCCGCCACCAAGACCCGGATCGACGCCGAGATCGCCGGCGCCACGGCCGCCGGTGTCGAAGGCACCCCGACCTTCTTCGTCAACGGCCGCCGGATCGCCGATCCCTCGCTGGACTCCCTTGGCGCCGCGGTCGACGCCGCTCACCGGCCCGGACACTGAACCCATGTCGATGCTCCGCCGACTGATCCTGAGCGTGATGCTGGCGACGCCGCTGCTGGCCGCCCTGCCCTCGCAGGTCTGGGCCGGCACTCTGCCGCGTGTGGGCTCGGCGGATCGGACCATCGGCAATCCGCGCGCCCAGGTGACGGTGGTGGAATACGGCTCCCTTGCCTGCCCCCATTGCGCCGAATGGCAGATGGGCACCTGGTATGCGTTCAAGGAGCGCTTTGTGGACACGGGCCAGGTCCGCTTCGTCTTCCGCGACATGCTGACCGAGCCGGTGACCGAGGCGACCCAGGCCGCAGCCATCGCCCGCTGCTCGGCGCCCGAGCAGTATTTCGAGGTCCTGCACACCTTCTACCGCTGGCAGTCGACGGCCCGGAACTTCGGCCCGGTCAGCGAATGGTACGACCGCGCCATCGCCGTCAGCGGCCGCTCGCGCGACGAGATCAACGCCTGCGTCCAGGACCCGGCGACGATCGCCGCCATCCGCGAGGCCATGACCGGCGGCATCGCGGCGGGCGTGACCAGGACCCCGACCTTCTTCGTCAACGGCAAGGTGGTCGCCGACGGCTCGCTCGAGACCCTGGGCGCCGCCATCGACGCCGCTACCGGCCGCTGACGTCGGGGGCCGGGGACGCGATGCAATTCCAGCGCCTCCGCCTCGTCGGTTTCAAGTCCTTCGTCGATGCGTCGGAGGTCCAGATCGAGCCCGGCCTGACCGGCATCGTCGGCCCCAACGGCTGCGGCAAGTCCAATGTCCTTGAATCGATGCGCTGGGTCATGGGCGCCAACTCGGCCAAGGCCATGCGCGGTCAGGGCATGGACGACGTCATCTTCGCCGGCGCCTCGAACCGGCCGCCGCGCAACCACGCCGAAGTCCAGCTGACCATCGACAATGCGCAACGCCGAGCGCCCCAGCCCTTCACCGACAGTCCGATGCTGGAGGTCTCGCGCCGCATCGACCGGGGCCAGGGCTCGACCTACCGGATCAACGGCAAGGAGGTCCGGGCGCGCGACGTCCAGCTGCTGTTCGCCGACGCCTCGACCGGGGCCAACTCACCCGCCCTCGTGCGTCAAGGCCAGATCTCTGAACTGATCGCCGCCAAGCCCCAGAACCGCCGCCGCATCCTTGAGGAAGCGGGCGGGGTCGCGGGCCTGCACACCCGCCGGCACGAGGCCGAGCTGCGGCTCAAGGCGGCGGAATCCAACCTCGAACGTCTCGACGACATCGGCAAGGAGCTGGAGACGGCCCTGACCCGGCTGAAGCGCGAGGCGCGGCAGGCGGAGAAGTACAAGAAGATTTCGGCCGAGATCCGCGCCCTGCAATCGGCCCTGCTGTTCGTACGCTGGAACGACGCCCGGGTCGCGGCCGAGGCCGCCGCCGGTGAGCTGCGCGAGGCCGACCGGGCCGTGGCCGAGGCGACCGCCGCCGCCGCCGCCGCCCAGACCGCCGCCCTGAAGGCCCAGGAAGGTCTCAAGCCCGCGCGCGAGGAAGACGCCGTCGCCGCCGCCCTGCTGCACCGCGCCAGCCTCGAACGCGACCGGCTGGACATGGCCGAGCAACAGGCCCGGGCGGAGGTCGACCGGCTGAAGGCCGAGGGCGCGCGCATCGCCGCCGACGCCGAACGCGAGGAAAAGATGTCGGAGGACGCGGCCGCCGAGTTGGCGCGCCTGACCGCCGAGCTCGAGACCCTGACCGCCGAGGTCGCCGCCGCCCCCGCGCGCGGGCCCGAGCTGGAAGCCGCCCTCGTCGCCGCCGAGGATGCCCGTCGCGCCGCGGACGCCGAGGTCGAGCGTCTGGCCGGAACACTGGCCGCCGTCGAGGCCCGCGCCAATGCCGAGACCGCCCGCAAACGCGACGCCGAAGCCCGCGTCGCCCGCGCGCGCTCAGGTCTGGATCAAGCGAAGCGGGAACGCGAGGCGCTGGGCCCGATGGAGACGCCGGAACTGGCGACTGCCCGCACGGCGCTGGATGAGGCCACCGCCGCCCTGACCGCCGCCCGCGCCGCTGTTGAGGCCGCTGAGGCCAAACGCGGCGACCTGGCCCGCGCCGAGCAGGAGGCCCGCACCGAGGCCCGCGCTGCCGAGGACAAGCTGGGCCGTCTGCAGACCGAGGCCCGTGGCCTCGCCTCCCTGCTGGTCACCAGCAAGCGCGAGCACGCCCCGGCGCTGGACAAGGTCTCGGCCGACAAGGGCTATGAGGCCGCGCTGGCTGCTGCCCTCGGCGACGATCTGGACGCGGCGCTGGATCCGAAGGCCGCCGCCTATTGGGCCGGCGCCACACCCCCTGCCCCGAACTGGCCCGCCGGCGTCTCGCCCCTGTCCGCCCATGTGAAGGCCCCTGATCAGCTGGCCGCGCGTCTCGCCCTGTGCGGCGTCGCGGACAAGGCAGAGGCGGCGAAGCTGGCCCAGAGCCTGCCGCCCGGCGCCCGTCTGGTGACGAAGGAAGGCGACCTCTATCGCTGGGACGGCTTCGTCTCGCGCGCCGAGGCCCCGCGCCCCGCCGCCGTGCGTCTTGCCCAGCGCGGCCGTCTGGCCGAGCTGGAAGCCGCCATCGACGAGGGCAAGCCAGCGCTGGAGAAGGCTCAATCCGCCCAGAAGGCCGCGACCGAAGCCTTCCGCGCCGCTGAGGAGGCCGTGAAGACCGCCCGCCTCGCCCCCTTCGCCGCCGACAAGACCGTCACCGCCGCCCGCGACAAGGTCGAGAGCCTGAGCCGCGATCAGGCCCGCCGCGAGGCCCGCGCCCAGGCCCTGGACGAAACCCTGGCCCGCCAGACCACCGAGGTCGAGGCCGCCGAAGCCGCCTTGGCCGAAGCCATGTCGGTGGACGCCCCGTCCGAGACCCTGGCCGGGCTGCGCGACGAACTGGCCGCCGCCCGCGCTGCCGCCGACGTCGCCCGCGCCGCCTCCGGTCAGGCGCGCGCCGACCGTGACGCCGAGGCCCGCGAGCGATCAGGCCGCGAAGCCCGCCTGACCAGTCTGACCCGGGAACGCGACGGCTGGGCGACCCGGTCGAAGGACGCCGCCGTCCGCATCAAGACCCTGGCGTCCGACGCCGAGAAATCCGCCGCCCTGCTGAAGCAGGCTTCCGCCGCGCCCGAGGCCCTCGCCGCCCAGCGCTCATCCCTGCTGGATACGCTGACCAGCGCCGAGACCCGCCGCAAGGCTTCCTCGGACGCGCTTGCCGTGGCCGAGGGCGAGGCCGGGGACGCCGACCGCGCTTCCAGAGCCGCCGACGCCGCCGCCTCCTCCGCCCGCGAGGCGCGCGCCGGTCTGTCGGCCCGGGCCGAGGCCGCCGCCGACCGCCTGCTGGACGCCGCCAACACCGTGCGCGAGACGGCCCAGATGGAGCCCGAGGCGCTGGGCCAGAAGCTGATCGACGACGCCATCGCGCGCCCGCCGGACGCCGCCGGCGCCGAGAGCCTGCTCTACGGTCTGGAGCGCGAGCGCGAACAGCTGGGCCCGGTCAATCTGCGCGCCGAGGACGAGGCCGAGGAATACGGCGAACGGCTCAACACCATGCGCATCGAACGCTCGGACCTGACCGGCGCCATCGCCCGCCTGCGCGACGGGATCGACGAGCTGAACGCCGAGGGTCGCGAGCGGTTGATCGCCGCCTTCGACGTCATCAACGACAACTTCAAGAGCCTGTTCGAAGCCTTGTTCGGCGGCGGTCAGGCCGAGCTGAAACTGGTCGAAAGCGACGATCCGCTGGAAGCCGGTCTGGAAATCTTCGCCTGCCCGCCCGGCAAGCGGCTGTCGGTGATGAGCCTGATGTCCGGCGGCGAACAGGCCCTGACGGCGGCGGCCCTGATCTTCGCGGTCTTCCTCGCCAATCCCGCGCCCGTCTGCGTGCTGGACGAGGTCGACGCCCCGCTGGACGACGCCAACGTCGACCGCTTCTGCCGCATGCTGCACGAGATGCGCAGCCGCACCGACACCCGCTTCATCGTCATCACCCACAACCCGGTGACCATGAGCCGGATGGACCGTCTCTACGGCGTCACCATGCCCGAACGCGGCGTCTCCCAACTGGTCAGCGTCGACCTGCACCAGGCCGAGAAGCTGGTGGCGTGACCTTCGTCGATGACGAACCCGAGTGGGATGATGAGGAGGCCGCCGACGCCATGGTCGGCGCCGTCGTCCTGATCGGTATCACGACGCGCCGTCCCGAGGGCGACGAGCAGACCCAGATGCACGGGGTGATCCAGAGCCTCGATCCGCACAACGGCGTCGAGATCATCCTCAGCGGTCAGCGCGAGGGCGAGAGCTACCGCCTGCCACCCGACCTTGGCGCCTTCGAACCGGTCGCGCCGGGCGAATATCGGTTGCGGTCGACGGGCGAGGTTGTGGTCGATCCGGATTTCGTCATCTCATGGACCGTCGAGGCTCCGCCGAACTGACGGAACCCACTTTCCCCTCACTGCTTGAGGCTCCCATGAAGAAAGCCATCGTCACCGGCGCCGCCGGACTTGTCGGAACCGGCCTCTGCGCCGCCCTGATCGAAGCGGGATGGGAGGTCGCGTCTTTCGATCTCAAGCCCGGGCATGATGGCGCGCGGTCCATCATCTGCGACGTCGGCGACGAGGCCTCGGTGCAGGCGGCCTTCGCCGAACTGGGCTGGGAGACGCTGGATCTGCTGGTCAACAATGCGGGCATCGCCTCGCCGAACCGCGGACCGATGGCCGAACTGTCGCTGGCCGACTGGCGCAAGGTGACCGACAGCCACCTGACCGGCGCATTCCTGATGAGCCGTGCAGCCATCCCTCTGCTGAACGAGGGCGGCAGCATCGTCCACATGGTCTCGACCCGGGCCTTCATGTCCGAGCCGGACACCGAGGCCTATGCGGCGTCGAAAGGGGCGATGGTCGCCCTGACCCACGCCATGGCCGTCAGCCTGGGGCCGAAGATCCGCGTCAACGCCGTAGCCCCCGGCTGGATCTCGGACGGCAAGGGCCTGAGCAAGGCCGACAACGCCCAGCATCCGGTCGGCCGCGTCGGCCGACCCGACGACATCGCGGGGGCGGTCCTCTACCTCGCCGAGGCCGGCTTCGTCACCGGCCAGGTCCTGACCGTCGACGGCGGGATGACGAAGAAGATGATCTACGCCGAATAGGGCTCAGGCGGTCGCCATCGCCTTCTCGGTCTCGCGGAACGGCGCCAGCTGATCGGCCAGCGCCCGCTGGAAGGCGGGGCGGGCCTCGGCGCGTTTCACATAGGCGTTGAGCTTCGGGAAGTCGGTCAGGATGTCCGTGTGGCGCAGGTCACGCAGGACGTGGGTCATGATGATGTCGGCGGCCGAGAAGCGGTCGTCGGCGAACCAGCTGCGATCGCTCAGCGCCGCCTGCAGCTCGCCCAGACGACGGCGGACGAACTCCTCAACCTGCGGCCGACGCTCCTGGCCCCAGGCGCTGTCGGCGGCGAACAGGTCGATGGTCGCCAGCTGCCCGACCCAGGGCTCGATCGAGTTGGAGGCAGCGAACAGCCAGCAGGTGACCCGGTCCTTCCCGGCCTCGTCGGAGGGCATCAGCACGTCGGACTTGCGCGCGACGTGCAGAACGATGGCGCAGCTCTCGAACATCTGCAGGTCACCTTCGCGATAGGCCGGGACCTGACCGAAGGGCTGCATCGCCCGGTATTCGGGCGTGCCCTGGTCCTCGAAGCCGATCAGATGCTCGCCATAGGGAATGCCGGCTTCTTCCAGCGCCCAGCGGACACGGATGTCGCGCACGGACCCCTGCGCGAACGGCGGGACCCATTTGAAGGCAGTGACCTGGATCATGGCGGCTCTCCCGGATTGATCTTTTACGTTGATATCAACATAATCGACCTCATGTCGACTCCTCATCCCTTCGCGACGACGATTCACATCCGCGACCATTGCCTGTGCCTGCACACCCAGAGGGCGGCGCGGCGGCTGTCGCGGCATTTCGACGAGGCGATGCGGCCGGTGGGGATCACCTCCGGCCAGTTCTCCCTGCTGAACGGCCTGAACCGCCCTGAACCGCCGACCATCGGCGCGGTGGCAAGCCTGCTGGCCATGGATCGTTCGACGGTGACCGCAAACCTCAAGCCGCTGGAGCGGCAGGGGCTGGTGCGTATCGAGGCCGATCCCGAGGACAAGCGCGGGCGGCGCATCGCCCTGACCGAACAGGGCCTCGCGCTACTCGCCGCAGCCACCCCCATCTGGACCCGCGAACACGCCGCCATCGAGGCGACCCTGGCCGGCGGCGGCGACGCCCTGCGCGCCGGCCTGAACCAGTTGATCTGAAACGCGTCCCAACTGCGACACGCCACACTCCGGACAGGGTTGAGGTTCTGTGGTAGAAGGACCATCTGCTCCCTGACCCCCGACCGCCTTCCGAGCCCCCGATGTACGAGACCCCCGAACTGGACAACGAGACCTTCACCCGGTCGAGCGCGATCCGGATCTATGATCAGGACGATTTCGAGGGCATGCGCATCGCCGGCCGGCTGGTCGCCGAGGCGCTGGACATGATCGTCCCGCACGTCGTGCCGGGCGTGACCACGGGCGAGATCGACGACCTGATCCGGGAATACACCCTGGACCGTGGCGGCCTGCCCGCCTGCCTGGGCTACAAGGGCTATACGAAGACGGTCTGCACCTCGATCAACCACGTCGTCTGCCACGGCATTCCGGGCGACCGGGTGCTCAAGGACGGCGACATCGTCAACATCGACCACACCGTCATCGTCGACGGCTGGCACGGCGATTCCAGCCGGATGTATGCTGTCGGCAACATCAATCCGCGCTCGAAGAAGCTGATCGACGTCACCTATGAGGCCTTGATGCTGGGTCTGGAGCAGGTGAAGCCGGGCAATACCTTCGGCGACATCGGCTACGTCATCCAGCGCCACGTCGAGGCCGCCCGCATGAGCGTGGTGCGTGACTTCTGCGGCCACGGCATCGGCCGCGTCTTCCATGACAGCCCGAATGTCCTGCACTACGGCCGCAAGGGCGAGGGCGCCGTGCTCAAGCCCGGCATGTGCTTCACGGTCGAGCCCATGGTCAATCTGGGCAAGCCGCACGTGAAGGTCCTGTCCGACGGCTGGACCGCCGTGACCCGCGACAAGTCCCTGTCCGCCCAGTGCGAGCACACCGTCGGCGTGACCGAAGACGGCGTCGAGATTTTCTCGGCCAGCCCCGCCGGCCTGTTCCGCCCGAACTGAGCCTGATGATCGGCTTCGCGCTCGCCACCGCGATGGCGGTTCAAGCCGCGCCTGAACACCGCTTCGTCCTGACCGGCTCGGGCCGGTTCGCCGTCTTCGCCGACCTGTCCACGATCGAACGCGACGGCGACACGGCGACGATGCGGTCCTTCCAGGTCGTTGAGCCCGGCTTCACGGCGGGCGCCAATGCCTATTGGGGCGGCTGGTCGCGCTGGCGCTTCGATTGCAGGGCCCTGACCGCCGACCGTCTGGACTTCGCCGGGGTGCGTGAGGGCGGCGCGGAAGGCCCGTCCAGCCCCGACAACCAGCCCGCCTATGCCGCCGCGCCGGGCGGCGATGCAGCCGAACTTCTGGCCGCGGCCTGTGGCGATACGAACCGCCCCGCCGAGGCTAAGACGCTTGAGGACGCGGTTCGGCGTGGACGAGCCGCTCTGGCGGAATAGCCTCGCCTCCCTGCCAATCCAGACGGTCCCGCGGCAGGGCTTCGGGGCACTGGTCGCGCATGAAGGCCATCAGCTTCTCACGAATCTCACAGCGCAGATCGAAGGCGACCGGCGCTGATCGGGCGCTGGCCAGACAGCGGACCTGCATGACCCGTTCGGTGATGTCGGTGACCTGCATCACCTGCACGTCCCCGTCCCAGAGCTTCGAGGACTTCACGATCCCTTCGAAGGCTTCGCGCAGCCGGTCGATGGGGGCTTCGTAGTCGACGTAGAACATGGCCGTGCCGATCAGGCGTGCGCTCTCGCGGGTCCAGTTCTGGAAGGGGTTGGTGATGAACCAGCTCAGCGGCAGCACCATCCGGCGCCAGTCCCACAGCTTGACCACGACATAGGTGGCCGTGATCTCCTCGACATTGCCCCACTCGTTCTCGACGATGACGGCGTCGTCGATGCGGATGGGCTGGGTCAGGGCGATCTGGATGCCGGCCAGCAGATTGGTCAGGACGGGCTGCAGCGCCAGACCGGCGATGATGCCGACGACCCCCGCCGAGGCCAGCAGACTGACGCCCCACTGACGGAAGCCGGCGATGGTCATCAGGGCCAGACCCACGGTGACGATCAGCAGCAGCACCTTGGCCACCCGCTGCAGGATGCGGGTCTGGGTATAGTGTTTGCGGGCGACCAGATTGTCCTCGGCGGTGATGTTGAACCGCCTCAGATGCATGGCGGTCCACATGTCCAGCACGCCCGAGGCCAGCCAGCCCAGCGTCAGAATGAAGGCGAACAGCAGGGCTGAACGCACCTGCATCGACGGCACGGCGTCCATCGGTGAAACGGTCACCCCGATGCCGAGCGCCACGATGATCATCATGACGCGCAGCTTCGCCCGCCCGCGCTCGATCACGCCGCGCCAGAAGACGTCCTTGTTCTTCACGACCTGCCGAAGGACGGCGAAGACCAGCTTGTGTACGATCCAGCCGCCGCCGACGAAGACGGCGAGCACGATCGCCACCACCGCCCATTCGGGCAGCCAGTTGAACTGTCGCCACAGGAGGGCGATCTCGCGGGTGATGTTGTGGATTTCGGGAGGCATCGGGCTTTAACGCGCCAGCCGCCGCCCCGTTTCGCAGTTGCGAAGGCCTGCGACCCTTAGCGCGCCGTCGCCTCGACCAGATCGGCCAGCCGCTGAGCCGCGTCGGGGATGGCCACCGACTTCGCCGCCGCGCTCATCACCGCCAGCTTGACCGGGTCGGACAGCAGCGGAACCAGCACGTCCGTCAGCCGGTCGACGGTGACGTCGTCCTCGGCGATCACCACGGCGGCCTCGACATCGGTCAGGGCCCTGGCGTTGAGGGTCTGATGGTCGTCGGTGGCGATCTTCAGGGGGATCAGGACCGAAGGCAGGGCGGCGACGGCCAGCTCGGCGCAGGTCGAGGCCCCGGCCCGGCCGATAACCAGATGGGCCTCGGACAGTCGCGTGGCCATGTCGCGGAAGAAGGGAGCGACGACGGCGTCGATCCCGGCCTCCAGATAGATCTGACGCGCGGCCTCAAGCGTCTCGGGCCGCGACTGCTGCTGCACCTTCAGGCGCTTGCGGATGGCCTCGGGCAGGGCCGCCAGCGAACGGGGCGTGGTCTCCGACAGGATGCGCGCGCCCTGGCTGCCGCCGGTGACCAGCACATGGATCGGGCCATCGGCTGTGGGCGCGACATAGGACCGGTCGAACAGGGCGCGGATTTCGGCGCGAACCGGACTGCCGACCACCTGGGCGTTGAGCCCCTCGGGCGCATGCTTCAGCGTCGGGAAGGAGGACGCCACGACCTTGACCCGCCCGGCGAGCAGCCGGTTGGTGCGGCCCAGCACGGCGTTCTGTTCATGGATCAGGGTTGACTTGCCCTGCGTCAAGGCCGCGACCAGAGCCGGGGCCGACGGATAGCCGCCGAAGCCGACCACAACGCCCGCGTCCAGACGGCTGAGGGCCGAGCGCGCCTGCAGCACGCCGCGAGTGATCGCCAGACCCGCCTTCAGCAGGGCGACGGGCCCCGAGCCGGTGGCGGTGTCGAGATAGAGCTTTTCCTCGGCCGGAAAGTTGGCGGCGTATTTCTCGCCGCGCTGGTCGGTCGCCAGCACCACCCGCCAGCCCCGGGCCGTCAGCTCGCGCGACAGGGCCTCGGCCGGGAACATATGCCCGCCGGTGCCCCCGGCGGCGACGACGCAGACTTTGGATGACATGAAAACTCCCGCCGATGCGGTGATGGTGGGGCTATCTAGCGTCATGACCCAGCCGCTGCAAAAGCTGTGCGAGGACTTCCCTGCGCACCGTTGCATACGCCGGATCTTTCGCCCTGATATCCGCGTCGTCAGCCCAGTAGCTCAACGCCAGATAGGCCTTCTGCTCTTCGCCACGCAGAACCTTGGGGTCCGGAACAGCCGCGTTCAATTCGTGCTGAAGGATATTGCCGCCCAACACCACCTGTCGGAGCGCGGTCATCAGGAACAGACGATGATCCATCGGCTCAAGGCAGGATACGCCGACGCGGACGTGACAGGCTGGCCCCCGGCTCGTAGGCGCCGGGACGGCGGCGGGTCAAGGCCAGAGCCAGTCCCATCGTCAGCCCCATGGCCAGCATGGACGAACCGCCGTAGCTGATGAAGGGCAGGGTCATGCCCTTGGTCGGGATCAGGTTCAGGTTCACCGCGCAGTTGATACAGGCCTGCAGCCCGATCAGGATGAACAGGCCCGCCGCCGCCGTCTGCTCGAACGGGTCGTTCAGCTTCATCGCCCGGCGCATGCCGCGGATGACGATGAAGGCATAGAGGCTGATGATCGTCAGGCTGAGCACCAGGCCGAACTCTTCCGCCGCGACCGAATAGATGAAGTCGGTGTGCAGGTCGGGGACGTGGCGCTTCATGACGCCTTCGCCCACGCCCCGCCCGAACAGGCCGCCGGCGCGGATGGCGTCGGACGCCCGGTCGATCTGATGGGTGTCGGTGGTCTCGGGGTTGGTGAACCGGCTCAGGCGATCGCGCATGTGACCGAACATGAAGTAGAGCGACACCACGCCCCCGGCGGCGGCCGTGGCCAGAACCGCCATCCACTTCAGCGGCACCCCGGCCATGAAGAAGACGCACATGAAGGTGGTGGTGATCAGAAGCGTCTGACCGATATCCGGCTGGATCAGCAGCAGGCCGACGACGAGGGCCCAGAAGCCGAAGGCGATCGAGACGCCGGGCACCCCCTGCCCCTTCTGGCCCTCGGCGAACATCCAGGCCGCGAAGATGATCAGACAGGGTTTGACGAACTCGGACGGCTGAAGGCTGAACGGGCCGAGGTTCACCCAGCGCGCGGCGCCCTTCACCTCGTCGCCGATGAACGGCAGGGCGGCCATGACGACGATGGCGCCCAGCAGCCCCAGCACCGCCAGACGCCGCACGCCGCGCGGCGAGAACAGGGACACCGTCAGCATGATCCCGCCCCCGATGGAGGCCCAGACGATCATCCGCCAGGAATAGTGGAAGGGATCGGTGATCGATTCATCCGCCAGGATGGCGGCGGGAGACGAGGCGAAGCTCAGCGCCACCCCCAGCGACATCAGCACCAGCGCCGCCCCCAGCAGGGCGCGGTCGACGGTCCAGAACCACTGGGCGATCGGGCTCTGGTCGTTGCGCGAGAAAGCGGGGCTGTAGGTCGGGCTGGTCATGGTTCGCTAACCATGAACGAGAGGGGTAGCTCCAAGGTTAAGAGCCGCCGCCCGGAACGCCTCTCCACGCACTTCGAAGTCCGGATATTGATCGAAGGAGGCGCAGGCCGGCGACAGGAGCACGATCTGCTCGCCTCCCGCGGCTTTGGCGTCCTCGGCGGCCGCCGCGACGGCGACGTCGAGGGTCTTCGAAATCACATACGGGGTATCGCCCAGCGTCTTCGCGAACGCCTCGGCCGCCTCCCCGATCAGATAGGCTTTCGTGACCCGGCCGAAGAGGTCGGTCAGGTCGTCGATGCCCCCGTCCTTGGCCTTGCCGCCCGCGATCCAGAACACGGCGGGGTAAGAGGTCAGGGCCTGACGCGCGGCGTCGGCGTTGGTGGCCTTGGAGTCGTTGATGAATTTGATCGTCCCGAGACGCCCGACCTCCTCCATCCGGTGGGCAAGGCCCGGGAAGCTCATCAGCCCCTCGATGGCGGTCTCGTGGGGGATGCCCAGATCGGTCGCGACGAGGAAGGCGAAGGCGGCGTTCTGGGCATTGTGTCGACCGGGCAGCGAGCGGGCCTGCGACAGGTCCACGATCCTGCAGGGCACGACCGGGCCCTTTGGCTCGTGGCGCACATTGTAGGTCAGCCAGCCGTCGTCCAGATACATGCCGGTCACGCCGTCCAGCGGCCCCGCCACCGAAACCTCATCGACCGCGCCCCGGGCGCGGAGGTCGGTCAGGATGGCGCGTCCATAGGGATCGTCCACCCCGACGTATTTGTGCGTTCGATCGTCCCGGAAGATCTTCGTCTTGGCCGCGACATAGCCCGCCATGCCGCCGTGGCGGTCCAGATGGTCGGGCGTGATGTTGGTCAGGATCGCCACATCCGGCGCGAAGCTGGTCGTCAGGTCCAGCTGGTAGCTGGAGACCTCGATCACATAGACCTGGACCTCTGCGGGCGCCGGCAGGGCCAGAACGCCGATGCCGATGTTGCCGCCGACCGCGACCTTGAGGCCCGCCTGCTTCAGAACCCAGCCGGTCAGGGCGGTGGTGGTCGACTTGCCGTTGGTGCCGGTGATGGCGACGACCTTCGGCCGCACGGCCTCGGGGGTGGCGGCGAGCGCCCGGGCGAACAGTTCGACGTCGCCGATCACCTCGACGCCCGCGGCCTTCGCCTTGTCCACCGTCCAGTGCGGCTTCGGATGAGTCAGGGGCGCGCCGGGCGACAGGATCAGGGCGGCGAACCGGCTCCAGTCCGCCGTGGTCAAGTCCTCGACGGTGAAGCCCTCGGCCTCTGCCTGCATCCGGCCCGAGACGCCGTCGTCCCACAGGATCGGGATGGCCCCGCCCGCGTGCAGGGCCCGCGCCGCCGTGATCCCCGACCGGCCGAGGCCGAAGACGGCGACCCGACGGTTCTCGAATCCGGGAACCGCGATCACGGGGTCAGCGCAGCTTGAGGGTGGCGAGACCGGCGAGCGCCAGCATGGCGGCGACGATCCAGAAGCGGATCACCACCGTCGATTCCGGCCAGCCCAGCTTTTCGAAATGGTGGTGGATCGGGGCCATCAGGAAGATGCGCTTCTTGGTGACCTTGTAATAGCCGACCTGGATCATCACCGAGGCGGCCTCCAGCACGAACAGGCCGCCGACGATGCCGAGCACCAGCTCGTGCTTGGTGGCCACCGCGATGGAGCCGAGCGCGCCGCCCAGGGCCAGCGAACCGGTGTCGCCCATGAAGATCTTGGCCGGCGGGGCGTTGTACCAGAGGAAGCCCGTGCCCCCGCCGATAATCGCAGCGCAGAAGATGGCCAGCTCGCCCGAGCCCGGCACATGGTGGACGCCCAGATATTCGGCGAAGATGAAGTTGCCGACGAGATAGGCGATCAGGCCGAACGCCGCCGAGGCCATCATCACCGGCACGATGGCCAGCCCGTCCAGACCGTCGGTCAGGTTCACGGCGTTGGAGAAGCCAATGATGGTGAAGGCGGCGAAGGCCACATAGAACCAGCCGATGTTCAGCAGCACGTTCTTGAAGAACGGGAAGGCGATCGAGGTCTCGAGGTTCGGCGAGGTCGGCGACTGGGTCATCCAGGCGACCGTGGCGATCCCGGCGATGACCGACACCACCAGCTGGGCCAGCAGTTTCTGCTTCGAGGTCAGGCCGGCCGAGGTCTGCTTCGTCACCTTTGCGTAGTCGTCGATGAAGCCCAGCACCCCGAAGGCGGCCGTCACGAAGCTGACGATCCATATATAGGGGTTGGTCAGGTCGCCCCAGAGCAGGACGGCGACGCCGATGCCCGCCAGGATCATCAGACCGCCCATGGTCGGGGTGCCGACCTTGGACAGGTGCGAGACCGGGCCGTCGTCGCGGATCGGCTGGCCACGGCCCTGTTTGGTGCGGATCCAGTTGATGAACCGGCTGCCCATCGCCACCGCCACGATCATCGCCGTGGCCATCGCCAGGGCGACGCGCACCGTCTGATACTGGATCAGGTGGAGAAGCGGATAGTCCTTCGCCACGTCGGCGTAGTGCAGGTACAGCAGGTAGAACATCGTTGAGGGGCTTTCCTTGTCCCTTGTCGGGCCCGCGCGTCCTGCGGAGCCCTGTATTCAGGCCTTATGCGCCGATCCCGGGGTTGTCGAGCGCGGCCAGGGCCTTTGCGACCAGCGAGGCCTTCGAACCGTTGGATCCCTTGACCATGACGATGTCGCCGGGCGCGACCAGTTCGCCCGCCTGCGCCGCCAGTTCCGCCGAGGTCGCGGCCCAGAGGCCCCGGCGCGAGGCCGGCAGGGCGTCGTAGAGATGGCGCATCTGCGGACCGGCGGCGTGGACCAGATCCAGCTTCGCGGCCTCGATCGTCTCGGCCAGACCGGCGTGCAGGGCCTCCGACTGGTCGCCCAGCTCCAGCATGTCGGACAGAACCACGACGCGGCGC
The DNA here is from genome assembly GCF_059422025.1 of Brevundimonas sp. GW821-FHT02A10. Lineage (NCBI taxonomy): Bacteria > Pseudomonadati > Pseudomonadota > Alphaproteobacteria > Caulobacterales > Caulobacteraceae > Brevundimonas > Brevundimonas sp. GW821-FHT02A10. The sequence continues at coordinate 386,875 of NZ_JBWKWC010000001.1, forward strand.
GCGCCTGCCGCCACCGGCTTCGCGCCCAAGCTCATGAAGCCTGCCCGCATCGACAGCGGATTGGCGTTGTAGCTCTCGTCGATCAGGGTGAAGGCGCCGCCGGGAACGCGCACCGTCCGGGTCTCGCCGCGTCCGGCCAGCGGCTGGAACTCGGCCAGCGCCGCGAAGGCCGTCTCGACCGGCACGTCGAGCGCATCCAGCATCAGGATCACCGCCAGACTGTTCAGCCCCCAGTGGAAGCCCGTCTGCTTCAGCGAGAAGGCGTGGGTGCGGCCCCAGATGTCGGCGGTCACCCGGGCGCCGTCCGGACCCGGAACGAAGTCGATCAGCCGCGCGTCCTGACCGGGACCCAAGCCGAACTGGGCGATGCGTGCGCCCTGACGCAGGGCGGCCTCGCGCAGCAGGTCGACCCAGACGTTCTCGCCGTTGATCACCGCGACGCCGCCGGGGCCGAGCCCCTGGAAGATGGCCGACTTCTCGCGCGCTACTCCGGCCTCGCCGTCGGAGAAGCCTTCGATGTGCACCGGGCCGACGGTGGTGACGCAGGCCGCATGCGGCTGGACCATCTTCGACAGCGGCCCGATCTCGCCGGGCGCGTTCATGCCGATCTCGAACACAGCGCGCTCGACCGTGGCGGGCATGCGGGCCAGCGTCAGGGGCACGCCGATGTGGTTGTTGTAGCTCTTGATCGAGGCGTGGGCCGGACCGGCGAGATCGAGGCCCGCCTTGATCGCCTGGGTCACGCTGGTCTTGCCGACGCTGCCGGTGACGGCGCCGCGACGGACCTGGGGCGCGCGATCGCGCGAGGCCGCGCCCAGCTGTTCCAGCGCCTTCAGGGTGTCGGGAACGACGATGCAGGGACCGCCATCGACGACCCGTTCGACCAGGGCGCCGGATGCTCCCGCAGCGAAGGCGGTTCCGGCGAAGTCGTGACCGTCGCGCTCGCCCTTGAGGGCCAAAAACAGCTCGCCCGGGCCGATCTCGCGGCTGTCGTAGGTCAGGCCGGAAACATTGAAATCGCCGCCCTCGATCCGTCCACCGGTGGCCGCGGCGATCTCGGGCGCCGTCCACAGCGGCAGATGGGTGTCAGGCATAGGCGAGCAGGGCCTCGGTCGCTTCGGTGACGTCGTCGAAGGGATGGGTCACCCCAGCGACAATCTGACCCTGTTCATGCCCTTTTCCGGCGATGACCACCACATCTCCTTCGCCCATCAGCGATACGGCGTGACGGATGGCTTCGCGGCGGTCGCCGATTTCGAGGGCATCCGGGCAGCCCTTCCGCACTTCCGCGCGGATCATGGCGGGCTTTTCGGAGCGGGGATTGTCGTCCGTGACGATGGCCACATCGGCCAGACGGCCGGCGATCTCGCCCATCAGCGGTCGCTTGCCGCGATCCCGGTCGCCTCCGGCGCCGAAGACGACGATCAGCTTGCCGGTCGCATGGGGGCGCAGGGCCGACAGCACCGTCTCCAGACCGTCGGGCGTGTGGGCGTAGTCGACATAGACCTCGCCGCGCGCGTCCAGACCCTCGGGCCCGCGCACGCGCTGCAGACGGCCTTGCGCGCCCGTAATGCCTTCCAGCGCGCCCAGAACCCGGTCGGCGCTCTCGCCCGCGGCGATGCACAGGCCCGCCGCGACCAGGGCGTTCGAGGCCTGGAAGGCGCCGGCCAGCGGCAGGAGGATGTCATGGACCACGCCGCGCACGTCGATCGACAGGCGCTGGCCCTCCGGCGTCGCCTTGCGGCCGATCAAGGCCAGGTCGCGGCCGCGTTCGCCCACGCCCATGATGCCCAGACCCGACATGATGCTGGCCGAGGCGAAGCTGGAATAGGCGTCGGAATCCGCGTTCAGCACCGCCGTCCGGCCGCGCGGCAGAAGGGTCTCGAACAGGCGCAGCTTGGCGGCCCGGTACTCTTCCATCGTGCCGTGATAGTCGAGATGGTCCTGGGTCAGGTTGGTGAAGCCCGCCGCCTTGATCGTCACCCCGTCCAGACGGCGCTGGTCGATGCCGTGCGACGAGGCCTCGAGCGCCAGATGGGTCACCTGTTTCGCGGCCAGCTCGGCCAGCAGACGCGCGGCGTCGGCGGCGTCGGGGCTGGTCAGGCCGGGGCCGGTCAGATTGTAGGTCTTGTCGCCCTTCTGGCCGACGACGCCGAGCGTCCCCATGCTGGCCGACTTGAGGCCGAGGCCCGCCCAGATCTGGCGGCAGAAGGCGGCGACCGAGGTCTTGCCGTTGGTGCCGGTGATGGCGACGCAGGTCGCGGGCTGGGCGCCGTAGAAGCTGCGCGCGGCCAGAGCATAGGCCCGGCGCACATCGCCCGAGGTGACCAGCAGCGGCGCCGTATCGATCGGGGTGTCGACCGGGGCCAGGATCGCCGCCGCGCCCTGTGCCAGGGCCTGCGGGATGAAGGCGCGGCCGTCGGCGGCGCTGCCCGGCAGGGCCACGAACAGGGCGCCCGGCGCGACCTTGCGGCTGTCGGCGGTCACCCCGGTGATGACCGGGTCGGAGGCCACGTCGCGGCGCAGCAGATCGGACAGGTGAATGGCGCTCATCGGCCGTCCCCCTCCACGTCCTGGAAGCGCGGGATCTTGTCGCCCATGGCGGTGCGATACGGGTCGGCGCGACGCTGCACGCCCAGGAAGCCGGCGATGCGGTCGGCGATGCGGCCCACGGCGGGAGCCGCGACATAGCCGCCGGTCTTGGGATAGCTCTGCGGCTCGTCCATCAGGACCAGGATCGAATAGCGGTGCGTGCCGACCGGGCCGTCGGCCGGGAAGATGGCGGCGAATGTGCCGACGGCGTGGCTGGGGTCATAGCGGCCGTTGACCAGCTTGTTCGCGGAACCCGTCTTGCCCCCGACGCGCAGGCCCGGGGCTTCGGCGAAATTGCCCGAGCCGGCGACGACGTTGCGGCGCATCAGCTCCAGCATGGTCAGGGAGGTCTGTTCCGAGACCACGCGGCGGCCTTCGCCCCGGTTCGGAGCCCCGCCCTTGCGCAGGCTCAGCGGCAGGTAATGGCCGCCATTGGCAAGCGCGCCCATGGCCGCCGACATCTGGGCCGGAGTGATGGAGATGCCATAGCCGAAGGACATCGAGGCGAGGGTCGAGTCCGACCAGTCGCGCGGCCGGATCGGACGGGCGGATTCCCGCAGTTCGATCGGCGCCGGCTGCAGGAAGCCGAAGCGGGTCATATAGTCCTTCATCATCGTCCCGCCCATGCCGACGGCGAGGCGCGAGGAGCCGATGTTGGACGAGTGCAAATAGACTTCCTCCAGGCTCAAAACCCGGTTGGTGGCGTGGAAGTCGGTGATGCGACGCGTGCCGATCATATAGGCGCTGGAGGCGTCGATCATCGAGTTCATGTCGGCCCGGCCGGCGTCGACGGCGGCGGCGATGGTGAAGGTCTTGAACACCGACCCCATCTCATAGACCGAGCCCACGGCCCGGTTCATCGTGCCCAGCGGCCAGCTGGCCATGCCCAGGACTTCGCCGGTGCGGGTGTCGGTAACGATGCCGACCGCGCCCTTTGAGCCGTTGGCGATGGCGGCGGCGGCCAGTTCGTTCTCCAACACGCCCTGGACGCGCAGGTCGATCGACAGCGGGAACTCATCGCCGCGCGCGCCGGCGGCGCGGATCTCGTCGTTGAAGGCCAGTTCGGCGCCGGCCGTGCCCTGCCCGCCCGTGTCGGCCGAGCCGACGACATAGGTGGCGGAGTTGTTGAGCGGATAGACGCGGCGGTCCTCGGGCTCGAACGACACCCCGCCCAGCGCCAGGGCATGGATGGCCGCACGCTCGCGCGGCGTCAGGCCGGTCTGGACGATCAGGCGACGCTCCCCGAACAGCACCTTGCGCAGCCGGGACGCCGGGATCGCCGGCATGGCGCGGTGGATCTGCTCATAGGCCAGCTGACGGTCCCAGACCTCGGCCGGATCGATGTAGAGGCCGTAGTGGGTGATGTTGGACGCCAGCAGGGCGCCGTTGCGGTCCACCAGATCGGCGCGGGTCAGGGCGTTGGGATTGTCGATCGACCCCAGGCCGCCGCGCTTGGCGAAGAGGGCGGCATGGGCCGCGCCGATGGCCAGGCCGGCGAAGACCAGCGAGAAGACGCAGGTGATCAGGAAGATGCGGACCCGGGTGTCTTCCTCGGGGCGGCCGTCGGCGCGGGCGCGCTCGAACGCATGCTCGATCCACCAGATGCCCGACGAGAACAGACGCAGCCAGGGCGACAAGCTCTGGCCCACAGTCGAGCCGAGCGCCGGACGCGGTCCGGGCGCCGGACGATGGAAGTCGGTGCGGTGATCGTGAACGCTCACTGCGGCGCCTCCGTGGTCACGGGAGCGGCAGGCGCCGGAGCGGGCGCAGCGACCTGGGCCGGAGCATGGGTTGGCTTCAGGTCAGGCAGTTCGGTCTCGGTGGCCTGACGGCGCACATCGACGGGGGCCAGACCGGCCTCGCGCGACAGGGCCTCCAGCCGGCTCGGCTGTTCCAGGCGGGAAATCTCGGCGCGCAGCAGGCGGACGCGCTGGCGATTCTCGGCGATGTCGCGGTTCAGCTCGTCGATGCGGCTGCTCTCGCGCGCCGCGGCGGCCTTGGCGATATAGACCGAGAAGATCATGGCGGCGACCATCACCACGCCGATGATCTCGACCCAGCGGATGCCGCGCACCTTCCAGTCGAACAGCCGCTTCAGCATCAGGGAGGCGTTCATGCGGCGGCCCTCCAGACGGGGGCGTCGGTACGGACGCCGGCGCGCAGCCGGGCCGAACGCGCGCGCGGATTGGCCGCCAGTTCTTCCTCGCCCGCCTCGCGCGCGCCCTTGAACAGCAGGGTGAAGCTGGGCTTGCGGGTCTCGACGGCGACGGGGGCGTGACGCGAGCCGCCGGGCGCATTGCCGCTGCGCTCGGTGAAGAAGGCCTTCACGATCCGGTCTTCCAGCGAGTGGAAGGTCACGACCGCCAGACGGCCGCCCGGCGACAGGCTGGCCTCGGCCGCGGCGAGGCCGGCCTCCAGCTCGCCCAGCTCGTCATTGACCGCGATGCGCAGGGCCTGGAAGGTCCGGGTCGCCGGATGGGTCGGGGCGCCGCGACGGCCGCCCAAAGCCTTTTCGACGACCTCCGCGAGGTCGAGGGTGCGGGTGAAGGCCTGACTCTGGCGGCGACGCAGGATGGCCGTGGCGATCCGCCCCGACTGACGCTCTTCGCCGTACAGCTTGATCAGATGGGCCAGCGGCCCGTGCTCATAGGTGTTGACGATGTCGGCGGCAGTCTCGCCCTGATCGGACATACGCATGTCCAGCGGCCCGTCGCGCATGAAGGAGAAGCCGCGCTCGGCCTGGTCCAGCTGCATCGAGGACACGCCGATGTCGAACACGGCGCCGTCCAGCCGGGGCTTGCCGCTTTCGGCGAAAGCGTCGGCCAGACCCGAGAAGGGCGTGCGCACCAGCTGGAACTGGCCCGGGAAGTCGTTGGCCACGGCGTCGGCGTGCGGCTGGACCGTCGGGTCGCGATCCAGGGCGATGACCTGCGCGCCCGTCGACAGGATGGCGCGAGTATAGCCGCCGGCGCCGAAGGTGGCGTCGATCATGGTCTCGCCAGGCTTGGGCGACAGGGCCTCGATCACCTCAGCGATCAGGACGGGAGCGTGCGGAGACGCGGTCATGCGCCCTCCCCCGACATGACGACGCCGGCCCGCTTGCGGCTGCCCGGCTTGCGGGCCTCCCACTTCGCCTTGTCCCAGATGCGGAAACGGCGCCCCATGCCCAGGATGACGACCTCGTCGGTCAGTCCGGCCTCTTCGCACAGGCTCTCCGGCAAGGTGATCCGACCGCCGCCATCGTAGGAAAGCGGGCGCTGGCCCGCATAGAAGGCCTCCTCCAGCGCCGTGCGGTCCTCGCTGCCGAACGGCAGGGCTTCGATGCGCTCGACATAGTCGGCCATCAGCGGGTCGCCGCCGGCCTCGAGGCAGTCGTCCTTCATGGAGAGGAAGCAGAAGACGCCGTGCTCGGCGCCGTTGTCGGAGGTGCGGAACTCCTGAGGGATCAGGAGACGACGTTTACCGTCCAATTGTTTCTCAAAGGTGCCGAGAAACACGCCCTTGTCCCATTCGGACCCGTCGGTCCGCCCCTGAACTGCCAAAACGCCTGGAGCCAGACGCTGATCACCCCCGGCTCACGAAACTGGGATAACATGGGATCAGGTGGGTCTCAATGGGATTGGAAGGCACTTTTTAACCATGTTCCGACTGTGTTCACGATGTCGCGTAATGATACGTAAGAACATACACAGAACGCGCTCAGTAACGCCGGTTCGACGACCAGTCTGAGCCGAAGGTCTCGACAGCGGATTAACGAGTGAAATCAAGCGACGGTCGGAGTTCCTCGACGGAACCCCGACAACCGGGACGCGCGACGACGCTGACGCGAATACTCGCGCTGGTCATGCCAAAGTTAGATGTGGATCGTCGGCCAACCGCCCTTCACCGAACGGCAAAGGTTAACGCCGCTGAGCCCTCTACCTGGCTTCAACTAGCCGAAGAGGCGTTAGGCCCGGAACTGGCCTCAAGTAGCTCGAACGGGCGTTAGGCCAAAAATAAGGTCAGACGGCCTGTAAGCCGGGTTCTGTTCCGTCCGAAGACAGCGACGATCATTCCTCTGGACCGCCCATTGCTGGACGGTTCTCGCGACCTACCCGGATGCCTCGGGCGGTGACCCTGCGAGCGAACTCGCACGACATCCCTATTCGGTCTTGCTCCAGGCGGGGCTTGCCATGCCGGTCCTGTTGCCAGTCCCGCGGTGGGCTCTTACCCCACCCTTTCACCCTTCCCTGCGTCGCGACGCAGGCGGTTTGCTTTCTGTGGCGCTATCCCTCGGGTCACCCCGGGCGGGCGTTACCCGCCGCCTTTTCACCGTGGAGCCCGGACTTTCCTCGACAGGGCAAGCCCCGCCGCGACCGCCCGGCCGTCTGACGGCGGCGTTAGTGAGGGTTTAGAGGGGCGACGTCAATTCAGAACGCCCGTCACGCTCTCGGCCGTGGCCAGTTGCAGCACCCCCATGAGGGTGGCCCGGGTCTCGCCGTCGGCGACGCCGTCGACGCGGTCCTGACGCCAGTGGCGCTGGAAGGCCTTCACGGTCGCGGCCGTCTCGGCGTCATAGGTCCCGCCCGGCTGGAGGGCATAGCCGAGACGGTGCAGGCCGGCGCGCAACACCACAACCCCGATCCCCTCGTCCCCCACCTGCAGGAAGCCGCCCAGCGCTGCGATCCGTTCCTGCGCCGGTTCGAACCACAGGCCATGCCCGGCCTGCGCCAGCCGCTTCCAGGGGAACAGCTCGCCCGGGTCTTCCTTGCGCTCGGGCGCCAGGTCGGAGTGGGCGATGATGCGGGCGTCGGGGATGCTCCAGCGCGAACGGATGTCGGCGACCAGAGCGATGACCGCCTCGATCTGCGCGTCGGGGAAGGCGCGATAGCCGAACTCATGGCCCGGATTGACGATCTCGATGCCGATGGAGGCGGCGTTGACGTCGGTCTCGCCCTGCCAGGCGCCGCGTCCCGCGTGCCACGCCCGGCGCTCCTCGGGCACCAGCGCGAAGATCCGTCCGTCCTCCTCGACCAGATAGTGGGCCGAGACCTCGGCGGCCGGGTCGCGCAGCCGCGCCAGAGCCGCCTCGCCGGTCGGCATGCCGGTATAGTGCAGGACCAGCATGTCCGGCGGTCCGCGTCGCGCGTTGAAATTGGGCGACGGCGCGTCTTCGAATGTCAGGGGCATTGATCGGGCCTTAGTGGCCGGGCCGTTCCCAGCCATAGGTGACCCAGGTGTCGCCGACCTTGCGGGCCTCGATCACATCGTCGCCGCGGCGGGCGCGCACGGTCATCTTGCGGCGCGCGCTCATGGCCAGGCCCGCGAAGAACACCAGCACGCTGGCGACCACGGCGATGACGGCCACGGCGGCGGCGGTGAAGACGGCCAGAACGGCGCCGACGGCCAGGGCCACGATGGTCGCCACCAGACCGGCCAGCCACATCACCGGCGCGAGCCAGCCGCTCGTCTGGCGACGGGCGTTGAAGCCGAGCGGGGTGAAGCGGTCCTGGGTCATTCGAATCCCTTTCAAGGCGTTCCGTGGAACGCCTGACCCCTAATGTCGGTCCATAGAGGTGAACCGTCAATGACCAAGGGCTTCACAGGCGGGTGTGTCGCGCCCCTCGGTCCGTTTCGATCACTGCAGTGGCGTATCGGCCATGACCACGGAACCGCGGCTGCGCATCCGGTCGGCCTCGATGGCGCGCATCGTCGCCTCGGCCTGGGGATCGGACATCACCCCGCCGATGGCGATCAGGGCGTGGGCGGCCTCGCTGGACACGCCGAAGACCGACGACAGGGCCTCCCAGGGCGATTCCGCCTTGGGATAGCGCTTGAAGCGGACCGACTGTCCGGCCGGAATCCTGGCCAGTTCGCGGGCCTTGCCGATGGCTTCGGTCACGCCGCCCAACTGGTCGACCAGCCCCAGATCCTTGGCCTGCGCCCCGGTCCAGACGCGGCCGCGCGCGATCTCGCGAACCCGCTCGACCGGCAGATGGCGGCCGGTGGAGACCCGCTGGACGAACTCGTCATAGGTCTTGTCCATCGAGGCCGAGAAGGCGGCGCGCTGGCTGGCCGTGAAGGGCTCGGTCGGGGAGAAGGCGTCGGAATAGTCGCCGCCCACCGAGATGCCGCGCATGTCCACGCCGAAACGGGCCAAAGCCGGGGCCAGGACGAACTTGCCGCCGAAGACGCCGATGGAGCCGGTCAGGGTCGAGGGCTGGGCCACGATCCAGTCGGCCTCCGAGCTGATCCAGTAGCCGCCCGAGGCGGCATAGGAGCCCATGGAGACCACCACCGGCTTGCCGGCGGCCCTGGCCGCGCGCACGGCGGCCAGGATCTGTTCGGAGGCTTCCGGCGAGCCGCCCGGCGAGGAGACGCGGAAGACGATGGCCTTCACGTCCTTGTCCTCTATCGCGTCATAGATGGCCTTGGCCGTGTCGTCGGAATGGATCGACGATCCGCCGCCGAAGCCGCCCCCGCCGCCGCGGCCGGTGACGATGTCGCCCTCGGCGCCGACGATGGCGATAGCGTTCGAGCCCGAGCCGTCACGCGAGCCCTTGGAGGAAGCGTAGTCGCCGAATTCGATGATCTCGGCGTTGGAGCCTGCGCGGCGCCTGGCCTCCTTCTCGGCCTCCTCGACCTGGCCGATCTTGTCGATCAGCTTCAGCGACAGGGCCTGCTGGGCCGAATAGGGGCCGGCCTCGATCGTGGCCTTCAGCGCAGCCGGCGCCAGCTTGCGGTCCGAGGCGGCATTGGCCAGGGCGTTGGTGTAGATGGAGGTCATCCAGGCCGTCATCGCCTCGCGGTGCGGCTCGGTGAAGTCGGACTGGGTGTATTGGTTGACGGCGTTCTTGTACTCATAGCGCTGCTCGAAGTCGGCGCGGACGCCGTACTTCTCGAACGCCCGGCCCAGGAAGACCTCGTTCGATGCGAAGCCGGTCACCTGGAAGTTGGCGGTGTTCTGCATCCACAGCTCCGACGCCGAGGCGCCGATCATATAGCTGTCGATGACGGTCCCGACCGGCTGGAAGCCTTGCGAGTGGGCGATGACCGGCTTGCCCGAGGCGCGGAAGCGGCGGATCGCCTGACGGATCTCATCGGCCGAGGCCGGGGTCACGCCGCCTTCAGGCAGGCGCAGCAGCAGGACTTTGACGTGATCGTCCTTCTCGGCCTGGGCCAGGGTGTCGACCACCTTCATCACCGACAGGCCCGAGCCGCTGAAGGCAGCGAAGGGGTTAGACGAAGCCTGGTCCGAGATGCCGTCGCGCAGATCCAGTTCCAGCACCGAATTGGCCGCCGTCGTCTGCTTGGACGAGCTGGACGCGGCGCCGATGATCATCGTGAGGAAGATAAAGGGCAAAATCACGAAGAACAGCAGCAGGCCGGCGAACACGCCGCCCATCGTCAGGAAGAACTGTTTCATGGTCAGGCGGCGATCCGTCGCAGGGCCAATGGCGGCGCTTCAGCGACCATAGAGACCCGCAGGTCACCGTCAAATGAACGTATCGCGGCAGGCGAGGTGAAATCACGATTTCGCTGCGACGCAGCAATGCGATTGATGCCCTCGGGTGAAATCCCTATATGAGCCGCCTGCGAGCGGGGGCCGATAGCCCCGCGTCACGACCGGACAGCACCTCCCATGCTGGTCACCCTGATGAAGGCCAAACTGCACCGCGCGACGGTGACCCAGGCCGACCTCGACTATGAAGGCTCGATCGCCATCGACGGCGATCTGCTGGATGCCGCCGGGATCTTCCCGCACGAACAGGTCGATGTGCTCAACATCACCAACGGCGCCCGCTTCACGACCTATGCCATCGAGGCCCCGCGCGGCTCGAAGGTGATTGGCGTCAACGGCGCCGCCGCGCGCCTGGTGCAGAAGAACGACAAGGTCATCGTGGTCACCTACGGCCAGATGCCCCAGGAAGAAGCCCGCCAGTGGTCGCCCACCGTCGTGCTGCTGGACGACGCCAACAACATCAAGCGCGCCGCCTGATCCCTTCATACCGGTGACGCCGCCCGCCATCCGTGGTTCAAGCCGCGCATGAGTGAAGCGACGACCGATCCCCTGGCCCTGAAGAAGGCCGAGACCCGCGCCTGGTTCGAGGCCCTGCGCGACCGGATTCATGCGGGTCTGGAGGCGCTGGAGGACGCGGCGCCCGCCGACCTCTTCCCCTGCGAGCCCGGCCGTTTCGTCAGCACCCCCTGGACCCGCGCCGCCAACGCCGACGGAAGCCCGGGCGGCGGCGGTGTCATGGGCATGATGCACGGCCGGCTCTTCGAGAAGGTCGGGGTGCACTGCTCGACCGTCCACGGAACCTTCCCCGCCGACTATGCGAAGACCGTCCCGGGCGCCGAGGAGGATTCGCGCTTCTTCGCCACCGGCATCAGCCTGATCGCCCACCCGTGGAGCCCGCGCGTCCCGGCGGTGCATATGAACACCCGCTTCATCGCCACGACGAAGAGCTGGTTCGGCGGCGGCGCCGACCTGACCCCCGTGCTCGACGTCGACCGGACGCAGGAAGCCCCCGACGCCCTCGCCTTCCACGCCGCGATGAAGTCCGCCTGCGACGCCCACAACCCGGACTATCACCCGCACTTCAAGGCCTGGTGCGATGAGTATTTCTGGCTGCCCCACCGCAATGAACCGCGCGGCGTCGGCGGCATCTTCTTCGACCACCACGACACCGGCGACCACGCCGCCGACTTCGCCTTCACCCGCGACGTCGGGACCGCCTTCCTCGACGTCTATTCGGCCCTCGTGAGCCGCCGCATGGCCGAGCCCTGGACGGCGGAAGAACGGCAGGAGCAGCTGGTTCGCCGCGGCCGCTATGTCGAGTTCAACCTGCTCTACGACCGCGGCACCATGTTCGGGCTCAAGACGGGCGGCAATGTCGAGTCGATCCTCAGCTCCATGCCCCCAACCGTCGCCTGGCCCTGAAGGTCCGCGACAGAGTGGCGCACGGGTGTTCCGCGCTTTCCGCCGATCCTGCGCTGTGACCTAGTAAGCCCGTCGTTGGTCCCCCCGACGACAGGCGACCCGGTCTCGTCGATACCGCAAACTGTCGGCGCGGTTGGGTCGCCACCGTCTGGTTAGCGAGGCGGCGTCAGCAGGGCGCCGATATGCTGCCAATGGCCGTCGGGCGCGCGTTGCAGCACCGCATGCACCGGCGTCGCCCCGGGCTCCTGATAGGAGACGATGACGCGGTCATCGTGAATTTCCGGCCGGCCGAGGATAACCGCCGGGCCGCGCGACACCAGCTGGACCTCGATGAACGAACAGCCGCGCAGGGAGATCGGCGTCGGCCCGCGTTGTTCCGGCCGCTGCGGCAAGAAGGGCGGATTTTCGGGGACCGCCACGTCCAGCACCTTCAGCCCCGTCCCGTCGAGCGGACGCGAGAACACCTCCAGCGTCGTGGCCATCACCGCGCAGTCGTCAGCCGAAGCGGGTGTGCCGACGATAGGCGGCCCGCTCGGCGCGCCGGTGGTCCCGCACGCGCCGAGCGCGAGGGTGACGGCGGAAACGGCAACAACGGCGGCAGTCCGGATCGCGGGGCGCATATGTCTCATCCTGAGGTCTTTCAGCCTTGGTCTTGCAGGTTAGATGCCACTGCCGGCCTCCTCGATCGGGGGCGGGGTCAGCATCAGGAAGGCGCGGATCCAGGCGGTCAGCACGGCCCGATCATTGACCCGCGACAGGCTGGCGACGGCCTCGTCGGCCAGATCGTGGGGCACCCGCGTCCCACGCCGCGCCTCGATCAGGGCGACGCCGTATTCGGGCTGGAACTCCGGATGGCACTGGAAGGAGACGACGCCGTTCTCACCCCCCGTGGGATCGTCCCAGGCCAGGCCCGCATAGGGGGTGAAGGCGCTGGATGCGATCACCCGGGCGTCGGGCGGCAGGATCTCGACCTGGTCCTGGTGCGAGACCGGAATGGCGATGCTGGCGGCGCGCGGGAACATCCACGGCTCATCGGCGACGACGTCATAGCGATGCAGGCCGACGCCCCAGCCCTTGTCCGACTTGGCGACATGGCCGCCGAAGGCCTGGGCCAGGGCCTGATGGCCGAAGCAGATGCCGACCAGCCGGGTCTTGCCCCGCGCCGCCCTCAGCCAGTCCAGCAGGGGGGCGATCCACGGCAGGTCGTCATAGACCCCCGCGGCCGAGCCCGTGACGATGGCGCCCTGGAACTCGGTCGGGTCCTCGGGCAACCGCCCGGCCTGAACGTCGAACCGCACCGTCGCCACCCCCTCGCCCAGCAGGGCGCGAAAGCGTGCGGGATAGTCGTCGAAGGCGTCCTGCAGGTCAGTCGGCGGCTTGCCGGTTTCCAGAATGGCGATGGGCTTCACGGCGGTCTCCGGCTCGGTAGCCATAAGAGGCGATCCCGGCGCGGGGCGAAAGGGCAGTATGCGTTAACGCTGTCTGCTCACCGCCCCTTGAGACATCCCCGCTACGGTCGTCCAATGGCCGACAGCACCCAATTCAGGTTTTCGAGCGTCGCCCCGGACCGCCGCGACCAGGCCCGCACAGGGTTTCGCAAGTCGCGCCGCCCGCAGGAACGCGTGCGCCTGATGGGTCAGACCGTCGATCTGGTGAAGCCGGAAGAAGTGCTCTTCCACATGCAGCGCTGGATCCAGGACGGCCGCAAGGCGATCATCGCCAACCACAATCTGAACAGCCTCTACCTGCTGCGGAAGCATCCGGAGATGCGCGCCTTCTACGAGCGCGCCGAGCTGGTCGAGCTGGATTCCACGCCGCTGGTGCATTTCGCGAAGCTGCTGGGCATCAACAGCCGCCCCTTCCACCGCTGCACCTATCTGGACTGGCGCGACCATTTCTGGAGCCTGGTCAACCGCAACGGCTGGCGCATCATGTACGTCGGCGCGACCCAGGAGGTCGTCGATATCGCCAAGGCGCGGCTGAACGCCCGCTATCCCCGCGCGGTCATCGAGACCCGCAACGGCTATTTCGACGCCACGCCCGGCTCGGCCGACAACGCCGAGGTCCTGAAACAGATCAAGGCCTTCCAGCCCCATGTCCTGTTCGTCGGCATGGGCATGCCGCGTCAGGAAATCTGGATCACCCAGAACTTTGAAGCCCTGCCCGACTGCGCCGTCTTCTCGGTCGGCGCCGCCTTCGACTATGAGGCCGGGGTCCAGAAGTCCGCGCCGCGCTGGATGGGCAAGGCCGGGGTCGAATGGCTGTACCGCCTTGCCGCCGATCCCAAACGCCTGTTCCGCCGCTACTGCGTCGAGCCGTGGAGCCTGCTGGACCTGATCTATGACGACCTGGCCGCCGCCGCGAAGCGCCGCCTGAAAGCCGTCCGCAAGGGCGCCGTCCTCCCAGTCGGCAGCGAAGCCCACCCGGGACGTCGGTAGCGTTTATGTCCTTCTCCCCTTGCGGGAGAAGGTGGTTCGCGAAGCGAGACGGATGAGGGGTCGTGCCGCCCTCTGAAATTCAGCCTGCCAAAACGTCTCTGAGCCTGACAGGTCTGCGTGACCGCTCATCCGTCAGCCTTCGGCTGCCACCTTCTCCCGCAAGGGGAGAAGGCTCAGACACTTACGCCGCTTCCAGCTCTTCTACACCGACGCCGGCCAGCGTCGTCTCGATGGCGGCGAACAGGGTGGTCAGGGTGATGGGCTTGGCCAGATGGCCGTCGGCGCCTGCAGCCTTGCCCGCCGCGACATGCTCGGCCAGGGCGTTGGCGGTCAGCATGATGATCGGCGTGCGGACGCAGGCCTGCTCGGCCTCAAGCGTCCGGATCGCGGCGGTGGCGGTCAGGCCGTCCATCACCGGCATCTGCATGTCCATCAGGATCAGGTCGAAGCGCTCGCCCCCGGCAAGACTGGCCGCATAGGCGTCGAGCGCTTCCTGGCCATTCTCGACCGGGACCAGTTCGACCGCGCTCTCCGCCAGCATGATCTCCACCACCTTGCGGTTGGCCGGGTGATCGTCGGCCAGCAGGATGCGCAGGGTCCCGGCGGCGTCGGTCCAGCCGTCCTCGTCATTCGAGGCGCGGGCGGCTTCCACGGGCGCCGCGGCTTCGCATTCCGGCAGGGGCAGGTCGAACCAGAAGGTCGCGCCCTCGCCGGGACGGCTGCGGCAGTCCAGGGTCCCGCCCATCAGCTCGGACAGGTCCTTCGAAATCGCCAGACCCAGACCCGTGCCGCCGAAGCGCCGGGTGATCGAGCCGTCGGCCTGCTGGAAGCGGCCGAAGATGCGTTCCTTCTCGGCGTCGTCGAAGCCCACGCCTGTATCGGTGACAGTGAAGCGGGCCAGGCCCTCCGGCGTCATCTCGCCGGTCACCCGCACCGAGCCCTTGTCGGTGAACTTGAGGGCGTTGGAAATCAGATTGGTCAGGATCTGGCGGAACCGCACCGGATCGCCGCTGACCACATGCTCCAGGGCCGGGTCGATCGTGACCTCCAGCGCCACGCCCTTTTCCTCGGCCGTCTGGGTCCACAGCATACCCACACCCCGGGCGGCGTCGCCCAGATGGAAGGGCGCCGTCTCGATGGTGACGTTGCCGGACTCGATCCGGGCGCTGTCGAGGATGTCGGACAGCAGGCGTTCGAGGGTCACGCCGGAAGCGCGGATGACCTCGACCATCTCATGCTCGCGCGGCTTCATCCCGGCCCGGGCCAGGGTGTCGGCCATGGCCACGATGCCGTTCAGAGGCGTGCGGATCTCATGGCTCATATTGGCCAGGAACTCGGACTTGGACAGGTTCGCCGCCTCGGCCCGCTTGCGGGCGACGCGCAGATGTTTCGACAGACGGAACTGCCAGATCAAGGTCGCGATCGCCGACAGGAAGAAGACGACGGCGATGCCGACGATCCAGTTCTGCGACCGGATCACATCCTTCTGCAGGACGGTGTTGGCGCGTTCGGTCTCCAGCTGCTGGCGACGGCGATCCAGCTTGTCCTGCATGTCGCCGGTGACCTGGCGGATGCCGGCGCTGAAGCGGCGGTTGGCCTGGATTTCAGCGGCCTGATCGTATTCGCGCAGCTTGCGATAGGCCTCGGCCGGACGCCCCTCGGCAAACAGGAGTTCGGCCTCGACGTGGGGGATTTCCGACACCCCGTCCTCGCGGAAGGCGCCGGCGGCTTCGCGGCGGCGAACCTCGGCCAGATCTGCGCGCGCGGCTTCCACATTGCCCAACTGGGCGTTGGCGATGGCTCGCATCGGCAGCAACCGCCCGGCCAGGAAGGCGGCGGCGCCCAGCTGGTGGCCATAAGGTTCAAGACATTTCAGAACGTCGCGCGGCGCATGGCGGGCCTGGGCGACCGTCGCGCACAGGCTGGCGTCATAGACAGAAAGGCTCTGCAGTCCGGCGCGGGCCGCCAGGCGGTGGTGGGCGGCGGCCAGACGGTCGGCCAGAGGCTGATCGCCCACCTGAACCGCCAGCCGGGCGAGGTTGTACAGGCTGTCGAAGTCGGGGCGCGGATAGGCGGGGTTGGCGAAGTCGATCTCGAACTTGCCGAAGGCGGTGGCGCTGCCCTCGAAGTCGTTCAGCTTCATCAGGCCGATGCCCGCGACCTCCCACACACCCGCATGGGCCGTAGCCGAATAGGGATCCTTCTCCGGAATAGCTCCGTCGATCTCGGCCAGCATCTTCAGCCCGTCGCCGATCCGGTCGTTGTCCATCAGGGACAGGGCATAAAGGCGGGTGGCGTGGACGCGCACGAACCAGTCGGTCGCCGTCGCCGCGATCCGCTTCATCTCCTCGGCGGCCTCGGCCTCACCGGTGTCGTAGCGAACGGCGAGATCATTCAGATGGGCGATCGCCACATAGCGGGCGTCGCCCTGGTTGCGCGCCGCCGCTTCCAGCTGGCCGTTCCAGTAACGGGTGTGATCGAACTCGCCCTGGTTCAGATAGATCCAGGCGACATGATAGAGCCGGTTCAAACCCTCGCGGTCGTTGCGGGCCATGGCCGCCTCACCGAACCGGTCCAGGGCATGGAAGTTGGTGGCGCTCGCCCGCTTCTCGACCGTCGCAATCAAGGCTGTGGGGCTGCGCGGCGGCGTCGAGGCCTGCGCTGAAGCAGCCTCCGCCCCGAGGGTGATCGCGAAGCACGCCGCGATGATGAGCTTTACTAAACGGAACATACGAAATCCGGGTGAGCCTCCGTCTTCGCACAAGAACCTTGAGCAAGGCTTAGCGGAGACATTCGCGAATCCCCGATCTCCCAGTGTCGGATGGCCGACACAGTGCGACACATAAAAAACCGTAGCTGTTACGGTTCGTGAGGGAACGACCTGCCTGACAGGCGTGTTGTCATGACAAATTGACGCACCTCGAGAAGGACTCCGACATGGCCAGATTTTCCCTCGCAACCTCAGGCGGAGGGGGGATCGGCGCCATACTCGTCCGCATCCTCGCCGTCGTCTTCATCCTGATCGGGGCGGTTCTCGCCATCGGCGGCGTCAAGCTGATCAGCGTCGGCGGCTCTTTCTACTATCTGCTGGCCGGTCTCGGCTTGATCGCTTCCGGCGTGATGATGTTCCGGCTCAAACTGGTCGGGGCGTACGTCTACTTCGGCGTCTTCGTCCTGACCGTGCTCTGGGCCCTGTGGGAAGTCGGTCTCGACGGCTGGGGTCTGGTTCCGCGCGTCATCGCCCCGGCCGTGCTTCTGGCCTTGGTCATCGCCTCGCTTCCGGTGCTCAACCCCGGCCGTGACGGTCGCAAATGGGCCATCGGCGGCGGCATCGGCTTCGTGGTCGTGGCACTGCTCGCCGGTTTCGGTGTGGCCCAGGCCAATGCGCCCAGGGTCGACATGCCCCTGCCCGCCGCCCAGCCCTCGACCTCGAGCGATCCGGCCGCCATCCCGGTCGGCGCCGACTGGCCGGCCTATGGCGGCACCTACCACGCCCAGCGCTATTCGCCCCTGACCCAGATCAACACGACCAACGTCGGCAAGCTGCAGCGCGCGTGGAACATCCATACCGGCGACCTGCCCGGCGACCGTCCCGGAGCGCAGAACAAATACGCGTCCGAGAACACCCCCCTGAAGGTCGGCAACGCCCTCTACATCTGCTCCGGCAAGGGCATCGTCCTCGCCGTTGATGCGGGCACCGGCAAGACGATCTGGCGTCATGATCCGCAGGTTTCGGACGACAACATCCCCTATACCGCCGCCTGCCGCGGGGTGAGCTACTATGTCGTGCCGAACGCCACGGCCGCGACGCCCTGCGCCACCCGCATCATCTGGGGCACGCTGGACGCCCGCCTGATCGCGGTCGATTCCCGCACCGGCCAGCGCTGCCAGGGCTTCGGCCAGAACGGCCAGGTCGACACCGCCGCCAACATGGGTCCGCTGATCCCCGGCATGGTCTCCATCACCTCGGCCCCGACCATCGTGCGCGGCGTCGTGGTCACCGGCCACCAGATCCTCGACGGCCAGTACCGCCGCGCCCCCTCGGGCGTGATCAAGGGCTTCGACGCCGTCACCGGCCAGCTGCGCTGGGCCTGGGACATGATGCGTCCCGACATCAACACCACCCCGCCGGCCGGCCAGATCTACACCCTCGGCACACCGAACATGTGGACGACGGCTTCGGGCGACGAGCGTCTGGGTCTGGTCTATCTGCCGCTGGGCTCGACTGCCGCCGATTACTGGTCCTCGGACCGCACCGGACCGCAGCTCGACTATGCGACCTCGCTGGTGGCGCTCGACGTCACGACCGGCAAGCCGCGCTGGAACTTCCAGACCGTCCACCACGACGTCTGGGACTATGACCTCGGCTCGCAGGCCACCCTCGTCGACTTCCCCACGGGCGCGGGTGCCGTCCCAGCTGTGGTCCTGCCGTCCAAACAGGGCGACATCTATGTCCTGAACCGCGAGACCGGCCAGCCCCTGACCCAGGTCGCCGAACTGCCTGTCCCGCAGGGCGGTCAGGAACCGGCCATGCGCACCAGGACCCAGCCCCACTCGCTGTTCCACACCCTGCGTCGCCAGAACGACCTGACCGAGAAGTCGATGTGGGGCATGTCGCCGATCGACCAGATGGTCTGCCGGATCCAGTTCCGTCAGGCCAGCTATGCGGGCTTCTACACCCCGCCGACCGCCGGCCAGCACTATATCGAATACCCGGGCTACAACGGCGGTTCGGACTGGGGCGGCATCGCCATCGACCCGAACCGGGGTGTGATCGTCGCCAACTATAACGACATGCCCAACTACAACACGCTTGTCCCCCGGGCCGAGGCCGACAAGCGCGGCTGGGTTCCGCGTGGCCAGCCGAACGCCCGCAAGGGCGGGGCCGAAGGCGCCGGCGATCCTCAAGCCGGCGTGCCCTACGCCATCTCGGTCAACGCTGGCTGGCGCCTGCCCTTCACCGGCCTGCTGTGCAAGGAGCCTCCCTACGGCGGCATCCGCGCCATCGACCTGAAGACCGGCCGCCAGATCTGGGACCGCCCCCTGGGCACCGCCCGGAACAATGGCCCGTTCGGCATCCCCTCGGGTCTGCCGATCAATATCGGGACGCCCAACAACGGCGGCGCCGTCGTCACGGCGGGCAACCTGATCTTCGTCGCCGCCGCCACCGATGGCCTGATCCGGGCCATCGACATCAACACCGGCAAGACGGTCTGGTCCGACGTCCTGCCCGGCGGCGGTCAGGCCACCCCGATGACCTATGAGATCGGTGGCCGCCAGTATCTGGTCATCGCCCCCGGAGGCCACCACTTCATGGAGACCCCCATCTCCGACGAGGTGATCGCCTACGCCCTGCCGACCTAGGGCCGGGATCGACTGAAGGCAGAGCGGCCGTCCGGGATCTCCCGGGCGGCCGTTTCGCTGTTAGCGCAGCGCCTTCTGTCCCAGCACGATCGCCCCCAGCGGCCCGGCCATCCCGCCCAGTCCCGGCGCCACGACATAGTCGTCGATCATCGCCGCGATCCGCCCGGCGGTCGCATACCCGGCCAGGCTCTCGATCAGGGCGTTGCGCAGGCGCGGAAACAGATGGTCGTTGCCGCCGAAGATGCCGCCGCCGATCAGGATTCGCTCCGGCGCCGTCGTCAGCACCAGATTGTGCAGCAGGCCGCCGAGGGCGTTGACCACCATCTCCCAGACCGGATCGTCGGCCGACAGGGTCTCACCGCGCTGGCCCGTCCGCGCCAGCAGGGCCGGCCCCGCCGCCAGACCCTCGACGCAGTCGCCGTGATAGGGGCAACTGCCCGGCCATGTATCGCCCGGGATGCGCCCGACGCGCAGATGGCCCGCCTCGGTGTGGCCCAGACCGCTGACCGACTGGCCGTTGATCACGACCCCCACCCCGATCCCGGTGCCGACGGTGATGTAGGAAAACGACCGCAAGCCCTGCGCCGCGCCCCAGACGCCTTCCGCGAAGGCCGCGCCGTTGACGTCTGTGTCGATGGCCATGGGCACGCCGAGATCGCGGCCCAGCATTGTCAGGTCGGCGTCTGACCAGCCCGGCTTGGGCGTGAAGACGATGGAGCCCCAGTTCGGCGCCCGGTCGTCCAGCTCCAGAGGCCCGAAGCTGCCGATGCCCAGCGCCTTGAAATCATGTTCGGCCTTCCAGCGCTTCAGCACCGCCGCGACCTTCCCCAGCGCCTCCTCCGGCGTGGTGGTCGGCAGGCGGACCTCGTCGCGGATGTCATCGGGACCCGAGGCCAGCAGACAGACGATCTTGGTCCCGCCCAGTTCGACGCCGGCGATCAGAGGGGCGGCAGGGGTGTCGGTGAGTTCGGCCATGCGGCGCCTCCGGTGAGCGGTCGGCCCTTCTAGACCGTTCGTGGCGGTCCGCGTCACCCCGTCGGATGTTACGAGGGTTGAATGTGTCGCGTCGCCAAGCTGAACCATTTCGGCTTCCGGTGTGCTAGACTTCGGAAATCCCGCCAATTTCGTCCTCGTGACCTCTTCGCGCGCCTCTCTCGCGCCACCGTGATCCGGCTCCAATGACCACCGATGCTCCCGCCGACGAAACCCGCGTCCAGTTTGTGATGCGCCGGGTCGTCGAGCATATTTCGCGCGAGCGCCTGCGCGTCGGCGACCAGCTGCCGTCCGAGACCAGCTTCGTCGAGGTGCTGGGCGTCAGCCGCCCGGTGGTGCGCGAGGCCTTCGGCGCCCTGGCCGCCCTGAACATCGTCGAGACCGCCAACGGCCGCCGCCCGCGGGTCAGCGCCCTGAACGGCTCGGTCCTGTCGATCTCTCTGGACCACGCCGTCCGCACCGAACAGATCTCGGTCCGTCAGGTCTGGGAGACCCGTCGCTGTCTGGAGACCGAGACGGTCGCTCTTGCCGCCGTGCGCCGCACCGACGCCGAGGCGGTCCGGATCTCGGAGCTCGCCCGCGCCATGTCCGCCGCCGAGCGAGGCTCGACCGACCTGATGAGCCTCGACATCCAGCTCCACAAGGCCATCGCCGACGCCGGCCGCAACCTGCTGATGGCCCAGATCATCGCGTCACTGGAGCCCTTGCTGGAATCCTCGGTCTCCGCCGCCTGGCGTCTGATCGATGACGACGGCCGCCACCGCGACATCCTCGACCGTCACCTCGAAATCGCCGACGCCATCGCCAAGGGCGATCCTGCTGCCGCCCGCTCCGCCATGGACCGCCATTTCGACGCCACGGTCGCCGCCCGGCTGCTGATCGAGGACCCGCTGACGGCCTGACCGTCACAAGCCCCCTTGGCGCCGGGCTCAGGCCGCGAGAGGGTAGCGGTTTCCCGTAACGCGGACGCCTCTTCTCCATGACCGCCAGGATCACCCTGCCCGCCCGTCCCGAGCCGCTGGAGATCGATCCGGCCTCGACCGCCGTCATCGTCATCGACATGCAGAACGCCTACGCCTCGCCCGGGGGCTATCTGGACCTGGCGGGCTTTGACATCTCGGGCGCCAAGACGGTGATCCAGAATATCAAGGGCGTGCTGGAGACCGCGCGCTCGGCCGGTGTTCAGGTGGTCTATTTCCAGAACGGCTGGGACCCCGACTACGTCGAGGCCGGCGGTCCTGGCAGCCCCAACTGGCACAAGTCCAATGCCCTCAAGACCATGCGCGCCCGCCCCGAACTGCACGGCCAGCTGCTGGCGCGCGGGACCTGGGACTATGAACTGGTCGACGAGCTGAAGCCGCAGCCGGGCGACATCCAGCTTCACAAGACCCGCTACTCCGGCTTCTTCAACTCCCAGCTCGACAGCGTCCTGCGCTCGCGCGGCATCCGCAACCTGATCTTCGTCGGCATCGCCACCAACGTCTGCGTCGAGAGCACCCTGCGCGACGGCTTCTTCCTCGAATATTTCGGCGTCGTGCTCGAGGACGCCACCCACCAGGCCGGACCCGAGTTCGTGCAGCAGGCGGCCCTCTACAACATCGAGAAATTCTTCGGCTGGGTCTCCAGCGTCGCCGACTTCAAGGGCGTCGTCGGCCAGATCGCGCCGGATGCGACAGCCGATGTCTAGCGTCCGCATTGTCGCCGCTCCGCTCGGCGAGGCGCCGCTCTGGGTCCGCGAGGCCTGGATCGGCCTCGACCTTCCGACCATTCGGCCAGACCTTAGAACCTACTGCGGCGCCGGCGTACTGAGCGGCCCGAAAACCTTCCTGGCGTTTCTCGCCGCATGGTTCGGCGGCAAGCTGGCGCCGCACAACGGTTATGCTGTGCACGCCCTGGCAGCCGTTGAGCTGCTTGAAAAGACTCAACCGGACGCCGCGCGATGGTGGCGCGAGAACACGCCTCACCTGATGCGTCGTGGACAGGCTTTCGTCTTCGATGAACCTGCCTGCGAACCTTTGCCCGCCTGAACCGAAGGACGACCGAATGCCCAAGACCGTCATCACCCCGCCCGGGACCGTCACTCCCATCGCCCCTTTCTCGCCCGGCACGCTCGCCGACGGCGTGGTCTATGTCTCCGGCACCCTCGCCTTCGACAAGGACAACAACGTCGCCTGCGTGGGCGACGCCGAGGGCCAGACGCGCATCGTTCTGGAGACCATCAAGTCGGTGATCGAGACCGCCGGCGGGACCATGGACGACGTGACCATGAACCACATCTTCCTCAAGGACTGGGCCGACTATGCCGCCCTGAACAAGGTCTATGCGGAGTATTTCCCGGGCGACAAGCCGGCGCGCTTCTGCATCCAGTGCGGCCTCGTCCGCCCCGACTTCCTCGTCGAAATCGCCACCATCGCCCACATCGGCAAGACGTGACGTCCGGGACCGCCGACGGTCTCTGGTACGAATTCCACGACGGCCCGGAAGGCGCCGCGTCCGTGATCCTGTCCGCCGGCCTCGGCGGCTCTGCCGCCTTCTGGGCGCCGCAGATGGCGGCCTTGACCGGGCGCTTCCGCGTTATCCTCTACGACCACCGCGGCACGGGCCGCAGCGACCGCAGCCTCAAGCCCGATTATTCGGTGGCTTCGATGGCTCAGGACATCGTCGCCGTCCTCGACGCCACCGGCACGAACAAGGCCCACCTGGTTGGCCATGCGGCGGGCGGCAATGCGGGCCTCCAGCTCGCGCTCGACCATCCTGACCGCCTCGACAAACTGGTCGTCGTCAACGGCTGGTCGCGGCCGGATCCGCATGTGGCCCGCTGTTTCGCCGCCCGCACCCGGCTGCTGGAGGCCTTCGGTCCCACCGCCTATGTCGAGGCCCAGAGCCTGTTCCTCTATCCGCCCGACTGGATCAGCGAGAACGACGCCCTGCTGAAAGAACAGGAGCCGCATCACGTCGCAGGCTTCCCCCGCACGGACGTCATGCTGGCCAGGATCGGCGCCCTTCTGGCCTTCGACATCGACGACCGGTTGGACCAGATCCCGCACCCGGTCCTCATCAGCGCCTCCGCCGATGACATGCTGGTCCCGCCCCGACTGGCCCTGCGTCTGGCCGCCGGCCTTCCGAACGCGACACTCGAGATCACGCCCTGGGGCGGTCACGCCTTTACGGCGACGCTTCCGGATGTCTTCAATACCCAACTGATCGCCTGGCTCTCCGGCGACGTCTGAAGGACTGCACCCATGGAAGTCGGCGTCTTCATCCCGATCAACAACAACGGCTGGCTGATTTCGGAGAACGCGCCGCAGTACATGCCGTCGTTCGATCTGAACAAGCGCATCGCCCAGGCGGCCGAGAAGCACGGCCTCGACTTCCTCCTGTCGATGATCAAGCTGCGCGGTTTCGGCGGCAAGACCGAGTTCTGGGAATACGGGCTGGAGAGCTTCACCCTGATGTCCGGCCTCGCGGCGGTGACCGAAAAGATCAAGATCTACGCCACCTGCCCGACCCTGATCATCCCGCCCGCCTTCGCCGCGCGGATGTGCAACACGATCGACTCGATCAGCCACGGCCGCTTCGGCCTGAACCTGATCACCGGCTGGCAGAAGCCCGAATACTCCCAGATGGGCCTGTGGCCCGGCGAGGATCACTTCCGCAACCGCTACAAGATGCTCGACGAATACGCACAGATCCTGCGCGAGTTGTGGGAGACGGGCCGCTCGGACCTCAAGGGCGACTACTACACCATGGACGACTGTCTGGTCCGGCCCCAGCCGACCGGCGACATGAAGATCATCTGCGCCGGCTCCTCGGACGAGGGTCTCGCCTTCTCGGCGAAGTGGGCCGACTACGCCTTCTGCCTCGGCAAGGGGGTCAATACGCCGAAGGCCTTCGCCTTCAACAACGAGCGTCTGGCCGAGGCGACCGCCAAGACCGGCCGTGACGTGAAGATGTTCGTGCTGGTCATGATCATCGCCGCCGACACCGACGAGGAAGCCCAGGCGAAGTGGAAGTCCTATAACGACGGCGTCGACGTCGACGCCATCAGCTGGCTCAAGGACCAGGGCGCCGCCGACAAGGTCAACGCCACCACCAACGTCCGCCAGCTCGCCGCCCCCGAGGGCGCGGTGAACATCAACATGGGTACTCTGGTCGGATCGTACGCCAGCGTCGCGAAGATGCTGGACGAGATGTCGGAAGTCCCCGGCACCGGCGGCGTCCTCCTCACCTTCGACGACTTCGAACAGGGCATCGAGGACTTCGGCACGAAGATCCAGCCGCTGATGGAATGCCGGAAATAGGTCCCGCCCTGGACATCCGCATCGACGACCTGTCCGGCGACCAGACCCGGGCCCTGCTGGCCCTGCATCTGGCCGGGATGCACGCCAATTCGCCGGCCGATCATGTGCGAGCGCTGGACCTGACCGGGCTGCAGCGGCCCGACGTCACCGTCTGGACGGTTTGGCGCGGCGACAGCATCGCCGGCATCGGCGCGCTCAAGGCCCTGCCCGACGGGACCGGCGAGCTGAAGTCGATGCGCACCCATCCCGACCATCTGCGCGCAGGTGTCGCCGCCGCCCTGCTGGAACACATCATCGGCGAAGCGCAGTCGCGCGGCTGGTCGCGCCTCTCACTGGAGACCGGCTCAGGCGAGGCCTTCGACCCGGCGCTGGCCCTCTACCGCCGACGCGGCTTCGTCGACGGCGAGGCCTTCAGCGACTACGAGCGCAGCGCCTTCAACCAGTTCCTGGATCTGGAACTGTAGCCGCCAACAAGGTCGCGCGGATGCTCCTGCGCGCCACCACCCGGAACAGCAGATACTGGCCCGCGAACAGGGCGATCTTCGATCCGATCGCCCAGACCGTCATCACCCCGGCCACTGTCCGCGCCTCCACCGTCAGGGTCAGAACCAGATTCAGCACCCCGGTCCCGAGGATCAGCGCGGCCCAGACATAGCCCGAGATCACGACCCACCGCTCCGGGATATGGCGCACGGCGATGGGCGGAATGTAGCGATGCAGCCAGCCCGGCTGCAGCATGGCGCCGCCGATCAGGGCGTAGATCACGCTGACCTTGATCAGCACGAAGCGCGGGTCGTGGGTGACGAGGGTGGCCCCGCCCATGATCACCACCAGTCCCAGACTGACCCACTGCATCGGCGCGATCCGCACGCGCCTGGCCAGAGCCCAGACCAGCTGCCCGAGCCCCAGGGCGATGCCGAGCGCGACCGCGGTCTCCACCCGGCCGCCGACGATCAGCACCAGATAGAAGACCAGGGTCGCCGCCAGATCGCTGGTGATCGGCCTGACCGCGAACAGAAACGCCTTCAGCTCCGCCGCCCGTCTCGCGGCCGGGTTGGCCCGCAGGCTCTGAAGGTCGACGTCGCTCATGCCCCGCCCCGGGACCTTCGCGGGTCAGTCCGCGTCCGACCCATCGTCCTGACCCGAACCATGGCCGTGACCGGTCGCGACGGCGACGCCCGCCGGACCAGCTTCCCCGTCCGACGACGCGAACCAGAATGGCTGACGCGGCCTGTTGCGACGGCCCACCTCGTCCATATGGCTGTCGTAAACCCGGCCGTTGGCGACCGTGTAGGCGATGTCGCGGGTGTTGCGGATGTTCTCCAGCGGGTTGGTGTTCATCACCACCATGTCCGCCAGTTTCCCGACCTCCAGCGAGCCGATGTCCTTGTCCATGCCCAGGGCCCTGGCCCCGTTCAGGGTGCCGGTCCTCAGGGCCTGCATCGGCGTCATCCCGCCCTGGGCCATCATCCAGATTTCCCAGTGTTCGCCCAGGGCCTCGCGCTGGCCGTGGGCGCCGGTCTCGACGTTGACGCCGAGGTCCGACAGGGCCTTGGCCTGCTGCGAGATGGCGATGTGGTTCCACTCTTCCATCGGCTGGGTCACAGGCCGGCGGGCGCGCGCGTCGAGCACCCGGCGGGGGACATACTGCTGCAGCAGCGGATCGTTCCAGACGGGGCTTTCCTGGTACCAGTAATTTTCGCCGAAGGCGCCGCCATAGGCCACGATCAGGGTCGGGGTGTAGGCGACGTCCGTCTGGCTCCACAGCTGGCGCACGTCGTCATACAGATGGGCCAGCGGGATCGAGTGCTCGATGGTCGTATGGCCGTCGACGATCATCGACATGTTGTGCTGGTACAGCGAGCCGCCCTCGGGGACGACGTTCATGTTCAGCTGGCGCGCGGCCTCGATGATCTGCTGGCGCTGATCCCGACGCGGCTGGTTGTAGCTCTTGACGCTGATCGCCCCCAGCGCCTGGGTCCGGCGAAGCGCGGACAGGGCGTCATCCAGATTGTCGATCTGGGCCGTGAACGGCGTCTGGGCGCCGTACAAGATCGTCCCGGTCGAATAGATGCGCGGCCCGACCACCCGGCCGGCGCGGGCCAGTTCGGAGTGAGCGAAGATCTCGCTGGAATCGTTCGACGGGTCGTGGATCGTGGTCACCCCGAAAGCCAGGGACGCATAATCGATGCGGCTCTGCTGCGGGATGATGCCGTCGGCCGCCATCGAGCCGTGCCAGTGGGCGTCGATCAGACCCGGGGTGATGGTCTTGCCGGTCATGTCCATGACGACGGCGTCGGCGGGCACGGTGACCGAGCCCCGCGGCCCGATGGCCTCGATCCGGTTCTCGTTGACGACGATGACGCCATCCTCGATCACCTGGTCGCCGTTCATGGTGATGATGCGCGCGCCGGCCAGGACCAGACGGCCCGTCGGCTTGTCGGCCGTGGCGGTGAAGCCGAGATTGATGCCGTGCTCGGCGGGCTTTGGCAGTTCGGCCGGTGCCCCCTCTTCAAACTTGAAGCTGTCCTGGAGGGTGCGGGTGAAGAACTCCGGCCCGATGGCCCAGCTCAGCCGCGACGAGTCGCCCGACCAGGTCAGCCAGTTTCCGGCGTCGCGCGTCACCCGCGTCTGCGGCAGGGCCTCGCCCTTGGCGCCCATCTCGACCGGGCGGCCGGTGGCCACGAACGGCGCGACATAGGCGTTGAACCGCTCGGTCCAGGCGACCCAATGCTCGTCCGGGGAAATCTCGAAGTCAGAAGCCCACTGCGAGGTCAGGTGAATGCGCGGCTCATGTCCGCCCAGATCCACCGACTTGAGCGCCGAATTGCCGTCCTGACGGCCCAGGAAGAAGATGCGATCGTTGGACGCTCCCCACTGCGGGGTCGTGCCGTCCTCGGTGACGAGAGTGGACTCCCCGCCCGCCGTCGGCACGCGGTAGATGCCCGGATTGCGGCCCCACAGTCCCGTCGTCAGGAAGCCGTCCGTCACCGCCCGATAGGCGATCGTCTTGCCGTCCGGCGAGAAGCTCGGCTCGATGAAATGGCCCGGATGCCGGGTCACCACACGGCCCGTCCCGCCCAAGGCCGGGATCACCCGCACCGTACCCAGATCCTTGTCCGACCAGGTCGTATAGACGATCGACCGGCCGTCCCGGGACCAGGACGGATAGAGTTCGAAATGGTCGCTCTGCGACGTCAGACGACGCGCGGTCCCGGTCGGCAGATCGCGGATCCAGATGTTGCCGAGCGACTCGAACACCACCTTCGTCCCGTCGGGCGACGCATGGGCCCAGCGGATCATCTTCGTCTGGAAGGTGTCGGGCGCCACCTCGACCGTGGTGCGCACCGCGGGCTCGACCCGGCGAGTGTCGGCGACGTGGAAGGCGATGTCAGTGACGGCCTGCGAGGCCACGTCGATCTTGTGGAAGGTCCCGCCGGCCCAGAAGACGATCGCCTTGCCGTCCGGCGTCCAGCTCATCGCCGGATAGACGCCATGGATCGCCCAGGTCTCCTGCAGGTCGCGGTCCAGATGGCCGTAGATCGGCGTCTCGCGGCCGCTCTCGATGTCCATCACATAGAGGGTCGACTGGTAGCGGACGCGGCGGATGAAGGCGATCGACTTGCCGTCCGGCGAGGGTGTCGGGCGGATCGAACCGCCGGGTCCGGACAGAAACTCTTCGGTCTCGCCGGTCTCACGGTCCAGCCGCTGGATGGCGTAGATCTGGGTGTTGACGTCCTTGGAGTATTCGAACTGACCGCCCGGAGTCGTGTCATCCGAGAAGTAGAGATAGCGGCCGTCCGGCGAGAAGGCGGGTTCGCCCGTGTCCTTCTGCTGGGTCCGGCGGGTGGTCAGTTGCACCCCGCCGCCGCCCGACCGGTGCCACATCCACATCTCGCCGGCGCCGAGCGAACGGCTGGAGGTGAAATGCTTGCGGCCGACGATGAACTGGCCGTCCGGCGTCCATTCCGGCTGCGAGACCAGACGGAAGCTTTCCTTCGACACCTGCTGCAGGTCCGAGCCATCGACGGCCATGGTCCAGATGTTGTCGCCGCCGCCCCGGTCGGAGGTGAAGGCGATCCGTGTCCCGTCGGGTGAGAATTTGGGCTGCATCTCCCAGGCGACGCCGGACGCAATGGCCTTCGCCTCACCACCGCCGATAGGCATGGTGTAGATATCGCCGAGCATGTCGAAGACGATCGTCCGGCCGTCCGGGCTGACGTCCAGCGACATCCAGGTGCCCTGGGTGACGTTGATGTTCACCTCATGCGACGGCCCGGGCGGGTTGTTGACGTCCCACTTGGGCTTTTCGTCGGAAGCGGCAGGCGCCGGGGTCGCGGTGGCGGCAGGCGTCGCGGCCTCCAGCACCGGGGCAGGCGCCGGCTGTTCAGGCGTCGGGGCCGGCGGCGCGTCCTGAGGCGCGGGTGTCGGCGTGGGCGGAGCAGACTGCGTCTGGGCCAGGGCGCTCACCGGCCCCTGCATCGCCAGCACGGCCACAGCCGCCGTCGTCAACCACATCCGCTTCATCGAACAGCCCCTCTCCGAACAGGGCGGCATCTAGCGGCATACGGAGCAGATTGGCGAGGCTGCCAACCTTACCGATTGTTCATGCAGCGGCCAGCAGCGCCAGCAGGGCGAAACTGGCCAGCCAGTGCTCGCCCATATAGTCGCCCGTCACCTGCGGCAGGGCCACGGCCAGATGGTCTTCGGCCGCCTTCAGGGCGACGTCTTTCCGCTCATCCGTCAGGGCCGAGGCGATCCCGCGCCAGCACCATGCCCGGCTCAGGTTCAGCCCGTCCAGATGGGCGATCTTGCCGTCCGACCGGTCGCTGACGCTGGCCGGTGTAAACAGGGTGGCGGGCCTGTGCTGCGCCAGATCGGGCAGGAAGGCGTCGAACCAGCTAGCGAATTCCTCGGGCGGCAGCACCCGCCGCATCAGCTCGGCCTCCATCAGGGCAGGCGACAGGAACTCGTCCTGCGACGGCTCCCACGCCTGACAGCCCGCGTCGCCCAGATGCCAGTCCCGCGCCTTGGCCCGGCACAGATCGGCCAGCGCCGCATCGCCGACGGACGCCGCATAGTCCAGCGTCAGGGTCAGGGCGAAGGCGGTGTTGTAGTGGGTCCCGACCCGCACCGGATAGGTCGCCAGCGGCAGGAAGGCCTGGAACCGGTCGGCAAACGCATCGGCCAGCGGCTTCAGCGTCGCCGACCACCGCCGCCCGTCCTCGCTGTCATGCCGCGTCAGCTCGCCCGCCAGCATCAGCAGCCACGCCCAGCCATAGGGACGCTCGAACCCCCGGCTCGACGGCTCGGCCAGATAGGCGGTCTCGGCCGCGACATTGGCCTCGGTGAACAGCTCATCGGCCAGCGCCCGGATGGCGGCCGCCTCCTCCATCTCCGGATGCAGGCGCAGCACGGTGAACAGGGTCCACCAGCCGTGCACGCACGAATGCCAGTCGAAGCTGCCGAAGAAGACCGGATGCAGGGCCCGCGGCCCCTTCACCGCCTCCGGGCCGCTGATCACATGATCCAGCTTGTTCGGGTATTCCCGCGTCACATGGCCCAGCGCCGTGCGGGCGTAGAGGCTGGCGGTCTCAGCTGTCAGTCGCGTCATCTCAGAACCGGAAGGCCAGGGCGTACATCAGGGCGATATTGACCAGCAGCATCACCGCCGCCGTCGGCGCCTGCGCCCGGATCACGCCGTTGAAGGCGGCGTTGCGGTCGGGCAGGTCCAGCAGGTTGGCGGGCACCACATTGAAGTTCGCGGCCATCGGGGTCAGCAGGGTCCCGCAGAAGCCGGCCAGCATGCCGATGGCGCAGACGATGGCCGGATCGCCGCCGAACTGATGCACCACCAGCGGCAGGCCGATCGCCGCCGTCATCACCGGGAAGGCCGCGAACGCATTGCCCATGACGATGGTGAACAGGGCCATGCCGACGCAATAGGCGATCACGGCCAGCAGCGGCGTCGTCAACGGAATGACCGCCGTCACCGCCTGACCCACCACGCCCCCGACGTCCGACGCCAGAAACACCGCCCCCAGCGAGGCCAGCATCTGGGGCAGCAGGGCCGCCCAGCCGATGGAGTCCATCAGCCGCCGCCCTTCCTGAGCGGGCGCCGAGACCGGCGGCCTCAGCCAGGCCACGGCGGCGAAGAAGGCGATCAGACAGCCGAGCCCCAGCGCGATCAGCGTCGTCTGGGTCGGGCCGATCAGCCACTTGCCCGCGTCGGTGTATTTGGCCGCCAGCGTCCCACCGACCGCCACCACCGGAATGATCAGGGCGGGCAGGAACAGGGCGTTGCCCCGCCGCTCAGCCCGCTCGACCCGTTCCTCCGGCCCGGTCGTGGCGGGCTTCGCGACCCCCATCTTGCCCGTCGCGCCGAGGGCCACGAGAGCCAGCACCAACACCCCGTTGCCGAGCCCGCCCAGCTTCGCGCCGAACAACATCGACACGGCGATCAGGCCCCAGAACAGGGTGTTCCGGATCCGCGTCGGATGGCTGCGGTCCAGCGCCGTCAGCACGGCGAAGGCCAGGAACATCAGCCCGACGAGGACATAGGCGTGGTCGAGGGTGATCATGCCGGATCTCCCTTCTTCAGCGTCCGGTCGAAGAACCACAGCCGCACGCCATGCACGAGGAAGGCCGCGATCGCCGTCGGGATGGCCCACAGCGACACATGCAGGGCCTCGACCTTGACCCCCGCCTGTTCGAGGAAGCCGACGATCAGGACGATGGAGCCGATGGCGATGAAGATGTCCTCGCCGAAGAACAGCCCGATATTATCCGTCGCCGCCGCCATGCCGCGGATGCGGAAGCGGGTGTCGTCCGAAATCTCGCCTTGGTCCTTCTCCGCTGCGCCTTCGGCCATGGGCGCGACCAGGGGCCGGACCATCTGCGGATGCCCGCCCAGCGAGGTCAGGCCCAGCGCCGAGGTCGCCTGCCGGATCACGAGGTAGACCAGCAGCAGCCGGCCGGCCGTCGCGGCCCGGACCCTGCCGATCAGCATCCGCGCCCGCTCCTGCAGACCCTCCCGCTCCAGCAGACCGATCACCGGCAGCACCAGCCAGGTGATGTGGAAGTATCGGTTGTCGTTGAAGGCCTTGCCGAACAGGGCCAACGTATCGACGCCTGCCCGCCACAGCCCGGCCGCATCGGCCCCCGCGACCACCGCCGCCAGCACCCCCGTCACCAGCGCCGCGACCACGATGGTCAGCAACGGATTCAGGCGGGCGGCGAACCCCGCGACCACGACCAGAATTCCGAGCAGGACGAGCATAAGGCTACGCTAGCCCCTCTTCCGTCACGGGAGAAGGCACCCCGTATCCCCCGCCCCCCGGCGTCTCGATCACGAAGACATCGCCCGGCGCCATCTCGACCTCGGCCGTCGCGCCCAGCGCCTCGACCGTGCCGTCCGCCCGCTCGACGCGATTGATCCCGACCTTGCCCGGATCGCCGCCCACCGCCCCGAACGGCGGCACGCGCCTCCGGTTCGACAGGATGCCCGCCGTCATCGGCTCCAGGAACCGCACCCGCCGCACGGCGCCGTTGCCGCCGGTCGAGGCTCCGCCCCCGCCCGAGCCGTGACGAATGGAAAAGCCCTCCAGCAACACCGGGAACCGCGTCTCCAGCACCTCCGGATCGGTCAGCCGGCTGTTGGTCATATGGGTCTGGACCGCAGAGGCCCCGTCGAAGCCCGGCCCGGCGCCCGAACCGCCTGCGATGGTCTCGTAATACTGCCGCGTCGCGTCGCCGAAGGTGAAATTGTTCATGGTCCCCTGACTGGCGGCCAGCACGCCCAGCGCGCCGTACAGGGCGTCGACCACCGCCTGACTGGTCTCGACATTGCCCGCCACCACCGCCGCCGGCCAGACGGGCGACAGCATCGACCCCTCCGGCACGATCAGGCTGATCGGCTTCAGACAGCCCTCGTTCAGCGGAATGGCGTCGTCCACCAGCGTCCGGAACACATACATCACCGCCGCCCGGGTGATGGAGCGCGGGGCGTTGAAATTGGTCGGCCTCTGGTCGCTGGTCCCGGTGAAGTCGACCCGCGCCGACCGTGTCCCGGCATTGACCGAAACCCGCACCCGGATGATGGCGCCATCGTCCATCTCCAGCGCGAACTCGCCGCCGCCGAAGTCGGCCAGCACCCGCCGCACCGCCTCCTCGGCATTGTCCTGGACGTGGCCCATATAGGCGTCGACGGTGTCACGGCCGAACTCGGCGACCATCCGCTCCAGCTCCTCGGCGCCGCGCGCGCAGGCCGCCACCTGGCTCTTCAGATCGGCCAGGTTCATCTCGACATTGCGCGACGGCCAGGCGCCCGAGCCGAACAGCGCCCGCGTCTCGGCCTCCCGCAACTCCCCCTGATCGATCAGCAGGAAGTCGTCGATCAGGACGCCCTCCTCCTCGACCGACCGGCTGTTCGGCGGCATCGACCCGGGCGTGATCCCGCCCACGTCCGAATGGTGCCCGCGCGCCGCGACGAAGAAGGCCGGCCCCCTCCCTTCGCTTTCAGCATCGTCCTCCAGAAACACCGGCAGGATCACCGTGATGTCCGGCAGATGGGTCCCGCCGTTGTAGGGGGCGTTCAGCATATAGACGTCGCCGCGCCGCAAGCCCCGACCGTCGCGCGCGTCTCCCCGCGACCGCACCACCGCCGCGATACTCTCCCCCATCGAGCCCAGATGCACCGGGATGTGCGGCGCATTGGCGATCAGGGCGCCGGTCCGGTCGAAGACGGCGCAGGAGAAGTCCAGCCGCTCCTTGATGTTCACCGAATAGGCCGTCGCCCTCAGCGCCTCGCCCATCTGCTCCGCCACGGCCATGAAGCGGCTGTTGAACAGCTCCAGCAGGATCGGATCGGCCTCGGTCCCCAGCGCCGTCCGCTTCGCCAGGGCCTGAACCCGGGTCAGGATCAGATTGGCGCGCGCATCGACGCTGGCGCGCCAGCCGGGCTCGACCACCGTTGTCCCGGTGCTCTCCAGAATGATCGCCGGGCCGTCGACCGCGACGCCGGACGCCAGCCCCTCGCGCCGGTAGATCTCCGCCTCGCGCATCGCCCCGGCCATCCAGACCGAGGCGACCTCGACCGGGTCCGCTGTCCCGTCTTCCGCCGTCGTCGCGACCGGCGCCTCCGATCCCGCGGGCGGGGCGGACACCGCCTCCACCTGCAGGGTCTCGACGATCAGATCCCGCTCGCCGACGAAGCCGAACCGCCGCCGGTGCTGGTCCTGAAACGCGGCATGCATCTCGACCGCCGTCCCGAACGCCACGGTCAGGGGCGTGTCGGTCCCGGCGTATTTCACCTCGGCACGCGCCAGCCGCGAGACCACGTCACCGCTCGATCCCTGCCCCGCCAGCCCGGCCTCGGCCGCCGCGCCAAGCGCCTCGACCCGCGCAGCCAGTTCCGCGTCCCGCTCGGGCGTCAGCAGGGCCCCGACCGTCTCCTGCCGGATGGCCCGCACATCGGCCAGCCCCATGCCGTATGCCGACAGCACCCCGGCGAACGGATGCAGCAGCACCGTCGTCATCCCCAGGGCATCCGCCACCAGACAGGCGTGCTGCCCGCCCGCCCCGCCGAAGCAGTTCAGCACATGGCGGGTCACGTCGTGTCCGCGCTGGATGGAGATGGTCTTGATCGCCTGGGCCATGGCCTGAACCGCGATGGCGATGAAGCCCTCGGCGAGCGCTTCCGGCGTCGTCGCCCGCCCGGTCGCGGCCTGAACCTCCGCCGCCAGCGCTCCGAATTTCGCCCGCACCACATCGGCGTCCAGCGGCTGGTCGGCGCCCGGTCCGAAGACGGCGGGGAAGAACCCGGGCCTCAGCTTGCCCAGCAGCACATTGCAATCGGTCACTGTCAGCGGCCCGCCGCGGCGATAGGCGGCCGGTCCCGGCACGGCGCCCGCGCTCTCCGGCCCCACCCGCAACCGCGATCCGTCGAACCGGCAGATCGATCCCCCGCCCGCCGCCACCGTCTCGATCGACAACATGGGCGCCCGCAGCCGCACCCCCGCGACCACGCTGTCCGAAGTCCGCTCATAGTCGCCGGCATAGTGGGAGACGTCGGTCGAGGTGCCGCCCATGTCGAAGCCGACGACGTGGTCGAACCCGGCCTCGCGCGCCGTCGTGGCCATCCCGACCACCCCGCCCGCCGGTCCCGACAGGATGGCGTCCTTGCCTCGGAACGCCTTCGCCCCCGTCAGCCCGCCGTTCGACTGCATGAACAGCAGCGGCGTCGCCTCGCCCAGATCCGCCCCCACCCGGTCGACATAGGCGCGCAACACCGGCGACAGATAGGCGTCGGCCACCGTCGTATCCCCGCGCCCGATCAGCTTGATCAGGGCGCCGACGTCATGGCTGACCGAGACCTGTTCGAACCCGACCTCGCGCGCGATCTGCGCCAGCCGTTCCTCATGCGCCGTCCAGCGCCAGCCGTGCATCAGGACGATGGCGACCGCCGTCAACCCCCTCGCCCGTGCCGCCGCGAAGTCCGCCCGCGCCTTCGTCTCATCGAGCGGCGTCAGGACGTCGCCATCGACCCCGACCCGTTCGGCGATCTCGACCACCTCTTCGTACAGCGGCGGATTGAGCACGATGTGGCGCGCGAACAGTTCGGGCCGGCTCTGCCATCCGATCCTCAGGGCGTCGCCGAACCCGGCGGTAATGGCCAGCAGCGTGGGCTGGCCCTTCCGTTCCAGCAGGGCGTTGGTGGCGACTGTCGTTCCCATCCTGACCGCCTCGATCAGTCCCCCCGCGATCGGCCCGGGCCCGACACCGAGGAAGCGCCGGATCCCCTCCACCGCCGCATCGGCATAATGTTCCGGGTTCTCGCTCAGCAGCTTGGCGGTCTTCAGTTCACCGCCCGGCGCCCGCGCCACGATGTCGGTGAAGGTGCCGCCCCGGTCGATCCAGAAGCGCCAGCCCTCGCCCGTCACGGCGTCGGATTCCCTTTTGTCGGTCATGCCCCGATTAGACGGGGGCCGCCGCGTGGAGACAAGGACGAACTACGCCCTCACGACCTAGCGAACCAGATTGAACCGCACCGGCGTCCCGACCTGGGCCGACGGCGCCAGCCACAGATCGAACGCGCCGGGCTCCACGGTCGGCGTCCCTGCCGCCCCGATGAACTCCAGCTGTTCGCGGTTCAGGGTGAAGCGGACCGTCTCGGTTTCACCCGCGGCCAGCGCCACCTTGCGGAAGTCGCGCAGGCGCTGGCCCGGCTGGGTCAGGCTGGCGACCTTGTCGCCGATATAGAGCTGGACCGTCTCGACGACCGCGACCTCGCCGGCGTTGGTGACATCCACCGAGACCTCCAGCGTCCCGTCCCAGCTCATCGTCGGACTGGCCACCACCGGCGTGGCGTAGCTCACCTTGCCGTAGGTCAGGCCATGGCCGAACGGATACAGCGCCGTGTTCGTCGTCTCGCGATAGCGGGCGGTGTACTCCTCCGACGCCAGGTTCGGATTGGCCGGGCGACCGGTGCGCTTGTGGTCGTAGGAGAAGGGCTGCTGGCCCGACCTGTGCGGGAAGCTGACCGGCAGACGGCCCGAGGGCGAGTGATCGCCGAACAGGACGTCAGCGACGCTGTTGCCCATCTCCGAACCCAGGAACCAGGTCACCACGATGCCCTGCGCGTCCTTGATCGCGCCCGACAGCTCCAGCGCCCGGCCGTTGCGGATCAGGACCACGACCGGCTTGCCGGTGGCGGCCACGGCGGCGGCGAGATTGCGCTGGATCTCGGGAAGGGTGATCTCGACGCGCGACTGGGCCTCGCCGGTGAAACGCGAGCCCTCGCCCAGCGCCAGCACCACCACATCGGCCTGACCCGCGGCCAGAACCGCGTCGGCGATCCCGCCGTCCAGCGCCGTCTCGATATCGCAGCCCTTGATGACCGTCAGGTCCGACGGCGTCTTCATCGCCGCGCGCAGACCGGCCTCCACCGAGATTCGGTGCGTCTCGTCGCCCCAGATGGTCCAGGGGCCGAAGACGTCGAGGTCCGAGGCGAAGGGTCCGATCAGGGCGATCTTCTGCCCCTCGGCCTTCAGCGGCAGGACATCACCTTCGTTCTTGAGCAGGACGATCGACTCGCGGCCCGCCTCGCGCGCCAGCGCATAGTGTTCGCGCGAGCCGCAGACGGCCTTCTCGCGCCGGGCGTCCATGCCGCGATAGGGATCGTCGAACAGACCCAGCGCCGCCTTGGTGCGCAGAACGCGGCGCACGGCCTCGTCCACGCGGGCCATCGGCACATCGCCCTTGGCGACCAGATCCGGGATGTGGGCCATGTACAGGCCCGAGACCATGCTCATGTCCACCCCGGCCAGCAGGGCGATGCGCGCCGCGTCGCGGCCGTCCTCGGCGAAGCCGTGAGCGATCAGCTCCTGCTCCGACGTGTAGTCCGAGACCACGAAGCCTTCGAAGTCCCACTCGCCGCGCAGGACGTCGGTCAGCATCCGGTGGTTGCCCGAGGTCGGCACCCCGTTCAGGTCGTTGAAGGCGCTCATCACCGAAAGGGCGCCGGCGTCCAGCGCGGCCTTGAACGGCGGCAGGAAGACGCCGCGCAGCGTCGCCTCCGACATGTCCGTGGTGTTGTACTCCATCCCGCCGATGGCGGCGGAATAGGCGACAAAATGCTTGGGCGTGGCCAGAAGGGCGTCGCGGTCGGCGAGGCCCTTCGTGCCCTGGACTCCGCGCACCCGGGCGGCAGCCAGAACCTCGTTCAGGTGGACGTCCTCGCCCGCGCCCTCGACGACGCGGCCCCAGCGCTGGTCGCGCGCGACGTCGACCATGGGGGCATAGGTCTGGTGGATGGCCGAGACGGCGCCTTCCAGCGACATGGCCCGCGCCGTGCGCTCGGCCAGGTCCGCGTCGAAGGCCGCGGCCTCCGCCAGCGGCACGGGGAAGACCGTATAGAGGCCGTGGATGATGTCCGCGGCGAACAGCAGCGGGATCTTCAGCCGCGTCTCTTCCATGGCGATACGCTGGATGCGGCGGCCCGCCTCCGCGCCCACGCCGTTGAACAGGGCGCCGCAGTGGCCCGCGCGGATGGCGTCATTGACCTTGGCCGGATCGCCCTGCCCGTCCAGCGGATTGACGTTCTGCGGCCGGAACCGGAACGGATCGGGCAGCAGGTTCAGCTGACCCGCCTTCTCCTCGATCGTCATCCGCGCGATCAGGCCCTCGATCATGTCGGCATGCTCTTCCACCGACCGCGCAGCGGTCTGCGCCTCCGCCTTGCGGGCGGAGAACAGGCCGGCGCCGAGGGCCGCGAGGATAGCAAAATTGGACATGGCGGTTCGGCGAGACATCTGGGCGGAGGAAGCTACTCCCGTTCGCGTCGGGGTGGCAGTCGTGATCATCGACATGGCGGACCTTTTCGTCAGGAGCAGGGCTTCCTAGCGACCGCGAACCCGTCTGTCAGGTCACCGATCGTTTCTCCCGGTCCGAATTGAGAGCTTTCACCCCCGGATCACGTGCGGCACGAAGCGCGAGCCGTTGCGCGTGATCCGGCCGCGATCCTCTCTCAAGCCGATCCCGGCCGCTTCGTTCCCGACGACCCAGGAGCCGACGATGACATAGCGGTTGTCGTATTTCGGCGGGGCGTGCAGCGCCTGCCGGATCCAGGCCCCGTCGCCGTATCCCCCGTCCAGCACGGCCGACTTGCGCCCGTCCTTGACCAGTTCGACATTGGCCCCCTCGCGCGAGAACAGCGGCTTCCTGACATAGGACGAGCCCAGCCGCGTATGGGCCGGGTCGCTCTCGAAATAGGCTTCCAGCAGGTTCGGATGCCCCGCGTGCCGCTCCCACAGCAGCGGCAATATGCCCTTGTTGGACAACAGGGATTTCCACGCCGGCTCCAGCACCGTGATCTCCGCGTTCGGCAGGGGCTCGGCGTAGTCGTCGCGCAGCATCTCCTCCCACGGATAGAGCTTGAACATCGCCCCGATCTCAAAGTTCTCGTGGTCAACGAACCGCCCGGCCTCGTTCAGTCCGATGTCGCCGATGGCCACGAACTGCGGCTCCAGCCCGGCCTGTTTGGCCAGGTCCTCCAGAAACAGCACCGTCTGCCGGTCCTCGACATAGTCGGGGACGGAGCTGAAATGCACGAAGCCGCCATCGGGGAAGATGGCCCGGAACCGGTCGACCAACTTCTCGTGCAGGCTGTTGAACTGGTCGGTGTCCTCGGGGAAGACGCCCGCCGCGATCTGGTCCTCCAGCCACAGCCACTGGAACACCGCCGTCTCGAACACCGAGGTCGGGGTGTCGGCATTGTACTCATAAAGCTTGGCCGGGCCCGTGCCGTCATAGGCGAAGTCGAACCGGCCATAGAGCGACGGCTCGTTCCGCTTCCAGCTGTCGGCGACATAGTCGCGCATCGCCTCCGGGATCTCGAGCTGGGTCATCAACCGCTCGGACTGGACCGCCTCGTCAACCAGATCGAGGCACATGGAGTGCAGCTCTTCCGTCGGCGCCTCGATGCCGTCCTCGATCTCGGCCAGCGAGAACTCATAGGCCGCGCCCTCGTCCCAGTACTGCTGGCCGTCGACGTGGTTCCAGGTGAACCCGACCGCCTCGGCCTTGGCCTGCCAGTCCGCGCGGGGGGAGAGTTTGATGCGTTGCATGGGTTTCCGTCTCCTCCCCACGCCGTGGGGAGGGGGACCGCGAAGCGGTGGAGGGGCTCTGCCCGCACGCGCGATCATGGGAGTTCAAGAACCCCTCCGTCACGATGCGAAGCCGCGCCGTGACACCTCCCCATCGCTGCGCGACAGGGAGGAGACTCAGACTTAAGCCTTGTCCTTCTCGATCGGGACGCTCGTCTCGATCTGCGGCGTCACCACCTTGATGTCCTGCTGCGTCAGCCGCGCCAGGACGTCGTCGGCCGAGGCATGCCCCGGCAGGATGCCCGCGTCGCGCAGCTTGGCGTCGAGGTCGGCGCCGGTGCGCTTGTCTTCCAGCTCCTGGCCGGCGCGCAGCTTCTCCTCGTTGACGGCCTGACGCTGCTTGATGCGTTGCAGGCTGTCGGCGGCCGAGCCGATGCGCGACTGGGCCCCCGCCGACTGAAGCGCGACCGAGGTCTGGGCGCGCTGGACGCTCTCATTGACCTTGACGATGTCGATCTCGCGCCGGAGCGTCTCGATCTTCTGGTCGGTCGAAGCGATGGCGGTGCGCAGCTTGGCCTCGGCGGCCTTCATGTTCTCGATCTGCGGACCGCGCGTGCCGATCTCGGTTTCCAGCTCGGCGATCCGGCCGGCGACTTCGCGGGCCAGATCCATCTTGTTCTGACTGACCGCCGCCCGGGCAGAGCTTTCATACTTGGTGATCTGCTCGCCGAAGCTCTGCAGCTCGTTCTCGGCCATGCGGCGGCGCGCCACCAGACCGGCCAGGTCGTCGCGGGCCTTGCCCTGCGCGTTGTCGGCGTCGCGGATTTCCTGATCCAGGATCTTCAGCGCATTGGCGTCGACGATCGACTGGCCGGCGTCATGGGCCGTGCCGCGGAACAGGGCGGAGAGTTTGGAGAGCATGGACATCTGTAAGATCCGGTTCCGAAATCAGGCGTCGAAGGTTTCGCGCAGGGCGGTGGCGTCGATCGCGTTCTCGGCCAGGGTGCGCAGTTCGATCAATATGGTCTGAAGCGTCGTCTTGCACGACAGTTCGCCCATCAACTCATAGACATCTTCGCCGCCGATCGACGTGATCGAGAAGTTTGACAGGGGAACGACCCGCTGGGCCTTGAGCAGGAACTCGTTGAACCGGGCCGGGTCGGCCTGTTCGGACACCGGCCACAGCAGCACCGAGACCACGATCTGCGCGCCGCCGACCGACAGATAGATCGGCAGGTCGCCGTATTCATGCATGGTCACCAGCAGGACAGGCTCGGCGCCCTCCAGCACCCGCAGCGTCATTTCGCCCTCGCGGATCAGGGTCGAGGCGTCCAGTGCGGTCTTGATGGCCGGCACGGTCCAGGGGGTTTCGATCACGGCGTCCATTTGATGGTCGGCTCCAGGAATGAAGGCTTGGAAGTGAGAGGATCGGGGACGGGGAGCAAGGGCCGGGGCCCGCGCCGAGTCCGTGACGATTGCGCGCACCGCCGCCTTCACATCGTCGCGCGCCGCCTGGGGAACCCAGAACTCGAGTTTGACCATCCCCGCCTCGCGGCGCGCCTTTCGCCAGGCCCGGATACGATCCGTGGCTGCGTTCGGCGACAGGCTGTCGTCCTCGTCCGTCATGGCGTTACATGTAACGCGTAACATGTACGCTTGACAAGAGGCCCGACCGGAGTGATTTTTTGTCGCATGGCCCCGCTTCAGACACGTGACACACCGGATCGTGCAGGACACGCCCTCGCCGCCCGCGCGGATCGAGGCTAAGGACAGACCATGTTCAAGCGTCTCTTCGGCGGACAGGAAGCACCGGCGGCCCCCGCCCTCGCCGTGGTGCGCAACATCACCATCGGCCGCACCGTCGCCCTGGACCCGCTGGCCTGGCGCCGGCTGGGCGACCAGACCAAATTCACCCTCGACCGCGACGTGCTCGACATCACGGCCCAGGGGACCGTCACCCTCGACAGCGGCCAGTTCGTCCACCGGTTCTACACCGAGGACCATCTGATGCTTCAGGCGATGAGCGACGATGCGGCGGGCTTTGAGAGCTACGACTTCACCCTCTTCATGCCCTGGACCTCGGCCTATCCGGCCGGCGAGCGCGAGCGGCGCATCTGGAAGGACCGGCTGTCAGAGCCCGTCTTCCACGGCGCGGCGGAAAGCCTGCCCGACTATCCGCGCTTCTGGTTCACCGAGGCCGACGGCCGCCAACCGCCGGTGACGATCTGGGAGACGGTTTGGGACGACCGCGCCGCCCGCGTCCCTTATTCGAAGATTTTCCAGACCTGCATGCTGTACGCGCGCGAACTGGATGACGGCCGCGAGCTGATGCTGGCGCTGGAGATGCAGCCCGAGGACGCCCGTGGCAAAGCCGGCGACCTCAGCCACGAAATCATGATCGGCATCCCGCTGGAGATGGCCGAGTTCCGCGCCTGACCGCGCAGATTTGGGGAGACAGACAGTATGTTCGACTTCGACCGCTACGCCTTCATGCAGGGGGCGACCGCCTTCCTGATCGCCTTCGCCGCGGCAGGCGTCTTCACCGTCGCCTTCAAGCTGATCTACCAGTGGGTCACGCCCTATCATGAGCAGACCCTGATCCGCGAAGGCAACACAGCCGCCGCCATCTCGCTGGGCGGGGCCCTGATCGGCTATGTCCTGCCCCTGGCCTCGGCCCTGTCGCACACGGTGACCCTGCGCGAGTTCGCCGCCTGGGCCCTGCTGGCCGCCATCATCCAGATCCTGGCCTTCGTGGTCATCAGCCGCCTCGTCTATCGCAAGATGGCCGAGCGCATCGAGGCGGGCGAGACCTCCGCCGCCGTCTATCTGGCCTCCATCTCCATCTGCATCGGGCTGCTCAACGCCGCCTGCATGACGGCGTAAGATCCATGACCGACCCGACCCCCAAACCTGAAGACACGCGCCCCGAAGCCGGCTCCGGTTCGATGCGCCGGCTGATGCGTTCGCGCACCCTGCACGTCACCAGCCTGATGGCCACGGCCAGCTTCTCGCTCGCCGCCTGCGGCCAGCCCCAGGTCGCGACGCCCGAGCCCGATCCGGCCCCGGCCTATACCTCGCTGGCCGACTGCAAGGCCGCCAACGATGTCTCCGACGCCGAGTGCGACACCGCCTACAAGGCCGCCGACGATCAGGCCAAGGAGAACGGCCCCCGCTACGCCACCCAGGCCGAGTGCGAGGGCCAGTGGGGTCCGGAACAGTGCCGTCCGATCAACCACGGCGGCGGCTCCTTCTTCGGCCCGCTGGCGACCGGCTTCATCATCGGCCAGCTGATGAACGGCGGCGGCTATCGCGGCGGCGGCCCGCTGTATCGCGATCGCGACGGCGGCTATTCCAACGGCTACGGCGGCGGCTATCTCAGCCGCGACTACCGCACGGGCCGGACGGTCGCCAACCGCAACGACGTCGACGTCGCGCGCCAGGCCCCCTCCCGCGTCCAGAGCCGCACCACCGTCGTCTCCCGCGGCGGCTTCGGCGGCGGCGGCCGAAGCTTCGGCGGGTAACATCCCGCATCGCGAAACAACAAAGGGCGGGCCTCACGGTCCGCCCTTTTTCTTTCTTCCGTCATCCTCCGGCGAGCGTAGCGAGACCGGGGGACCCAGCGGCGCGCGAGAGCGCGAACCTGCCGCGCATACAGGCCCAACCTCGCAAGCCGAGGAGCGCGATCCCCTTCCCGCTCAACGCCTTGCCTGAAAACCGCGCCATTCGATCCAGCGCCCTCCCCGGCTGAGGTACACTCCCGACCTCACGGTCTTTGACATTCCGCACGCCTGCACGCGCCTCAGAACGCTCCTTGCACTCGAGTGCAAACCCACTCCGGCCAGCGCCCAAAACAAAAGCCGGGCAAGATCAGCATCCTGACGGCTGCCTCTCTCACCCGGCTTCAAGCCTTGCACTTTTTGCACCCGGTTTTTTCCGGGTGCAGCGACAGATCAGGTCAGTGGCTGGCGGCGCTCACCCCGGCCGCCGTCACCGGCTTCGTCCGCATGGCGGCGACAGCGAAGACCGTCAGCAGCACATAGCCGATCAGGGGCACGATGAAGGCGTGGTTCAGGTTGCTCATGTCGGCGATCTGACCGGCCAGCAGCGGCAGCAGGGCGCCGCCGATGATGCCGAAGACCAGCAGGCCCGAGGTCGCCGAGGCCGGCGCCGTCGAACGCTCCAGCGTCAGGGTGAAGATGGCCGGGAACATGATCGAGTTGAACAGGCCTATCGACAGGGCGGCGAAGGCCGCGGCCGCGCCG
Organism: Brevundimonas sp. GW821-FHT02A10; assembly: GCF_059422025.1. Lineage (NCBI taxonomy): Bacteria > Pseudomonadati > Pseudomonadota > Alphaproteobacteria > Caulobacterales > Caulobacteraceae > Brevundimonas > Brevundimonas sp. GW821-FHT02A10. The sequence goes on from NZ_JBWKWC010000001.1 coordinate 430,351, forward strand.
GTGCTCTGGAAGACCACGAAGCTCAGCACCGCCGCCGCCAGGGTGCAGATGGTCAGCAGCAGGGCCGCCGGGGCGCGGGTCAGAAGCGCGCTGCCCGCGAACCGGCCCATCAGGGCGCCGGCCCAGTACAGGGCGACCAGACGGCCGGCGTCCTCGATGCGCAGACCCAGGGTGCCTTCGGAATGGAGCAGGTTGGTCATCAGGCTGCCGATGGAGACCTCGGAGCCGACGTAGAGGAAGATGGCGCCGGCGCCGGCGATGGCCCAGGGCGAGGACAGGGCCTTGAACGGCGACTCGACGTGACCCGACTCCTGACCCGGCTGGTTCAGCTTCGAGCGGATCAGCCAGATGAAGGCGCCCAGGGCGGCGAACAGGACGGCGAGGATGAAGAAGACCGAGTCGATGTTGCGCAGGGTCACGGCGCGCAGGGCCGGGTCCAGGGTCGCGGCGGCCGGAGCGGCCGGGGCCACGGTGATGGCGGCGGCGTCAGCGGCGGCGCCCGTGGCCTCCACCTGACCGATGTAGTGCTGCAGGAAGACCAGCCAGCCGATGGCCAGACCCAGGGCCGCGCCGATGATCAGCCAGCTCTTGAACGACCGCTTCAGCCCGCCGATCAGGCCGCCCGCCACGGCCCCGAGCACGAGGCCCAGACCCAGCAGGACGATCCCCTCGAACGAGGCCAGCTCGGTCACGCCCCCGGCGACGAAGATGCCGCCCGACAGCATGACGGTCGCGCCCAGCAGCGGGCCGACGACGGTGCCGAGGGAGTTGAAGGCCTGGGAGAAGACGAGTCGGAAGTGCGACTTGCCCGCTGAACCCAGCGAGGCCGCCAGCGGGTTGGCCGCGACCTGCAGCAGGGTCACCCCGCCGCCGATCACGAACAGGGCGATCAGCACGCCCGGATAGAAGTTCATCAGGGTCGACAGGGGCACGATCAGGGCGCCGAGCACCATGACGCCGAGGGCGCTGACGATCGAACGGGCATAGCCCAGCTTTGACAGGACGGCCGCGGCCGGCAGGGAGAAGACGCCATAGGCCGTGAACCAGGCGAACTGGGTCAGCAGGGCCTCCGTGAAGCTCAGCTCGAACACCCCGCGTACGGCCGCGATCAACGGATCGACCAGGGAAGTGGCGAAGCCCCAGGCGAAGAAGAGGGTGGTCACATAGGCGAAGGCGAGGCCGGTGCCCTTGGGCGCGGGCGCTGCGGTTGTGTCTGACTGGCTCATGAGGTCCTGTTGCGGTTCCCGGGCGGCCCCTCCGGCGCGGGTGCGTCGTGGAGGCTCTTGATAACCCTTGGTTCCACGGACAGGGCCGTGCGGTCCAGCCGTTTCAGCCTTGCCGTAACCAAAAGTGGCCCCGCGGGCGCGCCGCGAGGCCACTTTCCGATGCAGTCCCTATCCCGACAGCGTCGGATCGGGGTGCAGCCTGTTCGCGTCTCACACCGCGAACAGGGCCTTATAACACCGTTTTGGACCTAGAATGTGGCCTTCAGGGTGGCGAACACGCGACCATCGCTGGCCGGGATGGCCGGGCTGTCGACGTCGGTGTCGGAGTAGCGGATGTCCAGCGCCAGCGGCGTGCCGGCGAAGGCGTAGGTCGCGCCGAGGTTCCAGGTCGCATAGTCGTCGCTGACGTCCAGCCACTGCTCGCCGATCGCGCCCGAGACCGACAGGCCGGTGATCGGGGTCGTGTAGGCGGCGTTCAGCTCGGCGTAGGTGGCGCTTTCATCGGCCACGCCGAAGAAGTCGGGCGAGTAGTAGACGGCGGCGCCGGCGGTCACCGGGCCGATGGCGCGCGAGGCCGCGGCCTTGAACTCCACGTAGTTGTAGTCCGCGCCGCCGGGGGCGCCGGCGTAAGTATAACCGACCACGCCGAGATCCACGGCGAAGCCCGCGGCTTCGGTGCGGTAGCCGCCGTAGATGTCGATCTCGGCGTCGGTGTCGTCGAGGAAGTCGACGTTCGACGCCCAGACGCCGGCGTAGAAGCCCGGACCGAAGGTCGCGTCGAGGCCACCCTGCACGGCGGGGTTCTCGTCGGTCTGGCTGAAGCCGCGGAAGACGTAGTCGCTGGTGACGCCGATATTGTAGCTGATGGTGGCGTCCTGGGCCGAAGCGGCGCCGGCGGAGGTCAGCAGGGCCAGGGCGGCGGCCCCGGCGAGGGCGGAGGCGGTGAACAGTTTCATGGGTATCCCCTTCCAGTGAGTTTGAGAGCCGATCGGCGGAGGAGAGAGCTCCGGAGGTCCGATCGCTTGTGGTCGTTGGTCGTCTTCGTTCGGGCCGTAGGCGGGATGCGGTTCCAGCCGCATCCCGCGCAGTCGTTTAGCTGTGCTCCAGCGATTCGCCGTGCAGCACGGTGTCCAGACCTTCGGCTTCTTCAGCATCCGAGACCCGCAGGCCGGTGGTGAACTTGCAGATGATCAGGATGACCAGGGTGCCGACCGCCGAGTAGGCGATGGTCCAGGCCAGGCCGATGGCCTGTTTGGCGATGGTGGCGTCTCCCGACAGGCTGTTGATCGCGGTCGAGGCGAACACGCCGGTCAGCAGGGCGCCGGCCAGACCGCCCGCACCGTGGATGCCGAAAGCGTCCAGGCTGTCGTCGTAGCGCAGCAGCTTCTTGATCCACACCGAGGAGATGTAGCAGATCGGGCCGGCGAGCAGGCCGATGATGACCGCGCCCTTGGGATCGACGAAGCCGGCGGCCGGAGTGATGGCGACCAGGCCGGCGACGATGCCGGACAGCATGCCGATCAGCGACGGCTTCCGCTTGTGCATGACCTCGATGATCTTCCAGGTCAGGGCGGCGGCGGCGGCGGCGGCGATGGTGTTGAACAGAGCCACGCCCATCAGGCCGTTGGCGGCGCCGGCGGAACCGGCGTTGAAGCCGATCCAGCCCACGAGCAGCAGGGAGGCGCCGATCATGGTCAGGACGGGGTTGTGCGGGTTGATCGGCTCGGTGCCATAGCCCTTACGGCGACCCAGGAAGAGGGCGCAGACCAGACCGGCGACACCGGAGTTGACGTGAACGACCGCGCCGCCGGCGAAGTCCAGCACGCCGGCCGAACCGAGGAAGCCGCCGCCCCAGACCCAGTGACAGATCGGGGAGTAGATGAGCAGCGACCACAGGGCCGTGAACAGCAGCAGGGCCGAGTACTTGAAGCGCTCGGCGAAGGCGCCGGTGATCAGGGCCGGGGTGATGATGGCGAAGGTCATCTGGAACGTCAGGAAGACGAACTCCGGGATGCCCGGCAGCAGGCTGTGCGCCGTCTCGAGCGTCACGCCGTTCAGGAACAGGGCGTCGAGGCTGCCGATGTAGTTGTTCAGGGTCGGGTCGGGGTTCTTGCCGAAGGCCAGGGAGTAGCCGGCGATGAACCAGACCATGGTCACGACGGCGAAGACGCCGACGGACTGGGTGATGGTGGCGATGACGTTTTTGCGGCGCACCATGCCGCCGTAGAAGAGCGCCAGACCCGGCAGGGTCATCAGCAGAACCAGGGCGGCCGAGGTGGCCATCCACGCGGTGTCCGCGCCATTCAGTTCAAGCACAGCCTGGTGACCGGCCAGAACGGGAGCCGGCGCCGCAGCGGCGTCCTGGGCGAAGGCGCCGCCGGCGTAGAACAGCACGGCGGTCAATATCAGCAGGGCAAGGATGCCCGGAAGTCGATTCAGTACCTGTGACATTTGCGTTGTAGCCCCTCTGCAATCTCGCAACTGCGAGGTAACCATCGCAAAACGGACATATGCAAGAGGGTTTGCCGTGATCGGCGCAATTTTCGTGCTGCCGTATTATTTCAGCACGGCCCTGTTGAGGGATATTGCCGGAAAGAGGCATGAATTCGAAAATTCATACCCTTTTCGCAAATGCTAACGAAAAGCTTAACCCCAGTGCATCTGCACACGATGTGCAGCCGCCCAGTGGATGGCGCGGATGGCGTCGATGATCGCCTCCCCGGCCGCACGTGTGCCCAATTCGCCACCCAGGTCCGCCGTGGTGGCTCCGGCGGCCAGAACGGCGGCCACGGCAGCCTCGATCGAACCGGCCTCATCCTCCAGCCCCAGACCGTGGCGCAGCAGCATGGCGGCCGAGAGAATCGTCCCGACCGGGTTTGCCAGATCCTGGCCCGCGATGTCCGGCGCCGAGCCGTGGATCGGCTCGAACAGGCCCGGCCCGCCCGATCCCAGCGAGGCTGACGGCAGCAGACCGATAGAGCCGCCCAGCACCGAGATCTCGTCCGACAGGATGTCGCCGAACATGTTCTCGGTCAGGATGACATCATAGTCGCGGGGCCGCTGGATCAGGTGCATGGCCATCGAATCGACCAGGGCGTGCTTCAGCTCGACCTGGGGGAACTCCTCGGCGTGGATGCGGGTCACGACCTCGCGCCAAAGGCGGCTGGTCTCCATGACATTGGCCTTGTCGACCGAGGTCACCTTGCCGCGGCGTTGGACGGCGATCTTGAAGGCGGCGCGGGTGACCCGCTCGATCTCCTCGACCGAATAGACGCACAGGTCCGAGGCCATGGTCTCGGTGCGGACCTTCTCGCCGAAATAGACGCCGCCGGTGAGCTCGCGGAAGACGATCAGGTCGACACCCTCGACGATCTCCTTCTTCAGCGGCGAGCGGTGGGCCATGACCGGCGAGACCTGCAGCGGACGCAGGTTGGCGTAGAGGCCCATGACCTTGCGCAGGCCCAGCAGTCCCTGTTCCGGCCGCAGCTTCTGGCCGTCCCACTTGGGTCCGCCGACCGCGCCCAGCAGCACCCCGTCCGAGGCCAGGCAGGCGTCGATGGTGTCCTGCGGCAGGGGGTTCTCGACCGCGTCGATGCCGGCCCCGCCGATCAGGTGTTCGGTGAACTGGAAGTCGTGGTCGTAGAAGTCGCCGATGACCTGCAGCACCGACTTGGTCGCGGCGATGACCTCGGGGCCGACGCCGTCACCGGGCAACAGGGCGATCTTCCAGGTCCTGGGTGTGGGCATCAGACGGTCTCCGGCGCGGTGGCGCGCTCATAGGCTTCGATATCAGGCAGCTTGTTCTGCAGCCAGCCGAGGGTGTCGACGCCGTCCAGCAGGCACTGGCGTGCAAAGGCCTCGACGGCGAAGGTCACGGGAGCATGGTTGCCGCGTCGGACCTCATTGGTCTCCAGATCAATAGTCACCGGCTGTTCCGGATGGGCGACCAGATCGTCCCAGGTCGCCTGATCGACGACGATCGGCAGCAGGCCGTTCTTCAGGGCGTTGGAGGTGAAGATGTCGGCGATCCCGGTCGAGATCACCGCCCGGAAGCCGTAGTCGTACAGCGCCCAGGGCGCATGCTCGCGCGACGAGCCGCAGCCGAAATTGTCGCCCGCGACCAGGATGCGGTGCTCGGCCGGATCGATGCGGTTGAGCACGGCCTCGGGCCGGGCCGAGCCGTCGGCTTCATAGCGCCAGTCGTAGAAGGCCTTGGCCCCCAGACCGGTCGTCTCCGTCGTGGTCAGGAACCGGGCCGGGATGATCTGGTCGGTATCGATATTGGCCTGGGTCAGGACCAGCGACCGGGAGGTGAACACTCTGATCGGCTCAGGCATCAACCGTCTCCGACAGATAGACGCGCGGATCGGTCAGCACCCCGGCGATGGCCGACGCCGCCGCCGTCGCGGGGCTGGCCAGGATGGTGCGGGCGCCCTTGCCCTGACGGCCTTCGAAATTGCGATTGGAGGTCGAGACGGCCAGTTGGCCCGGTCCAACCGTGTCGCCGTTCATGGCGATGCACATCGAACAGCCGGGCAGGCGCCATTCGGCCCCGGCGGCGATGAAGACCTGATCCAGCCCCTCCGCCTCGGCGTCGCGGCGCACCGCTTCGGAGCCCGGGACCACCAGCATCCGAACGCCGTCCTTGACCTTGCGCCCCCTCAACACCTCGGCAGCGGCGCGCAGGTCCGGCAGGCGGCCGTTGGTGCAAGAGCCGACGAAGACCACGTCGACGGCCTGGGTGGTCGTCGTCTGGCCGGCCTCGAAGCCCATGTATGCGATGGCCTTGCGGTCTGAGTCAGACTGCGGCTCCGGGACCTTCGACCCGATGGGCGCGCCCGCGTCGGGCGTCGTGCCCCAGGTCGCCATCGGACGGATGGCCGCGCCGTCCAGCACGACCTCCTTGTCGAACACCGCGCCGGGATCAGAGGCGAGTTGCAGCCATTCGGCGGCCGCAGCTTCGTAGGCCTCGCCCTGCGGAACCTTACGACGGCCGCGCAGCCAGTCGATCGTCTTCTGGTCGGGGGCGATCATGCCCGCCCGGGCGCCGGCCTCGATGGACATGTTGCACAGGGTCATACGCCCTTCCATGTCCAGCGACCGCACGGCATCGCCCGCATATTCGATGACGTAGCCGGTGCCGCCGCCGAACCCGAGCGCCGCGATCACGGCCAGGGCCACGTCCTTGCCCGAGACACCGGGCTGCAGTTCGCCATCGACGGTGACGCGCAGGGTCTTCGACGTCCGTTGCAGCAGGCACTGGGTCGCCAGCACATGGCCGACCTCGGAGGTGCCGATACCGAAGGCCAGGGCCCCGAAGGCGCCGTGGGTCGCCGTATGGCTGTCGCCGCAAACGACGGTCATGCCCGGCTGGGTCAGGCCCAGTTCCGGCCCCATGACGTGGACCACGCCGCGCGCGTCGGAATCCCAGCCCGCCAGCTCGACACCGTGGGCGGCGCAGTTCTTCTCCAGCCGCGCCACCTGATCGCGCGCCTCGGCGGTGACATAGGGGCGTTGGCCGTTCACGGCCGGCAGGGTCGGCGTCGAGTGATCGAGGGTCGCGAAGGTGCGGTCGGGCCGGCGGACCTTCAGCCCCCGGCTCTCGATCTCGCTGAAGGCCTGGGGGCTGGTGACCTCGTGGACCAGATGCAGGTCGATATACAGAACGCCGGGCGTGGCGTCGGTCTCCGGCACGACCAGGTGCCGGTTCCAGACCTTTTCATACAGGGTACGCGCTACGCTCATCGGTCAGGCGGCCTCGAAGCGAAAGGCGCTGTCGTTGGAGACGCGGCGCGCCCCGACCAGACGGTCGATCTGCTGGCCCAGGTTCACGATCGAGCGGCCCGCATCGCGGCCACGCACGGTCAGGGCGATGCGCAGAGCGGCGCCCTCGGTCGCCATATCCATGGCGTCGATATGGAAGCCGCGCCGCTCCACCAGACCGATGAGCCGCTGCAGCGCGCCGTCGGCGCGGTCGATCAGGATATGGATGGTGTCGCTCATCGTGAGCCCTCCAGCATTTCGCCGTTGTTCTTGCCCGGGGGAACCAGGGGCCAGACATTGTCGGCGGGATCGATAATGACGTGGGCCAGGATCGGCCCTTCGGCGGCCAGCAGCCGGTCGATGCCGGCCGAGACCTGATCGCGGCGGTCGATGCGGAAGGCCGGGATACCGAAGGCCTCGGCGACCTTCACGAAGTCCGGGTTGTCCGACAGATCGACCTCGGAGAAGTTCCGCTCGAAGAAGAACTCCTGCCACTGGCGCACCATGCCCAGGCGCGAGTTGTCCAGCAGGATGATCTTCAGCGGGATCTTGAAGCGGTTGACGGTCGCCAGCTCCTGGATGTTCATCATCACCCCGCCGTCGCCGGTGATGGTGACGACGCAGGCGTCCGGCTCGGCGAGTTTGGCGCCGATCCCCGCGGGCAGGCCGAAGCCCATCGAACCCAGACCGCCCGAGGTGATGTGGGCCTGGGGCCGCGAGAAGTCGCAGTACTGGGCGACCCACATCTGATGCTGGCCGACGTCGCAGGCGGCGATGAAGTCCGGTCCGGCCTTCTTCGACAGCTCGTTCAGCAGCTGGGGCGCGAAGACCCCCTCCCCCGGCGCGTTGTAGTCGAAGGCGGTCTCGACTGAACGGGCGCGCCACTGGTCGGCCCAGCCGGAGACGTCGATGGCGTCGCCTCGCGCCAACCGGGCGTTCAGGGCCTCCAGATTGGGCTTCAGGTCGCCGGTGACGCCGACCGCGACCTTGCGCAGCTTGCCGATCTCCGACGGATCGATGTCGAAATGAACGACGCCGGCGTGGGGGGCGAACTCGACCAGCTTGCCGGTGGCGCGGTCGTCGAACCGGGCGCCGACGACGATCAGCAGATCCGAGTCCTGAACCGCCTCATTGGCCGCGCGCGTCCCGTGCATGCCCAGCATGCCCAGGAAATTGTCCTGGCCCGTCGGGATGGTGCCCAGGGCGTTCAGGGTCGAGACCTGCGGAATGCCGGTCATACGGGCGAAGTCGCGGACCGCCTCGACCGCGCCCGAGATCTTGGCCCCGCCGCCGATGTACAGGATCGGCTTCTTCGCGGCCCGGATGGCGGCTTCCGCCTCGGCGATGATCGAGGCGTCGGCGACGTCGATCTCGTTGGACAGATGGATGCCGCGCGGAGCGTCGGTCATCTCGAACTGGACGTCCTTGGGCAGGTCGATCAGGACCGGGCCGGGGCGGCCCGAGCGGGCGATGTGGAAGGCCTCCTCGATCACCGCCGGAATGTCGGCGGCGCTGCGGACCAGATAGGAGTGTTTCACGATCGGCAGGGTGACGCCCAGGATGTCGACTTCCTGGAAGGCGTCCATGCCCATGACGCCCTGGGCGACATTGCCGGTGATGCAGACCATGGGGATGGAATCCAGCATGGCGTTGGCGATGCCGGTGACCAGATTGGTCGCGCCCGGCCCCGACGTCGCCATACAGACCCCGACCTTGCCCGAGACCCGGGCGTAGCTGTCCGCCGCGAAGGCCGCACCCTGTTCGTGGCGGCACAGATAGTGGCGCAGCGACGACCCGGCCAGGGCGTCGTAGATCGGCATGATGGCGCCGCCGGGATAGCCGAACAGCACCTCGACCCCCAGCTTCTCGAGCGTGGAGACCACCAGACGCGCACCCGATTGGGATGCGGTCTCGGCGGAGGGCTTTATGGCTGTGGCGGCGGCGCTCATCGGTCTTGCTCTTTGGGCTCAGTCGCTCAGGCGGCTTCGGATTTGGGGGCGTGCAGCCAGGCCATGCGCTCGCGCAGGCCCGCGCCGACGACCTCGATAGGATGCTCGCTGTCGGCCTTGACCAGGGCGTCATAGGCACCCTTGCCGGCTTCGTTCTCGGCGATCCATTCGCGGGCGAAGGCGCCGTTCTGGATCTCGGTCAGGATCTCCTTCATGCGCTCGCGGGTCTCGCCGTTGATGACGCGCGGGCCGGAGACGACCGAGCCCCATTTGGCGGTCTCGGAGATGAACTCGTTCATCTTGGTGATGCCGCCTTCGTAGAACAGGTCCACGATCAGCTTCAGCTCGTGCAGGCATTCGAAATAGGCGATCTCGGGCTGGTAGCCGGCCTCGACCAGGGTCGAGAAGCCGCCCATGACCAGTTCCTTGGCGCCGCCGCACAGGACGGCCTGTTCGCCGAACAGGTCGGTCTCGGTCTCTTCCTTGAAGCTGGTTTCCAGCAGGCCGCCGGTCGCGCCGCCGATGCCCTTGGCATAGCCCATGGCGCGGTCGCGGGCCTTGCCGGTGACGTCCTTCTCGATGGCGAACAGGGCGGGGACGCCGCGGCCGCGGGCGTATTCACGACGGACCAGATCGCCGGGGCCCTTGGGCGCGACCAGGATGACGTCCATGTCCTCGCGCGGCGTGACGCGGCCGTACAGGATGGAGAAGCCGTGGGCGAACAACAGGGCCGAACCGGCCTTGGCGTAAGGCTCGATGACGGTCTTGTAGATCTCGGCCTGGGCCATGTCCGGCGTCAGGATGGCGATGATGTCGGCGTCCTTGACCGCATCGGCGGGCTCGGCCGTGGCCAGGCCGTCGGACTGGGCGTTCTTCCAGCCCTTGCCGCCTTCACGGACGCCGACGATGACGTCGTGACCCGAGTCCTTCAGGTTCTGGGCGTGGGCGCGGCCCTGCGAGCCATAGCCGATGACGGCGATGCGCTGACCGGCGATGACGCCGGGACGGATGTCGTCGTTGGTGTAGATTTCCATGGCTCAGGCCTTCTCGGTTTCTTTGGCGGTGATGGACGCAGGCGTTTGGGCCGGCGGAGGGTTGGGAATGGTGACGGCGCCTTGCGAGGCCGAAGCCACCGAGGCGCGGTATTTGGCGAAGACGCCGTGGGCCGGGGCCATGGGCGGCAGGACGAAGTCCGCACGCCGCGCGGCCAGATCGGCGGCGACGTCGATGCGGCGATTGGTGACGTCGATGGTGATGCGGTCGCCGTCGCGGATCAGGCCGATCGGCCCGCCGACCGCTGCTTCCGGCGAGACGTGGCCGGCGACGAAGCCGTAGCTGGCGCCCGAGAAGCGGCCGTCGGTCAGCAGGGCGACATCGGAGATGCCCCGGCCCTTCAGGGCGGCGGTGACCTGCAGCATCTCACGCATGCCCGGACCGCCCTTGGGCCCTTCGTAGCGGATGATGATGACGTCACCCTCGCCGACTGATCCGTCCTGGACGGCGTGGAAGGCGTCTTCCTCACTGTCGAACACGGCGGCGGGACCTTCGAAGCGGTCGACCTTGTGGCCGGTCAGCTTGATGATCGCGCCTTCGGGGGCGACGTCGCCGTAGATGACCGCATAGGAGCCGCGCTCCATGATCGGCTGGTCGATGGTGGCGACGACGACCTGACCGGGGGTTTCCTCGGCCTCGGCGGCCTCGGCGAACAGGCTGCGGCCCGAGACGGTGGGGGTGTTGGTGATCTTGCCGGCCTCGGCCAGCCGCTGGGTGACCAGACGGGTGCCACCGGCGGCGTACAGGTGCGAGGCCAGGAACTTGCCGCCCGGCTTCAGGTCGCAGATGACCGGCGCCTCGACGCAGGCCTGATGGCAGTCCTCGACGCCGAAATCGACGCCGGCCTCGATGGCGATGGCGGTCAGGTGCATGACGGCGTTGGTCGATCCGCCCGAGGCCGAGACCGCGACGGCGGCGTTCTTCAGGCTGGCGCGGGTGATGTATTTCCGGGCGCTGTCGCCGGCGAAGACGCGTTCGACGATCAGCTGGCCGCAGCGATGGCCCTCGGCGGCCTTGGCCGGATCGACGGCGGGGACGTCATTGGCGCCCATGGGCGAAATGCCCATGACGGCCAAAGCCATCGCCATGGTGTTGGCGGTGAACTGGCCGCCGCAGGCGCCGGCGCCGGGGCAGACGGCGCTCTCGACCATCTTCAGCTGTTCGTCGTCGATCGTGCCGGCGCCGTGGGCGCCGATGGCCTCAAAGACCTCCTGGACCGAGACCTCTTTCGAGCCGATGACGCCCGGCATGATGGTGCCGCCGTAATAGACCAGGCCGGGGATATCCATCCGCGCCAGGGCCATGGCCGCCGCCGGGATGGTCTTGTCGCAGCCGACGATGCAGACGACGCCGTCCAGCTGATGGCCCTCGACGGCCAGCTCGATCGAGTCGGCGACGACCTCACGCGAGATCAGCGAGGCCTTCATCCCGGGCGTGCCCATGGAGATGCCGTCGGTGACCATCACCGTGTTGAAATCGACCGGCCAGCCACCCGCCGCGATGATCCCGGCGCGGACGTCGTTGGCCAGCCGGTTCAGATGCATGTTGCACGGGGTGATGGTCGACCAGGTGTTGACGATGGCGATCATCGGCTTGTCGAAGTCGGCGTCCTGCATCCCCGCCGCGCGCAGATAGGAGCGCGCCGCCGCGCGGTTCGGACCCTTGGTCACGACCGAGCTTCGACGGTTGCCGGCGCTGTTTTCGGGGGTGGAATCTTGCGTGGTCACGGGAGGCGGTCGTTTCTGCTGATCAGTCGTTTTGGGCGGGCGGCGGGGTCGTTTCGGGTATGAAAAAACCCGCTTCCTGGCGGGAGCGGGTGGCTGCGTGTGATCCTGATTTTGCTTGTGCTCAGGTCAGCTGCATCCATCCCGCTCCGGTAAGGAGAAGGCCGAGGAGTACGCTGAGAATGAGGGTGGTCAGCATCACGGGACCGACGCTTGCGCGCGTCGCGGCGACAGCCTGAGCTCCCCGCGTCTTCTGGTCATGGCGAATGGATTGGCGCACGGCCGATCTCCTGCTTACCCCGGCATAAAGCCAGATTAACCGGGCCGGCGCAACCGCCACCTGGAATAAATTTCCAATTTTCAGCCCCAGAGGACGCCCGGAGGTAAAATCCACCCCCTAATGGCAGCTGAGGGTCGAAAGTCGCGGGCGCTTGTCCGCCGCGCGAGCGAAATCGACCGGCCCGAAGACCAGCGGCGCGGACGTCAGGCCGGGTCGGCAATCGCCGACAACGGTGTCAGCTGTCGATAAAGCTCTGCAGGGTCGCGGCGATGCGGGCCTTGAACCGCTCGCATTGCTCGGGGGTCATGTCGAAGCCGCCGGTGATGTCGCGGCTGACGGTGAGACCCATGATCATGCCGGCGGTCAGCCGGGCCTTGATCTCGGCGTCCTCGCCCCCGACCCAGTCGGTAAAGGGCTGGTAGAATTTGGCCTTGGAGCCGCGCTGGATGATATCGGCGGCCTTGGGCGAAGTGATCGAGCGCAGCATCAGCAGCAGCCAGCGCAGCTTGAATTCCTTCTTGGGGCCATACACCAGATCGTGGGCCACACGTTCACCGAAGGTCGCCCGGTCGCCGGCCGTCAGGTCCGAGCCGTCGCCACAGCCCTCGAGCACGGAGTTGAACAGGTCTTCCTTCGAGCCGAAGTAGCGGGAGATCAGGGCCGGATCGACGCCCACGTCGCGGGCGATGTCGCGCATCCCGACCTGGTCATAGCTTTCCGCAAGAAAGCGCGCGTTGGCGGCGGCCAGAATGGCCTCCCGCGTGGCGGCGGCGTTCCGGGGTCTGCTGCAAAGCTCGAAACTCAAGTTGATGTCCTCAAAGGCCCCATTGGGAGTATGGCTATGTCATCGCCTGTTGACAAGGCTTTCGCAGTCGCACAATAAACATGTCATCAGGTGTTGACCTGCGGGCGCGTCCCCCCATTTGCCCGTTTGTCCGCCTGGACTCAAATTGCTTGCTGGAGGGCCTTGCATGCGCAGGCTGAAGATCGTCGCCGTGTCCGCAATGATTGCGGCCGCGCTTTATGGCTGTTCCAAGAGCGAGGCCGCGGGCCCGCCGCCCCCTGCCCCGGTCACCGTGGCCAACCCCCTGCAGGAACGGATCGTCGACTGGGACGACTTCACCGGCCGCTTCGAGGCGACCCAGCAGGTCGACGTCCGCGCCCGCGTCGGCGGCTATATCCAGTCGGTCCACTTCAAGGACGGCGACTATGTCCAGCGCGGCCAGCTGCTGTTCACGCTTGATCCGCGTCCGGCCCAGGCGGCCCTCGCCGCCGCCCAGGCCCAGGTGGCCCAGGCCAACGCCCAGGTGGCCCTGGCCCGCACCAATCTGACCCGCTCGCAAGGCCTTCTGGCCTCGCAGGCCGTGTCCCAGGCCGAGGTCGACGCCAACACCGGCGCCCTGCGCACCGCAGAGGCCAATGTCGCCGCCGCCCAGGCCAATGTCCGCTCCGCCCAGCTGCAGGTCGAGTTCACCCGGGTCACCGCCCCGGTCTCGGGCCGCGTCTCGAACCGCCGCACCGACCCGGGCAACCTGGTCGCCGGCGGATCGTCGGCAGCCGACGTCCTGACCACCATCGTCTCCTCCTCGCCGATCTGGTTCGTCTTCGACGGCTCGGAAGCGACCCTGCTCAAGTACCAGCGCCAGGTCCGCGCCGGTAAGGGCGCCCCGGTCCGCATCCGCCTGCAGGACGAGGCCGAATTCGGTCACTCGGGCACGCTGGACTTCACCGACAACGCCATTGATCCGTCTTCCGGCACCATCCGTCTGCGGGCCATCGTCCAGAACGGCGACGGCTTCCTGAAGCCCGGCATGTTCGGCCAGATCCGCGTCGCCGGCGCCGGTGCCTATGACGCCCTGCTGGTTCCGGATTCGGCGGTCTCGGCGGGCGCCGACCAGCGCACCGTCGCGGTCGTCGCGGCCGACGGCACGGTTACGCCGCGCCCGGTGGTCCTCGGCCCGCTGATCGACGGTCTGCGCGTGATCCGTTCGGGCATCACCGCCCAGGACCGCGTCATCATCAACGGCGGCTCGCGCGTTCAGCAGCCCGGCCAGAAGGTGAAGGCCAACCCCGGCCGCATCACCCACACGCCGACGGCGAACGCCGCCCCCGTTACCTATGCCCCCCCGGCCGCCACGGCGACCTCAGCCAGCGCCCTGTCGGGCTCCGTGGCGATCGGCGACTGATCCACACATGAACATCTCCCGCTTCTTCATCGACCGGCCGATCTTCGCGGCCGTTCTGTCGGTGGTCATCACCATCGTGGGCCTCGCCGCCTATCCGCTGCTGCCGCTTTCGCAGTATCCGGAGATCGCGCCGCCCACGATCACCGTCAACGCCGCCTTCGCCGGCGCCTCGGCCGAGACCCTGGCAGAGACCGTCGCCGCGCCCATCGAGCAGGAAATCAACGGCGTTGAGGACATGCTCTACGTCACCTCCTCCTCGACCTCCGACGGGGCGGTGGCGATCACCGTCACCTTCAAGCCGGGCACCGACCTCGACAAGGCCCAGGTGCTTGTCCAGAACCGCGTCGCCCTGGCCGAGCCGCGCCTGCCCGATCAGGTGCGCCAGACCGGGGTCGTGGTCGCCAAGGCGTCACAGGGCTTCCTGCTGATCGCCTCGGTCACCTCGCCCGACGGCAGTCTGTCGAACGACTATCTGGGCAACTACGCCAACTCCACCATCCGCGACCGCTTGCTGCGGATCGAGGGCGTAGGCGGGGTGACCGTCTTCGGCGGCGGCAACTATTCGATGCGCGTCTGGATCGACCCGGCCAAGGCCGCGGCCCGAAACCTGTCCGCCCAGGAGGTCATCGCCGCCCTGCAGGCCCAGAACGTCCAGGCCGCGGCCGGTTCGATCGGCGCCCCGCCTTTCGCCACCAACGCCGCCGCCTTCCAGCAACCGATCCAGGTTCAGGGCCGCCTGAACACGCCGGAAGAGTTCGGCCAGGTCGTCCTCAAGACCGACGCCAACGGCGCCGTGACCCGCCTGTCCGACATCGCCCGCGTCGAGCTGGGGGCCCAGGACTATGGTATCCGCGGCTTCTTCGACGGCAAGCGCGGCGTCGGCGTCGCCATCGTCCAGCAGCCCGGCGCCAATGCGCTCGGCACCGCCGAACGCGTCCAGGCCGAGCTCGAAGCCATCCGCAAGGACCTGCCGCAAGGCGCCGAGGTCAAGGTCGCCTACAACCCGACGGAGTTCGTCGCCGCCTCGGTCGAGTCGGTGCAGCACACCCTGGTTGAAGCGATCATCCTGGTCGTCATCGTGGTCATGGTCTTCCTTCAGACCTGGCGCGCGGCGATCATCCCGATCATCGCCATCCCGGTCGCCCTGGTCGCCACCTTCGCGGTCCAGCTGGCGCTCGGCTATTCGCTGAACTCCCTGTCGCTGCTCGCCCTGATCCTTGCCGTCGGCATCGTCGTCGATGACGCCATCGTGGTGGTCGAGAACGTGGAGCGATTGATCGGCGAGGGGCTCAGTCCACGCGACGCCGCCTATCGCTCGATGGAGGAAGTGTCGGGCGCCCTGATCGCCATCGGTCTGGTGCTGGTCTCGGTGTTCATCCCGACCATGTTCGTGCCGGGCATTCCGGGGATCTTCTATCGCCAGTTCGCGGTGACCATCGCCGCGGCCTCGGTGACCTCCCTGTTCGTGTCGCTGACCCTGTCGCCGGCGCTGGCCGCCCTGCTGCTCAAGCCGCACGCGGATGGCCACGGCCATCGCAAGCCGGGCGTCTGGGGCTCCGTCGTCTGGTACGTCGGCCTCGGCGGACGCAAGTTCAACGAAGGCTTCGACTGGCTGTCGAACCAGTACGGCCGGGTCACCGCCAAACTGGTCCGTCTGGTCGCCATCGTCCTGGTGGTCTACGCGGGCCTGCTGGCCCTGACCGCCTGGCGACTGGTCGACACCCCCTCGGGCTTCATTCCCGAGCAGGACCAGGGCTTCCTGATCGGCGTCATCCAGCTGCCGGCCGGTTCGTCGCTGGACCGCACCCAAGCGGTGATGCTGAAGGCCAAGGACATCATCCAGGCCAAGGAAGGCGTCAACGGCACCGTGGCCTTCGCCGGCCTCGACGGCTCCAGCTTCGCCTTCGGCTCCAACGCCGCGACCATCTTCGTCCGTCTGGACCCGTCCGAGGACCGCAAGTCCAAGGAGACCAAGGCGGCCGCCCTCGCCGGGGCCATCACCCAGGCCACCGGCGGTATCGAGGAAGCCAATATCTTCGTCATCGCCCCGCCTTCGGTTCAGGGCCTGGGCACCGGCAACGGCTTCAAGATGATGGTCCAGGACCGTTCCGGCGCGGGCTACCGTGCTCTGGAAGGCGCCACCTTCGCCATGATGGGCGCCGCGGCCCAGAAGCCCGACGAGCTGCAGCAGGTCTTCTCGACCTACAACACAGCCTCGCCGCGCATCGCCGCCGACGTCGACCGTGACCGGGCCCTGATGCTGGGCGTCCAGCCGTCCTCGGTGTTCAGCACCCTGGGCATCTATCTGGGCTCGTCCTACATCAACGACTTCAACATGGCCGGCCGCACCTATCGTGTGACCGCCCAGGCGGAGCCAGCCTATCGCGACGACCTTGCCGACATCGCCAACCTGAAGGTCAAGTCGACCTCGGGCGCCATGGTGCCGATCGGCTCGCTGGCCAATCTGCGCCAGGACTCCGGTCCGTCGCGGATCGTGCGCTTCAACCTGTTCCCGGCGGCCGAGCTGCAGGGTCAGGGCGCGCCGGGCATCTCGTCCGGTCAGGCCATCGGCGACATGGAGCAACTGGCGGCCGCGACGCTTCCGCCCGGCTTCTCCTACGAATGGACCGAACTGGCCTACCAGGAGAAATCTGCTTCGGGCGGCGCCGGTCTGATCTTCGCGATGTCCGTCCTGCTGGTCTTCCTGGTGCTGGCCGCCAACTACGAGGCCTTCACCCTGCCGCTGGCGGTCATCCTGATCGTGCCGATGTGCGTGCTGGCCGCCATGCTCGGGGTCAACGCCCTGGGTCTCGACAACAACATCCTGGTCCAGGTCGGACTGGTGGTGCTGGTGGCGCTGGCGGCGAAGAACGCCATCCTGATCGTGGAGTTCGCCAAACAGGCGGAAGAAGAAGGCCTGAACCGCTGGGACGCCGCCGTCTCCGCCGCCCGGACCCGTCTGCGCCCGATCCTGATGACCTCCTTCGCCTTCATCCTCGGCGTTCTGCCGCTGGTGCTGGCCGAAGGTCCGGGCGCCGAAATGCGCCAGGCCCTGGGCGCGGCGGTCTTCTTCGGGATGCTGGGGGTGACCATCTTCGGCCTGCTGTTCACGCCGGTCTTCTATGTCCTCACCCGTGCCATCGCGGCTCACATCCCGCATGAGCCGTCCAAGACGCCACCGGCCCCGACCACCGGGACCCCGCCGCAAGACCCCAACCAGCCGCTGCCCGCCACGGGTCCGGCCGGAGACCACTGATGACCGCTCGTTCCTACCTTCAACGGTTCCTGACCGTCGCTCCGGCCGCCCTGATTTTGGCTGCCTGCGCGGTTGGGCCGAAGGCGCCCGACGCCGACCTTCCCCCCCAGGCGTCGGGCGCCTTCATTGGCTCTTCCTCGACGGCGGTCACCGCGACCGCCGAGGCCCGCAGCGACTGGTGGCGGCTCTATAACGACCCGACGCTGGACGGCCTGATCACCCAGGCCTTCGCCGAGAACAACCAGCTGGAAGCGGCCGAGGCCAATCTGCGCGCCGTCCGGGCCTCGCTCTCGGAAGCCCGCGCCGGCCGCCTGCCCTCCACCAGCCTGAGCGCCTCCGCGACGCGCAGCCAGGGGTCGGCCGCGACCTCGACGACCGGGACCCAGCCGCCCGAGATCGACACCTATGACGCCGGCATCAGCGCCTCCTACGAGATCGACCTGTTCGGTCGCGTGGGCTCCACGATCCGCGCAGCCCGCGCCGACGCCGACGCCCAGGCGGCGGCCGTCGATGTGGTCCGCGTCAGCGTGGCCGCCGAGACGGCTCGCGCCTATGCCGACGCCTGTTCCGCCAACGCCCAGATCGCTGTCGCCCAGCGGAACCTGGACCTGCAGCAGAACACCGTCGACCTGACCCAGCGCCTGCTGGACGGCGGCGCCGGCACCGGTCTGGACGTCGCCCAGGCCCGGTCGACACTCGCCCAGACCCGGGCGGCCGTGCCCTCGCTTCTGGCCGCGCGCGATGAGGCCCTGTTCCGCCTCTCGACCCTGACGGGCCGCACCCCGGCCGAGGCCTCGGAAGCGGCGAAGACCTGCGCCCGTCCGCCGCAACTCAGCCAGCCGATTCCGGTCGGCGACGGCGCGGCCCTGCTGGCTCGTCGTCCCGACGTGCGTCAGGCTGAGCGCAACCTGGCCGCCGCCGCCGCGCGGGTGAACGTGGCCACGGCCTCGCTCTATCCGACCATCAGCCTGGGCGGATCCTACGGATCGACGGCGCTGGATTCGGGCGATCTCGGCAAGGATGAGAACTATCGGTTCTCCTTCGGCCCGCTGATCAGCTGGTCCTTCCCGAACATCGCCGTGGCCCGCGCCCGGATCGCCCAGACGGGCGCCCTGAGCGATGCGGCTCTTGCGACCTTCGACCAGACCGTGCTGACGGCCCTGCAGGAAACCGAGACGGCCCTGTCCAACTACGCCAACGAGCTGGACCGCCGCACGGCCCTGACCGAGGCCCGGGACCAGGCCGCGCGCGCCGCCACCCTGTCGCGCACCCGCTTCGACGCGGGCGCCGACAGCTTCCTGACCGTGCTGATCGCCGAACGGACCCTGGCCGCTTCCGAGGCGGCCCTCGCCCAGTCGGACGCCCTCGTCACCACCTACCAGATCGCCCTGTTCAAGGCGCTGGCCGGAGGCTGGCAGGCGGAAGGGTAAGTCCCGAGCTCACACTCGGGCAAAGCAAAGGGGCCGGTGAGCGATCACCGGCCCCTTCGTCATTTCAGGCGATGCCCGTTCGCTTAAGGAACGGGGTTGCCGTTGACGTCCACAACCGTGACCTGGCCCAGGTTCAGGGCCTCGATCTTGGAACGCATGGAAGCCACGTCACCGACGATGACCCAGGTCGTGGGACCCGAGCCGACCACGGTCTGGGCGGCCGTGGCGGCCATGGCCGGGGTCGTGCCGTTCACCTCGCGGGCGTAGGCCGTGTAGTAGTCTTCCGGCACGCCGTAGACGACCATACGGGTCAGTTCGCCCATGACGGCGGCGTTGGTTTCCCAGCCGCCGGCCATGCCCTGGATCAGGTTGGCCTTGACCGCCGTCAGCTCGGCCTCGGTGACCGGATGGGCGCCGACGACGCCGGACAGCTCATTGCGAACCTCGGCCGCGCTCTCGGCGGTCTTGTCCGACTGAACGGCGGCGGTGGCGGCGAACATGCGCGGACCGATGGCCGTGCGCACGCCCGACGACGCGCCGTACGACCAGTGCTTGTCCTCCCGCAGGTTCATGTTGATCCGGCTGGTGAAGGCGCCGCCGAGGGCGGTGTTGAAGGCGTCCTGACGCGGCTCGCTGGCGGCGTCGAACGGCGCCGTCAGGCGGCCGGCGGTGATGATCGCCTGCGGACCCGGACGGTTGACCAGCAGCACGCGCGGCTGGGCCGGAACGGCCATGACCGAGGTCTCGGGCTTGGCCGGCAGGGGGGTGGCAGGGGCCTTCCAGCCGGCGAAGGCGCGTTCCAGCTGCGGCTGCAGCTCGGCCAGGGTCGTGTCGCCGACCACGACCAGGGTCGCGTTGTCGGGACGGAACCAGGCCGCGTGATAGGCCTCGGCGTCGGCCGGGGTCAGGGCCTTGACCGTATCCTCGGTGCCCGTGGTCGGACGGCCGTACTGGCTGTTCGGACCATAGACATTGGCGGCCAGGACGCGGTTGGCGATGGCGCCGGGGTTGCGGTTGGCCTGCTGGATGCCGGCGACCTGCTGGGCCTGGGCGCGGGTGAAGTCGGCCGCGCGGAAGGCCGGATGCTGGATCACATCGGCATAGAGGGCCAGCGACGGCTCCATCCGGGTCGACAGGGCGGTCATCGAGACGCTGGAGTAGTCCGCGGCCGAACCGGCGCCGAGGGTGGCGCCCAGCAGCTGGGTGCGGTCCGAGATCTGCAGCGCGTCCAAGGTGTCGGTGCCGTTGGTCATCACCGTCGGGGCCAGCGAGGCGATGCCGGCCTTGTCGGCGGCGTCGGTCGCGGAGCCCGCGTTGACGATCAGGTTCATCGACACGGTCGGCACGCCGTTACGCGGCGCCAGAACCACCTTCAGCCCGTTCGACAGGGTGGCGTGCTGCACCTCGGGGAAGATCGCGGCGGGGACAGCGCCCGTCGCGGGCACGCCACGGGTGCGGTCCACGCCCGTGGCGGCGGCGGCGTAGTCGGGCATCGGCAGGACGTCGAGCGAATAGCTGCCGTCCGTCAGCCACTGACGGCCGGCGGCGGTCAGGTTGGCCGGGGTCGCGGCGAGGACGCGCTCATAGCTGTCCTTCCAGGCGTTCGGGTCGCCGTGGAACACCTGGCTCTCGGCCAGCAGGTCGGACTTGCCGCCGAAGCCGCCGATGCGCTCGGCGCCGCGCACCAGACCCGCGCCCTGAACGGTGCGGGCGCGCTCCAGTTCCTCGGCGGTCGGACCGTCACGCAGCAGTTTGGCCATCTCCTCGTCGACGATGGCCTCGATGCGGTTCAGGTCCTCACCCGGCTTGGCGGTGACGATGACCAGGAACTGGCTGCCGATCTCGCTCTCGTTCTGGCCGGCGTTGACGCCCACCGCGACCTGATCGTCGAAGACCAGACGCTTGTAGAGGCGCGAGTTGCGGCCCGAGGACAGGACCTGACCCAGCAGGCCCAGATAGTCACTGTCGGCCGAACCGGCTTCCGGCGTGTTCCAGACCTTGTACAGACGCGGCTGGCCGACGCGGTCGTACATGGTTTCGGACTGATGGCCGACCATGGGGGCGATCATCCGGTTCGGATGGGTGACGGGCGGTCCGGGCGGGATATCGCCGAAGTATTGCTCGACCTTGGCCTTGGCCTCTTCCGGGGTGATGTCGCCGGCGAGAACGATCGTCGCGTTGGAGGCGCCGTAATAGTCGCGGAACCAGGCCTTGACGGTGTCCAGATCGGCGGCGTTCAGGTCATCCATCGAGCCGATGACGGTGTGGCCATAGGGGTGGTCGGCCGGATAGGTGGCGTTGGTGATCGCATCCCAGACGCGGCCATAGGGCTGGTTCTCGCCCTGGCGCTTCTCGTTCTGGACGACGCCGCGCTGCTCATCCAGACGCGCCTGGTCGATGGCGCCGACGAGGTGGCCCATCCGGTCGCTCTCCAGCCACAGGATCGAGTCCAGGGCCGACGTCGGAACGTTCTGGAAATAGTTGGTGCGGTCGGTGTTGGTGGTGCCGTTCTGGTCGGTCGCGCCCAGCAGCTCGGTGGCCTTGAAGAAGTCGTTGTTGAAGTTCTCCGACCCGTTGAACATCAGGTGTTCGAACAGGTGGGCGAAGCCCGAACGCGCCGCCGGCTCGTTCTTGGAACCGACGTGGTACCAGATGTTGACCGCCACGATCGGGGCCTTGTGGTCCTCGTGGACGATCAGGGTCAGGCCGTTGGCCAAGGTGAATTTCGTGAACGGAATGTCGATCGGCGGCAGGGGCGCCAGGCGTTCGCCGCGTTGCGTGGCCGTGGAAGTCGGAGCCGCGGGCTCAGGCGTCGCCCAGGCGGCGGAGGCGAATGCGACGGAGGCGGCGACGCCTCCCATCAGGGCTAGGCGGCGGGCGGTCGAACGCATGAAATCCTCCGGATGCGAGGGGCCCAGCTGGGCCGTTACAGCTGCGTAGCTCGCACCCGCCGACCGGGAAAGCGACGTTTCCTGAACTTTTGGTCATGTTCGGACGGGTTATCGCGAACCGTTCGCAAACAAGCGCCTCCGAGCAGGGTCGGTTCGTCCTCGACTTTGCACATCGTCGGCAAGATCATGCCGAACACCGTCCGAAAACCCCACTCTCGAGAAAATCATTTGCCGAAAAGCCTGTTTTTGGCTTTATGCGCGTATGCAGAACAAAGGAACATCCGGGCCGCAGGGCTTCGTCGTGCAACCGCGTCGTCTTCCCAAGACGACAGCATCCGTCCGCGTGCAGGATTTTGGCGAGATCATCGTCAAACCGACGACCGAAAATATCGAGGTCCAGGCCGGGCGTTGCACCGACTGCGGCGTACCCTTCTGCCAGAACGCGTGCCCGCTGCAGAATAACATTCCTGACTGGCTCGGCCTGTCAGCCGAGGACGAGATGCGCGAGGCCTGGCGCATCGCTTCCGCCACCTCGACCATGCCCGAGATCTGCGGCCGCATCTGTCCGCAGGACCGCCTGTGCGAGGGTTCCTGCACCCTGAACCAGTCCGGCTGGGAAGCCGTGACCATTGGCTCGGTCGAGGCCTTCATCGGCGACACCGCCTTCGACAACGGCTGGGTCGAACCGATTCGCCCCAGCCATGAGCGCGGCCAGTCTGTCGGCATCGTCGGCGCCGGCCCGGCCGGTCTGGCCGCCGCCGACCGTCTGCGCAGCGCGGGCTACGCCGTCACCGTCTATGACCGTCACGACCGCCCCGGCGGCCTGCTGATCTACGGCATCCCCGGCTTCAAGCTGGAGAAGCGCGTCGTCCAGCGCCGCACCGACCGCCTGATCGAAGGCGGCGTCGAGTTCGTCCAGAACTGCAACGTCGGCGTCGACGTGACCTTCGCCGAACTGCGCGAGCGCCATGACGCCGTGCTTCTGGCCATGGGCGTCTATCAGGCGCGCGCCCTGTCGGTTCCCGGCGGCGGCCCCGGCGACACCGTCCCTGCGCTCGACTTCCTCATCCACCAGAACCGTCGCGATCTGGGCGAGACCGACAACGACACCTGGCACAATGCGAAGGGCCGAAAGGTCGTGGTCATCGGCGGCGGCGACACCGCCATGGACTGCGTCCGCACCGCCATTCGTCAGGGCGCCGAGTCCGTCGTCTGCCTGTACCGCCGCGACCGCGACAACATGCCGGGCTCGGCCCGTGAGGTTCAGAACGCCGAGGAGGAAGGCGTCGTCTTCGAATGGCTGGGCGCGCCAAAGGCCCTGATGTCGCGCGACGGCTCGGTCTCCTCAGTCCGCGCCGCCCGCATGGCCCTGTCGGAACCCGAATTCGGCAAGCGCCGCGAGATCGTCGCCGTCCCCGGCGGCGACTTCGACCTGCAGGCCGATCTGGTCATCGAGGCCCTCGGCTTCGAGCCGGAGGAATTCGCCGCCCACCACAATGAACTGTCGCTGACCGAGTGGAACACCGTGGCCACCGCCCGCTCGGGCTTCGCCACCTCCCTGCCCGGCGTCTACGCCGCCGGCGACGCCGTCCGCGGCGCCTCGCTGGTCGTGTGGGCCGTGCGCGATGGCCAGGACGCCGCCGCCGAAATCGACCGTTATCTGCGTACCCAGACTGAGGAGCAGGCCGCATGACCTGGCTCGACCAATACACCGCCGACCGCCAGCGCCTGATCGACGCCCATGCGTATGAGCCCGCGTCGGAGAAAGACGCCTGCGGCGTGGGCCTCGTCGCCGCCATCGACGGCAAGCCGCGCCGCGAGGTCGTGGAATACGCGATCAAGTCGCTGAAGAACGTCGCCCACCGCGGCGCCGTCGATCCCGACGGCCTGTCCGGCGACGGCGCCGGCCTGATGGTCGAGGCGCCCCAGGCCTTCTTCGCCGAACAGGTCCGCGTGATCGGCCAGACCCTGCGTCCGGGCCCGATCGCCATCGGCCAGATCTTCCTGCCGCGCACCGATCTGGGCGCCCAGGACCGCGCCCGCGCCATCGTCGAGAGCGAAGTGCTGCGCGCCGGCTTCTATATCTATGGCTGGCGCCAGACCCCGATCGACCTGTCGGTCGTCGGCTCCAAGGCCGGCGCGACCCGGCCCGAGATCGAACAGATCATGCTGGCCACCCCCGCCCACCTCGCCGACCCCGAGGCCGGCGAGGATCTGGAGCGCGAGCTGTATCTCTGCCGCCGCCGGATCGAGAACGCGGTCGCTGCCGAAGCCGTGCCCGGCTTCTACGTCTGCTCCCTGTCGGCGCGGTCGCTGATCTACAAGGGGATGGTCCGCGCCGAGCTGCTGGACCAGCTCTATCCCGATCTGCTGGATCCGACCTTCCAGTCGGCCTACGCCATCTTCCACCAGCGCTATTCGACCAACACCTTCCCCGAATGGCGGCTGGCCCAGCCGTTCCGGATGCTGGCCCACAACGGCGAGATCAACACGCTGAAGGGCAACCTGAACTGGATGCGGTCGCACGAGATCCGCATGACGGCCCAGGCTTTCGGCGACCACGACGGCGACGTGAAGCCGGTCGTTCAGGCCGGCGGCTCCGACTCGGCCGCGCTGGACAATGTCTTCGAGGTTCTGGTCCGCGCCGGGCGTCCGGCGCCGATGGCCAAGGCCCTGCTGATCCCCGAGGCCTGGGCCCGCGATGAGGGCCTGATGAAGGCCGACCACCGCGCGCTGTACGCCTACTGCAACGCGGTCATGGAGCCGTGGGACGGCCCGGCCGCCATCTGCGCCACCGACGGCCGCTACATCGTCTGCGGCAAGGACCGGAACGGCCTGCGTCCGCTGCGCGCCATGGTCACCCATGACGGCCTGCTGCTGGCTGGTTCGGAAGCCGGTCTGGCCGGCCTGCCCGAGGCCCGGATCGCGCGCCGCCTGCCCATCGGCCCCGGCCGGATGATCGTCGCCGATCTGAAGACCGGAACCATCCTCGACGAGGCCGAGGCCATCGACGCCCTGGCCGCCGCCCACCCCTATCAGGAGTGGCTGGACAATATGATCGATCTGGAGCCGGTCATCGGCCCCGGACCCGAGCCGCGCGCCGCCACCGGCGAGGCCCTGACCCGTCGCCAGATCGCCGCCGGCTACAGCCGCGAAGATCTCGACATGCTGCTGGATCCGCTGATCCGCGACGGCAAGGAGGCGGTCGGCTCCATGGGTGACGACACCCCGCCGGCGGTGCTGTCGGACCTGCCGCGCCCGCTGGCCCACTACTTCCGCCAGAACTTCTCACAGGTCACCAACCCGCCCATCGACCCCCTGCGTGAAGCCGGGGCCATGAGTCTGAAGACCCGGTTCAAGAACCTCGGCAACATCCTCGCCGAGGAAGAGGCCCAGACGAACGTCTTCGTCCTGAACAGCCCCATCCTGACCACCGGCATGTACGAGCGGATGCTGGGCGTCGTCGGCGCGGGCACCACCGTGACCATCGATTGCTCCTATCCCTTGCCGGCCGAGGGCGATCGCCCGGGCGCCGGGATGCGCGCCGCCATCGACCGCATCCAGTCCGAAGCCGAGGCGGCCGTGAAGTCAGGTTCGGCTCTGGTGGTCCTGACCGACGAACGCGCCTCGGAAGAGCGCATCACCATCCCGATGATCCTGGCGACAGCGGCGGTTCACCTGCGCCTGACCGACAAGGGACTGCGCAGCTTCGTCTCCATCGTCGTCCGCTCGTCGGAAGCGCTGGAGCCGCACGGCGTCGCCGTCCTCGTCGGCGTCGGGGCCACGGCCGTGAACCCCTGGCTGGCCCAGGAGATTTTCCAGGAACGTCTGGACCGCGGCATGTACCCCGGCCTGTCGCTGCGCGACGCCTGTTTGAACTACAAGGCGGGCCTTGAGGCCGGTCTGATGAAGACCCTGGCCCGCAAGGGCATCTCGATCATCTCCGCCTATCGCGGCGGCTGCGAGTTCGAGGTGCTGGGTCTGTCGCGCGCCCTGACCGCCGAGTTCTTCCCCGGCGCCCCGTCGCGCATCTCGGGCATCGGCCTGGCCGGTCTGGAGCAGCAGGCCCTGCGCCGCCACGCCCAGGCCTGGACCGAGGCCGTTCCCTCCCCGGCCATCGGCGGCTTCTTCCGCATCCGCGCGGGTCAGGAAGCCCACGCCCACGACGCGAAGACGATCCACCTGCTGCAGGACGCCTGCAACCGCGGCGACTACAAGCGCTTCAAGCAATACACCGACGCCATCCGCGCCCAGCCCGACAATGCCCCGCGGGACCTGCTGGACTGGCGCGAAGGCCTGTCGCCCGTGCCAGTCTATGAGGTCGAGAGCGTTTCGGAGATTCGCAAGCGCTTCCTGACGCCCGGCATGTCGCTGGGCGCCCTGTCGCCCGAGGCCCACGGCGTCCTGAACGTCGCCATGAACCGTATCGGCGCCCGCTCGGTGTCGGGCGAAGGCGGTGAGGATCCGGAGCGCTACGCGACCCGTGCGGACGGCGACAACATGAACTCGGCGGTCAAGCAGATCGCTTCCGGCCGATTCGGCGTCACTGCCGAATATCTGAACCAGTGCCGCGAGATCGAGATCAAGATCGCCCAGGGCGCCAAGCCCGGCGAGGGCGGCCAGTTGCCCGGCTTCAAGGTCACCGAATTCATCGCCAAGATGCGGCACTCGACCGTCGGCACGACCCTGATCTCGCCGCCGCCGCACCACGACATCTATTCGATCGAGGATCTGGCCCAGCTCATCTACGACCTGAAGTCGATCAATCCGGACGCCCGGGTGACGGTCAAGCTGGTCTCCGCCTCGGGCATCGGCGCCATCGCCTCGGGCGTGGCCAAGGCCAAGGCCGACGCCATCCTGATCGCCGGCCACAACGGCGGCACCGGCGCCTCGCCCCAGTCGTCGATCAAGCACGCAGGTCTGCCGTGGGAGATCGGCCTGGCCGAGACCCATCAGGTGCTCAGCCTCAACAATCTGCGCAGCCACGTCGTGGTCCGCGCCGACGGTGGCATGCGCACCGGCCGCGATATCGTCATCGCCGCCATCCTCGGCGCCGAGGAGTTCAACATCGGCACGGCGTCCCTGATCGCCATGGGCTGTCTGATGGTGCGCCAGTGCCATTCGAACACCTGCCCGGTCGGCGTCTGTTCGCAGGATCCGCGCCTGCGCGAGAAGTTCACGGGCACGGCGGACAAGGTCGTCAACCTGTTCAGCTTCATCGCCGAGGAAGTCCGCGAATACCTGGCCATGCTGGGCGCCCGGACCCTAGACGAGATCGTCGGCCGCACCGACCTGCTGCGTCAGGTGCGTCGCGGCGGCGCCCATCTGGACGACCTCGACCTCAACCCCCTGCTGGTCCGGGTCGAGGCGCCCGAGAAGAAGCTGTGGGCCGAGAAGGGCCGCGCGGCGGTTCCGGAAACCCTGGACGCCCGTGTCCTCAACGACGCCTGGGCCTTCCTCGATCGAGGCCAGACCTCCGAGCTCAGCTATCCGATCTCCAACGTCATGCGCACCATCGGCGCGGGCGTGTCCTCGGCGATCGTCAGGCGTTGGGGCCCGACCGGCCCGACCGGCGTCCTGACCCTGAAGCTGCAGGGTTCGGCCGGCCAGTCCTTCGGCGCCTTCTGCGCCAAGGGTCTGAAGCTCGAGCTGACCGGCGAGGCCAACGACTATGTCGGCAAGGGCCTGTCCGGCGCCGACATCGTGGTCAAGCCGGTCGAATACCGCGAGCACCAACCGGCCATCGGCAACACCACCCTGTACGGCGCGACCTCGGGCCGGCTGTTCGTCGCCGGGTCGGCGGGCGAGCGGTTCGCGGTGCGCAACTCGGGCGCGGAAGCCGTGGTCGAGGGCCTGGGCGCCCACGGCTGCGAATATATGACCGGCGGCCGCGTCGTGGTCCTCGGCCCGGTGGGCTGGAACCTGGCGGCCGGCATGTCCGGCGGCGAGCTGTTCGTGCTGCAGGATCGGGCCCAGATCGACCTCGCCCTGAACGGCGATCTGGCCTCGGTCGCAGCCGTGACCCCGGCCGCCGCCGACCGTCTGGAGGCCCTGATCCGCGCTCACGTGAAGGCCACGGGTTCGCCCCTGGCCAAGCGTCTGATCGCCAACTGGGGCGAGAGCGTCACACGCTTCGTGCGGATCGTTCCGACGCCCGTCGCCAAGGCGGAGGCCGAGCTTGACCATGCGGAGGCGGTGCCCGCATGATCCGTATTCCTCCCTGTTTTCTCTAGTCGATAGGCCTCCCCGCCGATGACCCTGATCCGCCGCCTCGCCTCAATTCCATTGATGGGGGCGGCGCTTCTCGCTCTCTCGGCCGCTCCGGCTTCAGCGGCGGCGCCCGCCCTGCTCGGGCATCAGGTCGTTCTCGACCTGAACTCGGGCGCCAGCGCCTGGCTGCTGACCTCCACGGCGCTCGTCCTGATGATGACCCTGCCGGGTCTGGCCCTCTTCTACGGCGGCATGGTCCGCAAGAAGAACATCATCTCCGTCATCGCCCAGTCGACGGCGGCCTTCGCCGTGGTCTCGGTGCTGTGGTTCATCGCCGGCTACAGCCTCGCCTTCGGCAAGGGGCCGGACGCGGTCAACGGCTATATCGGCGGGCTGCAGGCGGCCTTCCTGAACGGCGTCACCTCGACCACCGCCCACAGCCTCCTGCCCGGAATCCCAGAGTTGCTGTTCGTCAGCTTCCAGATGACCTTCGCCATCATCACCCCGGCCCTGATCGCGGGCGCCTTCGCCGAGCGGATGAAGTTTTCGGCCAGCTTGCTGTTCTTCGGCCTCTGGCACCTGATCGTCTATGCGCCGATCTGCCATCAGGTCTGGGGCGGCGGCTATCTGGGCTCGCTCGGCGTGCTCGACTTCGCCGGCGGCGCGGTCGTCCACGTCAACGCCGGTGTCGCCGGTCTGGTCTGCTGTCTGGTGCTGGGGCCCCGTCACGGCTTCGGTCGCGACAACATGGCTCCGGCCAACCTCGCCTATACCGCCATCGGCACCGGCCTGCTGCTGGTCGGCTGGCTGGGCTTCAACGCGGGGTCGGCGGGCGCCGCAGACGCGCTGGCGGGCACGGCCTGTTTCAACACCATCCTCGCCGCCGCCGCCGCCTCACTCGGCTGGCTGGCCATCGAATGGATCGAGAAGAAGAAGCCGACCCTGCTGGGTCTGCTCTCCGGCATCGTCGCGGGTCTGGTCGCCATCACCCCGGCGGCGGGTTTCGTCGATCCCAAGGGCGCCTTCTTCATCGGCGTCATCGCGGGCCCGGCCTGCTATGCGGGCGCCGTCTGGCTCAAGCATGCGCTCAAGTATGACGACAGCCTCGACGCTTGGGGTATCCACGGCATCGGCGGCATCGTCGGCGCCCTGCTGACCGGCGTCTTCGCCTCGGCGGCTGTCAACCCGCTGTCCGAAGGTGCCTCAATCGTGAAGCAGGCTATCGGTCTGGGCGGGGCCATCGCCTGGAGTGCGGTGGGCACCTTCGTCGTCCTGATGATCTGCAAATTCACGGTCGGCCTGCGCGTCACGAAGGAAGGCGAGGTCGAGGGTCTCGACTACTCCGAACACGGCGAAAGCATTCACAGCTGACGGTCGTCGCCCATTGACTGAACCCCTTCCATCCGGCCCCATGCGCGCCGTCTGGAAGGGGCCTTCACATGAACACTCGCGTCGCCATCGGCATCGCCGCACTGCTGCTCACAACCACCGCGAGCGCGGCCTTCGCCCAAGCCGCTGCAAGGCCCACTCCGGCGCCCGTCGCGACCCCGGCGCCCAACCCGGCCCTCGCGACCCTGCTCACCGACTATGAGGCCTTCCTCAAGGCCAATGACCCGATCTCGGCCGGGTTCGAGGGGGATCAGGCGGCCAAGTCGAAACTGCCCGACGCCACCCGCGCCGCCGAGGTCGCCACCCAGGCGCCGCTCGAAGCCTTCCTCGCCCGCGCCCAGGCTATCCAGACCGAGGGCCTCGCCTCCGACGATCGGCTGAACCGCGACTTCCTGATCTGGGTGCTCAAGCGCGCCATCGAGGCGATCCGCTACGATAGCGGCCGTCTGGCCTTCACCTCCGAGGGCGGGGTTGGCCAGAACATGGCCTATGTCGCCTCCACCACACGGATCACCAATCGCGCCGACGCCGACGCCTGGATCGCCCGTCTGGAGGCTTTGCCCAAACTCTATGACGACAGTCTGGAGAATGCCCGGCGCGGCCTCGCCACCGGCTTCACCCAGCCGAAGTCGGTGACCGAGAGCTATCTCGTCTCCCTGAGGAACGAGGTCGCCTTCACGCCCGAGACCGACCCGCTTTTGAAGCCCTTCACCGCCCTGCCCGCCTCGATCCCGGCGGCCGACCAGACGGCGCTGAAGGCGCGGGCGGCGGCCATCGTGGCGGACCAGATCAACCCGCGCCGCCGCCAGTGGCTGGCCTTCGTCCAGGACGACTACCTGCCCGCCGCCTCGGCCGAGGTCGGCATCGGATCACGACCGGGCGGCAAGGACTATTACGCCTTCCAGGCCCGGTCCTACACGACCACCGACCTGACGCCGGAGCAGATCCACCAGATCGGTCTCGACGAGGTGACCCGCATTCGCGCCCGCATGGATATGGAGATGCGCGCCGCCGGCTGGACCGGGGACTTCGCCGGCTTTCTCCAGCACCTGCGCACGGACCCTCAGTTCTATGCGACCTCGCGCGAGGACATGATCGAGAAGGCGTCGGAGATGGCCAAGCGGGCCGACGGCGGCCTGCCGGCCCTGTTCCGCACCCTGCCGCGCCTGACCTACAACGTCCGGCCGGTGCCGCTGGACATCGAGGACACCTATACGACCGGCCGCTACAACGGCGGCTCGCTCGCCGAGGGCGTGCCCGGCGGCTATATCGTCAACACCGGCAAGCTGGACCAGCGGCCGCTCTATGAGCTGCCGGCCCTGACCCTGCACGAGGCCGTGCCCGGCCACCACATCCAGATCTCGCTACAGCAGGAGGCGGCCCAAGGCCCTTACTTCCGCCGCAACGTCGACGTCACCGCCTTCACCGAGGGCTGGGGTCTGTATTCTGAATTCCTCGGCGAGGAGATGGGTTTCTATCGCACGCCGGAAGAGCGGTTCGGGAGGCTGTCCTACGAGATGTGGCGCGCCTGCCGTCTGGTGGCCGACACCGGCATGCACTGGATGGGCTGGACGATCGAACAGGCGCGGCAGTGTTTCACCGACAACTCCGCCCTGTCGCCGCACAACATCGAGACCGAACTGCAGCGCTACATCGGCTGGCCGGGTCAGGCCCTGGCCTACAAGATCGGCGAGATCCGCCTGCGCGCCATCCGCACCCGCGCCGAGACCGAGCTGGGGCAGAAATTCAATGTCCGCGACTTCCACGACGCCCTGCTCGTCGACGGCCCCCTGCCGCTCGACCTGCTGGACCAGCGCATGGACGAATGGATCGCGGCCCAGAAGGCGAAGTAACGCCGGGTCCCCGCCTTCGCGGGGATGAGCGGGACTAGCTGGACTTCTTCGGCAGGTCGATCGCCGCCAGCTTCCAGCCGAAGACGTTGCGGCGGTCCATCAGCAGGTCGACATATTCGTCCGGCTGGTCCTCGCGGGTCAGCCGGATCGCGAAGGTGTTGAGGCCGCGATAGCTGTAGCTCTGATGGACCTTGCTGGACGGCTCGTCCGGCACATGGGCCCGGTTGCGGGCCACGCTCTTCGCGCTGGGCACCTCGCCGGAACGGACCATGGCGGCGACGGCCTGGGGGGTGACGAAGGCATCGACCGCGCCGCTGATCAGGGTCGGGGCCAGGATCATGCCCAGACCGCCCAGACCGCCCGCCCGGTCACCGAGGTCGGAACGCATCTGCTCCACCAGCTTCGCGTTCAGCTCTTCCTTCATACTGGTGCGGAAGGCCGGGAAGTCGACCAACTGCTCCAGCTTCGCCTCATCGCCCGCCTTGGCCGCCGAGATCAGGCCGCGCACGGCCAGCAACGGCGAGGCTAACCAGGCCGCGAAGAAGAGGAAAAGGACGCCGCCGAGGACGGCGAGTTGGGTCTTGCGGGTCATTGGGTCTCCTCGGACCGCAACGCGGCGCAGGCTGGACGGTTTCGAGGGGTAATCAAGGCGCGACGGAACCTTCCGGCGGCAGGCCGATATGCACCAGTTTCCACTCGAACGGCCCTCGCCGCTCGAAGGTGAAGATCGTCGGGGCGTGGGCGTCGTCGGCGATGCTCAGACGCGCGCGGTTGACGCTCCAGTAGACCGGCCGGGGCCAGCCTTGAGCGGTCTGGCCGGCGGGGTTATCGGCCACCGTGAGAGCGTCGCGACCGGCGCCGGAGGTCAGGGCGATCAACGGCTGCGGCGCCAACCAGGCGTCGACCGGCGGGGCGCTCGGAACGACCTGGGGCACAGCCTGTTCGAACTGACGGCGGATGGCGCCCAGCGGGTCCTGCAGGATTGACGGCGGCGGCGTCAGCGGCTCGGTGCGCCCCGTCACCTGGGGCCTCAGCGACGCGCGCACGGCGTCGTAATCGATCAGTTTGGAGAGGCCCTGCACATCCCCGGCCTGGGCGGCCGCGCGGATGCCGAAGAAGGCCACGGCCGGGGCGACGAAGAAGGCCACGACCGCGGCGATCACGCCCACGACGATCAGGTTCAGAATCAGCCGCTTGAACGACGGGTCACGTCGCGACGCGGCCTTGCGGGCCTGGGAGCGCGCCCAGACCGGCTGATAGTCGGCGTCCTTGGACGTTTCGTCGCTCACGGCCTGTCCCTCACACGTCCCCCGACGGCTTCGGCGTTAACGCTATGCGCTCAAGACAACGCCCGCAACGGTCAAGCCGTTGCGGGCGCATCATTCTTGTTGGGCGCTAACACTCGCCGCGCGGCGGCTCGCTACCTGAGCGCCCGAAAGCGCGGCTTGTCAGCCGACGTTGGGCAGTTCGGCGCGCAGGTTTTCGGCGACCTTGTCGAGGAAGCCCTCGGTGGTCAGCCAGCCCTGTTGGTCGCCGACCAACAGCGCCAGGTCCTTGGTCATGAAGCCGGCTTCGACGGTGTCGACGACAACCTTTTCCAGGGTCGAGGCGAACTGTTCCAGCTCGGCATTGCCGTCCAGCTTGGCGCGGTGCTTGAAGCCCTGGGTCCAGGCGAAGATCGAGGCGATCGAGTTGGTCGAGGTGGCCTCGCCCTTCTGGTGCTGGCGGTAGTGACGGGTCACGGTGCCGTGGGCGGCTTCCGTTTCCAGGACCTTGCCGTCCGGCGTCATCAGGACCGAGGTCATCAGGCCCAGCGAGCCGAAGCCCTGCGCCACGACGTCCGACTGCACGTCGCCGTCGTAGTTTTTGCACGCCCAGACGAAGCCGCCCGACCACTTGATCGCAGCCGCGACCATGTCGTCGATCAGACGGTGTTCGTAGGTCAGGCCGGCAGCCTTGAACTTGTCGGCGTATTCGGCGTCGAACACTTCCTGGAAGATGTCCTTGAAGCGGCCGTCATAGGCTTTCAGGATCGTGTTCTTGGTCGACAGATAGACCGGATAGTTGCGCTTCAGGCCATAGCCGAACGAGGCGTGGGCGAAGTCGCGGATCGAGGCGTCGAGGTTGTACATGCCCATGGCGACGCCGGCGCCCGGCGCCTGATAGACCTCGTGTTCGATCACGGCGCCGTCTTCACCGACGAACTTGATCGACAGGGTGCCCTTGCCGGGGAACAGGAAGTCGGTGGCCTTGTACTGGTCGCCGAAGGCGTGACGGCCGACGACGATCGGCTGGGTCCAGCCCGGAACCAGACGCGGCACGTTCGAGCAGATGATCGGCTCGCGGAAGACCACGCCGCCTAGGATGTTGCGGATGGTGCCGTTCGGCGACTTCCACATCTTCTTCAGGCCGAATTCCTTCACCCGGGCCTCATCGGGGGTGATGGTGGCGCACTTCACGCCGACGCCGTGCTTCTGGATGGCGTGGGCGGCGTCGATCGTCACCTGGTCGTCGGTGGCGTCGCGGTGCTCCATGCCCAGGTCGTAGTAGTCCAGCTCCAGATCCAGGAACGGGAAGACCAGCTTGTCCTTGATCCACTGCCAGATGATGCGGGTCATTTCGTCGCCGTCGATATCGACGATGGGGTTTGCGACCTTGATCTTGGCCATGCGGAGCGCCTCTGACGTTTGGGAAGGAGAATGGGTTGGCGGCGGTATAGCCACCTGAAGCCCCACACGCAAAGGGGGGCCTGCCACCGGTTAACCCTGCCCTCAAAAAGTCGCTCACGGTGAAGCTGAACCGGCGCCGTTCGCACGGCTTACCTCTGCCGGAAGGGCGTCATGACTCATCGAGGGGCAGAGTGAGCCAGGAAGCCGAAAGACTGATCGACCAATGGATACTGACATTCCTGGAGGCGCCGCCGCTGGTGGACGTGGAACTGATGCGACTGGTGCTCGCTGAACATCAGGCCCGAGCCGAGGAGGATCCGCCGTGACCGAAAAGAGCTTCAAGGCCGGCGACACGGTCAAATGGGATCACAGCCAGGGGACGACGATCGGCAAGGTCGTCCGCAAGCTGACCAAGCCCATGAAGATCAAGGACCACAAGGTCGCGGCCTCGCCGGAGAACCCCGAGTATCTGGTCGAGAGCGGCAAGACCGGCGCCCGGGCGGCCCACAAACCCTCCGAACTGCGCAAGGGTTGAGCGGCGCTTGCCCCGGCCCGCCGCCCCCGAAGTCCTGATCATCGGCGCCGGCCCCGCGGGGCTGACGGCGGCGACCTATCTGGCGCGGTTCCTGCGCAGGGTTCTGGTCGCGGACGCGGGCCAGCCCCGCGCCTGCTGGATCCCCGTCAGCCACAACATGCCGGGCTTTCCGGCGGGCATCACCGGGGCCGCCATCCTGTCGCGGCTGCGCGAACAGGCCGAGGAATACGGCGCCGTCGTCGAGGCCGGCTCGGTCGAAAGCCTCACCGCAGTCGAAGGTGGCTTCATCGCGCGTCTGAACGGGCGCGACATCGCGGTGCGCGCCGTGCTTCTGGCCACCGGCGTCGTCGACCACCATCCCGACCTGCCGGGCGTTGAGGATGCGGTGCGGCGCGCGCTGGTCCGCATCTGTCCGATTTGCGACGGCTATGAGGCGACCGGCAAGGCCGTCGCTGTGATCGGTGACAGCGACATGGGTGTGCGCGAGGCCGCCTTCATCCGCACCTACACCGACCGCGTCACCCTGATCCACATCGGAGCCCCCGACATCCTGACCGAGCGCGCCGCTCTGGACCGGCTCGGGATCGCCCTCGTCGAAACGGCGATCGAACAGGTGCATCTGGAGGACGACCGGGTCACGGCCTTCAGCTTCGGCGGGCATCGGACGGCCTTCGATCTCGTCTACTCGGCGCTCGGGACCTCGGCCAACGCCTCACTGGCGGAAGGCCTCGGCGCCCTGACCGGCGACGACGGACGTCTGGTCGTCGACAGCCATCAGCGGACCACCGTCCCGGGCTTCTACGCCGCCGGCGACGTGGTGCGGGGTCTGAACCAGATCGCGGTGGCCACGGCGGAAGCGGCCGTCGCCGCCACCGCCATCCACAACGCCCTGCGCGAGGCCGATGGACTGACCGTCTGACAATCAGGCCTGTTTCGACTTCACCCAGTCGGCGACCACGGTCTGGAGCACCGCGATCGGCACCCCGCCGACGCCCAGCGCCGTGTCGTGGAAGCCCTTGATGTCGAACTTGTCGCCCAGAGTCGTCTTGGCGTCCTCGCGCAGGCGCACCCACTCCGTGTGGCCGATCTTGTAGCTGCAGGCCTGACCCGGCCAGACGCAGTAGCGTTCGACCTCGGTGGCGATGCCGCTCTCCTCGTCGCCGCCGGTGTCGACCATGTAGCGGATCGCCTGTTCGCGGCTCCACCGCTTGTGGTGCAGGCCGGTGTCGGCGACCAGACGCGAGGCGCGGAACAACAGGCTCTGCAGATAGCCCAGCTCCCCGAACGGATCGTTCGCATAGACCCCCATCTCGTCGGCGAGCTGTTCCGAATACAGGGCCCAGCCCTCGCCATGAGCCGAGAAGAACAGGGCTTTGGAGATCAGCGGCAGGCCGGTGTTCTCGACCGCCAGCGTGCCCTGCAGATGGTGACCCGGAATGGCCTCGTGATAGGTCAGGGTCGGCAGGGTGTATTTCGGCCATTCGGCCGTGTCGCGCAGGTTGATGTAATAGGCGCCAGGGCGCGAGCCATCCAGCGATGGCGACACCGCATAGCCGCCCGGCGCGCCGGCCTCGATGGCCACCGGCACGCGCCGCACCTCGACATCGGCCTTGGGCAGTCGACCGAAATATTCGGGCAGACGAGCCTTCATGGCGACGATCTGGGCGTTCAGATCGATCAGGACCTGGGCCTTGCCGGCGTCGGTGTTCGGATAGAGGTGCTTCGGATCCTTGCCGAGCGCGGCCATGCGCTGGCCGACCGTGCCTTCGGTCAGACCCTGCGCCTTCAGGATGGCGTCCATGCGCGACAGGATATCCTTGGACTGCTCCAGCCCCATCTCGTGGATGGCGTCCGGCGTCAGGTCCGTGGTGGTCATCAGCTTCAGGGCGGCGGCGTAATAGGCCGGGCCGTCGGGCAGGCCCCAGATGCCCGCGTCAGACTTCGCCTTCGGCAGCAGCTCATTCATCAGGGCGATCTGGCGATCGAGGGCCGGATAGACCTGCTGCTCGACGAGGGCGGCGGCGCGGGCGTCCCAGTCCCCGGCCAGACCCTTCTCCTTCGCCCGGCGCGACAGACTGGTGGTCAGGCCCGCCTCGGCCGGTGCGGCCGAGCGCAGGGCCGTCATCTGGATCAGGGCCTTCCTGATGATGAAGTCGGGCGGGATCACCCCCTTGGCGGCGTCGGCGCGGCTGGAGGCGGTTTCCTGATCCATGGTCGTCGCCATGGCCGACAGGCGCGACAGATAGGCCTCGGCGTCCGCTGTGGTCTCGATGGAATGCTGGGTGTCGAGGAAGTCCGGGACGAACTGATAGGTCCCGGTCAACTGGCTGATCGTATAGGGCTGGATCGGGTAGGCCGAGGCGTCGACGAAGCCGAAATCGCCGTAGCCGAAGCCCTTGGCGGTATCGAGGGTCTCGGCCTGGAACTTGACCACGCCGAAGCTGGCGGCGCTCTGGCCGGTCAGTTTCGAGGCGTCGATGGCGCGGATCTTCGAAACCCAGGCGTCATTGCGGGCGATGGCGGCGGCGCGGCCCTCGGCGCCCTTGGGCGAGAACTGGCCCTTGAGCGCGGCGCGGGCGCCGGTGTCGAGACCGAGATTGGTCGCCAGGGCCGGATTGACGTCCACCGAGGTCTCGCCGATCTCCGCGACCAGGGCGTCAGCGGCCGAAGACGGCCCCGCCCCCTCGGCGGCGCAGGCGCCCAGCGATCCGACGACGGGCGCGAAGGCCCCGGCGGCGACGGCGGTCTGGAGCAGGCGGCGGCGGTCGATCATGGGACGTCTCCGTTCAGGGACGCGCATTGGCCCCCAAGCCGAAGCCCGCCGCAAGACGGCGCCGCCGATTTTCCCGTTCGGTCAGCGTGCGGGAACGGCTCCGACCGGGCGCGACCGTCCGGCCTTCGCCGCGGCGCGGTCCTGTCGCGCCTGGGCAATCAGGTCGGCCGCTACGGCGACCCAACCCCATACAGGCTCCTTATGCGTGCGGTACATCTCTTCCATAACAGCCTCCTGTGCTGCGGTTCATCGAGACGCACAGGTTGGGCTTGACGGCGCTGGCCCACAAACCGGATTATGCGCGTCCACTACAAGGCGGGCTTATGTCTGATCCCCTTTCCGGAATTCCGCTCGCCTCCATCCGCGTGTTCGAGGCGGCGGCGCGCCTGAAGAGCTTCACCCGCGCCGCCGAAGAGCTGGGCATGACCCAGGCCGCGGTCAGCTGGCAGATCAAGGCGCTGGAGAGCCGGCTCGGCATGAGCCTGTTCCGCCGCCTGCCGCGCGAGGTCGCCCCGACCGAGCCCGGTGAACGGCTGGCGCGCGCCGCGACCGAGGCCATGCTGCTGCTGCGCCGCGCCCTGAACGACCTGACCGACGCCGATCAGGGGGTGTTGTCGATCACCACCCTCGCCACCCTCGCCAGCCAGTGGCTGGCCCAGCGGCTGGGCGAGTTCCAGATCGCCAACCCGGGTCTGGCCGTGCGCGTCGACACCTCTTCCGCCCTGATGGACCTGACGCGCGAGAACGTCGACATCGCCATCCGCTCGGGCACAGGCTCCTGGCCCGGACTGGAGACGGCACTGCTGATGCCGAGCGTCTTCACCCCGCTGTGCACGCCCGCCTTGTGCGAAAAGCTGAACCTGCGCACCCCCGCCGACCTGATCGCCGCGCCGCGTATCGGCGAGGAAAAGGAATGGGGCGCCTGGTTCGCCGAGGCCGGGGTCGAGGGCGTGGCCCATCCTGCCGTGAGGCTGCGCGCCGACTTCCAGGCGCTGGAGGTCAATGCGGCGCTGGGCGGTCAGGGCGTGGCCCTCGCCTCCCCCATCCTCTATGCGCGCGAGATCGCCGCCGGGATGCTGATCCAGCCCTTTTCCCAGATGGTTGAGCTGAGCCCAGGCTACTGGATCTGCTGGCCCGCCGACCGTCGGCGCTCGCCCAAGATCGTGCGCTTCCGCGAGTGGCTGTTGAAGGCGGCGGCGGACGATCCGGCCATCACCTCGGCCTTGACCGGGGTCGGCCGCTAGATCCGATCAGGCGCCGCGGATCAGGCCCGTTGGGTCGCGACCCAGTTGTCGACGACCCGTTCCAGCACCGTCAGGGGCATGCCGCCGCCGGCCAGGGCCGTGTCGTGGAAGCCCTTGATGTCAAACCGGGGGCCCAGAGTGGCCTTGGCCTTTTCGCGCAGACGGACCCATTCGTTGTGCCCGACCTTGTAGGCGCAGGCCTGACCGGGCCAGGCGCAATAACGCTCGACCTCCGACGTCGCCCCGCCCGTCGCCCGGCCGGTGTTCTCGATGAAATAGCGGATGGCCTGTTCGCGGCTCCAGCCCTTGGAGTGGATCCCGGTATCGACCACCAGCCGGACGGCGCGGAACAGCAGGCTCTGGTAGAAACCGACCTGGCCCAGCGGGTCGTTGGCATAGGCGCCAAGTTCGTCGGCGAGCTGTTCGGCGTACAGCCCCCAGCCTTCGGCGTAGCTGGAAAAGAAGAGCGTGTTCATCAGCCGGGGCGCCGATCCGCTCTCCTGCTGCAGCGAAATCTGCAGATGGTGACCCGGAATCGCCTCGTGATAGGTCAGGGTCGGCAGGCCGAATTTGGGCCAGTTCGCCGTGTCGGTCAGGTTGATCCAGTAGATGCCCGGCCGCGAGCCATCGAGGCTCGGCGCGTTGTAATAACCCTGCGACGCGCCTTCCTGGATTTCCGGGGGCACGCGCTTGATCTGGACGGAGGCCTTGGGAAGCCTGCCGAACGCGTTGGGCAGCAAGGCCTGCATCGCCGCCATCTGGGTGTTCAGATGGGCGACCAGCTCGACCTTGGCGGCGTCGGTGTTGGCATAGACATTGGCCGGATCCTTGGTCAGGGCGGCGATGCGCTCGCCGACCGTCCCCTGGGTGAACCCCTGCGCCTTCAACAACACGTCCGAGCGGGCGGTGAGATCGGCGACCTGCTCCAGCCCGACCCGATGGATTTCGTCGGCGGTCAGGCGGGTCGTGGTGATGTAATGCAGGCTGTTGGCGTAGTACTGCTCGCCTTGCGGCAGACGTGAAACCGAGGCCTCGTGACTGGCCGTCGGCAGTTTCGCCTTCAGTGCGTCGTTCTGGCGTTGCAGGGCGGGATAGACCCGCTCGGTGACCAGTTTTTCGACGCGCGGCCCCCACTCGCCGGGGATCGACTTCTCGCGCGTCCGTCGCACGATGGATCCGACCAGGGTCGACTCGTTCGCCGCCGTTCCCAGCATGCCTTCCTGCAGGCCGATCGTCTTGGCGAGGATGAAGTCCGGCGGCACGACGCCACGGCCGAAATCTTCCAGCATCCGCTCGGTCTCGGCGGTCAGGACATCGGCGAAGGCGTCCACGCGAGCGACATAGGCCTCGGCGTCGGCGGCTGTCTCGATCGTATGCTGGTTGTCGAGGAAATCGGCTGTGCCCTGATAGGCCCCTCCGCCCTGGCTGACACGGTAGGGATTGGGCCAGCCTCCCTGACCGTACGGGATACTGTAGGTCGCGATGACCGCATCCAGATTGGCGGCGATAGTGTCGTAATAGATGCCGTCCTGGACATCCATCGAGGCGCGATCCAGCCGGTCGAGATCGGCGCGCTCCTTGCGGGTCGCGGCGCGTTGACGTTCTTCTTCCTCAAGCGTGGGGATCGTCAGCCGCGACTTCAGCGGGGCCCGGGCGCCGGTGTCGAGCCCCAGACCGGTCGCCGTCTCGGGCGAGGCGTCGACCTCGGCCTCGAAGGTCTTGTCCATGTAGTCGGCCAAGGCTGCCTTGGACGAAGCGGCGTCTCCGGAAAGGGCGAAGGCCTTGCCGCCGGCGGCGAGCGCGGCTCCGGCGGATGCGGCGGCGAGAAGGCGACGGCGGTCGATCATGGGAAACTCCGAAAGCGAGTGCGCCGGGACCCTATGCGCCGCCCTGACGGGCGGGCAAGTTAAGGAACGGTCACACAGGACCGCCCTCGGGTTAGCGCCCGCGATCAGTCCGCGTGCAGCTCCTGCTTCACCCGTTCCGCCAGGGTCTTGATGTCCAGCGGCTTGGGCAGGAAGGACACGCCCTTCTCGTCCTGCAGCAGGTCGGAGAAGTCGCTCTCGGCATAGCCCGAGATGAACATCACCGGGGCGTCGCCCAGATAGGGCCGCGCCTTCTTGAGCAGGGACGGACCATCAAGGCCGGGCATGATGACGTCGGAGATCATCATGTCGATCTGGCCGGCCCATTCCTCGGCCAGGCCCAGGGCCTCCTCGCCGTCGGCGGCCTCGATCACCTCATAGCCGCGCTGGCGCAGCAGGCGGGCGGCGATGCCGCGCACCGCGGCCTCGTCCTCGACGAACAGGATGCGGCCGGCCCCGGACAGGTCGCGCGGCGCGGCCTTGACCTTGACCACCACGGGGGCGGCCTCGACCAGCTCCTCGGGCGTGGCGGCGGGCAGGAAGATACGGAAGGCGGCGCCGGCCCCCTCGATATTGGCCACGCCGATATGGCCGCCGGCCTGCTGGACGATGCCGTAGACGGTGGCCAGACCCATGCCCGTGCCTTCGTTGACCGCCTTGGTCGTGAAGAAGGGCTCGAAGATCTTGTCCAGCAATTCGGGCGGCACGCCGGGGCCGGTGTCGGAGACCTCGATCAGGGCGATCTCGCCGCCGGCCTGTTCGTTGGCGGGGGCATCACGCCAGCCCAGCAGACGCGCCTCCTCGACCGTCAGGCGCTGGGTCTTGATCGTTACCACGCCGGCGCCCGGGGCGACCACGCCGCGC
Organism: Brevundimonas sp. GW821-FHT02A10; assembly: GCF_059422025.1. NCBI lineage: Bacteria > Pseudomonadati > Pseudomonadota > Alphaproteobacteria > Caulobacterales > Caulobacteraceae > Brevundimonas > Brevundimonas sp. GW821-FHT02A10. The sequence continues at coordinate 471,511 of NZ_JBWKWC010000001.1, forward strand.
ATGGCGTCGCGGGCGTTGACGGCCAGATTCATGACCGCCGTCTCCAGCTGGGACTTGTCGGCCAGGACCACCGGCAGGTCGCGGCCGTAGTCGGTCTCCAGCCGCACGTCCTCGCGCAGCAGACGACGCAGCAGGACGGTGAACTCCGAGACCAGCTCGCCCAGATCCAGCCGCTCGCGCCGCACTGTCGACTTGCGCGAGAAGGCCAGCAGCTTGCGCACCAGATCGGCCGCGCGGATCGCCGTCTGGCGGATCTCGTTCAGGCCTTCATAGGACGGGTCGCCGACCGGGTGGCGCTCCAGCAGGCCGCTCAGTTGCAGCTGGATGGCGGTCAGCAGGTTGTTGAAGTCGTGGGCCACGCCCCCGGCCAGTTGCCCCACTGCCTGCATCTTCTGGGCCTGCGACAGCTGCAGCTCCATCGACTTCTGGGCCGAGACGTCGAACAGCCAGATGCGCCGCTTGTCGCCCTCGGGGGCGACATAGAGGTGCAGCATCTTGTCGGGGAAGGCGCGGGCGACCAGCTCGATCGGCCCGGTCGAACCGTCGGCCAGACGTTTGCGGGCCTCGCCCACGCCGCCGGGTTCGAACAGATGGCCGAAGGCGGCGTCGCCGGCGGCATTCGGGCCGGTCAGGACCGACAGGGCCGGATTGGGCTCTTCCGCCCGGCCGGCGAAGATATCGTCACCCGCAATCACGGCCGAGCCGAACGGGGCCCCGGCGGCCATGGCCCGGCCCTCGCCCTTGGCGGCGACATAGGGGCGCGGCGCGGAGGTGGTGTGGGTCAGTGCGGCCTCGGGCGCCTCGCGCACCAGGAAACGCCCCTCGCCGGCCAGACCGATCAGGACCTCGATCTCGCGCTCGCCCAGACGGACGATGGCCCGGCCCTGCTCGCCTTTTCGGGCTTGGGCGAAGGCCATGTAGAGGGCCTGGGCCGACTTGCCTTTCGGCAGGGCCACGGTCGCGCCGTTATGCGAGGCCCAGGCGCCGTTATAGGCCAGCACCTGACCTCCGGCCCAGACGAGGGCGGCGGGCTCGGCCATGGCGTCCAGCATCTCGACCGCCACGTCGCCGGCAGGGCGCTTGGCGTCGACCCGGCCGAAGGCGAACAGGCCGATCAGGGCCACGGCCGAAACCGTCAGCAGCAGGATCATGCTGGGCGTCGTGGTCGGCCCGGCCCGGAACGCTGGCCAGGCCAGGGCGGCGATGGCCATGGCGAAACCGACCGACATCACGATCATCAACAGATCGACGCCGCGCCCCTTCCTGAGGCCGGCTTTCTGGAGCTTTGGCAAACCCGGTGTGACTGCGGTCATGCGACCCCGCGACGAATCAGAGTCCTGAGCATACGCGGAAACGCGATCAGCGCTTCTTCCGCTTCTGCATGACGAATCCGATGACCTTGGCGGCGGCCTCGAAATGTTCGCGCGGGATGGTCTCGTCGACGTCGACGGCGGCATAGAGGGCCCGGGCCAGGGGCACATTCTCGACGATCGGCACCTTGTGCTCCTTCGCCACCTCCCGGATACGCAGAGCGAGCGCATCAACGCCCTTGGCCACGCAGACGGGGGCCGCGTCGCCCTGATCGGGCTCGTAGCGCAGGGCCACCGAATAGTGGGTCGGGTTGGTCACGATGACGGTGGCCTTGGGCACATTGGCCATCATCCGCTGGCGGCTCTTTTGCATGCGGATCTGCTTGAGCTTGGCCTTGACGTGCGGGTCGCCCTCGGTCTGCTTGTAGTCTTCCTTCAGCTCTTCCTTGGTCATCCGCATCTTCTTGGCGAAGCGCAGCTTCTGCCAGATGAAGTCCGCGCCCGCCGCCGCACCCATGAAGACCAGGGCCGAGGCCAGAAGGGCCACCGCCAGGTCGCGGGTCAGGGGCAGGATGGCCAGGGGGCTCATCGCCGCCAGGTTCTCGAACTCGCGCATATGCGGCTTGAGCACCATCCAGCAGATCACGCCGACAGCGATCAGCTTGGCCAGGGTCTGGCCGAAATGCATGAAGTTGTCCGGGCCGAACAGCCGTTTGAACCCGGCCATCGGGCTGACCTTGTCCCATTTGGGCGCCAGCTTGTCGGGGCTGAAAATCAGGCCGCCCATCTGGCCGACATTGCCGCCGACGCCGCCCAGGATGGTGGCCAGCATGACCGCTCCGAGGAAGGGTCCCACGGCCCACATCGCCGTGATCCCGATCTGGGCGCCCGAGCCGGATTCCAGGATGCCGAGCATGGCGTGGGGCGAGGCGATGAAGGGGACGAAGGACTCCGCCATCTTGCTGGCGAAATAGCCGCCGCCGAAAATCACCACGGCGGAGGCGCCCATCAGGCTCAGGGTCTGGGCGACGTCGGGAGATTTGGCGACGTCACCCTTGCGTCGCGCCTCCTCGAGTTTTCGTGGGGTGGCGTCTTCTGTCTTGGAGTCGGGATCGGAGTCTTCAGCCACCGGCCGCTCCTCCCGCTCCAGCCGCGAATACCGACGCCAGGGCGCGGAAGCGGTCGATGAACACAGTGCCCAGCACGCCCAAGGACAGGGCGAAGATGGACAGACCCAGGATGACGCTCAGCGGCGCCGCGGCGAAATAGACCTGGAAGGCCGGCATGACCCGGGCGACCAGGCCCGAGGCCAGGTTGAAGATAAGGGCGAAGACGATCACCGGCGCCGCCAGCTGGACGCCCAGCATGAAGCTGTCGCCGACGGTGCGCACCGCCATCTGGGCGAAGTCGGCGACGATCAAAGGCTTGGCCGGGGCGATCAGCTCATAGGACCCGACGATGCCGGCGATGAACAGGTGATGGGTGTTGGTGGCGAACACCAGCACCGTGCCGAACAGCATCAGGAAGGAGGCGACGGTGGTGTTCTGCTGGCCCGACAGGGGGTTGGCGGTCTGGGCGAAGCTGAGCGTGGTCTGCAGGGAGATGATCTCGCCCGCCGTCGACAGCGACGATGTGAAGATGCGCAGCATGGTGCCGATCATCAGGCCGGTCACGACCTCGCGAATGACCCAGCCGAACACCCCGCCCACGGTCGCCGGCAGGGCCGGCAGACTGCCCGCCACGATCGGCCACAGCACCAGCGAGACCAGCAGGGCCAGGGCCAGCCGGATGCGTGGCGGCACATAGCTTTCGCCGATGCCGGGCATGGTCAGCAGCAGGGCGCCGATGCGGGCGAAGATCAGCCCGCCGGCCCAGACCTGATCGGCGGTGGCGTAAGGCTCCACGTCCTCGCTACATCCCGGCGATGCGGGCGGCGATGGTGCGCATGAAGCCACCCAGCAGGGCGCCCATCAGCGGCAGGAACAGCAGCAGGGAGACAAAGATGGCGATGATCTTGGGCGCATAGACCAGGGTCTGTTCCTGAATCTGCGTCAGGGCCTGGAACAGGCCGATGCCGACGCCGACGATCAGGCCGACGATGAGCACGGGGGCGCACAGCTGAATCGTCAGCCACAGGGCGTCGCGGCCCACGTCCAGAACTTCAGCGCCGTTCATAAATCTCTACGCTCCCGATACTGGGCAGAAAATGCCGGGACCATGGTTAACGGCGGGTTAGCAAAGTCCCCCTCCCCCTTCAGACTTTCGACGGCTATATCCCCTCGATGACCGATACGCCCCACGATCACTCCGTCTCTCCCGAAGAAGCCGAAGCCGCCGTTCGCACCCTGATCAAATGGGCGGGCGACGATCCCGACCGCGAGGGGCTGCTGGACACCCCTGCGCGCGTGGCCCGCAGCTACAAGGAGCTGTTTCAGGGCTATGAGAGCGATCCGCGCGCTTATCTGGAACGAACCTTCGAAGAGGTCGGCGGCTATAACCAGCTGGTCGTGCTGAAGGACATCCGCTTCGTCAGCTTCTGCGAGCACCACATGCTGCCGGTCGTGGGCGTGGCCCATGTCGGCTATCTGCCGACCGACCGCGTCGTGGGCATCTCCAAACTGGCGCGGGTCGTGCGCGGCTACGCCAAGCGGCTGCAGATCCAGGAGAAGATGACCGCCGAAATCGCCACCGCCATCGAGGAGGTGCTGCGGCCCCAGGGCGTCGGCGTGGTCATCGAGGCCGAGCACAGCTGCATGACCCTGCGCGGCGTCAATGTCCCCGGCGCCAAACTGACCACCAGCGCCCTGCTGGGCGTGGTCAAGGACGACCCCCGCACCCGCGAGGAGTTTCTGCGCCTGACCCGGTGACGGCGGCGCCGTCCCCTAAGTCAAATGTCACGCCCTCGAAGTTGAACGCCCGGCCATTGCAACCGTCGCTGTAGCCGATGGTCCGACCCTTGCTCGAACAGGCTCGAAGGAGCCCGTGAGATGGCCTGGACCGCGATTTCGACCCGAAACGAGACACCGCCGATCTCCCGTGGCGGCTGGCTGGACGCCCTGCGTTTCATTGTGGCCAGCCTGATCATCCTGCACCACTACCAGGCCGCCGGCCCCGTGCCCCTGTCGCAGCTCATCAATCCGATGTTCGAGCGCGGCGGCTTTCTGCTGACCAACTTCTTCCTGATCGATTCCGGCTATGTGCTGATGCGGGTCTATGGGGCGGCGGTGAACGCCGGACGGATGTCGCCCGGCGACTTCTTCCTGAAGCGCTATCTGCGCGTGGTCCCGGCCCATCTGATCATGGGACTGACCCTGGTGACCCTGGTCGTGGTTTCGACCGCCCTGGGCGAGCCCCCGCGCAATCCCGAATGGTTCCGCTGGGACCAACTGCCCGCGCAACTGACCCTGACCCAGGCGTTCGGCGTCCATGGCGGCCTGGGCTGGAACGCGCCCAGCTGGTCGGTCTCGGCCCTGATCGGCTGCTACCTCGCCTTCCCCTGGATCCTGAAGGGGATGAAGCGTCTCGGACCGTGGACGGCGCTGGCGGGTGTGGTCCTGCTCTATCTCGCAGCCAATCAGGCGGCCTGGGCCCTGTTCGGCTATCCCGTCTATCAGATGCCGATGATGTACGGCTTCTGGCGCGCCCTGCCTCTGTTCATCCTGGGCATGGGTCTGGCCCAGTTCACCGAACGGGTCTGGATCGCGCCGAAGCTGGCCGCTGTGGTCGGCGTCCTCGCTGCCGTCGCCTTCTTCGTGGTCGAGGCGTTCGACAAACACGCCCTGGTCGCCCTGGTCCTGATCTCGCTGATCATCCTGTCGGCCGGCGCGGTGCCGGTGACCCGCCCGTCGAAGCTGGTCGAGAAGCTGTCGGTCATGTCCTTTTCGATGTTCATCACCAATGAGGTGACGCGCATCGGCTGGTTCGGTGTGGCCAATGTCCTGATCGCCCGCTTCGCCCTGCCGGTCGCGGCGCAATGGGTTCTCTACGTCGGCGGGATCGCGGCTGCCTTCGCGGTGGCCTTCGCCTTCCACACCGTCATCGACCAGCCGATGCAGACCCGCATCAAGGCTTGGTTGAAGACCCGCCGCAACCGCCGCGTGGCGGTTGTCGCGGCGCCGGTCCGGACGCCCGAAACGGCCTAAAGTTATAGGTTTACAGCGCCGTACGAGGGCAAAGCCTAGCGCTGCGTAAACCATTGCCGGGCAGGATGAGGACAGTTCCCTCTCCCCCGAGCGCGTCATGTCCGAGATCGATCGCCTAACCGCACTACACAGCTTCAACGTCATCGGCGCGCCCGCCAATCCGGTGCTTGACGCCGCCGCGCGGCTGGCGGCGAAGCTGTTCTCTTGTCCGATGACGGCCGTCACCCTGATCGACGAGGACACCCAGTGGCTGGCGGCGCGAACCGGGATCGACGTCTGCTCGACCTCGCGCGAGGAGGCCTTTTGCGCCGTGACGATCCAGCGACCGCCCCGCGGCATTCTGGTCGTCGAGAACGCGGCGACCGACCCCCGTTTCCGCGACAACCCGATGGTCACCGGCGACCCGGGCGTCCGCTTCTACGCCGGCGCGACCCTGACGACCTCCGACGGGTTCAATCTGGGCGCCCTGTGCGTGATCGACACCGTGCCCCGCCCCCGCCCTTCGGACGAAGCGCTGGCGGAACTGCGCGACCTGGCCGACCTGGCGGTGGCCGAACTGGAGCGGCTGCGCGCCGAACACGGGCTGAAGGAGCGCGAACAGGTGCTCGCCATGGCCGAGGCCATGAGCGGCGTGGGCCACTGGAAATGCGACCTCAAGACCGGGACCCTGCTCTGGTCCGACGAATGCTATGCCATCTACGGACTGACCCGTGAGACCTATCAACCGGTCCTGGGCAAGGCGATCCTGTTCTACGACACCGAGGATCAGACGATCCTGAGGAACGCGATCGAATCCTCGACCCTGGGCAAGGGCCCCTTCCAGGTAGAGCTGAGCTTCAACCGGGCGGACGGCCAGAAGCGCCGCGTTCTGGCCAAGGGCGACTGCCAGTTCGATCGCGAAGGCCGCCCCGTCAGCCTGTTCGGCGTCTTCCAGGACGTGACCGACCAGCGCGCCGCCATCGTCGCCGCCGAACAGGCCGCCGCGGTCAAATCCGAGTTCCTGGCCAATATGAGCCACGAGCTGCGCACGCCCCTGACCAGCATCGTCGGCTTCACCGACCTGGCCGCCGAACAGCCTGACCTGTCGCCGGTCATGCGCGACTACATCCGCCGCATCGACAACGCCGGTCGGGCCCTGCTGTGCACGGTCAATGACATCCTCGACTTCTCCAAGCTGGAGGCCGGTCAGGTCGCCATCCGGCCCGAGCCGACCGATCTGGAAGATCTGTGCCGCTCCACGCTGGAGCTGTTCGCGCCCCAGGCCGGGGCAAAGGATCTGACGCTCGACTTCCGCATGAGCTCGGTCTCCTCCGCCCTGGTCCCGGCCCTGATGATCGATCCGGACAGGGTCCGTCAGATCCTGCTCAACCTGATCGGCAATGCGGTGAAGTTCACCACGACCGGCGGGGTGAAGGTCGTCGCCGCCTGGGATCCACGCACCCAGCGCCTCGGGGTTTCCGTCGCCGATACCGGCGCGGGCATTCCGGCCAACAAGCTGGGCCTGCTGTTCCAGCGCTTCTCCCAGATCGACGGCTCGACCACGCGCGGCGCGGGCGGCACCGGCCTGGGTCTGGCGATCTGCAAGGGCCTGTGCGAGGCCATGGGCGGAACCGTCGGCGCCGACAGCGTCGTCGCCCGCGGCAGCCGCTTCTGGTTCGAGATCGACGCCCAGGCCGCCAACGCCGCCCTTGAGGTCACGCCGCCTGCCGAAGTCACCCAGTTGTCGGCCCTGAGCGGAACCCGGGTGCTGGTCGCCGATGACCATCCGGCCAACCGTGAGCTGGCCCGCCTGTTCCTGTCGGGTCTGGGGGCTGACGTGGTCGAAGTCGAGGACGGCGCGGCGGCCGTTGATCGCCTGACGCAGGAGGCCTTCGATCTGGTCCTGATGGACCTGCGGATGCCGCGCATGGACGGCCGCGAGGCGCTGAAGGCCATCCGGTCCTATGTCGCCTCGGCCGCCGACACCCCGATCCTGGCCTATACGGCCGACGGCGACGGGGATACTTCCCGGCTGATGGCCGCCGGCTTCGCCGGGGTGGTGTCCAAGCCGCTGGTTCCGGCCGACTTCTTCCGCACAGTCAGCCGCGCCCTCTACGGGGCAGCGATGAAGCGCGCGGCCTGATTGGCCGGGCCGCTGGCCTCAGGTCCCGCTGTTGATGTGCAGGATGTTGCCGTCCGGGTCCTTGAACCAGACCATTCGGAAGTCGCCCATGCGGTGGACCCCGTTCTCGAAAGTCGCGCCCGACATGTCGTAGTTCTCGAAGGCGACGCCCTTCGTCGTCAGGTCGGCGACCACGGCCTCGATGTCCTCGCCCACGCCCCAGACCACGGCATTGGCCTGATTGGTTCCGGCATAGTTGGAGACATAGACGACCAGCTTCGTGGGTCCCGTGGCGAAGACCAGGATCTGGTCGTTGGTCTCCGGCGTGGCCTCGAGGCCCAGCGTTCCGCCGTAGAAGGCCCTGGCGCGGGCGAGGTCCTTGACGGCGACGATGGCGGAGGAGGGCTTGTCCTTGAGCATGGCGTTCTCCTGATGCTCCGGACCAGCGTCCCGGACGGGGTCAGGTTCCCGCGCAGGCTGCGGCGTCGGACCGTTCGACCTTGCCGCCCTTGAGGACCAGCTTCAGATCATGCAGCGCCGACAGACCCGCCGTCGGGTCTCCGGGCAGGGCGATCAGATCGGCATAGGCGCCGGGCCGCAGCACGCCCAGACCGGTGTCGCCGATCAGCGTCCCCGCGCCCCAGGTCGCCGACTGCAGGGCTTCGGCGGGGGTCATGCCCGCCTCAACATAGCCGTCCAGGGTCCCGCGCGCGGCCTCGCCCCGCCCCGTCAGCCAAGGCACGTAGAAGTCCGAGCCCATGGCGATCCGCACACCCGCCGCCCGGGCGCGGCGCAGCCGGTCGCGGGCCGGGGCCAGATGGGCGCGGACCTCGGCCTCGGGCGGCTGGACCGGCCAGTCGCGGGTGAAGGCGATGGCCATCTCGTCAGACGGATCGGTCGGGACCAGCCAGACGCCGCGCGCCGCCATCAGCCGAAGGGTTTCGTCGGAGACCTCATAGGCGTGTTCGATCGAGGCGACCCCGGCCTCGACCGCCTCACGAATAGACGCGTCCGAGGTGGCGTGGGCCGCGACCGGCACGCCGTGGCGCTTGGCCTCGGAGACGATGGCGGCCATCTCGGCGACCGACAACCGGGTGCGCTGGGGCGTCGCCTCAGGATACATCTTGATCACCCGGGCGCCCGCGGCGACGGCCTCGCGTACGGCCGAGCGGGCGTCATCCGGGCCCTTGATGATGCGATATTCGCCGGCGATCAGATGATGCGGATCGGCCGGCTGAGGCTCCAGCTGACCGCCTTCGGGCGCCAGACCCGGCCCGGAGCCATAGAGGCGTGGCCCCGGGACATCGCCCTGATCGATGCCCCGCTGCAGGATCAGATCCAGGTACTGTCCCGAGTTGCCCAGATCCCTGACCGTCGTGATACCGGCGTCCAGATAGGCCCGGGCGCGTGGCGCGGCGTGCAGAACCCGGGTCGCGTCGCCGTCGACGCCCTGATCGCGGGCGGCGGTGTCGGACAGGCTCTCACGCGCGCGCTGCTCCAGCAGCAGATGGGTATGGGCGTCGATCAGGCCGGGCAGGACCGAGCAGCGCCGCAGATCGAGTACAGTCGCGCCTTCAGGCGCCGTCAGATCGGTCCCGACCTGTCGCACCCTGCCGTTCTGGATCAGCAGGTCGCGGGGCCCCACCATGCGGCCGGCTTCGGAATCGAACAGGTTTCCGGCGCGCACCAGCGTCACCGGCCCCGGCGCGCGCTCCTGAGCTTCGGCGCGGGTCATGGCCGTCAGACAGGCGGCGACGGTCGCGGCCAGAAACAGGGCATGGCAGGCGGTGCGGCGGACGGGCATCTCTCTCTCCTTCGTGTCGGGGAGTAGAGACAAGATCGGCCGCCGGCGGATGCGCGGCGGCCGATTAAATCGCGGTAAGCCCGTTGAGGACGATCAGGCCTGAACGGCTTCGTGGATCGTCTTCAGGGTCTTGAGCAGGCCGTGGGAGGCGGTCAGGGGCAGGCAGCTCGGACCATCACACAGGGCCTTGTCCGGATCCGGGTGGAACTCCAGGAAGACGCCGTCGGCGCCGGCGGCGACGGCGGCCTTGGCGATGATCGACACGCCTTCGCGACGCCCGCCGGTCGAACCGCCGCTGGTGCGCGGATCGGCGCCGGGCAGCTGGACGGCGTGGGTGGCGTCGATGGTCACCGGCACGCCCAGCTTCTGCATCTGGCCGATGCCCAGCATGTCGACGACCAGGTTGTTATAGCCGAAGGACACGCCGCGCTCGCACATGACGATGTCGAGCTCAGGCGCTGCCTCGCGGGCCTTCTTGATGATGTTGGCGCTGTCCCAGGGGGCCAGGAACTGACCCTTCTTGACGTGCATCCAGCCGCCGGCCGCGGCCGTGGCGCGGGCGGCGGCGACGACCAGATCGGTCTGGCGGCACAGGAAGGCCGGGATCTGGACCAGTTCGGCGACGGCGGCGATGCGCTCGGCCTGATCGACCTCGTGGATGTCCGTGCAGATCGGCACGTTCAGCTCGGCCTTGATGATCTCGAGCTGCTTCAGCCCCTCGTCGATCCCGGGACCGCGGTAGGAGGTGATCGACGACCGGTTGGCCTTGTCGAAGCTGGCCTTGAAGACATAGGGCAGCCCCAGGTCCTCGCAATTGGCTTTCAGCTCGCGCCCCACGGCCAGGGCCATGTCGAGGTTTTCGAGCACATTGACGCCGGCGATGACGACGAGCGGTTGGCCGGCCCCGATGGAGAGGTTCCAGCGCTTGAGATGAATCATGGACATGGCGGCCTATATAGGCCGTCAGATCGGCATGCGCATTATTTCCTGATAGGCCTGAATCACCTGGTCGCGGACGGCGATGACGGTTTCCAGAGAGGCCTCGGCGCTGGACACCGAGGTGACCACGTCGATCATGTTTCCCTGGCCCTGGATGGCGCCGGTCATCTGGGTCTCGGCGGCCCTGGTGGACTTGGTCATGTCGCCCATGACGTTCTGCAGCATCTCGCCGAAGCCGGGCGCCGCCGGGGCCGCCGCTCCACCCGTGGGCATTCCCCCGCCCTGAACCGCCGCATAGGCCTTCATCGCCGCCATCGGATTCATCGGCTAATTCCTATCGCTTCAGGATGTCGAGGGTGCGGCTTTCCATCGACCGCGCCGTCTCGATGACGTTCAGATTGGCTTCGTAGGCGCGCTGCGCCTCGCGCATGTCCATGGCCTCGACCAGGGTGTCGACATTGGGCCGCATCACATAGCCGTCGGCGTTGGCCGCCGGGTGCGAGGGGTCGTAGTCCATCTTGAAGTCGCTCTGGTCCGGCTTGACCTCGGCCAGGGCCACACCGGTCGCGCCGTCGACGTTGCGCGCCTCGAAGACCGGGATCTGGCGACGATAGGGCGTGCCGCCGGGCGTCTCGGACGTCGACTGGGCGTTGGCGATGTTCTCGGCGATGATCCGCATGCGCGACTGCTGGGCGCGCAGGGCGCTCGAGGCCACGGCCATGGCGGTGTTACGGGGCGGGACCGGATCGGGCATGGTCTATTCCTGATCCCGGCTCAGCCGCCGGGCTTCTTGGCGGCCATCCGCAGCATCGACATCGACTTGGAATACAGGCTGATCGCGGCGTCATAGGCCATGCGGCTCTCGGACATCTTGAGCATCTGCTCTTCCAGCACGACCGAATTGCCGTCCAGCGTCGTCTCGGAGTCCGGCGAGGCCTGGGACGAGAAGCGCGCCACATTGGCCGGGGCCGGGGCGATATGGGCCGCATTGGTGCGCGCCATCTGCAGTCCCCCGCCTTGCCGCATCGCGGCGGCGAAGTCGGCGTTGGCCGGTTGCTGCAGGTCGCGGGCGACGAAGCCGGGCGTCGAGGAATTGGCGATGTTCTGCGAGACCACCCGCTGGCGCTCATCGAGCCAGTTCAGGCGGCCCTTGATCTGGCCCAGCAGTGGAACGTCGGCGATGCCCATCGGGCGGGTCTCCTGATCGGATAGGCAGAAAATGCCGCCTGCATGGTTAACAGGGCGTTATTTCAACGGGTCGTTAACCACGATGGTTAAAGAGTCAGCCCCGACCGGCCGCGCGTTCCAGCGGCCCCGGAACCGTCGCCCGCATGAACGTCCTTGATTTCGCCCGCGCCATCTTCGGCCTGGCCTTTGTGCTGGGCCTGATCGGGCTCTGCGCCTGGGCCGCCCGCCGCTACGCCCCGCAGCTTCTGGCCAAGCTCGGCGCCGAGCGGGGCGAACGGCGTCTGCAGGTCATGGAAACCCTGGTGCTGGACCCCGCCCGCCGGCTGGTCCTCGTCCGCGTCGATGACGAAGAGCGGCTGATCCTGCTGGGCGAGGGCCGCGAACTGATCGAGCCGCGCCAGCCCGCCGAACGACCTGCCCCGCCCGCGCCGGAGCCGGTCGCCGAAACGCCCCGTCCCTTCGCGCGTCTGAACCTCTCCGCCCTGAACAAGGGAGGCCCGAAGTGAAGCTCGCCGCCTCGATCTTCACTGTCCCGACCCGCGCCGAGCTCAAGCGGGCGGCCCTGCTCTCGCTGGTCACTACCCTGCTCTGCCTGGCCTGGCCTCTGGCCGCCTTCGCACAGGATGTGGCCGCCGCCGCGGGTTCCGGCTCCTCGATCAACGTCGATCTGGGCACCGGCGCCGGCCTCACCGAGCGGGTGGTTCAGCTGGTCGGTCTGATGACCGTCCTGTCGCTGGCGCCGTCTATCGTGATCATGACCACCAGCTTCGTGCGGATCATCGTGGTGCTGTCCCTGCTGCGCACGGCGCTGGGCATGCAGCAGTCGCCGCCGAACGCCGTTCTGGTCTCCCTGGCCCTGTTTCTGAGCGCCATCGTCATGGCTCCGACCTGGCAGGACGCCTATGATTCGGGCATCCGCCCCTTGCTCGATCAGCAGATGGAGCTGCCTCAAGCGTTTGATGCGGCGTCGGAACCTGTGAAAAACTTCATGCTCGCCCAGGTCGACCGCGGGGACCTCTCGCTCTTCACCCGACTGAGCAAGGTGGAGCCCAATACGGAGATGGCCGACCTGCCCCTGCGCGTGGTCACTCCGGCCTTCATGATCAGCGAGTTGAAGAAGGCTTTCGAAATCGGATTTCTCCTTTTCGTTCCGTTCCTTGTGATCGATCTGGTAGTCTCCAGCGTGCTCATGTCCATGGGTATGATGATGCTGCCTCCGGTGGTGATTTCCCTGCCCTTCAAGCTCATCTTTTTCGTGCTCGTGGACGGCTGGAGACTGGTCGCCGGAAGCCTTGTCGAGAGCTTCACCCGACATACTGTCGGGGGGTAAACCCCCGCTGTCAGGGCGTTTGCGCGTCAACGGCGCTTGCCAAGCCGCCCCAAAAGCGTGTTGATCCCCCGGTCATCGTCCGGAATCGGGCGAGTTTATGGAAACGACCACATGACCACTCAAGCTGAACTGATCGCCGCTGTCGCCAAGGACGCCGGTGTTTCGCAGGCCGACGCCGGCCGCGTGCTGGAAGCGATCGTCAAGAACATCCATTCGTCGCTGACCGCCGGCGGCGACGTCCGCATCTCGAACCTGGGCGTCTTCGACACCGCTGCCCGCGCCGAGCGCGAAGGCCGCAACCCGGCCACGGGCGCGACCATCAAGATCGCCGCCTCCAAGGCCGTCCGCTTCCGGGTCTCCAAGCCCCTCAAGGACGCGGTCAACAAGTAAGACTGCTTCTCCCTCGACAGGGAGGAAAGCGGGCGGGAACGGTCAGCCGTTCCCGCCCGTCTGCTTTCTGAAGTCCGCCTTCATCGCCTGGACCCATCCGGCGAAGGTGTCGGCCCCGGCGGTCAGCTGACCGAAGTCGCTGGCCTGCACCGCCCCCTCCTGGCCGTCGAAGCCCGACAGGGCGATGCGCATCGAAGCCGCCGAACGGGCCCGCGCCGCGAACGGCAGATAGGCGCGCGACAGCTTCGACAGGGCCGGCAGGTCGTGGCCCAGCGAATAGCCGACCCCGGCCCGGATCACCCGGCTTTCGTCGGCGGCGTCCAGAGGCGTGGCTGTGTCCTTGAACCGCTCGCCCAGACGTTGGTCATAGACCTTGGCGGCCCCGGCCCAGTTCTGCTGCTTCCAGTAGATCTCGGCCCGGACATCCAGACCTTCGGGCGTGCTGTCGCCCTCCAGCAGTTCCAGCGCGTGGTCGTAGCGACCCAGATCCATCAGGGCGCGGGCCTCCAGCGCCCGGCGCTCAGCGTTCATGGCCGCCGGCAACAGGGTGGTGCGCGAGCTCCACAGGGCCTGCAGCGCCTTCTCCGGCTGACGATCCATCAGATAGACAGTGGCCAGATTGGTCGCCACCTGGGCCTTGGCCACGCCGTCCAGACGCTCATCGACCTGGTGCTTGAGCAGTTCGGCGGCCTGATCCAGCAGGTCGACGTCGATCAGGCGGCGCGCCAGCCGCCGCACCATCTCGTCCCCGTCGGCGCCGATCGGGGTCAGGTCGCGGAAGTCGTAGAAAAGGGCCAGGGCCTGCACCGGTTGCAGCCCGTCGGCGGCGCCTTGCAGGAACAGGGCGCGGAAGGTCGAGGACAGGTCGTCCTGGATTTCGCGCGCGCCCGGCAGATCGATCATCCGCTTGTTGCCGCTGCGCAGGACCTCCAAGGCCTCGCGATAGCGGCCCTGCTGCAGGTAGATGCTTCCCAGGGTCCGCACCACGGCCAGCTCGGTCGCATCGCCTCGCCAGCGCCATTTCAGCTCTTCCAGCTGTTTGGCGGCGGCGTCGGGAGTGATGATTCCCTTGGCGAGGGAAAGCTTGACCACGCCCAGCTTGGCGGGCGTCGCGATGCCGTCCAGCGGCGCACGGGCGACGGCCGTGTAGACCGCCAGCGCCCGGTCGCTCTGGCCGTCCAGATCGAACAGCCGGGCCTGCACCAGCCGCGCGGTCAGCTGATCGGCCGCCGGGGCGCGCTGGCTGAAGCTGAAGGCCAGCAGGGATCGGGCGGCCGGCAGGTCGCCGAGTTCCAGCGCCGCCAGGGCATGGGCCGCCCCGAAGCGGGCCTTCCAGTCGTTGGGGAACTGATCGATGACGGAGGCGCCCGCGGTGAAGGCCAGACGCGCCCCCGTCCAGTCACCGCGCTGGGTCGCGACATAGCCCTGCCAGACCTTGGTCGACGGGTCGCCGGCCAGAGCGCCCGAGGCGAAATCGGCCTCGGCCTCCTCGAAACGGCCGATGGAGGCCCGGGCCGCGCCGCGCAGGCCGCGCACCTCGGGCTCGCCCTGCAGGCTGGGCGTCTTGGCGATCATGGCGTTGAGCACGCCGATGGCCTCGAAGCCAAGGCCCGAGGCGATCAGGAAGCGGGCGAAGCCCATGCGCGATTCGATCGGGGTGCGTGGATCCTCGCTGGCCTGGGCGGTCTCCTGCTCGGCTCCGTTCTGCAATTCGCGGTAACGGGCGGAGAAGCCCTCGGCGCCCGGATCGGCCCAGTCGGCCAGAATCATCGCCGGATAGGCGGCCTTGCGCGGCAGGTGCGGGGCGTCGGGCGCGGCGTCCAGAACCGCCTCCGACGGCGCCGACATTGTCAGGCCCTGTGGGCGCGACACGGTCACCAGATCGCCGGCGGCCACGATGGTCAGGTCGTCGGTCGGCGTCTCGACCGCCATGCCCTGGGCGGTCGGCAGAAGGGTGACGTCGATGGTCTGGCGGCGGTCGCCGAAGCCCTTGCCGGGCGCGAGCGCCGTGACGGCGGCGAACCGGTCGCCGATCATCGGGTCAGTCAGCCAGATGGCCTTGGTCGCCCCGGCCATGCGCGCGACCAGAGCCGTCTGGGCGGTGTCGTCGCGGTCGACCTCCACGGCCTGGGCCGGGCTGGTCGGAACGCCTCCGATGGTCACGGTCCAGGTCGTGCCCTGCCCCGTCGCGGACACCGGCAGGTTTTCCGGGGCGGCGATACGGATGGCGGTGTAGCCCGGTCCCTGGGCCCAGCGCGCCTCTCCGGCCGGACCCATCCTGGCGCCCTTGGGCAGGCCCATCTTGGCGGCGGTGTCGAAGACGATCCAGACGGCGTCGTCGCGGCGGAAGACGGCCGCCCCGACGGGCGCGGCCCACTGGAAATTCATCACCACCCGATCCGCCTCGGCCGTGGTGGTCACCGGCACGACCCCGTTGGCCGGGACGGCGCTGGACGCGGTCAGGCCCGACTGGGGCTGGGCGCCCGGGGCATAGAGGTTCAGCCAGACCGCACCGTCGGCCACGCCGGACCGTGCATCGGCGCCCTGGGCCAGGGTCAGCAGCACCTCGGAGCCGCCCTGGACCGCCCGGGTTTCGACCTTGGTCACGCCCGGCGGCAGGCTGTTTTTGAGCAGGCTGATGTCCGGCGCGGCGGTGGTGCCGATGCGGACGACGACCGCCTGGCCCTCGCGGCGGACGCGCGAGCGCGCGCCGATGACCCCGGCGAATTCGACGCGGGTGAAGTTCTGGGCCTCGCCCCGGCGGGTGGTGCCCAGGCGGATGGTCAGGGGCTCAAGCGCGCTGGAGGCTTCCTGCGCGATCGCCGGCGCGGCGGGTGTCAGGATCGGGGCGAGCACGACCGCCCCCACGGCGCCCAGCGCCACAGAGGTCCTCGCGATCGATTTTCTCGAGGACGGCCCAACCATTGACGCGCACACTCGCGCGCGGGGCCTTTCAACGCGGTTAATACGGCGTTTGCCATTTCCCGTAGAACGAAGGTTGGACAAATCGTCCAAGGACACGACGCCGCCTTGCGCCAGAGGGTCCGCAGGCCGACATCGGGACAAAGGAAGACGCCATGTCAGACCCCGCTCCCGCCCCTGAATACCCGCCGCTCAACACCCTGAGCACGGGCATCCGCTGCCGTTGCCCGCGCTGCGGCAAGGGCCCGTTGCTCAAGGGCTATCTGACGATTCGCGACAGCTGCCCGGTCTGCGGCCTCGACTACAGTTTCGCCGACCCGGCGGACGGCCCGGCCTTCTTCGTCATGTCGGGCGTGGGCGTGGTCGGGATGATGGCCTTCATGGCCTTCGAGTTCACCGTCCACCCGCCGATCTGGGTGCATTTCGCGGTGACCTTCCCTCTCCTGGCCCTGATGTGCCTGGGGACCTTGCGCCCCTTCAAGGGCTGGCTGGTCTCGGAACAGTACGTCCACAAGGCCGCCCCGCCCGAGTGGAAGAGCATCGGCAAACACGGCGAAGGCTCGCCCTGGCGCTAAGGCAAAAGAAAAAGGCCGGTGTTTCCACCGGCCTTTTCAAACTCTTGTCAGCAGCGCCGAAATCAGGCGGCGGCTTGCTCGGCCAGCTTGGCCTTGACCTGACGCTTGATGCGCTGGGCCGAGAGCGACAGCTGCTCGTCGCCGGCCTTGACGATATAGGCGTCCAGGCCGCCCTTGTAGTCCAGGGTGCGCAGGGCGGCGTTCGAGATCCGCAGGGTGAAGGTCTGGCCCAGGGCTTCCGAAGCCAGCTTGACCTTCTTCAGCGACGGCAGGAAGCGGCGCTTGGTCTTCACATTCGAGTGGCTCACGCTGTGGCCGACCATCGGGCCGATACCGGTGAGTTCGCAACGACGCGACATCGTCTGATCCTTGAGGTGATCGCCCGGCAAAACGCACCGGACGCATGAAATAGGGGCGCGCAAGGAGGGGTCCCCTTCGCGAGAGGGGGCCGTATAGAGGAACGGCCTGCGCGACGTCAAGGCTTTCGGGCCGGAAACCGAGTCTGCGCCTGACCGAAGAGGTCTGTTCAGCCGCCGTTCAAAAGCCGCCATATAGTGAAGGCATAACAGCGAAAGACGCTGACCGGGACATTTTAGAGATGAAGACGCCAAAAGCCTCCGTGGCCATTCGTATCGCCGCCGTCGCCGCCCCCGCCCTCGCGGGTGCGATTCTGCTGGCCTCGCCGACCCGCGACCTGCACGCCCAGACCCCGGCTCCGGCCCAGCCGGTCTTGCCCGGCTATTGGGAATACACCACCAGCGCCGTCGGCGACCGCAACACCGAAACCAAATGCGTCCGCCCGCAGGACATCTCGCGCTTCTTCGGCGGCATCTCCACCCGCCGCTACGCCTGCACCTATCCGGTGCGCGAGGTCGGCGGCGGCAACGCCCGCTTCGAGGGCACCTGTCAGGACAAGAAGGGCCGTCGCTTCAACGTGCGCCTGCGCGGCACCTATCAGTCGGAGAGCTTCCAGTTCAACGGCGGCGCCCAGCTGCTGCGCGGCACCCCCTATATTCCCGCCAGCATCACCGCCCGCCGCGTCAGCGCCCAGTGCCCGGCCAACGCCGAGTATTTCTGATCGGCGCCCGACCGCTGCACGCATCGACAAGCTGAAAATCCTGCTCTAGGCCCGAAGGTCTCCCCCTCTCGGACCTGAAGACCGCCCATGCCCTCCGGACTTATCGCCCTGCTCGACGACGTGGCGGGCATCGCCAAACTGGCCGCGGCTTCGGTCGACGACATGGGCGCGGCCGCCGGCAAGGCCTCGACCAAGGCGGCGGGCGTGGTCATCGACGACGCCGCCGTCACCCCGCGCTACGTCGTCGGCCTGTCCCCGGCCCGCGAGCTGCCGATCATCGGCAAGATCGCCGTGGGCTCCGTTCGCAACAAGCTCTTCATCATCCTGCCGGTCGCCCTGCTGCTGACCGCCTTCGCCCCCTGGGCCATCACGCCGATCCTGATGTGCGGCGGCGCCTACCTCTGTTTCGAGGGCGCCGAGAAGCTGATGGAGATGTTTGGCGCCGACGGCCATGAGGACGATGGCCCGGCCCATGACGATCCCGCTGCCCTGGAGAAGGCCACCGTCTCCGGCGCGGTGCGCACCGACCTGATTCTGTCGGCCGAGATCATGACCATCGCCCTGTCGGACGTCGCCTCCGAACCCCTGCTGACCCAGGCGGGCGTCCTGATCATCGTCGGCCTGATCATGACCGTCGTTGTCTATGGCGTGGTTGGCCTGATCGTGAAGATGGACGACGTCGGCCTGCATCTGGCCCAGCGCGAGAGCAAGGGCGTACGCGCCTTCGGGCGAGGTATGGTCAAGGCGATGCCGGTCGTCATGAGCGCCCTGTCGACCATCGGCACCTTCGCCATGCTCTGGGTCGGCGGCGGCATCCTGCTGCACGGCTCCCACACCCTCGGCCTCGCCTGGCCGGCCGAGCCGGTCGAGCACCTGTCCCACGCCATCGCATCGGCGCTCGGCCCCATCGGCGACCTCGCCGGCTGGCTGACCACCGCCTTGATCTCCGCCGTCATCGGCACGGTCGTCGGCGGCGTCATCGCCTTCGTTCTGCACCAGGCGATGCGACTCAAGCCCGGCGCGAAGCACTAGCGGGCGCGACCTCGCGTCACTGGACACCGAAAGCTATATAATAATACAAATGAGGCCATAAGCGCGAAAACGCGAACCGGGAGCGGCGTTTCGCCGGGAGGCCTCCATGCACAAGGCGTTGTCCGTCGTCGCGACCATCGCGATCCTGCTGTCGCCGATGGAGGCCCTGGCCCGACAAACCGCCCCCGCGCCGTCCTCCGCTCCAGCGGTCTATCTGGACCCGACCGCCTCGGCGGAGGCCAGGGCGACCGACCTCGTCTCGCGCATGACGCTGGCGGAAAAGGCGACCCAGATCCAGCACGGCGCCCCCGCCATCCCCCGCCTAGGCGTCCCCGGCTACAACTGGTGGAGCGAGGGCCTGCACGGCGTCGCGCGGGCGGGCGAAGCCACCGTCTTCCCCCAGGCGATCGGTATGGCCGCGACCTGGGACACGGACCTGATCCATCAGGTCGCCGACGTCATCGGCACGGAGTTCCGGGCCAAGAACCTCGAAGACCGCGCCCCCGACGGTTCAACGCGCCAGTATCGCGGCCTCACCGTCTGGTCGCCCAACGTCAACATCTTCCGCGATCCGCGCTGGGGCCGGGGTCAGGAGACCTGGGGCGAGGACCCGTTCCTGACCTCCCGCTTCGGCGTGGCCTTCATCGAAGGCCTGCAGGGCGACGATCCGCTCCACCCCAGGACCATCGCAGCCGTCAAGCATTTCGCCGTCCACAGCGGCCCGGAGGCCGGCCGCCACCGCGACGACATCCACCCCTCGCCGCGCGACGTGACCGAGACCTATCTGCCGGCCTTCCACGCCGCCGTCACCGAGGCCCACGCCCAGGCCCTGATGTGCGCCTACAACGCCGTCGACGGCGTGCCGGCCTGCGCCAACACCGACTATCTGCAGCGCCGCCTGCGCGACGACTGGAAGTTCGACGGACATGTCGTGTCCGACTGCGCCGCCATCGCCGACTTCTATCTGCCGACCTCGCACGCGACCGTCCGCACGCCCGAGGAGGCCGTGGCCCTGGCCCTGAAGTCCGGCACGGACCTGATCTGTGACTTCATGGCCAACGGGACTTTCAAGCCTGAGACGACCGTCAACGCCGTCGAACAGGGCCTGCTTTCGGAAAACGTGCTCGACGCCGCCCTGCATCGCCTCTTCGTCGCCCGCATGCGGCTGGGGACCTTCGATCCGCCCGGCACGGGCCCTTACGCCGCGATCAAGGCCACCGACTACGACACCCCGGCCCATCGCGACCTGGCGCTGCAGACGGCGCGGGAATCTCTGGTCCTGCTCAAGAACGACGGCCTGCTTCCCCTGAAGGCGGCGCCGCGCCGGATCGCCGTCGTCGGCCCCAACGCCAACACGGTCGAGGCTTTGGTCGGCAACTACAACGGCACGCCCTCGCATCCGATCACCATTCTCGACGGACTGAAGGCCCGCTTCCCGGACGCGGAGATCAGCTTCGTGGAAGGGACCGGCTGGGTCGCCCCGCCGCTGGAGGACATTCCCGACCTCGCCTTTTGCCAAGACGCCGCCTGCGCCGCGCCCGGACTGAAGGCCGAAGAGTTCGCGGGCCCGGACCTGGCCGGCGCGCCCGTCGCCAGCCGCACGGACCTGAACGCCAAATTCGCCTGGGGCAGCCCGGTGCGTCAGGAACGCGAGACCTCCATCCGCTGGACCGGCTTCCTGAAGGTCGCCGAACCCGGCCAGTACCGGTTCCGCTACACGGGCGCCAACGGCTATCGCGTCTTCGTGGATGACGTCTTGGTCGCCGATGTCTGGGACGCCGCCTGGCCCACCTCCGACACCGCCATCGACCTGGGCGCGGACCGTCCCCACGCCATCCGTATCGAGGCCATCCAGAAGGGGTCGCGCGCCAGCCAGAAGATCCAGTGGAGCAAGCCGGGATCCGGCGCCGCCCCGGCCATGCGCTCGGCCGAGGCGGCGGACCTGATCGTCTTCGTCGGCGGCCTGACCTCGAAATTCGAGGGCGAGGAAATGGTCGTCCAGGCCCCCGGCTTCGCCGGCGGCGACCGCACCAGCCTGGATCTGCCCGCGCCCCAGCAACAGCTGCTCGAACGCCTGCACGCCACCGGCAAGCCCGTCATCCTGGTGCTGGCCAACGGCTCGGCCATGAGCGTGAACTGGGCCGACGCCCATCTGCCGGCCATTATCGAGGCCTGGTATCCGGGCGGTCAGGGCGGTCAGGCCGTCGCCGAGTTGATCGCGGGCGACTTCAGCCCCTCGGGCCGCCTGCCGGTGACCTTCTACAAGTCTGCCGACGACCTGCCGCCCTTCACCGATTACGGCATGGACGGCCGGACCTATCGCCGCTTCCACGGCGCGCCGCTGTACCCGTTCGGCTACGGCCTCAGCTACACCCGGTTCGACTATTCGCCCCTGACCTTCGACCAGACGGACATCACGGCGGGCTCAGCCGCGAAGGTCTCCGTCCAGATCATCAACAGCGGCGCGCGCGACGGCGCCGAGGTCGTCCAGCTCTATGCGTCTCGCCCCGGTCCCGATGCGCCCGTGCGCAGCCTCGTCGGCTTCCAGCGCATCCTGCTGAAGGCCGGAGAGAGCCGCCGGGTCGACTTCGACATCAGCCCCACGGCGATGAGCACGGTCGACGATCAGGGACGCCGCTCGGTCCACGCCGGACCGGTGACGCTCTGGATCGGTGGCGGCCAACCGATCCTGTCCGGGAGCGACGACCTCCCCTCCGGCGTCGAGGGCCGGCTGACGATCTTGGGCGAAGCGGCGCTTCCCGCCTTCTAGCGCGTCGGAAAAATCGCCTTTCGGACGCGCGGCCTTGATGTGAGGCGCTGTCGGTGGCGTCTTGTCTTTGCAGGACTGTAAGACGAGCAGGAAGCCTCGTCAGCGGTCCGGCGCCCGGTGAGCGTGGTCGGCTCTTGAACCCGGGGGTGGGGCTATAATCGACGGAGGGTCGGCTCTCGCCGAACCCCGGCGATGGCTTGTGGCTGACCGGGACGAAGTCCCTGATGGATGCCTGGGTTGAAGCTTCTGCACGTCATCGCCTCGATGAATCCGGCCGACGGCGGTCCGGTCGAGGGGATTCTGAGACAGGCGGAGGTCACCCGCGACGCGTGCGCCTGCGAGGTCGTCTGCCTGGATCAGCCGGACGCCCCCTGGCTTGAGACCACGCCCCTGACGGTCCACGCCCTTGGTGGGTCCGGCGCCTGGCCGCAGCCGCTCCGCCACTGGCGCTATTCGCCCCTCCTGGCTCCCTGGCTAAGGGAGAACGTCGGGCGCTACGACGCCGTCATCGTCAACGGCCTGTGGAACTACGCCGCCTTCGGCGCCTCGCGCGTCCTGCCCGGCGGGCCGGTTCCCTACTATGTCTTCACCCACGGGATGATGGATCCCTGGTTCCGGCAGACCTATCCGCTCAAGCACGCCGCCAAACAGCTGTTCTGGACCGTCGGCGAAGGCCGGCTGATGGCCGCGGCCGCCAGCGTCCTGTTCACGACCGAGGAGGAGCGGCTGCTGGCCCGGGGGCAGTTCCTCGACCATCCCTATCGCGAGACCGTCGTCGGCTACGGCACCTCGGCCCCACCGCCGCCGACCCCCGAGCAGACGAAGGCCTTCAAGGCCGCCGCTCCGGCCCTGGGCGACCGCCCCTATCTGCTTTATCTCAGCCGCATCCATGAGAAGAAGGGCTGCGACCTGCTGATCGAGGCTTTCGCCCGGGTCAGAAACCGCGCCGAGGCCGGGGCGCCCGACCTGCAGCTGGTCATGGCCGGGCCGGGATCGCCGGTCCTCATCCAGTCGTTGCGCCATCTGGCCGAACGGCTGGGCGTGGCCAAACACATCCATTGGACGGGCATGATCCTGGACGACGCCAAATGGGGCGCCTTCCATAACGCCGAGGCCTTTATCCTGCCCTCGCATCAGGAGAATTTCGGCGTCGTCGTCGCCGAGGCTGCGGCCTGCGGCCTGCCCGTCCTGATCAGCGACAAGGTCAATATCTGGCGCGAGGTCGAGGGGGCGGGCGCCGGCCTCATCCGACCTGACACCCTCGACGGGGCCACGGCCCTGATCCAGGATTGGCTGGCGACCTCCGCCGCCACGCGGCGCGAGATGGGCGAATGCGGCAAGGCCCTGTTCGAACAGTCTTTCGACATCCGCTCCGTCGGCCCGGCCCTGCTCGACACCATCCGGCGCACGTCGCAGGCGGCGGCCGGATAGCAAAAAGCCCGGGATCGCTCCCGGGCTTTTCAGTCTCAAGTTCCGCGAACGGATCAGGCGGCTTCGGCTTCCTCGGCGTCGGCGTCCACGGCGGCGGCGGCGACGGCCTTCTTGGCGCTCAGCGACTTGGACAGCAGCTCGACGGCGGCGTCCTTGTCGATGCGGTTGGCGGCGGCGACTTCGCGAGCCATCCGGTCCAGAGCCGATTCATACAGCTGGCGCTCCGAGTACGACTGCTCCGGCTGGGAGTCGGCGCGGTGCAGGTCGCGGACCACTTCGGCGATCGAGATCAGGTCGCCCGAGTTGATCTTGGCTTCGTACTCCTGGGCGCGCCGCGACCACATGGTGCGCTTGATGCGGGCGCGGCCCTTCAGGGTGGTCAGGGCCTTGGTGACGACGTCGTCGGCGGCCAGCGAACGCAGGCCGGCGGTCTTGGCCTTCTTGGTCGGAACGCGCAGCGTCATCTTCTCGTGGTCGAAGGTCACGACATAGACTTCCAGCGACATGCCGGCGACTTCCTGGGTCTCGATCGCGATGACCTTGCCAACGCCGTGGGCCGGGTAGACGACCGCATCGCCAACCTTGAATTCCAGACCGCTCTTGTTCGTCATGTCATTCCTTTCCCGGACACAGGGATCGGCGAAGCGAAAGCGCACTGCGCAAACAGTTTTCCCACCGCCGGCGAGGGGCCGTCGGTGGAACTATCAACGCGTCAAATGCAGAAACGGATCACCAAACCTCTGGCCGACCCCGCCTTCATGGGCGGGATTCTGTCGCAAACTCGGGCGGCGCAGTGAAACTGCAGACCGCCCGATCCAATGTGAAGGAACATATCACAAAACGGGGCAATTTCAAAACGTCCCCTGCGTCTCTGGTACGAAGGGGTCCATTGTGACCGCATTGCGGCGGTTGCTTAGGAACCCTTGCCGGGGTTCGGGCTGAAATGGTTCTCGAACTTGTTCTCGACCCGCTCCCACTCCTCGCGGTCAGCGGGCGGCGTGCCCTTGACCGTGATGTTCGGCCAGACCTTGGCGTAGGACGCGTTGATCTGCAGCCACTTGCCGTCGGGCTCATCCTCGGTGTCGGGCTTGATCGCGTCGATCGGGCATTCCGGCTCGCAGACGCCGCAGTCGATGCATTCGTCGGGCGCAATGACCAGGAAGTTCTCGCCCTCGTAGAAGCAGTCGACGGGGCAGACCTCGACGCAATCCATGAACTTACATTTCACGCAGGCGTCGGTGACGATGTAGGTCATGGCGGGCGGAGATCACGTCAGGCGGTTGAGAGAGGGCGGTTCGGGGACATGGCCCCGGCAGCCGGGGGTGTCAACTCAGCGGTTCTATCGACGCCGGACAGCATGGCTTTCTTGTCGCACCGGGACGAACTGCTATTGCATCAGTGTCGATTGCAGTTAGATCGACCTGATCCCTCTCCCGGAGCCCATCATGTTGAATCGTCGTCTTCTTGTCCGCACCAGCGCTGCGGCCGCCCTCGCCTTCGCCCTCGTCGGCGGCGGTCTTATCACACACAGCGCGGACGCCCAGTCGGCGGCGACCCAGAACCCGGTCGAGGTTCAGGCCGGAACCTACAAACTGGATCCGGACCACGGCAAGATTACCTGGTCGGTCAAACACCTCGGCTTCTCGACCTATACCGGCCAGTTCACCAACGTCTCGGCCGACCTGACCATTGACCCGGCCAACCCCTCGGCCTCGACCCTTAGCGCCACTGTGCCGATCGCCGACGTCGCCCCGAACAACGACGCCCTGAAGGGTCACCTCCAGACGCCTGACTTCTTCGACGCCGCCCGGTTCCCGACCGCGACCTTCAAGGCGACCTCGGTGACCGTGGACCGCGATGACGCCTCGAAGGCCGCCGTCGCCGGCGACCTGACCATCCGTGGTGTGACCCGTCCGGTGACCCTGGCGGTCCGCTTCAACCAGGCCGGCCCGTACATGAACAAGGGCTACCGCGTCGGCTTCGACGGCGAGACCACGATCAAGCGCTCGGACTTCGGCGTCAGCTACGGCCTGGGCGTCGGCCTCGGCGACGATGTCACGCTGCACATCGAAGGCGAATTCACGAAGCAGGAGCCTGCGGCGGCTCAATAAGATCGACATAGAGGGCGCGGGCCTCCGCCGGGGGTCCGCGCCGCTCGCCCAGCGCCTCCACGCGCACCGCCCGCACCCGTCCGTCGACGGCGAAGGTGATCTCATCGCCCGGGTGGACCAGCCGGCTGGGCTTGTCGAGCCGCGTCTGCCGCCCCTGATGGGTCAGCCGCACCGCGCCCCGCTCGACCAGATCCGCAGCGATGGACCGCGACTTCGCGAACCGCGCCCGCCACAGCCAGACATCGACGCGAACCGAGGGCTCGTTCATGCGGGGCGCTCATCCTTCCATTGCCTGCGTCCAAACCTGCGCCTTCCCGGTGGAAGCACAAGACGCCGAGACTCGAAAATCATCGTTCGGCACAGCTTGACGACAAACTCTACATATGTAGAGTTATGCCATGACCGCCTCCGGCCGACGCCTTTCCGCACAGACCGCGACCGTCCTGACGGCGCTCGCCCTGAACCCGCAGTCCTGGCTGTACGGGCTGGAAATCGCCGCCGCGACCGGGCTGAAGTCAGGCAGCCTCTATCCGATCCTGATCCGCCTGGCCGAACGCGGCCTGCTGGAAAGCCAGTGGCTGGAGCCGGGCATTCCGGGCCGTCCGCCCCGTCACGCCTATCGCATCACCGCCGCAGGCAAGGCCGCCTTGCGCGCCGCCACCGCCGCCCGTCCCGCCCTCTCGCCGAAAGGATCGCTCGCATGACGCTTCAGGCCGTGATCGCCCGCCCCCTGATGGCCCTCGCCGCCGCCCTGACCCCGGCCTCGCGCGCGGAATGGTCACTGGCGATGCGTCAGGAATTCGAGGCGCTTCAGGACGGACCGGGATCGCTGGCCTGGGCCTCAGGATGCCTCGCCAGTTCGCTCGGCTGGCGGATGCGGGCCGAGGCGCCGTTCGGCGTCGGGTTCATGGTCGCCGTTCTGGCGGGAAGCTGGCTCCTGTTCCCCCTGGCTTTCAATCTGATGTACCCGTTCGTCGCGCCGGACTGGGTGGGGCCGGTCAGCACCGCAAACGCGGCCCTGCAAGCCCTCGCCTCTTTGGTTCTGGCCCTCGCATGGCCGCGCCGGGCCATCCTCGCAGGCCTGCTTGTGCCATTCCTTTGGCAAGACGGCGCGATGCCCAGGTTCTTCCTGATCCTGCTCAAGCCGGTCCTGTCCAACCCGTGGATCCGGCCCAGCAATGATCCGGATATTCTGAGCGTCGTGTACGCGCTCCAGTTCCTGTTCGACGGAATGTGGCCCTGCATTGTCGGCGCAGCCCTCGGCTGGAGCATACGGCGGGTCTGGCCGGCGCGCCGAACCGCCGTCGCCTGAGACCTAGTTCGCCGCCTTCTTCCGCCGCGGCTGCTTGCGCCGTGCGGGCTGGGGGGCCGCCGTCAGTTCGGCCAGTTTGGCGAAGGGCGAGTCCTTGATCACCACCGGCTTCCCCGGCCGGTCCGGCTGCTGGGCGCGGGTGGCCTTCAAAGCCGCCAGCAGCGCCCCGGCCTCCCCCGCCTTCAGCCCCAGCTCGGTCAGGACGTCGTCAGGGATATTGCCCTTGCCCGCCGCATGCTTCGCCTCGGCCAGCTTCTCCAGCAGCTCGACCGGCGCCGACCACCGTCCGACCGACCGCCGACCGAACGCTGAAAGCGCCCGCACCGAAGGCCCCGGGATCGGCAGCAGCGCCAGCCCCTCGCCCGACACGCGGAACGGCTCGTTCGCCGCGAAGGCCTGGGCCATCGTCCGCCCCCGCGCCTTCAGCACGCCCGGCAGCCACACCGAATGGGCCCCGACCCGAATGGCGAAGGTCTTGATCGTGCGCCGCTCGACCTGACTCAGCGCCGCCAGATCGCGCTCGACGTCGCGCCGGTCGATGATCCCCCCGGCCTCCAGCAGGCGGAAGGCGATGCCGCGCGGCAGCCCCTTCAGCCCCCCACTCTCGACCGCCTGTTTCAACCGCTTGAGATCGCGCAGCGCCCGCCCGGCTTCCGACGCCAGCCAGGCCTCGATGCGCCGCTGCGCCCGGTCGCGCGCCGCCTGCGGACCCAGATCGCCGATCAGCCGTACGCGCGGGCTGAAGGGCTCGGCATTGATGATCTTCGCCGCCAGCGCCCCCGACCACAGCACCTCGCCCTCGGGCGTCACCGCAAAGGCCTCGTCCGGATCGGCCGCCAACCGCCCCAGCCGCCGCGTAATCTCCGGCGCCACCGCCCGCAGGGCTGCCGCCTTCAGCGTCCGGTCGGCGAGCAGCGACCCGCCGGTCTGGCCCGCGAAACTGACACCCTCCAGATGGCCGACCGCCTCCCCGTCCACGGTCACGACGCCGTCCTCGGCCACCTCGGCCAGGGTCCCTGCCCGGTCGTTCAGCGACCGCATCAGGGCCGTGGTCTTGCGATCCACGAACCGCGCCGTCAGCCGTTCGTGCAGCACGTCGGACAGCCGGTCCTCCAGCGCCCGCGTCTTCTCACGCCACCCCTTGGCCTGATCCAGCCAGTCGGGTCGCGCCGCGATATAGGACAGCGTCCGCACGCCGCTCAGCCGCGCCGACAACTGGTCGATCTGGCCGTCGTCGCGATCCAGTTCGGCGAAGCGCGGCGCCATCCAGTCATCGGTCAGCCGCCCGCGCTTGCCGGTCAGGGCGTGGAAGATATCCCGCGACAGCCGCGCATGCTCATCCAGCGTCGTCTTCTGGAAGTCCGGCAGCTGACAGCATTCCCACAGCCGCATGATCGTCCCACGCGACCGGCTGATCCGCTTGATCTCCTCGTCCTGCATCGCCCGGCGCAGCAGGGTCTCGTCCAGCGCCTGGGCCGTCAGCTTCAGCCCCGCCCGCTCCGGCGTCTTCGTCAGCGACCGCAGCAGGTCCGGCAGGGTGTCGAAGTCGAGCCGGGCGTTGCGCCACTCCGCCGCCTGCACCGGATCGAACTGGTGCGACACCACCTGTTCGACCAGATCCTCGTCCAGCTCCTCGCACTCGCCGGTGACGCCGAAGGTGCCATCGCGCACGTGGCGTCCGGCCCGGCCGGCGATCTGGGCGATCTCATGGGCGTGCAGCCAGCGCGTCCTTCGACCATCGAACTTCCTCATTCCCGCGAAGGCCACATGGTCGACGTCCATGTTCAGCCCCATGCCGATGGCGTCGGTGGCGACCAGAAAGTCCACCTCCCCCGACTGGAACAGAGCCACCTGGGCGTTGCGGGTACGGGGGCTCAAGGATCCCATCACCACTGCCGCCCCGCCCCTCTGACGCCGGATCAGCTCGGCGATGGCGTAGACCTGATCCGTGCTAAACGCGACGATGGCCGACCGGCGCGGCAGACGCGTCAGCTTCTTCGATCCGGCATAGGTCAGATGCGACAGACGCTCGCGGGTGACGATCTCCAGATCCGGGATCAACCGCCGCATCAGGGGCGCCATCGTCCCGGCGCCGAGGAACATGGTCTCGAACTTGCCGCGCGCATGCAGCATCCGGTTGGTGAAGACATGGCCCCGCTCCGGGTCGGCGACCAGCTGGATCTCGTCGACGGCGAGGAACTCGACCTCCCGCTCCAGCGGCATGGCTTCCACCGTGCAGACCCAGTAGTGGGGCCGCGTCGGGATGATCTTTTCCTCGCCGGTGATCAGGGCCACGGCGGAGGCGCCGCGCAGCTTGACGATCCGCTCATAGATCTCGCGCGCCAGCAGCCTCAGGGGCAGGCCGATCATGCCCGAGGCGTGACCCAGCATCCGTTCGACCGCGAGGTGGGTCTTTCCGGTGTTGGTCGGGCCCAGCACCGCGACGACGCGGGAGGGGCCAAGGCCGGTGGGGCGATCACTCATGACCTTCATAAGGTGGCGATTCTGTTTCGGTTGCTCAAGCGGCGCAGCGCGCATGGGAGCAACGCTTTGCCCGCCTCGCCCGTTAGACCGGCCTCGGGGGTGGAGTGGAGGCTTTCTATGCGTATCCCCGTAACCGTGGCGCTTGCCGCCGCCTCGGCGTTTCTGGCGCTCGGCCAGCCCGTCCTGGCCCAGACCGCAGCAGCCCAGACGGCCGACGCCCCCGGCACGGTCGTCCGCGCCGGCGACGACAGCCTGACCTGCTCGCAGATGGCCGACGAAGCCGCGACGATCAGCGCCTCGATGGGCGAAGAAGGGCCCGGACTTCTGGGCCGCGCCGCCGGCATCGCCCGCGCGGGCGCCTCGATGCTGGTTCCCGGCGCCGGTCTGGCCCTTGCGGGCGCCGACGCCCTGACCAGCTCGGGAAAGGACAAGAAGGAAGCGGAGGCCCACGCCAAACGCGACCGCTGGAACTATCTGAACGGCCTCTACGCCGGACGCGGCTGCGGCGAGACCGCTTCACAGACAGCTGTGGCTCAACCCGCCCAGACCTCAACCCAGACCGCCTCGGAGACCGCTCCCGCCACGACCCCGACGACGACGCCCGCTCCCGTGGTCGCGCCGGTCGTCGCGCCCGTGGTCGCCCCGGCGATCAGCCCGGCCTTCGTCAGGGTCCCGGCGCCCGAGCCCCACTAGGCGAACAGCAGGTCCTCGATCTGGCCCAGCCGTTCCTTGCCGAAGAACATCTCCTCCCCGACCCAGAAGGTCGGCGCGCCGAAGGCCCCGCGCTCAACCGCCGCCGCCGTATTGTCCGCCAGCTTCGCCTTGATCGCGTCGGTCTGGGCGAGCGTCAGCAGCCGTTCGGCTTCCAGCCCCGCCTCGTCGATGACGCCGGCCAGCACGGTCGGATCGCTCATCAATAACCCGCGCTCCCAGAACCCGGCCAGCACCACATCCACATAGCGGTCGAACTCTTCGCCCGGCTGGCAGGCGCACAGGCCGCGCATCGCCAGCAGGCTGTTGACCGGGAAGTGCGGGTTCATCTGAAAGTCGGCGATCCCGTGCGCTTTCACGAACCGGCGGATCTCCAGCATCTCATAGTCGATCTTGCCCTTGATCCCGGCGAAGGCCGTGAAGGGCGCCTGGTTGCCCGTGGCCTTGAAGATCCCGCCCAGCAGACAGGGGATGACGTTGACCGTCGCCCCCGTCCGCCCAATCAGATCCGGCAGGGCGCGATAGGCCAGATAGGCGTTCAGGCTGGCGAAATCGAAGACGAAGTCGATGGTCTTTGAGGCTGGCATCACCAGGTCTCCTTCCAGGGGCGCAGGTCCAGTTCGAACGTCCAGGCGCTGCGATGCTGACGGTGCAGCCAGACGTAATTCTTCGCGAGCTCATCGGGCCTGAGGATTTCGTCGGCGGCCAGCCTCGCCTCCGCGTCCGGCACCATCGAGCGGATGAAGGCGCCGTCGATCATCCCGTCCACCACCACATGGGCGACATGGATCCCCTGCGGCCCCAGTTCCCGCGCCATCGACTGGGCCAGCTGTCTCAGCGCCGCCTTGGCCCCGGCGAAGGCTGAGAACCCCACGCCGCCTCGGGTCGAGGCCGTGGCCCCTGTAAACAGGATCGTCCCCTTGCCCCGCGGCGTCATCACCCGCGCCGCCTCCCGCCCCGCGAAGAAGCCGGCCAGGGCCGCCATCTCCCAGACCTTGGAATAGACCTGGGCCGTGGTCTCGCGCACCCCGAAGCGGACATTGGCCCCGATGTTGAAGACCACGACCTCCAGCGGCCCGACCTCGGCCTCGATCCGGTCGACCAAGGCGATCATCTCCGCCTCGTCGCGCGCATCGACGCCATAGGCATGGGCCTCGCCGCCTTCATCGCGGATGGACGCCGCCAGCGCGTCCAGCTGGTCCAGATGCCGGGGCCGGCGCGTCACGCAGACCGCCAGACCGTCCTTCGCGAAGGCCCGCGCCACCGCCGCGCCCACACCGTCTCCGGCGCCGACGATCAGACAAACGCCTTTTGCTTCTCCCGTGGTCGCCATTTCGCGATCTCCGTTCGGGAGACAGTTTCAGATCGAAACGGAGAGGATGTCAAAGCCGGATCGGCCGCCCGGCTGTCCCGCCAGGAAACCCGATTAACGGCGACGCTTCAGGCGGCGGAACAGGCACGAAACGAATCAGGACCGAATCACCGACACGGCCCGATTCGGGGTTTGTTCCCTACAAGATATTGTATCTTAAGGCCGATTAACCACAAACCGAAATCCTCGCCACGAACGCGATATGCGGCTCGTGGCGGTCAGGCGCCGCATTACGGAAAACCCGGGGCTTTTCCCGCCCGTCTCGAACCGCTAGGTCGTCCCGGTGCGTGGCTCCGTAGCTCAGCCGGATAGAGCAAGGCTTTCCTAAAGCAGAGGTCGGGGGTTCGAGTCCCTCCGGAGTCGCCACCTCCCCTCCCCGAAGCCTCCCGCTCGGAGTTCTGATGAGCCGACTGATCTCGAAGACGCCGGTCTATGAAGGCTGGTCGAAACTCTACAAGGCGACCATCGAACTCGACTCGGGCGCGGTCATCACCCGCGAGGTCGAGGATCACGGTTTCGCCATCGCGGTCCTGCCTTACGACCCCGGGCGCCGCGTCGCCCTTCTGGTGCGCCAGATGCGCAACGGCCCGATGCTGGCCGGCGCCGCCGACCCCCACATCCTTGAGGTTCCCGCCGGCCTGATCGACCCGGGCGAGGACGAGGAGACGGCCGTACGCCGCGAGGCTCTGGAAGAGGCTGGAGTGACCCTCGGCAGATTGGACAGCATCGGCCCGGCCTGGTCGATGCCCGGCGTCTCCACGGAATGGATCGGCCTCTACCTCGGCGCCTATACGCTCGCGGACCGGGTGGCCCCGGGCGGCGGCCTGAAGGACGAGAACGAGGAGATCGAAGTCCTCGAGTTCCCCCTGACCGAACTGGCCCGCCTTCAGGACGCCGGGACTCTCAACGACATGAAAACCCTGGTCCTGCTCTCCACCCTGCGCCTGCGCCGCCCGGAACTGTTCGGCTGATCCGGATCGCCGGAGGGGGTTGCGGAAATCACGCGCATTTAGATCGGCTGAGACCGCCCGGCCAACCTGGGCGCCTGACACTGGCGGTCGAACATGCCAAGCTTTGACGGGCTTTGGGGGAACATATGACACTGTCGCCGCGGCTATCGAGCGTCCTGGATTTTTGGCGGTGGGCCGCGGCCTGGATCGTGGTCGCCTACCACCTCCGGCAACTCCTTCTTCCTCCCGTCATCGACTATTCGGGCATGCGAGTAATGCTCCTGCCTTTCGTTACGATTTCCGAGTTCGGGCATCAGGCCGTGATGCTCTTCTTCGTCATCAGCGGCTTCCTTGTCGGGGGCCTTACGCTCAAGGGCGCGGGTAAACGGGGCTTCAGCCTAACGGACTACGGAATCAAGCGCTTCAGCCGGATCTACGTCGTTCTGATCCCCGCACTGCTGCTTACGGCCGCTGCCGATGTGATCGGCATCCGGTTCTGGAACCAGTCCGGCATCTACACCGGCCTGCAGGGGAGCGAAATCGGCTCCATGATGTGGTCGGCCGTTGATCGCCTGAACCTCCAGACCTTCCTCGCAAATCTTTTCATGCTCCAGCGCGTGACGGCGCCCAGCTTCGGCAGCAACGGTCCGCTTTGGAGCCTCTCCTACGAGTGGTGGTACTACATGCTGTTCGCGGCGGTGGCCGCTTTCTGGTTCGACAAGCGCTTGGGCGTGCGCGCGGTCTGCGTTGCTTCAACCGTGGGCATGATCGCCTTTTTGCCCCTGCCTATTCTCGCTTGGGGCGCGTTCTGGGCTGCCGGCGTGGGGGTGTATGAATATCTGAGGCGCGACTGGTGGCGGCCGCCTCTCTGGTTGGGCATCGCCTTTTTCGTTGCGTCGATGACGGCGAACTACCTGAGCGGAAAGATCGAGTTCCCGGGAGATTCCTACATCCGCGACGCCATGGTCGCCGGCGGATTCGCGGTCCTGCTGATTTCCAGCCAGGGCGAGCGCCCCATGCCGTTCGCCCGCCTCAGCCACCACCTCGCGGAGTTCTCGTTCAGCCTCTACCTGATCCACTTCCCGCTGGTGATCCTGGCGGTTGGAATTCTGCATGATGCTTTTGGCTATCAGCTGGTTTCGTCGGACGGCTGGGTCTCTTTCGCCCTGCTCGGCGGGCTTATGGCGACGACGATCCTGATCGCCTATGGATTTAGTCGCCTCACGGAAGCTAGGACCGGTCGGTTCAGAGATTTTTTGAAGGGCTTGATCGAGCGCCCGCGGGATAAATCCGTCGCCCTTGAGCCGCCTCAGGCCTGATCTCAACTCAATAGAATGGCCCGTCCCACAGCCCGCATCCGATCTGCGGACATTCGACCAACCAAGCCTCCGAGATCTCCCATGACCGCGTTTCGCCTGGCTATAGCCACCCTCGCCCTTACGATAGGTTCAGCGCTTGTCAGCGGAACACCATCGCGGGCAGCAGCGGCAACGCCGGACAGCACCGCCTTCACCCTGACCACCGGCACGCCGCGCACGCCCGAACAGCTGGCCATGCGGTTCGACAGGGCGGATCTGGCCTTCAAGGTCATGCCGGACACGAAGACCATTGACGCCGTCGCCACCCTCGACTTCACCGCCACGGCCCCGCTCGACCGGCTGGTGGTCGAGCTCGACACCGTCTTCGCCATCTCTTCCGTCTCGGTCGACGGCCAGACACTCGACGCGGCTCAATGGACCAATCCCGACGGCCGAATGACCATCACCCTGCCCGCCCCGCTCGCGGCCGGCCAGACGGCGTCCGTCCGCATCGCCTATGCCGGCTCGCCGCATCAGGCGAAGAACGCGCCCTGGGACGGCGGCTTCGTCTGGGCCCAGACTGTCGACCGCAAGCCGTGGATCGCCACCGCCGTTCAGGGCGAGGGCTGCGACCTGTTCTGGCCCTGCATCGACCATCCGGAGGGCGAGCCAGCCCGCGCCGACCTTCACATCACAATCCCGTCCGACCTCTCGGCCCCGTCCAACGGCCGCTTCCTCGGGAAGACAGACAACGGCGACGGCACAACGACCTGGAACTGGTCGGCCGCTCACCCCGACACCTACGCCATCGCCCTGAACATCGGGCCGTATGCGGAGATGACCGCCGACTATCACAGCCGCTTCGGCAACACCGTGCCCCTGCATTTCTGGCGTCTGGCCTCCGACCGTCAGGACCGCGCAGAGGCCCTGTTCGCCGAATTCCCGAAGATGCTCGACTTCTATGAGAGCGAGGTCGGCCCCTTCCCCTTCGCCGACGAGAAGATGGGCGTGGTCGAGACCCCGCACCTGGGTATGGAGCACCAGACCATCAACGCCTACGGCAATGCCTACAAGCTGGACGGCAAGGGCTATGACTGGCTGCTGCAGCACGAGCTGGCCCACGAGTGGTTCGGCAACCAGATGACCAATGTCACCTGGGACGACATGTGGCTGCACGAGGGGCTGGGCTCCTACATGCAGCCCCTCTACGCCCGCTGGCTGAACGGCGACCGCTATATGGAGAGCGAGCTGGCTGTCATGCGGCTGGCGCTGCACAACACCTTCCCGCTGGTGTCGGGCAAGCCGCAGGATTCCGCGACCGTCTATACCGACGCCACTGGCCCGGGACTCGACCTCTACAACAAGGGCGCCCTGGTCGCCCATTCGCTGCGGATGCTGATTGGAGACGAGGCCTTCAAGCGGTCCCTGACCCGTCTGGTCTACGGCCGCCCCGATCCCCGCCCAGGCAATTTCGAGCCGCTCTACGCCTCGACGCCCGACTTCATCCGCATCGTCAATGAAGAGAGCCACAAGGATCTCGGCTGGTTCTTCGCCACCTATGTCTATCAGGCGGCCCTGCCGAAACTGGTCCTGACCCGCGACGGCGATCGCGCGACCGTGGCCTGGGCCGACACCGACGGCGCCTTCCCCATGCCGGTCGAGGTCGAGGTCGACGGCCAGCTGCGCACCCTGCCGATGCGCGACGGCCACGGCGACTTCACCGCCCCCGAGGGCGCCCACATCATCCTCGACCCGCACAACAAGCTGCTGCGCCAGCTCGACTTCATCGATGCCTACCAGGCCCGCCAGCGCGAGGACAGCGGCCCGGCGCGGCCGAGGCACTAGGCGGCCTAAGCCGCCGTCTGCCCCGTCATCGACTTCGCCACGGCCTCCGCCACCTTGATGCCGTCCACCGCCGCCGAGAGGATGCCACCCGCATAGCCGGCGCCTTCGCCCGCCGGGAACAGGCCGCGCACGTTCAGGCTCTGGAAGTCGGCGCCGCGCGTCATCCGGATCGGGGACGAGCTGCGCGTCTCCACCCCCGTCAGCACGGCCTGGGCGTCGTCGTAGCGCGGGATCTTGCGGCCGAAGACCGGCAGGGCCTCGCGCATGGCGGCGATCACATAGTCGGGCATCAGGGGCGCCAGATCGGTCGGGGTCACGCCGGGCTTGTAGCTGGGGATCACCTCCCCGAGCGTCGTCGAAGGCCGGCCCGCCAGGAAGTCGCCGACCAGTTGCCCCGGCGCGAAATAGTCGCCGCCCCCGGCCGCATAGGCCCGCGTCTCCAGATCGCGCTGCAGCTCGATCCCCGCCAGCGGGTGGTCGCTTCCGTAATCCTCGGGCGAGATGCCGACCACGAAGCCGGAGTTGGCGTTGCGCTCATTGCGCGAATACTGGCTCATGCCGTTGGTCACGACCCGACCCGGCTCGCTGGTCGCCGCCACCACTGTCCCGCCCGGGCACATGCAGAAGCTGTAGACCGTCCGCCCGTTCGAACAGTGATGCGACAGCGAATAGGCCGCCGCGCCCAGATCCGGATGCCCGGCGCAGGGGCCGAACAGGGCCTTGTCGATCCACGACTGCGGATGCTCGATCCGGAACCCGATCGAAAACGGCTTGGCCTCGATATGGACGCCCCGCTCATACAGGGTCTGGAAGGTGTCGCGCGACGAATGGCCGATGGCGAAGACCACGTGGTCGGCCTCGAGGAATTCGCCGGTGTGCAGATGCACGCCCCGCAACGCGCCCTTGTCCAGCTCCACATCCACGACCCGGTGCTCGAACCGGTACTCCCCGCCCAGCGCTTCGATCTTCTCGCGCATGGCCTCGACCATGGTCACCAGACGGAAGGTGCCGATGTGCGGATGGGCCTCGGTCAGAATCTCCTCGGGCGCGCCCGCCGCGACGAACTCGGTCAGCACCTTGCGCGCCAGGAAGCGCGGATCCTTGATCTGGCTGTAGAGCTTGCCGTCCGAAAAGGTGCCCGCCCCGCCCTCGCCGAACTGCACGTTCGACTCGGGATGGAGCTTGCTCTTGCGCCACAGCTCCCAGGTGTCCTTGGTCCGCTCCCGCACCACCTTGCCGCGGTCCAGGATGATCGGTTTGAAGCCCATCTCGGCCAGGATCAGCCCGGCGAACAGGCCGCACGGCCCCGCCCCGATCACCACCGGCCGCCGCGTCTCGCCCTTCGGCGCTACGGCCACCGGACGATAGGCCACGTCCGGCGTCGGCTTCAGGTGCGGATCGTCCCTGAACCGGGCCAGCACCGCCGCCTCGTCCCGCACCTCGACGTCGAGGATATAGACCTTGAGGATCGCCGACTTCTTCCGCGCATCATGCGCGCGCTTCCACACAGACCACGAGATCAGATCACGGGCCGGCACGCCCAGACGCGCGGCGATCGCGGCGGGCAGGGCCTCCGGCGTGTGGTCGAGAGGCAGTTTGAGTTCAGAAAGGCGCAACATCCGCGCCTTCTAACCGCTCGCGCCGCCAAACGCATGGGGCATGATGGGCTTACTAATTTGATGATACGCAGGTTGGGAGAACGGAGGGGGTGATCATGGAAGCAGATATGTTGGCAGCTACCCAGCAGGCGGCCGCCGCAGCTGTGTCCTCGGCTAATGCTGCTTGGTGGACGCTTGCCCTGAACGGCGTCGCAGCCTTCGCGGCAGTAGGCGCTCTTTGGTACGCGGTCTTGCAAGGTGCGAGAGCGGCTGTTTTCGAGCGTCGTAAGATCGGCAGCGTTTGCTACAACATCGGGTCAGAACTCGAGGTTGTTTCGACCAGTTACAGCGGCGACATAGGTGACAAGGAGGCTGAAGCAGCCAACGCTAAACATCTTACTGAAACGGGAGCCCTTCGGCGAGCACGAGCACAGTTGCTCGCCGCGAGCAACGTCGTCATCCCAGACCCTAAAGCTCAAGAAGAAGTCGGATATATGATTATGATCCTAGACTTCATAGAGGCCGATATTGCGTCCGGTAACGACGGTCAAGAATATCTGTCTGACGTTAATTCTGCAGCTGCTGTTTTCGGCCGCCTTGGACACAAATACCTCGGTCGACTTCATCCTTATCCGAACCTGCGCGACAAGTACTTCGCCAGCGCCAAATCTGCCATTAGCCCCGCAACCGCGACGGATACCCCCCTTAAACCGCCTCGGCCGTGATCGACTGCCGCACCATCTGACAGTTGCCCTGGGTGCTCAGGAAGGCGATGTCGGCGGCGTCGCGGCCGCAGGCGATGCGGACCAGACCCTCGATCGGCGCCAGCCCCGTCGGATCGACCAGCCACCACCCCGCGTCCAGATAGACCTCGAAGATGGCGTGGAAGTCCGGCGGCGTCAGCTGGTGCGCATAGGCGCTGACCGCCCGCGCCGGAATGCCCGAGGCGCGGCACAGGGTGATGCCCAGATGGGTGAAGTCGCGGCACACGCCGGCCCGGTCGATGAAGGTCCGCGCCGCAGTCGTCTCACTGTCCGAGACGCCGCGCTCATAGTCGATGTTCTCACGGATCCAGCCGAGGATGGCCAGCACCCGCTCGCCGCCCGTGGTCTCGCCGAACTGGCGCTGCACGAACCGTCCGAACTGGTCCGACGGGCAATAGCGGCTGGGCAGCAGGTACGGCAGGGTCTCGGCCGGCAGGTCGTTCCAGTCGTGCTGACGCACGCCTTCCGGCAGCCCCTTCAACGACCCGTTCTCGACGACCGCCTCATAGACCAGCGCCACCTCGCCCTCGAGGTGCGCCCGCAGCGTCCGCGCCCCGAAGACCGCATCCTTGTCCTCGTGGAAGACGACCGGCGGGTTGGTGGTCAGGCTTTCCTCGAGGATCGTCTGCCCCGGCCAGTGGGCCACCTCGATCTGATAGATGGCGTCCGTCGGCGGCTCGAAACGATAGACCAGCTCGGCGCGGACACGCAGCTTCATGGGGGCACTCTGCAAGGGGTTGTACTGGCCGCTGCTCAACGACGCGCGGGCGCGCGTGTTCCGCATCGGGCGGGCGCATAGACACGAGGATTGCGACGAAAGCTAGAGGGGGTCCTTACGCACCCCGGCGCCCGATCCCGAACGCCGCCTCAACCCGCCCGATCCAGCCCCTCACCGCCGGATAGCCGGACAGGTCGAACCCGCCCTCATGCGCCACGCGCGTGTAGGCGACCAGCGCCAGATCGGCCAACGACACCGCCATCCCCGCCAGCCACTCACGCCCGGGTTCGGACAGCCGCGCCTCCATCCGGGCCAGCGCCCCATGGCCCCGCTCCATCAGCCGCGGCTCGATCTCTTCCGCCGTCTTGCCGAGGTAGGCGCACTGGAACCGGGCCACGGCGACATAGGGCTCGTGGCTGTACTGCTCCCAGAACAACCACTCCAGCATCACCGCCCGGTCGTAGTCATCCACAGGAACGAGGCTCGTACTTTCGGCCAGTGCGAGGAGGATGGCGTTCGACTGGGCCAGCGGCCGGCCGTCGGCGAATACCAGTGTCGGGACTTGGCAGGCGGTGTTGATCGCGGTGAATTCCGGTGTCCGGCTACCGCCCGTCAGGATATCGACTTCGATCCAGCGATAATCACGCCCGAGCCAATCGAGCAACCACTTGACCTTCAAGCAGTTGCCCGAACGAATATCACCATAGAGAGTAAGCATCGCGACCAGATCAAGGATTAAGAAATGCGATATACTGATATCGCAATCTCAGCCTGTGCCCAAGCCGGATTCGGAATCACTCTGGATAAGCCCCGCTTATCCGTCGCAGATGTGGACGAACGGGTTTCGCCACAGTCTTCGCCACATTGTGGTCACAGGTTCAAACGAGACAGCACGCGCCGCCATGGTTCCCGGTCGGCGCCGCCATGAGCCTTGCCCGTGCGTTTCGCCGTCGCCGCCATCGTCTCTCTTGCCGCCCTCGCCTCTTCGGCCATGGGCGAGCCCGTCGCTTACGACGCGGTCGTCGCTCACGAGCGGACTGCTTCGGAAACCCCGGATACGACGATCGGTTCCAACGGCGACACGGATACGGATGCGGTGGCGATCGCCAATCTCACGCCTGAACAGGCCGAGCTGATGGCCGAAGATCCCGACTGGAACGCCCACGCCAGCCTCTATCATGCAGGCGGCGGCGGAGCGACGGGCAACGACAGCCTGGGCTGCCGCCCGGTAGCCATGCGCACCGTGGCCACCGATCCCCGCGTCATTCCCCGCCGCACCAAACTCTTCATTCGTGAGACGGTCGGCATGCGTCTGGCCGACGGCACCATCCACGACGGCTACTGGTACGCCTCCGACACCGGCGGCGCGATCAAGGGCGAACGCGTCGATCTCTACACCGGCAACGGCCGCGCCTCGATGCGCCAGGCCCGCCGCCTCAACCAGGCCACCCTGACCATCGTCCGGGTTGGCGCCTTCGACGGCTGCCCGCCCGCCACGACCGCCCCGGCGGCGCCGCTGCAGATGGCGTCGAACTAAACCGCTCTTTCAGGGCGACACGGAAAAGGGCGGCCGGTGCGAACCGGCCGCCCTTTCTGTTTTCAGACGCCTGTCTTCTAGACCTTGAAGGCCAGGAAGCCGTCGTCGACCGCGACGGTCGAGCCGTTGATGGCCGAGGCCGCATCGGTGAACAGGAAGGCCACGACGCTGGCCACCTTCTCCGGATGGATCAACTGGTGCGTCACGTGCTGGCTGGCGAGGGCCGCACGGGCTGTATCGTCAAGCTGGCCCATCATCGGCGTCTCGATGAAGCCCGGCGCCACGGCTGCAACGCGGATGCCGTATTCGGCCAGCTCCAGCGCGCCGGACCGGGTCATGGCGATCACGGCCGACTTGGCGGCGTTGTAGTTGAAGCTGCCCTTGGCGGCGACCGAGCCGTAGATCGAGGCGGTGTTCACGAACACCCCCTTCACCCCCAGCTTCACCATCGCCTTCGCCCCATAGTGGAGGCCGTAATAGACGCTGTGCTGATCGACCTCGATGACCTTCAGGTACGACGCCGGATCCATCTCCAGCAGCGACTGCACCTTGCTGACCCCGGCGTTGTTGAACATGCCGCTCAGTGTGCCGAAGGTGGTCACGGCGAAATCGACGAGCGCCTCGACCTGTTCGGCCTTCGACACATCGACCTTGAAGGCCTCGGCCTTCACACCCAGAGCCCGAACCTCTTCGGCGACGGCTTTCGCGCCCTCTTCATTGAAGTCCGCGACCACCACGTCGGCGCCCTTGCCGGCCAGGGCGAAACAGGCGTCGCGCCCGATGCCGCTGGCGCCGCCCGTCACGACAATGACCTGGCCCTTGAGTTCCTGTTCCATCAATACGCTCCTTCAGTGGGGGAGCGCTGGATATGGACCTGTCAGACAGCTGGCGTAACCGCCATCAGGAACACTTACGGTTTCAGAATTTCCGCTTGCCGCTGACCGTCTCGAAGAACAGGCGGAAATCGCCCATCAGGCTCCACAGCGGATACTGGAAGGTCGCGGGCCTGTTCTTTTCGAAGAAGAAATGCCCGACCCAGGCGAAGCCGTAGCCCACCACCGGACTGGCCGCGAACCACCACAGGCTGACCGTCAGCCCCAGCACCCAGGTCAGGATCACCAGCCCCGTGCCGACCACATGGATCCGCCGGCACATCCGGTTGGAGTGCTCGTGGATATAGTACGGGTAGAAGGCTTCGAACGAGGCGTAGCGTTCGCCGGGTGCGGGCTGGGTGCTCATGGGTGAAACCTGCGCTCCTGTCGGGTCCGATGCAAATCAGGCCGCCTCTCGCCCGGGCTCCGGTCCCAGCACCCGCCG
The DNA here is from genome assembly GCF_059422025.1 of Brevundimonas sp. GW821-FHT02A10. Classification (NCBI taxonomy): domain Bacteria; kingdom Pseudomonadati; phylum Pseudomonadota; class Alphaproteobacteria; order Caulobacterales; family Caulobacteraceae; genus Brevundimonas; species Brevundimonas sp. GW821-FHT02A10. The sequence goes on from NZ_JBWKWC010000001.1 coordinate 512,540, forward strand.
GATGATCGGCCAGATATTGGCCAGGGCCGAGAAGAAGCCGACCACCGAGGCCACGATCTGGAACGCCTGCCAGACGCTCTGGAACACGGCGCCGCCCAGCACCCATTCGCTGATCGGGAACAGCACCCGGCTGATCCCGATCTGGAAGCCGGCATAGACCTGCGAATATTCGATCGACCGGTCGGCGAAGAAGGCGATCACGACCGCCGCCGACACCGGCGCCCACAGCAGAGGCAGCACCAGCAGCAGGGCCAGCAGCACGACCGCCAGCTTCGTTCCGACGGTCTGGTTCGACAGCAAGGTCATCACGACACCGACGCCCAGCGCCAGCCCGACCCCGCCCAGCACGAACGGCAGCACCCAATCCGCCGCCGCCATCATGTCCATGAACAGGCAGCCGATCAGGATGCCCGCGCCCGAGACCAGAAACCCGATCACCCAGGCGGCGCCATACTGGCCCAGCCGCCGCTTCAGATGCGCTCCACTGAACATGGCCGCCCTCTCCTCCACCCTCGTGGACGCCCCCCGGCGGATTAACCCTGCACCGCCCGGACCGGCCGCACAAGCCGCACGCCGTTCTCCGAAAGGATCGGGTAAACACCTGAGCCGGTTCACCACCTTCGCACACGGCCGCTTAAGCCTGTTCGCAATAGTCTCGCTTCCCATGAACGCCGCCTCGATCGCCAGCGCCGGAATGTCGACCGCCCTCGTCCGCTTCGAGGGCAGCGCGGCGCGCACGGCCGCCAATCCGCTGGAGAATCTGGCGGAAGAAACCGTCGAACGCATCGAGGCCAAGACGGCCTTCAAGGCGAACGCGGCCGTCCGGCGCACCGCCGATGACATGGTCGGCGCTATCCTCGACATCTTCGCCTGAGCCCCGTCCGACCGCCTGCCGAATTCGGTCCGATTTCGGGGCCGTCTTATGGCCGAGGTTAATAAGGGCTCATGACAGCCATTTAAGTTGAGACCCGGGGTCGGCGACCGTAGTTCTCCCGGCCTCGCAGCGCCCTGTGGCCTGCGAGATCCATCAACAGCGGCCAGTCCCGACCTTCAGGCGGCGAACCCTTTCGCACGCCCCGGCGGAGCCTTGCCCACTCCGAGGAGACCCTACGATGATCCACCACCTGTCCGTCAGCGCCCGCGATCCCAACGCCGTCGCCGACTTCTTCGCCGAACTGATCGGCGGCGTGTCCGTCGACTTCCCGCCCAACCCCGGCAGCCGCATGGTCTTCAAGGCCGACGGCAAGGGCACCGCCGTCGAGATCTATCCTGCCGGAACTGTCATGATCCCGAACGGCGAGCCTGGCTCCATCTTCATTCAGAACCCTGCCTCCGGGCCGGAACGCTCGCCCACCCATTTCGCCGTCAGCGTGGAGCACTCGGCCGAGACCATCCACGCGATGGCCGAGGCCCGCGGCTGGGAGAGCTTCGTCTGCGACCGCGGCGGCCATTTCCACGTCGTCGAGGTCTGGATCGAGAACGCCTGGCTGGTCGAGGCCCTCACCCCGGCGTTCGCCGAGGAATACCTGGGCTTCGCCAACGCCGTGACCGACATGGCCGACCCGAACCGCGCCCTGGACAGCCACCAGCCGCAGGAACGCACGCTCGAAAACGCCTGAGGCCCGAAGTCTGAGGGGGCGAAAACGGCGGTCCGGGGAGGGGCCGCCATTTTCGTCCCGGGGCTACGCCCGTCGGCGCCCCCTCAAATGTGACCACAATCCGACAGAACTGATGATTTCTGCCCCTGATCGGTTGCCAGGGCCGAGCCTTCAAGACTTATCGCCGTTCATATAGACGGAAGTTGTATCGTTACGTAGTAATACTTAGGTTATGTCGAACTCTGCGACGAAACTATGTTCGGTTAATCGCTGATTATCCTTCTTGTTCCATGTCGCTCGGAAGCGGTTCTTAATCCGGGGGACAAACCATGAAGACCAAATCACTGTTGCTGGCGTTTGCGCCAGTTGTTCTGGCGTCAGCGTTCAGCGCGGCCAATGCCGCCGAAGTCGAAAACACGGCCGCTTCCGGCGAAGCGATCCAGACCCAGTCCCCCGCCGCCCGCCCGCCCGCCGCCGCCCCCGCCGAGGCCGTCTTCTCGACCGGCGTGGCCCGCGGCCGTGACCGCCTCGACAGCGCGACCTCGACCAGCGCCTTGAGGCAGAACGAGATTCAGCTGCTCGGCGCCCGCTCCCTGGCCGACATCATCCGCAATATCCCGGGCATCCGCACCGAGTCCTCCACCGGCGACGGCAACTCGGCCTACACCATCCGCGGCCTGCCCCTGGCGTCCAGCGGCTCCAAATACATGCAGATCCAGGAAGACGGCCTGCCGGTCCTCGAGTTCGGCGACTTCTTCAACGTCGCTTCGGACATCTTCATTCGCGCCGACTTCAACCTTGCGGCCATTGAAGCGATCCGCGGCGGATCGTCGTCGACCTTCGCCTCCAACTCGCCCGGCGGCGTGATCAACCTTCTGTCGCGCACCGGCGACGTCAAGGGCGGCGCCATCCAGATCACCACCGGCCTCGACTACGACACCAACCGCGTCGACTTCGACTACGGCGCCCCGCTCAGCGACACCCTGCGCTTCCACGTCGGCGGCTTCTACCGCTCCGGCGAAGGCCCGCGCGACGTCGGCTACCAGGCCTTCGAAGGCGGCCAGCTGAAGTTCAACCTCACGAAGACCTTCACCGGCGGCTATGTCCGCCTGTCGGGCAAATACCTCAACGACAAGTCGCCCCAGTACCTGTCCGGTCCCGTGCGCATCACCGGCACGAACGACGACCCGACCTTCGAGAGCTTCAACGGCTTCGACGTCCGCAAGGACTCGATGCTGTCCGGCTACCTCCCCGGCGTCATCACCCTGGACGGCTCCAACAACCCGACCGTGATCCCGATGGACACGGGCATGAACGCCAACGTCAAGTCGATCGGTCTGGAGAGCCAGTTCACCGTCGACGACTGGACCATCACCCAGCGCGCCCGCTATTCGCAGATCTCGGGCGGCACGACCCGCAACCTGATCTCGGCCGTCTATGCCGGCAACGCCCTGCCCGCCTCACTGGGCGCCGGCACAGGGACCTTCAGCTACGCCACCGGCCCGCTCGCCGGTCAGGTCATCCCCAACCTCGCCACCGTCAACGGCAACGGCCTGGTGGTCGCCAGCTCGCTGAACCGTATCGACGCGACCAAGCTCGACAACTTCATCAACGACATCCGCGCCAGCCGCGCTTTCGAGGTCGGCGGCAATGAGCTGACCGTCACCGCCGGCCTCTACAACTCGATCCAGAACCTCGGCAGCGACTGGCTCTACGGCAACCACATCCAGCTGGTCGGCGCCGACGGCTCCTCGGCCCTGATCAACTGGACCAACGCCGGCGGCATTCCCCAGACCCAGGGCGGCTACCTCGGCTTCAACCGCTCGGGCAATACCGCCTTCTACCGCCGCAAATACGACGTCGAGTACAATATCGTCGCCCCCTACGGCTCGCTCAACTACCGCTTCGGCCGCTTCTCGGTCGGCGGCAGCCTGCGCTGGGACCAGGGCGACGTCAGCGGCCAGCTCTACGGCGCCGACCTCGGCGGCGGCCGCGTCGGCATCATCGGCTATGACTTCAACGGCGACGGCGTCATCTCGGTCGCCGAAGGCAAGACCGCCGTCACCCCGCTCGGCAGCCCCGCGCCCGTCGACTACGACTACGGCTATCTCAGCTATTCGACCGGCGTGAACTTCCGCGTCGCCGAGCCTTTCGCCGTCTTCGCCCGCTACAGCCGCGGCGCCCGCGCGGGCGCCGACAAGATCCTCTATTCGTCCAAGGTCAGCACCGTCGACGGCTCCATGCCCGACGAGGCCGACGGCTATGACATCGTTGAACAGCTGGAGGGCGGCTTCAAATACCGCCGCGCCAACCTGACCCTGAACGTCACCGGCTTCTCGGCCGACACCGAGGACACCAACGTCCAGGCCGGCGCCATCACCACCGACCGCAACTACACCGCTTACGGCGTCGAGGCCGAGGGCGCCGTCCAGCACGGCCCCTTCAGCCTGACCGCCGGCGTCACCTGGACCCAGGCCGAGATCGTCGACGACAAGCTGAACCCCACCGTCAACGGCATGGTCCCGCGTCGCCAGCCCGACTTCATGTACCAGGCCACGCCCCAGTACCAGAACCGCTACGTCACCATCGGCGCCAACCTCATCGGCGCCACCAGCAGCTACGCCACCGACAACGACATCATGACCGTCCCCGGCTATCTGCTGGTCAACGCCTTCCTCCAGTACCGCCCCGTCGAACGCGTCCAGCTCATGCTCAACGCCAACAACCTCTTCGACGAGGTCGCCTGGATCGAGATCACGACGCCGTCGGTTCCCGCGAACGGCGTGGGTCTGGGGCGAGCGGCGAACGGCAGGACGATCTCGCTGTCGGCGCGGATGGACTTCTGATCAGGGTGAAGAGCGGCGGCCTCGGGAGGGGCCGCCGCTTAAAGGTTGCGTGTCTACGCGCGCCGACCATGACAAGTCTTGTATTTCGATCCGCTTCCGCATGGGCATGAGGCGTTACGCCCGATCGCACCCTTCGCTTTCGCCTCAGCGAGGCGACGGTTGACCAAAGCCTCGCCCGCACGATGCAGCTCGGCCCGTCGTTCGACGCCGAGCGCGTTCAGAGCGATGCGGCTCCAGTGCAGATTGACCAAGGCACCGCCGGGGCCAAACTGCAGTTCCAGCAACACCCGTTCGCCTTCACCCGCCGCCGCCGCGACGTTTTCAGCGTGCTCACGGGCGGCGTTCGCATCTCGCAGAGCGGAGGGTGACCAGACATAGACCGTCAGCGGGATCTCGCCATAAAAGGACAGGGGTTTTGAGCGGCGCTCCACCGGTTGATCGATCAGCGCTTGGGCAACTTTCCCAGCCAAATCCGAACGATCGTCATCTGCCAGATCGAGAAGAAGGCTAGAGATTTCCGAGCGCCGGGGTTCAGCCTTGCGGTCAAGCACGGCGAGGATGTTGTCGAACAGCGCTGGACGTTCCTGTCGTGGTGGCTCTGGAGCCTCATCCCTCAGCAGCCCTGCATAGAAGGCGTAGATCGGCGCAGCGTAGCCGTCGAAACGCGGAATCCCGCCGTGTTCAGCTAGCGAACGGGCATAGGCGCTGTAGTGATTTTCCCGCAAATAGAGGCCGAGGTGGTCCAGCTCGTCGTCCACATCGACATCGGGCGACGCCGCCGCAAGCATCCGCTGCTCAGTGAAATGCAGGAAGTCGAGCGGATTTGCGAACAGATCAGTGAAGACCCGCAGGTCGTCCAGCGACAGGGCCCAAACGGGCCGTGCGCCTACATCGACACCGACCGTGCGCAGGTGTTGGGCGCGGGCCGCCAGTGCGGTGAAAGCATCCAGAGTGACCGCGCACAGGCTCACGTGGCGGTAGTCGGACAGGCGCAAGCGGCCGATCTCGTTGTGATCGGCGTCGAAGATCCGTACCTCGTCGCGGCTGCGCAGATAGTCGAAGAAGCGCGATCCCTGCTCAGCTGGTCGGGCGACGAGGGCACGCAGCGAGGCCAGATGCGCCGGCAGGTCCGTCGTGGGCGAGGTCCAGGTGAAGGCGCCGCCTTTGATCTCGATGATGAACAGATGACCGTCATAGGCCAGGATCCCGTCGGCCTCATGCCATTGGGCAGCCCCACCGTCGGGCGCCCAGCGATAGTAGATCGACTGGATGCGCGTTGCGCCGGGGAGCAGCTGACCTAGCCGCTCAAACGGCAGATCCTCGCTGGCCGCCATCTGGCCGTCGTTCCAAGCCACTCGGTAACCGGGTTCAAGACCGAGTACGATACGCTGCAGGGCCCGGTACAGATGGTCGAAGAGCGCATAGCGATCGAAACACAAGGTTCGTCCGCCGAACCGCAGGAACGGCCGCATCATCGTGGGCCAGACCCGCAGCGGCCACCCCTTGTCCTCACCGGGGGCGAAGAAGTCGGTTTCCTCGCCGGGGGCCCAGCTGAGGGCATCGCGCAGCACTTGGGGCAGGGCCGAAGTCTTTTCGACCTCGAAGAGGTCCAAGCCCATGAACCGTCCCATGACGTCACGACCGCGTGCGGCAAATTCCTGGTCCGCCATCACCACGGCCATGGGGTGATCGCCGTCTGCGACGACGCCGGCCTCTAAGGCCTCTTGCATCCGCTTCAAGCTCTCCTCGTGGAAGGCGGATAAGTCCACGGTCGCGTCATGCATCCCTCGGGTGAGAGCCGACTGGATGTTCTCCGCTTCTCGGGCCAGACCTGCGGCGTCCAGACCGAACAGCCGTTGCAACACGGCCGAGTGCGGCTCCAACAGTGCTTGCAGGGCTTCCCGCTCATGGTTCTGGAATCTGTGGCCACGGACATTGGCCCACAACAATTCAGCCTTCACTTGGAACCCTTCCAACTCCATGTCCAAGTCCGGATCCGCAAGCTGGCGCGCTGCTGTGCGCGCCATCGGAAAGTCCAACGCAAGTTTCGAGAACAGGGCCGCCACATCATGGCGCAGAGCCGCGAAATCCTCGTCGGACACCTCATCGGCATAGGGCATGCGCGGCGGGACCGCGGCGATGACGCTTTGGACGTAGTCGATCATGCGGAGGTCGATGCCGTCGCTTCGGCCCGCGTCCGCATCCTCCCCGCCCGCGAACTGGGCCATGAAGAAGCCATACCAAGCGCGCTGCAATAACTGGTCAGGCGGCAGGCCCGCGACGCGCTCGGCGATCGCATCCACCAGCGCCTGCATGTCCGCCACCACCTCCGGATAGAGAGCAGCGGCCCTCCGAGTCGCCTCGGCCTGCTGAGCTGGTGACATCCGGTTGCGAGCGATGACCACACGGCCTTTTCGCGCGAAATCGAACGGTCCAGCCGAGAACATCTCGTCCGGCCGGTTGCGCGCGCGCCCCGCCTTGCTCTTCCTGCCCAAGTGTTAGTTTCCTTCGGTGTGGATACGCTGGTTTCGCCCACAAATGACAAATCCGGCACGGGGAGGTAAGGCGACACCTTAAGCCGTCAAGGGACCGGGACGGGTTTCAGGCGGCCGCCGGCGGTCCAGTCGCGGCTGGCCCCGCCGGTGACGCCTCGGTGGACGTCGCCGCTCACCGCCCCTCCCCGCTCCGGATCGCCGCGATCATCGTCTCGATCCCCTCGCGGAAGTTGCCGTACTTCCGGGTGATGTTCCGGACGGTGATCAGGTTCAGGGCCTCGGACAGGGTTTCGGCGTCGGGGCAAGGACGGGGCCGAAGGTTTCCCTCCTCGTCATAGAGGGCGATCAGGTCCTCGCGGCCGGTGGCCCAGATCCGTTCGCGGTCGGCGTCGATGGTGGCGGAGTCCGGCGTCGCCCAGCGGGCGCGCCAGTCGAGGTGGAAATGTTCGAAGCCCGGCAGGGGATCGATCTTGGGCGTCAGCAGGGTCTCGGCCAGGAAGGCGGCCAGTTGTTCGATGGCGATGACGACGGCGTCGCTGATGCGCGACGACTCATGATCGGCCGCCTCCATCTCCTCCATCGTCGGCAGGCGCGAGCCGGTGATCTGGGCCATGGCCTCGGCCGCCTTGAGCAGGTCCAGCGCTTCGCGCGCCCGCCCCTGCGCCAGCCGGCGCCCCGCGCGGCGCACCGCCGCCTCCAGCGCCTCGCCGGGAGTGGCCTTTTCGGGGACGGGGCAATGGATGTCGAAATCGACGAAGGGATCGGCCGGGAGCGGCAAGGCCGCGCCCGGCGCCGTGGCCGGCCTCGCCACGATCGCGGCGGGCTCGGCGACCTCGTCCGCCCGGCCCGCGATGCGGATCGCCTCCTCGGCGTCCGCCTCGGCCTTCGCAGCCATCGTCGCCCTGCGGGTCCAGCCCTCGGCATTGGCCCGATAGCGCAGATTGCCGTAGCCCACGTCGAACCGCCGCGCGACCGAGGCCGCCGTCTCTCCGGCCAGATAGGCCTCCTTCGCCGCATCCCAGACCTTTTGGGACCTCTGCTTGATTTCGCGTCTCTGGGTCATGGGATGACCGTGAGTTGGCGGAACGTCGGTATCGGTCGCAGGCAGACGAGGTTGGCGGGATTGGTCAAAACAATTGGCGCGTTTGACGATCCGGATTGGTCACTCTGTGGAAGGGAGGACCTTGTCATCCCCGACGAAGCGAAGCGAAGATCGGGGACGCAAACCCCGCTCAACACCCCCGCTCCGGAGAGCGCAGCTCATCCGGAGCGATCGTCGTGGCCGCGGCGGTCTCCCGGTTCAGCCCTGCGGGCCGACCGGGATCGATGGGGAGCAGCGGCGTCCCGTCCCGGCTCTCCGCTTCGCTGCGGCCGGGATGACAAATGGCAGTGATGGCAAAGAAAAAGGGCCGCCCTTTCGGACGGCCCCTGATCGTCTTTGCGAACCCCGGATCAGCTGTCCAGGAAGCTCCGCAGCTTGCGCGACCGGCTCGGGTGCTTGAGCTTCCTCAGCGCCTTGGCCTCGATCTGGCGGATGCGTTCGCGGGTGACCGAGAACTGCTGGCCGACCTCTTCAAGGGTGTGGTCGGTGTTCATGCCGATGCCGAAGCGCATGCGCAGGACGCGTTCCTCGCGCGGCGTCAGGGACGCCAGCACGCGGGTGGTGGTCTCGCGCAGGTTCGACTGGATCGCCGCGTCGATGGGCAGGATGGCGTTCTTGTCCTCGATGAAGTCGCCCAGGTGGCTGTCTTCCTCGTCCCCGATCGGGGTTTCGAGCGAGATCGGCTCCTTGGCGATCTTCAGGACCTTGCGGACCTTCTCCAGCGGCATGGCCAGCTTTTCGGCCAGCTCTTCCGGGGTCGGCTCGCGGCCGATCTCGTGCAGCATCTGGCGGCTGGTGCGGACGATCTTGTTGATCGTCTCGATCATGTGCACCGGGATACGGATGGTCCGCGCCTGGTCGGCGATCGAGCGGGTGATCGCCTGACGGATCCACCAGGTGGCGTAGGTCGAGAACTTGTAGCCACGGCGGTACTCGAACTTGTCGACCGCCTTCATCAGACCGATGTTGCCTTCCTGAATGAGATCAAGGAACTGCAGGCCGCGGTTGGTGTATTTCTTGGCGATGGAGATGACGAGGCGCAGGTTGGCCTCGACCATTTCCTTCTTGGCCTGACGGGCTTCGCGTTCACCCTTCTGGACCGTCTGGACGATGCGGCGGTAGTCGTCGATCGGCAGGCCGGCCTCGACCGCCACGGCCGCGACATCCATGCGGATCTTGTGGATCTGGGCGGCTTCGTTGTCCGAGAATTTGGTCCAGCGGACGCCCATTTCCTTGACGGCCTCGGTCCAGTTCGGGTCCAGCTCCTTGCCGAAGTAGGACTTCAGGAACTCGGGACGCGAGATGCCGTAGCTGTCGGCCAGGCGCAGCAGACGGCCTTCCAGACCGATCAGCCGCTTGTTGATCGCGTACAGCTGCTCGACCAGGGCCTCGATGCGGTTGTTGTTCAGCTTGACCGTCTTCAGCCGGTCCGAAATGCCGACCGACAGGGTCTCATAGGCCTTGCGGTCCTTGGCGTTCAGGTCCTCGCCCTTGAGGCGCGTTTCGACCAGCCGCTCCTGCAGCTTGCGGAAGGCGTCGAAGTCCGAGGCGATGGCGTCCAGCGTCTCCATGACGCCGTCGCGCAGCTCGGCTTCCAGCGCCGAGATCGACATGCCGCCGCCGTCGTCGAAATCTTCGTCCTCCTCGTCCTCGCCCTCGGGCTTCTCGGCCGCGCCCTCTTCAGGTTCGGCGGCGGCGGGCTGGGGCTGGCCGGGGATGCCGGCCTGGGGCTGGTTGTGCGGCAGGGACGACGGGTTGATCACGCCATAGGTGGCGTCCAGGTCGATGACCTCGCGCAGCAGGATGCGGTTGTTGGCCAGTTCGTCGCGCCAGACCATGATGGCCTCGAACGTCAGGGCGCTTTCGCAGAGACCCGAGATCATGGCGTCGCGGCCGGCCTCGATCCGCTTGGCGATGGCGATTTCGCCCTCGCGGGAGAGAAGCTCGACGCTCCCCATCTCCCTTAAATACATCCGTACCGGATCGTCGGTGCGGTCATAGGTCGGCTTGGCGTTTTCGTCGGAGATCTGGGTCTCGGCGCGCTCGGCGACCTCGCCGCCCGAGCTCTCGGCCGCGTCCTCTTCCGCCTCAACGACGTTGACGCCCATTTCGGACAGCATCGCCAGAGTGTCTTCGATGGCGTCGGGCGTGACTTCTTCCGACGGCAGGACCTTGTTCAGCTCCTCCATCGTGACATAGCCGCGGGCCTTGGCCTGCTTGATGAACTTCTTGACGCCCGCATCCGTAAGGTCGAGCAGCGGCCCGTCGGACGAGGTCTCAGCAGGTTCCTGCGTATCGGTCATTAAGTCTCTGTCTCCAGCCGATTCAGAGGCCGCCAGACCCCTCGGCAAAAATGCAACATCCGTTCCAAAAGAGAACGCGCCCGGCCTTCGTTTGTTACGAAGAGGCCTCGTCTTCCCAAATCGTCCCGGTCTTGATGGCTCGCCGCAATACGTCGCGTTCCGCCTTCAGACGACTGAAGGCGGAGGCGTCGAAAGCCTGTTCGGCATTCGACTTCGCTGACGCCAGCGCCTTCTCCAGCCCCGCCACGCGAGTCAGAGCGTCGAACGCTTGCGACCACCGGACCCTTGCTTCGGCGAGGGGCGCATTTGCGGCCAGGAAAGGCGCGCCGGACTTTGCCGCCGCCTTCTCGACCTCGCGCACTAAAGCATCGTGTCCCGAAGCGGCCAGATGGCGTCGCAATGCCGCACTGTCAAGGGTTTGGCCGCTAAACCGAAGGCGGACGAGTTCTTGCGCCAGGCCGTCCAGCGCATGATCGCCGAACCCGTGCGAGGCGATCGCCTCCAGATGGTCGTCCATCCTCTCCGGATCGTCGATGGCGCCGTGGGCCAAAGCGGCGGCGACGGGCTCGATCGAACGGCTCAGCGACTGCATGGCCTCGGCGCCCTCGGCGGTCTGGCCGAGCTTGGGCGGCGGCCCGCGCCAGCGCCCCCCTGGCCCGCCCTGCTGAGGACGCTGCGACTGGGGCGCGTTGCGGCCGGAGGGGAAGAGGGCGTCGAACCGCTCGAACATCTCGCGGCGGTATTGTTCGGCCAGATCCTTGTCCTGGATGGCCGCCGCCGCCTGGCGCAGCCGCCCCTTGAGTCCGGCCTTGCGCTCGGGCGTGTCCAGTGGCTCGGCCTCGACCTCGCGCTTGAACAGAACCTCGGCGAAGGGTTTGGTCTCGCTCATCGCCTGACGCAGGGCCGGCGCCCCCTTGTCGCGCAAGATGTCGTCGGGGTCCTGGCCGCCTTCCAGCAGGGCGAAGCGGAAGGACCGGCCGGGCTTGAGCAGCGGCAGGGCGCGTTCGATGGCGCGATAGGCGGCGCGCTGGCCGGCGCCGTCGCCGTCGAAACAGAGCACGGGCTCGGACGAGACCCGCCACAGCCGCTCCATCTGCTCCTCGGTGAGGGCGGTGCCCATTGGCGCCACGGCCGGCAGGCCCGCGCGCTGGCAGGCGATGACGTCCATATAGCCCTCGACCACGATGATGGCCTGGGTCGACTTCGATTCCGCGCCGAGAATGCGCCGCGCCTCGGGCAGGCCGTAGAGGGTCGCGCCCTTGTGGAAGAGCGGGCTCTCCGGACCATTCAGATATTTGGCCCGGTCGTCGGGGTTCATGGCCCGGCCGCCAAAGCTGACGATCCGACCCCGCGCATCGAGGATCGGGAACATCAGCCGGTCGCGGAACCGGTCATAGGGCGCGCCACCCCCTTCCGGAGAGATCAGCATCCCGGCCTCGACCAGTTCGCCCGGCTTGGCGCCGCGCTGGATCAGGGCGTTCTTCAATCCCTCGCGGTCGTTGGGCGCATAGCCCAGGCCGAACCGCTCCCACTGGTCCTCGGGCAGGCCGCGGCGCTCCAAGTATTCGCGCGCGGCCTTGCCCGCCGAACGGCGCAGATTGGCGGCGAACCATTTCTGCGACAGGTCCATCCAGTCCGACAGACCCTGACGTTTCTGCTCGCGCTCGGCGGCCTGGGGGTCCTCGGCCGGCATCTGCATCCCGGCCTCGGCGGCCAGACGCTCGACCGCCTCCGGGAACGACAGCCGCTCGACCTCCTGCAGGAAGGAGATGACGTCGCCGTGCTTGCCCGAGGAGAAGTCGTGGAAGAAGCCCTTGTCGTCATTGACGAAGAAGGACGGTGACTTCTCCTTCGAGAAGGGGCTCAGACCCACCCACTCGCGTCCCTGACGCTTGAGCTTCACCGACCGGCCGATCACGTCGGACGGGCGAAGGCGGGCCTTCAGTTCTTCAAGAAAGCGTTCGTCGAAGCGCACCCCCGACCATAGCGCCCGATAGCCCGACAAGCGAGGCCGCTGACCGCCCCCTCTTGACTCGACAACTTTACAATTGAAAGTAGTCAAACCGAAACCGGAGAACCCCGATGTCTGACACCGTCACGCCGACCTCCTCCGACGAGAGCGACCTCGCCTATCTAAAGCGCCTGGCCAGCGCCGGTCGCGGCGAGCCCGCGCCCTTCCTTCTGCTGATGGCGGTGTTCGGCGGCGGGTACGGGTTCGCCCTGCTGGCCATCCTCATCGGCATCGCCATCGAAGGCCTTCCCGGTCCCGCGACAGGTCGCGCCGAAGCCGGTCCGATCGTCCAGGCGCTCAACCTCAGCGTCTTCGCCGCCCACATCCTCTTCCTCGTCACCCTCATCTGGACCGTCTGGCGAACCCTCGGCCCCAACCGCGTCCGCCTCAGCCGTGCGGCGACCGCGACCTGGAGCGCAGCCTTCATCGCCATGATCACAATGGTGGTCGGCTTTCGGATATTCACCGAGGACCAGCTGTCGACCGATGCCGTCTATGCCGCCTATCTGCTGCCATCGGTGCTCCTCACCCTGTGGGGCGCCGCCTGGTGGGTGACGGCTATTCTGAATGACCGCCGGTGGCTGCTTCTGGTCGCGATCGGCAGTTTCGGGGCGGCGATCGGCATGGCGATCATCGGAAACTCGCCCCCGGCTCTGCCGCTCGCCGCAGCCTGCCTGCTGTTCCTCGCCTTCCTCCCGGCGGTCATCCTGATGCGTCAGAGGGCGCGGTGAACGCCCCTTTCGAGGGCGATCCGCTGCTGTCGAACCGAATTCGCACCGGCGTCCTCGCCTATTTATCGGATCGGGGCGCCGCGGATTTTACCGAACTGGCCGCCGCGCTTGAGCTGGCCAACAACACCCTCTCCAGCCATCTGCAGCGGCTGGAAGGCGCAGGATACGTCGAGCTAGGTCGCGGATTTCTCGGCAGAAAGCCCCGGACACGGATCAATCTGACCGCTACGGGCCGCGCCGCCTGGGCCGCCCATCTGGACCGTCTGGGCTGATCACCGTTAGCGCCGCCGTTAATCTCTTGTTAACCATATAGTTAAAAGCGTGACCATAACTGCCTGATTTCACGCATATTTTTATGGACACATCGGAACAATCCACAGACCTTGTGGATTAACCATACCGACCCGCCCAGAAAGAATGGCGGGCGCCCCGGGGCCAGGACGCGGTCGGCGTCGCAATCTCGATACGACTGAAAGACGACCGATGTTTATCTCTATCGCCCGTCCGGCGGTGGAACCCACTGGCCCCGACGCCGTCGCCGTCCCCGGTTCTCCCGCCATCGCCGAACTCTCGCCCCGCGCCCTGCATGCGCGCCTGCTGGAGAACGCGGCGCTCAGGCGGCTTCGCGGACTGGAGCGAAAACACGCCCACCGCGACGACGACGCCCAATACTGGTTCAGCGCCGCCCCAGCCGCGATCCGCAAGGCCTGCGCCCTGCGCTGCGAGGACCGCAGCTTTGCGCCGATCCCGTAGTCGCTACAAATACCCCAGCCACCAGTCGCGGCGGCGCGCCTTCACGCCTGCAAACCAGCGTACCGGGCCGTAGAGAATGGCCAGCACCAGCAGCCACACGGCATAGACCGCGATCAGCGGCAGTCCCCACCCCTGCCCTGACGGCTGCGGGTCGAAGAAGGGGTTGATGAAGGCCTCAAGCGGCCGGCCCGTCGCCGTCCCGATCAGCAGCAGAAGCCCGTGCGCCACATAGATGTGGAGCACATAGGCGAACAGGGGCGCACGTCCGAACGGCAGCAGGAAACGCGCCGGCAGGCTCCTCACCCGCTCCAGCCAGGGCAAAAACACCAGCACCGGCCCGAGGGTGATCAGGGCATAGAGCAGCGACGGCGGATATTTGCGCACGTCCATGAAGTCCGCGACCGTCTTCCACGGGGCGTCCTGCATCTGCCAGGGATTGGGGTCGCCATAGATCTGCAGCGCTCTCAGCACGACGAAAGCGGCGATCATGCCGAGACCGACAAGGGTCAGTGTGCGGCGTCGTTTCGTCTCGGGCAGGTCGAACACCCGGCCGAAGCCATAGCCGAACAGCATGATCCCCAGCCAGGGCACGAAGGGATAGGCGAACAGGATCGGCAACTTGCCGAGCGGGGCGATCCCTTGCGTATGCACCGCCATCCAGACCGGCGCGGCGGCGCCGAAGGCCTGGGGCTGGATCGGATCCAGCAGATTGTGCCCCACCAGAATGACGATCCCCAGCGCCAGCAGGACATTGACCGGCAACCAGATCAGGGCCGCCATCACCACCATCGAGGCGCCGATGGCCCAGATGACTTGCAGGAAGACTAGGGAGTAGCCCTGGAACTGCCAGGCGAAGCCGATCACGGTCAGCTCCAGCAGGATCAGCCACAGGCCGCGCGTCAGCAGGAATCGCGACAGGGCCCAGCCCGTCTTGCCGCGCGACGCCTGCAGCCAGATCGAGACGCCCGCCAGAAACACAAACGTCGGGGCGCAGAAATGGGTGATCCAGCGCGTCGCATAGAGGACCGGGTTGGTCACCGACAGATCGAGAGGGTCGAACTGGCCGCTGGCATGGAAGTAGTCGCGCACGTGATCCAGCACCATGATGCAGATCACCAGACCGCGCAGCAGGTCGATGGCGTCCAGACGGGACGCGCCCGATCGCATGACCCCGCCCGAAGCCGGAGCGGTCAGGGGCGCGTCCAGCGGACGTTCGGCGGTGGCGGTCATCGAGCTCCCCCTCGAAGGCGATGCCCTACTCTGCCGTCACGGCCGGGGATTGGCCAGACGCCGTTACCGGAGCTCGGGAAGCCGGCGACGGATCGACTGGGTCTGCTTATCGAGCCGCTGGGCGAAGGTCTTCTTCTGCACCCGGACGCGGTGTTCCAGCCCCCCGCCCCAGCGGGCGTGGACGGCGGTGGCCAGGGCCGGATGCCGGTCGTGCTGGTGGACGATGGCGCTCCAGCCGCCGCCGGGATTGGTGACCTTGCCGTCCGACCAGCCGAGCGTTTCCGTCCTCGTCAGACCAAGGGTCGCGATGCGCCCGTAGTTGGGGCGGATCTCCGCCTCGACCAGCCCCATGTGGACCGCCAGATTGCAGGCCGCCTGATCGGCCCCGAAGGCGCCGCCCAGCTCGGAACGGGGAATGGCCGCCAGCATCATCACCGTGCGGCAGAAGCGGATCATGGCCTCGCGCGGGGCCATGACGGTGCCGACGCAGATGCAGGGCTTCTGGGCGATCGCCTCGGCCAGATCGTCGCCGGCGAGGGCCCGCAGGTATTTCATGTTGAAGTCGTGGTCGCCGAGGACCCCGTCCTCGTACTCGACATAGGCCTCGAGCCGTTCGGGCGCAGGCGCGAACGGGGCGGCCTGGAAGATGACGTCACGCACGTCGGTGATCAGGACGCTCTTCACCTCGGGCCATTGCCCCAGCAGCCGGTCGAAGGCCGCGAACCGGGCCATGACGGCATGCGGCTCCCAGCCGTCCAGATGCTGCGGATGGACGGCGATGACGTTGTGCTGGTCGAGGAAGGCTTTCAGGTCCGGCCGGTCATCGACGACCAGGGCCACGCTCCCGTCGAACACGGCCCGCAGCGACAGGACGAAGGGGGCGATGTCGGCTGCGTCATAGCCGGTGCCGTAGCCCAGAACGAGGTCGCCACTGACCTTGGGCAACCCGCTGCCGTCAGGCTTCAGCGCGCGCGAGAGCCAGCCCAGATAGGCTGACTTCGCGGACGGCAAGGCCATCAGGCGTCCATCAGGGCGGAGAACCGGTCGAACAGATAAAGGCTGTCGGTCGGCCCGGGCGAGGCTTCGGGGTGGTGCTGGACGCTGAACACCGGGCGGCCCTTCAGCTCGATGCCGCAGTTGGTGCCATCGAACAGGCTGACGTGGGTCTCGGCGACCGCGTCGGGCAGGCTGTCGCGGTCGACGGTGAAGCCGTGGTTCATCGAGACGATCTCGACCTTGCCGGTCGTCAGGTCCTTGACCGGATGGTTGGCGCCGTGGTGGCCCTGCTCCATCTTGACCGTTGTGGCGCCCAGCGCCAACGCCAGCATCTGGTGGCCCAGGCAGATGCCGAAGACCGGCTTGCCGCTTTCGACCAGCTTCTGGATTTCGGGCACGGCGTATTCGCCGGTCGCGGCCGGATCGCCCGGACCGTTGGACAGGACCACGCCGTCGGGATTGCGAGCCAGAATGTCCTCGGCCGAGGTCGTGGCGGGGACGACGGTGATCTTCGCGCCCGTCGAGGCCAGGGCCCGCAGGATGTTGCGCTTCACGCCATAGTCGACAACCACGACGGTCTTGCGGCCTTCGGTCTTCGGGTGGCCCTCGGGCCAGGCCCAGAGGCTCTCGTCCCATTCGAACGACTGAAGCGTCGAGGCGGGTTTGGCGAGGTCGAGGCCAACCAGACCGGTCCAGGCCTTCGCCTGCGCGACCAGGGCCTCGAGGTCGAACTTGCCTTCCGGATCGTGGGCGATGACCGCGTGGGGCGCGCCCTTGTCGCGGATGATCTTGGTCAGGGCGCGCGTATCGACGCCGGCCAGACCGACGACGCCGCGGCGCTTCATCCAGGCGTCGAAGCTGGATTCACTGCGCCAGTTGGCGGGATCGGTCGGCAGGTCGCGGAAGATGGCGCCGCGCGCCGAGGTGTCGGATCCGCCGCCCAGTTGTTCGATGTCCTCGACGTTCACCCCGGTATTGCCGATGTGGGGGAAGGTGAAGGCCAGGATCTGGCTCATGTAGGACGGGTCGGTCAGGATCTCCTGATAGCCCGTCATGGCGGTGTTGAAGACGACTTCGCCCAGCGCCGTGCCGACGGCGCCGACGCCGATCCCTTGCAGGATGGTTCCGTCGGCCAGAGCGAGGACGCCGGTGCAGCCGGGAAGCAGTTGAGTGGTCATGGCCGTTCCTTAGCACCGAATCCCGGCGAGCAAACGGCGGCGTCACTACTCATCGCGGGCCGCCGGGTCAACGGCGGCCCTGCGAGACCCGCATTCAGAGCTCCAGCTGGCTGCCGACCGGCGGCTCGCCATAGGCGTTGGAGACCGGGTCGCCCTTCTGGGAATACCAGATCAACAGGAAGATCCAGCCGACGACCGGCAGCAGCCAGAACAGGAAATGCCATCCGGACCGGTTGGTGTCGTGCAGCCGGCGCACGCTGACCGAGATCGACGGGATCAGGGAGATCAGGCTGAAGATCGACGTCAGGGGCCCCTTGTCGTGGATGCCCCAGTTCCAGCCCCACCCCCATTGCCAGAGTCCGCCCCCATCCCAATGGCTCTGGGCCCAGCCGGGCCCGCCGATACCGATCATCCCGCCGCCGAACAGGGTCTCATCGATGATCGACAGGATGCCGCTGACGACCAGATAGAAGATCACATAGTACCAGAACTCCTTGCGATCCGACCGCCCCTCGAACTCGGCGTAGCGGGTGTAGGCCTTCAGGAAATCCTTCATCGCGGTTCTCTGTCTCGCTCCGACGGCGAGCGCCGTCGCATCAAACGCTAACACGGGTCGGCCAAACCGCCAGTGAAGTCGCCGTAACCTCGGAGGGCGGTTGACTGGCCATAGACTTTGTGTTTCAAAGTTCTTCATAGATGGAGATTGAAATGCCCAACGCCCTGCCCGTCGCGTCCTTCGTCAGCGCCTCCGCGGCCCTGTCCGCCGTCCTGTTCGGGGCCTTCGTCCTGACCGGCACGATGGCTGCGGCCCAGACCCCGCCGGCGCCCGCCGTCCAACAGGCGACCGCTCCCACCGCCCGTCCGGCGACCGTGGTCATTCGCGAGGACGGCCTGGTCGCCGAATACTTCGCTCCCGTCGCCGGATCGCAGATCTCGGCAGGCGCGGTGATCGTTCTGGGCGGCTCCGAGGGCGGGCTCGGCGGATCGCGCGGTCTGGCGCGGCATCTGGCCGATGAGGGCTTCGCCGCCATCGCCGTCTCCTACTTCGGCGAGCCCGGTCAGCAGGCCAAGCTGGATCAGGTCCCGATCGAACCGGTCGGCCGCGCCCTCGCCTGGCTCAGGGCCCGACCCGAGATCCACGGCCCCGTCGCCGTCATGGGCATCTCCAAGGGCGCCGAGCTGGCCCTGCTGATCGCCAGCCGCGAGCCGCAGATCGGCGCGGTCGTCGTCGGCGTGCCGTCCAGCGTGGTCTGGGCCGGGATCGACATGGCCGGCGGTCCGGTCGGGTCGTCCTGGACCGCCGATGGCCAGCCCCTGCCCTACACCCACTACGACCTGTCGAAGGGCTTCACCGGCGTCTTCAACCTCTACAACGACAGCCTGACGGCGGCGCCTGCGGAAGCCCGGATCGCGGTGGAGAACATCCACGGCCCGGTGATGATGATCTCGGGTCAGGCCGACGGCCTGTGGCCCTCCTCGCGCATGGCCGGCGAGGTGGTGCAGCGGCTGAAGGACCATCATTTCGCGTATCCGGTGGTCAACATCGCCTATCCCGACGCCGGCCATGCCGCCTTCGGCATCCCGGTTTCGCCCGATGCGCCCGGCCTGCAGCGCGCCACCTCACTCGGCGGCACCGTCCCGGGCCTGGTCGCGGCCCGCAATGACGGCTGGCCCCGGGTCCTCGCCTTCCTGCGCGAAGCCCTGAACTGACTTGAAACGGGGCGGCTCCCGGGCCTAGGAGCCGCCTATGACCATCACGACCGTAGGCCTCGATGCCGATGACACCCTCTGGCACAACGAGACCATCTTCCGCCTGACCCACGCCCGCTTCGTCGACCTGCTGGACGACCACGGCGACCTCGAAACCATCGAGACCCGGCTGGCCGAGGTCGAGCGGCGCAACCTTCGCCTCTACGGCTACGGCATCAAGGGCTTCACCCTGTCGATGATCGAGACGGCGATGGAGCTGTGCGACGGCGGCGCCCCGCCGGAGGTGGTGCGCGAGATCCTGGCCGCCGGACGCGAGATGCTGGCCCATCCGGTCGAGACCCTGCCGGGCGTCGACGAGGCCCTGGCCGCCCTGTCGGAGAAGTACCGGCTGGTCCTGATCACCAAGGGCGACCTGATGGATCAGGAGCGGAAGGTCGCCGCCTCGGGCCTCGGCGATCTGTTCGTGGCCGTGGAGATCGTCTCGGAGAAGGATCGCGGGACCTATGACCGCATCTTCGACCGTCACGGCACCGGCCCGGCCGAGGCCGTCATGGCCGGCAACTCGATGAAGTCCGACGTGCTCCCGGCGCTGGAGGCGGGCGCCTTTGGCGTCCACATCCCCTATCACGTCACCTGGGCCCACGAACTGGCCGATGCGCCCGAGGGCCATCCCCGTTATGGCGCGCTGGAGGCCATCGCACAGCTTCCGGCATGGATCGCGGAACGGGCCTGAGGGCAGGCGTGAGGTGGGACTGTCAGTGAAAAGCACTGACAGACTGCCAAATACTGCCAATGTTTTTCTTTTGAATCAGCGACTTGATCTTCAGGCCACCGCGACACTGCCAGATTATGCGAAATCATGGTTATGAACGCCGGCCCGGACGCGGCTGAGCGTCCCGGCCTGTTGAAGAGTGTAACCGTTGTTTAGAGGGCGCCGGGCAGAGCCATCCCGGAATTCCTCAAGTCATTGTTTCGATACAAAAATCCGTCACAAATCGTGCGACTCCGACGGTCTGGGTTCACGCCGCCCGCGGACGGAAGCCTCAGCAACGACGATAGAGGGTTGCCCCCCTGCCCCCCCGTCTTTAGACGGGCCGCTTAACCGACAACCTGAACGCCCCCGGCCGCGAATCCACGCGACGCCGGTCGTTCGCGCGAGACCGATCCATGTCCGAGCATGACGAGAAAGACGCCGCCGTCCGCGCCGCTCTCGCCACGCATGGCGACACGGGCGTCACCCCGCGCCACACCCTGTTCTACTTCTACGGCGAAGGCGACCACGACGACCTGAACGAGGTCGCCCGCCGCGCGGGCTTCGTGACCCGAGGCCAGGACGAGATGACCGTCCTCGAAACGACCATTCCGGTGGACGAAGCCAGCTTCGCCCCCATCTCCGCCATGATGCAATCCTGGGCCGCGGCCTTCCAGCTCGACTACGACGGCTGGGAGTGTGCGGTCGTGACCCACTAAAGTTTCAAGACCAAGAGGCCCCGATGCCCAAGCGTACAGATATCCAGTCGATCCTGATCATCGGCGCCGGCCCCATCGTCATCGGCCAGGCGTGCGAGTTCGACTATTCCGGCGTTCAGGCCTGCAAGGCGCTGAAGGCCGAGGGCTATCGCGTCATCCTGGTCAACTCCAACCCCGCCACGATCATGACCGATCCGGAGCTGGCGGACGCGACCTATATCGAGCCGATCACGCCCGAGATGGTCGAGAAGATCATCGCCAAGGAACGCCCTGACGCCCTGCTGCCCACCATGGGCGGCCAGACGGCCCTGAACACGGCCCTGGCGCTGGACGCGAGCGGCGCGCTCAAGAAATACAATGTCGAGATGATCGGCGCGAAGGCCGAGGTCATCGACAAGGCCGAGGATCGCCAGAAATTCCGCGACGCCATGGACAAGCTGGGTCTGGAAAGCCCCCGCTCCAAGGCCGCCCATTCGATGGAAGAGGCGCTGGACGGGCTGGAGTTCGTCGGCCTGCCCGCCGTCATCCGCCCGTCGTTCACGCTCGCCGGCACCGGCGGCGGCATCGCCTTCAACCGCGAGGAGTTCGAGGAAATCGTCCTGCGCGGCCTCGACCTGTCGCCGACGACCGAGGTGCTGATCGAGGAAAGCGTCCTCGGCTGGAAGGAATATGAGATGGAGGTCGTCCGCGACACGGCGGACAACTGCATCATCATCTGCTCGATCGAGAACGTCGATCCGATGGGCGTGCACACGGGCGACTCGATCACCGTCGCCCCCGCCCTGACCCTGACCGACAAAGAGTACCAGCGCATGCGCACGGGCTCGATCAACGTCCTGCGTGAGATCGGCGTCGAGACCGGCGGTTCGAACGTCCAGTGGGCGATCAACCCCGCCGACGGCCGGATGGTCGTCATCGAGATGAACCCGCGTGTGTCGCGTTCGTCGGCGCTGGCGTCCAAGGCCACCGGCTTCCCGATCGCCAAGGTCGCCGCGCGTCTGGCCGTGGGCTACACCCTCGACGAACTGCAGAACGACATCACCCAGGTGACCCCGGCCAGCTTCGAGCCGTCCATCGACTATGTCGTCACCAAGATCCCGCGCTTCGCCTTTGAGAAGTATCCGGGCTCCGAGCCCCTGCTCGGCACTTCAATGAAGTCGGTCGGCGAGGTCATGGCCATCGGCCGGACCTTCCAGGAATCGATGCAGAAGGCCCTGCGTGGCCTGGAAACCGGCCTGTCCGGCTTCGACGAGATCGAGATCGAGGGCACCTCCGACGTGCCCGATGACGCCGCCGCCCGGGCCGCCGTCATCCGCGCCCTCGGTCAGCCCACACCCGACCGCATCCGCGTCATCGCCCAGGCCTTCCGCCACGGCCTGACGGTCGAGGAGGTCAATGCAGCCTGCTCCTACGAGCCGTGGTTCCTGCGCCAGATCGCCGACATCGTGCGCGAGGAAGGCCACGTCCGGGTCAAGGGCCTGCCGACCGACGCCGCCGACTTCCGTAAGCTGAAAGCCAAAGGCTTCTCCGACGCCCGCCTCGGCCAGTTGACCGGCCAGAGCGAAGCCGACGTCCGCAAGGCGCGCCGCGAACTGTCGGTCCGCCCCGTGTTCAAGCGCATCGACACCTGCGCCGCCGAGTTCGCCTCAGCGACCGCCTATATGTATTCGACCTATGAGACCGGCGCCCTGGGCCAGATCCCCGAGTGCGAAGCCGAGCCCTCGGACAGGAAGAAGGCCATCATCCTGGGTGGCGGTCCGAACCGGATCGGTCAGGGCATCGAGTTCGACTACTGCTGCTGCCACGCGGCGTTCGCCTTCGCCGACATCGGCGTCGAGTCGATCATGGTCAACTGCAACCCCGAGACGGTCTCCACCGATTACGACACCTCCGACCGGCTGTATTTCGAGCCACTGACGGCCGAGGACGTGCTGGAGCTGATCGAGGTCGAACGCTCGAAGGGCGATCTGATCGGCTGCGTCGTCCAGTTCGGCGGCCAGACCCCGCTGAAGCTGGCCCATGCCCTGCATGCCGACGGCGTGCCGATCCTGGGCACGACGCTGGATTCGATCGACCTGGCCGAAGACCGCGAGCGCTTCCAGCAGATGCTCAACGACATCGGTCTGAAGCAGCCGCCGAACGGTCTGGCCCGCTCGCATGAGGAAGCCGCCGCCGAGGCCGACCGCGTCGGCTATCCGGTCGTCCTGCGCCCCTCCTATGTGTTGGGCGGCCGCGGCATGATGATCGTCCACGACCGCGAGGGACTCGACCGCTATGTCGGCGAGGCCATGCGGGTCTCGGGCAATGATCCGGTCCTGATCGACCACTATCTGAACCGCGCCACCGAGGTGGACGTCGACGCCCTGTGCGACGACGAGACCGTCTTCGTCGCCGGCGTGCTGGAGCATATCGAGGAAGCCGGCGTCCACTCGGGCGACAGCGCCTGTTCGATGCCGCCGTGGTCGCTGTCGCCGGCCGTCGTCGCCGAGTTGAAGCGCCAGACCGAGGCCATGGCCCGGGCGCTGAAGGTGCGCGGCCTGATGAACGTCCAGTTCGCGATCGAGGAGCCGCACTCCGACAATCCGCGCATCTTCGTGCTGGAAGTGAACCCGCGCGCCTCGCGCACAGCGCCGTTCGTGGCCAAGACCATCGGCCTGCCCGTCGCCGCCATCGCCGCCAAGGTGATGGCCGGGGTGCCGCTGAAGTCCTTCGGCCTGACCGACAAGCCGTATGATCATATCGCGGTCAAGGAAGCGGTCTTCCCGTTCGCCCGCTTCGCCGGGGTCGACATCATCCTCGGCCCGGAAATGCGTTCGACCGGCGAGGTCATGGGTCTGGACTGGAAACGCGACGGCGAGGCCGACATGGCCCCCGCCTTCGCCCGCGCGTTCGCCAAGTCCCAGATCGGCGGCGGCACGACCCTGCCGACGACCGGCTGCGCCTTCGTCTCGGTCAAGGATGACGACAAGCCCTTCATCAAGGAAGCCGTCGCCGCCCTGATCGCGCAAGGGTTCAGGATCATCGCCACCGGCGGTACGGCGACGTATCTGGCCGAACAGGGTCTGGCCGTGACCCCGGTCAAGAAGGTGCTGGAAGGCCGCCCGAACATCGTCGATGCAATGAAGAACGGCGAGGTCCAGCTGGTCTTCAACACCACCGACGGCAAACAGGCGTTGCAGGACAGCTTCAGCCTGCGTCGCACCGCCCTGATGATGAAAATCCCTTACTACACCACCGCCGCCGGGGCGCTCGCCGCCTCACAGGCGATCGGGGCGATCAAGGCCGGTGAACTGGATGTGAAGGCCATCCAGGCCTACTGACCGGCCAGTAGAGGAAGACCGCAATGACCGACGCCGTGCCGGACGAGAAGGGCCCCTTCCACCATGGCACGCGCGCCGATCTGGGCGTCGGCGACGAGCTGGCGGTCGGCTGGAACTCGAACTACGGCTCGGGTCAGGCCGGGTCGTGGATCTATTTCTCGGGCACGCTGGAGGCGGCGATCTGGGGCGCGGAACTGGCGGCCGGCGACGGCCGTCAGCGCATCTACCTCGTCGAGCCGACGGGCGACTGGATCGACGACCCGAACCTGACGGACAAGAAATTCCCGGGCAATCCGACCCGCTCCTACCGCTCGCGCGCGCCCTTGCGGATCGTCGGCGAGATCACGGAGTGGACGCCGCATCCGCCGGAACAGCTCGAGGCCATGAAGGCCCATATCGCCCGTCTGAAGGCCGAGGGCGTTGAGGCGATCGACTGACGGCCTAGATCCCCTCGCCCGCTTCCAGATCCACGGCCTCGTCCCGTCCTGCCACGATACGCGTCGCGGCCAGGTCGGCGGTGACGTTGCCGATGGTGCGGAAGATGTCGGGCACGACCTCGACCGCCAACAGCAGGGGCAGGACGCCGATGGGCAGGCCCATGGCCAGGCAGATCGGGCCGATCGAGGCGAAGAAGCTGACCTGACCCGGCAGGCCGACCGAAGCGACCGAGACGGCGATGGCCGTCAGCCCGCCGGCGATCAGGATTCCCGGGCTGAGGTGCACGCCGTACAACTGGGCCACGTAGAGGCAGACAGCCAGGTTGGCGACGGGGCTGGTCAGACGGAAGACGGCGACGGCCAGCGGCAGGATCAACCCCGCCGAAGCCGAGGAGACGCCGAGCGTATCGCGCGCGCGCTCGACCATGACCGGCAGGCTGGCCAGGGACGACTGGGTCGAGAAGGCCACGACCTGGGCCGGGGCGACCGCGCCCGCGAACCGCCGCAGACCGATCCGACCAAAGGCGAGCACGCCGACGTAGACGAGCAGGATCACCCCGATCTGGCTCAGGCAGACGATGGCGATGTAGTGACCCAGCACGCCCGCCGCGCCGACACCGGCGCGCAGGCCCACGCCGAGCGCGAGGGCGAAAACGCCGAACGGCGCGGCCAGCAGCACCCAGTGGACGATGACCACCATGGCCTCGGCCGTGGCCTCGAAGAAGGCCGACAGCGGCTGACGCAGGCGGGTCTCCAGCCGGGTCGCGGCGAAGCCGAAGGCGATGGCGAAGACGACCACGCCCAGCACCCCGTCCTCGGCGGCGGCCTTGATCAGGTTGGAGGGCGCCAGGCTGTTGAGGAAGGCCTGCAGCCCGTCGGTGCGCGCCGCCTCGCCGACGGTAGCGGCCGTGTCGGCGGGAATGCCCGCCAGAAGGGCGCGCCCGGCCTCCGGATCGATGGGCCAGATCTGCAGCAGGCCAAGTCCAGCAAGGATGGCGTAGACGGTGGCCCCGACCAGCATGACGGTGAAGACCAGAAGGGCCTTGGCCGCCAGCCGTCCGGTTGAGGCGGCGTCGGCGATGGAGACGATCCCCGTCACCAGCATGGCGAACACCAGGGGGATGACGGTGATCCTCAGCGCGTTCAGCCAGACCCCGCCCAGAGGCTCGATGGCGGTGACGATCGTCTCCACACCGGAGCCCTGCGACAGGGCGCCGACGGCCAGTCCGAGCACGAGGGCCACGACCACCCAGAGGCTGAGGGAGGTGAAAAGGCTGCGGAGGCGCGAAGAGCTCATGCGACAGGCTTAGCACTCCCGCAGCGCGAAGCCACCCGCCGACGGTTGTTCAGGTCTTTCGCGCGGCCAAGCTCATGGTAGGGTTCAGAAATGCGCCTTTCGACCGTCGTTCTCGCCGCCGTCGCCGCCCTCATTTCGGGAAGCGCGCTCGCATCCGGCGCCGCGGCCCAAACGCCGACGACGACCAGCGCGGCGCCGACCGGACGCACCTGGGCCAACCCGGTCGATCTCGACTACAAATACAGCTTCGAACAGACGCATCAGGGCATCAGCTATCGCACCGGCGGCGACCCGACGATCGTCCTGCACCGCGACCGCTATTATCTGTTCCAGACCGGGGGCGACGGCTACTGGACCTCGCGCAATCTGGTTGACTGGACCTATGTCACCCCCGATCGCTGGCCGTTCGGCGCGGGCGTCGCCCCGGCGGCCGCCTCGGACGACGACGGCCTTTATCTGATGCAGTCCTCGACCGAGCCGAAGCCGATGCTGGTCAGCATCGATCCGACCCGCGCGGTCTGGGACTACCTGACCCGGGTGATGCCGCCGGTCCCGGGCATGGCCGCGAAGGGCGAGACCTCGTCGGCGGGCAAAATTCCCGCCGGTCCCTGGGCCCCCGATCTGTTCATCGACGATGACGGCAAATGGTACGTCTACTGGGGCTCGTCCGACAGCGCGCCCCTGTTCGGCTCGGAGATCAATCCGGTGCCGCCGATGGAGTGGGTGGACGCGCCACGCCCCTTCTTCACCCTGGACCCCGACCGGCACGGCTGGGAGCGATTCGGACAGGATCACTCGGGCGGCCTGCCCGACGGGACCCCGGTCCGCCCCTTCCTCGAAGGGGCCTGGATGAACAAGGTCGGCGGGCGGTACTACCTCCAGTACGCCGCGCCCGGCACCGGCTACAACGCCTCCGCCACCGGGCTCTACACGGGCGCCTCGCCGCTCGGGCCGTTCGAATACGCGCCCTACAGCCCGATCAGCTACAAGCCCGGCGGCTTCGTCAGCGGTGCGGGACAGGGCTCCACGTTCGCGGACCGCTACGGCAATCTGTGGAACGCGGGCACGTCGTGGGTCGGGCTGAACTGGAGCTTCGAGCGGCGCATCGCCCTCTATCCGGGCGGCGTGCATCCGGACGGCCAGATGTGGTTCTCCAGCCGCTTCGGCGACTTCCCCCAGCGGGCGCCGGACGGTCCGGTCACGGATCCCGACAGCCTGTTCACAGGCTGGATGCCCCTCTCCTATCGCGCCAAGGCGACCGCCTCCTCGACGCTGGACGACTTCGCCGCCGATCGGACCACGGACGAGGACCCGCGCACCTTCTGGGTCGCAGCGAACAACAATGCGGGCCAGACGCTGACGCTGGATCTCGGGGCGGTGAAGACGGTGCAGGCGGTGCAGGTCAACTACGCCGACTACCAGGCCGGCATCTTCGCCGAACTGCCGGGCCTCCGGACCCGCTTCCGCATCCTGTGGTCGACCGATGGCGAGGACTGGTCGACCTTCGCCAGCCGGATGAACTCGGAACGCGACAGCCCCAACGCCTATGTCCAGGGCGAGCGGCCCGTGCGCGCCCGCTATATCCGCTATGAGCATGGCGAGGCGCCGGGCGCCCATCTGGCCATCGCCGACCTGCGCGTCTTCGGCACGGCGACGGGCCCGGCCCCGGCCGCTCCCGCCAACGTCACGGTCAAACGCGGCGAGGATCAGAGGAACGCCATCGTCGCCTTCGACGCCGTGCCCAATCCGACCGGCGGCCGCATCCTCGGCTACAACATCCGCTGGGGCGTCAAGCGCGACCGGCTGCATCTGACCTATCAGGTCTGGGCTGACGATCTGGCGGCCCGCGGCGGCGCGGTCGAGATCCGGGCCCTGAACGCCGGGGTGGACTACGCCTTCGCCGTCGAGGCCTTTGGAGACACCGGCGTCTCACCGCTCAGCGTCGTGCTTGACGTGCCCGGTGCGGCGGGGACGGTGCGTGAGCCCGATCCGCCGGTGACCGGCCTGCCGCAGCCCGCCGATCCGGGTCCTCCGCCCGCGACCGGCACCGTCGTGACCCGTATTCCGCCCGTCTATATCAGCGGCGCACCGCCGGTGATCGGCGCTCCCCTGCCCGCGACCGGTACGGCCGCGGCTCCGGCGACAGGCGCGCCAACTCCGCCGACCGGGAGTGCGCCCGCTCCAGGCACGACGCCCCTGACCACGCCGCCCTCCTCCGAAACTCCGAAGCCCAGGGACGACTGATCCCCGCGCTGGTCCCGCCGACCGCCGCGGCTCCGGTCTTGCCGGCGCAGACGTGACCATCCGCCCCAGCGCCTGAACCGATATCGGTGAGGGCCGTTTCATCCGGGCAACCGGAGTAAATGTCATGGCCCTGTCCCGTATCGCCACCGCCGTCGGCGGCCTGCTTCTGTCGAAGGGCGGACGCCGGTTCGCCGGGCGTCATGCCGGCAAGCTGGCGCTCGCCACCCTGGCGTTCGAGCTGTTCCAGCAGCATCGGAACAAGACGGTGTCGCAGGGCCCCGGCGCTCGCCCCGCCAGCGCCCGACCGCAAAGCCGCACGCGCTGGAGCGGGCGACGCGCCTGATCGCGCAAGCCTCTTGCCCTCCCCCGCGTCAACCGGCCTAGTGTGCTGAAAACAGCGGTCACTCCGCCGGGAAACGCGCCATGATAACCGTCCATCACCTGAACAACTCCCGCTCGCAGCGCGTGCTGTGGCTGCTGGAGGAGCTGGGCGTGCCCTATGAGGTCAAGCGCTATGAGCGCAACGCCGCGACCATGCTGGCCCCGCCCGAGCTCCGCGCCATCCACCCGCTCGGCAAGTCGCCGGTGATCGAGGAGAACGGCGTCGTCACCGCCGAGACCGGCGCCATCATCGAACAGATCCTGGCCTCCCACCCGGGCAACGCCCTGACCCCGCCCGCCGGCAGCGAGGCGGCCCGCCGCGTCACCTACTGGCTGCACTACGCCGAGGGCTCGGCCATGACGCCCCTGCTGCTCAAGCTCGTCTTCGGCGCCCTGCCCAAGCGCTCGCCGGGCCTGATCAAGCCGCTGGTCAACGCCATCTCGAACAAGGCCCAGTCCAGCTTCATCGATCCCCAGATCGAGGCCCACTCGGCCTATTGGGAAGGCGAACTGTCCAAGGCCCAATGGTTCGCGGGCGATCAGTTCACCGCCGCCGACATCATGATGAGCTTCCCGCTGGAAGCCTGTTCGGCCCGGGCGCCGTTCGGTCCGGACAAGCCGCGCTGCCGCGCCTTCCTGCAGACCATCCACGCCCGTCCGGCCTATCAGCGGGCGCTGGAGCGCGGCGGGCCCTACGCCTACGCGTAGGACCGTCCGGACGAGGGCTCACAAGGCCGTGCGCCAGAAGTGATCGGAGACGTACCGCAACCGGCCCCTCCCGGGTGCGTTAACCCGTCCATGCAGATCCAGACCGTTCAGATCGTCACCGGCCTTCTCGCCGCCATCGCTTTCGTCATCGCCTTCATCTCGGCGGGCGCGGCGGTGATCTCCTCGGTATTCGCCCTGATCGGCGCCTCGGCCCTAGCCTGGCTGGTCTACACGATCGCCAAGCGGATGCTCCTGCATCGCAGCGAGCGCAACGCGAGCCGCGCCGCCTGACCCTCGCGGCATAACGACGGTCGCCATGGCGACTTGAGTTTCGACGTCAGGCGCCCTAATCTCTTTGGCCGGTCGCGCGCGCCCAGCGACTGCAGCCAACACCGCATTATCTCTCACTGTCCTCCCTCCGGATTTCCGGGCGAAAAAGAAACTCCTGATTCATATGGAAAAAGTGCCGATGACGGCCGAGGGCTACCGCACCCTCGACGAGCAGCTCAAGCAATTGAAGTCGGTGGAACGGCCCAGCGTCATCGCGGCCATTTCCGAGGCCCGTGAACACGGCGACCTGTCGGAAAACGCCGAGTATCACGCCGCCAAGGAACGCCAGGGCTGGATCGAAGGCTCGATCGCCGAGATCGAGGACAAGATCAGCCGCGCCCAGGTCATCGACGTGACCAAGCTTTCGGGTTCTCAGGTGAAATTCGGAGCCACGGTTACCGTGGTCGACGAGGACACCGAGGAAGAGGGCCGCTACCAGATCGTCGGCGAACACGAGGCCGACGTGAAGAAGGGCAAGATCAGCATTTCCTCGCCGATCGCCCGCGCCATGATCTCCAAGGAGATCGGCGACGTGGTCGAGGTCAACACGCCAGGTGGCGTGAAGGCCTATGAAATCCTCAAGGTCGAGTGGAAGTAACCCACCCCTTGCGGATCCGGGTCGTCTCCGACGGCCGTGCAGGAATCGAGAATCAGGCGCTGGGCCTCGCCGAGGCGATCCAGCGCCTGACGCCTGCCGAAATCACCACCAAACGCATCCGCTGGCGACCGGCTTTCGACAAGCTGCCGTCGGCGTTGAAGCTTCCAGCCATGCTGGATCCGGCGTCCGACGCCCCTTTCCCTGCTGACAACGAGGCCTGGCCCGATCTGTGGATCGCCACCGGCCGGGCCACCCTGCCGCTGTCGCTGGCGGTGCGTCGGCGTTCGGGCGGCAGGACCTTCGTGATTCAGACCCAGGATCCGCGCCTGTCGCCCTCGCGCTTCGACATGGTGGTGGCGCCGGCCCATGACGGCCTGTCCGGCGACACAGTGTTCGAGATCGTCGGCTCGCCGCACCGGATCACCCCTCAGCGGATCGTCGAGGCCGCGCCCGCCTTCGCCACAGCGATCAATCCCCTGCCCCATCCTCGCGTCGCGCTTCTCATCGGCGGCAAGTCGAAGGCTTTCGACCTGACCGAGGCCCATGCGGCCGATCTGGCGGAACAGATCGCAACGGCGATCGAGACGGCGGGCGGTTCGCTGATGCTGACCTTCTCGCGCCGGACGCCCGAGGCGGCGAAGACGGCGATGACGGCGCGCCTGTCCGTCCTGCCGGGCATCCTCTGGGATGGCGAGGGGGCCAACCCCTTCTTCGCCTTCCTGAACGCCGCCGACCACATCCTCGTCACCGAGGACAGCGCCAACATGGCCGCCGAGGCCGCCTCGACCGGCAAGCCGGTGCATGTCCTGCCGATGGTCGCGCTGAAGCCCGCCGGCAAGTTCGCGCGCCTGCACGCGGACCTCGAGGCCCACGGCGCGACGCGTCCATTCGACGGCACACTCGACAGCTGGACCTATCAGCCGCTGGCCGAGACCGACCGGGCGGCGAGGGCCGTGCTTGAGGCGATGCAAACCCGCTGACTGGCAGAGGCGTCAGTCGCCGCCGCCACCGCCGTCACCACCACCGTCCGAACCGCCATGACCGCCATCGTGACCGCCGTGACCATGATGGCCATGCCCATGGCCGTGATGCCCGCCATGACCCGACCGATCGTGGCCCGAACCGTCGATCCAGAAGCCGCTGCCGCCGTCGTCGCCGCCCTTGCTTCCACGCCCGGGCTTCAACTGCCCCAGCCAGTCGATCACAAGGGCCAGGGCGACGCCCGCGAGCACGCCGCCGATGATGCCGAAGGCCAGATGCCCGGTCCAGATTCCGGCCAGGGACCCGATGACCAGGCCGATCAGGACGCCGACGCCCAGAAAACTGCGGTTGGGCATGTCGCCGGCTCCTGTGGATTTGAACGTCGCACGGCATCGCGCGAAGCGGAATCAGCGACTACATAGGCCATCATGACCGAACCTCGCAAAGTCCGCCTCGCCATCATCGGATCCGGCCCTGCCGGCTGGACCGCCGCCATCTATGCGGCCCGCGCCCTGCTCAATCCGGTGATCATCGCCGGCATCCAGCCCGGCGGCCAGCTGACCATCACCACCGACGTCGAGAACTATCCCGGCTTCGCCGAGGTCATTCAGGGTCCCTGGCTGATGGAGCAGATGAAGGCCCAGGCCGAACACGTCGGCACCGAGATCATCGAGGACATCGTGGTCTCCGCCGATCTGTCGTCACGCCCCTTCCGGCTGAAGCTGGATTCGGGCGCCGAGATGCTGGCCGAGACAGTGATCATTTCGACCGGCGCCCAGGCCAAATGGCTGGGTCTGGAGAGCGAGCAGAAATACCAGGGCTTCGGCGTCTCGGCCTGCGCCACCTGCGACGGCTTCTTCTATCGTGGCAAACAGGTGATCGTGGTCGGCGGCGGCAATACTGCTGTCGAGGAGGCGCTGTTCCTCACGAACTTCGCCGCCAGGGTCACGGTCGTTCACCGCAAGAACGAGTTCCGCGCCGAGAAGATTCTGCAAGACCGCCTGCTGGCCAACCCCAAGATCGAGGTCATCTGGGACCATGCGGTCGAGGAGATCCTCGGCCAGACCGACGGCGTCGCGTCGAACGTCACGGGCGCGCGGCTTCTGAACGTCAAGACCGGCGAGACGCAGACCGTCGACGCCGACGGCGTCTTCATCGCCATCGGCCACGCCCCCTCGTCGGAGCTGTTCCAGGGTCAGCTGGAGACCAAGGCCGGCGGCTATCTCGTGGTGAAGCCCGGCTCGACGGCGACCAATATCGAGGGCGTCTACGCCGCCGGCGACGTCACCGACGACATCTACCGCCAGGCCGTGACCGCCGCCGGCATGGGTTGTATGGCCGCCCTCGACGCGGTCCGCTTCCTCGCGGAAGAGGACCACGCCAAGGCCCACAACCCGATCAGCCACCACGAGGCGGAGAAGATCGGGGTCTGGTAGGCGTCAACCCAGATCGTACTCGCTGGCGGCCGTCAGCTCGTCCAGCGCGTCCTGCGGGACCTCAAGGGTCGCCGCCTTCAGGGTGTCGTTCAACTGCTCCAGCGAGGTGGCGCTGACGATCGGAGCGGTGACGCCCGGACGGCTCAGCAGCCAGGCCAGCGACACCTGCGCCGGGGTCGCCTCCAGCCGCTGGGCGATGCCGTCCAGCACCGCCAGGATGCGCACGCCGCGCTCGTTGAAATGATCTTTCAGCGCCCCGCCCCGGCTAGCGCTCTTCAGGTCCTCGGCGGTCTTGTATTTGCCGCTCAGGAAGCCGCTCTCGAGGCTGAAATAGGTGATCACGCCTAGGTTCTCGGCCACCGCATAGTCCTGCAGCTCGCCCTCGAACGTATCGCGGCTGTAGAGATTGTAGTGAGGCTGCAGCGTCTCATAGCGGGGCAGGCCCTTTTCCGCCGCCAGGGCCGATGCCTCCTTCAGCTTCGGCACATCGTGATTGGAGGCGCCGATGGCGCGAACCTTGCCGGACTGGATCAGGTTTTCGTAGGCGCGCAGGGTCTCTTCGGTTGGCGTGAGCTTGTCCATCCAGTGCGACTGATAGAGGTCGATGTAGTCGGTCTTCAGCCGCTTAAGGCTGGCGTCCACTGCCTTCTCAATCCACTTCGCCGACAGATCGTTGCGCGCGTCATCGCCGTTCTGGCCCATGGACGAGCCGACCTTGGTCAGGATCAGCACGTCGTCGCGCTTGCCGCGCGCCTTCAGCCATTCGCCGATGATGGTCTCGCTCTCGCCGCCCGCGTTTCCGGGGACCCAGCGCGAATAGACGTCGGCGGTGTCGATGGCGTTGAAGCCGGCGTCGATGAAGGCGTCGAGCAGGACGAACGACCGGTCCTTGTCGATGGTCCAGCCGAAGACATTGCCGCCGAAGACCAGGGGCGCGGTTTCGAGGCCGCTCTTGCCGAGGGGACGTCTTTGCATGGGAAGGCTCCGTTTCGGGGGAGCTTCTGACTTATGCCCGATCAACTGACCTGCAACCGTCGCTGTGCCGATTTATCAGGCGAAAAGCTGCAGTTCCGGCGGTGCGTAGTCGACCGGCTCACCCTTGCGGCGACGCAGGGCGTAGTCGACGGCGGTCTGGACCGCGCGCTCGTCGGCGGGCTTGGACAGGACACCGATGGTCCCGGCGACGCCGTCGCGCACCATGCCGGGATTGGCAGTCATATAGAGAACGGTGACGCCGTCTTCCTGCGCCAGGCTCCGACCAAGCTCGACGCCGGTGGGGCCGTCGGACAGGTGAATATCAACGAGGGCCAGATCGACCTCCATCTCCTTGACCAGATTCCGGGCGGTGCGCGCATCGGCGGCGGTGCCGACAACCTCGTGACCGAGGTCTTCCAGGACGAAGCGCAGCTCCATGGCCACCAGGGCTTCGTCTTCAATAATCAGGATACGCGAAGTCATTCTTTCAGCTTGCTTGATCGACGCCCTGCGCCTGAACGCACAACGGCCTTGCAGGTTTCACGCCATGCCGCATCAGATCGCCTTTGCGGCGGCCTTACGTCTGGAAAGCGCAGTTGCGGGGAGGTCCGCTACGACGATCAAACCGTCCGGCGCCCAGATTCGTTCCAATTTTCCGGCCAGTTGTCCCTCTACCGAGATGGTAGCCAGCGATGAGCCGAAACCCGCACGGGTCGGGGGTGCGGTGATCGGAGGCCCGCCCTTTTCGGTCCAGGTCAGGCGGAAGCGGTCGCCCGCCAGTCGGGTGTCGAGCGTGACGACACCTCCGAGTTCGGACAGGGCGCCGTATTTGGCGGCGTTGGTCGCCAGTTCGTGGAACAGCAGGGCCACCGACGTCGCTGCCTGATCGTCGAACAGGGCGTCATCCCCTTCCAGCACCACCCGAGGCGCGCCATCGACAGCGGCATAGGGCTTGAACAGGGCCTCGAGGAAGGCATGCAGGGTCATGCCGCCGACGGTCGGGCGCGACACCTCCGTATGGGGCCGGACGAACTCATGCGCCCGGGCCAGAGCCCCAATGCGGTTGCGCACGGCGGCGGCGAAGGCCTTGGCCTCGGGATACTCCCGCGCCGACAGGGCGATCAGGGCCGAGACCACGGCGAAGATGTTCTTGATCCGGTGGCTGAGCTCCTGGCTCAACAGTTCGGTGTTCCGTTCGACCCGCTTCAGATCGTCGATGTCCGTGCAGGTCCCGAACCAGCGCACGATCTCGCCCGCCTCATTGCGGATCGGCGTGGCCCGCCCCAGCGTCCAGCGATAGACCCCGTCGTTCCGCCTCAGCCGGTACTCGATCTCATAGAGGTCGCCCGTCGCCAGCGAATGCCGCCAGACCTCCCAGGCCCGAGGCTGGTCGTCCGGATGGAAGATGGCGTTCCAGCCCTCGCCGTCGGTCGAGCCGACCTCGACGCCGGTGAACTCGTACCAGCGGGCGTTATAGTAGTCGTGGAATCCGTCCGGCAGGGTCGACCAGACCATCTGGGGCATGGAGTCGGCGATGGCCCGGAACTTCGCCTCGCTTTCGGCCAGGGCTTCGGAGGCCTCGGCCAGGTTGGCGTCCATCGCCTTGCGTTCGGTGATGTCGACGGCGAGGCCGGGGAAGCGTTCGGGTGCGCCATCGGAACCGTAATAGACCTGGCCCCGGGCCACGACCCAGCGTGTCGGCTGACCTTCGACCACGAGACGGTATTCGCTGATGAAGGGTTTGCCCTCCTGAATGGCGAGCCGCATGTCCTCCAGCCCCCGGGCGAAGTCGTCATTGTGGATCGCGGCGGTGAAGACCCGGATCGGGGCGCCAGCGGCGGCCACGGCCGGATCGACGCCATACATGCGGGCGAACTTCTCGTCCGCCACCACCCGGTCGTTGACGATGTCCCAATCGAAGGCGCCGACATAGTCCGAAGCGGTCATGGCCCGACGCGCCGTCTCTTCGCTCTCGCGGCGTTGGGCGAGGGCGCGGCGCAGCTCCAGCTGGGCCATGGCCTGACCGGCAAGCGTCCTCAGGGCCGAGGCCTGGAATTCGGTCAGCCCCTCCGGGCGGGGTTCGGTGTCGAGGACGCACAGGGTGCCCAACGGCAGGCCCTCGGCGGTCTTCAGCAACACCCCGGCGTAGAACCGCAGATGCGCCTCGCCGGTGACCAGGGGATTGCAGGTGAAGCGGGGGTCTTCGGTCGCGTCGGGAACCACCATCCCGTCCTGCATCAGCAGGGCGTGGGCGCAGAAGGAGGTCTCAAGCGGCGTCTCGCGCACGCCCAGACCGACCTCGGCCTTGAACCACTGCCGACCCTCGTCGATCAGATTGACCACCGCGATCGGGGCCTCGCAGATCCGGGCGACCAGCTTGACCAGATCGTCGAAGGAGGCCTCGCGGTCGGTGTCGAGGATCGCATAGCTGCGCAGGGCGGCGATCCGCTCAGGCTCACTCCACGGCTCGATCTGTTCGACGGGCTTCTCAGACACGGCAGGCCTTCTCAGGGCGCCGGGCGCCAACGAGCCTTTTAAATGCAGAGCCTGATGGAGCGTTGCAACCCGACTGTCGTCAGGCTGGCTGAATCTTCTGACGCCGCAATCAGTTGCCGGGGCGGCCGACTTCCTCGACGTCCATCGCGGTGGCGCCCGGGGCGACCACGACACGCGGCGCAGCCGCCGGCGTCGCCTGCGGGTGCTCGAAGGCGTTCATGCGAGCGTTGATGGCGGCGATCTCATCCGGCGTCGGAGCGCGCCGGCCGCCCAGACTGACCACGCCCACGACCCGGGTCTGGCCGTCGATCTGCACCGTCTTCATGCCCACCGCCAGCGGCTTGCCGTCCGGGCCGAGCGCGATCGCCGGCGCGTCCGGCGTGGCGGAGGCGACGATCAAACGCGGCCGGGCGAAGCGGGCCTCGTCAATGACCGGCTCGCGCGTGGCGTAGCGCTGGTGGAAGGCCGCGGTCTCGCCGTAGATCCCCTTCCAGCGATAGAAGATGTGGGCCCCGATCTGGGTGATCTTGGCCAGCGTCGGCGACCACCAGGGGTGGACGTAGTCGGCGTGATAGTGGGTCGCGGTCCCGACCTTGGTCGCCACATGGCCGGCCAGCATCCGCTGCGCCACGGTGCGCGCCCTGTCCCAGGCCCAGCCGACCGGCGCCTGGGACAGGGACCCGTCGCAGGTGAAGCTGAACTGGCAGCCCGTATTGCGCTCGGCGCCCTCGAACACCACGCCACAGATGCTGGACGGATAATTGGGGTCGCGGACACGGTTGAGGATGACCTGGGCCACGGCCTCCTGACCCTCGGTGCTTTCCAGCGCCGCCTCATAATAGATACCCTGGGTCAGGCAGCGCTCGGCGCGCTTGCGGTCGGCCTCTGACGCCGCGCGGAAGACGAACGGCAGGGCGGGCCGGAGCGCGCCGGAGGTCGTCGGCGTGGCGGCGTTCAGCCGCTGGGCCTCCAGCCCGTTGGCGCCCAGCTCCAGCGTCGGCTTGCCGGCGAGCGTCAGGCTCTCCCAGCCCGGGGTCAGGCCATAGAGGGCGACCTGCTTTTCATTGGGATCGTGGCGGATGGCGAGGGCCAGCTCGGAAGGCGTCAGCCGCGAGGTCATCGCCGCCAGACCTTCGCCGCCGAGATCGCCCCGGGTGGCGTGGGCCACGGCCTCGGCGGTGCGGTCCATGACCGGACGGGGCGTCGAGCTGGCGGCCATGGCCACGCCCAGGGCGGCGAGCATGGCGGGCGCCGCGGCCGCGACCCTCCGTCCCTGCGTCTTCACCCTGGTCCAGTCGATGGCGATCATCGTGCTTTCGGTCGGCGGCGTCTGAAGAGAAGACGCCCGGAAGGTCGGGGCGGATGCCAGACCTTCCGGGCGATTTTCAGGCCACGGATTGACGTTCGTTCAGACTCTTACTTCGCGCCGAGCGTCGAACGCAGCATCCAGGCGGATTTTTCATGGGCAGCCAGACGCTGGGTCATCAGATCGACCGAGACGTCGTCGCCGTCGTCTTCGGCGGTCTTGAGCGCCTGACGCATGGTGGCGATGACCGTGCCGTGGTCCTTGATCAGCTCGGCCAGCATGGCGTTGGAATCCTTCTCCGGATCGCCATCGACGATCGAGGTCAGGTTGCCGAAGGTGGCGTAGCCTTGCGGGGCGAATTCGCCCAAGGCCCGGATACGCTCGGCGATGGTGTCCAGGGCTTCCCAGATCTCGCGGTACTGCTGCTCCAGCAGGCTGTGGATCGAGAAGAACTCGGCCCCGCGCACATTCCAGTGATAGCCGTGGGTCTTCAGGTACAAGGAATAGCTGTCGGCCAGCACCTTGGTCAGTTCGCCGACGACGTCGGTGCGTTCAGCCTTGCTCAGGCCGGTGTTGATCGCTGCGGTCATGGGGGAGCTCCGGTTCAGCCGTTCAGATATCAGAAGTTGCAGTTAGGCATTTCGAGGCCCGAATCCAACCCCGGCAAAGCTTGACGGGACAGCCGGAAACAGGGGCAAGTGGGCGTGTCGGACGTCCGGGAACGCGAAACGGCCGACAGCGTTGCAGCAACGTCGTGCGAAACGGGCCAGGGTCCAGGCGCGCCGCACGATCGGGGGATGAATGGACGCAGCGGCGTTCCTCAGACGAATTCTGGCGACCGACACCCTTCTGGCGCGGCTGGCCCGGTCGCGCCCGCAGCCCATGGGCGTCAACATCCTGATAGGCTTGGCCTTCTCGGCCGTCTTCCTGGCCCTGCGCTGGGCGTTGCAATCCTTCTATCCGGCCAATACCGGCTTTATGATCCTGCTGCCCGGCGTCATCCTGGCGGCGCTGGCGGGCGGGCGCATCGCGGGCCTGTCGGCGACGCTTGCCAGCCTCGCCGGCGGCTGGGTGCTGGTGGGCGCCTCGGGGGCGACGCGGCTCATGGATCCGCAAGGCCAGGCCTCGACCATCAACTTCCTGATCGTCAGCCTGTTCGCCACCTTGGTGGCGGCGTCGCTGCGCAAGACGGTCCATTCGCTGGACGACACCGTCGCGGCCCTGAAGCGGTCGGACGTCCGCATGGGCCAGACCGAGCTGGAGCTGGCCGCAATCATCGAACAGGCCTCGGCCGGCATCGCCCGCGTGAGCCTGGACGGGGTGGTCGAGACGGCCAACCGCCGCTTCGCCGAGATTCTGGGCACAACCGAGGCGAAGCTGATCGGGGCGCGGACCGGCGACGTCACCCACCCCGACGACATCGCCCCGACCAAGGCCCTGCTCGCCTCGACCCTGGTCGGTGGCGCGGGACAGATCGAGAAACGGTATTTCCGCGACGACGGCTCTGTCGTCTGGGCCCTGACCAGCCTGCAGCGGCTGCTGGGCCCCGACGGCAAGCCCAAGGGGTTCATCGCCGTCATCGTCGACATCTCCGAGGCCAAACAGACCGAGGCCGCCCTGCGGGAAAGCGAGGAGCGGTTCCGCCTGATGGCCGACACCGCCCCCTCCCCGGTCTGGCTGACCAATGCCGAGGGCGAGGTGGAGTTCGTCAATGCCGCGCTAGCCGCCTTCTACGGCGGCCCGGCGGACGAGGTCCTGGGCCACGTCTGGCGTCAGTCCCTGCATTCCGACGACGCGGCGGCGGTCAGCCGGGTCCAGGCGGAAGCCCGACCGGCGCACGCGCCCTACGGCTTCGAGGCCCGCTTCCGCCGGCACGACGGCGAGTGGCGCTGGATGCGCGTCTCGGTCAATCCGCGCTTCGACGGAGAGGGCCGCTTCCAGGGCTATGTCGGGATGTCGTTCGACCTCACCGAGACCCGCGAGGCGATCGAGGCGATGGCCCGTCAGGCCCAGCGCCAGCGCTTCGTCCTGACACTCAGCGACACCCTTCGCGAGCTGACCGACACGGATGACGTCATGTCCGTGGTCAACCGGGCGCTGGGCGAACGTCTGGGCGTCAATCGCGTCGGCTTTGGCGAGCTGGCCGCCGAGGCGGGGGTCTGGCGGCTGTCGAAGGACTGGACCGCGGGCGTGGCCTCCAACCAGGGCGAGCTTCCGGTCTCGGACTTCGGCGACGCGGTCCGGGACGAACTGTCGGACGGCGGATTGGTCGCGGTCGATGACGTCGCGGCCGATCCACGCACTTCCCCCGACCTGCCTGCTCACGAGGCCATCCAGGCCCTGGCTTTCGTCGCCATTCCCCTCATGCGCGGCGGCCGCCTGCGCGCCTTCCTCAATGTGGCCTCTGCCCGCCCCCGGATCTGGACCGCCGACGAACTGGGCCTGATCGAGGAGGTCGCCGAACGCGCCTGGGTCGAGGTCGAGCGGACCCGCGCCCAGGCCGAGGTGGTCGAGAGCGAAGCCCGCTTCCGCGCCATCGCCGACACCGCCCCGGTGCTGATCTGGGTCACCCAGCAGGACCGCCAGCGCGCCTTCGTCAACCAGGCCTACGTCGCCTATATGGGCGGCGACTACGAAAGCGTCCGCACCGCCGACTGGCGCAGTTTCATCCACCCCGACGACCAGGACTATCTGGTGCGGGAATCCCTGACCGGCGAGGCCACCGGCCAGCCCTTCTCGCTGGAGGCGCGCTATCGGCATCATTCGGGCGAATACCGCTGGCTGAAGTCCTTCTCGCGCCCGCGCCTCGGCCCCGGCGGTCAGGTCCTGGGCTTCGTCGGCGTGGCCTTCGACGTCACCGACGCGCGCGAGGCCCAGGCGGCGCTGGCCGAATCCGAGGCCCGCTTCCGCACCGTCGCCGACAGCGCCCCGGCCCTGATCTGGATGACCGACGAACGCCCGGGCATTGTCTTCACCAACAAACGCTACAAGACCTTCTTCAACGTCGACGCCGACCAGATCCGCGACGACCGCTGGATGGGCTTCATCCATCCCGACGACCTGAAGATCTTCTCCCTGACCTTCCTCAGGGCCTTCAAGGCGAGGGACAAGTTTGAGGCCGTCATGCGGGTCCAGCATCCGACCTTCGGCCAGCGTTGGCTGCGCTCCGAAGGGGTGCCGCGCTTCGACGCGACGGGCGCCTTCCAGGGCTATGTCGGCGCCAGCCTCGATATCACCGACGCCAAACGCGCCGAGGACGACCTGAAGCGCATCAACGAACTGCTGGAGGAGCGGGTCGGTGAGGCCCTCGCCGAGAAGGCCAAGGCCGAGGCCGACCTGATGCACGCCCAACGGATGGAGGCGGTCGGCCGTCTGACCGGCGGGGTGGCCCACGACTTCAACAACCTGCTGACCGTGGTCATCGGCGCCCTGGACATGATCCTGAAGTCGCCGGACAACGCCGCGCGCAGGAAGAAGCTCGGCGAGGCCGCCCTGGCCGCCGCCCGTCGCGGCGAGGGTCTGACCCATCAGCTGCTGGCCTTCTCGCGCCGTCAGGCCCTGCGCCCCGAGCCCGTCGACCTCAACGCCCTGATCCAGGAGAGCGAACCCCTGCTACGGCGGGCCGTGGGCGAGGCGGTGGAATACCGGATGAAGCTCAGGCGTGGCGGAGCGAAGGTCAGCGTCGACCCGGCCCAGTTCGAGGCCGCCCTGCTCAATCTGATGGTCAACGCCCGCGACGCCGTCGGCGCGAAGAGCAAGGGCCGGATCACCGTCCAGACGATGAGCTGTTCGGTCGCCGCCGGAGACGTCTCTGAACTGGCTCCCGGCCAGTATGTCTGCGTCACGGTGTCGGACAACGGGGCGGGCATGGACACCGCGACCATGACCCGGGTGTTCGAGCCCTTCTTCACCACCAAGGCCGTCGGCAAGGGCACCGGTCTGGGTCTCAGCCAGGTCTATGGCTTCGCGCGCCAGAGCGGCGGTGGCGTGCACATCGCCTCAACCTTAGGCCGGGGCACAGAGATCAGACTCTATCTGCCGCCGCTGGACACGACCGAGGCCGTGGCCGCGCCCGAGGTCCGCACCGAGATCGACGCCATCCCCTCTGGCCGCCGCCTGCTGCTGGTCGAGGACGACGCGGGCGTCGCGGCCATCGCCATGGAGCTGCTGACCGGCCTCGGCCTCGACGTCGAGGCCGCGGAGACGGGCCCAGAGGCCCTGGAGCGACTGGCCGCCCGGTCGTTCGACATCATGCTGACCGATGTGGTCATGCCGGGCGGGATGACCGGGATCGAGCTGGCCCGCGTCTGCGCCGACCGCTATCCGGCGATGCCCATCCTGCTCACGTCAGGCTATGCGGGCGACGACGTCGACGAGGCGCTCAGCGACGCGCCCTGGCCCTTCCTGCGCAAACCCTATTCCGGCGACCAGCTGCGCCAGGCCCTCGGCGACCTGCTGCCGCTGGCGTGAGG
The DNA here is from genome assembly GCF_059422025.1 of Brevundimonas sp. GW821-FHT02A10. Classification (NCBI taxonomy): domain Bacteria; kingdom Pseudomonadati; phylum Pseudomonadota; class Alphaproteobacteria; order Caulobacterales; family Caulobacteraceae; genus Brevundimonas; species Brevundimonas sp. GW821-FHT02A10. The sequence goes on from NZ_JBWKWC010000001.1 coordinate 553,944, forward strand.
CGCAAACGAAAACGCCGGCGAGGAAGCCCTCGCCGGCGTCACTAGTCTTCGATGAAGAGCCCTTAGCGCTGACGCGCCTTGCGGGCGGCGTAGCGGGCGTCCCGCGCGGCCTTCTGCTCTTCCTTGGAAAGCTGCTTGCGCTCCTTGCGGGCGGCGCGCTTCTCGGCGTCGATCGCTTCCTGGCTGGCCATTTCCTCAGCCAGGCGGGCGGCGTCCTTCTCGGCCTTCTCGCGGCGCAACTCGGCCTTGGCGAGCTCGTGCTGCTGGCGAAGGGCCTCCTTCTCGGCGGCGCGCTTCTCAGCCAGCTTTTCGAACTCGGGGTCGGGGGCGGCGGCCTTGGGCTTGAACTTGGCGAGCAGGGCCTTCTTGGCGTCCTGCTGGGCGGAGATACGGTCGTTGAAGCCGGTTTGTTTCAGATCTCGCATGCGTAGGGTCGGTTGTCCTTCAGACGGGTTCAGGTCACGCGGCGTCGCCGGGTGACAGCGTCGCGTCTCTTAGGGAGGGGCTCCGCCGAAACTAAGGCGAGCCGGGGCGGGTGGGACAAAGCGGAAACCGCGCCGAAAAGCAAGGTTCGCCATGGCCGATAACAGAGGACGGCGCCGATCCGTCGCGGATGGCGCCCCTCTGATCACAGGTCGATATAGGGAGGCGGGGCCGGAAATCCAACCCCGCGCCCGCCTGGGACCGGCTTATCGGTGCGGCTTTTGCGCCTGGCCGACGACCGTACCCGCCGCCCCGCCGACGGCGGCGCCGACGGGACCGGCCACGACAGCGCCCGCGACGGCGCCGGTCGCGGCTTTTTGTTCGATCGTGTGTCCACAGGCGCCGAGCGCGAGGACGGAGGCGGTCAGGGCGGCGGCGACGAGGACGCGATGAGTGGTGCGGATCATGCATAAACTCCGGAATGCTCACGCTTAACGTCCGTTTAACGGACACGGTTCCGCGATTCAGACCTTGAAGTTTAAATCCCCCGCCACCACCTCCTGAAGACAACAGATTTGCGCGCGTTCAGTTTGTGTCACAAACGGATCATCATCGTTGAGTTGATCAGTGCAAACCCAATACAGTAAATAACACACCGACTGAACCCGATGTATCGTAAAGACACATCTCCTTTCCACGAATGCCTTTTCATCCGTGCAAATTGCTGCGACGCAGCGTCAGCTTGCGAATCAAACACATTGACGCCATAAACGGATGGCTTAAGGCGCTGCTTCGACGACCGGCCGTTCGCTGACCGTCGATTAACCACAGCCGGATGCGACGCACTCCCAAGAGGGACCTCGCCTGTCTGTGAAGACGACCCCGGGGGCTGCGTTTCTCGCCCTGCTGAACAGGACTACGCCTTTGTTTCATTCCGCGCAGACGCGTGCGAACACGCCTGCCGATCACGTGGCCCGTATCCGGCCCGTCACGGCGGCTGCGATGTTCGGGGGCCTGGTCGGACTGGCCATCGGCTGCGCCTATATGGGCGGAACCGTAGCCAAGGCGACGACCCTGCGCGCGCAGGCGGAACGACTCGAAGGCGCCACCGCGGCGGGCTTCACCGAAGAGGCCCTCTCGGCCGCAGCCGGCGGGCTGGATGAAAGCGCCCTGACCATCGCCCGGCGTCACGACCCCTACACAGTCGCCGGCGGCGCCCAGCGCGACCGCCAGGCCGAGCTGATGACCGCCCGCCTCGAACAGCTGCGCGGCGAACCGGCCGACAAGGCCCTGCGCCGGGTGAGCCTGACCTCCGACGCCGCCCGCCCGTTCCGGATGGGCAATGCGCTCGACGCCTCACGCGATCTCGAATGCCTGACCCAGGCCGCCTATTACGAAGCCCGCGGCGAAGGCCGTGACGGCATGCAGGCTGTGGCCCAGGTGGTCCTGAACCGCGTCCGTCACCCCGCCTTCCCCAAGAGTATCTGCGGCGTCGTCTTCCAGGGCGCGGCCCTGCGTGCGGGCTGCCAGTTCAGCTTCACGTGCGACGGTTCGATGCGCGGCCGGGTCAATCCGATCGCCTGGAACCGGGCCCGCGATGTGGCGTCCAAGGCTTTGTCCGGCTCCGTTTACGCCCAGGTCGGCAATGCGACCCACTTCCACACCACCGGCGTCTCGCCGGGCTGGCGTAACGCCCTCATTCAGGTCAGCCAGGTCGGCCACCACCTGTTCTATCGCTTCGGCGGCCGTTCGGGATCCAGCAACGCCTTTACCTATGCCGCCCGTCCGTCCGAGGATCGTCCGCAGCTGATGCAGGCCAGCCTCGACCCCAGCGTCCCGGTTCGCCAGGCCGGTCAGGCCGTGGCCTATACGATGGTTCTGGCCCAGGAAGCCCTGTCGGGCGAGAGCCCTCGCCCTTCGGAAAGCCGCCCCACAGCCCCGGCGACCGCGACCGCGGCTCCCGCGCCGGCCCCGGCCGCCACGCCCGCACCGCGCGTAACGGCGGCCGAACGTCCCGCGACGCCGGCGACCGCGAGTGCTTCCGCCTCGGTCTCCACGCCGCAAGCCTGAGGACGGCTTTTAGCGTTCCTGCACCTTCCAGTGGGTGGTCAGGTTCTGCTTGAGATTGCCGTAGCGGCCCTGCTCGCCGAGGTTGACGTCCGCGTCGCCCGGCTGGCTCGACTGCACGCCGGTCAGCACATCGCGCCGGTCGTGAGACAGGGCCAGATCTTCGACGGACAGATTGCCGGCGGCGGCGAAACTGCGTTGTTCCTTCGGGATTTTCAGCGGCTTGCTCATGAAGACCTCCTTGATCTCTCGAGGAGTTAAACCCCCGGGACTCAAGGCTGTTCCGGAACGCCGCTCTTTGGCGATCGGAGGAAACCCTCAGATCGCGTCGAGCCCTACGTCCAGCGCCGCCGCCGAATGGGTCAGGGCGCCGACCGAAATCACGTCGACCCCGGTCTCCGCGATGGCCCTGACCGTGGTCAGATTGACCCCGCCGGACGCCTCCAGCGTCACCCGGCCTACAGTCCGCGCCACGGCCGTCCGGAGGTCATCCAGACTGAAATTGTCCAGCATGACCACGTCCGGGCCGGCTCCCTGCTCGACGAGGGCCAGCGCCTCATCCAGCTGCGCCAGACCATCGACCTCCAGCTCGATCTTCATCAGATGGCCGGCCATCTCGCGGGCGCGGCGCACCGCAGGCTCAACGCCGCCGCAGACGGCGACGTGGTTGTCCTTGATCAGGATGGCGTCATCCAGACCAAAGCGGTGATTGATCCCGCCGCCGCAGACGACCGCGTGCTTCTCCAGCGCTCTCAGACCCGGCGTCGTCTTGCGGGTATCGGCGATGCGCGCGCCCGTCCCCTCGACGGCACGGACATAGTCGCGGGTCAGGGTGGCGACCCCGCACAGCCGGCCCAGCAGGTTCAGCGCGGTCCGCTCGGCCGACAGAAGGGCCCGGGCGTCGCCCTCGATCTCGGCCAGCACCGCGCCGGCCTCGAAGGCCTCGCCATCACGCACCCGGATCTCGACCGAGGCCTTCGGATCCATGGCCAGCACGGCCAGCCGCACGCAGTCGATGCCCGCCAGCACGCCCGCCTTGCGCGCCCCGACCACGGCCCGCATCCGGGCGTCGTCGGGGATACAGGCCTGGGCCGTGACGTCGCCCGCCCGGCCCAGATCCTCGGTCAGGGTGGCGCGCACGATCGCATCGATCATGATGTCCGGCAGTTGTCGCATGAGCTTATTCCGCCGCCATCATGACCACGCCCGCGGGCGTGAGCCGCACCCGGGTGTGTTCGGCCTTGTCCTTCGTCAATGGATAGTCCGAACGGAAATGCCCGCCCCGGCTCTCATGCCGCGCCAGCGCCGCCTCGGCGATCAGCCGGGCGGTGACCAGAGGCAGGGCTTCACCCTCCGCCCCTTCCAGCCTGTCGATCAGCGCCAGCAGACGGGTCAGGCCCGCCGCGTCGCGGATGACGCCCGCATCGCGGCTCAGCCCCTGACGCAGCTCCAGCAGACCCTCCGCGCTCATGTGATCGACGGGCTCTGCGTTCACGACAGGCTCACCACCGCCGACAGTCTCGGCCGCCGCCGACCGCCCGGTGCGACGCCCGAAGGCGGCCGCTTCCAGCAGGGAGTTGGAGGCCAGACGGTTGGCGCCGTGCACCCCCGTCGCCGCGCATTCGCCCACGGCGAACAGGCCCGGCAGGGTCGTGCGCCCGTCCGGATCGGCGGTGATCCCGCCCATATAGTAGTGGGCCGCCGGCGCCACCGGAATGGGGGTGACGCGCGGGTCCAGTCCCGCCGCCATGCAGGAGGCGAAGACGGCCGGAAACTCTGTCGGGAAATGCTCGCCGATGGCCTTGGTGGCATCGAGGAAGGCGCCGCGCCCCTCGGCCCGCGACCGGTGCACGGCCCGCGCCACCACGTCGCGCGGAGCCAGATCGGCGTCGTCCGCCGGGCCCAGGATGAAGGCGCCGTCCCTGTCGATCAGCCGCGCCCCCTCACCGCGCAGGGCCTCGGTGGCCAGGGGCATGGGATCGAGGCCGACGTCGATAGCCGTCGGATGGAACTGCATGAACTCCGGGTCCAGCACCTCGGCGCCGGCCCTGTAGGCCAGGGCCAGGCCCTCGCCGAGCAAGGCCGCGGGGGTCGTGGTCGCGCCATAGAGACCGCCCGCGCCGCCGGTCGCCAGCACCACGGCGGACGCCAGCACCTCGACCATTTCAGAGCCGTGGCGCTCGATCAGGGCGCCGACCACCCGGCCGGTCTGGTCCTGCAGGAGGGCGCGCAGACGCCCGTCTTCCCAGACCGTCACATGCTCAGCCGCGCGCACGGCCGCGACCAGCGCCGACAGGATCGCCCGCCCCGCCCCGTCGCCGCCGACCCGGGCCACGCGCGCCATGGAATGGGCCGCCTCACGCGAGACGGCGAAGCCGCCGTCAGCCTCGCGGTCGAAGGGGGCGCCCAGCGACGCCAGCCACTCCACCGTCGCCCGGCCGTCGTCGGTCAGGACCTCTGCGGCATGGTGATTGACCAGACCCGCGCCCGCCGCCTCGGTGTCCTTCAGATGCAGCGCCGGCGCATCCTTGGCCGACAGAGCCGCCGCGACCCCACCCTGGGCCCAGGCGCTTGAGGCCGATTGCAGCAGCGGCGCGGGGCTGACGACCAGCACCTTCGCCGGCGCGGCCTCCAGCGCCGCTGACAGTCCGGCCAGACCGCCGCCAATGATCAGCGGGCCGTCATGTTGGATCCGGGCCACCTCAGATCAGCTCCACCGCGACGTGGTGCTTCGCCTTGACCATGTCGTAGCGCGCCGGAACGGCGGGCGGCGGCAGGTCGATCATCCGCTGCACGGCGAGCGCCGCCCTGGCGATCATCTCCTCGGGGACGGTAACCTCGTATTCCATGTTCAGCAGGCAGTCGCGGATGTTCTCCAGCGTGATCCGCTTCATGTAGGGGCACATGTTGCACGGGCCGATGAAGTTCACCTCGGGCACGTCGCCCTTGATGTTGGACGCCATCGAGCACTCGGTAATCAGCACCACCTGCTTCGGCTTCTTGGCCATCACATAGTCGGTCATAGCCGCCGTCGATCCGGCGAAGTCGGCCGCCGACAGGACGTCCTCGGGGCATTCCGGGTGGGCCAGGATCTCGGCCCCCGGATAGGCCGCGCGCATCTCGGCGATATCGGCGCCGGTGAAGCGCTCATGCACGATGCAGCGGCCCTTCCAGGCGATGATGCCGATATTGGTCTGGGCCGCGACGTTGCGCGCCAGGAACTCGTCGGGGATCAGGATGACCTTGTCGACGCCCCACTCCTTCGCCGCCCATTCGACCACCTGCACGGCGTTGGCGGAGGTGCAGCAGATGTCGGTCTCGGCCTTCACATCGGCGGTCGTGTTCACATAGGTGACCACCGGCAGGCCCGGGTAGCGCTGCTTGATCAGCCGCACATCGGCGCCCGTGATCGCCTCGGCCAGCGAGCAGCCGGCCTTCAGGTCGGGGATCAGGACGGTCTTGTCCGGCGACAGGATCTTGGAGGTCTCGGCCATGAAGTGGACGCCCGCCTGGACGATCACCTTCGCGCTCGACCGCGCGGCCTCCTTGGCCAGACCCAGGCTGTCGCCGACATAGTCGCCCACGCCGTGGAAGATCTCGGGCGTCATATAGTTGTGGGCCAGGATGACGGCGTCGCGCTCCTTCTTCAGACGGTTGATCTCGACGATCAGCTCCGCCTGCGAGGGCCATTCGATCGGGGTGACATGGTCCTTGACCTTCTCCCAGACCGGGGCCGTCTCGCGCGCCGTGCGCTCCGAAAGACCAAACATACCGTCCGCCATCGCGGGTCCTCCTGATGGGCGTTCTCTGTCGCCCCGTCTCACATTCAAGACTTATGCTCAACTTGAACATATGTGCATTCAATGTAGGCCGATCTTCGTGGGGCGCAAGCGTAAATGCGCCGGATCGCGACGGGTTTTCCTTCACGCCGAAAAAGCAAATCTCTCTGCCTGCGGGGCAAATGCTCACTCGCATCCGACGCCAGAAGCGGTGCATTAATGCTCGACCCCGCATCAACGGCGGCCTAGACGACAGCTTCCTTTCTCTCCGCGCTGATTTCCCGAGACGTTCGTGCAAGACACCATCCGCCGCATCCTGACCGCCCGGGTCTATGACGTGGCCGAAGAAACCGCCCTGGACGGCCTGACCCGGTTGTCGCGCCGTCTCGGTCGTCCGGTCTTCCTCAAGCGCGAGGACCTGCAGCCGGTCTTCTCGTTCAAGATCCGCGGCGCCTACAACCGCATCGCCAACCTGTCGGAGGCCGAGCTCGCGCGCGGGGTCATCTGCGCCTCGGCTGGAAATCATGCGCAAGGCGTCGCCCTCGCCGCCGCTACCCGAGGCGCGAAGGCGACCATCGTCATGCCGGTGACCACCCCGGGCATCAAGGTCGCGGCCGTGCGTGCGCGTGGCGGGGAGGTCGTGCTGCACGGCGACGGCTTCGACGACGCCTATGCCCACGCCCGCGAGCTTGAGGCGAAGACCGGCGCGACCTTCGTCCACCCCTTCGACGACCCCGACGTCATCGCCGGTCAAGGCACGGTCGGGCTGGAGATCCTGCGCCAGCACCCCGACACGATCGATGCCGTCTTCGTGCCCATCGGCGGCGGCGGTCTGGCGGCCGGGGTCGCGGCTATCGTGCGCTTCCTGCGACCCGGTACGAAGGTCATCGGGGTCGAGCCCGTGGACGCCCCCACCATGAAGGCCTCCATCGACGCGGGCCATGTTGTGACCCTGGATCAGGTCGGCCTGTTCGCGGACGGGGTGGCGGTGCGCCGCGCGGGCGACCTGACCTTCGAACTCTGCAAGGACCTGCTCGACGAGATCGTCCTCGTCGACACCGACGCCATCTGCGCGGCGGTGAAGGACATCTTCGACGACGTCCGCGCCGTCGCCGAACCCGCCGGGGCGCTGGCGCTGGCCGGGATGAAGGCCTGGGCCGCCGCCAATCCGGGAACCGGAGCTCTGGTGGCGATCAACTCCGGCGCCAACCTCAATTTCGACCGCCTACGCCACGTCGCCGAACGGGCCGAGATCGGCGAGGGCGCCGAGGCGCTTCTGGCCGTCGCCCTGCCCGACGACCGCGACGCCTATCGCCGCTTCCTCGGCTCGCTGGACGGCCGCTCGGTGACCGAATTCAACTACCGCTGGAGCAATACCGGCGCCGCCCACTTCTTCGTCGGGGTCGGGCTGAAGGATGGCGCCGCCGAGAAGGACGCCCTGATCGCCGCCCTGCGCGCCGACGGATATTCCGTCGAGGACATGAGCGAGAACGAGACCGCCAAGCTGCACGTCCGCTACATGGTCGGGGGCCGCGCCACGGGTCTGGGCGACGAGCGGATCCTGCGCTTCCAGTTCCCCGAGCGGCCCGGCGCCTTCCTGCGCTTCCTCAACAGCCTGCAGCCCGCCTGGGCCCTGACCTTGTTCCACTACCGCAACCACGGCGACGACGTCGGTCGGGTGCTGGCGGGCGTCTCGGTCCAGCCGGGCGAGCGCGAGGCCCTGGTCGCGGCGCTCGACGGATTGGGCTATCCCTACGTTGACGAGACCGACAACCCGGCCAGTCGCCTGTTCCTCGACGGAGTGTGACCCCATGCGGACCGATACCACCCGGCGCGACCTGATCCTCGCGGCCGCCGCCGCGCCCCTGCTCGCCGCGACCTCGGCCTGCGCCACCCCGCTCTCCGCCCGCCCCCGCGACGCGGCGGCCGGCCAGATCTGGACCTTCGACACACTCGCCGACATCGGCGGCCATCCGACCCATGTCGAAGGCGCCCCTGCCCTGACCGACAGCCCTTGGGGTCAGGCGGTGAAATTCGACGGCGTCGACGACGCCCTGTTCATCGATGACCACCCTCTGGCCGGCGCCGAGCACTTCACTTTCGAAGCCCTGTTCCGTCCCGACGGCGGCGCCTTCGAACAGCGCTGGTTCCACCTCGCCGTCGACGAACCGACCCCGGCCGACGGCTCGGCGCCGATCGGCACCCGCTTCCTCTTCGAGATCCGCGTGGTCGAGAACGAATGGTATCTCGACGCCTTCACCAAGGGCGAAGGCTACAATCTGACCCTGATCGAACCCACGAAGCGCTTCCCTGTCGGCCAGTGGTATCACGTCGCCCAGACCTACGACGGGACCACCTACCGCAGCTTCGTCAACGGCGTGGTCCAAGCCGAGGGCCCGCTGGCCTTCAAGCCGCAGGGACCGGGCAAGTCCTCGGTCGGCTGCCGGTTCAACAAGCGCAACTACTTCAACGGCGCCGTTCGCGAGGCACGCTTCCACGCCGAGGCCCTGACGCCCGACCGCTTCAGCAATCCGTTCCGTACGACCTGAGTCTAGGGTCGATCGCCCTCGATCGCCGCCCACACCGGCATGACGAAGCGGAACCGCGTCCGCTCGGCCGTCGAGTCCGCGTCCAGAGATCCGGCGTGCCCGTGGGCGATCTGCGAGGCGATGTAGAGCCCCAGTCCCAGCCCTGCCTGTGGCTCATCCTTCTTCGGCCGGTGGAAGGGCTTGAACAGATGCGGCAGGGCGTGGTCGGGAATCGGGTCGCCGGCATTGGTCACCGACAGTTCGAAGAACTCGCCCTCGCACAGGGCATGGACTTGCACCTCACCGTCCGCGGCGCCGTGGGTCAGGGCGTTGGCGATCAGATTGGACAACAGCTGCCCCACCCGGTCGGGATCGCAGGCGACCGGCCGGTCGACCCGGATGTCGGTGACGATGGTCCGGTCCGGCCAGGCGGCGCGCAACTCCTGCACCACCTGTTCGATGACTTCATGCACCCGGCCCTCGGCCTGACGCGCCAGAGGCACCCCGCCGCCCAGACGCCCGCGGGCGAAGTCGAGCACGTCGGCGATCAGCCGCTCCATCCGCAAGGCGCTGGCTTCCATCTGGCCGACGACCAGTTTCGCCCGGTCGTTCAGCGGCGTGGCTTTCAGCAGGGTGATCCCGGCCTGGACCGCCGCCAGCGGATTTCGCAGGTCGTGACCGAGGACGGCGATGAACTGATCGCGCAGAACCGCGGCCTCGTCCGCATCGATCAACGCCGCCTCCGACACGGCGACCCGTTCGGCGGCGTCCAGGTGGAAAGCGATCAGCTCGGCGAACAGTTTGAACGTCGACCGCGTCTCAGGCTTGTCGACCACATGCGGGTTCGGATCGATGGCGCACAGGGTGCCGAACATCTCGCCGCTGGCCCGGATGATCGGGAAGGAGATGTAGCTCCGCAGACCATAGATGCGCGGCGTGTGATGGTCCCGGTATGCGGGATCCTCGGCGGCGTCGTTGAACACCACCGGCTCGCGGCTGTCGCGGATCTCGTCGCAGATCGTGGTCTTCAGCGGCAGTTCCCCGCCGACCGCCAGGCCGAAACCGATCTCGTCGCGCACAGCGCAGGCGATCCAGTGGGTCTCGGTGACCCGCGCGACGGCGGCGAACCCCATGCCGGTGAGGCGGCAGACGACGTCCAGAATGTTGGTGACCGCATCAATCCCCGCCACCGCCGCGATGTCGCGGTCGATACCGGACGCCTTTGCAGCGGTGGGATCAGAAAAAGTCATTCCATCTGTGTAGCTTAAGTGCGACCCCGTTAAAACGGCTGTTTGCGTACAGCCCGTTCGTGATCGAGCAGCCAGCGCTTGCGCTCCAGCCCGCCCGCATAGCCGGTCAGGGTCCCGTTCGCCCCGATCACCCGGTGGCAGGGTACGATGACCGCGACCGGGTTCTGGCCATTGGCCAGCCCCGCCGCACGGACCGCCTTCGGCTTGCCGATCGCTGCGGCCAGCTGGCCATAGGTGCGGGTTTCGCCGGCCGGAATATCGCGCAGGGCCGCCCAGACGGAGCGCTGGAAGTCGGTGCCCGCCGTCTTCACCGTCAGCCCGTCCAGCGCCTTGGGGTTGCCCGCGAAATAGGCGGCGACCGCATCTCGCACCGGCTCCGGCGCCCGACCATCCGTCAACGGAGCATCGCCATAGTGGCGTCGCAGCAGACGGTGCATCCGGTCCTCGTATCCGGCGAAGTCCAGCGCCCGCACCGCGCCGTCCGGATCGACGACCAGCAGTACGGTTCCGACCGGGGTCTCGATCCGGTCCAGCGTCAGCGTCAGGGGTTCAGGCGGCCTTCTGGCCATGGTCCATCTCCTTCAGTTCCGCCGCCCCGATCCCCGCCGTTCGCAGGTGGAGCGCGCCATAGGCCCGCCAGGGCCGCCAGTGATCCGCCCGGCCGATCAGCCGCGCGTCGAAATCTTCAGGCAGGCGGTCGTTGGGGGCCTCGCTCCCCGCATCCACCCAGTCGCCGGGCAGCCTCAGCCCCGCCCGCGCCTCGACCAGTGGTCTGAGCGCCGCATCAGTCGACAGATCCCGCGCGATGGCTTCCGGGTCGGCGCACAGGTCGAACACCCGCCGCACCCGCGCCAGAACCCCCGGAAGCGCCCGGAGGTCGGAAGCCTCCACCCGCACCTCGACCCGGCCCGGCTTCTCCGGGGTGACCGAAACCCGCCCGTCGGCGCCGTCCACGGCAGCATCGAGCGCCCGCGACCAGACCCGGTCCTCAACCACATCGCCGCGCACCCGCAGCGCCGCCAGCATCGCCTCCCAGTCATAGGGCGGCCGGTAAGGCAGGCTCAGCCGCACCCCGCCCTCGCCCGGCCGTTCCCTGCGACGCCGCAGGGCGGAGGGCGGTCGTCCGTACAGGGACTGGAAGGTCTCGTTGAACCGCCTCACGCTGCCGAAGCCGGACCCCAGCGCCACCTCGGCCATGGTCAGATCGGTCTCGTGGATCAGGGCCTTGGCCAGCAGCACTCGCCGGGTCTGGGCCACGCTGACCGGCGCCGCGCCCAGATGCTGCCGGAACAGCCGCCGGAGTTGTCGCTCGCCCACGCCAAGCCTTCCTGCGAGCGTGTCCACGTCGCCCTCATCCAGCGCTCCCGCCTCGATCAGGCTCAGCGCCCGGCTGACCGTATTCGAGGTCCCGCGCCACGCCCCCATGTCGGGCGCCGTCTCGGGCCGGCAGCGCAGGCAGGCGCGAAAGCCCGCCTCCTCGGCCGCCGCCGCCGTGGGATAGAAGATCATGTTCTCGCGCTTGGGCGTCCGCGCCGGGCAGACCGGCCGGCAATAGATGCCCGTCGAGGTCACCCCGCCGAAGAAGCGCCCGTCGAACCGCGCGTCTCGCGTCACCGCGGCGCGGTAGCAGGCGTCCTGATCCAGATCCGTGTGCCGCGTTTCCATGACGACAACATGGGGGCGCGCGGCCCCCATGTCTCGCGGTTTTCGGACATTTGAGTTTCAGACCTAGGCGGCGGCCCCGTCCCACCGCCGGCGGTCGTATGCCATCAGTTGGCCGGTGATCAGCCGCCACAGGGCGCCGGACATCCTGAACAGGGCCTGCAGCAGACCGAACACCACACAGGCCATCAGGACGGTCGACAGACTCCACCAGCCGCCCTCGAAAGCCGCGCGGATCCGGTCGACGAAGGCCTGGGCGCTGTCCACATGGATCACCGGCGCCAGCGGCGAGGCCGTCCACAGCCAGAAGAACAGCCAGGCCTGAGCCCCGCCGAAGGCCAGGTCGCCCAGCGCCGTGAAACGCACCTGTCCCGGATGGGCCGCCCGGATCAGGTCGAAGCCGATCCGGCAGGCGGCATAGGCGACGCCGGGCCAGTAGAGCACGTCCAGGATGCGACGGAAGATGTCGGCATAGTCGACGCCGCCGATCGTCGCCCCGCCCACCGCGAACAGGTCCTCGGGCCGCAGGGGCGTGACCATCAGCAGACCGGCCCACCACAGCAGGAGCACCGTCCAGGCCGCCGCGCTGCCCATCGCCCGCGCCGCCGGCGACAGGGTCATACGGCCGCCGCGACGCCCGCGCCGATCCCGGGATGAGGTCTCCACCGTCCCGGCCAACTGCCGCGACACGGCATCCGCATCCATGCCCGCCAGTTCGAACAGGCCCAGATCCTTGACCCGCCAGTCGCGCAGGAAGGCCGGCTTCTCCTTCTGCCGCTCGATGATGAAGCCGGCGATGGTCGCCAGGCCGATGATGGTGATGCCGCCGGTGAAGACGCTGTGGAAGGCCTGACCGATCGCCCGACCGACCTCCTCGTCGCCAACCAGAACGCGGACGATCGCCCCGATGACCGTGATGCAGACCAGGGCCATCAGCCCGACCTTCACCCCGAACATCCACCAGGGATAGAGCTCGGGCCCGACAACGTGCTGAGGTCCTGAGCCGTAGCGGGCGGCGACGCTCAGCGGATGGCCGAACTCGCGCAGCACCGCCTCCTCTTCGTCCTCGGTCAGAGGCCGGCCGAGTTCTTCCTCGCGATCCTCCATCCGGGTCTGGATGGCGTCGCGCAGCTCGGCGACGATGTCTTCGCGGCTGGCCTTGGGCAGCTGCGCCGCCACGGCCTTCAGATAGCGTTCCGTCAGGGTCATTGGGGTCCCTCCTTCAATCGTGAATGTCAGAGAATCTTGTCGAGCGAGGCGTTGATGCCCCGCCATTCGTCGGCCAGGGCCGCCAGCATGGCCTCGCCCATCGGCGACAGGCGGTAGAAGCGCTTCTTGCGCTTCTCCTCCTCGCGCCATTCCGAGACCAGCAGCCCCTGGCTCTCGAGCCGGCGCAGCAGCGGATAGAGGGTCGATTCCTCCATCTCCAGCCCGTCGCCGGCGAGGGCCTGGCGCAGGGTATAGCCGTAGCGCTCCTCCCTCAGCCGGGCGAGCACGGCCAGGACCAGCGACCCGCGCCGCAGCTCCAGCCTCATGCTTTCGAACAGTTCGGGATCCGGGGTCATCGCATCTGCCTTGGCGTCACATAGTGTGTGACACACAGTGTATGCGACATACTGTGCGACCGAGTCAAGCGAACGTCGGAATCCCGGATGAGGCAGGTCAGATCCGGGAGATTTCGAGGGGGGGCGCCGATACGGGCGAAGGGGGCGTCCCGTCCCCGTGGGGCGAAGGCGGAACGCCCGTTCCGTGGCCGCCCTACGGTCAGGCGGAGCGGCTCGGAACCCGGCGAATCGACATCTGGGAGCCATCCCGTCGGGCTCCTGAGGTCTAGGGCTGGGCGGCCACAGCCGCTACCTGCGGAAAACTATAGGGCGTCCCGGAATTGAGACGGTATGGTCAAGCTTGAGCGCCCCGAGGCCCTCTCAACTGACCTCGATCTGCTGGAACAGAAGGGCCCGGGCGACGGCCTCGGGCAGGCTGCGTGCGCCCAGCTTCTGGCGCGCATTCTTCAGGTGCAGGCTGACCGTGACCTCGGCCAGCACCAGGTCATGGGCGATGGCGCTGATCCGCCGGCCCCGGGCCACGGCCTGCAGACAGTCCCGCTCGCGCGTCGTCAGCTTCGCCGCCCCATAGCGACGCCGCATCATCTCTCCGACCGCGCCGGCATGGAACAGATGCGCCACGGACACCAGCCGCGGCCCGTGCTCTTCCAGCAGCCGTCTGCATTCGGCCGGATCCATCCCCGAGCCCATGACGATCCCGGCGCCCGGCCCAAACGTGCCCGGCGCTCCCGGCAGGGGGATCAGGATGCCACCCGCCAGACCGGCCTCGTCGGCTTCGTTCAGGATCTGCGAGGGGCCGTAATGGGTGGCGGTTTCGAAGATCACCGGATCGTACCGCGCCGCCCGGACATGACCGACCAGCGGGTCGCGCATGTCGTACATCCGCTCGGTGTAATACTCGATCCAGTCCGACCGCATGGTCGACATGGCCGGATCGCCCCGCGCTTCCATCCGGTCATAGGTGACCATGTCGAGGAAGGCGTAGTTGACCTGGTCCAGCCCCATCCGGGCCAGACCCTTGGTCAGCACTTTCCAGCGTCTGTCCGGATCACGTTCGGACAGAAGACCGGCGAAATGCTCACCCAGTGACAGGTCTCTGTTCGGCATGATCAAACCCCACGCGCCACCATGAGGCACACCCTTGGGTTGATCAATGTCCAATAGCCGACAGAAAGGGGCGTTTTCCTCGCCGGCCCTATTCGGTCAGATAGAAGAGGGCCTCGACCGTGGTCCCCAGGGCCCTGGCAAGGCTGAGCGCCAGCAGGGTCGAGGGGATGAAGACCCCGTTTTCGACTGTGTTGATCGTCTTCCGAGACACCCCGGCGCGATCAGCCAGTTCGGCCTGGGTCAGCCCCGCCTCGGTCCGGATCGCCTTCAGTCTGGAGCCCAGACGCGGATCACCCACCGTCGCCGCCTTCCGCCTGCTGGTCGAGCCAGACGAAGCGCAGGCCCGCCGCCGAAGCGGCCGTCATCAGGACGGCGGGAAAAGCCATCGCGGCCCAGTCCCGATGCCACAGGCCCAGAATGAACAGGCCTGACATGGCCGCCATCAGGACGATAAACCCCAGCGACAGAGCTCGCTGACGCATGTCGCGCGTAACCTCATCCTCAAGCCAGCGACGGTTGGGTCGCGCCAGACCCTCCCAACCCGCGACAGCCATCACCACCAGCCATGGCGCCAGGGCAGCTCCCGCGACGAAGCCGACGTCGCCGCCATCAGCCTGCGCCTGGCCGTAGACGATCCTCGACAAGGCCGGAAGGCTGGCCGCAACCATGCCCCAGCCTGTGAGAGACGTGGCGTAAATGCGATCGTTGCGGACACGCTGCAGCCGGTCCCGTCGGCCGATCAGGCTCTCCAGACGCCGCGCCGTCCGCCCCCGCCGCCACACCAGGACCATCAGCGCCCCAAGCCCGCCGGCGGTGACCGCGGCCATAAAGCCCAAGCTCGCCTGCCCCTCGGAGATCGCGCCCACATCGGCAAGCGTGAGGGTCAGACCGCCGACCAGAATGCCGGCGACCATCACCACCAGCCCGAACCGCTCCCGCCCCTGACGCCGACGCTCGCGCCCCAGCAGGACCTCGACCTCGTCCATCGCGGCCTCACTCATCGCGACCCGCCTCGCGGAACAGCCAGGCGAAGCGCAGGCCCGCCGCGGCGCCCGCCGCCGCCAGGGCGAGGATCAGGCTCACCGTCCCGATTTCGGCGCGCCACAGGCCCAGCCCCAGCGACAGGGTCGTGCCCGCCATCAGGACGAAGAAGGCGAGCGTCATCGCCCGCGCCCTCAGCGACTGCGTCAGTTCATCTTCAAGGAAGCGCTTGTTCTTCATCGAAACGCCGTCCCAGCCCATCACCATCAGGGCCGTGACCCAGGCATAGAGGACCGGCACGGCCAGCCTCACATAGTCGACCCAGCGATGCTGGCCCTCGACCACATGCTCCAGCGCCCCGAAGGCCTGGGCCAGGAACAGTAGCGACAGGGCCGGAAAGATGGCCAGCTGCCGCGCGCGCTGCGCCTGCAGCCGGTCCCGCCGACCGGGCTCGGCCGGATCGACGCGCCAGCGTGGACCGCCCGGGCGATAAAACCAGGCGCAGATCGCTCCGGCAGCCATGAAGGCGGCGCCCATGCCCGCGATCACCCCTGCCGTCGTCGCCGCATCGCCGGTCTTGTCGGCGCCCCACGCGAAGCCAAAGGCGCACATCGCTGCGCCCAGCCCCGTCAACATAGCCAGCAGCACGAACTTCGTCCGGCTGGTTCCTTCCGGGGTTTTCCTGTTGTCCGCCGTCATCGATACGCTCCTGCGCCTGATGTCACCTTCGGGTTACACATATCACCTATGGGTTACACACCGTCAAGAGCCCCGCTTCCCTTTCGCTACGGCGTGGCTAGGGTGGCTCCGCTTTCGGGGATCCCATCACAAATGCCGTCTTTTTCGCGCCGTCTCGTTCCGGCCGGCCTCGCCGCCGTCCTCGCCGCCACGTCTGTTCTGGGCGCCGCTCCCGCCCTGTCGCAGACCACCGCGTCCACGACGGCGCCCGCATCGGTCCCGTTGATCCCCGGCGCCGACTATGACGCCAGCGTCCCGTCCGTCGCCCAGGTGCTGGGCTATGACAGCGGCGCCCGGATCAGCCGCGCGGCCGACGTCCGCCGCTATTTCGAGGCCCTGCGCGCGGCCGCCCCCGACCGCGTGGCCATGGGCGACTACGCCATCACCCATGAAGGCCGTCCGGTGTTCTGGGCCGCCGTCGGCTCGGCCGCCAATATCGCCCGACTGGACCAGATCAAGGCCAACTCCCGCGCCCTGGCCGACGCCCGTGTCACCTCCCCCGAGCGCGCCCGCGCCATTATCGCCGACCAGCCGGTCATCGTCTGGCTGACGTATTCGGTGCATGGCGACGAGATCAGCCCCGCCGACGCCGCCATGGCCGCCGCCCGCCACCTGCTGGCCTCGCGCGATCCGGCCGTTCAGTCATGGCTGGCCAACACCGTCGTCGTCTTCGTGCCGACCCAGAATCCCGACGGCCGCGAGCGCTTCCTGAACTCCAACGCCTCGGGCTTCGGCACTGAGCCCAACCCCGACCCCCTCTCGGCCGAGCGCGACCAGCTCTGGCCCGGCGGCCGGTTCAACCATGACCTCTTCGACCTGAACCGCGACTGGTTCATCCAGACCCAGCCCGAGACGCGCGGTCAGGCCGCCGCCGTGCGCGACTGGCGGCCGCAGGTGCTGGTCGACGCCCATGAGATGGGCACCGACGAGACCTTCTTCTTCCCGCCCGAGGCCCAGCCGCTGAACCCGTGGATCTTCCCGGCGACGCTGGAGAGCCGCGAGCTGATCGGCCGCAACACCGCTCGCCGCTTCGACCAGAACGGCATCCCCTATTTCAACCGCCAGGTCTTCGACGCCTTCTATCCGGGCTATGGCGACGGCTGGCCGGGCTACCTGGGAGCCGTCTCCATGACCTATGAGCAGGGCTCGGCCCGGGGTCTGGCGGCGCGCCGGTCGTCGGGCGAAATCCTGACCTACCGCGACACGGTCCGGAACCATTTCGTCGCCTCCCTCTCGACCATCGAGGCGGCCTCGGCCAACCACGACCGGCTGCTCAACAACTTTTATGCCTACGGCGCCGACGGCGTGTCGGGACGCGGCGCCTATGTGCTGTCGCGCTCCAGCTGGGACCCGGGCGAGGCCGACCGTCTGGCGGGCCTGCTGGTCGCCTCGGGGGTCGAGGTCGGCAAGGCCGAGGCCGGCTTCACCGCGTGCGGCAAAAGCTATCCCGCCGGCTCCTATGTCGTGAACCTCAGCCAGCCCCAGCGCCGCATGGCCGAAGTCCTGCTGACCAGGGACGTCGCCGTCCCCGCCGCCTTCCTGGCCGAACAGGAGCGCCGCCGCGCCCGCGGCCTGGGCGACGAAATCTATGACGTCACGGCTTGGTCCCTGCCCCTGATGTTCAACACCCCGTCGGACCGCTGCGCCTCTGCCCCGACCGTCAGCGTCACCGCCGCGACCACCGACAAGGTCGTCCCGCGCGGCATCGCCGACAGCGATGCGGCCTACGGCTTCCTCGTCGCCCCCGGCCTCGGCGCGACCCGGCTGATGGCCTCGGCCCTGCGTCAGGGCGTAGCCCTGCGGACCATGGACAAGCCTTTCACCCACGCCGGTCGCCGCTGGCCCGCCGGGACGCTCGTCATCCCCCGCGCCGGCAACCCGGCCGACCTGACCGCGAGGATGACCGGCTGGGCCGCCACGACCGGCGCCGAGGTCGTGGGCGCGGCCGAGAGCTGGAACTCTGACGGCCCCAGCTTCGGCTCCTCCGACGCCGTCGCCGTCCGCGCGCCGCGCATCGCCCTGGCCTGGGACGACCCGACCGACCCGACCGCCGTCGGCGCCACTCGCTACGTGCTGGAGCGGGAGTTCGGCTATCCGGTCACCGTGGTCCGCACCTCCAATCTCGGTAGCGCCGACCTCTCGGCCTTCCAGGTGATCGTCCTGCCCCAGGGCGGCGGCTATAAAGGCATTCTCGGCGACGGCGGCGCCAAACACCTGAAGGAATGGGTCGACAACGGCGGCACCCTGATCGGTCTCGGCTCGGCGACCCGCTTCCTGACCGACCCGGCCTCCGACATGCTGGCCTCGCGCCGCGAGAACGCCGCCGAGGCCGGTGACGGTTCAGGCGCTTCCGACAAGGCCCGCGTCGAGGGCCAGTTGATCGCCAGCCTCTCGGACTATGAGAAACAGGTCGGCGACAGCCAGCACGGCCCGGCCTCCGTCGCCGGGGTCCTGGCCCGCGCCGACGTCGATCCCGACCACTGGCTCTCGGCCGGGGTCGCTCCGTCGCTGAACGTCCTCGTCGGCGGCAGCGACATCTACACTCCGCTGAAGGTCGGCGAGGGGACCAACGTCGCCCGCTTCGCCTCGGCCGATGAGTTGCTGATGTCCGGCCAGCTCTGGGCCCAGAACCGCGCCCAGCTGGCCTTCAAGCCCGCGATCATGGCCGCGTCCTCGGGCCGCGGCTGGATCATCGGCTTCGCCCAGGACCCGACCACGCGCGGCTATCTGGACGGGATGAAGGTCATCTTCGCCAACGCCGTCTTCCGCGGCCCGGCCCACGCCAGTCCGAACTGGTAGGGACGACCGTACAGACGCCGAACGGGTTGCAGCCTCCCGGGGGCGGCGTAGGGTGAAGCGTCGCATTCAGCGACGTCTTCGAGAGGTCTGGTGCATGTCCCGTCTTCGCCTTCTCGCCGCCGCCGGCATCCTTGCCTCGGTCTCCGTATCCGCCGTGGCTTTCGCCCAGCAGCACACCAGTCCGACCCGCCCTCCGTCCGGCGGCCAGCTTCCATCCGGCAGCTATCTGCAGAGCTGTCGTGGCGCGAACCTGAACGGCAACATGCTCAGCGCCCAGTGCCCCAACCGGCGCGGCGCCCCGGTCTTCTCTTCAATCGACACCAACAGCTGCCGGGGCCGCGACATCGCCAACGACGACGGCTATCTGCGCTGCAACGGCGGCGGACCGCGCCCGCCCGAACCTCCGCGCCCAGTTCCGCCCCAGCCGCCCCGCCCCATCCCGCCTCGCCCCGAACCGCCGCGTCCGCCTGCGCCGGGCCACTTCAGCGTCACCGTCTACACGGGCGCCAACTACACCGGCCGGTCCCTGGCCATCGACACCCCGATCGCCAACTTCGGCAACTTCCCCGGCTTCAACGACAACATCCGTTCGATCCGCGTCCACAGCGGCCGGGCCCAGGTGTGCGTCGACAGCCGATACAACGGCCGCTGCGTCACGATCAGCCAGTCCATCCGCGACCTGCACAGCATCCGGATGGGCAACACGATCTCCTCGATCCGCTAGACGTCACAGCACGACTTTCCGCCCCCGGAGCGCGGGCTCCGGGGACGGATTTCGGTCTAGCGGTTGACGTCGACCACCGTCCGGCCGCGCACCTTGCCCTGCAGGATGTCGGCCGCGACGACCGGGACCTCGGCCAGCCCCACCTCAGTGATGGTAGATGCCAGCCTGACCCCATCCAGATCCGTGGCCAGTCGACGCCAGGCCTCCAGCCGGACCTCGCGCGGAGCGTTGACGCTGTCGATCCCGGCGAGCGTCACATTTCTCAGGATGAACGGCGCGACCGATCCCGGCAGGTCCATCCCCTGGGCCAGGCCACAGGCGGCGACTGTCCCGCGATACTTCGTCTGGGACAGCACATTCGCCAGCGTATGGCTGCCGACCGAGTCCACCGCCCCGGCCCAGCGCTCGGTCTGAACCGGCTTGCCCGGCTCCGACAGGGTCGCGCGATCGATGACCTCGGCCGCCCCCAACGCCTTCAGGTAGTCAGCCTCTTCCAGCCGCCCGGTCGAGGCGACGACGCGGTAGCCGAGCTTCGACAACAGGGCGATGGCGATCGACCCGACCCCGCCATTCGCCCCGGTCACCAGCACCTCGCCCTGCTCCGGCTTCACCCCGCCATGCTCCAGCGCCAGCACGCACAGCATGGCCGTATAGCCGGCCGTGCCGATGGCCATGGCCTCGCGCGTGGTGAAGGCCTCGGGCACGGGGATCAGCCAGTCGCCCGGCACACGGGCCTTCTGCGCATAGCCGCCATGATGCGTCTGGCTCAGCGCCCAGCCGTTGACCAGAACCCGGTCGCCGACCTTGAACCGCGCATCCGCCGACGCCTCGACCGTCCCGGCCAGATCGATGCCCGGGATCAGCGGGAACACCGAGATCACCGGCGCCCGGCCCGTGATCGCCAGACCGTCCTTGTAGTTGATGGTCGACCATTCGACCGCGATCGTGACCTCGCCTGCCATCAGGTCCAACGCGGAGAAATCGACCACCGCAGTCTGCAGCCCGCCCTCGCCTTTGGTCGTCAGCAGCGCCTTGAAATTCGCCTGTTCAGTCATCGGTCCGGTCCTTGTCTGGAATGTCGATGAGACCCAGATCGGACGGTGCGCCGATGATCGCAAGAAGGCACAATCATCACCGGTACTATCATTGATGGACGTATACAGATGCGACCCAAACGCCTGGACGCGAAGAGCGGATGCGCTGTCGAAGTGACCTTGTCGGTCATTGGCGGGGTGTGGAAGCCCTTGATCCTGTTCCACCTTCTGGAGAAGCGCCTGCGCTTCATGCAGCTGACCCGGCGCATCCCCAACGCAACCCAACGCATGCTGACGCTTCAACTGCGCGAACTTGAGGCCGATGGCCTCGTCGCCCGCCACGTCTTTCCGCAGGTGCCGCCGCGCGTCGAATATGAGCTGACAGACTATGGCCGCAGCCTGGAGCCGATCCTGCTGACCCTGCGGGCATGGGGCATGGCCTATCAGCGCGACCACGGCATGCCGGTCTCGGAAATCTATTGCGCGGCCGGGGAGGCCGACGCCGCCTAGAGCAGAAGCGCGCCCTCGTGGCGCAGCAGCCAGGTCTTGCGCTCCAGCCCGCCGCCGAAGCCGGTCATAGCCCCATCGGCGCCGACCACCCGGTGGCAGGCCAGCACCAGGGCGATCGGATTGCGGTTCAGGGCCACGCCGGCCGCCCGCGCGGCCTCAGGGCCTGAGCCGCCCGCGCGCTTCGCCATCTCGCCATAGCTGATGGTCTGACCCGGCGGGATTTTCGTCAGCTCGACCCAGACCCGCGCCTGAAAGCCACCCTCTCCGGTCGCCCCCTCCAGCGACCATGCGATCCGGTCCAGCGCCGCCCGGTCGCCGGCGAAATAGGCGTCGAAGGCCTCGGCCATCGCCTCGGGAACGGACGCCTCGATCAGGGTCGCGCCCGGATACTCCCGCGCCATCGTGGCCCTGACACTGTCGCCCTTGCCGTCGAAACTCAGCGCCCTCAGCGCCCCTGCCTCATCGAAGGCGATGGCCAGCGGCTGGATCGGGCTGTCGATCACGGCGCGATAGAAGGTCAGGCTCATCAGCGGCTCATCAGGGCGTTCAGCGCCCCATAGTCCATGGCCGCCTCGACCTGCGGCCCCGACAGTCCGTCCGCGAGGAACGCCCGCGTCAGCCGGTCGGCGATCCCATAGGCGGCAGCCGCCATGTTCGACCCGGCGCTGAGCCTGCGCACGCCCATGGCTTCCAGCGCCGCAGCCCCCGGCAGGACCGCTCGCGCCAGCAGGTTCAGCGGCAGGCCGAACCCGACCAGCGCGCGGATCGTCGTCTCGTCCGTCACGCCCGGCATGAACAGTCCGTCGGCCCCGGCTTCGCGATACAGGGCCGTGCGTCGCGCCGCCTCTTCCAGCCGCCCTTCGATCAGCCCGATCCCTCTCAGCCACAGGTCGCAGCGGGCGTTGATGAACAGGTCCGGCCCCACCGCCGCGCGGATGGCCGCGATCTTGTCCGCCAGCCCCTCCGCCGGCCCGGCGCCGTCCTCGATATTGATGCCCACGGCGCCCGTCTCGACCACCCGACGGATGAAGGCCGCGGCCTCGGCCGGATCGTCGGAGAAGCCAGCCTCGCAGTCGGCGCTGACCGGCACGCCCGCCACGCGCACGATCCGCGCCAGCGCCGCCAGCAGTTCACCCTCGGGCGGCGCCTGCTCGCCTTCCGCCCCGTCCGGCCAGCCCAGAGCCCAGGCGATGCCCGCACTGGTCGTCGCCACCGCCTTGGCCCCAGCTTCGCGCGCGATCACCGCACTTGCGGCGTCCCAGGCATTGGGCAGGATCAGCAGGCCCGAGGCGTGCAGGTCGCGGAACGAGGTCATGGCGGGTCTCCGTGTTCGCGGAAGAACCTAGGCCCGCAGCGGATAAGCGTCTCGCGGTTTTCGGACGCGAACGGGGGATGCTGACAGGTTTGGGATGGCAGACGCCGGGTCTAACGGTCAGTCAAACGGCCGCCAGCCCGAGTCTATCGGGTATTGAAACACGCCAGGGCAGCCCCCGGCGGAGAAACGGGCAAGGATTTCCAGATCGCGATAGCCGATCAGTGCGCCTTCTGTCGGGGCAAACCGGTTTGACAACGGATAGCGTCGGCTCACCTCGGCGCCGGGCTCAAGCGTAGACACCCCCGGCAACGGCGGCGGGACATAGCCAGGACTGCGGAAGGCGATCGGCGCATGCGACCGCCTGCGCAGGGCGATGTGCATCGCGAATGTGGTTTCGCGCTTCAGAACGTCTGTGGCGATGCAAACCGGATGATCCGAGGCATTGCGGATCTGGACCCGGGCATAGAGGTGTCCCTCGGGATCGACCTCTCTCGAGACGCTCAGCGCCAGCGGCGACGGCGGTAATTCGATATCGCCGTCGGGTGTGCGATCCGTCGTGCCAGCGCACCCGGCGAGGAAGACAGCGATTAGCCCCGGTAACGCGCGTCGCATGACATCTCTTTCAGTTGCTCCGCCCTGGGTCCGGCAGGCGGAGATGACTGAAGAACCGCCACGAAAGCAACCGATCCGGCCCATCGCCGTTCTTCCGGCTCAAGGTCAGGGGGGCTGGCCCAAGTCGGAGATATCGCCATGCGTTCGATCAAGACCACCGTCACCTCGCGCGACCTGATCGCGCCCGCCCTGATCGGGATCGCGGCGGCCGCTATGGCGATCACGACGAACGCCCATGCCCAGACGCCCTACGGGCAAACAACGCCATACAGCCAGAGCCAGACCCAGCAGCCCAATCTCGGCAGCGTCGTCGGCGCCCTGTTCGGCATCAACTCCAATCTGGACCCGCAGTGGCTGGCCAACCGCCGCCCGCTGGAGACCGGTCGCGCCCAGTTCGAGAGCCAACTGACCGCTGACGTCCGCGCCGGAACCCGGTCCAGCTCCAGCGCTGACCGCCTGCGCACCGACTACAACGCCCTGGTTCAGCTGGAAGCCCGCTACGGCGCCGACGGCCGCTTCACGACCCAGGAACGCGCCGACCTGAACGCCCAGTACCAGTCCTTCACCCAGAGGCTGAACGTCGTCGACAACACCGGAAACGGCTATCCGAACAGCGGCGGCGGCTATGGCTCGAACACCTCGGTCGCCGACGGCCGCGCCGACTTCGAGGCCCGCATCAACGCCGCCGTCACCGCGCGCCGCATCACCCGCACCCAGGCCACCAGCCTGCGCACCGACTATCAGGCCCTGATCCAGACCGAGGCCTCATACGCCCGCAACGGCATCGACGCCCGCGAGCAAGCCGATCTCGACGCGCGTCTGGATGCGCTGGACGCTCGTATCGGCGACGGTCCCTCGAATGGCGGCGGCTATCAACCGGTCCTCGACAACCGCACCCGCCTGGCCAACATCGACGCCGCCGTCTCGGCCGGCGAGCGCTCCGGTTCGATCAGCCGCACCGAGGCCGCCGACATCCGCGTCGAATACGGCGACCTGCTGCGCCTTGAAGCGGCCTACAGCCGCACCCCGCCCTCTGCCGCCGACCGCGACTACCTGACCGGCCGCCTGAGCGATCTGGAAACCCGCGCCCGGGTCTCCAATCGCCGCTAACGGCAGAAGCGACTGGCCTCCGCCTCAAGGTGGAGGTGGTCGTGGTGCAGGGCGTTGTAGTCAGGGCTCAGCGTGGTCCCGAACACCTTGCAGGCGTCGTCGCGGATCCGGTGCAGGAACTGCCCCTTCGGCCCCGGATCGTTCCAGTCATTGGTCACGGTGATCCGTGTCCCGTCCCTTAGCCGCACCCCGGCGAAGTCCAGCGCCGCCGCTCGCGAGTGGGCGCTCGGCCGGTTGCCCGCCTGGCTGTTGACCGGTCGGCACGCGTAGACGCCCATATGATCGATCTGGACCACGTCGGAGCCGAACAGCTCGCGAGCCGCCGGCTCCACCGACTGCCGACGCCAGACGCTGACCGCCGCCGCGAGCGCGCAAGTCATGGTCACGTCCGAGGGCTGCAACCGGGCCACCGTCCCGAAGTCCGGGCCCAGCACCCCGGCGTCGGTCAGGCCGCAGGTTTCGGAGTTCACCCGATCCGGCGTCGGTGAGAAGGTCACCCGAGCCGCATCCAGCTCGGCCACGCACTGGCCCAGCGAGCTCGTCGCGCCGCGCAGCCGCCGGAAAGTGTCGCCATCGATCGGCTGGCCGATCACCCCGGTCGCGCTGGCGTAGGAGGTCTGCCCCGGCCGGCTCATGCTCGGAGGATAGTATGGGGCGGGCTTCGGAGCGTCGGGGATCAACCGCCCGCAGCCGGACAGCAGCACCCAGGCCGCCAGCACCGCCCTGCCTCGTATTCCAGACCGCATTCGAATCATCCACGCGACGCCCCGCGGCAAGGTAGGTCAGGACACCTCACACCCGAAGCGTCGCCGACGCGGAAACTTGCTGCCACCCTGCTGTCAGCAACCCTCCGCCGTTCCGGGCGCTCTGACTGGCGTCCCCCGCCCTTGAGACCTATCTTGCGTTCATGAACCGTTCCTCGACGCCCAAGGGCTCCGCGCCCCGGATCACCAAGCCCGTGCACGTCCCCGGCTCGGGCATGCAGGAAGCGCCCGCCGCCTTCCTCCGCGACGACGCCGGCGCGATGCCCAAGGCGATGTCGAAGATGCCGATGTTCGCCCCGGTCTCCGGCCCGCGCCTGACGCCCGAGGAAGCCCCCGGCAAGCCCGACGACTGGGTCCCCCACCGCCCCTCGCACGAGGGCAAGAAGAAGGGCGGCAAGTTCCGCCTCGAGACCAAATACACCCCCGCAGGCGACCAGCCCGCCGCCATCGCCGAACTCGTCGCCCAGGCCGGCGAGGGCGACCGCGATCAGGTCCTCCTCGGCGTCACCGGCTCCGGCAAGACCTTCACCATGGCCAAGGTCATCGAACAGACCCAGCGCCCCGCCCTGATCCTCGCCCCCAACAAGACCTTGGCGGCCCAGCTCTATTCCGAGTTCAAGAGCTTCTTCCCGGACAACGCCGTCGAGTATTTCGTCAGCTACTACGACTACTACCAGCCCGAGGCCTACGTCCCCCGCACCGACACCTACATCGAGAAGGACTCCTCGATTAACGAGCAGATCGACCGGATGCGCCACTCGGCGACGCGGTCGATCCTTGAGCGGGACGACGTCATCGTGGTGGCCTCGGTCAGCTGCATCTACGGCATCGGGTCGGTCGAGACCTATACCGCCATGACCTTCACGCTGAAGGTCGGGGATCAGATCGATGAGGGCAAGCTGCGGGCGGACCTGATCGCGCTGCAGTACAAGCGCAACGACGTCCATTTCGAGCGGGGGATGTTCAGGAAGCGCGGCGACGTCGTGGAGATCTTCCCGGTCCACCAGGAGGATCGCGCCTGGCGCATCAGCCTGTTCGGGGACGAGATCGAGAGCATCCAGGAGTTCGATCCCCTCACCGGCAAGAAGACGGCCGATCTGAAGGAGATCACCGTCTACGCCGCCTCCCACTACGTCACCCCCCGGCCGACGCTCAACCAGGCCGCCGCCGGCATCAAGGCCGAGCTCAAGGAGACGCTCGACTGGATGATCGAGAACGGCAAGCTGCTGGAGGCCCAGCGCCTCGAACAGCGCACCCGTTTCGATCTGGAGATGATGGAGGCCACCGGCTCCTGCGCCGGCATCGAGAACTATTCCCGCTGGCTGACCGGCCGCGCGCCCGGCGAGCCCCCGCCGACCTTCTTCGAATACATCCCCGACAACGCCCTGCTCTTCGTCGACGAGAGCCACGTCACCATCGGCCAGATCAACGGCATGTTCCGCGGCGACTACCGCCGCAAATCGACCCTGGCGGAGTACGGCTTCCGCCTGCCCTCCTGCATCGACAACCGCCCGCTCAAATTCGACGAATGGGAGGCGATGCGGCCCCAGACGGTCCACGTCTCGGCCACCCCCGGCCCGTGGGAGATGGAGCAATCGGGCGGCGTCTTCGTCGAACAGGTCATCCGCCCCACCGGCCTGATCGACCCCCCGGTCGAGATCCGCCCCGTCAGCGACAAGACCCGCAACCAGGTCGACGACGTCATCGACGAGGTCAAACAGGTCGCCCGCAATGGCTACCGCTCCCTCGTCACCGTCCTGACCAAGAAGATGGCCGAGGACCTGACCGAATACATGCACGAACAGGGCGTCCGCGTCCGCTACATGCACTCCGACGTCGACACCCTCGAACGCATCGAGATCATCCGCGACCTGCGTCTGGGGACCTTCGACGTCCTGATCGGCATCAACCTGCTGCGCGAGGGCCTCGACATCCCCGAGTGCGGCCTGGTCGCCATCCTCGACGCCGACAAGGAGGGCTTCCTGCGCTCCGAGACCTCCCTGATCCAGACCATCGGCCGCGCCGCGCGCAACGTCGACGGCCGCGTCATCCTCTACGCCGACCGCATGACCGGCTCGATGGAGCGCGCCATGGCCGAAACGAACCGGCGCCGCGAGCGTCAGGAGGCCTACAACCTCGAACACGGCATCACGCCCGAGAGCGTCAAGCGCGACATCAAGGAAATCCTCGACAGCCCCTATGAGAAGGACCGCGTCCTGATCCCGGCCGGCGTCCGCGAGGACTCCAAACCCTTCGTCGGCTCCAACTTCCAGGCCACCCTCAAGGACCTCGAAGGCAGGATGCGCGACGCCGCCTCCAACCTCGAGTTCGAGGAAGCCGCCCGCCTGCGCGACGAGATCAAGAAGCTCAAGCTTCTGGACCTTGAGTTCGCCAACGACGTCATGACGGCGGAGGGGGATGCGGTGGACCGCGCGGCCCCGAAGAAGTGGCGTCAGGAGGCCGCGGCGGAGAAGGCGGAGGCGTTCAGGAAGGGGCGGTAGCTACCTCTGGTGACGCTAGGCAAACCCCTCAACTCTCAGTAGCTTGCCTCCGAGATAAGCTAGATAAGCCGGGGGGCGAGTTGCCAGAAGCCAACGTAGCTACAATTCCAGCAGAGGGCCTGACCGAGACCCGCGCCGCTCGGATCGCCGAGTACAAAAAGCGTCGCCAGCCGTATTCGATCAAGCGGGTCAGCCAAGGCGAGCTAGCCGAACATCTTGAAGCGGGTTGGGAAAAAGACCGCGACATGCAGCGCGGGGTCCGAGTTCGCAGAGCCAAGCGGTTGGACGAGCAGCTCGAAAACCAACTTTGGGTCCTCCTATATCTGCTCGGCTACGAAAAGCTGAACACAGGCCGCCACTTTAAAGTGACGGTCGATGTGGAAGGCAAAAAGATCACCAAGCAGATCGACGTGCTAGCGCTAGATGATGAAACGGCGGTCGTGGCGGAATGCAAATCCGCCGAGTCGATGAAATCTAGGAGCCTGCAAGCAGAGCTTTCCGAGTTCGACTCCATCAAGAAACAGGTAGCAAACGCCATCCGCGCTCACGGCGGACCGGAATATAAGCCAAAGATCATCTGGCTGATGGTGACAGCAAGAATTCGATGGAAAGAGAACGATCTAGCGCGCGCCAAAGATCGGCAAATTCATGTAGTTCGCGAACACGAGCTTCGATACTTCATGGAGATAGCCAAAATTCTCGGCAAGGCCGCAAAATATCAGTTTCACGCCGAATTCCTGCGCGGCCAATCCATACCCGCCTTATCTCAATCCTATGTGATGGCGTCTCGCTTTCGCTTAGGAGGCCGTGCGGCCTACTCCTTCACCATTTCTGCAGAAGACCTCCTTCGCCGGGCATTTGTGAACCACCGAGATCTTCGTGATCCCTCGGGAGCCCCAACTTATCAGCGGCTGATAAACCCTGGACGCTTGAAGAAAATCGCCGGTTTCCTTGAAGCTGGCGGCTACTTTGCGAACTCGGTGCTGGTGAATTTCCACCACAATCTTCGATTTGACATCGGAGAGCGCGACCCCGGCGGAGACGTCCAGTTTGGTCGTCTCTACTTGCCCGACACATATAAGAGTTGCTGGATCATCGACGGGCAACATCGGATCTACGGCGCCGCGATAGTAGGCGACCCCGATAGGGCTCCTGCGATTCCCGTTGTCGCCTTTGAGCGCCTTCCTGCAGAAGAAGAGGCCAACCTATTCGCAACGATCAATCGCGAACAGAAGCAGGTCCAAAAGAAACTGCTCGACGAGTTAGATGGTGAACTCAAATGGGGATCCGAAGATCCCCGGGAAGCGCTTAGCGCGATCGCCGTTCGCGCCCTCGACATGCTTCGCGGTGAAGTTTTGGGGCCGTTTGAAGATCGCATCGCTCTTCCTGGCATGCGCGGCCGTCAGCAGCCCTTGACGGTACCCCAGCTGAAGCCCGCAATCCTCCAAAGCGCGCTTATAGGGCGGCTTTCAGCACGAGATGGAAGGCTTGTGGACGGCCCGCTCACGGGACGTACTCACGAGGAAACGCTCTCAAATATTACGAGCTTTCTGAGCAACTTCTTTGAGGCAATACGCCGGGTGAACCCTGACCGTTGGGCTGGCTCCGCCGTCCCCCTCTGCCATAACGTGGCAGTTGCCGCCCTTATCCGTCTATCGTCTGAGCTCATTCGCCATCTCGAGACCGTCGAGCGAATTGACGTCCGAGAAGTGGATCCAGGAGATCTGGCTGATCAAGCCATAATGCTGGCCAAACCATTTATCGATTTCTGTGAACAGGCCTCTGATGAGGAGTTCAAGGCGCGATTCCCAATTACCTTCGGTACGGGTGGCCCCAAACGCTACTTCTTGCAGTCCGCAGCTCTAATCGCTGAACAGCTCCCTTCACTGAACGTGGATGGCCTTGAGGAATTTCGGTTGAATTCATCGAAAGGACGGACCGATCAAGGAGACCAGTATGTCCGATGGATCGTCGACAATCTTCACCGGTATGTCATCCAGCGACTAAGAGAGATCTACGGCGCTGACTTCTTTGAAAAGGGAATCAAAAACAAAGACATAAAAATCAAAGCCTACAGCAAGCGGGCGGATACGGATCCAGACGGCACCACACCTCTTGAGACATATCTCGACGTAATTGAGCTTAAGAAAATCGTCGAAACCAACGAAAATTGGCCCCACTTCAAGGATGTCCTGAATATACCGCTTCCGGGCCAACAGAAAGGCCTGACCAAATACATAAAATGGTTCGATGATTTCAACGACGTGCGCAAGATATATGCTCACCCTTTCAATAGGTCATATTCCGACGCAGACATGAATTTGCTGTCGTTGATTGAAGACCATCTTCGAAAGCAGGCGTCCTGATGTCTGCGTTGATTTTAGAGGAGCTGACTCCTCCGTTGAAATGGGCAGGCGGAAAGCGATGGCTTGCTCGAAATTACAAGAACCTCATACCGAAAGATTTCGACACATACGTCGAGCCCTTCTTCGGAGGTGGAGCTATTTTCTTCAGCATCAGACCGGAAAGAGCGATTCTTTCAGATTTAAATCTAGACCTTATAAGAACATATCGCGCCATTCAGTTTGACGTCATGGGAGTTCAGGAGGAGTTATCTAAACACGCTACCAATCATTCTGAACCATATTATTATGAAACTCGATCAAATCGACCAAAAGACCCGACAGGACTTGCCGCTTGGTTTTTATATCTTAATAGATCCTGCTACAACGGGCTATACAGAGTAAATAGAAAGGGAGAATTCAATGTACCAAAAGGCACGAAGGATCAGATTCTACTTAAATCGGATAATTTTGAAGCAATAGCAGAAGCTCTAGACGGCTGCGAGATATTGAATTCTGACTTTGAGCCTGTAATTGATAGGGCAAAAAGGAATGATTTCCTATTTGTCGACCCACCCTACACTGTGAAACACAATAACAACGGCTTTGTTAAATACAACGAGAATATATTCTCTTGGCACGACCAAGAGCGCCTTTCTCGAGCAATAAGGCGAGCATCGAATCGAGGCGTAAAAATCCTTATAAGCAATGCCGATCATAAATCGGTGCGGATGCTATATGATGATATTGGAGAAACGGTGACCTTGAAAAGATACTCCGTGATAGGTGGGGGATCTAACTACAGATCAAATACTTCAGAAATTGCCGTGAAGATAAATTACTAGGCACCCTGCATCACGAGATATCGCTCCTCACTTCAGGTGCCGCGCCTCCCCTCCTGATCGCTGCGCAATCTGTCCTCCCCATTCGCCTGCGCGAATGGGGAGGTGAAGAGCCGCTCCACCGCTTCGCGGTCCCCCTCCCCATCGCGAGAGCGATGGGGAGGGATAGGCACACCCGATGTCTGTTCCGGGCGACGAACCTCAAGGATCTGAACGGCTTGGGGCGCGTCGATGCGGGCGCTCGAGGCGTTCGGGTCAGCACAGTCACCAGCGGGGGCAGGATGGGGGTCTGGAAAGCCCTGCATGGAGGATCGCCATGGGCGGCCTGTTCGACGTCCCTCGCCTGCCCTTCTGCCCCGAGGCCCGGCCATGAGCCGGTGGGCGGCGCCGAAGATACGGTCGGAGGAGACCTGGGAGGAGGTGCGGCGGGCGTGGGAGGCGGGGGAGACGGCGGCATCCGTCGCCGAGCGGTATGACGTCGGGTTGGATAATCTGTGGCGACGGCGCGCCAGGGACAGATGGCGGCGGGGGCCGGGGATGCGGGGGGATTGCGATCCGTCGCCGATCCCGCCGGAGGGCTGGGACAGGTATGGCGAGCGGAAGCTGGAGGCGTTTCTGGCCCAGCGGGACGGCGCTCGGGAGCTGGCGCGGGACCTGATCCGGATGATGGACGGCGGGCCGATGGAGAGCGCGCCGATGTGGCACATGACCTTCCTCTATCGCTGGCGCGCCGACCATCTGGGGCCCGAGGTGGCGGCGATGGACCGGGCGCGGGCGGCGGAGCATCCGTGGGCGGACGAGTTCTGGGACGAGGACGGCCGGTTGAAGCCGCTGTGGGCGCTGGATGAGGCGATGCTGCGGCTGCATCGGAAGGCGTGGCGCGAGCAGATGGGGTTGCCGGAGGGGGAGGCGGTGGGGGTGCCGTGATTTCCCCTCTCCCAGAGGGAGAGGGAGGGGCCCGCGCGCGAAGCGCGTGGGAGGGTGAGGGGTTATGCCCTCACCGGTTGGCGACATTACCCCTCACCCTTTCGGCTGACGCATCGCTGCGCTCTGCGAGCCTCAAGCCCTCTCCCCGTGGGAGAGGGTGGCGGGGTCAGTTCACCGGCAGCTGGACCATGGCGATGACGCCCCAGAGGCACTGGAGGACCGAGATGGCCAGCATGGCGAGGTGGAGGGCGGGGCGGCGGAAGGCCTGGCCGATGCCGCCGAAGAAGAGGGCGCTGGCGAAGATGACGGTGGCGCGGACGAAGGCGTCGCTGACCTTGTTGGCATACTGGCCGTGGTCGAAGGTGGCGGTGGCCTTGCGCTCCATGGCCAGCCCCTCGGCGCGGGCGGCGAGCCGGTATTCGGGCATGACGAAGGGTGTGGCGGGGGCAGCCGGATTGGTCAGGGGCTGGCGGTCGCGCCAGGCGGCGTGGGCGATGCGGTATTCGGGGCGGAACCTCTGTTCGTAGAAACCGGCCAGACGGGCGTCGCCCCGCGCCTCGGCGTCGAGCCACTGGGTGAACATCAGGACGTCGGCGGCCTCGAGCTGGCCGGCCTGGATCTGGCGGCGCGAGGCCTCGGTTCTGAGGGCGCCGGCCTGGCTGTAGGACGCCGCCTGGTCCCCGTCCCACAGGGCCGCCTGATAGCCGGACCAGGAGGTCAGCAGCCCGGCGATGGACAGGGTGACGGCGCTGGCGATGTCGGCATGGGAGCCGACCCAGTGGACGAGGCGGGACCAGAGGGTCTGTGGCTTGGGGGCGGCAGCGGCGGTGGCCATTTTGCTCTCCGGGCTCAACCCGCGGGGATGGTGACGAGGGGCGAGCGGGCGGCGCCGGTGTCGTCATTGAGGGACATCAGGATCTGGGCCAGCAGGAAGGCGCGGATCGAGGCGGTGTCGTCCTGTTCGATCCAGAACCAGCGGCCGCGCTGCTGGACCGCGACATGGACGTGGTCGGGCGCCTTGGGACCGCTATGGACGCGGATCAGATCGTGCGGATCGAAGACGTCGGTTCCGGTCAGGTCGACGCCCTGGCCCATCTCCTGCAGCACCTCCAGCATGGAGCGGGTGGTGACGGCCAGCTCGTCCTTCTGGACCGGCTCGACGGCGAAGACGACGCGCATGTCGCGGCCCTCGGGGCGGAGGCCGAGCAGGGCGCTGAGGGTCTCCAGATCGGCGCGGTCCTGGTCGGTCAGGGTGGCGGACAGGCGGGCGACGGAGGCCCAGACGCCGTCCTCCTGTTTGAGCCGGATGCTGAGGGCGCCCGAGGCCTGGAGCCGGCGCATACAGGCCACGACGACGGGGAAGTCCGGGTCGCCCGGGGTGGCGAACAGGGGCGCGCGGGCGCCGGCGCGCACGCCGTTGATCGAGCGGACGGCGATGTGGAACAGGTCGTCCGCCGCCCAGCCCGCCTCGATCATCCCCAGCAGGGAGGCGGGCGGGATGGGCGACAGCAGGCTGCGCGCGAACCGCTCGCCGGACATGGGGGTGTAGGTGACCGTGGGGGTCTCGCGAAACAGGATGGAGCCGTCGGTATTGCCGGGGCTGTCGTCGCCGGGGGCGGAGATTTCGAGGTGCAGGCGGCCCGAGGTCTCGCGCGTGTACTGGCTGATGACGGAGGCGACGCTGAGGAAGCTGGGGGCGTCGCCGAAGCGCAGGGCGACGATGTTGGACAGGAGTTCGGCCTTCTCGCTGTCACGCAGCCGGACGGTGTAGTCGGCGCGGTCGATGCCGATCCTCTGCCCGCCCAGCCCGATACAGCCCCCGCTCGTGAGGGCGAGGACGACGGCGCCTGTCAGGGAGATCAGACGGCTGGGCATGGGGGCAGAAGAGGCGGTTCTCCCCGGCGGCGCCATCGGGCGAGGACCTGAGGGGGTGGCTCGGGGAGAGGATGGGGTTTGGCCGGACAGACGGCGGGGTCGCGCGCGGGGATGCTGGCGGGGAAGGAGATCGCCATGTCTGTGAGACGTCTGCTGGCCCCGCTGGTGATGCTGGTCGCGCTGGCGCTGACGAGCCCGGCCCGGGCGGCGCTGCCGTCGTGGAACGCGGGGGCGGCGAAGAGCGCGATCGTGGCCTTCGTGGAGGCCGTGACCTCGCCGGGCCCGGCCTTCGTGCCCGAGGGCGAGCGGGTGGCGGTGTTCGACAACGACGGCACCCTGTGGA
This sequence comes from Brevundimonas sp. GW821-FHT02A10, assembly GCF_059422025.1. Classification (NCBI taxonomy): domain Bacteria; kingdom Pseudomonadati; phylum Pseudomonadota; class Alphaproteobacteria; order Caulobacterales; family Caulobacteraceae; genus Brevundimonas; species Brevundimonas sp. GW821-FHT02A10. The sequence goes on from NZ_JBWKWC010000001.1 coordinate 587,742, forward strand.
CCGAGCAGCCGGTCTATACGGAGGTGGCCTTCTCGCTGGCGCGGGCCGCGGCGCTGGCGAAGGCGGACCCGGCGCTGGCGGCGCGGCCGGCCTTCCAGGCGGTGCTGAGCGGCGACCGGGCGCGGATCGCGGCCCTGACCCAGAGCGAGCTGCTGGAACTGGTCGCGGCGACCCACAGCGGCCTGACGGTCGACGCCTTTTCGGCCGCAGCGACGGAATGGCTGACCACGGCGCGGCATCCGCAGTCGGGCCGTCCGTACCCGGACAGTGTCTACCAGCCGATGCTGGAGCTGATGGATTATCTGAGGGCCGGCGGGTTTCAGGTCTTCATCGTCTCGGGCGGCGATCGCGACTTCATGCGGACCTTCGCGCGCGAGACCTACGGGGTAGCGCCCTGGCAGGTGATCGGCTCCGGCAACGCCCTCGACATGGTCGAGGCGGACGGCGGCTGGGTCCTGACGCGGACGGACAGGTCCCTGCCCGACGACGGGCCGGACAAGGTCCGCAACCTGGCCCTGCAGATCGGCATCCGGCCCATCTTCGCGGCGGGCAATTCGGACGGCGATCTGCAGATGCTGCAGTACGCGACCGGCGCGACCGGGACGCGGTTCGGCCTGCTGGTCCGCCATGACGATGCGGCGCGCGAATACGCCTATGACCGCCAGAGCGCGATCGGCAGGCTGGACAAGGCGCTGGACGCCGCAGGGCCCGCGGGATGGACCGTGGTCAGCATCCGCAACGACTGGCGCGTCGTCTTCCCCTACGAGGCCCGCTGAGGAATCCAGCCGCCTCGCCAGAGGGATTCACCCGATCCCGGCCATGGGGGCCCGGCGCTACCCCTGCGGCACCCTTCCTCTGGAGAACCGCCATGCCGAACGGAAAACCGAACATCCTCGTCATCTGGGGCGACGACATCGGGATCAGCAATCTGAGTTGCTACACCAAGGGGCTGATGGGCTATCAGACGCCCAATATCGACCGCATCGCCAATGAGGGGATGCTGTTCACAGACAGCTATGGCGAGCAGTCCTGCACCGCCGGCCGGTCCAGCTTCATCACCGGCCAGAGCGTGCTGCGGACCGGCCTGTCCAAGGTCGGCGCCCCGGCCGCGCCCGTGGGCATGAACGACAAGCTGGTGACCATCGCCGCCCTGCTGAAGGAGCAGGGCTACGCCACCGGTCAGTTCGGCAAGAACCATCTCGGCGACCTGAACCACATGCTGCCCACCAATCACGGCTTCGATGAGTTCTTCGGCAATCTGTACCACCTGAATGCCGAGGAAGAGCCTGAAATGTATGACTATTACCCCGAAAAGGACTTCCCGAACTTCAAGAAGAAGAACGGGCCGCGGGGCGTGGTCCACAGCTGGGCGACCGACGTCGACGACGACACCACCCACGAGCGCTGGGGCAAGGTCGGCAAGCAGAAGATCGAGGAGACCGGACCGCTGACCATCGAGCGCATGGAGACCTGCGACGACGAGTTCGTCGAGAAGGCCACCGACTTCATCAAGCGGGCGGACGGCGACGACAAGCCCTTCTTCGTCTGGCTGAACACCACCCACATGCACATGTTCACGCACACGAAGAAGGAGAGCCTGGGTCAGGCCGGGCGGTGGCAGTCGCCTTACCACGACACCATGATCGACCATGACAAGAACGTCGGCCAGATGCTGGACCTGCTCGATGAGCTGGGCCTGGCCGAGGACACCATCGTCGTCTATTCGACCGACAACGGGCCGCACCGCAACAGCTGGCCGGATGCGGGCACGACCCCGTTCCGCAGCGAGAAGAACACCAACTGGGAAGGCGCCTTCCGCATTCCCGAACTGATCCGCTGGCCGAACAAGATCAAGGCCGGCAGCGTCTCCAACGAGATCATCCAGCACCACGACTGGCTGCCGACCTTCCTGGCGGCGGCGGGTGAGCCGGACATCGTCGAGAAGGTCAAGAAGGGCGTCACCGCCGCCGGGCGGCAGTACAAGAACCACATCGACGGGTTCAACCTGCTGCCCTACCTGACCGGCGAGGTCGAGAAGAGCCCGCGTCAGCTGTTCGTCTATATCTCGGACGACGGCGACATCCTGGGCGTCCGCTACGACAACTGGAAGGTCGTTTTCATGGAGCAGCGGCTGAAGGGGACGATGGGCCTGTGGGCCGAACCCTTTATTCCCCTGCGCCTGCCCAAGCTGTTCAACCTGAGGACCGATCCGTACGAGTACGCGGACGTCACCTCGAACAGCTACTACGAGTGGTTCATCTACCACGCCTACATCCTGTACGGCGCCTGGGGTCTCGCCGATCAGTTCGCGGCCACCTTCAAGGACTTCCCGCCGGTTCAGAAGCCCAACACCTTCACCATCGACGATGCGGTGGCGAAGATGGCGGAGGCCCAGGGCGGCGGCTGAGGCGCCCTGCCGATCAGGAAACGGAAAGGCCGGCGGGCGACCGCCGGCCTTTTTCGTCGACGCAGGCCACAGACCAACCTGAGCCGTGGGGCGGGGTTTCACCCGATTCCGCGCCCTTGGTCCTCGTGTCTGTCTGACGCCTCTCTCCACGGAAACGGCGACGCTCCCGATGACCGACCCCCTGCCCTCCTGGCGCACCGGCTCCATCCGCAAGGCCATCGTCGATTTCGTCGCGGCCGTGACGACCCGGGGAAACCACTTCGTCCCGGTCGCCGAGCGGATCGCCGTGTTCGACAACGATGGCACCCTGTGGTGCGAACAGCCGGTCCAGCCCCAGGTCGCCTTCGCCCAGGCCCGGCTGAAGCATCTGGTGCGGACCAATCCCGGACTGGCGGACCGGGCGCCCTACAAGGCCTTCCTCGACCACGACCTGGCGGCGCTCAAGGCTCTGGGCAAGCGCGGCGTGTTCGAGGTCGCCTTCGCCGTCCACGCGGGGATGACGGTCGACAACTTCATGCGCTCGGCGAAGGACTGGCTGACCGAGACGCCGCATCCCCGGTTCGACCGCCTCTATACGGATCTGGTCTTCCAGCCACAGCTCGAACTGCTGGACTATCTGCGCGACCACGAATTCCAGATCTGGATCGTCTCGGGCGGCGGGTCCGACTTCATCCGCGCCTTCGCCGAAAGCCGCTACGGGGTGCCGCCGGAGCGGGTGATCGGCAGCACGGTCCGCACCCAGGTGCAGGACACCAACGGGCATCTCGATCTGTTCAAACTGCCCCATCTGGAAAGCTTCGACGACCGCGAGGCGAAGACCGAGAATATCGGCCTGCACATCGGACGGCGGCCGATCCTGGCGTTCGGCAACTCGGACGGCGACCTGTCGATGATGCGCTATACCCTGTCCGGACCGGGCAAGCGGCTGGCGCTGCTGCTGCATCACGACGATGCGGACCGGGAGGTCGCCTATGACCGCGACTTCGTCCTGAGCCCCCTGGCCGAGGCGCTGGACCGGGCCGAATTCTACGGGCTGAAACGGGTCAGTATGAGCCGCGACTGGGCGACGGTGTTTCCGGCGATGAGTGACGCGGTCGCGCCGCCGAAACGCATCCGTCGCCGGGGCCTATAGCGCCTCAGAAGGCCTCGCCGATTCGGAAGTAGAAGGCGTCGGAATCCTTGCCGACCGCATAGTCGACCCCGACGTTGACGCCGTATTTCCGCGAGGCCTCGAACCGCAGACCGATGCCGCCGGCGGGCAGGAAGGCGTCGGTGACCGAGCCGAGATTGGGCCCCACCCCGCCGACCCCGGCGAAGACCACGGCGCCGAAGCGGCCGAACAGGTGGCGTCGGTATTCGGCCTGGACCGCGACCATGGCCCGGTCGCGATACTGTCCCGAGGCATAGCCTCTGAGGTCGTTCTGACTGCCGTAGTTGCAGATGTCGTAGAAGGGGGCGTCGTCGCCCGCGACACAGACCGAGCCGCGCCAGGCGAGGACGGATTTCGGGTCCAGCCGGTGATAGCCGTTGATGCGCGCTTCGCCCCGGCTGTAATCGCGGTCGCTGCCGATCGCCGTGTCGGAGACCAGCCAGACGCCGGTGGCGTAGATACCGCGCGAGGTCTGGTACTCGCTGTCGCGCGTGTCGTATTCGGCCGACAGGCCCAGGGCCGAGGAGACGGACTCCCTTTCCGCAGGCGGAATATCGAGGTCCGGGAAGGGCGGCGGGTCGATGTGCAGGCTCGTCGACATGTCGAGGTAGCGATACTGGAACCCGGCGTAGAAATGCGGCGCCACCCGCATCAGGCCCTGAACACCGACGAAGACGGCGTCCTGGGTGATCGGCACCGAGATGTTGCGGTCCCCCGCATTGGCGCCGATGCCATAGTAGTCGATGTGGAATTCACCGCCGCCGGCCGCGCCGACAACGCGGAACCGGTCGTCGGCGATATAGGCCTTCTGCACCAGGGCCAGGCCCCAGCTTTCGGTGTTGGTGTAGAGGAAGGCGAGGCCCGTGACCCAGGGCTTGTCCGAGCCGCCGGCCTTGTAGAGAGCGCCCGCTCCCACCGCGAAACCGCTGCCGATGGTGGGGTTGGACACCGGAATCGGCAGGGCGACGAAGCTGAAGTCGTGGGGCTTCTTCGTTGCGATGTCCGTGGACGGATCGGCCGGGACATCTGGCGATGTGGACGATGAGGAAGGCGGCGGCACCGACGGCGGAGTGACTTGCGCCCATGCCGATCCGGCGGCTCCGGCCAGGCAGACGCCGAGGGCCGGACCGGTCAGCCGGCGACGGGAAGACGACCCGGCATTGAAGGGAGCGAGCGGGGATCGGGAGCGGTCGAACGGCATGGGAGGCGCCTCCTTGCGGCTCCGGTATCGGGTCTGTCGGGGGAAAAACCTATCGGGCCTAGACCCGAGGCGGGCGGCCGGGACCCCGCCCCCGCGCCCGTCGGCCCGACCGGGCTTCGGGGGGAGTTGGCGGCCCCCTCAGGTTTTTACCCGATTACCCCGTGACCCCGGCGGACCGAAAACTCTCACCGGCATTCAGCCTCGAAGGGATCGTCCCATGTCCGTCTTCCTTACCCGTACGGCCGCCGCCGCCGTCGCCCTTTCCGTCCTCGCCCTCGCGGGCTGCGAGACCCCCGCCGGCAAGGTCGATGTGCTCCAGTCCAGCAGCACCTCGGTCGTGCCCGGCTCCACCTATGCCTGGGCGCCGGTGACCAGCGCGACCCAGCGGTCGGCCGATCCGCGCGTGGCCAACGACATCATCAACCAGCGCATCCAGTCGGCCGTCGACAGCGCCCTGGCCGCCAAGGGCTATCGGCGCGTCAGCTCGCCCAGCCAGGCCACCCTGCTGGTGTCCTACTACGTCGGTCTGGAAGCCCGCTCCGACGTCACCTCGAACAATATGGGCCCGCCGCCCATGGCGGCCTGCGGCTTCCGCGGCTGTGTCGGCGGCTGGGGCTTCTACGGCGCCCCGATGCTGGACGTCGAAACCATCAACTACACACAAGGGACGATGATCGTGGATCTGGTCGATCGCGCCTCGGGCCAGCTGGCCTGGCGGGCGACCTCGAACCGTCGCGTCGACAGCTCGGACGCCGATCAGGCCAGCCTGAACGCCGTCGCCGCCGACATGGTCAAGACCCTGCCCGGCGGGGCTCAGTAGGGGCGATGACGATGCGCAGATCCCCCTCCGCCCCGGGCACGGCGGTCTCGATGCCCGCCCGGGCCGCCCCCGCCCTGACCGGCTTCGTCATCGCGGCGGCCATGACCGTCCTGCCCGCCACGGTCGTGGCCATGATGACCGAACCGGCGGCGGCCGCGGCCGTCCAGGAAACCCCCTATCCGGCGCCTGAACCCACCGAGGCCCTGCACCGTATGGGCGCCTATCTGGGCACGCTGCAGAGCTTCGAGGTTGTGGCCACGAGCAGCATCGATCTGGTCACGGAGGATGATCGCCGCATCGATCTGGACGGGACCAACACCTACAAGGTGCGCCGCCCGGACGCCTTCGTCATCGAGACGAAGACCGACAAGAAGGTCCGCCGCTTCATCTATGACGGCAAGCGGTTCACCGTCTATGCGCCGGCGCGCGGCTTCTACGCCAGCGTCGAGGCGCCGCCGACCATCGCCGAAGTGCTGGACGTCGCCGCGGACCGCTACGGCATCGTCCTGCCGCTGGAGGACATCTTCCACTGGGGCGACCCGGCCAATCTGCCGACCGGATACACCACCGCCCAGCACATCGGCGCGGTGACCGTCGACGGCGTCGCCACCGACCAGTACGCCTTCGCCGGGCCCGATATCGAGTGGCAGGTCTGGATCCAGCAGGGCGACAAGCCCCTGCCGCTCAAGATCGTCATCGTCGACCGCACCGATCCGGCGCGGCCCGAGTTCTCGGCGAAGCTGGCGTGGAACCTGAACCCGCGCTTCGACGCCTCCACCTTCGCCTTTACCCCGGCCGCCGCGGACGCCCCCATCCGCATGGCCGATCAGGGAGGTTCGCAATGACCCGTTCCCACGCTCTCATGGTGGCGGCCGCCGCCACGCTTCTGGCCTCGGCCCCGGCGCTCGAGGCCGCCGCCCAGGTGCGGGGGGCCGGACGATCCAGCGTCGGCCACGGCGGCGGCGCCCATGCCGGCGCGGCTCGCGCTCCGGGCGGGGGCGGCGCGCGCCCCGCTCCCAACCGCAACACCAATGCCGGAAACCGCGGCGGCAACAACACCATCAATCGCGGCGGCAACAACAGCGGCAACCGCGGCAACAACAACCGCATCAACACCGGCGACGTGAACATCAACGTCAACGACGATCACCACGACCACGGCTACGACTGGGACGACCACTACCACCCGATCGCGACCGGGGTGGCGATCGGCACGGCGGCGGCGGTGACCTCGGCGGTGATCGGCTCGATGGTCTATTCCCTGCCGCCGTCCTGCTCGCCCTATGCGGGGAGCTACTACTATTGCGGAGGGGTCTATTACGCCCCGCAGTATCAGGGCGACACGATCACCTACGTCGTCGTCGACCGGCCCTGAGAGGCGGGCGGATGACGCGGGGAAATCTCATCCAGGCGGCCGCGATCGTGGCCGCCTGGGCGGCGCCGGGCCTGGTCTTCGCCCAGGACGGCGCCCAGGACGACGCCCAGGAGCTGGCCAAGAAGCTGTCCAATCCCGTGGCCAGCATGATCAGCGTGCCGTTCCAGTATAATTACGACTGCTGCTTCGGCCCCGACGACGGGGCGCGGCAGACGCTGAACATTCAGCCGGTCGTGCCGTTCAAGCTGAACGACGACTGGAACCTGATCGTGCGGACCATCGTGCCGCTGGTCTATCAGGCCAGTCCGGCGCCGGGCGTCGAGGACGCCTACGGCCTGTCCGACATTACCCAGAGCTTCTTCTTCTCGCCCCAGTCGAAGGACGGCCTGACCTGGGCGGTGGGGCCGGTCTTCCTGTGGCCCGTGGGCACGGACGAGCTGGGCACGAACAAATGGGGCGCCGGACCGACCGGGCTGGTCCTGAAGCAGCAGGGTCAGTCGACCTGGGGCCTGCTGGCCAACCACATCTGGTCCTATGCGGGATCCAAGGCGCGCGACGACGTCAGCCAGACCTTCCTGCAGCCCTTCTACAGCTACACCACCCACGACGCGACGACCTGGGGCGCCAACCTCGAAGCCTCCTACGACTGGACCCACGAGACCTGGAGCGTGCCGGCCAATCTGTCGGTGTCGCACCTGTACAAGTTCGGCGAGCAGAGGGTGTCGCTGGGCATCGGGGCCAAGATCTATCTGGTCAATGGGACCAATGCGCCGGACTGGGGCCTGCGCGCCGTCGCGACCTTCCTGTTCCCCGAATAGCGCCCCTGCCCGACGACCTCAGGGGCGTTCGGGTTTCGCCCGATGGGCCGTATCAGGCAGGTTGGGAATAGTGGTCCGGTCTCTCATTCGCTTCGAAAAGGCCACGAAAATGAAGCCGCTCCTCCCCGCCGCCTGCGCCGTCCTGCTTGTTGCCGCCGCCTCTCCGGCCGCCGCCCAGGTGACCGTGACCCCCTATTTCTGGGCCGCCGGGATGAAGGGCGACATCGCCCCGGTGCCGGGTCTGCCGACGGTCCATACCGAGGCCGATTTCGGCGACATCGTCGACGAGCTGCAGCTGGGTCTGGCGTCCTCGTTCGAGATCCGCAGCGGGCAATGGGCGTTCGTCGGCGACATCAGCTACGTCGACACGGGCCAGAGCGCCGACCTGAAGGTCCCGACCTCGGGCTTCGATTCCGCGGGCGTGGACTCCAAGTCGCTGATGAGCACCCTGGCGGTGTCGTATCGCGTTCTGGACGGAGACAGCGCGACCTTCGACGTGCTGGGTGGGGCGCGGATCAACTGGGCCGACAACGACATCCGCCTGATGCGGCCGGACGGCAGTTCGGTGAAGGCCAATGACACCGAGACCTGGGTCGATCCGGTCATCGGCGGCCGGGGCGTGGTGTGGCTGAGCCCGCGCTGGTCGCTGATCGGCTATGGCGACGTGGGCGGCTTCGGCGTGTCCTCGGACCTGACCTGGCAGGCGATGGCGGCGGTCAACTACCGCTTCAACGATCGCATCGCCCTGACGGCCGGCTATCGCTACTACGCGATCGACTACGACCACGACGGCTTCGTGTTCGACGTCGCGCAGTACGGCCCGCTGATCGGGACGCAGATCACCTTCTGACACGCAGACCGGCGACCGTCAGGCGGTCGCCGGAGCCGGGGTTTCCCGCGTCGTGCGCTTGATCCACATCTTGTAGGGTGTGCCGACAATCAGGCCGATCAGCATGAAGAGCAGGACGGCGGCGACGACGTGCTTGTCGACGAAATTGGCGCCGGCCAGGGCGACGGCGATGCCGGGATGGCGAACCGAACTGGCGATGGCCAGGGTGGCGCGGTCGATGCGGTCGGGACCGCCGAGCAGGTGGCCGCCGAGCAGACACATCGCCACGACCGCGATCATGGCCAGGAGGGTGCCGTTGCCGATCAGCGCCTGGATCAGGGGCCAGATCCGCACCAGAATCGGCAGGAAGGCGAGCACCACCAGCAGCAGGCTGAGCTTGTAAACCCAGGGCGCCGCCTTCGCCGCGAAGCCCGGGGCGACAAGCCGGACCAATAGGCCCAACGCCAGCGGGATGAGGACGCCTGTCAGCAGGGTCACCACCATCCTGGCCACCGTCACGGTGTCGTCTCGACCAAACAGGCGCGCGGCGATGTCGAAGGCCACCGGCACCGACACCACGCTGAGCAGGGCCATGGCGATATAGACACCGTAGGCATACTCCTTGCGGCCCTTCACCCCCAGCTCCTGCCCGGGCACCAGGGGAGGTACGGGGGAGACGGCCATCAGCATGATGCCCGCCTTCACCGCCGGATCGAGCGGAAGCAGCCAGATCGCGAGAGCCGCCACGACGACCGGGATCACGACGACGGCGAGCATCGCCCGTCCGAACAGGGCCGGCCGGCGCAGGACGTAGAGAAGATCGCCGGGGCCGGACTTCAACCCGACGGTCACCACCAGAGCGGCCATGCTGCCGGTGATGAGAAGCGGCAATATCGACTTGAGGACTTCCATGATCGCGCCTTCGGGATCGTGACAGAGACCCGAAGTCTCCCCGCCCGACCCTGTCCCGGAAATCAGCACGAACCCTGACGGCCGCGCCGGAGACCCGCGTGCGGCGGGCTTCCGGCCTCAGGTTCAGCGGGTGACCCGTAGGGTCACGCCGACCATGCGCGGGGCGCCGAGGAAGGCGCCGATGGTGCCGGTCTGGAAGGGGGCGCCGAAGGCCACCTGATTGTACTGCTCGTCAAACAGGTTACGGCCCCAGAGCTCGACCGACCAGCCATTGTCCGAGTCCAGACCGACCGAGCCGTTGGCCAGCCAGAAGGCGCCTTGCACCTTCTCGGGCGCGAGGTCCGAGCCGGTGTTGTAGGCCGAGGAGTATTTGGCGGCGAGGGCGGCGCGGACCGCGAAGCCATTGCCGATGTCGCGACGCCAAGTCCCCGCGAGATTGCCCGACCACAGGGGTGCGAAGGACAGGCGCGAACCGGCCAGCAGCGGCAGGCCGGACACCGGCGCGTCGCCGTATTCGGTCTGGGCATAGACGACGCCCGCCTGCAGGCTGAGACCGCTGAACGGACGCCAGGTCCCCTCCAGCTCGGCGCCCTTGGCGGTCACCTCGGGAATGGATTTCACCAGGAAGGTGGTGCCGAGGAAGGTGTTGAGCTGGAAGTCGGTATAGGCCTGATGGAAGGCGTCGCCGGAGATCAGCAGCCGGCCTTGCAGGAGGTTGGCCTTGGCGCCGACCTCGACGGAATCGACGACCTCGGGCGCGAAGGCGGTGGAGGCGTCGGGGACGAGGTTGGTCTGGGCGCGGTCGAGGTTGTAGCCCGCGCTCTTGCGACCGCGCCCGTACGACACATAGCCGAGGACGGCGGGCGTGAACTGGTATTCGACGCGGGCCAGACCCGACCAGCCGTCGTCGGTCAGGCCTTCCGAGCGGCTCAGATTGTTGAAGGCGGGATTGGCCCAAGGCAGGCAGAGGGTGGCGTTCGTGATCCCGCGCGCGAGGGCGGCGGCGCAGGCCTTGCCCCCGTCAGTGTTCGTATAGCGGGCGTCGAGATCCTTCTCGATATGGCTGTAGCGGAGGCCGAGAGTCAGACCGAGCTTGTCGGTCGCATGCCAGGTCGTCTGGCCGAACAGGGCGGCGGTCGTCGCCGTCTGCTCATAGGTGTCGAGCGCGCCCTGCCCCGCCACGAAGCTCTCGCCCACGGGCAGGCCGGTCAGGGTGGAGACATAGCCGGCGAGCCCGACGGGGTTGGCGGTCGAGCGGGTCAGGACACGGCCGAGATAGTCCTCATAGGCCGAGCCGTAGAGGAAGGCGTCCTTGCGCAGCAGGGTCTCGCGCAGGAGGAAGACGCCGCCGGTATAGTCGAAGGCGCCGCGCGATCCGGTCAGCCGCGCCTCCTCGCTGAAGGTGCGGAAACGGTTGGACCAACTGCCGTCGTCAGGACGGTAGGCGATGTCGGCGGAGGTGAAGTCCCAGTCCTGGCTGAGGACGGCGCGCCACTGACGCCCGGCCGTGGTCAGTTCGACGAGGCCCAACCTGGTGTCGATCTTCGTATGCAGCGAGACGCCGCCGTCCTTGATCCGGGTATTGGTGTCGCGGTTGGCGTAGCCGGTGCGGGCCGAAGGGTCGGCCGGATTCATGACGCCGCCGTCGGGGCTGAGCAGAGCGAGAATGCCCGCTGTTGGGCCGGTGGATTGCTGGACGCCGATGCAGCAGCGCTCGTCGCGATGGGTGAAGTCGGCGCTGAGGCGGTTGGAGATCGTCGCGGTTGGCGTCCACAGCAGCTGGCCGCGCACGGTCTCATAGGCCTCATTCTGGTCGTCGGATTCCGTACGCGGACCATTGCCGGTGCGCACGTCATAGAGGCCGTCACGGCGGCGGACCGAGGCGTAGAGCCGGCCCGCCAGTCTGTCCTCGATCAGGGGGCCGGTGACGGAGACCGAACCGCCACGCGTTCCGTGGTCGCCGACAGTGACCTCGCCTGTGGCGCCGAAGTCGAAGCTCGGGCCGGCGGTGACGACATTGATGACGCCAGCCGAGGTGTTCTGGCCGAACAGGGTCGATTGCGGGCCGCGCAGGACCTCGGTGCGCACGACCTCACCGAGGTCGCCCAAGGCTACGCCGTTGCGGGCGCGGAAGATGCCGTCGACCACGACCCCGACCGAGCTTTCCAGCCCCGGATTATCGCCCACAGTGCCGACGCCCCGGATGCGAGCGGTGGTGTAGGTCTGGTTCGAGGTCGAGGCGACCAGCAGGCCGGGCGTGACGATGGCCAGGTCCTTGATGTCGACGACACCCGCGCCCGCCAGCAGGGGCTGGGCCGCGACCGAGACCGACAGAGGGGTGCGCTGCATCGAGCCCTCGCGGCGCTCGGCGGTGACGACGACGTCCGGAAGGCGTTGCGTCGAATTGATCGTGATGTGGGTGTTCTGTTGGTCGTCCGACGGATCCTGGGCGAAGGCCGGAGCGGCGAGCACGCCGGAGATGGCGAGCGCGAGGACGCTCGCACGGGCGAGAGAGGCGGAGGTCATTGAAGGACTCTTTTTGGGGGAAGGAAGGACCGTCGGGGGACGGTTAGTGATCGCCTTTCGGCGTCTCCATCAGTTCGATCAGGACGCCGCCCATCTCCTTCGGATGGAGGAAGACGACGGGGGTGCCGTGGGCGCCGATGCGGGGCTCGCCCGTGCCGAGGATGGTCAGACCCTTGGCCCGGCTCTCGGCGACGGCGGCATGGATGTCCTCGACCTCGAAACAGACGTGGTGTTGGCCGCCCTTCGGATTCTTCGCAAGGAAGCCGACGATGGGGGAGGTGTCGTCATAGGGCTCGATCAGTTCGATCTGGGCGTTGGGCAGGTCGACGAAACAGACCTTCACCCCTTGCGCCGGGAGGTCGAACGGTTCGCCGATCTGCGTCGCGCCGAGGACGTCGCGATAGAGTTTGATGGAGTCCGCGATGGACGGCGTGGCGACGCCGACGTGGTTCAGCTTGCCGATCATCGGGCGGGCTCCTTGACGGGGGCGGGCTGGGCGTAGCCGAGGCGCTGGTTCAGCTTCTCGATCAGGTCGACGGCGGTGTCGGCGACGGTCGAGCCGGGCGGATAGACGGCGGCGGCGCCCATCTCGATCAGGGGCTGGACGTCGCTCGGAGGGATGACCCCGCCGACGACAATCATGATGTCGGACCGCCCCAGCCGCTCCAGCTCGGCCTTCAGCTCCGGCACGAGCGTCAAATGACCGGCGGCGAGCGACGAGGCGCCGACCGCGTGGACATTGGCCGCGACCGCATCGCGCGCGGCCTCGGCCGGGGTCTGGAACAGGGCGCCGGCGGTGACGTCGAGGCCGAGGTCGCCATAGCCGGTGGCGATGACCTTCTGGCCCCGGTCATGACCGTCCTGACCGAGCTTGGCGATCAGGATGCGCGGCGGACCGCCGTCGTTCTCGACGAAGGTGGCGACCATGTCGCGAGCGCGGGCGAACCTGGGATCCTTGCCGGCCTCCTTCGCATAGACGCCGGAGACGGTCTTCACCGAGGCGACGTGTCGACCGAAGGCGGCCTCGAGCGCATCGGAAATCTCGCCGACGGTGGCGTGGGCGCGGGCGGCCTGAACGGCGAGTTCCAGCAGATTGGCCGTGCCGCGTGCGCCGTCGGTCAGGGCCTGAAGCGCTGTCTGCGTCGCCGCCTCGTCGCGTTCGGCGCGCAGGCGTTTCAGCTTCTCGATCTGGGCGGCGAGGACGGCGGCATTGTCGACCTTGAGCATCGGAATGTCGTCGGCGACGTCGTTCAGATAGCGGTTCACGCCCACGACGGTCTGCTGGCCGGTGTCGATACGGGCCTGGGTCTTGGCGGCCGATTCCTCGATGCGGAGCTTGGGAATCCCGGCCTCGATGGCCTTGGCCATGCCGCCGGCGGCCTCGACCTCGTCCATCAGGGCGCGGGCTTTCGCGGCCAGTTCCTGGGTCAGTTTCTCGACGTAATAGCTGCCGCCCCAAGGATCGATGACGCGGGTCAGGCCGGTCTCCGACTGTAGCAGGATCTGGGTGTTGCGCGCGATCCGGGCCGAAAAGTCCGTGGGCAGGGCCAGGGCCTCGTCCAGCGCATTGGTGTGCAGGGACTGGGTCTGGCCGCCCGCCGCCGCCATGGCCTCGACCATGGTGCGCGAGACGTTGTTGAACACGTCCTGGGCCGCGAGGCTCCAGCCCGAGGTCTGGCAGTGGGCGCGCAGGGACAGGGACTTGGGATCGACCCCGCCCTCCTTGCGCACCGCCTCGGCCCACAGCAGGCGGCCGGCGCGCATCTTGGCGACCTCCATGAAGTAGTTCATGCCGATGGCCCAGAAGAAGCTCAGACGCGGCGCGAACCGGTCGATGGCCATGCCCGCCGCCTTGCCCGCGCGCAGATATTCGATGCCGTCGGACAGGGTGTAGGCCAGTTCGATATCGGCCGAGGCCCCGGCCTCCTGCATGTGGTAACCGCTGATCGAGATGGAGTTGAACTTGGGCGTCTCCTTCGCCGTCCATTCGAAGATGTCCGCGATGATCCGCATCGAGGGCTCGGGCGGATAGATGTAGGTGTTGCGGACCATGAACTCCTTGAGGATGTCGTTCTGGATGGTCCCGGTCAGGGCTGCGTGCGGCACGCCCTGTTCCTCCGCCGCCACGACATAGAGGGCCAGGATCGGCAGGACGGCGCCGTTCATGGTCATGGAGACCGACATCTGATCCAGCGGAATGCCGTCGAACAGGGTCCGCATGTCGAGGATGGAATCGATGGCCACGCCGGCCATGCCGACGTCGCCCTTCACCCGCGGATGGTCGGAATCGTAGCCGCGGTGGGTGGCCAGATCGAAGGCGATCGACAGCCCCTTCTGACCGGCCGCGAGGTTGCGGCGGTAGAAGGCGTTGGAGGCCTCGGCGGTGGAGAAGCCGGCGTACTGGCGGATGGTCCAGGGATTGCCCGCGTACATGGTCGGATAGGGGCCGCGCAGGAAGGGCGCGAAGCCGGGCAGGCCGTGCACCGTCTCATTGCCTGCGATGGCCGAGGCGTCATAGGCGGAGGCGACCTCGATGCCTTCCGGCGTGCGCCAGGGATCGCGCGCGGGTCCGGTTCCGGTGGCTCCGAGGTCGAGCGCAGCCTTGGTGAAGTCGGGGAAGGTCCCGGAAGCGGTCATTGTCCGGCCTCCTCGAAGGCGGCGGCGAAGCGGAGGGGAAGCAGGGGCGCGCAGCTGTCGGTAATGGCGGCGGCGGGGGTCGCAGCGGAGGCCTCAACAGGAGCCGGGCGGACGTCGGGGTCGACATATCTGGTGACGCCGATGATCTGGCTGGCGCCCTTGTCGAAGGCGGCTTTCAGCGTCTGGCGGCTGGCACCGACGCGCATCTGGATCGCCCCGCCCTTGAGCGAGGCGACGACGCCGCCCTCGCGTTCGATGCGCTGGAACTCGGCCCAGCCGGCCTCGGCGAGATCACGCGTCCGGGCGTCGAGGAACCAGCTGCCGGCGGCGGGATCGTCGACGCGGCCGATGTGCGCCTCTTCCATCAGGACGATCTGGGTGTTGCGCGCCTGACGGCGGGCGAAGGCGTCAGGGCGGCCCGAGGCGCGGGTGAAGCCGTCCAGCACCACGGCGTCGGCGCCGCCGACGGCCCCGGCGAATCCGGCGGCGGTGAGCCTGAGCAGATTGGGCCAGGGATCGCGCGCGGCCAGCATCCGGCGCGACGACCGGGCTTCGATATTGGCGGGGAGATCGAGACCGAAGGCCTTCGTCATCGAGGCCCAGATCAGGCGCAGCGCCCGCACCTTGGCGAGGCTGTCGAAATATTCGGCGTCGACGCAGACGCCGAGGACCGTGCCCGTCAGCGCCCGTTCGGCGGACAGGCCGGCGTCGACGGCGGCCTTCACACAGGCGACGACGGCGGCGGCGGTGAAGCCGAGCTCCTGCCCGGCCGAGCCGCCCGCCTCATGCACGGCGCGGCCGCTGGCAAGGAAGAAGGTCGCGTCCGGATAAGCGCCCGAATGCCGCTCGGCGGTGGCGGCCATCTGCGACAGATGCATTTCGATCGGCAGGGGCGAGCCCCCGTTCGCGGCATAGGCCGACAGCGGGTCCATGTGGAACATCAGCTTCGCGCGCGGCGAGCCCTTGGCGACGACGGCGAGAGCGTTGGCGGCCTCGGGTCCCGCGAGCCCGGCGTCGAGGCCGATGGCGGCCAGTTCGAGCGCCACCCCGTTCAGAGCCTTCGCCAACGGCTCGGAATCCGCCAGCACCGCGCCCGACAGGATGACGCTGGCGGCGCCGCCTTCGAGGTCGGTCAGGACGGCGGCGTTGACGGCCTCGGGGTCATCGCCCTCCACCTGGGTGCGCAGGTCCCAGGCCCGGCCTTCGGCGTCCGAGGGGCGCGGCGCGAACAGGGGCTGGATCCCGGTCGCGTCGGCATAGAGGGGCCGGGTGACCAGATGATCCGTATCCAGATGAAGCAGGCTTTCGATAGGCCTGTCCTTCAGCGCCTTGACGGCGGACTCACGCCATTGCTCGGGCGTGGGGGTGTCGAAAGCGCTGCTGGACATCACTCGAACTCGACCAGAACATCGTCGGCGGCGACGGGGTCGCCGGCCTTGGCGCCGACGGATTTGACCACGCCGTCGCGCTCGGCCTTCATGATGTTCTGCATCTTCATGGCCTCGATGATGGCCACGGTCTCGCCGGTCTTGACCGACTGGCCGGGCTCGACGGCGATGGAGACGACCAGACCCGGCATGGGCGACTGGATCAGTTTGGAGGTGTCGGCCGCGACCTTCTCGGGCAGGCGGGCGAAGAGTTCGGCGTGGTGGGGCGACAGGACGCGGACGCGGGCCTTGGTCGCGCGGCTGCGGATCTCGAAGCCGCCGGGCACGCGCTTGACCTCGGCAGTGAAGGCCTCGTCGTCGAGGACGCCGCGGAACTGGGCCAGACCGGGACGCCAGTCGATGTCGGACAGCTGCAGGACGCGGTCTTCCTCGACCAGTTCCAGCGTCAGGGCTTCCTCGTCGTCATAGCCGACCGTGACGCCGGTCGCCTCGCGGTCGATCAGGACGATCCAGTCGGTGCGTTGCGAGGTGTCGCCGGCCTGATCCGACAGGATCTCGTTCATGGCCACGGCGGTGGCCACCATGACATCCTTCTGCAGGGCGCCGGCGGGGACGCCGTGGAAGCCCTCGGGGAACTCGTCCTTGATGTAGCTGGTCGACAGGGCGCCCGAGCGGAAACGCTCCTGATCCATGACGGCGGCGAGGAAGGGGACGTTGTGGCCGACGCCCGAGAGATGGGTGTCCTCCAGCGCCCGGGCCATGCCGTCGACGGCCGCGATGCGGGTCTCGCCCCAGGTGCAGAGCTTGGCGATCATGGGGTCGTAGAACATGGAGATCTCGTCGCCCTCGCGGACGCCGGTGTCGTTGCGCACGACGTAGGGGGCCTCGGCGCCCTCGTGCTCGCCCTCCTCCGGCTGCTCATAGCGGACCAGACGGCCGATCGAGGGCAGGAAGCCGCGATAGGGATCCTCGGCGTAGATGCGGCTCTCGATGGCCCAGCCGTTGATCCTCAGGTCATCCTGACCGAAGGCCATGGTCTCCCCGGCCGCCGAACGGATCATCTGTTCGACCAGATCGACGCCGGTGATGAGCTCGGTCACCGGATGCTCGACCTGCAGCCGGGTGTTCATTTCGAGGAAGTAGAAGCTCTTGTCCTGACCGGCGACGAACTCGACCGTGCCGGCCGAGTCGTAGTTCACGGCGCGGGCCAGGGCCACGGCCTGATCGCCCATCTTCTTGCGCGTGGCCTCGTCCAGCAGGGGCGACGGCGCCTCCTCGATGACCTTCTGGTTGCGGCGCTGGATCGAGCATTCGCGGTCGAACAGGCTGACGATATTGCCGTGCTTGTCGCCCAGCACCTGGATCTCGATGTGGCGCGGGTTGACGATGAATTTCTCGAGGAAGACGCGGTCGTCGCCGAAGGCCGTCAGGGCCTCGGCCTTCACCGCAGCGAAGCCCTCGGCCATGTCGTCATCGGATTCCGCGACGCGGATGCCCTTGCCGCCGCCGCCGGCCGACGCCTTGATCATGACCGGGTAGCCGATCTCGCGCGCGATCTTCACGGCCTCTTCGGTCGTCTCGATCAGGCCCATATGGCCGGGCACGGTGGAGACGCCGGCCTCGGCGGCGAATTTCTTGGACGTGATCTTGTCGCCCATGGCCTCGATGGCGTGGGGGTTGGGGCCGATGAAGGCGATGCCCTCGGCCTCCAGCCGCCGCGCGAAGACCGGGTTCTCCGACAGGAAGCCGAAGCCCGGATGCACGGCCTCGGCGCCCGTCTGACGCACCGCCTCGACGATCTTGTCCTGCAGCAGGTAGGACTGGGCGGCGGGCGACGGACCGATGTGCACAGTCTCATCGGCCATCTCGTACGCCAGCGAGCCGGTGTCGGCGTCGGAGTGGACCAGCACCGTCTTGATGCCCATCCGGCGACAGGTCTTGATGATCCGAACGGCGATCTCGCCCCGGTTGGCGATGAGGATTTTGGAGAACATCAGGCGTCCTTCAGGCTGAAAGCTTGCAGCCATTCGGCCAGGCTTTCGGAGTCGGTGTCGGGGGTTGCGATATAGGCGGGCAGGAGGGCCAGAACGGCTTCGCGGTCGGCTTCGGGCCAAATCGCGAAATGCGACGCCTCCAGCTTCAGGCGAACCACATCGCCGCTGGTCATCCAGCCGTTGTAAGGGTTGGCGATCGCGCGCCTCAGGAATTCGGGCAGTATTCGGGGAACGATCTTTTCCGACTTGATGGTGGTAGTCGCGCGCCAGATCGTGAGGTCGATATCCAGATCGGCCCAGTCCTCAGGACGCGCAGCATCCATCCGGATCAGCCGGTCGCTGTCCTCGTTGCGGGCACAATAGATCGCCGCAGGATCATTGACGCCGAGCGAGCCCATCACAGCGGAATGTTGTCGTGCTTCTTCCAGGGATTGTCCTGGACCTTGTTCGCGAGGGTCTTCAGCGCACGGATCAGGCGACGGCGCGTGCCGTGGGGCATGATGACGTCGTCGATATAGCCGAGGCCGGCGGCGACGAAGGGGTTGGCGAAGCGGTCCTTGTATTCGGCCTCGCGGGCGGCGAGGGCCTCGGGATCGCCGGCCTCCTTGCGGAAGATGATCTCGACCGCGCCCTTGGCGCCCATGACCGCGATCTCGGCGGTGGGCCAGGCGTAGTTGACGTCGCCGCGCAGGTGTTTGGAGCTCATCACATCATAGGCGCCGCCATAGGCCTTGCGCGTGATCAGGGTCAGTTTGGGCACGGTCGCTTCGGCATAGGCGAACAGCAGTTTGGCCCCGTGTTTGATCAGGGCGCCGTACTCCTGCTTGGTGCCGGGCATGAAGCCGGGGACGTCGACGAGCGTGACCAGCGGCAGGCCGAAGGCGTCGCAGAAGCGGACGAAGCGGGCGGCCTTGCGGGAGCTGTCGATGTCGAGGACGCCGGCCAGAACCTGGGGCTGGTTGGCGACGATGCCGACGGGCTGGCCGTCCAGACGGCCGAAGCCGCAGATGATGTTCTTCGCGAAATCCGCGCCGATCTCGAAGAAGTCGGCCTCGTCGACCGTCTTCAGGATCAGCTCCTTCATGTCATAGGGCTGGTTCGGATTGGCCGGGATCAGGGTGTCGAGCGAGGCCTCGTCGCGGGCCGGATCGTCATAGCTGTCGCGGACGGGCGGCTTTTCGCGGTTCGACAGGGGCAGGAAGCCGATCAGGCGGCGGACCTCGGACAGGGCCTCCAGATCGTTCTCGAAGGCGCCGTCGGCGACGCCCGACTTGCCCGCGTGGACGCGGGCGCCGCCGAGGTCCTCATGGCTGACGACCTCATTGGTGACCGTCCGGACCACGTCGGGGCCAGTCACGTACATGTAGGACGTGTCCTTCACCATGAAGATGAAGTCGGTGATGGCGGGGGAATAGACGTCGCCGCCCGCGCACGGGCCCATGATGACGCTGATCTGGGGGATGACGCCCGAGGCCAGGGTGTTCTGCAGGAAGATGTCGGCATAGCCGGCGAGGCTTTCGACCCCCTCCTGGATGCGGGCGCCGCCGGCGTCGAACAGGCCGATGATCGGGGCGCCGGTCGTGAGCGCCATCTTCTGGAGCTTGACGATCTTGGCCGCGTGGGCGCCCGAGAGCGAACCGCCGAAGACGGTGAAATCCTTGGAGAAGACATAGACCAGACGGCCACCGATGGTCCCGCGGCCGGTGACGACGCCGTCGCCGGGGATGCGTTGCTTCTCCATACCGAACTCGTGGGAGCGGTGCTCCACGAACATGTCGGTCTCCTCGAAGGAGCCCTCGTCCAGCAGGACGTCGATGCGTTCGCGCGCCGACAGCTTGCCCTTGGCGTGCTGGGCCGCGATCCGGGCCTCGCCGCCGCCGAGGCGGGCCGCCGCGCGGCGCTGTTCCAGTTGGTCGAGGATGGCCTGCATCTCTATTTCCTACTTGCGAGTAGACTTAATGGCGGAAGGCTGACGGCGGGTCAACGGGGCCTGACCCCTTCGGAGAAGGCGTCCCAGAGGCGTTCGGCGATTTCCTCAGGGCTCAGCTTGCCCTCGGGGGCGTACCACTGGGCGATGGAGTTCATCGCGCCCGAGATGGCGAAGGTCGACATGCGGACGTCGGCGGTGCGCAGGGAGCCGTCGCGGACACCCTCGCGCAGCAGGTCGCGGATGCGGGCGTCGACCTTGCGCTTGACCGCGCGCAGCCGTTCGCGGACCGGCGGGGTCAGTTCGACATCGGGCACCCGATGCAGGCAGCGCCCGAACACGGTGGTGGTAATTTCCACATATTTCTGAACGACTTGGTGCAGACGCTCGCGCCCATCGACGCCCGAGACGGCGCCCTCCTCCACGGCTTCGGAATAGGCGTCCAGGGCGATCATGAAACAGGCGCTGAGCAGGGCCTGTTTGGATCCGGCGTAGTAGTAGACCGTCGGCTTGGACACCCCCAGGCGGGCGGCGACGTCGTCGATCGAGGTGGCGCCGTATCCGTCCTTCACAAAGGCGGTGGCGGCGGCGGTGAGGATGGCCTCGCGCTTGGCGTCGGGATCGCGCGGCCGGCCCGGGGCGGACCAGAGGTCGTCGGAGGCAGCGGGTGCGGAAACACTACTCATGCGTCAGACATAGCAGACTGGACGCGAATGTCAGCCCGCCCCCTAGAACGGCGAGAGCCGCTCCGCCGCCCCGGCGCAGAGGGCGCGGACCCAGGCGGTGACGGCGCGCAGGCGGGCCGTATCGTGGACCTCGCGGTGGGTGCTGAGCCAGAAGCGGCGCTCGATCAGGACGCCGGGCAGGACCCGCGTCAGGCCTTCCGCGAGGAAGCAGGGCAGGACGCCGATCCCGCCGCCGCCGGCGATGATCTCGCGCTGGGCCCGGATCGAGGAGGAGGCCAGATGCGGCGTCAGGCCCGGGCGGACCTCGTCGAGATAGCGCAGCTCCGGCGCATAGATCAGGTCGTCGACATAGCCGACGATGTCGTGGTCGCTGAGGGCCTCGACGCTGTCCGGCGCCGGACGGGCGGCGAGGTAGGTGGGGCTGGCGTAGAGGGCGAGTTGATAGGGCGTCAGGGGCTCGACGATCAGCCGGGCGCTGTCGGGGGCGCTGAGGGTGATGGCCATATCGACCTCGCGCCGCGACGGCGACAGGAAGCCCGAGCTGGCGGCCAGTTCGATGCGCAGGCCGGGCCGGGCGGCGTGAAGGCTCGCCAGCGCGGGGGCCAGGACCGCGCCGCCGAAGCCTTCCGAGGCGCTGATCCGGACGGTGCCGGCGACGACGTCGGGCTGGGCCACCCGGGCGGCGGCGTCCATGGCGCTCTCGGCCTCGAGCCCGACCTGCAGCAGCTGGGCGCCGGCGGCTGTCAGCTGCAGGCCCGAAGCGGAGCGGACCACCAGCGTCGACTTCAGCGCGCTCTCCAGCCGGGCGACCCGGCGGCCGACGGTGGCGGCGTCGATACCCAGCCGGGTGGCCGCTCCGCCGAGCGAGCCGGCGCGGGCGGCGGCGATGAAGATGCGAACGTCGTCCCAGTCGAACATTGCGCGATTGCGCATGGACCACTGCGATAATGCAAGGCCCTAGCGCACGATGCGGACCACCGCGCCTTCGGCTGCATCCGACACCCCGTCCGCCAGGGCCCGCACAACCTTGGCCGCCTCGCCCAGCCCCTTGTGCTCGACAATGCGGATCCAGGGCAAGGCCGGGTCGACCACGCGCTCGAAGAAGGCCCGCTGGTCTGCGAAGAACTTCTCATAGAAGGCGCGCAGCGTGCCGCGCTCGCGGTGAGCGTCGAGACAGGTGGCGGCGAAGAAGAACTCGGGCTTGGGCCCGACCAGCTCCGGATCGTCATTGGTGAACGCGTCGCTCTGGGTCGAGCCGACGAGGCAGTCGTAGGTCAGGTCGGCGCCGAACCGGGCGTGGACCCGGCGACGCAGGGCGGGATCGCCGGCGAGGTCGAGGTAGAGGGTCGGCACGCCGGTCGGCAGGCTCTCGATCTGATCATATCCGTACACGGACGAATAGGCGCCGAGACCTTCCACGAAGGTGCGGTTGCGGGCGCCGGTCAGGCCGATCAGATCGACGTCGTCTTCGCCGAGACACCAGGCCGCGCCATAGGCCGTCTTGGACGAGGCGCTGGAGACCACGACCTGTTTGGCTCCGAAGAAGTCATGGTCGCGCAGGAAGTCGACGGCCGTATAGGAGGTGATGAACAGGGGCCGGAACAGGACCTCCGGGTTCTCCAGATCGGCCGAATAATTGGCGTCGGCGGCGCACAGGACGTATCGGTTGTAGATGTCCGGAACGGCCTTGCGCCAGGGCGCGGCGTCGGCGAACCCACCCTTTGTGATCTTCTCGGCCTGCACCAGCAGGGTGTCGGCAATGGGGAAATAGCCGAAGACCCGGGCGCCGACCTCGACGCCCTCGGCGCGGGATTTGACCACATCGGCGAAGCCCCAGACCGGCATCATGCCATAGCCGTCCTGACCGGTCGGAAAGACGCTCCAGTAGCCGATGCTGTCGCCATAGGCCGCGTAGGTGATGTTGTTGGTCGTCAGGGAGAAGCGGTCCAGCGCCAGAACCACTTCGCCGCCCTTCGGCTCGAACGGGCCGCTGGGCTGCAGCAGGGTGGCGCCGAGATCGGCTTTCGATGTCATCAGACGGCGGTTCAAATCGGGCATCTCGCTTCTCCGGCATTTCCTCGTTACGCCAAGGCTAGCGGATATCCGGGTTGACGCAGGAGAAGCTTCGAGGTCGCGCGACAATGCGTTTTCGCAAGCCTGTGACCGCAACTTTGCAATGCCCTCGCCCTGCCCGGCCTGCTAGATCGGCGTCTACAGGGACGAAACCAACAGGACGCAGCCCATGCGCGAGATCAACCACTTCATCAACGGCGCCAGCTTCACGGGCGCCTCGGGACGTTTCTCGGACGTGTTCAATCCGAACACCGGCGAGGTTCAGGCCCGGGTGCAACTGGCCAATGACGCCGAGATGGACCGCGCGGTCCAGGCCGCCCAGGGCGCTTTCGACGGCTGGTCCTCGACCAATCCGCAGCGCCGCGCCCGGGTGATGTTCGAGTTCAAGCGTCTGGTCGAGGCCAATATGGATCAGCTGGCCGAGATGCTGTCGTCAGAGCACGGCAAGGTCATCGCCGACTCCAAGGGCGACATCCAGCGCGGTCTGGAAGTCATCGAGTTCGCCTGCGGCATCCCGCATGCGCTGAAGGGCGAATACACCTGGGGCGCGGGCCCCGGCATCGACGTCTATTCGATGCGCCAGCCGCTGGGCGTGGTGGCGGGCATCACCCCGTTCAACTTCCCGGCCATGATCCCGATGTGGATGTTCGGCGTGGCCATCGCGGTCGGCAACACCTTCATCCTGAAGCCGTCCGAGCGCGATCCGTCGGTGCCGGTGCGTCTGGCCGAGCTGATGATGGAGGCGGGCGCTCCCGCGGGCGTGCTGAACGTCGTGCACGGCGACAAACAGGCCGTCGACGCCATCCTGACCCATCCGCTGGTCCACGCCGTCAGCTTCGTCGGCTCGTCCGATATCGCCCACTATGTCTACCAGACCGGCGCGGCCAACCATAAGCGCGTCCAGGCCATGGGCGGCGCCAAGAACCACGGCGTGGTCCTGCCCGACGCCGACATGGACCAGGTGGTCAAGGATCTGGCCGGCGCCGCGTTCGGGAGCGCGGGCGAGCGCTGCATGGCCCTGCCCGTCGTCGTGCCGGTCGGAAAGAAGACCGCCGACGAGCTGCGTGACCGGATGGTCGCCGAGATCGAGACCCTGCGCGTCGGGATCTCCACCGACGCCGGCGCCCACTACGGCCCGGTCGTCACGGCCCAGCACAAGGCTCGCGTCGAGGGCTGGATCGACCAGGGCGTCAAGGACGGCGCCGACCTGATCGTCGACGGCCGCGGCTTCACCCTGCAGGGTCACGAGAAGGGCTATTTCGTCGGCCCGTCGCTGTTCGACAACGTCACGCCCGAGATGGAATCCTACAAGGAAGAGATCTTCGGCCCGGTGCTGCAGATCGTCCGCGCCGCGTCGTTCGAGGAGGCGCTGAGCCTGCCGTCGAAGCACCAGTACGGCAACGGCGTCGCCATCTTCACCCAGAACGGCCGCGCGGCCCGCGACTTCGCCGCCCGCGTCAACGTCGGGATGGTGGGCATCAATGTGCCGATCCCCGTGCCGGTCGCCTATCACACCTTCGGCGGGTGGAAGCGCTCGGCCTTCGGCGACACCAACCAGCACGGCATGGAAGGCGTGAAGTTCTGGACCAAGGTCAAGACGATCACCGCCCGCTGGCCGGACTCCGAGCTGGAGCACGCTGACTCGTCATTCGTCATTCCGACGATGGCGTAAGTGGGAAGGGCGCCCGAGGGAGCAAACTTGGGCGCCTCGCCTTCGCCGCTGAACCCTCAGCGCGAAGGCCGTCTGGCGCGTGAGCGGTTTTCCGCTGCGCTAATGTCTGACACCAAGTGGCGCAAACTGATTGAGGCAGTCGCGGCCGCCCATCCGACGCAGGTCTTGGCCGGAGTGAAGTTCATTGACGTGGCCGAGGCCAAGACGATCAACTTTCCTCCCAGCCTCGACTGTCCCTTGGCCTTCATGGACACCATCGAATTTGGCCCTGTCGAGCTAAGGGCCATCGAGTGGCTGGATCTTCCGCTCGACCTGGCGGACGTGCTCGCCCCGCTCGGCCATTTTCCAATTGAATCGACGGCCGCAGGCACGCGCGTGCGCGGCTATTCCCACCCGAAAGCGACCTGATGGACTTCGCCCTCAACGACGACCAGCGCGCCATCCAGGACGCGGCCCGCGCCTTCGCCGAGGACCTGCTCAAGCCGAACTCGGCCGAGTGGGACGAGGACAAGATCTTCCCCGTCGACGTCATGCGGCAGGCGGCGGAGATGGGCTTCTGCGGCATCTATACGTCGGAAGACTTCGGCGGCACGGGTCTGGGCCGGGTCGAGGCGGCGATCATCTTCGAGGAGTTGGCCAGAGGCGACGTCTCGGTCGCGGCCTTCATCTCGATCCACAATATGGCGACCTGGATGGTCGACCGGTTCGGCTCCTACGACCTGCGCCAGCGCTATGTGCCGTCGCTGACGACGATGGAGAATATAGCCTCCTATTGTCTGACCGAGCCGGGCTCGGGCTCGGACGCGGCGGCGATGCGGACCACCGCCCGGCTCGAGGGCGACGAATGGGTGCTGAACGGCTCCAAGGCCTTCATCTCGGGCGCCGGAACCTCGGACGTCTATGTCGTCATGGCGCGGACGGGCGAGCCGGGGCCGAAGGGCATCTCGGCCTTCGTGGTCGACAAGGACGCGCCGGGCCTGAGCTTCGGAGCGCAGGAAAGGAAGATGGGCTGGAACGCCCAGCCGACCGCCATCGTCCAGTTCGATGACTGCCGCATCCCGGCCGCCAACCTGCTGGGCAAGGAGGGCGACGGCTTCCGCTATGCGATGATGGGGCTGGACGGCGGCCGGCTGAACATCGCCGCCTGTTCGCTGGGCGGGTCGCGGCTCGCGCTGGAAACGACGCTGGATTACGTGAAGTCGCGCAAACAGTTCGGCAGCGCCCTGGCCGACTTCCAGAACACCCAGTTCAAACTGGCCGATATGGCCACCGATCTGGAGGCCGCCCGGCTGATGGTGTTGCGCGGCGCCTGGGCCATCGACACCGACCATCCGGAAAAGACCAAATGGTGCGCCATGGCCAAGCGGCTGACCACTGACGCCTGTTTCCAGATCGCCGACGAGGCCCTGCAGCTGCACGGCGGCTACGGCTATCTGAAGGACTATCCGCTGGAGCGGATCGTGAGGGACCTGCGGGTCCACCGCATCCTCGAAGGCACCAATGAGATCATGCGGGTCATCACCGCACGCGAAATGCTTCGTCAGTAAGCAGCGAACAGATCAGGGAAGAACGACCATGAAGATCGCATTCATCGGCCTGGGCAATATGGGCGGCGGCATGGCCGCGAACCAGGCGAAGGCGGGCCATGAGGTTCTGGCCTTCGACCTGTCGCAGGCGGCGCTGGACCGGGCCAGGGACGCGGGCTGCACCCCGGCCGGCTCGGTCGCGGAAGCGGTGAAGGACGCCGAGGTCGTCATCACCATGCTGCCCGCCGGACCGCATGTGCGCTCGGTCTATTCGGAACAGATCATCGGGGCGGCGCCCTCCTCGGCCCTGCTGCTGGACTGTTCGACCATCGACGTGGATACGGCGCGGGCCGTGGCGGCGATGGCGACCGAGGCCGGCTATGTCTTCGCCGACGCGCCCGTCTCGGGCGGGACGATGGCGGCGGACGCCGGGACCCTGGCCTTCATGGTCGGCTGCGTCGAGGACCAGTTCGCCCGCATCGAGGCGGCGCTGGAGCCGATGAGTCGCGCGACCTTCCGCGCCGGCGATCACGGCGCCGGACAGGCGGCCAAGATCTGCAACAACATGATCCTGGGCATCACCATGCTGGGGACCTGCGAGGCCATCGCGCTCGCCGAAAAGCTGGGTCTGGACCCGGTGAAATTCTTCGACATCGCGGCCAAGTCCTCGGGCCAGAGCTGGTCGGTGACGACCTATTATCCGTGGCCCGGGCCGGTGCCGACGTCGCCTGCCAACCGCAACTATGACGGCGGCTTCGCCACAGCGATGATGCTGAAGGATCTGAAGCTGGCCCAGGACGCGGCGGCCAAGGCAGGCGCCTCGACCCCGCTCGGCGCCCAGTCGGAGGCCCTGTTTCAGATGTTCAACGGCTTGGGCTACGGCGGCCGCGACTTCTCGGCCATCCTGCAGATGCTGCGCGGGCAGCTGGACGGGCTGCCGAAGGCGTAGCGGCGCCTCCGGAAGCGGCCTAGGCTCCGGGCGCAATCCGGAGCGCGCCCATGACCGAAACCTTCGACGCCATCGTCATCGGCGCGGGACAGGCCGGACCGCCGCTCGCCGAACGGCTGGGCAAGGCAGGGATGAAGGTCGCCGTCATCGAGCGGCATCTGGTCGGCGGGACCTGCGTCAACACCGGCTGCATGCCGACCAAGACCCTCGTGGCCAGCGCCCGCGCGGCCTCGGTCGTCCGCCGCGCCGCCGACTGGGGCGTGACGATCGCAGGCGAGGCTTCGATCGATATGGCGACGGTAAAGGGCCGCGCCGACACCGTGATCCACAATGCCCGCAGCGGAGTCGAGCGCTGGCTGGACGGCATGGAGAACGTCGTCCTGATCCGGGGCGCGGCCCGCTTCACCTCTGCCGATACGGTGCTCGTGGGCGCCCGGACCCTGACTGCGCCGCGCATCTTCATCAATGTCGGCGGCCGGGCGGCGCGGCCGCCCATGCCGGGGATCGATGACGTCGCCCTGATGACCAATGCCGACATCCTGAAGCTGGACGTCATCCCCGAGCATCTGGTCGTCGTCGGCGGCAGCTATATCGGGCTGGAGTTCGCCCAGATGTACCGCCGCTTCGGGGCGCAGGTGACCGTGGTCGAGAAGGGCGAGCGGCTGATCAGTCGCGAGGACCCGGAGGTTTCCGACGCCATCCGAGAGATCCTCGAGGCCGAGGGGATTGCGATCCGCATCGACGCCGAGTGCATCCGCTTCAGGCCGGTGGACGGTGGCGGCATCGAGGTCCATGTCGACTGCAAGTCGGGCGATTCCAGCGTCACCGGCTCTCACGCCCTGCTGGCGGTCGGCCGAACTCCGAACACGGATGATCTTGATCTGGACAAGGCCGGCGTGGCCGTCGATGCGCGCGGCTATATCACCGTCAACGACCGTCTGGAGACCTCGGCGCCCGGGATCTGGGCGCTGGGCGACTGCAACGGGCGGGGCGCCTTCACCCATACGGCCTACAACGACTTCGAGATTGTGGCGGCCAACCTGCTCGATGATGATGACCGCAGGGTCAGTGACCGGATCGAGGCCTATGCCCTCTATATCGACCCGCCTCTGGGCCGAGTGGGGATGACCGAGGCCCAGGCGAAGGCGAAGGGCCACAAGGTCAGCGTCGGCGTCCGTCCGATGACCCGCGTGGGCCGGGCGGTCGAACGCGGCGAGACGCAAGGGTTCATGAAGGTGGTCGTGGACGCCGACACCGACGCCATCCTCGGCGCCGCCATTCTGGGCGTCGAGGGGGACGAGGCGATCCACGCCATCCTCGACTCCATGGCCCGCGGCGCCACCGCCGACGACATGCGCCGGACCATGCATATCCATCCCACGGTCTCCGAGCTGATCCCGACCGTCTTCGGCATGCTGGAGCCTGCAAAGGCCTGAGGTCGCCTTTTCAGCCGGTTTCGCCTATAGACCGCCGCTTCCTCCCGAAGGCCCGACATGCAGACCCCGCCCGCCCACCGGCTTTCGGTGGCCCCCATGATGGACTGGACCGACCGGCATTGCCGGGCGTTTCACCGCGCCCTGTCAGGTCGGGCCCTGCTCTATACGGAAATGGTGACCTCGCCGGCCGTGGTGCATGGCGATCGGGAGCGGCTGCTGGGCTTCGATGCGGTCGAGCATCCGGTCGCGCTGCAACTGGGCGGATCGGACCCGGCCCAGCTGGCCGAGGCCGCGAAGATCGGCGAGGCCTTCGGCTATGACGAGATCAATCTGAACGTCGGCTGCCCGTCGGACCGGGTCCAGTCGGGCCGGTTCGGCGCCTGCCTGATGCGCGAGCCCGAGTTGGTCGCCGACTGTATGGCCGCCATCAAGGAGGCGGTCGGGGTTCCCGCCACCGTCAAATGCCGGATCGGCGTGGACGATCAGGACCCGGCGACCAGCCTGTTCGCCACGGTCGACGCCTCCGCCGCGGTCGGGATCACCACCTTCATCGTCCACGCCCGCAAGGCCTGGCTGAAGGGCCTGTCGCCCAAGGAAAACCGCGACGTGCCGCCGCTGGACTATGACCTGGTGCGCCGGCTGAAGCGCGAGCGGCCGCATCTGACCATCTGCATCAATGGCGGCATCGCTTCGCTGGAGGCCGCCAAGGCTCATCTGGACGCCTCCGACGGGGTGCAGCTGGACGGGGTTATGCTGGGCCGCGCCGCCTATCACGAACCGGCGCTGCTGGGTCAGGTCGACCGGCGCTTCTTCGGGGCGGAGACGCCCGACGTGGATCCGTTCGAGGCCATCGCCCGCTACCGTCCCTATCTGGAAGCACGGCTGGAGGAAGGCGTGCATCTGCCGGCCATGACGCGCCACATGCTGGGGCTGATGCATGGCCGTCGCGGCGCGCGCGCCTTCCGGCGCATCCTGACGACGGACTCCATCGTGAAGGGCGCGGGGATCGAGGTCGTGGATCGCGCCGTCGAGGCCGTGCGCGAGGCCGAACGGGCCTTTGAAATCAGCCAGGCCGAGGATCGCGCGGCCTGAACTCCTAGGGCCGCAGGGTCAGGCCGGCAGGGGTGGCCTCGAAGCCGGACAGGCGGCCCAGATAGCTCATGCCCAGCAAGGATTGCTTCAGGCCGTTCTCGACGACCAGGGCCTGGACCTGACGGACCTCGGCGCCGGCGATGGCGACCGACTTGAGCTCGACCGGGGCGGCGCGGGCGGGACCGGAGGCGGTCTGGACCGTGCGGGTGAAATCGTCAGAGGTGAGGTGCAGCCCCAGACGCAGGGCGTCTTCACGGGTCAGGGCCACGACGCTGGCGCCGGTGTCGACCAGGACGCGGACGGCGCGGCCGTCGATCTCGGCCTCGGCCCAGTAGTGACCGTCAGCGGCCTTGAGCACCTGGGCGGCGCCGGAGGTGGAATGATGGGCAGGGGCGTTCACGGCCGGAACCATGACGGCGGTCTCGGCATGGGCCTGACCGCGCGCATCGGCGTGATTCAACCAGAAGGCCACGCTCAGCGAGGAGGCCGTGGCCATCACCATCACGGCGACCGTCTGAAAATCGAAGCGGATCATGGGCTCACGCGACTGAAACCGCTTCTGCGGCGAGATCACCCTCTCACAGCCGCGTTGGGATGCGGTGAACCGATGTGGCTGACAAAAGGTTAGCGAGCGGAGCCGTATCGGGGAGCCGTCAGAGGCCCAGCTTCGCGGGCTCGATCTGGTCGCGGCGGGCAGGCAATTCGGCCATGATTTCAGCGCGCTGCTCGTCGGTGAAACCAGACCAGCCGCCGATTTCGGTCAGGGTGCGATAGCAACCGAGGCAGAGGCTGGACGCCCCGTCGACGATGCAGACCTTGACGCACGGGGTCGCGATGGCCCGGGGAACACTCCGGTTTTCTGGCCGTGGCTCAGGCATCACAGGCGTGACAGACATGCGAAATATACTCCGAACCCAGACCAAAACCCTTGCAATTAATCATTCCGTATGCGATCTAGAATTTGACGCGAAACGACTAAGAGGGTGCAAACCCCTGCAAGCACGACGTGTCTCTTTTCCTCGTTCAACGAAAGGAGACATCAAAGATGAACGACAAGGACAGGAATCTCCAGCACGCCATGACGTCCTTCGCCTTCTGGGGCGGGATGTTGGTGAACTCTGGCAAGCAGAGCCGCGCGAACGATCGCGTGGTCAGTCATCCATCCAACTTCACGCCCATCGAGATCAAGCGTCCCCGATAGGGTTCGCTGATCCGGGCTGAAGCTCCAGATCGCAAGATCAAACAGCAAGTTCCGACTTGCGCCACCGCGCCCCGGCCCCGACAAGGCCGGGGTTTTGCAATTCCGGAGCGCGTCTTGGCCTTCATCCAACAGGAAAAGATCGCCCAGCCCGGCGGCGGATCGGTGTTGGTCCTGACCTTCGACCGGGCCGAGCGGCTGAACGCCCTGCCCGACCTGGGCGACGGCGATGAGGTGGCGGCGATCTGCGAGGCGGTGAACGCCGACCTCGACATCCGCTGCGTGGTCCTGACCGGCGCCGGGCGCGCCTTCTCGGCGGGCGGCGACCTCAACTCGATGAAGGCGCGCGAGGACCTGTTCGCCGGTTCGGGCGCGGCGATCCGCGAGCAGTACCGCCGGGTCGTGCACCGGATCGTGCGCGCCTTCTACGGGCTGGAGGTTCCTCTGGTGGCGGCGGTCAACGGCCCCGCCTTCGGCCTGGGCTGCGACATCGCCGGACTGGCCGACATCCGCATCGCCTCGGACCGGGCCAGCTTCGGCGTGCCCTTCCTGAAGCTGGGCATCATCCCGGGCGACGGCGGCTCATGGCTGCTGCCGCGCAACGTCGGCTATGTCCGCGCCGCCGAGATGCTGTTCACCGCCCGGGCCGTGGACGCCGAGACCGCCGATCGCTGGGGACTGGTCAACCGGGTCGTGCCGCATGAGGCCCTGATGACCGAAGCCCTGATCACCGCCGCCCAGGTCGCCGCCCAGCCGCCCCGCGCCCTGCGCATGGCCAAGTCCCTGCTGCGTCAGGGCCGCGACATGAATTTCGACCAGACGCTGGAGCTGTCGGCCGCCATGCAGGCTTTGGCCCATCTGACCGACGACCACATCGAAGGGGTGACGGCGGTGCTGGAAAAGCGCGCCGGGACCTTCACCGGCGATTGAAGGCGACCGCTTGTCCCAACCTGCAATCATCGAGGCCCTGCGTGGGGCGACCGGCGAGGCGCACAAGGCGCTGGAAACCGACATCGACCTGTTCGGCCGGGTCGCCGATCCGGAGCGGCGACGCGATCTGGTGGCGCGGTTTCACCGGCTGCACGCCTCGGTCGAGCCGGCGGTCGAGCCGTGGCTCAACGACATGCCGGGGCTGGAATTCGACCATCGCCGCCGCGCGGACGGCATTGCGCGGGACCTCGCCGACCTCGGTGGTGAGCCGCTGAAGATCACCCCGCCGACTGTCGGATCCGCCGCCGAGGCGCTGGGCTGGTGGTATGTGCTGGAGGGCAGTTCGCTGGGCGGGCGCGTCATCCACCGTACACTTGTCGGCCGGGGTAAGGATTTGGTCGGATTGAGCTTTTTACACCCCTACGGGGCTGATACAGGAGACTGGTGGCGACGCTTCGTCGAGGTTCTCGACCTGGCCGACCGCAGGGAACCCGAGGCGCGTCCGGACGTTCTGGCCGGCGGCGTCGCCGGCTTCCGCTATGCCCATGAGGTTCTTTGCGGAGACTGACGTGCCTGAAACGCCCTCCGCTGACCTTGCGCTGTCCGATGCCGAACTGAACGACTGCGACCGCGAGCCCATCCACATTCCCGGGTCGATCCAGCCTCACGGCTTCATGCTGGTGACCGACGTTGACGACGCCGTCGTGGCCCATGGCGCGGGCGACATCGAGGACATTACCGGCGTTCAGGAGTGGATCGGCAGCCCCGTGTCCGCCCTGCTCGGCGAGATAATCGGTGAGGCCGTCGCCTCCCCGCCCCCGGGCGACGGGGCCGTCTTCATCGGCCGCTGGACCGCGCTCTCGGGCGAGACCTTCGATGTCAGCACCCACCGCAGCGGGACGCGCCGGATCGTCGAGGTCGAACGCAGCGGCGACACGACCCACACCGGCATCGACCTCCTGTCCCGGATGGACAAGGCCGGGGTCGCCTTCGAACGCGCCGCCAATGTGCGCCAGCTGGCCGCCCGGGCCGCCGACGAGTTCCGCAGCCTGACCGGCTTCGAGCGGGTGATGATCTATCGTTTCCTCGACGACGATGCGGGTAGCGTGCTGGCGGAATCCAGGGCGCCGGAGATGTCGTCCTTCCTGAACCACCACTTCCCGGCGACGGACATTCCGAAGCAGGCGCGCGCCCTCTATGTGCGCAATCCGGTGCGGGTCATCCCCGAGGTGCGCTACCAGCCCCGCCCCCTGCGCCCCGCCCTGCCTGAAAATGAGCCGCCGCTGGACATGAGCGACAGCGTCCTGCGCAGTGTGTCGCCGATCCACCTCCAGTATCTGCGCAATATGGAGGTCGGATCCTCGGCCTCGATCTCCATCGTCACCGACGGCGTGCTGTGGGGTCTGGTCGCCTGTCACGACAGCCGGCCTCGCCTGCTGACCCACGAGACGCGGATCGCCGCCACCGCCCTCGCGCGGGGTCTGGCGCGCCAGCTCAAGGCCAAGGACGACGCCGAACTCTATCGCGAGCGGGTGCGGCTCCGCGGACTTGAGGACGAACTCGTCGCCCGTATCCCGCTGGAGGAGCCGCTGGACGCGGCCCTGGCGAAGCACCTCGACGAGATCGCGTCCCTTGTCGGGGCGACGGGAGCGGCGGTGTTGCGCGGCAAGAACGTCTCGACCGGCGGCGCCTGTCCACCCGCCAACGGCGTCGCGGCCCTGGGCAACTGGGTGGCGAAGACCGCAGCGGGCCGCGTCGTCTCCAGCGCCAGCCTGTCGGAAATCTTCCCGGCCGCGGCCGCCTGGAAGACCGAGGCCAGCGGCTTCATGGCCTTTGTCATCGCCGCCGAAGAGCCCTTCGTCATGATGTGGTTCCGGGCCGAGAAGCTGGAGGTCGTGCGCTGGGCGGGCGATCCCCATACGGCGGTCAAGACGGGCGAGGCGGGCAAGCTGACCCCGCGCGCCAGTTTCGAGGAGTGGACCGAGACGGTCAGCGGTCGGGCCCAGCGCTGGACCAACCCGGAGATCGAAAGCGCCGGCCGCTTCCGTGACGCCCTGTTCGAACTGCGGGCCCTGCGCCAGATGCGCCGGGTCAACCAGTCGCTGCAGGAATCGGTCGCCGACCGCGACCTGAAGCTCGAGCATCAGGACTTCCTGCTGCGTGAGGTCAATCACCGCGTCCAGAACAGCCTGCAACTGATCGCCAGCTTCCTGTCGTTGCAGGCGCGCGACAATGTGGACGCGCGTCCCTCCTCCGAGGTGCTCAAGGAGGCCCAGCGGCGGGTGAAGGCCGTGTCGCTGGTGCACAGCCGCCTGTACCGCGCCGACCAGTTCGAGACGATCGATCTGGGCCGCTATTTCTCCGAGCTGATCGAGGACATGGCGACCTCCTCGGGACAGGACTGGGCGGCGCTGATCCACACCGAACTGGCGCCGATCAGCATCGAGGCCGGGCGCGCCGTGACCTTCGGACTGGTCCTGACCGAGCTGATCATCAACGCCCAGAAATACGCCTATGGCGGCCGGCCCGGCCCCCTCTACGTCACGCTCGAGGAAGACCGGGGCGCGGCGCGGGTCATCGTCGCCGACGAGGGCGTCGGCGGGCACCAGGCGGGCAAGGGGTTCGGCTCGCGCCTGATCGAAAGCCTGGCCGGACAGCTGGGGGCGGCGATCGAATACCGGGCGGCCAGACCGGGCCTGCGGGTCATCCTGACGGCGCCGATCGGCTAGCGGGTCTGGCGGGGGACGCATCAGCGCCCATATGCGGACGAACCTTCAAGGACGCCCGCCATGCCGACCCCGATCAAGATCGACTTCGTCTCCGACGTCTCCTGCCCCTGGTGCGTGATCGGACTGGGCGGGCTGGAGACGGCGATCGGCCGCGTCGGGGATCTGGCCGAGGTCGACATCCATTTCCAGCCGTTCGAGCTGAACCCGCAGATGGCGCCCGAGGGCGAGAACATCGTCGAACACATCGGCCGCAAATACGGCTCCACGCCCGAACAGTCGGCCCAGGCGCGCGCCATGATCAAGGGCCGCGCCGCCGAGGTCGGCTTCGAGATGCGGATGACGGACGAGAGCCGCATCTACAACACCTTCGACGCCCATCGCCTGCTGCACTGGGCCGAGGCGAGCGGCAAACAGGCGGCGCTGAAGGCGGCCCTGTTCGAAACCTATTTCACGAAACAGCTGAACCCGGGCGACCGCGAGGTCCTGGCCGATACAGCGGCCTCGGTGGGGCTGGACCGGGCGGAGGCGGCGGAGGTGCTGGCCTCGGGCCGCTATGCCGCCGAGGTGCGGGCGGCCGAGGAGCTGTGGCGCAGCCGGGGGATCAACTCGGTCCCGGCCATCATCATCAACGACAAATATCTGATCTCGGGCGGCCAGCCCGCCGAGGTCTTCGAAGGCGCCCTGAGGCAGGTCGCGGCGGAGAGCAAGGCGCCCTCCGCCGCCTGAGGCTTACGCGCCCGGCTGACGCATCGAGCGATCGGCAGGCACGCCGTTGGACGGTGCGCGCGGAGCGCCGGCGGTCTGGCCCGGCTTCATGAACTTGACCAGGACGCGCTGGCCGATCAGCAGGGGCGCGTCGCCGGCCGAGACCACGACTTCCACGACGCGTTCGTCGGAGCGCTGCGAGGGGTCGTCGGAGGCCAGCTTGCGGGCGCCGAAGACGGCGGCGCGGCGCAGGACCGAACCGATATAGACCTTGGTCGGATCGCCTTCCGGCGTGATCTCGACGGCCTGGCCGGCGGCGATGTTGGGGATGTCGGACTCGACGATCTCGGCGCGGGCGATGCGCGGGGCGTCGGGCTCCAGATCGAACATGGCCGAGACGTTCAGGGTCGAGGCGCCGGCGCCGGGGTTGGCGTAGCGGCGCACGATGCGGCCGGCCATCGGGCTGCGAATCACCGTCAGCTCTTCGTTGTAGAGCGATTGCGACAGCTGGGCGCGGGCGGTCTGGACTGCGGCCGTCTGGGAGCCGAGCCGGGCCTGGGCCGTGTCGATGGCGTCCTGGGCCTGGTCGATGCGCTGGGCGGCGACGAAGTTGGTGGCGACAAGCTTCTGCAGGCGCTCGCGCTCGCGCTGGGCGGTGCGGATGTCAACGCGGATCTGGGCCAGCTGGCTTTCAGCCTGGGCGACCTGGGCGCGGGCGCTCTGGACGGCCAGACGGGCTTCATCGTCTTCCTGACGGGCCAGGATCTGGCCGGCGACGACGCGGTCGCCTTCCTGGACCAGGACTTCGCGGATGATGCCGCCGCGGCGCGCCGCGACCTGGATGATGCCGCCCTCGATATCGACCTTGCCGTTGGCGATGGCCGCATAGGGGCTTTCGACCTTGGTCGCCGCGGCCTTCTCGACCTCGGCCTTCTTGGCGGCCTGTCCCTTGCTGACGACGAGGAAGCCGACAACCAGCACGATGATCAGCAGAATGCCGATCCAGGTCCATTTGTTCTTCAGAAAGGCGGGCATTTGCGTTGGGTCCTGAGGGATCTTGTTCTGGCGATCAGTGGTGCGAAGAGAGGGTGGCGGTGGGATCGGGCACGCGGCGTTCGTCCGAGACGATGACGCCGTCCTCGATCTTGATGACCCGGTCGGCCCAGGCCTCGAGGCGGGGGTCGTGGGTCACGCAAATGACGGCGGCGCCGTGTTCGGTGGCGGCGCGACGCAGCAGGCGGATGACCACCTGGCCGTTCTCGCCGTCCAGCGCCGAGGTCGGTTCGTCGGCGAAGAGGATCTTGGGATCCTTGGCCAGGGCGCGGGCGATGGCGACGCGCTGCTTCTCGCCGCCCGACAGGATGGCGGGGCGCTGATGCAGGCGGTGCGACAGACCGACCTCGACCAGGGCCTCGGTGGCGCGCTTCTTCGCCTGCCCGGGGGTCAAGCCCTGGAATTTCAGCACGATCTCGACCTGCTGCAGGGCGGTCAGCGCCGGGAACAGGTTGAAGCCCTGGAAGATGAAGCCGCAGTGATCCAGACGGAACTTGTCGATCCGGCCGCTGGACATCTTCCACAGGTCGTCGACATCGAGGGCGTCGACACGGCCTTCCTCGGGCCGCAGCAGGCCCGAGAGCGCCGCGATCAGGGTCGACTTGCCGGAACCCGAGGGGCCCATGACCATGGTCAGGTCGCCGTGGCGCGCATCGAAGTCGACGCCCTTGAGCACCTCGACATAGGCCTTGCCGGACTTGAACCGCTTGACCAGATTCTTGGCCTCGATCGCGAAGTCGCCGTGCTTGCCGTGAACTTTCGTATGGGCGTTCATCGCAGCAGGTCCGCGGGTTGGCTGTTCTTGAGGATGCCCAGCGACAGGATGCCGGACAGCATGGCGATCAGGATCAGGCCGCCGCCGACCACCACCAGAAGGATGGGCGGCAGGGCGATGATGACCGCATTGGCCATGGCCAGCAGCGAGACCAGCCAGGTCAGGACGATCGCGGCCACCACCCCGACGCAGCCGACCCAGAAGCTGAGCTCGACCACGATCCGGTTCAGAGAGCCCATACCGACGCCCAGCGCCCGCAGGGAGGCGAACTCCTTGATGTTGGCCATGATGGCGCCGCGCAGGGTCTGCCAGGTGATGGCCACGCCGATGATGGTGCCCAGCACCACGCAGCCGCCGATGATGATGACCAGGATGCCTTCCTCGAACATGGCGCCGGCGTTGGCGTCGGCCAGTTCCTGACGCGTCCAGGCCTTCCACTGGCCGTTGCCCATGGCGTTGAGCTGGGCGGCAACGAGCTGGGAGCGGGCGGGATCGCGCAGCTTGACCATCAGGGGGCCGACACGCGGGCCGGTGTCGGCCTGGCCCACCATCCGCAGGGTGTCGCGTGACATCACGATGGTGGACTGCATCATGTTGGGATAGCCGCGCAGCACGGCGACGACGGTCACGGTCTGGCCGTTGTACAGGGCCTTGTCGCCCAGCTTGACGCCCAGGGGCTTGAGCGCCGTCTCGTCGATGGCGACCGTATAGGGCTGGCGCAGGGCGTCGATCAGTTCCTGGGAATAGTCGGTCGGAATGGTCACCGAACCGGGCGTGGTGTCGATGATCGAGGTCTGGACGAATTGCTGCTTGGGCGCGCCGCGCCGGGCGCGCTCGGCCTGGGACATGGTCGGGTCGACGTTCTTGATCGACTGGAAGCTGCCGCCGGCGCCGTCCAGCGGCTTCACCTCGACCACCTCAGGGTGGTTGTAGGCCAGGGGAATGAAGCGGCGCGGCACGCCCGAGGGGCCGCCCATCAGGCTCTTGGCGCCCGGCTGCATGATGATGATGTCGGCGCTGGAACGTTCGATCGTGGCGGTGAAGCCCTTGCCGATGCCGATGAAGACGCCGGTCATGGCGAGGACCAGCAGCCCGGAGAGGGCCAGCGCCATGACGGCGGCCATATAGCGCCGCCACTCAAACAGCAGCGTGGATAGTGCGAGCGACATGTAAAAGCGTTTCAACCCCGAAGTGTTGTCGTTATCTGAGGCCGACGACGATCAAGACCAAGTTAAATCGGGGTAAGGCGTCGGCTCCGTTCCCGAGACGTGTCGCGAGGCCACAGGCGGGCGGCATGGACGGCGGCCCGGCTTGGGTCTAGCAAAGCCGCGTTCCCATCGGAGATCGACCCCATGTCGCTACGTTTTACCGTCTCACTTGCTGCGCTCGGCGCGGCCACGGCTGTCCTGTCCGCCGCCTCCACGCCCGCCAAGGCGGACGAGGGCATGTGGACGTTCGACAACTTCCCCATCCAGACGGTGAACGACAAATACGGCACCCACATCGATCAGGCCTGGCTGGACCACATCCGCAACTCGGCCGTCCGCATCAACGGCTGTTCGGCGTCGCTGGTCTCGGGCGAGGGCCTGATCCTGACCAACTGGCACTGCGTCGTCGGCTGCGCCCAGGAGCTGTCCTCGGCCGAGCATGACTACGTCAAGAACGGCTTCCTGACCGCGACGCGCGAGGAAGAGAAGGAATGCCCCGGCGAGACCGCCGAGATTCTCACCGACATCATCGACGTCACCGACCGGGTGCTGGGCGCCGGCCAGGGGCTGGAAGGCGCGGCCTTCGTCCAGGCGCGCGGCGCCGAGACGACAAAGATCGAGGACGAGAACTGCACCGACAAACAGACCCAGACCTGTCAGGTCATCAGCTTCTACCGTGGCGGCCGCTACGCCCTGTACAAGTTCCGCAAGTACGAGGACGTCCGTCTGGTCTTCGCGCCGGAAAACCAGGCCGCTTTCTTCGGTGGGGATCCCGACAACTTCAACTTCCCGCGCTACGCCCTCGATACCGGCTTCCTGCGTATCTATGAGGACGGCAAGCCGGTCTCGACCCCGACCCACCTGACCTGGAACCCGAACGCGCCCAAGGAAGGCGACGTGACCTTCGTCGCCGGCAACCCGGGCTCGACCTCGCGTCTGCTGACCATGTCGCAGCTGGAGCGTCTGCGCGATCAGGTGAACCCGATCACCCTGATCCAGGCCTCGGAACTGCGCGGCCGTCTACAGGAATATGCGACCACCTCGGAAGAGGCCAAGCGGGTCGTCTTCGATCCCCTGTTCGGTCTGGAGAACAGCTTCAAGGTCTACTACGGCCAGGAAGGCGCCCTGACCGACCCGGCCTTCATGGGCAAGAAGCGTGAGGAAGAGGCCGAGCTGCGCGCCCGCGTCGCCGCCGATCCCGCCATCGCCGCCCGCATCGGCGATCCGTGGGGCGATCTGGAGAAGGTCCAGGCCTCGGCCCGCGACCTCTACCTGCCCTACCGCCAGCTGGAAGCTTCGGCCGGCGGCGGCTCGGCCCTGTACGGCTATGCCAAAGCCATCGTTCGCGCCTCGAAGGAACGCGCCAAGCCGATGGCCGAGCGCCGGGCCGGCTATACCGACGCCGCCCTGGCCCAGACTGCCCGTCGTCTGGCCGAGGTGACCCCGATCGATCAGGGTCTGGAAGAAATCTACCTGACCCACTGGATGCTGAAGACGCGGGAGTACCTGACCGTCGACAACGCCGAGGTGAAGGCCCTGCTCGGCAAGGACGCCCCGGCCGACATCGCCGACCGTCTGGTCACGGGCACGAAGCTGGGCGACCCGGCCGTGCGCGCGCAACTGTTCGCCATGACGCCGGAGCAACTGGCCGCTTCGGGCGACCCGCTGATCGCCTTCGTTTTGGCCAACGACAACGCGGCCCAGGCCGTGCGCGCCCAGTGGGACTCGGCCGTCAACGGCCCGACCGCCAAGGCCGGCGAGAAGATCGCCCAGGCCCGGTTCGCGGTCTACGGCACCAACCTCTACCCGGACGCGACCTTCAGCCTGCGTCTGTCCTACGGCGCCGTCGCCGGCTGGAGCTATCGCGGCGTGACCGTTCCGCCCTTCACCTATATGGGCGGTCTCTATGAGCGGGCCACGGGCGCCGAGCCGTTCAACGCGGCCCAAGCCTTCCTCGACAACGAGTCGAAGGTGAACAAGGACACCGTCTACGACTTCGTCTCGACCAACGACATCATCGGCGGCAACTCGGGCTCGCCCGTGATCAACGCCCGGGGTGAAGTCATCGGCGCCGCCTTCGACGGCAATATCCACTCGCTGGGCGGCTCGTTCGGCTACGACGGCGCGCTGAACCGGACAGTGACGGTCTCGACCGCCGCCATCACCGAGGCCCTGCGCAACATCTACCACCAGCCCCGCCTGCTCGAAGAGCTGGGGGTTCGCTGATCCATATCTCCTCCCCGTTCGCCGCTTGGCGAATGGGGAGGGGGACCACGAAGTGGTGGAGGGGCGCTTGCCGCACCACGATCTGAAGACCCTGGACCGAGTGCGCTTCAAGAACCCCTCCGTCTCGCCGGCCAAGCGGCCGCCGATCCACCTCCCCATCGCTACGCGACAGGGAGGAAACAGGAGTTATCCATGCGTCATCTCGCCTTCGCCGCCTCCATCGCCGTTCTCGGCTTCGCCGCCGCCTCGTCCGCGAGCGCCGAGGAAGGCATGTGGACCTTCGACAACTTCCCGATCGCCCGGGCGAACCAGACGCTCGGCACGAGCATCGATCAGGGCTTCCTCGATCAGGTGCGGCTGTCGTCGGTGAAATTCGGCGGCTGTTCGGCGGGGATCGTCTCCGGCGAGGGACTGGTGATGACCAACAACCACTGCGTCGCGACCTGCGTGGCCAATATCTCGACCCAGGCGACCAACTACGCCGAGACCGGCTTCACCCCCAAGGCGCGTGAGGAAGAGGTCAAATGCCCGGGCTCGACCGCCGAGGTCCTGACCGGCATCGCCGACGTGACCGAGCGGATGCACAAGGCGGGCGAGGGCCTGTCGGGCGCCGCCTTCACCCAGGCGCGCGACGCCGAGGCCGGGCGGATCGAATCCGAAGCCTGCGGCGACGTGACCGACAAGCGCTGTCAGGTCGTCAGCCTGTACCGGGGCGGCCAGTTCAAGCTCTACACCTACAAGAAGTACACCGACGTCCGCCTGGCCTTCGCCCCCGAGGACCGGGCCGCGACCTTCGGCGGCGACCTCGACAATTTCAGCTTCCCGCGCTTCGCCATCGATGCGGCCTTCATCCGGCTGTACGAGAACGACGCCCCCGCACAGACCCCGACCCACTTCGTCTGGAACGCCACCAAGCCCGTCGAGGGCACGCCCGTCTTCGTCTCGGGCAGCCCGGGCGCGACCCAGCGTCTGCTGACCCAGGACCAGCTGATGACGGTGCGCGACGTGGTCCTGCCGATGGATCAGCTGATCGCTTCGGAGCTGCGCGGCCGGATGATCCGCTATTCCGAAGAGGGTGAGCGTCAGGCCTTCGAGGCGATGGATCCGATCGTCAGCCTCGAGAACACCTACAAGCGCGGTCTCGGCCGCATGCGCGCCCTGACCGACCCGGCCTTCATGGCGACCCGGGCGGCCAATGAAACCGACTTCCGTCAGAAGGCCGGCGAAGGCACCTTCAATGATCTGGCCGCCATTCAGCCCGCCGTTCGTGAACTCTATGCCCCATACGCCCTGCTGGAAGGCGGCACGGGCATCGGCACGACCTCGGTCGCCGGCGGATCGCAACTGTTCCTCTGGGCGCGGACGCTGGTGCGTGGCGCGCAGGAGCGGGCCAAGCCGTCCGACCAGCGCCTGCCGGAGTTCGCCGACAGCCGCCTGTCCGCCGCCCGCACCGCCCTGTTCGCCGAAAGGCCGGTCTATCCGGAGCTCGAGCAGATCCGCATGGAGTGGTGGCTGTCCAAGACCCGCGAATGGCTGACCGTCGACAGCCCCTATGTGCGTCCGCTGCTGGGCCGTGAGTCGCCCGAACAGCTGTCGGCGCGCGTCGTCTCCGGCACGAAGCTGGCCGACCCGGCCGTGCGTCGCGCCCTGTGGGAAGGCGGTCTCGCCGCCATCCAGGCGTCCGACGATCCGATGATCCAGTACCTGCTGTCGATCCAGGAGCCGACCCGCGCCATCCGCACCGAGTGGGAGGAGAAGGTTCAGGCTCCGACCGACCGTGGCTCGGAAGCGCTGGCCACCGCCCGCTTCGCCGCCTATGGCGACGCGGTCTATCCGGATGCGACGGGGACGCTGCGCCTGACCTACGGCAAGATCGAGGGTTCGGACGTGCCCGGCCAGCGTTGGGGGCCGTTCACCACCTTCGCCGGCCTGTGGGACCGCGCCACCGGCGCCCCGCCGTTCGACGTCGCGCCGAAACTGCTGGCCGCGAAGGACCGCATCCCGGCCGACACCGTGCTGGACATGACCGTATCGTCCGACACCATCGGCGGCTCCTCGGGCTCGCCGGTCGTCAATGCGAAGGGCGAGATCGTCGGGGCCAATTTCGACTCGACCGTGCTCAGCCAGCGCAACGCCTACGGCTATGACCGTCAGGTCAACCGCAGCGTCATCGTCACGACCGGCGCGGTGACCGCCGCCCTGCGCGACGTCTATGGCATGTCGGGTCTCGTCGCGGAGCTGGGCGTTCGGTGACCCTGACGCTCAGGCCGGCGACGCCGGACGACATTCCGGCCCTGCACCGTCTGGTCGAGAGCGCCTATCGCGGCGAGACGGCCAAGAAGGGCTGGACCCACGAGGCCGACCTGCTTGGCGGTCAGCGCACCGACGCGGACGGTCTGGCGGAGATCATCGCCGATCCCGACAAGACGCTGCTTCTGGCGCTGGAGGGCGAGGTCCTGATCGGCTGCGTCCTCGTGGCCCGTCAGGCCGACGGCTCGGCCTATCTGGGCATGCTGTCGGTCGATCCGGACCGGCAGGCGGGCGGTCTGGGCCGTCAGCTGATGGCGGGCGCCGAGGCCTTTGCGGCGGAAACGCTCAAGGCGCCACGTATGGAGATGACCGTCATCCGCCAGCGCGAGGAACTGATCGCCTGGTACGAGCGGCGCGGCTATGCCCTGACCGGCGAGACCCAGCCCTTCCCAATGGACGACGAACGGTTCGGCCTGCCCAAGCGGCGCGACCTGGAGTTCGTGGTGCTGGCCAAGGCGCTGTAGGCGGTCACAAGCTTTGCAGCTGAAAGCTGTGGACATTTCCCGGAAATGGCGAGTTCCGGGCGGCGTTAATCACGCCGCCCCCATGACACCGCGCCCTACGCCGATTTAGCTGATCGGCAGGTCCCCCCGCCAACAGTAGAGAGTTCGCATGCCCGGCCGTCCAGGAGTCTCGTTACGGACCTTCGGCAAGCTGGAAGACGAGCTGCTCTCTGTGGCCAAACGGCTGTCGAACCGGCAGCTGCTGGAACTCGCCGACGACTTTCACGCCATGCTGCGCGAGCGACGGGCCCGTCTGAATACGCCCGCGGCCGTCCCGCCCTACACGGGTCTGAACGACAACCAGCGCCTGACCAAACGCCGCCCCTAGAGCGGGTCCAGTTTGACGACTTCGGGCTTGTTCATCTCGCGCCGCGCCTTGTCGAAATACTGCCAGCCGGTCCACAGGGTGGCGAAGGCGGCGGCCCAGATCAGGGTGTCGGCGACGAGCTGGAACTGGTCGATATAGTCGAGGTCCCAGCCGAAGCCGTCCCAGTTGCGGGCCAGAAGCTGGGCGCCGAGGGCGACCATCTGCAGCGTCGTCTTCCACTTGGCCAGCAGGGTGACGTCCAGCTTGACCTTGCCGGCGACGGTCTCGCGCAGGGCCGAGACGGCGAACTCGCGGAACAGGATCAGGCCGCAGGGGATGGCGATCTGGGGCACGGAGCCGGAGGTCAGCACGCCCAGGATGGCGCCCGTGACCAGGATCTTGTCGGCGATGGGATCGAGGATGGCGCCCCAGCGCGTCGTCGCGTTCCAGCGGCGCGCCAGATAGCCGTCGACCCAGTCGGTCGAGGCCGCGACCACGAAGATCCAGAAGGCCGCGCGATACAGGGCGAACTGGTCGTCAGGATCGAGATAGGCCGACAGCGGTCCGAAACCCCCGGTCGCGCCCGCCAGGATCAGGAACATCACCACCCCGGCGAACAGGCGGATGCCGGTCAGGATGTTGGGGATCGGATTGGCGTGATGGGCGGGGGTCATCGAGTCTCTTTCAGGCGGCTGCATATCGTTTGCCATGCTTCGCCGCCGGACGCGACTGTGAGCAGTGAACGACCGATCAGCCCAGAGGTTCGAACCGCGGCCCGTCGCCCAGCTTGCGCAGCACGCCGTCGGCAATGCCGAAATGCAGGCCGGTCAGGGTGAGCTTGCCCGCCGCCTCGCGCTCGGCGATC
The DNA here is from genome assembly GCF_059422025.1 of Brevundimonas sp. GW821-FHT02A10. Classification (NCBI taxonomy): domain Bacteria; kingdom Pseudomonadati; phylum Pseudomonadota; class Alphaproteobacteria; order Caulobacterales; family Caulobacteraceae; genus Brevundimonas; species Brevundimonas sp. GW821-FHT02A10. The sequence goes on from NZ_JBWKWC010000001.1 coordinate 631,969, forward strand.
CAGGGGAAGGTGCGCAGGTTGCGGATCGACAGGCGCACCACCGCCTCCTCCGCCGCGCTCTGGACCTGATCGGGCGCCACCGTCTCGGCGACGTGGCGGACCACCGGGGTGCCCTGCTCGACCCAGGGGGCGACGAAGTCGCGGCAGTTGTCGGGCGCGCCGTGCAGCATGGCGCCGACGCCGCCGCAGCTGGCGTGGCCCATGACCACGATGCGGGACACCTCCAGCACCTTGACCCCGAACTCCAGCGCCGCGGAGACGCCGTGCTTCTGGCCGTCCGGCTCATAGGGCGGGACCAGGTTGGCGACGTTGCGAACCACGAACAGCTCGCCGGGCGCGGCGTCGAAGATCAGGGCCGGGTCAGCGCGGCTGTCGGAACAGGCGACGATCAGGGTGTGCGGCTTCTGACCCTTGGCCAGGGTCTCGTATTCCGCGCGGGCTTCCGGCCAGTGCTCCTGGCGGAAACGGCGGTAACCCTCGGTCAGGGCGTCGTTGTTGAAGTCGCTCATGAACCGCTTTTGGCGCCGCCCGGGGGCGACGCCAAGATCATCAACGCGAAAGTTCTGGATGGCGGGCCGTGAAGGCGTTGAAATTGTCCGCCACGTCGAAGGACCGGGCCTGGGCCTTGTCCATGTCCTCGCGTCCGGCCGCATCGCCCAGGGCCAGACGCGCCAGCCCCCGGCCATAAAGGGATGAGGTCTGGTTCGGCTCCGCGGCCAAGGCCTGATCGTAAGCGGCTTTGGCCTCGGCGTACCGGTCGAGCTGAAGCAGGACCAGAGCGCGGCTGTCGATGAAGCCCGCCTCCTCGGCGCCCGCGATGGCGCTGTCGCAATCGCCCAGCGCGACCTCAAGATCGAAGCCGGCCAACCCCTCGCCCCAGCACAGGTTGTTAAGCAGGACCGGATCGCCGGCGGCCAGGGCGCGCACGGCGGCGAAATCGGCGCGCGCGCCGGTCGCGTCGCCCGCACGCACCCGGGCCCGGCCGCGCAGGGTGAGCAGATCGCTGCTGTCCGGAGACGCCGCGATGGCGGTGTCCAGCGGCGCCAGAGCGGTCTCGGGCCTGCCTTCCAGCTTGGCCAGCCAGACCAGGCTGTTCAGACCGGTCCGGTCGGTCGGGGTCTCGGCCAGCATCGCCTCTATCAGCGTCCGGGCCTCGGCCAGGCGGTTGAGCTTGTAGAGGGCGCGCAGTTCACCGGACGGTCCGGCCGAGAGATCGGGATCAGCCGTCTTCAGGGCGCGGTAGTCGGCCAAGGCCCGGTCGTAGCGACCGATCTGGTAGTAGGCGGCGCCGCGTCCCCACAGGGCGGTCAGGTTGCCCGGATCGAGACGCAGGGCGACGCTGTAGCTGACGACGGCGTCGGCCGCGCGGCTGTCACTGAGCGCCACCCGGCCCTGCCCCGTCAAGGCGTCGATGTCAGCCGGATCCAGATCGACCGCATGGTCATAGTCCGCCTGGGCGCCGGCATAGTCGTCCTTGGCCAGACGGACCGCGCCACGGGCGCGCAGGGCCTTGGCGTCGTCGGGCGTCTTCTCCAATGCGGCGTCCAGCAGGGCGAGAGCCCCGTCGAGGTCTTCGGAATTGGTCAGGGTCTCCGCCCGTTTGATCAGGTCCTCGACATCGCTGTCGGCGGCCTCCATCCGGGCGCGATCGGCCGCCGTCGCCTGATAGTTCGCCGGCGCGCGCACCCGGACCATCGCATTTGAAAGGTTCTCGTTGCGGGTCCGCGCCGTCGCCATGTCGGCGGCGCTGACTTCGGGCGTCAGGCTGGTGGAGGTGATCACCACCTCGGCGACGCCGTCCGTGATGGTCGCCGTGCGCTCCATGTGAACGCCGGCCGACACGACCGTCTGGTCGGCGCCCTCGATACGGAAGCCTTCGCCGCCGCCGGGCAAGATGATGCGCGTGCGGACCCGGTTCCGGATCGGATAGGCGTTGGAATAGGGATCGTCCTTCCAGGCCGCGTACAGCCCCTTCCGTTCGGCCTGGGTGCTGGTGGTCAGGGTCGAACCGTCGATGGCCAGCAGGCGGCCGCCCGATCCCGCGACCCAGGCCATGCGCATCGTTCCGCTGATCAGCAGATGGAAGGTGTTGGTCGCGTCATCGAAGCGATTGCCGACGTTCGTGACCTTGAAGGCGTCGCTGTCCTGCATGGACGATTTCATCATCGTCTCGAGCTGCTCGGGCGGAATAGTCGATATCCGCTCGCGATAGGCCGTGGCGGCGTCTCCGGTCATGGCCCAGTCCATGTCCATCTTCGCGGCCGCATCCAGGCCTTCGGACGCGTCAATGGTCATGGAGATGTCGAGCGCCAGCTGTTCGGCCGGCGGCACCACGATGGGCTCCAGAACGGCGGCGGCGTCACGCACCGGCAGGGCCCAGTGATAGGGAGGCGGGGTGATCGAGGCCAGATCACGGTCGCCGGTCCGGGTGCCGTCCAGCCAGTAGGTCCGGTCGCCGATCGTGGCGCGGACGATGATGTGGTCGAACCAGGCCAGCAGCGGCAGCTGGGTGTCCAGACCGTCGCCCAGACTGGTGCTGACCAGAGCGCCTTCGGCCTCGATGCCGAGACCGTGCAGCAGGGCCAGCAGCAGCGAGGTCTTGCCCTTGCAGTCGCCGTAGCGGGCGCGCCAGACCTCGTCGGCCGAGGCCGGGGTATAGTTGCCCTCGCCCATCGACAGGGCGACATAACGGATCTGTTCCTGCACCAGACGCAGGGCGGCAGCGGCCTGGGCCTCGGGGGTCGGGTTTTCGGCGCGGATGCGCTCGATCTCGGCGGTCAGGGGCGAACCGGGCTCCAGCGTTCCGGACTTCGCATACAGCGGCGCCATCAAGGCGGAGGCCTGTGACCAGTCGGCGAAGTCGGTGAACTGGACCGTGCGGTCAAAATAGAAGCGGGCGGGCAGGTCGTCAGGCATCCGGGGCGGCTGCAGGTCGCGCTTGTCGATCTCCAGCACCCAGCCGTTGCGATCCGGGCGCGGGGCGGCGTCGGACCAGGAGCCGATGCCCCGGACGCGGATCGGCATTTCGTCGGGCCAGATCGCGCGCATCCGGTAGTGGTCGACGGTCAGCCCCGAGTTCAGTCCGTTCAGCACCTCGCGGTGCGGGGCCAGAACGCCGCCGCCGTCGTGGAGGGTGAAGGCGGTTTCCAGGATGTCGCCGACCCGCAGGTCGCGCGGCTGCAGCGTCGCCGTCAGGGCGCCGTCCAGCATGGAGTTCTCAAGATTGCTCTCGCGCCGGAGCAGTTCGAAGGTCTGGCCGTCGAGGACGTCGATGACCTGGGTTCCGCGGATGATGCGGATCGAATGGACCTGCACGCTCTCGCGCTGGGGCGACCAAACGGCGCTGATGGTGCTGAGCATGCCCAGACCTTGGGTTGTCTGCACACGGTAGCGGCGGAAGGTGTAGGTGTCGACGCCGTCGCGCGTGAAACGGACCTGCTGGTCGGTGGCGAGAATGCGGATCGGCGAGGCGTCAACCGGAGCCGGGGCCTCGTCCTGGGCCAACGGACGCACCCATGACGGCGTCGCGGCCCGTTCAACTTCCTGAGCACGCACGTCCCCCGCCGCCAGCAGCGAAACCGCCGCAAACGCACACAACCACACTCTCGACATGACCCCTCCAGATCTCCCGCAAAGGTTTAGCACGGAAGCTGGGCAGGAGAAGCGGGAACGGCCTGTATGGAGAATCAGCGTCCGCTGATCAGCTCTTGCGGAAGAAGGCGTGGATGCGTTCCGCCAGCGGTTCGCTGATCCCGTCGACCTTGACCAGATCCACGACCGAGGCGCGGCCCACGCCCTTGGCCGAGCCGAAGGCGTGCAGCAGGGCCTTCTTGCGGCCCGGTCCGACACCCTCGATCTCGTCGAGCGGGTTCTTCTTGATGTCCATCGAGCGGCGCTTGGCGTGGGCGCCGTTGGCGAAACGGTGGGCCTCGTCGCGCAGCCGCTGGATGTAATAGAGGGCCGGCGACTTGAGCGGCAGCATGAAGGGCGGCTTGCCCGGCACGAAGAAATGCTCCTTGCCCGCGTCCCGGTCCGGCCCCTTGGCCACGCCGACGGCCAGGATGTCGTCGAGACCCAGATCGGCCAGCACCGCCAGCACTTCGGCCAGCTGTCCGGCGCCGCCGTCGATGAGCAGCAGGTCGGGGCGGACCACCTCTTCGGCGCCCTCCTCCTCTTCTTTCACCAGACGGCCGAAGCGACGGCGCATGACCTCGCGCATCATGCCGTAGTCGTCGCCGGGCGTGATCTCCTGATCGCGGATATTGAACTTGCGGTACTGCGACTTCTGGAAACCCTCGGGGCCCGCCACGATCATGCCGCCGACCGCATTGGTCCCGGAGATGTGGGCGTTGTCATAGACCTCGATCCGCTCGGGCCGGGCCTCCAGACCGAAGGCCTCGCAGACCTCGTCGAGAATTTTGCCCTGGGCCGAACCCTCGGCCATCTTGCGGCCCAGAGCCTCGCGAGCGTTGGTCAGGGCATGATCGACGAGGGCCGCCTTGTCGCCGCGCTGCGGCCGATCGATGGAGACGACACGCCGCCCGTCCGCCTCCCTCGCCTTCATCGAGAAGGCTTCTTCCAGAAGCTCCTTCTCGAACGGGACGACGTTCGACAGGATCACGCGCGGAACCGGCTTGTCCTCGTAGAACTGGCCGAGGAAGGACGACAGGATCTCCGGATCGGTGTCGGACTTGTCCACGCGCGGGAAGTAGGCCCGGCCGCCCCAGTTCTGGCCGGCGCGATAGAAGAAGACCTGGACGCAGGCCTGGCCGCCCTCGGCGAACAGGGCGAAGACGTCGGCCTCCGCCACCCCCTCGGCCGAGACCGAATTCTCCATCGAAATCGCCGACAGGGCGCGGATACGGTCGCGGACCCGGGCGGCCTGTTCGAAGTCCTCGGCCTCGGCGGCGGTGGTCATTTCGGCGGACAGGCGGCCGATGACGGCGCGCGACTTGCCGCGCAGGAACTGCTCGGCCTCGGTGACCAACTCGCCATAGTCCTCCAGCGAGATCAGGCCGGTGCAGGGCGCCGAGCAGCGCTTGATCTGGTGCAGCATGCAGGGCCGGGTGCGGGTCTCATAGACGCTGTCCGAGCAGGACCGGAGCAGGAAGGCCTTCTGCAGGGTGTTCAGGGTCCGGTTCACCGCCCAGGTCGAGGCGAAGGGTCCGAAATAGTCGCCGGGGGTCGTATGGGCGCCGCGATGCTTCCTGACCTGGGGCGCCCGATGGTCGCGGCGGATCATCAGCTCGGCGAACGACTTGTCGTCGCGCAGCACGACATTGAAGCGCGGCTTCAGCTTCTTGATGAAGTTGGATTCCAGCAGCAGGGCTTCGGTCTCGGAGGCCGTGACCACCAGTTCCATCGACCGCGTCAGGGAGACCATCAGCCCGATGCGCTGGGTGTGGAACCGTCCCTGGGCGTACTGGAGGATGCGCTTCTTGATCGAGCGCGCCTTGCCCACATAGAGGCAGGTCCCGTCCTCGCCGTACATGCGATAGACGCCCGGCTTGTCCGGCGCGCGCCGCGCCTCGTCGCGGATCAGCTCGGCGGCCTTCAGCGCGCCCGAACCGTCTTCAGCCAGAATCGTCTCCTCGGTCATCGGGAGCAATATAGGTGATTTGAAACCGATTGCTGGCGGGAACCGGCGGGTGGACTAGCCGACCACCGAAATCTGCGGACGGCTGTTCTGCTCATCGAGCCAGGGCGGGGGCGGCATGTTGCGGTGGGCGTTGGCCAGGGCCTCGGACCAGCGGCGGCCGAGGTCCTTGAAGTAAGGGTCATCGGCCTCGATCCGGCGTTGGTCACCGTGCAGGCTGTCGCGCTTGATCACCACCATGTCGAACGGAGGCCCGACGGCGATATTCGAGCGAATGGTCGAGTCGAAGCTGATCAGCCCCAGCTTGACCGCCTCGGCCATCGGGGTGTCGGGACGCAGGGCGCGGTCGAGGATCGGCTTGCCGTACTTGAGCTCGCCGATCTGCATGTACGGGGTGTCCGCGCTGCACTCGATGAAATTGCCCTGGGCGTAGATCAGATACAGGCCCATCTTGCCGCCGCGGATCTGGCCGCCCAGCAGCATCGAGGCCGAGACCTTCAGGCTGTCGGCCTCAAGCGAAGGCGCGATTTCCTTGCGGACCTGATTGAGCGCATAGCCGACCAGCTGGGCGGCGCGGAACAGGCTGGGCGTGGTTTCCAGCGTTTCGATGTCGTCGTGGCCGGGCATCTTGATGCCCTCGGCGACCATGGCCAGGGCCGTCTGGGTCACCGACAGATTGCCGGCGGTGCAGATGGAGATGATCCGCTCGCCCGGGACTTCGGTGACGTGCAGCTTCTTGTAGGACGAGATATTGTCGACGCCCGCGTTCGTCCGGGTGTCGGCGATCATCGCCAGACCTTCATTCACCAACATGCCGACGCAATAGGTCATCGGTTCAGTACAGCCTCGGGGCGCGCACGCGCTAAGCAAGCCGTAACGCTAACAGATTCTCTTCTCACAACGACCCTTGACACTTCATGACCATCCGATGGTCTGTTGTTGTTGCTGGGTCTGTTGCATCTGGCGCACACGCAGGGCCACGGTCATGGTCTCCATGCCGCCGCCGTAGCTGGTGCCACGGAAGGGCGAGGCGCCGAGCGCGTCCAGACCCGAGGCCACGCGCACATAGTGTTCGGTCGGGGCGATGCCGTTGGCGGCGTCGAAACCCACCCAGCCCAGATCGGGCACCCAGGCCTCGGCCCAGGCGTGGGCGGCGTCCTGATCGATAATCCCGTCCGAGCGGTGCAGGTGGCCCGAGACATAGCGGGCGGGGACACCCATGCGGCGGGCGCAGGCGATGAAAATCTGGGCGTGGTCCTGGCAGACGCCCTGCCGCTGGGCGAAGGCGTCGGCGGCGGTGTGGTCGGCGGTCGTGGAGCCGACCATGAAGGCCACCTCGCCATGGATGGCCGCCATCAGCCGGTGCAGGCGGGACAGGACATCGCCTTGCCCGGCGCCCTTTGGCCCGTCCACCTTGTCGGTGAATTCCCGCAGGGCCGCGTCGGCATGGGTCAGGGCGCTGTCGCGCAGATAGACAAGAGGCGACAGACGCTCCGGGGCGCCGCGCAGGACGCCGCCGGTGTCGGTGGTCGCCACCTCGCCCGAGACCCGGATGGTCAGAGTCGGCGTCGGGCGCTCGGTATAGAGGGTGTGGACGATGTTGCCGAAAGCGTCGTCCGAGCGGCGCAGACGGGTGTCGACGTCGGTCTCGATCCGCCACTCCCGCACCTGCTGGCTTTCGGTCGAACGCGGCGTCAGACGCAGGGTCTGGACGATGAACCGCGCCGCCCGGGCATAGGAATATTGCGTCTGGTAGTCGATCCGGATGCGCATCAGGTCACACCAGGTACTGGTCGTGGATGGCGGCAGCCAGATTGTTGTTCTCGTTCAGGAAACCGAGAATGTACTCGTGCAGGCCGGACTGGAAGATGTCCTCGATCTTCGCGTCGTTGAACTGGGCCAGACGCGCCGAAGCCAGGCGCTGGGACGGACCGCGTCGGCCGTAGTCTGTAGCCAGCTTCTCCAGATAGGAGACGATCATCCCCTGACAGCTGGCCAGCGAGCGCGGCATCTGGCGGTTGAGCACCATCAGGTCGGCGACCAGCCAGGGCCGTACGCTTTCGCGATAGACCCAGCGATAGGCGGTCAGGGCCGAGACCTCGCGCAGCAGGGTGGTCCACTGGAAATAGTCGAGCTGACCGCCGACCCGCTCGTCGGCCGGGAGCAGCAGGTGGTATTTCACGTCCAGCAGGCGGGCGGTGTTGTCGGCCCGCTCGATGGCCATGCCCAGACGCAGGAACCAGTAGGCGTCATTGCGCAGCATGGTCCGCGACGAGGCGCCCTCGACGTTCAGGGAAACGGTCTTCACCCATTCGAGGAAGCGCACGAAGTCGTCGCGCTTGGACGGCTCGCCCAGCTCGTTCATGCCGTTCCAGGCGCCGTTGATGGCCTCCCACAGCTCGATGGTCAGGGCGGTGCGGACCGAGCGGGCGTTGGTGCGGGCCGCGGTGATGCAGGCGCGGATCGACGACGGATTGTCCGGCGCGAAGGCCAGATACTCGCGCACCGACTTCTCATTCGGCGCCCGGCCCGAGGCGGCGAAGGCGCGCGAGACCCCGGCCGAGGCGATGGCGCTGGCCCAGGCGGTAGCGGCGGCGCCGTCCTTGGCCGGCAAGGCGGCCAGACGCACGGCGGCTTCCAGAATCCGGGCGAGGAAATCCGCCCGCTCCATATAGCGGCCGGTCCAGTAAAGGCTGTCTGCGGTACGGCTAAGCATCAGTCGTCCAGCACCCAGGTGTCCTTGGTTCCGCCGCCCTGGCTGGAGTTGACCACCAGGGATCCGGCCTTGAGCGCCACCCGGGTCAGGCCGCCGGGGGCGACGCGAATGCCCTTGGGGCTCGACAGCACGAAGGGGCGCAGGTCGACGTGGCGCGGCGACAGAGTGCCGCCTTCGAGCGTCGGCGCGGTCGAGAGCGCCAGCGTCGGCTGGGCGATGAAGTCGTCCGGATCGGCGATCAGCTTGGCGCGGAAGGCCTCGATCTCGGCCTTGGTCGAGGCGGGGCCCACCAGCATGCCGTAGCCGCCAGAGCCGCCGACCTCCTTGACCACCAGCTGATCGAGCTTGGACAGGACCTCCTTGAGCGCGTCCGGCTCGCGGCAGCGCCATGTGGGCACATTGCCGAGGATCGGATCGCCGCCCGAGAAGAAGCGGATGATGTCGGGCATATAGGTGTAGACGGCCTTGTCGTCGGCGACGCCGGTGCCGACCGCGTTCGACAGGGTCACATTGCCCGCCGCATAGGCCGCCATGATCCCGGGAATGCCGACCGCCGAGTCCGGGCGGAAGGTCAGGGGATCGAGGAACTCATCGTCGACGCGGCGATAGATGACGTCGACGCGCTTCAGACCCTCGGTCGTGCGCATGTAGACGATGTCGTCATTGACCACGAGATCGCCGCCCTCGACCAGCTCGACGCCCAGCTTGTCGGCCAGGAAGGAGTGCTCGTAATAGGCGGAATTATAGGGTCCCGGCGTCAGGACGACGATGTTCGGGTCGGCCCCTGCTCCCGTCGGCGCCGAGGCCTGAAGGCTGGCCAGCAGCATGTCCGTATAGGTCTCGACCGGACGGATGCGGTGCTCGGCGAACAGGTCGGGGAAGAGCCGCATCATCATCTCGCGGTTCTCCAGCATGTAGGAGACGCCCGAGGGAGTGCGGCAGTTGTCTTCCAGCACCAGGAAACCGTCTTCGCCGGTGCGAACCAGATCGACGCCGGTGATATGGGTCCAGATGTCGCCCGGCGGGCGGCGGCCCTGCATCTCGGGGCGATAATGGGGATTGGTGAAGATCAGGTCGGCCGGGACGATACCGGCCTTGATGCATTCCTGCGGGCCGTAGATGTCCTTGAGGAAGGCGTTGATGGCCGAGACGCGCTGCTTGAGGCCCTTCTCCAGGTCCTCCCATTCCTTCGCCCCGATGATGCGAGGCACAACGTCGAAGGGGATCAGCCGCTCATTGGACTCCACATCGCCATAGACGGCGAAGGTCACCCCCATGCGGCGGAAGAAGAGTTCGGCCTGACGGGACCGGGACTGCAGCAGATCGGACGGCGCATTCTCGAGCCACCGGGCCAGGGTCCGGTAGCTGGGACGGATCTCGCCGGATCCGCTTTCGCCTGACATCTCGTCGAACGTGGCCCCATTCCCTCTGCTAAGCCCATTCAGATTGGTCCGGCCTCGCCGCATCGCGCAACAGAAATGTTGCAGCGCAAAGACGTTTTCTTTCGGCGGGTCAGCGATGTGCGCACAGCGCGGGGGACGAACGCCCGAACCCCTTGACCGTTTCACTGTTACACTCTAGTGGAACACGCCATGACCGCCCCGATCACCCGCAAGGCCGTTCACAAGGCCGCCGACGACCGCATAGCCCTGTATGACGCCCTGCTGTCGCTGAAGACGCGCGAGGAGTTCGACGCCTTCCTGTCGGACCTGTGCACGCCCTCGGAACTGCGCGCCTTCGCCGAGCGCTGGGCCGTGGCGCGCCTGCTGCACGGACAGGGCAAGTCCTATCGCGAGATTGCCCTCGAAGCCGGCGCCAGCCCGACCACCGTGGTGCGCGTCGCCCGGTTCCTCAAGGATATGCCGCATCAGGGCTACAGCCTGGTGCTGGAACGCCTGAAAAAGAAGAAAGCCTGACCCCGCCATGAGTACTGTTCAGGGACGGCTGCGCATCGCCGTCCAGAAATCCGGCCGTCTGGCCGACCGCTCGCTCGAGCTGATCCGGGACGCGGGCCTCAAGTGGGTCAAGGGCCACAACGACCTGCTGTACCGGGTGGAGAACTATCCGATCGACCTGCTGCGCGTGCGCGACGACGACATCCCGACCTTCGTCGCCGACGGCGTCTGCGACCTCGGCATCGTCGGCGAGAACGTGCTGGAGGAAGACAAGAACGGCGGCGCAACGGCAGAGGTCATCATGCCGCTGGGTTTCGGCCGCTGCACGCTCAAGCTCGCCGTGCCGCCGACGCTCGCCTATGAAGGCCCGCACTCGCTGCAGGGCCTGCGCATCGCGACCTCCTATCCCAAGATCCTGCAGCGCTTCCTCAACGACCGGGGCGTTCAGGCCGACACGGTCGTCATGCGCGGCGCTGTCGAGGTGGCCCCGCGGCTGAAACTGGCCTCGGCCATCTGCGACCTCGTCTCCACCGGCGCGACGCTGGAAGCCAACGGGCTCAACGCCAAAGAGACGGTGTTCGAAAGCCAGGCCGTCCTGATCAAATCGCCGACCGGCCCCGAGCCCGAACTGGCGCATCTGCTGGACTCCATCATCGAGCGGATGGCCGGCGTGGTGTCCTCGCAGGGGGCCAAATACGTGATGCTCAACGCCCCGCGTTCGGCGCTGGACGAGATCACCGCCATCCTGCCGGGCGCCGGGGCCCCGACCGTCATGCCCCTGATGGGCCGCGATGACGCGGTCGCCGTCCACGCCGTCTGTCAGGAAGCCGTCTTCTGGGAGACGCTGGAGAAGCTGAAGGCCGCCGGCGCCTCGGCCATCCTCGTCCTCCCCATCGAGAAGATGATGTGATGCAGCGGATTGACTGGGCATCGCTGGACGCCGCGGGGCGCAAGGCCGCCTTGGCCCGCCCGACGCAGCGCACCGAGGGGCGCGTCGTCGATGTGGTGCGCGAGATCTTCGAGGACGTCCGCGCCCGCGGCGGTCAGGCCGTCACCGACTGGAGCCTGAAGCTCGACAAGGCGGCGCCGCGCCGGATCGCCATCACGCCTGAGGTCGTGAACGCGGCCCGCAATGCGCTCGCCCCCGCCGACACCCGCTCGCTGCGCATCGCCGCCGAGAACGTCCGCGTCTTCCACCAGATGACAAAGCCGGCAGATACGGCATGGGTCGAGACCACGCCGGGTGTGAAGTCGCGCCTCGTCTGGCGGCCGATTGGAGCCGCAGGCCTCTATGTGCCTGGCGGCAGCGCCCCTCTCTTTTCCTCCCTGCTGATGCTGGCCATTCCGGCGGGCGTGGCGGGGGTGCGGGAGCGGGTCGCCGTCACGCCTCCGACCAAGGACGGCGGTGTCCACCCCGCCATGATCCTCGCCGCCGCAGAGGCCGGGCTCGAAGCCTTGTGGCTGATCGGCGGGGCCCAGGCCATCGCCGCCCTGACCTTCGGCGTCGAGCTGGAAGACGGGACCATTCCGGCCTGCGACAAGCTGTTCGGCCCGGGTAACGCCTATGTTGCCGAGGCCAAACGCTACGCCTCGTCCCTGCCCGGCGGCCCCTCGCAGGACATGCCGGCGGGACCATCGGAACTGCTGGTCATCGCCGACGGCTCGGCCGATCCGGAGATCGCCGCCGCCGACCTGCTCAGCCAGGCCGAGCATGATGCGGACGCGCAGGTGATCCTCGTCTCGGACTCGACCGCGACGATCAACGCCATCCTCGGGGAGGTCGAGGAGCAGCTCGAGACCCTGCCCCGCGCCGACATCGCCCGCGCCTCCCTCGCCGAGGCCCGGATCGTCAAGGTGCGCGACATGGAGACGGCCTGCGAGGTGGCCAACCTCTATGGCCCCGAACACCTCGCCATCCAGACCGAGGACGCCGAAGCCCTGGTCGAACAGATCACCGCCGCCGGCGCCGTCTTCGTCGGCCGCTGGGCCGCCGAGACCCTGGGCGACTATGCCGCTGGCCCGTCCCACGTCCTGCCGACCGACGGCGGGGCGCGGACCTTGGGCGGGATCACCACCGCCAGCTTCATGACCTCCATGTCGGTCCAGACGGTGACCGAGGCCGGCGCCGCCGTCCTCGCGCCCGTCGCCGCCCGTCTGGCGCGGCTGGAAGGGCTGGAGGCCCACGCCCGCGCCGCCGACCTGCGGAGCCCGGAATGACCCTGCCCGCCCCCTATGCCCCGCTGGTCTCCGGCGGCGAAGGTCTGGATCGCTATCCGGCTGATCCGTCCGCGCTGGCCGCCCGCATGGCGCAGATTTATCGTGTGCCCGTCGAACAGGTGCTGCCGGTGCGCGGTCTGACACACGGGCTGGAGCTGGTCTGGCGTCTCGCCGCGCGTGAGGGCAAGTCCGTTCAGGCGCCCGACGCCCAGCCCTATACGGGCCTCGCCGCCATCTATCCCGGAGCCGGTGAAGCCGCGGCCATCGTCATCCGCGCCCTCGGCTCGCCCGAGGCGGTCGCCGAGATGGCCGAACGCGTCGCCCCCGCCTTGCTCGTCGTTGACGAGGGTCTGATCGAATTCGCCGACGGGGCCTCGGCCGTAACCGTCGTCGGCGACCACGCCAATCTGGTCGTGCTGCGCAGCCTGTCGCTGGCCTATGGTCTGGCCGGCGCTCGCGTCGGGGCGGCGATAGCGCAGGCGCAAACGCTTGCCCGGCTGTCGTCTGTGCTGGAGCCCTACGCCCTGCCCGAGCCCCTCGTGCGGCTGGCGCAGCAGGCGCTGGATCCTTCGCGGATGATCGAGACCGCGGAGCGCATCGCCTCGGTCAAGCTGGAGCGCGCCCGCGTCGCTCGCGAGGTCGCCCGGCTGATGACGGTCGAAAGCGGCGTCGGCCCCATCCTGATGGCCCGCCCCTCCGATCCCGAGGCGACCCTGACCGAACTGGCCAAATACGGCGTCGCGGCGGACCGGTCCGGCGACCGGTTGCGCCTGCCGATCTCGATCAAGCCGGAGGTCAACGACCGGCTGCTGCTCGCGCTGGGCCTCAATGTGCCGCGCGCCCGGCCGCACCGCACCGGACAGGCCGTGCGCGACACCAAGGAGACGCGCATCGTCTGCGCCGTCGACCTCGACGCGACCGGTCCGATCACGATCCACACCGGCGTCGGCTTCTTCGACCACATGCTGGAACAGGTCGCGGCCCACGGCGGCTTCTCCCTGCGCCTGTCGTGCGAGGGCGATCTGCACACCGACCCCCACCACACCATCGAGGACAGCGCCATCGCCCTCGGTCAGGCGCTGAAGCAGGCGCTCGGGGAGCGGCGCGGCATCGCCCGCTATGGCTTCGTCCTGGCCATGGACGAGGCCGAGGCCCATGTCGCCATCGACCTTTCGGGCCGGCCCTATCCGCTGTTCGAAGGGACGTTCGCGACCCCCTTCATCGGCGAATACCGCACCGACCTGACCGCCCACGTCTTCCGTTCGCTGGCCGAGGCCATGGGCGCCGCCGTGCACATCAAGGTCACGGGCGACGACGACCACCACAAGACCGAGGCCGTCTACAAGGGCTTCGGCCGCGCCCTGCGTCAGGCGATCCGGATCGAGAGCGATGCGGTGCCGAGCACCAAGGGTGTGCTTTGACCGTCGCCATCATCGGATACGGCGCCGGCAATACCGCCTCGGTGCAGTTCGCGCTGGAGCGGCTGGGCGCCGAGGCCGTCATCACCGACGACCCGGCCGTGGTCGCGGGGGCCGAGCGGGTCATCCTGCCCGGCGTCGGAGCGGCGGGCTATGCGATGGAACGGCTGGCGGCGCTCAACCTGATCGAACCCTTGAAGGCCTTCGAACGTCCCCTGCTCGGCGTCTGCCTCGGCCAGCAGCTGCTGTTCGAGCGCAGCGAAGAGGGTGGCGGCGTAGACCTGCTCGGCTTCATCCCCGGCGTTGTGACGAAGTTCGACATCGATCCCGAATTGCCGGTGCCGCACATGGGCTGGACCCGGCTGACCACCGTAAAAGCCGATCCGCTGATCGAAGGCGTCGCCGACGGCGCCTACGCCTATTTCGTGCATAGCTTCGTCTGTCCGGACGGCGAGGCGACCCTGGCTCGCGCCGACTATGGAACCGTCGTCCCCGCCGTGGTCCGCAAGGGCAATCGTTGGGGCTGCCAGTTTCACCCCGAGCGTTCGGCCGAGGCCGGCGCCCGAATTTTGAAGAATTTCCTCGAGTTGCCCGCATGATCGTCTATCCCGCCATCGACCTCCGCGCCGGGACCTGCGTGCGGCTGATGCATGGCCGGTTCGATCAGGTCACCGAATATGACGAGAACCCGATGCGGCGGCTGGCAAGCTTCGTCGGCGACGGGGCGACCTGGGTCCATATCGTCGACCTCGACGGCGCCCAGGCCGGGCATGCCGTGCAGCACACCCTCATCGGCGAACTGGCCTCCAGCTTCGACGTGGCCATCCAGTCGGGCGGTGGGGTGCGGTCGGATCAGGACATCATCCGCCTGTTGCGCGCGGGCGTGTCGCGCATCGTCGTCGGCTCTCTGGCGGTGACAAAGCCGGACGAGGTCGCCGGCTGGCTGGAGCGGTTCGGGGCCGAACAGCTGACCCTGGCCTTCGACGTCCGCATCGGCGAGGACGGCGTGCCGGTGCCCTCGCTGAAGGGCTGGACCGAGGCCGCGGGCTTCGACCTGTGGGAGGCGCTCGACCGCTATCCGGCGGGAACGCTCAGCCACGTCCTTATCACCGACGTCGGCCGCGACGGCGCCCTGACCGGACCCAATCTCGACCTGCTGGGCGAGGTGCGTCGTCGCCGTCCGGACCTGAAGGTCCAGGCTTCGGGCGGGGTCTCGTCGCTGGACGACCTTACCGCCGCCGCCGCCATCGGCTGCGACGGGGCCATCGTCGGCCGCGCCATCTACGAAGGCCGGTTCACCGCGGCCGAAGCCATCGCGGCCTGCCAGTGACGGCGCGCCGCATCATCCCCTGTCTGGACGTCAAGGACGGCCGGGTCGTGAAGGGCGTGCGTTTCGAGGGCCATGTCGACATGGGCGACGCCGCCGAACTGGCGGCCCGCTATCGCGACGAGGGCGCCGACGAACTGGTCTTCTACGACATCACCGCCAGCCCCGAGGGGCGGACGCTGGACTATGCCTGGGTCAAGTCGATCGCCCGGTTGCTGGACATTCCCTTCTGCGTCGCCGGCGGCATCCGCTCAGTCGATCAGGCCGCCGCCTGTCTGGACCACGGCGCCGACAAGGTCTCGATCAACTCGCCCGCGCTCGAACGCCCCGAACTGATCGCCGAGATGGCCGAACGGCTGGGCAGCCAGTGCGTGGTCGTCGGCGTCGACAGCCGCAGTGAGAACGGCGAATACGTCGTCCACAAATACACCGGCGATCCCGACAGCCGCCGTCTGGCCGGCAAGCGCACCCTGGACTGGCTGACGGAGGCGCAGAGCCTCGGCGCCGGGGAGATCGTGCTCAACTGCATCGATCAAGACGGGGTGCGGAAGGGCTATGACGTCGCCCAGCTGGCCGAGGCCCGCGGCCTCCTGACCATCCCCCTGATCGCCTCCGGCGGCGCCGGCGCCGTGTCGCACTTCCTCGACGTGTTCGAGCAGGCCAATGTCTCGGGCGCGCTCGCGGCCAGCGTCTTTCATACCGGCGCCATCGCCATCCCCGACCTGAAGGCCTCGCTGGCGGCGTCCGGCGTGGAGGTGAGACAATGATCGATCCCAATGCTCTGGATTTCGCCAAGGGCGACGGCCTGATCCCGGCCATTGTCCAGGACGCCGACACCCTGCAGGTGCTCACGCTGGCCTACATGGACCGCGCGGCGCTGGAGGAGACGATCGAGTCCGGCGAGGCGACCTTCTTCTCGCGCTCTCGCGGCGGACGGTGGAGGAAGGGCGAAACCTCCGGGAACCGCCAGACGGTCGTCTCGATCACGCCCGACTGCGACGGCGACGCCCTTGTGGTCGCGGTGCGTCCCATGGGCCCGGCCTGCCATCTGGGCACGACCAGCTGTTTCGGCGATGCGGATGCGCCCGGTCTGGGCCGGATCGCGGCGCTGGAGCGGACCATCGCCCAACGCGCCTCCGAGGATCCTTCGGTCAGCTACACCGCCCGGATGATCGCCGAAGGGCCCAAGCGTCTGGCCCAGAAGGTCGGTGAGGAGGGTGTTGAAACCGCCCTCGCCGGGGTCGCCGGTCCCGATGCGGAACTCGCGAGCGAGGCTGCGGATTTGGTCTATCATCTGCTGGTCCTGTTACGGTCGCGTCAATTGGTGTTTCAGGACGTGCTGGACGTGTTGGCTCAGCGGGCCCAACCGGCCAAAGACGCGTCGTAAGAAGGGTCTTTCACGGCCCTCACCTTCGGAAGGAAACAGGCATGGCGGCATTGGTGCTGTTCGGTGGCGGCGGCGATCTCGCCATGCGGATGCTGCTGCCCTCGCTCTATTTCCTCGATCACGACGGCCTGCTGCCGGAAGATCTGAAGATCATCGGCGCCGCCCGCTCCGAGGAGAGCCCCGCCGAATACATCGCCAAGGTGCGTGAGACCTGCGAGGCCAAGGCCAAAGCGGACAACGTCTGGGACGAGGCCGTCTGGAAACGGATGGAGGGCCGGCTCGACTATCTCGCCGTCGACGCCACCTCGGCCGAGAGCCTGAAGCCGCTCAAGGACAAGGTCGGTCAGGGGTCGGTGACCTCCTTCCTCGCCGTCTCCCCGTCCCTCTATGCGAAGATCGTCACCGCCATGCGCGCCGCGGGCCTCGCCGAGGTCGATGACCGGGTCGTGCTGGAGAAGCCGGTCGGGCGCGACCTGAAGACCTTCCTCGAGATCGACGACGCCGTCGCCGACGCCTTCTCGGAATCGCAGGTCTTCCGCATCGACCACTACCTCGGCAAGGAGACGGTCCAGAACCTGATCGCCCTGCGCTTCGGCAACACCGTGTTCGAGCCGCTGTGGAACGCCCAGAACATCGACCACGTCCAGATCACCGTCGGCGAGACCGTCGGCGTCGGCGACCGCTGGCCGTATTACGACGAGTACGGCGCCCTTCGGGACATGCTGCAGAACCACATGCTGCAGCTGCTGTGCCTGGTGGCCATGGAGCCGCCGTCGGACCTCGATCCGGAATCGGTGCGCAACGAGAAGGTCAAGGTGCTGCGCTCGCTTCGGCCCATCACCCATGAGGAGGCCGAGCGAGTGACCGTGCGCGGCCAGTACGTCGGCGGACTGGTCGATGGGAAGCTGGTCAAGGGCTATGACGAGGAGCGGGGCCAGGATTCGGACACCGAGACCTTCGTCGCCATCCGCGCCGACATCGACAACTGGCGCTGGGCGGGCGTGCCCTTCTTCATGCGCACCGGCAAGCGGCTGCCCGAGAAGCGCACCGAGATCGTCATCCAGTTCAAGCCCCTGCCCCACTCGATCTTCGACTATGAGGACGGGGAGCCGCAGGCCAACAAGATGATCATCGAGCTGCAGCCCGAGGAAGACATCTCCCTGACGGTGATGAACAAGAAGGCGGGCCTCGACAGCCGGATGCAGCTGCAGCCGATCAAGATGAGCCTGAGCTGGGGCTTCCGCGACAAGACCGACGTGCCGCCGCGCCGCCGCATCGCCTATGAGCGTCTGCTGCTGGACGCGCTGAAGGGCGACTCGACCCTGTTCGTGCGCCGCGACGAAGCCGAACAGGCGTGGAAATGGGTCGATGAGGTCTCCGAGGCCTGGGTCGACGGCGATGTGAAGCCGCAGGAATATGTCGCCGGGACCTGGGGTCCGGACGGCTCGGACATGCTGATGGCCCGTACCGGCCGGGACTGGAATACGACCGATGCTTGAGGCCTTCCCCACGCTCGACGCCTGGGCCGCGACCATTGCCGGTCGTCTGGAAGAGACCCTCGGCGAGGCGGTCATCGCCAACGGCCGCGCGGCCTTCGCGGGTCCGGGCGGATCGACGCCGTCGCCCATCTACGCCCGGCTGGCCAAGGCCGACATCGGCTGGTCGAACATCGCCGTGACCCTGGTGGACGAGCGCTATGTTTCGGAGAGCTCGCCGGAGTCGAACGCCCGCCTGATCCGCGACGTCCTGCTGCAGGACAAGGCCGCCGCCGCGACCTTCATCCCCCTCTACACGCCCGAGGTCACCGTCGACCGGGCGGCCGCCGTCGCCGCCCATGCCTTGGGCGCGGCCACGGGCGGTCGGTTCGACGCCGTCCTTCTGGGCATGGGGGAGGATGGCCATATCTGCTCCATGTTCCCCAACAGCCCGACGTTGAAGACCCTGCTGACCCCGACCCTCAAGCCGACGGTGCTGGGCGTGCCCCACGGCCGTGACGGCTCGGCCCCGACGCTGGAGCGGATTTCGATCAACCTGCCCTGGCTGATGCAGGCCGAGCGGGTCATCCTGGGTCTCAAGGGCGCCGCCAAGCGCGAGGTCTTCGAGATGGAGGCCGAAGGCGATCCGGCCATCCAGCCCATCGCCGCCCTGATCGCCAACAAGGTCCCGCTCGAAGTGGTGTGGACGGAAGCCAGCTGATGCCCACTCTCCATCCCGTCGTGGCCGAGGTCACCGCCCGCATCGTCGAACGGTCGAAGGCCACCCGCGCCGACTATATCCGCCGCATGGACGCCGCCCGCGACTCGGGCGCCGGCCGCGCCAAGCTGAGCTGCGCCAACTGGGCCCACGCCTTCGCCGGCCAGACCATCGCCGACAAGCTGACGGCGATGGACGGGTCGAAGCCCAATGTGGGCATCGTCACCGCCTACAATGACATGCTCTCGGCCCACCAGCCGTTCGAGCGCTTCCCCGACATCATCCGCAAGGCGGCCCGCGAGGTCGGCGGCACGGCCCAGGTTGCAGGCGGAACCCCCGCCATGTGCGACGGCGTCACCCAGGGCCGTCCGGGCATGGAGCTGTCGCTGTTCAGCCGCGACGCCATCGCCATGGCCGCCGGCGTGGCTCTGACCCACGACGCCTTCGATTCCGCCATCATGCTGGGCGTCTGCGACAAGATCGTCCCGGGCCTGTTCATGGGCGCCCTGGCCTTCGGTCACCTGCCCGTCGTCTTCGCACCCGCCGGTCCCATGCCCTCGGGCATCCCCAACGCTGAAAAGGCCCGGGTTCGCGCCGAATATGCGCAAGGCAAGGTCGACCGGAATGTGCTGCTCGCCAGCGAGGTCGGCAGCTATCACTCGCCCGGCACCTGCACCTTCTACGGCACCGCCAACTCCAACCAGATGATGATGGAGCTGGGGGGCTTGCACATGCCGTCCACCGCCTTCGTCCATCCGGACACGGGCCTGCGCGACGCCCTGACGGCCTCCGCCGCAAAACGGGCGGTCGAGCTGGCGAAGACCGGCGACTGCCGCATGGCCGACGTCATTTCCGAGAAGTCGATCGTCAACATGATCGTGGCCCTGCTGGCGACCGGCGGATCGACCAACCACGCCATCCATCTGGTCGCCATGGCCCGGGCGGCGGGGGTGCTGATCGACTGGACCGACATGGATCAGCTGTCGGCCGTGACCCCGCTGCTGGCCCGGGTCTATCCGAACGGCTCGGCCGATGTGAACGCCTTCCAGGCCGCCGGCGGCGTCGCCTTCATCGCCCGCGAACTGGCCGAGGCCGGCAATATCCACTCCGACGTGACCACCATCATGGGAGAAGGCATCCAGGCCTATTTCCAGGAGCCGTCGATGGTCGAGGGCGAGCTGGTCTGGCGCGACGGGGTCAAGGAAAGCCTCGACCTCGACATCCTGCGCCCCGCCTCCAATCCCTTCGACACCGAGGGCGGCCTGCGTCTGGTCAAGGGCGATCTCGGCCGGGCGGTGATCAAGATTTCGGCGGTCAAGCCCGAGCACCGCATCGTCGAGGCGCCCGCCGCCGTGTTCGAGACCCAGGAAGACGTTCAGGCCGCCTTCAAGGCCGGTGAGCTGAACCGCGACGTCGTCATCGTCCTGCGCTTCCAGGGGCCGCGCGCCAACGGCATGCCCGAGCTGCACTCCCTGTCGCCCCTGATGTCGGTGCTGTGGGACCGCGGCTTCCGCGTCGCCCTGGTCACTGACGGTCGAATGTCAGGCGCCTCGGGCAAGACCCCCGCCGCCATCCACGTCTCGCCGGAAGCCCTCGCGGGCGGTCCTCTGGCCTATGTCCAGGAAGGCGACATCATCCGTCTGGACGCCGAGGCCGGGGTCCTGACCACGGTCGCCGTCGCCGACCTGCAATCCCGGCCGCGCGCGAAGCGGTCGGCCGCCAATGCGGACGCCTCATCCTGGGGCTATGGCCGCGAACTGTTCTCGGCGTTCCGCCGGGTGGTCACCTCCGCAGAAGAGGGCGCCACCGTTTGTTTCTCCCGGGAGGATGAAGACTGATGGCTGTTACCTGGGACAAGACCCTGCTCGTCGGCGACGTCGGCGGCACCAACGCCCGTTTCGCCCTGGCCCATATGGTCGAGGGCAAGCCTGTGCTGGAGCACCACGACAGCTTCCCCGCCGAGACCTATCCGACCTTCCTTGAGGGCGTGAAGGCCTTCATCGACGGCTGCGAGGTCAAGCCGACCGGCGGCGTCATCGCCGTGGCCGGACCGGTCACCGACGGCGAGATCGACCTGACCAACTCGCCTTGGGCGGTGTCGGAAAAGGAGCTCGGCACCTTGGGTCTGAACCCCGTGCGCCTGATCAATGACTTCGAGGCCCTGGCCTGGGGCGCGCCGGTGGTGCCGTCCGACCAGCTGGCCTCGCTGGGCGGCCCTGAAGAGGGTGACCCCCACGCCGCCGTCGCGGTGTTGGGCCCGGGCACCGGTTTTGGCGTCTCGGCTCTGATCCGCGACGCCCACGGCAACGAACTGGCCATGCCGTCCGAGGGCGGCCACGCCTGCTTCCCGCCCGGCGATCCGATCGAGGACGAGATCCTGCGCATCCTGCGCCGCCGCTATGACCGGGTCTCGATCGAGCGCCTGATCTGCGGTCCCGGCCTGCTGAACATGCACCGTGCCCTGGCCGAGATCGACGGCCGCGAGAGCCATATCGACGACCCGGCCCAGATCACCCAGGAAGCCCTGGACAATCCCAACAGCCATTGCGGCGCGACCCTGGCCCGCTTCTGCGCCATCCTGGGCGCCGTCGCCGGCGACATCGCCCTGACCACGGGCGCCCGCGGCGGGGTCTATATCGCCGGCGGTATCGCCCCGCGCATCCTGCCCTTCCTGAAGGTCAGCCCGTTCCGCGAGCGGTTCGAGCGCAAGGGCCGGTTCAAGGAATATATGCAGGCCATTCCGACGCACGTTATCCTGCACAAACACGCCGCCCTGCTGGGCGCCGCCCGCGTGGCCTTCGCCGATCTCGGCGCGGACCTGGGCTGATCGGAGACATCGAAATGCGCATCCTGACCGTGGCCGCTGTTGCGGCCGTCGCCCTCACCGCCGCCGCCTGCGAGCAGAAGGCCGAGGCCCCGGCCCCCGCCCCTGCTCCGGCCGCCGAGCCCGTGCCGGACAAGGCGACCATGACCCCCGAAGAGCGTCGTCACGAACTGCAGATCGAAAGCGCCCAGCGCCAGATCGAAGCCCAGATGCAGACGATGGAAGTCACCCCGGTCCCGGCCGAAAAGACGGATCACTGATCGGTCACGGACTGTCACGCAGGCGTGAACCCTTTCCTTTCGGCGACGTTGGGTTGTCTCCAACAAGGAGGCGCTCGGTCTCCGAAAAGGGAAGGAAACTCCATGCGTAAAATGATCCTCGCCGTCGCGGCCACCGTGGCTCTGGCCGGCGTCGCCGCCTGCGGTGAAAGCGCCGCCGACAAGACCGCCGAGAAACAGGCCGACGCCCTGGAAGCCCAGGCCGCCGCCACGCCGAACGAGCAGCAGGAAAAGAATCTGAACGCCCAGGCCGACCACGTCGAGCAGCAGGCGGGTAATGCAGACGGCGGCATGACCACCGCCAACACGCCCAGCACCTCGCCGACCCAGGGCGAACAGCCGGGTCACTGAGGCCTTACGTTCCAACGACAGAGCCCCCGTCGAGCGATCGGCGGGGGCTTTTCGTTGCGGGACGCCCCACGGTCCGGATCACGAAACTCTCACGGCGATGTGAACCGACAGGACCCCAAAGCGTTTGGCTGTCTCCATAAGGAGGAAGTTCCCATGCGTAAGCTGATTATCGCCGCCGCCGCCATCGCCGCCATGACCGGCGTCGCCGCCTGCCAGAAGCCCGCCGAAAAGGCCGCTGACTCGCAAGCCGACGCCATCCAGGCCCAGGGCGAGGCCAATGCCGAGAAGCTGGAAGCCGACGCCAAGACCACCGAGGCCCACGCCCAGGCCGCCGCCGACCAGACGGTGGCCCAGGGCGAGGCGACCGCCGACGCCATGCGTTCGGCGGCCGACCAGACCAAGGAAAACGCGAACGCCCACGCCGACGCGGTGAAGGACGAAGCCAAGCACTGATCGCTTGAGCGTCTGAAATGACGAAGCCCCCGCCGAGCGATCGGCGGGGGCTTTTTCATGCGTTTGAGGCGGGTCGTATCAGTCGATGCAGAGGGTCTGGCCCGCCTTGCCGTCCTCGACGGTGGTGTGGCAGCCGAAGCGGTCGCTGTCGGCCTGGCACTGGCCGGTGACGGCGGCGCCCGGCGCGACGCCGCTATTGCCCTCCAGACGGCAGTCGCCGGCGCATTGCGAGCCGGAAGTGCAGGACTTGCCGGCGTCAGCGTATTTCACGATGCACTGCTGGGTCTGCATCCGGCCCACACGACGCAGTTCGCCGCCGCGCGAGGCGCAGGAGGCGGCGTCGGCGCTCTGACCCGGAACCGCCGGATCGGCGGGGCCCGTCATCGGCGTGCATGCGGCCATGAGGGCGCTGGAAAGCGCGAGGGCAGCGATCAGGATGCGCATGAGAAGTCTCCGATTCGGGTTTCAGTCGTGAAACACGCCTAGGGACCGGATGGGTCCGTTTCGTGACAGATGCCGATCAGTACCCCTGCGCCCGCGCCAGCCGGTCCGCATGGAAGCCCGCATCGCCGAGCAGTTCGTTCAGGACCCGGACGCGCTTCATATAGAGGCCGACGTCGAACTCGTCGGTCATGCCGACGCCGCCGTGCATCTGGACCGCCTCCTGCACCGCCAGTTCGGCGACGCGGCCGGCCTTGGACTTGGCGATGGAGGCCGACAGTCCCTTTTCATCGACGCCGGCGTCGATGCGCTGTAGGGCGCCGATGGTCGCGGCCCGGGCCAGTTCGATCTCGGAAAACAGATGGGCGGCGCGGTGCTGCAGGGCCTGGAACTCGCCGATCAGCTTGCCGAACTGCTTGCGGGTGCGCAGGTATTCGAGGGTGACTTGGAAAGCCTGATCGCCCGCGCCGTTCAGCTGGGCGGCGGCGCAGGCGCGGCCGAGGTTGAGCGCCTTCTGCAGCAGGGGTTCGCCCTGGTCGATAGCGCCGATCATGGCGTCGGCGTCGACCTGGACGTCGGTCAGGGTGACGCGGGCGGCGTTATGGGCGTCGACCATGACGGTGCGCTCGATCTCGACGCCCGGGGTCTTCGGATCGACGAGGAAGAGGGTCAGGGTCACGTCGTCGGTCTTGGCCGCAACGATCAAAGCGTCGGCGATGTGACCGTCCAGCACGAAGCCCTTGGCGCCGTTCAGCTTGAAGCCGTTGCCCGAACGCTCGGCGCGGGCGGTCATGGCCGAGGGCCGGTGCTTGGGGCCCTCGTCGATGGCCAGAGACAGGATGGCCTCGCCCGCCGCGATCTTCGGCAGCCATTCGCCCTGCTGTTCGGCCGAACCGCCTTCAGAGAGCAGACTGGCGCACAGCAGGCCCGACCCCATGAAGGGCGAGGGCGTCAGGGTCCGGCCAAGCGCCTCTGCCACCACCCCCGCCTCGACGGCGCCGAGGCCGGAACCGCCATGTTCCTCGGGGATGATCACCCCGGCGAAGCCCATCTCGCCGAACGCCTTCCACAGATCGCGCGAGACGCCGTTGGCGTCCTGGCTGTCACGCAGGGCCCGCAGGTGGGCGACGGGGGCGTTTTCGCTCAGGAAGCCGTCGGCGGCCTCCTTCAGCATGGTCTGTTCTTCGGTCAGGATCAGCGGCATCCGCTCAGGCTCCGGGCAGTTGCAGCAGGTGTTTGGCGATGATGTTCAGCTGGATCTCGCTGGTCCCACCCTCAATGGAATTGGCCTTGGTGCGCAGCCAGTCGCGGGCCGCCGACCCGTGGTCAGAGCGCTCGCTCTCCCACTCCAGCGTATCCGAGCCGCCGGCCGTCATCAGGACTTCGTGGCGGCGCTTGTTCAGCTCCGAGCCGTAGTATTTGAGCATGGAGGCGATGGCGGGCGAGACCTGACGCGCCTTCACCTGATCCCCGACCCGCTCCATGGCCAGGTTGAAGGCGGCGAGGTCGACTTCCAGCTCGGCGATGCGGGCGCGCAACATCGGGTCCTCCAGACGGGCGTCGGAATCGACGCCCAGACTGTCGGCGGCGACCAGACCCATGGGCCGTCCCGAGGCGATCGAGCCCATGGCCCCGATCATGGTCCGCTCGTGCGCCAGCAGCGCCTTCGCCACGTCCCAGCCGCGGTTCAGCGTTCCGACCAGGTTCTCCTTCTCGACCCGGACGTCGTCGAAGAAGGTCTCGCAGAAGGGCGACTTGCCGGAGATCAGGGTGATGGGCTTGGTGGTGACGCCCTTGGTCGCCATGTCGAACAGGACGAACGAAATGCCCAGATGCTTGGGCGCGTCCGGGTCGGTGCGGACCAGGCAGAAGATCCAGTCGGCCTTGTCGGCGTAGGAGGTCCAGACCTTCTGGCCGTTGACGATCCAGTGGTCGCCCTGATCCACCGCCCGGGTCTGGATGCCCGCGAGATCCGAGCCGGCGCCCGGCTCGGAATAGCCTTGGCACCAGCGGATTTCGCCGCGCACGATCTCGGGCAGGAAGCGCTTCTTCTGCTCCTCGGTGCCGAATTGCAGAAGCGCCGGACCCAGCATCCAGATGCCGAAGCTGGACAGCGCCAGCTGGGCGTCGATGCGGCGCAGTTCGGAGTGCAGGACCTTGGCTTCTTCCCGGCTCAGGCCGCCGCCGCCGTATTCCCTGGGCCATTCGGGCGCGGTCCAGCCCTTCGCGCCCATCCGCTCCATCCAGAGCTTGTGGGCCGGGGTCTTGAAGGTGGGATTGCGGCCGCCCCAGACGCGGTCTTCCTCGCCGCCCTGCGGGCCGCGGACTTCGGCCGGGCAGTTCGCCTCCAGCCAGGCGCGGGTCTCCGCGCGGAAGGTTTCCAGATCGGTCATGTCGTCTCCCGGGCCCACGTGTTTCCGCCTTCGCCCGTGACCTGTCTAACAGGATTTCGCAATGACGCAGCGTCAGGGTTTCGCGAGAATCTGTTCCAGCTCGGCGATTTCGGCGTGGTTGCGGGCGGTCATCCGCTCGCAGAAGGCGATCAGCCGCGGATCCTTCAGGCTGGCGTTTCCGCAGCGGGTCACGGCGTGGGAGTGATGACTGATCATGGCGCCCGCGAAGTCGCTCTCGCTGACGCCGGCCTGGGTGCGGGCTCCGACGAAGGCCCCGACGAAGACCAGGGCGAAGGCGGCGCTGAGGCCGTAGTTCATCTTCTTGCTGGGAAACAGCTCGCCCAGCAGGAACAGCAGCAGCATGCCGATCGGCGCCACGGCCATCAGGGCCAGGTAGATGTGGTCGGCGCTGATGTGGATGTGCTCGGCTCGCGCGGCCATGGCGTGACCGACGCCCAGCGTCACGATGAGAGCCCCGAACAGGACGATGGCCAGCCGCATATAAGGTCGCTCCCGCATCATCACCGTCCCCCTTCCGTGGCGGAAGATTCGCGCGATTCCGGAAGCTGGGCCAGACGGGATCGCCGGCCGGAACGTCGCAGCTGGGGATGATCCGGAACCGATCGTTAACCGGCGCGGCGCAACCTCGGCTCTGAACGGCCATCCAGAGGCCAGAGGACGATCCGATGTCGAGCATCATGACCTCGAGCACACGCCGCACCCGCGACCATTTCGAGCCCCAGGACAGCGATCCCAGCGAAGTCCGCAAGCTGCGCGGCCTGATGGAGCAGATCGACTACACCGCCTTCATCTCCAACCGCGAGGTGATCGGCGCCGCCCTCTCGGTCATCGACCCCTCGACCTTCCAGCGGCTGGCGGTGACGGTGGCCACGGCGCGGACCAAATGGGTGTCCGAGGCCCTGCGCCTGTCAGAATCCGGCTCGCCGGTGACGCCCGACCAGACCGCCCGCCTGACGGCCCACCGCAGCGCCTATGAGGAGCTGGCCGAGGCCTATGAGGGTCTGCGCCGGATGGTCGAGCGCGGCTACATCACCCTGCGCTGAGGCGCGGGGGCTTTCACTCAATCCAGAGGCTGGGGCCGCGTCGACATCGGGGCGTCGGGATCGGTTGTCTGCGGACGCGCGGCCGTCGGTGGCGGCGCGGCCGGGGCCACGACGATCGGCGCGACCACGATCTGCGGCGGCGGAGCGGCCGGGGTCTGAGCCGGGACAGGAGTCCGGGTCGCGGTCGGGGTCGGAACCTGAGCGGCCGGTCGCGTCGAGGTCGCGGCCGCGGCGGGACGGGTCTGGGCAGGCGCGGACATCGTCGGACGGGCCGGGGCTGAGACAGACGCCGCGACAGGCGCGGTCGTGGCGGGCGCGGACGGGACCGGTTCCGGCGTAGCTATCGGGGCGGACTCGACGGGCGGCGTCAGGGCCGGAGCCGCTTCGGTGACGACGACAGGGGACGTCGAGGCGGGCGCGGCCGCCGGCTGCGGGCGCAGGAACCAGACGGCGGCGGCGACGCCGGCGATCACTACCACACCCGCGCCGACATAGAGCGGCAGGCGGCTGGAGCCGGTCTTGCCGGTCGCGCGCGAGAGAGCCGGGGTCGGGACGGGATTCGGGTTGGCGGCCGCTTCGGGAATGGCGGCGAACGGCTCGGGCAGCGGATCGAAGGGCGACACCGCAGGCGCGGCGGCCTCGGGCAAGGGCCGTACTGTCGTGTCGACCCGGGCGGGCGCCGGAGCGACGACCGGTTCGGACGCGAGGCGCGCGGTCGCGAGCGCCTGACGCGCTGCATGTTCGGGCGGGTTCTCGATGGGTTGCGACGCGGGTTGCGGCGTCGGACGGGGAGCGACCGGCGGCAGGGAGCCCGTAGCCGCATCCGGCCGCGCCCGAGGGATCAGGGAGCCGCTGTAAATGCCGCCGCGCCCCGTCGCCGCCGGGCGAGCAACCGGCTGGCCGGAACCCCCCGGTGTGAAGGACTCGGGCGCTGACGTCGGCGCCGGCGTCACCGTCGCGCCGACGGCGGGAGCGGCAGACCGGGGCTGGGACTGAACGACCGACGGGCCCCTGGGCAGGGGCCCGGCACGGAAGACCTGCGACGGCATCCGGCCCCACTGCACCTGATGCCGCGAGGGGCCGCCCTCGGGCTGGGGCCGGGGCTCGGATTGGGGCTGGCTTTCCGGGGTCTTGTCGGACATGGGCGCTCCGGTCGTCCGGGTGCGAGCCCGGGCGTACAATACTGAAACGCAACGATGAGGTTGCAGTTCGGCCCTTTCGTGGCCCGACCGTTACCGGTGGTTCAGGTCAGTTCTTCAGCCGGTAGCCCGTCCTGAATATCCAGCCGACGATGACCAGACAGACCGCGAGGAAGCCGAGCGTCGCCAGCACACTGTAGCCCACCCCCACATCCCCGGCCCCGTAGAAGGTCCAGCGGAAGCCGGAGATCAGATAGACCACCGGGTTGAACAGGGTGATCGCCCGCCAGGCGGGCGGCAGCATGTCGATCGAATAGAAGGAGCCGCCGAGGAAGGTCAGGGGCGTCACGATCAGCATCGGGATCATCTGCAGCTGTTCGAAGCCGTTGGCCCAGACGCCGATGATGAAGCCGAACAGGCTGAAGGTCACCGAGATCAGCACCAGCATGGCGAACATGGCGAAGGGGTGCAGGATGTGCAGCGGCACGAACAGCGACGCCGTCGCCAGGATGATCAGGCCCAGCACCGCCGACTTGGTCGCCGCCGCCCCGACATAGGCGATGACGATCTCCATCGAACTGACCGGCGCCGACAGGATCTCGTAGATCGTGCCCGTGAATTTCGGAAAGTAGATGCCAAAGGAGGCGTTGAAGATCGACTGGGTGAACAGGCTGAGCATGATCAGGCCCGGCACGATGAAGGCGCCGTAGGGCACGCCGTCGACCGAGTTCATATGGCCGCCGATGGCTGAGCCAAAGACGACGAAATAGAGCGCCGTGGTGATCACCGGGGTGACCACCGACTGCCACAGGGTGCGCAGGGCCCGCGCCATCTCGAAGCGATAGATGGCCCAGACGCCGTAAGCGTTGAAGGTCATGCCGCTTCTCCCTTTTCGCGATGAACGAGGGAGACGAAGATGTCTTCCAGCGAGCTCTGGGTGGTGTTCAGGTCCTTGAAGCCGACGCCCAGCTTCTCCAGCGCGCGGATCAGGGACGGAACCCCGGTGTCGTCAGCGTTGGCGTCGAAACTGTATTCCAGCTCATGGCCCTCGTTCTTCAGTTCGGGTTTCCACTGCGCCAGTTCGGCAGGGACGGCCGTCATGGCTTCGGTCAGATTCAGCGTCAGCGTCTTCTTGCCCAGCTTCTTCATCAGGGCCTTCGTCTCCTCGACGAGGATCAGCTCGCCCTTGAGGATGACGCCCACCCGGTCGGCCATCTCCTCGGCCTCCTCGATATAGTGGGTGGTCAGGATGATGGTCACGCCGCGATCGCGCAGCTTCCTGACGAGCTGCCACATGTCGCGGCGCAGCTCGACGTCGACGCCGGCCGTGGGCTCGTCGAGGAACAGGATGTCCGGCTCGTGGCTCAGGGCCTTGGCGATCATGACCCGGCGCTTCATGCCGCCGGACAGGGTCATGATCTTGGCGTCCTTCTTGTCCCACAGGCTGAGGTCGCGCAGCACCCGTTCAACGAAGGCCGGGTTCGGCGCCTTGCCGAACAGGCCCCGCGAGAAGGTCACGGTGGCCAGCACCGTCTCGAAGGCGTCGGTGGTCAGCTCCTGCGGCACCAGACCGATGCGCGAGCGGGCCTGACGGTACTGGGTCTGGATATCGAAGCCATCGGCGACGACCGTGCCGGTCGAAGGGGTGACGATGCCGCAGACAATGGAGATCAGGGTGGTCTTGCCCGCCCCGTTCGGGCCCAGCAGGGCGAAGATCTCGCCCTTGCCGATGCTCAGGTCCACGGTCTTCAGGGCCTGGAGGCCGGACTTGTAGGTCTTGGACAGGCCCGCGATCGTGATCACGGGGGCCGCTTTCGGCGGCGTATTGGTCGTCGGCGTCATGGAGGCTCCCCGCGCGCCGTCGTTACGGCCGCGCGGGGAATATGGCCCTGTTCACCGCCGTCTCAAGGCGCCGGACAGAGCTGCTGACACAATTCGACGTCGGTTCGGCGTCAGGCGGGGGTCGCGTCGCGCCAGTCGAAGGTCAGGGTCTCGCGGTGGCCGAAGCGCTGCAGGTGCTCGGCGACGACGGTCTTGAAGCGGGCCATATCGACGTGGGGCGTGCCTTTCAGCGTCACCTCCAAGGCTTCGGCGTCGGCGGCCAGTTCGCAGCGACCGAGCGGCAGGTCGATGGTCGCCGCCGTTGGCGTGAACTGGACCTCGAACTTGTGGCTCCAGTGCTTGGCCAGCTGCTGAAGATAGCGGCTGGCGTGGGCGGTCTCGGTGCGGGCCTCGGAGATGGGGGCCCCGGCGGTGGGAGCGATATCGGCCATGAGGATCTTCCTTCTGTCGGGCTCCGCCTATAGTCAGTTGAGAACAATTCGCAAGATATATCTTCTTGTGTCGTGAGCGTGGCCGCATCGCGACGGGAACCGCGTTCGTAGCTGACGGTTGTCACCGCACCCGTGGAGCCTGCCCGATGTCCCTTCGATCCCTCGCCGTCGCCGCCTCGGCCGCGCTGGCGCTTTCGGCGGGGCTCAGCGCCTGCGCCACGGCTCCGTCTCCCGCACAGTATCGCGCGCCGCAGCCGGCAAGGGCCGTCGACGCGAGCCGGCTCTATTCCGGACGCTGGCTGGAAATCGGCCGGTTGCCGATGCGGCTGACCGACGGCTGCGTGGCGGGCACGACCAGCTACACCCTGACCGGCCCGACCGCCCTGACCCTGCGCGACACCTGCCAGGACAAGACCCCGACCGGCAAGGAAAAGGCCATCGGCGCCCGCGCGACCATTCTCGACCCCGGGACCAACGCCAAATTCCGCGCCCGCTACTTCGGCGGTCTGGTGACCTGGGAGTTCTGGATTCTGGACCACGCCGAGGACTACGGCTGGTTCATCTCGGCCGACCCGACCTTCGACCGGCTGTGGATCTATACCCGCACGGTTCCGTCGCGGACGGAGCTCGCCGCGCTCGTCGAACGCGTTCGTCAACTGGGCTATGATCCCGCCCGGCTCGAGTTTCCCGCACCGCTTCCGAACTGAGGTTTGCCCATGTCTCGATCGCTCATCGCCGCCCCCGTCGCCGTCTGCGCCGCCGCCCTGATGCTGGCTTCGTGCGGAGGTCAGGAGACGCTGGATCCCGCCGTCGGCTTCGGTCCCTCCCCCACCCTGCCCGCGCCGCATTCGGCCCTGTTCCCGACGGTGAAGGTGGCGCCCGCCGTGGGCTGGCCCGCCGGCGCCATGCCGACCCCTGCGGCCGGACTGAAGGTCCAGCCCTTCGCCACGGGCCTGAATCATCCGCGCTGGCTGTATCGCCTGCCCAATGGAGACATCCTGGTCGCCGAGACCAACGCCCCGCCCAAGCCTCCTGAGGTGAAGTCGGAAGGCATCAAGGGCTTTTTCCAGGGCCTGTTCATGAAGAAGGCCGGCGCCCGGACGCCGAGCCCCAACCGGATCTTCCTGCTGCGCGACGCCGACGGCGACGGCACGGCGGAGCTGAAGACCGTCTTCCTGAGCGGGCTGATGTCGCCGTTCGGCATGGCCCTGGTCGGCGACCGCCTCTATGTCGCCAACGCCAATGCGGTGGTC
Organism: Brevundimonas sp. GW821-FHT02A10; assembly: GCF_059422025.1. Lineage (NCBI taxonomy): Bacteria > Pseudomonadati > Pseudomonadota > Alphaproteobacteria > Caulobacterales > Caulobacteraceae > Brevundimonas > Brevundimonas sp. GW821-FHT02A10. The sequence continues at coordinate 663,187 of NZ_JBWKWC010000001.1, forward strand.
AGCGTCCCCTATGCCACCGGCCAGACCCAGATCACCGCGGCGCCGGCCAAGCTGGCCGACCTGCCGGCCGGCCGGAACCACCACTGGACCAAGAGCCTGGTCGCAAGCCCGGACGGTACGAAGCTCTATGTCGGGGTGGGCTCCAACTCCAACGTCGCCGACTTCGGTATGGGCGAGGAGGTCAATCGCGCCGCTATCCTCGAGATTGACCGGGCGACGGGCGCCAGCCGGGTCTATGCCTCGGGCCTCAGAAACCCGGTGGGCCTGGCTTGGAACCCGGAGAGCGGAAAGCTGTGGGTCTCGGTCAATGAGCGCGACGAGATCGGCAATGATCTGGTGCCCGACTATATGACCTCGGTCACGCCCGGCGCCTTCTATGGCTGGCCCTACAGCTACTACGGCCAGACGGTGGACGAGCGGGTCAAACCGCAGAACCCGGCTTTGGTCGCCAGCGCCATCCGCCCGGACTATGCGCTCGGGGCCCATACGGCCTCGCTGGGCCTGACCTTCTCGGACAGCACGACCCTGCCCGCCGCCTTCAGGAACGGGGCTTTCATAGGACAGCACGGTTCCTGGAACCGGGCCGCGCCCAACGGCTACAAGGTCATCTTCGTGGCCTTCGCAAACGGCGTTCCGACCGGCACGCCGCGCGACGTCCTGACCGGCTTCCTCAACGCTAGCGGCGAGGCGCAAGGAAGGCCCGTGGGGGTCCAGACCGACCGGACCGGCGCCCTGCTGGTCGCCGACGATGTGGGCAATGTCGTCTGGCGGGTGTCGTCGGCGAACTGAGCTTCAGCCGCCGACAGCAGGAGGCCCCGACGGATCACTCCGCCGGGGCCTCTTCACGCAGGTCCGCAAACTCAAGCACGGACCCGGGGCGCAAACCTAGGTCAGGGGCTGAACCACGATGACCGGGGCCGGGGCCGCCGGAGCGGGCGTGGGAGCCGGGATCGACGGGGTGACGATCCGCGGGGCCGGGGTCGTGGCGTTCAGCGAAGACGTGGCGCCGCTATAGGGTTGCGGACCGGTCGGAGCGGGGGCTTCAACGCGGGGCGCGGCACGCGGGGCGCTGCGGACCGTCGCTGCTTCACGACGCGCGACCGGAGCCGGAGCGGCCTGACGAACCACCGGAGCGGGGGCGGCCTCGACTGGGACCGCGGCGACCGGAGCCGGAGCGACCGGGGTCGGCTGGACCATCGGGGTCGGGGCGGGAGCCGGTTCGGCCAAGGGCTGGGCGGGTTCGCCGCCGCTGGACATCAGCATCGCCGCGCCGCCGCCGATCAGGGCGACCGCCGCGATGGGGGCCAGGATCATCCAGGCGCGGACCTTCTTCTGCTTCGCCGGACGGCGCGAGAAGGCAGGCACATAGACGTCTTCATTAATCGGGGTGACGGTATCGTCAGTATAGGTGACGGACATTGTATCCTCCAAAAGTTCGGAGAAAGAACATCCGCCACCGATCCGGGTTCCGCCAAATCATCACCGCCCGGAAGAAACACCGTTGTCGCCACAATCGTGACGACAACCGCGCTTCACGGCGCCGCTTGCCTCACGGCAAGGCTGATACAGGGATCAGAAGCTGGTGACTTCCGAAACCGACAGGACCGAATTCTTGGTCTCGCCCGAGGTATAGGTGCCGACCCAGATCTCGTAGCGGCCATTCTGGGGCGTCAGGGTCAGGGAGGGGTTGGAATCCTCGCCGCTGTCATCATCGCAATGCCAGCTGCCGTCGGGCGCATTGACCACGAGGGTGGTGTCGGCGTTGGACACGACCGAAATCTTGATCGGCGAACCGCCCTTGGTCGAACCGCTCCAGTTCAGACGCACGTCCGGCGCCGAGGCGATGAAGCCCTGGCAGCTGTCGAACCGGGTCGAGGCGTCGATCGAACCGCCCGCCTGAAGCGACACCAGCGCCGGATCGGGCGTGAAACCGGCCTGCAGGTCCAGGTTTCCGTAGGTGGTGTCGGCGTCGAAGTCCTGGGCGTAGGCCGGGGCGGCGACGGCGGCGGCCAGGGCAAACAGACCGGCGGCGATGGAAAGGCGGCGCATATCGAAAATCTCCCCCCGCCGGGAATTCCTTCGGACGATCCGACGACCGGCGTTGTGCGATTTAACGTCGCGCTTGGTCCGGGATCAAGCCGACGAAAACTGACGCCCGTTCAATCCTGTCGAAAGGTGAAACTTGACCGTGCGTTACCGGCGCAACGGCGCCACGGACCGCCCAAAACCTCATGGAGCATCGTTCTGAATTCGCCCGCGAGTTGACCCGGGCGGGCGGGTTGTCCATCAGGAGAACACAAGGCGCATACGGAGTGACGGCAATCATGGGTCTCGCAGCGAACATCAGGCGCGACCTCAAGTTCGCCAACGGCCTCAGGCGGCTGCTCAAGCGGATCAAGCCGATCGAGCTGGATAGCCCGGTCCTGCTCTGTGACGACTTCGAAGAGGCCGTCGACAAGTTCGGCGACAACATCGCGGTCGAGGACGAGACCCGCAAGGTCACCTATCGCGAGCTCGACGCCCTGGCCAACCGCTTCGGCGCCTGGGCCCGCAGCCGCAACCTGCGCCGCTCGGACGTCGTCGGCCTGGTGATGCACAACCGCATCGAGTATCTGGCAGCCTGGATCGGCTTCTCCAAGGTCGGCATCGCCACCGCCCTGATCAACACCAACCTGACCGGCCAGGCGCTCGCCCACTGCCTGAACATCGTCAATGTGGCCCAGGTGGTCGCCGACGAGAGCACCTGGAAGCAGGTCGAGGAGGCTCGTCCCTTCGCCACGCGCAGCCTGATGCTGTGGGTCGTGGGCCTGAAGTCCGAGGACGAGGCCGACGCCCGGCGCAACCTGGACAACGCCGTGCGCAGCGCCTCCTCGGTGCGGCCGCCCAGGACCGTGCGCGAAGGCCTGACCAACCGCGACACCGCCCTTTTCATCTACACCTCCGGCACCACCGGCCTGCCCAAGGCGGCGCGCATCCCCCATTCGCGCGCCCGGACCTATATGCGGGCCTTCGCCGGCTGCACCAACTCGACGCCCCAGGACGCCATCTATGACGTCCTGCCGCTGTACCATTCGACCGGCGGTCTGGTCGGCATTGGCCCGGCCCTGCTGAACGGCGGGCGGCTGATCCTGCGCAAGCGCTTCTCGGCGACCAATTTCTGGGCCGATGTCCGCGCGACCAGGGCGACCATGTTCGTCTATATCGGCGAGCTGTGCCGCTATCTGGTCAACTGCCCGCCGGGCGAGGACGACCGCGCCCACAAACTGAGGCTGGCCTTCGGCAACGGCCTGCGCCCCGACGTCTGGCCCGAATTCCAGAGCCGCTTCAAAATCCCGGACATCCTGGAGTTCTACGGCTCGACCGAAGGCAACGTCTCCCTGTTCAATTTCGACGGCAAACAGGGCGCCATCGGCCGCGTGCCCAAGCTGCTCAAGAAGCAGATCAACATCCGCCTGGTCCGCTTCGACGTCGATTCCAACGAGCCGGTGCGCGGAGCCAACGGCCTGTGCGAGGAGGCCCGTCCGGGCGAGATCGGCGAAGCCATCGGCGCCATCGGCAACGACGTCCGCCACGACTTCTCCGGCTATGCCGACAAGGCCGCCTCCGAGAAGAAGATCCTCACCGACGTCTTCGCGCGCGGCGACAAGTGGTTCCGCACCGGCGATCTGATGCGTCAGGATTCCGAAGGCTACCTCTATTTCATCGACCGGATCGGCGACACCTTCCGCTGGAAGGGTGAGAACGTCTCCACCTCCGAGGTCGAGCAGCGGCTGGCCGAGGCGCCGGGCGTGCAGGAAGTCATCGCCTATGGCGTGCCCGTGCCCTTCACCGAGGGCAAGGCGGGCATGGTCACCATCATTCCCGAAGGCAAATTCTCGGCCAAGGCCTTCTCCGACTATGCCGACGAACAGCTGCCGCCCTACGCCCGGCCCGTCTTCGTCCGCATCGCCAAGACGGTTGAGACCACCGGCACCTTCAAATACCGCAAGGTCGATCTGGTCGCCGAGGGCTTCGATCCGGCCAGGACCGACGGGACGATCTATGTGCGCGGCGGCAAGTCCGGCTACCAGAAGCTGACCCCGGCGATCCTGGCGGCGATCCTGAGCGGCGAAAACCGGCTCTGAGAACATCGGGCGGCAAATCGCAACCGCCCCTTAATCATTAACGGCGATGGTCCCGACCTCTCCTCGCGGACTCCGGGCGCCCGTCTATGTTCCAGATTATCGGCATTGTGCTGTTGTTCGGCCTCGTGTTCGGCAGCTTCCTGATGTCTGGCGGCAAGATGGACGTGATCATTCACGCCGCCCCGCACGAACTCATGGCCATCCTCGGCGCCGGCGTCGCCGCCTTCCTGATGGCCAACTCGATCGGCGTCATCAAGTCGTCCCTGGGCGGTTTCGGCAAATGTTTCGCCGGTCCGAAGTGGAAGAAGCAGGACTACAAGGACCTCTTGTCCCTGCTGTTCCAGCTGACCAAGACGATGAAGTCCAAGGGCGTCATCGCCCTGGAAAGCCACATCGAAAAGCCCGGCGAATCCAGCATCTTCCAGAAGTACCCGAAGGTGATGAAGGACCATTTCGCCATCGACTTCATCTGCGACACCCTGCGGATGATGACGATGAACCTGGAGGATCCTCACCAGATCGAGGACGCCATGGAGAAGCAGCTCGAGAAGCACCACCACGAGGCCGCCATGGCCCCGCACGCGCTTCAGAACCTGGCTGACGGCCTGCCCGCCCTGGGCATCGTCGCGGCCGTGCTCGGCATCATCAAGACCATGGGAGCCATCACTGAACCCCCCGCCGTGCTGGGCGAGATGATCGGCTCGGCCCTCGTCGGCACCTTCCTCGGCGTGTTCCTGGCCTATGGCCTCGTCGGCCCGTTCGCAGCGCGCCTGAACGCGATCGTCGATGAGGAAGCCGCCTTCTACAAGATCATCCAGTCGGTCCTGGTCGCCCACCTGCACGGCAACGCCGCCCAGATCTCGGTCGAAATCGGCCGCGGCGACATCCCCTCGGCGGCCCAGCCTTCCTTCGCCGAGATGGAAGAGGCCCTGGCCGCCGCGCCCACCGAGTGACGTCAGCGCCTCGACGCCCCCGGGCCGCGACCCTGTTTCTGTAACCCTTCGCCCCTCGCCCGCGTAGCCGGGTCGAGGGTGCGGGCTGACCGACCCTCCGACGCTTCAACGGTGCGGCGCATCGCCTCGCCGAACCAACGACAGAGGGAACCCCCTGATGACCGCTCGCCACCTGATGCTCGCCGCCGCCGGCCTCGCGGCCCTGTCCATCGCCGCCTGCAAGCCGGCGCCGGACGAGAAGGCCGAAACCCCGATGGCCCCTGCCGCCGAAGGGTCGATGGCCCCCGCTTCCGATAGCGCCCATGACGGAGCCATGGCTCCGGCTGCCCCCGCCGCCCAAGGCGCCATGGCCCCCTCAGACAGCGCCATGGCCCCGGCCAGCGGCGCGATGGCGCCCGCTCCCGCCGACAAGATGGCCCCGGCCGCCGACAGCGCCATGGCGCCGAAACACTGACCGCCTGACCGGGAGGCTGCCGGCTCGACCGGCGGCCTCCCGGCTTGCCTCCGACGTACGCCTCGCGTTACGCCGGACAGCGGGCCACGCGCCCGTCTCACAGGGAGCCCGCCATGACCCTTCGTCCGCTGCTGCTCGCGCCCCTGTTCGGCGCCCTCCTCGCCGTCGCCGCCTGCCATTCGGATCATCCCGAACAGAGCGCCGCCGCATCGGCTGACCAGGCGGCCGCCTCCGCCGATCAGGCGGCATCCGATGCGGCCAAGGCCGGGGCCGATGCAGCCGCCGCCAGCGAAGCCGCCCTGCAGGCCGGGACCCAGGCCGCGGAGGCCGCCGGAACGCCTGACGCGGCGCCGCAACCGACCGCGCACTGACCCGTTTCGCGGTCGGACGACCGATCGTCGCACCCCGCCTCGCGATCACGAACGCGTGAGTTTTTAACTTGCGATTTCGCTCAGCCGGGCGTCTGCTCCCGGTGCGAGGCTTGAAGATCTCGCGGAAAAAGGAAGGAATTCCCCATGACCATTCGTCACCTGATGGCCCTCTCGGCCGCTGCCGCCGCCGCTCTGGCCATCACCGCCTGCTCGGCCAAGCCCGAGGAAAAGGCCGCCGACGCCGCCGCTGATTCGGCCGCCGCCGCCGACACCGCCGCTGACGCCGCCGCGACCGCCGACCAGGCCGCGACCGACGCCGCCGCCGCTGCGGGCGAAGCGGCCTCCAGCGCCGCCGCCGCCACGACGACCGCTCCGGCCGCCGACGCCCACGCTGCTCCGGCCGAAAGCGCCATGGCGCCGCACGCCGCAGCCCCGGCTCCGGAAAAGCACTAGATCTTACGGACAGACCTTCGGGTCTCGATGGAAAGGGGTCGCCTTCGGGCGGCCCCTTTTTCGTATCCGCCGTCGTCCGGGCAAGATGGGCGGTGTAGGAGAGCGCCATGCTTCCCGACCCCGACACCACCGGACACGCCGACCTCACCTGGTCCGAGGACGGCGCGCCCCGATCCGCCCGGTTCGGCGACGTCTATTTCTCCAAGGACGACGGCCTGGCCGAGAGCCGTGCGGTCTTCCTCGGCGGCTGCCACCTTTCGGAGGGCTGGGCAGGGCGGAAGCGGTTTACGGTCGCCGAGCTGGGCTTCGGCACCGGGCTCAACATCATCGCCCTGCTGGACCTGTGGCGGCGCGAGGGGCCGGCGAACGGTCTCCTCAACATCTTCTCCATCGAGGCCTTCCCGCTGACGGCGGAAGAGGCGGCGCGAGCGCTCTCCGCCTGGCCGGAGGTCGCCGACATCGCCGCCGCCCTGATCGCCGCCTGGCCCGCGGGGACGCCCGGCTTTCACCGGATCGACCTGCCTGACTTTCGCGCGACCCTCGACCTCGCCGTCGGCGACGCGGCCTGGGCGCTGGAGGAGTGGTCGGGACAGGCGGACGCCTGGTTCCTGGACGGCTTCTCCCCGGCCCTGAACCCCGGCATGTGGTCCGACGCCGTCATGGACGGGATCGCCGCGCGATCGACGCCGGGCGCCCGCGTCGCCACCTTCACCGTCGCCGGCGCCGTGCGGCGCGGCCTGTCGGAGCGCGGCTTTCAGGTCGAGAAACGCCCCGGCCATGGACGCAAGCGAGAACGGCTGGAGGCCTGGCGAACGGACGCGGCGACCACGCCCCGAACGCCCGCCTCGGTCGCGGTCATCGGCGGCGGAATCGCGGGGGCCTCGGTCGCGCGGGCCCTGCGAGCCCTCGACATGCCCGTCGTCCTGATCGAGGCGGAGCGGCCCGGCGCCGGGGGATCGGGCTTTCCGGCCGCCTTGGTCACCCCCCGGCTCGATGCCGGAGACGCCGTCATCGCCGGCTTCCACGCCCAGGCGCTGGAGCGCGCCCGCACGCTCTATCAGGTGACGCCGGGCGCGGTGATCTCCCCGGGCGTGACCCAGCTGGCGCAATCCGACCGCGACGCCGCCCGCTTCGCCAAGGTTGCGGCCCAGCCCTGGTGGCCTGAGGGCGAGATGACAGCATCCGGGGACGGCTTGAGCATGGCCGGCGCCCTGACCGCGGCGCCCCGTCGGATCCTAGAGCACTGGCTGGACGGCGTTCCGGTCGTGACGGGTCGGGTCGCACGGATCGAACGCGATGGCGCGACCCTGCGCCTGTTCGACGCCGGAGGCGGGATTTTGACCGAGGCCGCCGCCGTGGTCCTGACCGCCGGCTGGGGCGCCGCCGATCTGGCGCCGGAGTTGAAACTGCGCCCGGTGCGAGGTCAGGCCGACTGGGTCGAGAGCGATCCGGCGCCCGAGGCCACGGCCTGGGGCGGCTATATCGCCCCGACCGGGTCAGGCTTCCTGTTCGGCGCCACCCACGACCGCGATGAGGTCACGGCCGAGGTCCGGCCTGCCGACGCCGAGCGAAACCGCGCCGTTCTGGCGGCCCGCTTCCCCGAACTGGCCACGCAGATCGCGGCGAGCCCGACCGAGGCCCGGGCCGCCGTTCGCGCCACCACAGCGGACCGGCTGCCGGTCTGCGGCGCACTCGGCGACGGTGTCTATGGGCTGGGCGGTCTGGGGTCGCGGGGCTTCTGTGTCGCGCCGCTTCTGGGAGAGCATCTGGCGGCCCTGATCGCGAAAGCCTCCTCACCTCTGCCCGGCGGCTTCGCGGCGCGCCTGTCGCCGCAGCGGTTCGGCGCGCGCACGTCTGAAGACGTATGATCGCCGCAACCCTTGCGGGCGAACCGTAACGGGTCCAGTTTTGAATGGACTGCTCGAATTCCATCCCCTTCAAGGAGGCCGTCTTGCGTCAATCCCTGCTCGTGTTTGTGCCCGTCATCGGTTTGTTGATCGGGTCCGCCGCCGCCCCCTCCACGACCGCCGCTCGCGCCGAAACCCCGGCGCCGGGACGTCAGTGCTTCTTCCAGCAACAGGTCGATAATTTCCGGACCAGCTCCGGCGGAACGGCCGTCTATCTGAAGGTGCGCGGCCAGGGCGTCTACCAGCTCAGCGCCGCCGGCGATTGCAGCGACCTGTACAACACGCCCCAGATGGCGATCACGCCGGCGGCGGGCACGGGCTTCAGCCGTCTGTGCACCGATGATTGGGTCAATCTGTCGGCGCCGGCGCGCGCGGGCGCGGCTCAAGGCTGTCGCGCCGTCATCGAAAAGAAGCTGACCGACGCCGAAATCGCCGCCCTTCCCGCCTCCGATCGCCCCTGACCACGACGCACGGGCCGCGACGCCTGGGCCGCATCCCACATTCCTCGCCTGTCGGCTGGCGGGAAAATGGATGCGGCCCGGTCAGTCTGGAAGGGACTTAATCGACCGGGCCGCCCCGTCCGGCCGTACTATGACCAGACACGGGCCTTCTATCGCGTGCGCCCGCGCGCCGCGTCCTAACTTTGGTATGGATCAGGACGCCTGAGGGGTAAATCCATGCCCCACAGGTCGGAAAATCAGGCCGCGCGGCGCTTTCCGCCCATCAGCATCGACAGGACAGCGCCGAGGGTCTCGGGCAGGTCCGGACGGGCCACGACCTTGTCGACCATGCCCTTTTCCTGAAGGTATTCGGCGCGCTGGAAGCCCGGCGGCAGCTTCTCGCGGATGGTGCTTTCGATCACCCGCGCACCGGCGAAGCCGATCAGGGCGCCCGGCTCAGCCAGATGGACGTCGCCCAGCATGGCGTAGCTGGCGGTGACGCCGCCGGTGGTGGGGTCCGTGAGAACCACAACATAGGGCAGCTGGGCCGCCTTCAGCTCCTGCACGGCCAGGGTCGAGCGAGCCATCTGCATCAGGCTGAGCGCGCCCTCCTGCATCCGGGCGCCGCCGGCGGCGGTGAAGCAGACCAGCGGCACGTTACGGGCGATGGCGGCGTGGGCGGCGGCGACGAAGGCCTCGCCCGCGGCGGTGCCCAGCGATCCGCCCATGAAGCTGAAGTCCTGGACGATGACGACCGCGGACGTGCCGTCGATCTCGCCGAACCCGATCATCATCGTGTCCTTGCGGCCGGCCGCCTTGCGCGCTGCGCTGAGACGATCCTTGTAGGATTTGCCGTCCGAGAATTTCAGCGGGTCTTCAGGAACCTCCGGCGTGTCGATCGCCTCGAACTGGCCGTCGTCGAAGGTGTAGCGCAGACGCTGTTCGGCATTCAGCCGCATGTGGCGGCCCGACGGCGTCACCCACAGGGCGGCCTCGAGGTCCGAGCGATAGAGCATCTCGCCCGAGTCCGGATCCTTGACCCAGAGATTGTCGGGGGTCTCGTTCGTCCGGCGGCTGACGATCTTGCGCACGCCCGGGGCGAAGCGCGAAAGCCAACCGACGCGGGGTTTGTCGTTATGGGGTTTGTTATCAGCCATGGCGGGTCTCTAGACGGTTTCGCCCACGCGCGCACCCCGTACGGCGTCGCCCAGAGCCTTCACCCTGGCCAGAACGCGCGGAGCGGCAGGTTCGTTCGCCGCCAGGGCCGCGGCGACTTCTTCCACCAGCACGGAACCGACCACGACGGCGTCGGCGACGCGGGCGATCTCGGCGGCGCGCTCCGGCGTCTTGACCCCGAAGCCGACGGCGACCGGCAGGCCCGAGGCCTTGCGGACGCGCTCGACGGCCGGTGCGACGGAGACGGCCTGCGCCTCCTTCACCCCGGTCACGCCGGCGACCGAGACGTAATAGACAAAGCCCGAGGTGCGCCGCGCGATGACCTTCAGACGGGCGTCGTCCGAGGTCGGGGTGGCGAGGCGGATCAGGGACACGCCGTGGGCGTCCAGGGCGTCCGACAGCGGATCGGCCTCCTCCGGCGGGCAGTCGACGATGATCAGACCGTCAATGCCCGAGGCGGCCGCGTCGCGCGCGAAGGCCTCATAGCCGTGGCTCTCGATGGGGTTCAGATAGCCCATCAGGATCACCGGGGTGTCGGCGTCGGTTTCGCGGAAGGCGGCGGCCAGCGCCAGCGTGCCCTTCAACGTCAGACCGGCCTTCAGCCCGCGCTGGGCGGCGCGCTGGATCGGCGGTCCTTCAGCCATGGGATCGGAGAAGGGAAAACCCAGTTCGATGATGTCGGCGCCGGCGGCGGGCAGGCCCTTCAGGATTTCCAGCGCCTCGTCGCGCGAGGGATCGCCGGCCATCACATAGGCGACAAAGCCGGCCCGGCCTTCAGTCTTCAGGGCGGCGAAGCGGGCGTCGATACGGGCAGTGGTCATTGGGCGGGCGCCGAAACAGGGCTCTCGGCCCGGCAGCCGCCGCCGGGAATGAGAGAGAAGGCCAGATAGCCGGGGGTGTCGGCGGCGGCGGGCTTGCTGCGGTCGTAATAGGCCAGCATCTGCATCATCTCGCAGTCGCCGCCGTCCTTGCGGCGCACGAAGACGACGTGGCGCTCATTGTCCTCGGCGACCAGCCAGCCTTGGGTCTTCTGATGCTCGACATAGGCGCGGGACGCGGTCTCCATGCCCGCCAGCGGCGCCGTCACGCAAAAGGCGTTTCCGGCCAGACCAAACATGTTTCCGCAGTCAGCGGCGAGTACGGTTCCGTCCAGCACGTCCAGCGGCGGCGGGGCGACCGAAACACCCTGAGCCGAGGCTCCGGCCGCGCCGGTCAGGAAGGCGGCGAGGACCAGCCCCGCGGCGATCGTCTGTCTCACAGTTCGACTCCGAGATATTTCGCGACCTGGAAGATGTCCTTGTCGCCACGCCCCGACATCAGCAGGACCACATCGCCGCCCTTGCCCACTTCCTTCGCGATCTCGCCCGTGCGGGCCAGGGCGTGGGAAGGCTCCAGTGCGGGGATGATGCCCTCGAGTTTCGAGCACAGCTGGAAGGCGTCCAGCGCCTCCTGATCAGTCGCCGAGCGATATTCGGCGCGGCCGATGTCGTGCAGCCAGGCGTGCTCCGGCCCGATGCCCGGATAATCGAGACCAGCCGAGATGGAGTGCCCCTCAAGGATCTGGCCGTCGTCGTCCTGAAGCAGATAGGTGCGGTTGCCGTGCAGCACGCCGGGCCGTCCGCCCTTGAGCGAGGCCGCATGGTCGGGCGTGTCCAGCCCATGGCCCGCCGCCTCGACCCCGATCAGCCGCACGCCGGCGTCATCGATGAAGGGATGGAAGGCGCCGATGGCGTTCGACCCGCCGCCGATACAGGCGACCACGGCCTCGGGCAGCTTGCCCATCTGGGCCATCGCCTGGGTCTTGATCTCCTTGCCGATCACCGACTGGAAGTCACGCACCATCATCGGATAGGGGTGCATCCCGGCCGCCGTGCCGATGATGTAATAGGTGTCCTCGACGTTGGTGACCCAGTCACGCATCGCCTCGTTCATCGCGTCCTTCAGGGTCGCAGCGCCGGCGGTGACGGGGAAGACCTCGGCCCCCAGAAGCTTCATGCGGAAGACGTTCGGCTGCTGCCGCTCCACATCGACCGCGCCCATATAGACCGTGCAGGGCAGGCCGAAGCGGGCGCAGACGGTCGCCGTCGCCACCCCGTGCTGACCCGCGCCGGTCTCGGCGATGATCCGGGTGCGGCCCATGCGGCGGGCCAGAAGGATCTGGCCCATGCAGTTGTTGATCTTGTGCGCGCCCGTGTGGTTCAGGTCCTCGCGCTTCAGCCAGATCCTGGCCCCGCCGAAATGTTCGGTCAGGCGCTCGGCGAAATAAAGCGGGCTCTCGCGGCCGACATAGTGGGTCAGGAAGCCGTCGAGTTCGGCCTGGAAGCTCGGATCCGCCTTGGCCGCCGCATAGGCCTCGTCCAGCTGCAGCACCAGCGGCATCAGGGTCTCGGGCACGAACCGGCCGCCATAGGGACCGAAACGGCCCTCGGCGTCGGGCTGGGCGTAGGCATTGGGCAGGATGGCGTTCACAGGCAGACCTTCACGCGGGGAGGCGTCGGAATTAGGACCGCGCCGCCTTCAGAAACGCCGCAATCCGGGCTGCGTCCTTAACACCCGGGGCGCTTTCCACGCCAGAGGACACGTCCACGAGGGGCGCGCCCGAAATCCGGATCGCCTCGGCGACGTTTTCGGGGTTCAGCCCGCCCGCCAGGAACCAGGGCTTCTCGAACGCGCGCCCGGCCAGCAGGGACCAGTCGAACGACGCCCCCACCCCGCCCGGCAGGTCCGCGCCTTCGGGCGGTTTGGCGTCGAACATCAGGTAATCGCAGAACGGCTCCCAAGCCGCCGCCGCCGCAAAATCCTCCGCGCTCCGGATCGGCAGGGCCTTGATGATCCCCGCTCCGGTCAGGGCCCGGACCTCGGCCGCGCGCGCGGGCGCTTCCGAGCCGTGCAGCTGGATGAAGTCGGGCTTCAGCGTCGCCGCGATCTCGCCCAGCAGGGCGTCGTCGGGATTGACCACCACGGCCACGACCTTCGCCCGGCCGCGAGCGCGTTCGAACAGGGTCGCCGCCTCGACCGGGGCGACGTTGCGCGGGCTTTTGGCGAACATCACGGCCCCGACGAACGCAGCCCCCCCATCCAGCGCCGCATCGAGCGTCTCGGGAGTGGTCAGGCCGCAGATTTTCACGCCGGTGGTCATGCCCCGCAGGTGCGCGGCGGGCGGCCCGAGGTCAAGACCCGGCGAAGATCGCGTCGATCTGCGCCTGATCCAGCAACCGCCATTCGCCCGGCGCTAGGTCGTCGGGCAGGGTCAACCCGCCGAGACGCTCACGGTGCAGGGCCTCGACGTGGTTGCCAACGGCGGCGAACATGCGGCGGACCATGTGATAGCGGCCCTCGGTCACGGTCAGCCGGGCCTCGGTCGGCGACAGCACTTCGAGATGCGCGGGCGCCAGCGGCTTGTCCTCGCCTTCCAGCACAAGACCGCCCTGTTCGAACAGCGCGCCCTCGGTTCCGACCAGCGGCCGGGCGAGCGTGGCGCGATAGACCTTGGCCACATGTTTCTTCGGGCTGATCACCCTGTGCAGCAGGTCGCCGTCGTCGGTCAGCAGCAGCAGGCCCGAGGTCTGTTTGTCCAGCCGCCCGATGGTCGAGAGCGCCGGGTCGCGACGCTTCCAGCGCTCCGGCAGGATGTCATAGACCAGCGCCCCGTCTTCCTTGCGCGAACAGGTCATGCCCAGCGGCTTGTTGAGCAGCATGACCAGACCCGCGACCGGATCCAGCGGCTCGCCGTCGATCTCCATCCGCGTCGGCAGGTCCGGCGTCACCGGAATCCGCCTCGACACATCCGTCAGATCGGCGCCGTCCAGCACGATCCCCCCGACCTTGCCCAGCCGCGCGATCTCGGTCCGCGAACCGTAGCCCATCGAGCCGAGAAGTTTATCGACGCGAGAGGTCGGTGTTTTGCTCATTTGACCGCTTCGAACAGCTTGTAGCCGCCGCCGTCGCCGGCCGGAGTCACGCGCTTGAAGGCCTCTTTCAGCTCGGCCTCGTAAGGCAGGTGGCGATTGGCGACGAGCCACAGGACGCCGCCCTTCTTGAGCATTTCGGCGGCCTTGCGGATGAAGGCCTGACCCAGACGCCGGTCCTCGGCGCCGCCGTCGTGGAAGGGCGGGTTCATGACGATGAAGTCGAGGTTCCCCTCGCCTTCGAGCGTCCGGACGTCAGCCCATTCGAAGCTGGCTCGCGGGTCCTCGACATTGCGTTTCGCGGCCTCGACTGCGCGGCGATCGGTATCGACCAGCTTCAGCGCCGTCACCGCGGGCGAGCGCAGCACCACGGTCGCGAGCGCGCCATAGCCGCAGCCCAGATCGGCGCCCGCGCCCTTCAGCGCAGGCAGGGTTTGCGCCAGCAGCGCCGAGCCGCCGTCGATCCGGTCCCAGGCGAAGACGCCCGGTTGCGACCAGGCTTCCAGCCCCTCGACCAGACGCGGCGCGCCCGCTTCGATGGCCGCGTCGATACCCGTCATGGCTTCGGGTTTGATGACCACGCAGCGGCGATGGTGCGCCTTGGCCGTCTCGCCGATCTCAAGGCCGAAGGCCTCAAGCTCTTTCTTCAGACGCGAGCCGCCCTTGTCCTTGGGAGCCATGACGTCAAGCCGTCCGCCGACCTTCAGGGCCTTCAGGGCGAGCGCCAGCGTGTAGCGCCGCTCCAGCACGCCGGGCGGGGCGTAGATCATGACGCTGTCGACCGAGCCGGGCGCGAGGCTTTCCAGCGGGATCGATCCGGGGATCAGGGGCGAGGTCTGGGTCGCGGCGCCGGGCGGATCGAAGACCAGCGGCGGCCGTCCATAGAGGATCGTGTTCATCGCGGCGCCTATAGCCGGTTCCGCTTCGAACAGGAAACATCCGCTCATCCCCGCGAAGGCGGGGACCCAGAGCCTTCAGCTTTGTGAGAGCAAGGCCTCGACCTCATCGCGCGTCGGCAGGGACGGCTGGGCCCCGGCGCGGGTGGCGGCGACCGCCCCGGCGGCGCAGGCGAACTTCAGCGCCTCCGCCGGTTCCATTCCGTCCAGCAGGGCCACGGTGATGGCCCCGACGAAGGCGTCGCCGGCGCCGGTCGCATCGACGGCGGTGATCTTCGGCGGCGTGGCCCAGGCGATCTTGACCCCGCGCTGGTACATCTCGGCCCCACGCGCGCCTTGCGTAATCACCACCCGGCCGCCACCGTGGTGCAGCAGGTCGCCGTAGAACTCGGCCTCGACCTCATTGACCACGATCAGGTCGGCGCGCCGCAGCAGGGCCTCCGACACCGGCGCGGCGGGGGCCAGGTTGGCGCAGACGAAACCGACGGCGCGGCCGACGGCGGCCTCCACCGTCGCGATCGGCAGCTCCAGCTGAACGATCAGCGGCCCCTCGATCCGGGCCGGCAGCTGTTCCGGCGTGACCATGTGGTTGGCGCCGGCCGCGACCACGATCTGGTTCTCGCCCGTGGGATCGACCGCGATCAGGGCCACGCCGGTCGGGGCGGCGATATCGACCTCCACCCCCGCCAGATCAACGCCGAAATCCTCCATCAGGGCCAGGGCCACCCCGGCCATGCCGTCGTCGCCGACCCGGCCGATCAGGGCGACCTCCGCTCCGAGTTTCTCGGCGGCCAAAGCCTGGTTGGCGCCCTTGCCGCCCGGGTGACGCATCAGGGTCGCACCCGTCACCGTCTCGCCCGGCGCCGGCAGGCTGGGGGCGGAGGCGACGAAGTCGAGGTTGATGGAGCCGACGACGGTGATGTTCATCCGACGGCCTTTCGCTGCGGGGCGGCGGCTTTCAGCGTCGCCGTGATCAGGTCGAACACCCCCTGCCCGTCCGCCTTGGTCGCCCAGTGATGGCGCGCGGTCGCGGGGTCGATGCGGAACTCCACCGCCGTATGACCGCGCGTGAGGTCGGATGCGGTCTCGACCTCGATCCGGCAGGGCCGGGTTTCGAACAGCTCGGGCTTGAGCAGCCAGGCGACGGTGCACGGGTCGTGCAGGGGCGAAGCATCACCCCTGACAATCTCCCGCTCAATCCGCTGGGAGAAGCGCAGCATGGACGCCGTGGCTTCGGCGGCAGGCGTGCGGACGGCCTCGATGGCGGCGATCCGGGCCTCGGTCGCGCGCACCTGATGGGTGGCGTCCAGCCCCATGACGATCATCTCGCAACCGGAGGCGAAGACCTCGGCCGCCGCGTCCGGGTCGGCCCAGATGTTGAACTCGGCCGAGGCGGTGATGTTGCCGCCCTCGCTGCGCGCCCCGCCCATGACCACGACACAGCCGACATGAGCCGCCAGCCGCGGTTCCTTGCGCATGGCCAGCGCCACATTGGTCATCGGCCCCATGACGGACAGGGCGACCTCGCCCGCCGCGCGGCTCATGACCAGATCGATGATGGCGTCGACCGCATGGCCCTCGGCGACGGGCGCATCGGGTTCGAAGACGGTCAGGTCGCCGGTTCCTTCCAGACCGTGGAAATCCCCCGCGCCCGCCGGTTCGCGCACCAGAGGCCGCTCGGCGCCGGCATACACAGGAACATCCTCGCGCCCGGCGATCTGGCGCATGATCCGGGCGTTGCGCGCCGTCGCCGTCACCGGGACATTGCCGCCCACCGTGGTCACCGCCAGGAGCTCCAGCCCGGGCGCCGCGAAGGCGAGGAACAACCCCACGGCGTCATCCACCCCGGGGTCGCAGTCGATAATCAGGCTACGCGTCGTCATCGCGACAGGTTTGGCGAGGGTTGTCGCAAGAGGCAAGGACGACATGATCCTTCTCCCCTTGTGGGAGAAGGTGGCCGAGCGCAGCGAGGTCGGATGAGGGGTCGTACGGCGTCGGACGTGATTGGATCAGCCCATCTTAAAGGTTGGCGTGCCCCCTCATCCGTCAGCCTTCGGCTGCCACCTTCTCCCGCAAGGGGAGAAGGATCACAGACAGGCCTTCACACAAGCCCCGGCCAGCACCTCGGCGGAATCCACCAGAGGCACAGTGACGTCGCCGGCGCCGAGCAGCAGCGGCACCTCGGTGCAGCCGGCGATGACCACCTCGGCGCCGCGCGCGACCAGGGCCGCCGCCAACTGGGCCATGCGGGTCCGGGCCGCCTCACCCATGTCCCCTGCCTTGACCCCGTATACCCGGGCCATGAAGGCCTCGCGGTCGGCGCCTTCCAGCACCACCGGCTCGATCCCCGCCGCCGTCAGGGCCGCAGTATAGAGGGCCTCGCCGCCGGGCGTGGCGAGGATTCCGGCTCGCTTCGCCCCCGTCGCCACCACCGCCGCCGTCGTCTCGGCGATCATGTCGATGAAGGGCAGACCGGCCGCGCGGATGCCCGCGCCCTGCGCATGCGCCGTATTGCACGGCATGGCGATGACCTCCGCGCCGGCGTCGCGCAGCCGCGCCGCCATCTCGCCCAGCACCGCCTCGGCCTGATCGGGCGTCCTGTTCCGGTCCGGCACCTGCGGGTTCATGTCCATCAGGACGCGGATGTGATCGGCGTCGCCCTCGGCGGGCGTCAGGGCCTGGACCCGCGCCAGAAACGCCACCGTCGCCGCCGGCCCCATCCCGCCGAGCACGCCCAACACCTTCATCAGAGCGAGCCCTCGATCTCGCCCTGATAGCCGAACAGCCCCTGCGCCCCGCCGGTGTGCAGGAAGACGACCGTCTCGTTCTCGAACCGGCCGGCGCGGGCCAAAGCGATCAGCCCCTTCATCGCCTTGCCGGTATAGACGGGATCCAGAACGATACCGTCCGTCCGCGCCGCCAGCTTGAGCGCCTCGATGACCGCCTCATCGACCAGACCGTATCCGGCGCCGACATAGTCGCAGTCGGCGACCACCATGCCGTCGGTCACGGCGTCCGGACGGCCCAGCAGAGCTGCGGTTTCCTTCGCGAGCTTCAGGACATTGGCTTCCTGCTTCTCCTTGGGTGCCCGCACCCCGATACCCAGAACCGGAATGTCGGCGCCCATGACCGCCAGACCGGCGACCAGACCCGCATGGGTCCCGGCGCTGCCCGTCGCCGTCACGATCCGGTCGATCGGCATGTCCAGCTCATCGGCCTGCACCACGATCTCGCGCGCGCAGTCGGCATAGCCGAGCGCTCCGATCGGATTGGAGCCGCCGCCCGGGATGACATAGGGCTTGCCGCCGCGCTTGCGCACCGCCTCGGCGGTGATCTCCAGCTCGGCGACCATGTCGGAACCGCCCGGCACGGTGCGGATCTGCGCGTCGAACAGCCGGTCCAGCAGGACATTGCCGTTGCGGGTGTAGTCGGTGGCCTTCGACCCGGTGCGTTCCTCGAGAATGATCTCGCACTTCAGCCCGTGGGCCGCCGCGGCCGCCGCCGTCTGGCGCACATGGTTGGACTGGACAGCGCCCTGGGTCACCAGCGTATCGGCGCCCTGTTCGAAGGCGTCGCCGAGCAGGAACTCGAGCTTGCGCGTCTTGTTGCCGCCGCCGGCCAGACCCGTGCAGTCGTCGCGCTTGATCCAGAGCTCGACGCCCAGCGCCTCGGACAGGCGCGGCAGAGGCTCCAGCGGCGTGGGCAGATGGGCCAGTCGGACGCGGGGGAAGCGGGCGAGATGCATGAGCGGGCTCCGTCGATGACCCCGTCTGTCTAGCGCCCGCACGGTGGAAAGCGACGGAAATGTTCGCATCGACGCGCGGCGGCGCCGAACGTCACCGCCCGCTAGATCGGGCCGTTCTTCTCATACCGGCACCGGTCCTCGGCGCGATTGGCCAGCGCGGTCAGTTCCGGCTGATGCTGAAGCCGAAGAAGGGAAAGGGCGTCCTGGTCGATCCGGATCGCCGGATGGCTGCGCGAGAGATCGCACGACCGCTCGACATAGTATCGCAGCACCCGACGCCGGTTCGCATCGTTGCGGCAGACGTTTTTCTCGACCAGTTTGCGCGCGATGAAATAGGCGTCCAGCTTCGCCCGGAGGCGATCATGCGTCATGCTGATCTTCTGGCGGGTTTCATAGCTGCACTCGGGATCCGCGCCGATCACCAGGGTGAAGTTCGCCCCCGGCGTCGTGACCCCCGGCGATGACGGTGACACTGTAATCGGCAGACTGACCCACCGGCCGCTGCTCACCCCGCCGACCAGAACGGCGCGACGCGGCTGGCTGGCGGACAGGATCTGGCGATAGACGATGCCGGTCTTGGGATCCCTGATTTCCTTCAGGGTCACGGAGGGCTGCCCCTCCGAATATTCCACCCTCGCCCACTGCATCGGCTCGGCCGGTCCCTGGGTGTCCAGATAGTTTTCAACCACCGCCTCGACGACCCACGGCTGGTCGGAACGCGAAACGGTCGGCGCGAGACAGACGAGGACGAGAACAAGGCTCAGACCCAGACGCTTCATGACTGGCCCTTCTTGTAGAGGCCCAGGAACAGGGCCAACTGGGCCGCCAGCACCTGGGCCTGATTGGTGACGTAGCTGTTCCAGCCCCTGAGGAAGTCGGCCTTGGACAGGCTCACGCCCCGGGTGTTTTCCCAGAACACCGAGGGCTCGCCCATGATCATGTAGAGGGCGAGGATAATCGCCGGGACGAAGGCGCAGATCAGGGCGATGGTGACCACGCCGCCGTTCAGGGTCACCTTGTCGTTCAACCCCAGGGCCGCCAGCGCCGCGACCGTCGCCACCAGGGCGGTCTTGACCAGATCCCACAGCGGGGAATCCTGGAAGAGCAGCTGGAAGAAGGCGTTGCCCAGGCCGCCGACGATGGCTTCGCCGTCCGGCGTGGCGACCGGCTTGAACTGTCCGGTGACGAGGGCGAGCAGACCGATCCACGACGGCAGGGTGAACAGAGCCAGCAGGACCAGCACCACGGCCGTCAGCAGCTTCCTCTGATCCATCTCCACCCTCCGTCGTCGAGATTACGACGTTCGCCGTAAAATACAACCGGGGAGAGGTGTTCCGCCCGGCGCTCGCGGGGGTTCGGGCGCCGTCAGGAGCCGGTCAGGACGGCTGCAGCGCCTCGGCCTGCTGCAGGCTGACCGCCGCCTTGAGCGCCTCGACGATCAGGGCCGCCGAGGGGAAGTCCGACGCCATCAGGTCTTCCAGCACCGGCGCCGCCTCGGGCGTCACCACGGCGTTGGCCATGGCCCAGCGGCCGAACTCGCGCGACGTGATGTTCTCGCGCTCCAGCAGCTTGATGTCCTTGTGGCGCGGGTCCCGCTCCAGCCGGCGCAGCAGGCCGTCCAGCGTGGTCGCTGCACCCTCGACCACCTGCACATAGCGGCCGCCGTGCGCGGCCAGGGCGCCGGTCAGCTCGTCGCGGTCGTTGTTGCGCTGGCTTTCGCCGAGGATGGAAACGAGGTTGAGCAGGGAGGTCGTGCTACCGGTGGCAGTGCTGCGATACACCAGTCGTTGGAGCGTCTTTGTCATGGCGTTCCTGGGGGAGGGGGAAGCGGGTTTACTGGGAAACGACCATTTCCTGTAAACCTTTCCAAACCCATAAGACCCTGAACGCGAAGGGAAATCCTGCAACCCTCGCTTGCAGGTGAGTGAAATTCGCCTTAAACGCGCCACAATTCGCCACCCCACCACCTTAACGTCGCCGGTTGAGCCCCGCGCGCGATTGCCCTAGGGTCATCGCGTTCTCCCGGGGGCGGCATTCGAGCCGCTGAGATTGAGGTAGCCCTCTGACCGGCCGAACCTGATCCGGGTCATGCCGGCGAAGGGATGAGTACGCTTCCGGTCCGCACACGCCACAGGACCAATTTGTAATTCCCGACGTCGGCGGAGCCCTCAACACCTGAGGCCGCCATGAACATTCAAGTCACCCCATCCCAGACTCTGGCCGCCCTGCCGGAAGAGCCGAACGTCGAACTGGCTCTGAAAGACGCCCGCGAACAGGTGATGGCGGAGACCGGGACCATCCCGACCGGCGAGCGCGCCGGGTCGAAGAAGGTCTATGTCTCGGGCGAGCTCTTCCCCGACATCCGCGTCCCCTTCCGCGAGGTCGCCGTCCACCCGAGCGCCAATGAGCCGCCGGTGACGATCTACGATTCCTCCGGCCCCTACACCGACCCGACCGTCACCATCGACATCAAGCGCGGCCTGCCGCTGGTGAAGACCTCCTGGCAGCTGGACCGCGGCGACATCGCCCCCGTCCTCGAGCCCCGCGAGGTCAAGCCCGAGGACAACGGCCACGCCTCCGGCCGCCACCTCGCCCCGCGCTTCGACGTCTCGAACCACAAGGTGTTCAAGGGCGTCGAGGGTCGCCCGGTCACCCAGTACGAATATGCGAAGGCCGGGATCATCACGCCCGAGATGGAATATGTCGCCATCCGCGAGAACCTGCGCCGCGAGCAGAACGCCCCCTGCATCCGCGACGGCGAGGACTTCGGCGCCTCGATCCCCGACTTCGTCACGCCTGAGTTCGTGCGTCAGGAAATCGCCCGCGGCCGGGCCATCATCCCGCACAACATCAACCACCCCGAGGTCGAGCCGATGATCATCGGCCGCAACTTCCTGGTGAAGATCAACGCCAACATCGGCAACTCGGCGGTCCTCAGCTCCGTCGATGACGAGGTCGACAAACTGGTCTGGGCCACCCGTTGGGGCGCCGACAACGTCATGGACCTGTCGACCGGCCGCAACATCCATAACATCCGCGACTGGATCATCCGCAACTCGTCGGTGCCCATCGGCACGGTGCCCATCTATCAGGCGCTGGAGAAGGTCAACGGCATCGCCGAGGACCTGACCTGGGAGGTCTATCGCGACACCCTGATCGAGCAGTGCGAACAGGGCGTCGATTATTTCACCATCCACGCCGGCGTCCGCCTGCCCTTCATCCCGATGACCGCCAAACGCGTCACCGGCATCGTCTCGCGCGGCGGCTCGATCATGGCCAAGTGGTGCCTGAGCCACCACAAGGAGAGCTTCCTCTACGAGCATTTCGAAGAGATCTGCGACATCATGCGGGCCTACGACGTGTCGTTCAGCCTCGGCGACGGCCTGCGTCCCGGCTCGATCGCCGACGCCAATGACGAGGCCCAGTTCGCCGAACTGCGCACCCTGGGCGAGCTGACCAAGATCGCCTGGGCCAGGGGCTGTCAGGTGATGATCGAGGGCCCCGGCCACGTGCCGATGCACAAGATCAAGGCCAATATGGATGAGCAGCTCAAACACTGCCACGAGGCGCCCTTCTACACCTTGGGCCCGCTGACCACCGACATCGCCCCCGGCTATGACCACATCACCTCGGCCATCGGCGCGGCCATGATCGGCTGGTTCGGCACGGCCATGCTCTGCTACGTCACGCCCAAGGAACACCTCGGCCTGCCCGACCGTCAGGACGTCAAGGACGGGGTCATCACCTACAAGATCGCCGCCCACGCCGCCGACCTCGCCAAGGGCCACCCGGCCGCCCGGATGCACGACGACGCCCTGTCACGCGCCCGGTTCGAGTTCCGCTGGGAAGACCAGTTCAACCTCGGCCTCGACCCCGAGACGGCGAGGAAATACCACGACGAGACCCTCCCGAAAGAAGCCCACAAGACCGCCCACTTCTGCTCCATGTGCGGCCCGAAATTCTGCTCGATGAAGATCAGCCAGGACATCCGCCGGGACGCGGCGGCGCAGAATGATGCAGGGGCGAGCCTGGTCGAGGCGGAAGCCGGGATGGCGGAGATGTCGGCCAAGTTCCGCGCCGGGGGCGGGGTGGTGGAGGTGAAGGTGTGAGGGAGGCTGGACAAAATCGTCAGATCAGCTTTGTTACTCGGGAGAGTTGAAGACAGGGCAGAGATGAACTTTTCAGACGCAAAAGACGCCATCAGAACGGGCTTTTTGGAAGCCGGATTTGCTTTGGACTCAGAAGACGCCGAATCGTTGAACTTTGCTCACGAATCTTCGCCAAATCCGATACAAATTTCCAAAGGCCTCATATCCGATTACGCCAGCATCGGAGACATCCTAGGTTCCTATACAGCATCTCCAGAATTCCCAGAGTTAACATCAATAGGGTATAGAGAAGTTAGGGTCGGGAATACAGATGGAGGCTTATTTTATACGAGCGATCCGAATTTCACATTCGGAGATAAATCGTCTGGAGATCCCTACGTCGAAATCGGCAATGCCACGACAATTTTTTGGGCGTCGTTTCTCTTTTCAAAGCCTCTAGTCGACTATTACCTAGGTCGGTTTTCCAGAAACAAAAGATTTGATCTGCATCGCTACCTTTCGAATATCCAAACTGCCCGGGTTGGAAATCTTGGGTTGATGTCTGACGATAAGCTCAAAGAAGAAACGAACAACATTATTGATTCTTCCTTTTTTGACTTATCCTATGACAAAGGCCTAGCACTTTCCAGAATAAACAGATGGCCACAGTCATCTTTGGCAATTTCTACCGGAATTGAGGAAGATGATGACGACGATGATACGGATGTATCGTACCCAAGCCTCCCTCCGAAATACAATATAGACCTAACTAGGTTCTACAGAAGGGGAATTAGCTACGACCCTTATATACAATTTCTATCGTTTTATCACGTGGCAGAACACTATTTCTTGGAAATTTCTGACAAGAATTTGTACAAGAGAATGCAGTCCATACTAAACGATAGGAAATTCAAACCCACAAAACCCGACCTCGATCGGCTGATACAGGCGGTATCAGATCATAAGGCGGAGTCCAGGGAAGAAGAAATGTTAAAGGGGGTTCTTTCGGAATATTTGGATGAGAACGAGCTGATTGCAGAAATAGCAAGAATTGAGAAATATCAAAAAGAAAAAATTTACACGTCTAAATCCACTTGTTTTGGATATGATCTGGAAAAAATGACTTTGCAGAAGTCGCACGTCTTCGGGCCTTTGGCCAAAAGAATAAAGACCATAAGGAACGCGCTTGTTCATTCCTCTGATCGTCACGAAAGAAAAGCAAAATATGTTCCGGGCGAAGAGGCCAATATAATTTTGAGGCGCGAAATACCGCTTATGCAATATATAGCGGAAAAGATCATCATAGGCGATTCTGAAGCCAGATCTACGTGATCTAGTCCACACCGCAGCTGAGCTCGGGCTGGGTCACAAAACCCGGAGATCGCGGGATACAGGATATCGCTTCTGAGCCACACATGCCGCACGACGATCCCGCAATGTGCAAGGAGGGCAGAAGCTTTCATCGCGGGAGATGATGCGAACCCGACCCGCCCAGCCATCGCAATCCGCCTCCCCAATCCCAATGATTTCCCGGGTTTCCGCCTTTCTCACCCGCCTCAACCCAGCACGCCCGAAACCGCGCCTATAATGCTCGCGTCCTGTCGTCAGGGGGCTCGCTCGGCCGGCGATCCGAAGCGGCGGCGGGAACGGAGGGAGTGGGCGCGCCCCGGGGGCGGAGACGCCGAAGGGGACGCGAAGTCGAGCCGGTGCGAGTCCGGCAGGCTCAGGGGCGGGGAGGAGTACCCGTACCGGTCCGGCAGGAGGTCGTCGCCTCCGCCGCCCACGGCGCGCAGACGGGGCGTTCGTTAAGAGCGAAGCCAGGCCCTCGGCGCAGTCGAAAACCGTCCGTGCGGAGCGAAGTGCCTTTGCCGAAACACACATAACCCCACGGTCCCGGGCGAAGGCCCGTCGCTCCGCCAAGGCCCCCGAACTTCAGCGCAGGCGCGCGTGAGGGTGACTTTCTGTGCCTTCTCCCCTTGCGGGAGAAGGTGGCGCGCGGAGCGCGACGGATGAGGGGTCATGCAGGCCTGTCGTGTTGGGAAGGATTGAAGGCGTGGAGCGTCAGACGTCGGCACGACCCCTCATCCGCCCCTCCGGGGCACCTTCTCCCGCAAGGGGAGAAGGAAACGGAGTTCCATGCTACCCTCCAGCCCATGAGCAACGTCTTCGACCGCGAAGCCCGATCCCGGGCCCGGGGCGCGGTCCCCGGCCACAAACGCCCCTCGACCGGCGCGCATCACGTCGCGAAGGCCTCGGCCGGAGCCGGGGCGGTGGGCGCGGGCGCCGTCGGGACCCTCGGGCTGGGATCGCTGGCCATAGGGGCCATGGCGATCGGAGCCTTGGCCATCGGCGCCCTCGCCATCGGCCGGCTGTCGGTCAAACGCGGACGGTTCGCGCGGCTGCATATCGGCGAGCTGACCGTCGACCGCCTGCGCCTCGGCCGCATCGAACCTCTGGACCACGACTGAACGCATGAGTTTCAACGGCTTCGCCGCCGCCGACCTGGCCTTTCTGACCGGTCTGGCGGCCAACAACGACCGCGACTGGTTCACCGCCCATCGCGCCGCCTATGACGAGGGGCTCAAGCCCGGGCTGGCGGCCCTGATCGAGGATCTCAATCCGCTGCTGGCGGCGCGCGGCCTGCCCCTGCGCGGTGATGCGAAGAAGAGCCAGTTCCGCATTCACCGCGACGTGCGCTTCTCCAACGACAAACGTCCGTACAAGGTCCATGTCGCCGCCACCGTCAGCCGCACCGGCCCCGACGGCGAGTGGCGCAAGATGTCGCCGGGCATGGTCTATATCCATATCGAGCCCGAGGGCGGCTCGCGGGCGCCGGTGCTGGACTTCGATCCCGACACCATCGACCCGCTGGATCCGTCCACCCTGCCCTCGGCGCGCGGGATCACGGCGGAGGCGAAACCGGCGACCGACGAAAACGACTACTCCGGCTCAGGCCCCTTCGTCGCCGCCGGCTTCTGGCTGTCGGAACGGCCCAATATCGACGCGGTCCGCCGCGCCATGGTCGCCAATCCGGCCGCGTACTTCGCGATGGTCGAGGCGCTGGACAAGGCGGGCCTCGAGCTCGCGCCCGGCGATCCGGTCAAGAAGATGCCGAGGGATTTCGCCGACCAGTCCGGCGGCCCGCTCGACCCCGCCCTGAAGCGGACCCGCTGGATCGTCCGCCGCCGGCTGACCGGCGCCGAGATCGGCTCGGACCGCCTGCCCGGGGTCCTCGCCGCCTTCGCCGCCGACGCCCGACCGTTGCTGGAGTTCGGCTGGAAGGCGCTCGGGAATGCGGCGACATGACCCGCAGTTGTGATTGGCCGATCGCCCGCAACCGGCCTAGTTTGGGCCGTCGCAACGGAGAGGTCCCATGCTGCCCCTGATGCTGATGCTGGTCGCCGATCCCCTGACGCCGGCTCCGGTCGCGCCCGCCGCCCCAGGCGTCCGTATCATCGACGCCGAGGGGACGATGCGCGCGGTGAACCAGACCGTCGACGCCGCCCGGGCGCAGTGCCGCAACGGCCAGTTTCAGCAGGCCGCAAACCCGGCCGCCCTCCAGCGCGGGGCCCGCGTCGGCGCCGGCGACCTGATGTTCCGTCAGGGCGATCCGGTGCAGATGACCCTCTTGCTGGAGCGCCGCATCGGCCAGTGCTCCGTGCCCATCTCCTACGACGTGGCTGCGCCCGAAGGCCGCCTGCCCAGCTTCCCGGCGCGGCCGCAGTAGTCAGATCAGGGCCGCGACGACGGCCTCGATCCGTTTACGGATATCCGGCACGGCGATGGTCTCCCAGAAGGCCGCCCGCGCCGGAGGCCCCAGAACGAACAACGACGGATCCGGCGTCCCGTCGGCACGCAGCACCCGCCCCGAGGCGTCGAGCTCAAGCCCGAGCCGCAACGGATCCATCCGCGCCCGGCCGCTCTCGATCAGGGGGCTGGTCAGCGGATCGGTCGCCGCCGAATGGGCCGGGCCGGTGCAGTCGATCATCCAGCCAGCGGTGAGGGGCGCCGCCTCCCCTCCCCCACGAGGAGACCAGTGAACCGTAACCGCGTCCTCGCCGCTCTCGACCTGGTCCAGCCGTCCGGCGACAACGGCCAGCCGCCCCTGAGCCTTCAGCGCATCGAGCGCATGTCCGATCCGGGCCGCGATCCGGTGGCGATGCACGTCCCACCAGGGCCGCAGATGGCGAACCATCCGGGCGCGCTGGTCAGCCGTTGCGGCGATCCAGAGATCGGCCGTAATCGGACGATAGGCCTCCATCACGCAGCGCCAGCACCCCTGACGCGCGAGCTCGCGCACTGCCTTCAGCCTCCGGGACAGCGGCCCCGACAGAGCCTCGGGCGGCAAGGGCGTCGGCGTGTCGGGAAACAGATTATGCGGCCGGGGCATCAGTCCCCGCCGCGACAGGGCCGTCGCCTTGCCGGTCCAGCCGCGTGCGACCAGCCCCTGCACCATATCGACCATGGTCAGCCCCGTGCCGACGATGATGACGTCGTCCGCAAGGCCGATCCGGTCCAGCGCCCCCGGCGCCCACGGATCGCCGATGACGCGCTCGCCCCTGCCCTCGCCCGCATTGGGCGCCGGATTGCCCGTGCACAGGACGACCGTATCCGCCTCGACGGTCGCCCCATCCGACAGGGTCAGACCGGAAAGCGTCACGGTGGCGGCCTGCGCCACGCGGCGCTCGATCATCCCCGGATGTGCGGCCTCGATGGCGGTCAACCGGGCGCGGACATAGTCGCCATAGACCTTGCGCGGGGCGAAGTCGGAAGGGTCCGCCAGCTCGGGCCGGTTCGCCCTCAGCCAGTCGACGAAGTCGTCGGGCCTGCCCTCGACAGCCGTCATCCGGTTGGACCGGACATTGAGCAGATGCCCCTCGAACGGCGTCGAATAGGCGACGCCGAGACCGACCTCGGGCGCGGCGTTGATCAGGACGCAGGACAGGCCGCTTTCAGCCAGACGGGCAGCCAGCATGGCGCCGGAAAACCCGCCGCCGACGATCGCGATCCGCTTCACAGACTCAGTCACGACCGCTCCGGCTCATGCCCCGGTTCTGGACCGGGTCGCCTGCGGCGTCAAACCGCA
The DNA here is from genome assembly GCF_059422025.1 of Brevundimonas sp. GW821-FHT02A10. Classification (NCBI taxonomy): domain Bacteria; kingdom Pseudomonadati; phylum Pseudomonadota; class Alphaproteobacteria; order Caulobacterales; family Caulobacteraceae; genus Brevundimonas; species Brevundimonas sp. GW821-FHT02A10. Next base: position 690,788 of record NZ_JBWKWC010000001.1, read on the forward strand.
GGCCCCGGCTCAAGGTCTAGATTTCCTGATTGTAGTCGGTGACGCCGTGGGCGGCGAGGCGCGGCTTCATCTCCTGACGGAACAGATCCCGCATGTCGTCGGCCGAGCGCATGCTCTCGACCACTACAACCATCTCCGGCTTGTTCGACGACGCACGGATCAGGACCCAGGAGCCGTCTTCCAGATGGACGCGGGCGCCGTTGACGGTGATCACCTCGACGATCTTGCGGCCCAGGATCGAACCGCCGGCGGCGAACAGGGCCTCGTATTCGGCGACCAGCTTTTCGAGCACCTGGTATTTGGTCTCGTCCGAGCAATGCGGCGACATCGTCAGCGAGGTCCAGGCGTCCGGCAGGGCCGTCTTCAGCTCCGACAGGCTCTTGCCCGGGTTGCGATCCAGCATGGCCAGAACGGCGCCGGCCGCGACGATGCCGTCGTCATAGCCGTGGCCCAACGGGCCCGAGAGGAAGAAGTGGCCCGACTTCTCGAACCCGGCCAGCGCCCCCAGTTCGGCGGTCTTGCGCTTGATGTAGGAATGGCCCGTCTTCCAGTAGACGGTCGTGGCGCCGTTGGCCTTGAGAACCTCGTCGGTCTTGTAGAGGCCGGTCGACTTCACATCGACGACGAAGGTCGCGTCCTTGTGAATCGCCGACAGGTCGCGGGCCAGCATCAGGCCGATCTTGTCGGCGAAGATCTCTTCGCCCGTATTGTCGACCACGCCGCAGCGGTCGCCATCGCCGTCGAAGCCGAGAGCGAGGTCGGCGCCCGTCTCCTTCACCTTCTCGGCCATCTGGACGAGCATGGCATGGTCTTCCGGGTTCGGATTGTATTTGGGGAAGGTGTAGTCGAGGGCGGTGTCCATCTCGATCACCTCGCAGCCCATCAGGCGCAAGGCCTCGGGCGCGAAGACGCCGGCGGTGCCGTTGCCGCAGGCGCAGACGACCTTCAGCGGACGGGTCAGCTTCGTCTTGGCGGCGACGTCGGCGATATATTGCTCGCGGAAGCCCTCGACCCGTTCCAGGCGGCCGCCGGGACGCGAGACGCCCTGCCCTTCCAGCACCAGGGTCTTGAGCCGGCCCATTTCATCCGGGCCGAAGGTCAGGGGCGGCTGGGCGCCCATCTTGACCCCGGTCCAGCCGTTCTCGTTGTGCGAGGCGGTGACCATGGCGACGCAGGGGGCGTTCAGGGCGAACTGGCCATAGTAAGCCATCGGCGACAGCGCCAGGCCGATGTCCAGCACCTCCATCCCGCCGTCCAGCAGACCCAGGATCAGGGCCTGTTTGACGCTGAGCGAATAGGAGCGGAAGTCGTGCCCCACGACGATGCGCGGCTGCACCCCGATCTCGTGAACATAGGTCGCGAGAGCCAGGCCCAAAGCCTGGATGCCCAGCAGGTTGATCTCTTTTTCCAGGATCCAGCGCGCATCGTATTCGCGGAACCCGGTCGGCTTCACCAAGGGGATCGTTTCATAGTCGGCCGTGTTCGGAACCAGATCCTGGCGGGGCTTCAACATGCGGGTTTCCAACGGAAAAGGGAGATCAAGGCCAGACCAGAGCAAGCGCCGTCATGGCCGCCGCGATCACTGCGGCCAGGGCGAAGAAGACGCGATCTGACATAGGCCGAGCTATAACGAGAGGCTGAGCCGGGAACAACCGGTCGAGGGCCCGGCGTATCACGGTTCATCATTCCGTCACGGTCGCGGCTTGACCCCTGAGGGGTCGCGTCCTAGGCCGAGGGTCCAGAAAATTCCCAACCGCGCGACCGGCTCCCTACCGGTGTGACGCCGGAGCCGCCCATGCCCCGTCTGATCCTTCTTCGTCACGGCCAGAGCCAGTGGAACCTCGAGAACCGCTTCACCGGCTGGGTCGACGTCGACCTGACGGCGGAGGGCGAGGCCCAGGCGCGTCGCGGCGGCGAACTGATCGCCGAGGCCGGCTTCAAACCCGCGGTGATGTTCACTTCTGTCCTGACCCGGGCGAAACGCACGGGCGCCCTGGCGCTTCAATCGGCAGGTTTGAAAGACGTCCCGACCATTGAGGACTGGCGGCTGAACGAGCGTCACTACGGCGGCCTCACGGGCCTCGACAAGGCCGAGACGGCGAAGCTGCACGGCGAGGACCAGGTCAAGGTCTGGCGCCGCAGCTATGACGTGCCGCCCCCCCCGCTGCCCCCCGGCGGCGAATGGGACTTCACCGCCGATCCTCGCTACGCCGGCCAGGACATTCCAGACACCGAGAGCCTCAAGACCACGCTGGATCGCGTCCTGCCCTATTGGGACAGCGCCATCGCCCCGCGTCTGAAGGCCGGCGAGGATGTGCTGATCGCCGCCCACGGCAACTCGCTGCGGGCCATCGTCAAACACCTGTTCGACGTACCGGACGACAAGATCGTCGGTGTCGAGATTCCGACCGGCAATCCGCTGGAGATCGATCTGGACGCCGACCTGAAGCCGGTCTCGGCGCGTTACCTGGACGCGGGACGGGCCGAAAGCCTGCCGGCCATCGCGTGAGCACGTCGGAAACCGACGACGCCCGTTTCATGGCCCGTGCCATTGAACTGGCCATGGGACGGATGGGCGAGACCTGGCCGAACCCGGCGGTCGGCTGCGTCATCGTCAAGGACGGGCGCGTGCTGTCAGAAGCCGCCACGGCGCCCGGCGGTCGCCCCCATGCCGAAGAACAGGCCGTGCCCGCCGCCGGGCCGGACGTCGCCGGATCGACCGCCTATGTGACCCTTGAGCCCTGCGGCGCACGCTCATCCGGCCGCCAGTCCTGCGCCCACTATCTGGCCGAGGCCGGCGTGGCGCGCGTGGTCGTGGCCTGCCTGGACCCCTCGCCCTTCGCGTCCGGCCGGGGAACGGAACGGCTGCGTCAGGCCGGACTGATCGTCGAGACCGGCCTGATGTGCGACGAGGGCAAGGTCCTGTGCGAGGGCTTCCTGCACCGGCTGGAGACCGGCCGCCCGATGGTCCGCATCAGTGAGGACGGCCAGGGCTTCGACGCCCGTTTCGTCGCCTCGCCGCGCGCCGATCTGGTGACCGAGCTCAAGCGACTGGGCGAAGCCGGATACACCCGCCTGTGGACGGGACCGGGCGAGCTCGCCGACGCCCTCGCCGAACAGGGCCTGCTGACCTCCTGAGGCTCCGTCTTGACTGATCAGCGTTCAGGTTTTTGTGCGCCTTCGGACAGTATCGGTCCCGGCGAAACCCCCGTTTTCTCAAGGCTTCCTTAAGCGGGCGAGCGGATATTGGGCGCCATGGGAGCCCTGTCCGAGGACCAACTTCGCAAGCGGATCAGCCAGCAAGAGCTGAACGTCATCTGCGCCCGACACGACCGCCTGTGGCAGGCGCGGCCGGGCGGCGCGCGCGCGGTTTTCGCCTGGATGGATCTGTCGGGCCTCGACCTCAGCGGCCGCAACCTCACCGACGCCGACTTCTCCGCCGCCGAGATGCGCGGCTGCGATCTCACCGGCTGCAAGCTCGACAACGCCACCTTCTTCGGCAGCGACATGCAGGAAGCCATTCTGGTCGACGCCAGCCTGAGGCGCGCGGACCTGCGCGGCGCCTGCCTGCGCGGCGCGGACCTGTCGGGCGCCGACCTGTTCGAGGCCGATCTGCGCGAAGGCACCCTGGCCACCGCCAACGCCAAGGACGGTTTCCGCATCGTCGAGCCAAAGCGCAACCAGACCCAAGCCCAGGGCGCCTGTCTGGCCGGCGCCAATCTGCAGCGGTCGCGCCTGTCGGGCGTCGCGGCCCAGTCGGCGGACTTCTCCGACGCCATCATGAAGGACTGCAAGCTGGTCCGGGCCAATCTGAAGTCGGCCAATTTCCGCGGCGCGGATCTGGCCGGCGCCGACCTGTCGGGCGCGGACCTCACCGGCGCCGACCTGCGCGACGCGGTTCTCGTGGGCATCACCGCCACCATGTGGCGCGCCGACGGCGCCAATATGGAGGGCGCCCTGACCGACAAGGCCTCGGCCGGCGCTCCCGTCGCCAAAATGCCCGCCGCCGACATGCTGCATGAACACGCGATCTGGTGCGAAAGCGGCGGCGCCAAGGGTCAACCCTCGGTGTTCGACGGTGTCGACCTGCGCGGTCTGGGCTCGATCACCGGCCTGAACCTGACGGCCCTGTCGGCCAAGGGCGGTGTCTTCTACGGCCTCGACATGGAGGGGGTTCAGCTCCAGGGCGCCCAGCTCCAGGGCGCCGATCTGCGCTCGACCAAGCTACGGCGCGCGGACCTGCGCGGGGCCCGGCTGACGGGCGCGCGTCTGGGCGGGGCGGATCTGCGCGAGGCCCAGTTGGGGCCGCTGATGCTGGGGCCCGACCGTCTGCTGCCCGCCGACCTCACCGGCGCCTCGCTGCGCGGCGCCGACCTTTCGGGCGCCGACCTGCGCCGCGCCATCCTGTGCGACGCCGATCTCAGCCGGGCCAGCCTGCACGGCGCCCACGCCAGGCTCGCCGATTTCACCGGCGCGACCCTGATCGGGACACGCGGCTACGATCCCAAGGACCACGCCGCATGACCGTGGCCCGCCGCAAACTGCCCCAGGGCGATCTGGACGTGCTGATGGCCGCCCACGCCCGCTTCGTCGAGGGCAAGGCCAACGGCCGACGGCTGTCGCTGAAATTCATGGACCTGAACGGGCTGGACCTGCGTGGCCGCCTGCTGGACGACGCCGACTTCACCGGCGCCTCGCTGGAAAACGCGAAGCTCAAGGGCGCGCGGATGGAACGGGCCATCCTGTTCGGCTGCGACCTGCGCGGCGCCGATCTGTCCGACACCGTCCTGATCCGCGCCGACATCCGCGGCGTCTGCCTTCAGGGCGCCAGTCTGGAAAACGCCGACCTGACCCAGGCCGACTTCCGCGAGGGCGTCATCGCCGTCCCGCACGCGACGCAGGGCCTGTCCGAGGTCAAGCACGAGAAGCGCACCGGCCTGGCCGACGGAGCCAGCTTCGCCGGGGCCACCCTGGACGGCTCGCGCTTCGACGGGGTCAGCGCCCACAAGGCCGACTTCACCGACTGTTCGATGCGCGGCGCCGTCCTGACCCGCGCCAATCTGAAGGACGCCGACCTGTCCGGCGCCATGCTGGAGAACGCCCAGGTCTCGGGCGCCAACCTCGCCGGCGCACGACTGATCGGCGCCGACCTGTCGGGCGTCAAGATGGAAGGCGCCCGGCTGGACAAGACCGATCTGTCCGGAACCCTGAGAACCCCGACGGCGGCGGCGGTCGAACGGGCCGAGACCCTGATGTCCCTGGCGCTGGACGCAAACGCCTGGGCCGAGAGCGGTGGGGTGCTGGGCACGCCTGCGGTGTTCGACGGCGAGGATTTGCGCGCCCTCGGCACGCGGCTGAACTCGCTCAAGCTGCCTGCCCTGAGCGCAAGGGGCGCCTGTATGGTCGGGATGGATCTGAAGGGAATCGCGCTTCAGGGCGCCAATCTTGAAAAGGCCGATCTGCGCGGCGCAGACCTGTCCGGTGCGGATCTGCGCGGCGCGCGTCTGGTCGGGGCCCTGCTCAACAAGGCCAATCTGACCGGCGCCCAGTTGAGCCCGCTGCCGATGGGCGGCGGCCGCTCCCTGCCCTCGACCCTGGCCGACAGTCGCCTGCGCTACGCCTGTGTGCGAAACGCCGATCTGAACCGCGCCTGTATGGACCGCGTCGACCTTTCGGGCGCCGATCTGCGCGGTGCGGTCCTGACCGGGGTCACTTTCAAGGACGCCCGGGTGGATCACTCCAACGGCATCGCATCCGTCGAGGCCGCCTGACCTCACAGCAAAAAGGGCGACGCAACGCGCCGCCCTTTCCGCTCTTTGACTAACGGCCTGTCGCTTACGCGGCGGCGGCTTCGCCTTCGATCAGCGGGGTTTTGGCCGTGCCGATCTCGATGCGGCGGGGCTTGAGGGCCTCGGGCAGTTCGCGCTTCAGGCTGATGGCGAGCAGGCCGTTGTCCAGGTTGGCGTCGGTCACGACGACATAGTCGGCCAGCTGGAAGCGGCGCTCGAAGTCGCGCTCGGCCAGGCCGCGGTGCAGATAGGTCTTCTGCGGCGCCGTATCGTCATTGGCGGTCTTGCGGCCGGTGACGGTCAGCAGGTTTTCCTTGACCTCGATGTTCAGCTCTTCCGGCTTGAAGCCGGCGACGGCGATCTCGACGCGGTATTCGTTCTCGGCAGTCGTCTCGATGTTGTAGGGCGGCCAGCCGGCGGCTTCGCTGGTGCGCGCGGCGCTTTCCAGCTGACGGGCCAGACGGTCGAAGCCGACGGCCGAACGATAGAGGGGGGTGAAGTCGATGGTACGCATGTCGATCTCCTGATGATCAGCAAGACTGAACCTTCCCGCGTTTTGCCCGGGAAGGCGGTGGGTGGTCAGGTCCGCGGTCCCTGTCGGGCCCCGAGGGTCTGAGAAGGCCCGGTGATCGGCGCCTTCGGTTACCGATGTGGGATGCGGTTTCGGACGCGCAAGGGGGACGGATTTCCGGACGTTTCGTCGCCTTGCTTCGGCCACCCGAGCCGTTAGGGATGGCGGGACCCTTCTGGAGACGACCATGCGCCTGATCGCCCTCGCCCTCTCGGCCGCCCTGCCTCTCGTGGGGATGGCGGCTCCGGTTCTGGCGCAGGACGCGCCGAGCGTCGGCGAAACCCCGGCCCAGCGCGCCGCCCGTCGGGCCGCCATGCCCCCGCCCGTGCTGCAGGAGGACGAGGCGCTGCAATCCGCGATCGGAGCGGCCACCCGTCCCGCCGCCGATGTCGCCCGCGACGGTCAGCGCCATCCGCTTGAGACCCTGACCTTCTGGGGCCTGACGCCCGGCCTGACGGTGATCGAGATCGAGCCCGGCTCGGCCAGCTGGTGGCGTCACATCCTGGAACCCTATGCCGCCGCGACCGGCGGGACCTATGTTCCGGTCAACAAGCCACTGGAGGGAATGGGCGTCGCCGACGGGACCGCCGACATGGTCGTGGTGGCCCGCGCCTTCCACAACTGGTCCCGCGACGGCCGCACCGAGCCCTATCTGGCGGCCTTCTTCAAGGCCCTGAAGCCCGGCGGGATTCTGGCCGTCGAACAGCACCGCAGCGCCGAGGGCCTGAACGTCGCGACCACAGCCCCCACCGGCTATGTGCCCGAAAGCTACGTCATCCGCGCGGCCCAGGCCGCCGGCTTCGTGCTGGAGGCGCGCAGCGAGGTGAACGCCAACCCGAAGGACGACCACGACCATCCGTTCGGCGTCTGGAGCCTGCCGCCCGTTCGCCAGTCGCAGGCGCGCGATGGAACCGGCGCCCTGACCCCGGATCAACGGGCCGCGCTGGACGCCATCGGCGAGAGCGACCGCATGACCCTGCGCTTCCGAAAGCCGTTCTGAGACGACCGTCCCCAAGGCGGCGATCACGCCTTCGCGTGCGGCTTTGACGACCGCCACGAAGCTCGTTAAGCCCGTTCAACCCGAGCAGGACCGCAAGGTTCAGGACCGCAAGGTTTGGGGGCGGCTCGGCGGGAGACCCGTATGCAGAAACGCGAGCCGTCCGAGCGGAAACCACAGGCGATGACGGGATCGCGTCGATCCCTGCTGGCGGGCCTGTGCGCCTGCGTCGCCGTCGCGCCGCTGGGACTGGCCGCCTGCGACCGCAAACCCAAGCCCGCGCCCAAGGTCGAGACGCCCGCGCCGACCGCTCCGGCCGGCCCGCCCGAAGGCTCTCTGGAATGGGCGATCCAGGGCCCTTGGCGCGCCGCCGACCGCACGCGCGATCCTTGGCGCCATCCGATGGAGACGCTGCGCTTCTTCGGCCTGCAGCCGAACATGACCGTGGTCGACTTCTGGCCCGGCAGCGGCTGGTACACCGAAATCCTGGCCCCCTATCTGTCGCGCGGCGGCGGGACCTATTTCGCGGCGGGCTTCAGCACCGGGCCTGGGGCCGATCCGGCCCAGGCGGCCCTGATGGCCAACTACCAAACCCGCTTCACCGCCGACAAGAAGCTGTACGGCGACATCAAATTCTCCGCATTTGGACCGTCGTCGGGCGATGTGGCCCCTCCGGGCACGGCGGACCTCGTCCTGTTCATGCGCAACATCAATGCCTGGATGGCCACCGGTATCGCCGAAAAGGCCTTCGCCGACGCCTTCCAGGCCCTGAGGCCCGGCGGGGTTCTGGGCATCGAACAGCATCGTCTGGCCCCGGACGAGGATCAGGATCCCGCCGCCGCCAACGGCTATGTGCAGGAAGCCTTCGTCAAACAGCTGGCCGCCGAGGCCGGATTTGTTTTCGTCGCGTCGTCAGAAATCAACGCGAATGAAACAGATACCAAGGATCATCCGTTCGGTGTCGGAACCCTGCCCCCGCAAAGCCTCACGGCCCCGCAGGGGAAAGCGCCCGATCCAACGTTCGATCGCAGCAAATACGATGCGATCGGCGAGAGCGACCGCATGACCTTGAAGTTCAGGAAACCTGAGTGAACCGCGCCCAAGCCTTCGCCGCCAACGCCCCGCTGATGGGCGTGCCCGGCGCCTCGTCGCCGCCCGGAGGCCAGGGCGACTGGTTCCGTGGAGCCGGCGGCCTGCGGCTGCGCGCCGCCTTCTGGACGCCCTCGGCCCTGGTCGCCGCCAAGCCGCGCGGAACCGTCATCCTGTCGCCCGGCCGCACCGAACCGATCGAGAAATATTTCGAAGTCATCGGCAATTTCCTGGCGCGCGGTTTCTGCGTCCTGGCCCACGACTGGCGTGGCCAGGGCCTGTCGGCCCGCCTGCTGCCTGACCGCCTGAAGGGCCATGCCCGCGCGGTCGAGGAGTTCCTTGACGACTATCACCGCCTGCTCGATGCGTTTGAGGCCCGAGCGCCCAAGCCGTGGATCATGGTCGGCCATTCGATGGGCGCGGCCCTCAACCTGCTGACGCTGGAAAACGGCGAAGAGCGGTTCTCGGGCGCGGTGCTCTCGGGCCCGATGCTCCGTATCAAGACGGGCAAGCGCTCGATGTGGTCGGTCAAGCTGGCCGTGCGCTGGAACCTGCGTCACGGCAAGGCCGGGGATTTCGTTCTGGACGATCCGGACGATCCCTTCGACCACACCTTCGAGAAGGACGCCCTGACCACGGACGAGACCCGCTACGAACTGTGGCGGCAGCAGCTTTACGCCTGCCCGCATCTCGCAGTGGGCGGCCCGACCTGGGGCTGGCTGGCCTTCGGTCTCGACGCCGGCGAGCGGGCGCTCAAGCCCAAGGCGCTGAAGAACGTCAAGATTCCCTGCACCTTCGTCCAGGCTGGCGAGGATGATCGCGTCTGGAAACAGACCAACAAATGGGCGGCCAAACGTCTGGGCCGCGGCCGTTATGTCGAGGTCCCGGGCGCCAAGCACGAGATCATCATGGAGACGGACGACCTGAGGGCGCATTTCCTCAGCGAATTCGACGCCATGGCCGACTATGTCGCCCCGACCCAGGACCTGCGTCCCCTGCCCCAGCCCGACGACGTCGAAGTCGGCGCGGCATAGTCAGGGCGCTACCGCGAGCGACGCGGTCGCTCGCTGCTTGAGCGTGTTCTGTGTTGTTTTAGCTAGAGCGCCGCGCGTTTCAGCGTGACCAGCGCCTGTTCGCGGATGCGGACGTCGCCGACGGCGAGGATCTGGCCTGTGCCGTCGACCGGTTCGCCGCGCCAGTTCGTGACCTCGCCGCCCGCCGCCTCGACCACCGGGATCAGGGCCGACCAGTCCCACAGCTTCAGGCTGGTTTCGGCGACCAGATCCATGCGTCCGGCCGCCACCATCGCATAGGCATAGGCGTCGCAGCCGTAGCGGGCGAGGCGCGCGGCGGCCCGCACCTGGGTCCAGGCGCCCAGTTCCGAGCCGGTGAAGATTTCAGGATCGGTGGTTGAAATCACCGCATCGGTCAGGCGCTCGCAGGCGCGGGTCTTGATCGGCTTCGTCTGCCCCCGGCTCATCAGCACGGCCCCCGAAGGGCCACCCAGAAACAGTTCGCCGAGATAGGGCTGGGAAATCGCGCCGACAGACGGCGTCCCCGCGACCCGCAGGCCGATCAGGGTGGTCCACAGCGGCAGGCCGGAAATGAAGGCGCGGGTGCCGTCGATGGGATCAAGAATCCAGACATGCTCCGCATCCGGACGATCCTCGCCATATTCCTCGCCGATGACCCCGTGATCGGGATAGCGGGCGGCGATCAGGCGGCGAATGGCGGCCTCGGCGTCCTTGTCCGCCTGGGTGACCGGGTCGAAGGCGCCGGGTCCGGCCTTGTTCTCCTCGGCATAGTCGCCGCGGAAGAAAGGCAGGGTCACACCGGCCGCTTCACGGGCCAGTTCGACGGCGAAGGCTTCGAATTCGGTCATGAGGGGCGAGCGCCGAGTCTTGAGGGGTCAGGGTCGCGATGACCTCTACCCCGCCCGGTCGCCGGTGTCCTCCCCCAAGGGCCGCCGCCGGGTCTGCAATACTCAGCCCTCGCCGCTCGCCCCCGAACCCGGAGCGCTCACGACGGCCTCAGGCCGCCGGCTCTTCGGCGTGGAGAGACTTGGCCAGATCCAGCAGACGGCGGCGCGGGCGCTCGCCGAGCTGGTAATAGGCCTGGATCAGGTCGAGGGTCTCCTTGCGGGAAAACATCTCGCCGCCGTTGGCCCCGGCCGCTTCCTTGCGTTCCATGGCTTCGGTCAGGCCGTCGTAGAAATAGTTGACCGGCGATTCCAGCGCCTCGGCCAGCTGCCACAGGCGGGCGGCCGAGATGCGGTTGGCGCCGCACTCATACTTCTGGATCTGCTGGAAGCGGATGCCGACTTGCAGCGCCAGCTGTTGCTGCGTCAGGCCCAGCAGGCGACGGCGGCGACGCAGGCGGCGGCCCAGGTGAAGATCGATGTCGGTGGCCATGGCCCCATATTCCCCGTTTGGCGGGCTGTCCCGAAATGGAACGGCTCGCCTTGATCGCCGCAAACGATGTGCCGCTTTCCCCAAGTGAGGGAGTAGCCGCGTTCGGCGAACGTTTTATGGGCGCAGACTAAGGAGGCACGGCGCGGCCGCCTGTCCCAATCGCGAGACGCAACTTCCACGCGCCACAGGAGTTTTCGTCGCCAGAGCAGTCAAGCTTTGGAGGAGGTTTCAATGAGCATTATCTTCTGGATCATCGTCGGCATCATCGCCGGCTTCCTTGCCGAAAAGATCATGGGCCGGAACCACGGCCTGCTGACCAATCTGGTCGTCGGCATCCTGGGCGCCATTCTGGGCGGCTGGATCGCGGGGGCGCTGGGCTTCTCGTGGGGCGGGTGGATCGGTTCGACGATCGTGGCCACGCTCGGCGCCTGTCTGCTGCTGTTCCTGCTGGGTCTGGTCAAGCGTCGCGCCTGACCCAAACGTCAGACGGCAAAAAGGAGCGGTCCTCACGGGCCGCCCCTTCTTCATGCCGGAAAGGCGATCTTACTGAACCGGCGGCGCGCGATTGAACTCGCCGGAGCTCCAGGCCGTGACGACCGCATCGCCCTGGACACTGGCGCCCGAGGCCGGAACCGAGCGCAGGGTCCCGTCGGCCGAGCGGACCACGAAGCTCTCGACACGGCCGGCCGAGTTACGGGTCAGCCGCACGACCGAACCCAACATATTGCCGTCGGAGCCGTGGACCATGGCGCCGGTCGAGATGTTCAGGCTGGCGTCGGCGCCGTTACCATCGGCGGCGACCTGGGTGTCCGACTGGACCGAGGCCGAGGCGGAGGTATTGGCGGCGCTGCTCGCGGCCGATCGGGCCTCACGCGTGGTGTCACGCACGGTGCTGCGGGTCATGTCGGTGGCGCCGCGCACGGTCGATCCGACCTGGTCGGTGATCGGGGCGGTCTGCGGCAGGCCTACGCCCGCGCCGACAGTGGCGCCGACGGTCCCGCCAAGCACCTGGGCCGAGGCCGGAAGAGCGATCGCAAGGGCGGCGGCCGCAGTGGTCAAAAGAAGGGTACGCATTTTTTGCTTCCTCACTATTGGACGCCTAGAGGGCGCCGATACAAAGAAACGCGCCGGAGACCGGCGCGTTTCAATGGGTTAACGATCTGAAGTCAGATCAACCGGAGATCAGCCTTGCGGCTGGACCGGCGGGGCGGCCGGTTCTTCCGGGGCCGGGGTTTCGGTCGGGGTCGGCTCGGTCGCCGGAGCTTCCGTCGTAGTCGGCGTGGCTTCAGGCGAGGCCGAATCCGGGGCGGGCTGAGCCGGGGCTTCGGTCGAGGCCGGAGCCGAGGACGACGCCGCGTCGGGGGCGCCCGGGATGGCCGGGGCGGCGGTGAACTCGGCCGTCGTCCAGCCGACGGTCACGCCAGCACCTTCGGGCTTCAGACCCGCCAGCGGCACGCCCTTCAGTTGGCCGTCCGCGCCGCGCACGGTCAATTCCTGGGCGCCAGCGTCATTGTTGCGGACGCCTTCGAGCTTGCCGAGGACAGCGCCGTCGGAGCCCTTGACGTCAGAGCCGGGCTGCAGCGACAGGGTGCCGGGCTGGGACTGGGGAGCCGGGGCGGGCGCCGCCGCCGGAGCGGGCGTGGGGGCCGGAGCCGGTTGGGCGTCCTGGGCGAAGGCGGCAGGGGCAGCCAGCATCAGGCCAGCGATACCAGTCAGAAGGGCGGTCTTGCGGATCATGTCCGTTCTCCGAAATCTGCGCGGCCGGGGCGCCGCAGGATTACAAACTCGCAATGTTTCTGATTGTTTCCACTGCCCAGAAATGACCCCGGAGCCGACACGATTGGACGATTCACGGGATCGTGGCATCAGGTCGGGATGAGCACCGAAGTTGAACCGCGACGCGGCGTCGCCCGCCGCCTTGCGGGCCTGGCCAAGGAGGCGACGCCCCAGATCTTTGCCGTGGCCGTCTTCGCGGTCGGCGCCCTGATGATCATTTCGGCGGTGACCCCGGCCTTCTCCGACCGCCTGCGCGCCCTGAGCGGATCGGTGTCGCCGGTGCTGATCGAACTGTCCCATTTCGCCGCCAGCGTGGTCGGCTTCCTGTTGCTGCTGCTCTCGGCCGGTCTGTGGCGGCGCAGGCGCGGCGCCTACTGGACCGCCCTGGCGGGCATGGGCGCCGGCGTGGTCTTCTCCCTGCTCAAGGGTCTGGACTGGGAAGAGGCCCTGGCTCTGGCGATCATCGCCGCCCTGCTGATCCCCTGCCGCACGGCCTTCAACCGGCGATCGCGACTGGTCGAGCCCTTGCGGCCCGGCTGGCTGATCCTGCTGACCACGGCGGTGATCGCGGCCATCTGGCTCGGCTTCTTCGCCTATCGCGACGTCGACTATACCGACCAGCTGTGGTGGAGCTTCCTGACCGACCGCGAGGCTTCGGGCTTCCTGAGGGCGGCGGCGATCCTGGCGATCCTGACCCTCGCCATCGCCGCGGTGTCCCTGTTGTCCTCGCCCGGATCGGGACGGCGGCGGCTCGCCGATCCGCAGGACCGGGCGAAGGCATTGGCCGCGCTGGCGGAGGCGGACCACGCCACGCCCGAGGCCTGGCTGGCCACCCTGGGTGACAAGACCCTGTTGTTCAGCCCCTCAGGCCGCAGCTTCCTGGCCTACCGCGTACGCGGGCGGCGCTGGATCGCCATGGGCGAACCTGCCGGGTTGAGGAGCGAGCGGCAGGACCTGCTCTGGGCCTTCGCCGAACTGGCCGACAGCTATGGCGGGTCCGCCGTCTTCTATTCGGTCGGCGAAGGCGTGCTGGCCGATCTGGCGACCATGGGTCTGGCCATGCGCAAGGTGGGTGAGACCGCCGTGGTGCCGGTCGCGGACTTCTCGCTGGAGGGCAAGTCCAAGCAGAACCTGCGCACCGCCATCAATCGGGCCGAGCGCGAGGGGGCGAGCTTCGAAGTCCGGCCCGCCGGATCAGCGAGCGCCATCGCTGACGAACTGAAGGCTGTGTCGGACGCATGGCTTGCGGATCACAATGGGGCGGAAAAGGCCTTTTCGCTGGGCCGTTTCGACCTCGCCTATCTGGACCTGACGCCACTGGCTGTGGTGCGCCAGACCACCGAGGCGGCGCCGGAGGGACGGATCGTGGCCTTCGCCAACCTGCTGCCCGGCGAGGGCGATGAGCGAGAGGTCGCCATCGACCTGATGCGCCACCTGCCCGACGCGCCTCCGGGGGTGATGGACTATCTGTTCATCCGCGCCATCCAGTGGGCGGCGGCAGAAGGATTCGAGGCCTTCGATCTGGGCATGGCGCCTCTGGCCGGGCTGGAGGACCGCCGGCTGGCCCCGGTCTTCGCCCGCGTCGGCGCCCTGGTGTTCGAGGAGGGCGGCGCCCTGTACGGCTTCCAGGGCTTGCGCAGCTACAAGTCGAAGTTCGCCCCCGACTGGCGCGCCCGCTTCATCGCCGCCCCGGTGTCGACACCCCTGCCGCTCGCCCTGCTGGACGTCGCCCTGCTGACCAGCGGCGGCTGGCCGGGAATGTTCGGGCTCGGAAACAGTGCGAAACCTGAGGCCCGACAAAAGCCGCGATAAGCATCCCTAGGGTCTGGCTTCAGCTTATTTCGTGAGGGAACGAGGGGGCAGCCCGGCTATGTCGCCCCCTCAAGTACCGAGGACTTCGCCTTGCCGACCCTGACCCACCTCCAGAGACTGGAGGCCGAGAGCATCCACATCCTGCGCGAGGTCGTCGCCGAGGCCGAGCGCCCGGTCATGCTCTATTCCGTGGGCAAGGACTCGGCGGTGATGCTGCATCTGGCGGCCAAGGCCTTCTGGCCCTCACCCCCGCCCTTCCCCCTGCTGCACGTCGATACGACGTGGAAATTCCGCGCCATGTACGAGATGCGCGAGCGGATGGCGAAGGAGCTGGGTTTCGAGCTTCTGGTGCATCAGAACCCGGAAGCGCTGGCGAAGGGCATCAACCCGTTCGACCACGGCTCAGCCCTGCACACGGATCTCTGGAAGACCGAGGGGCTGAAGCAGGCGCTGGACCTGCACGGCTTCGACGTGGCCTTCGGCGGGGCGCGGCGCGACGAGGAGAAGTCGCGAGCCAAGGAGCGCATCTTCTCCTTCCGCTCGGCAGGCCACCGCTGGGACCCCAAGGCGCAGCGGCCCGAGCTGTGGAAGCTCTACAATGCGCGCAAGAGCCCGGGCGAGAGCATCCGCGTCTTCCCGATCTCCAACTGGACCGAGCTGGACATCTGGCAATACATCCATCTGGAGAACATCCCGATCGTGCCGCTCTACTACGCCGCCGAGCGGCCCGTGGTGGAGCGGGATGGCCAGATCATCATGGTCGATGACGACCGGATGCCGCTGAGGCCGGGCGAGACGCCTGAAATGAAGTCAGTGCGGTTCAGGACCCTGGGCTGCTACCCCCTGACGGGGGCGGTCGAGAGCACCGCCGACACCCTGCCGGCCATTATTCAGGAAATGCTGCTGACCACGACCTCGGAGCGTCAGGGCCGGGCCATCGACCACGACCAGGCTGGGTCGATGGAGAAGAAGAAGCAGGAGGGCTATTTCTGATGCCCCTCGATAGCGTCACCCAAGCCTACAAGCCGTCGGACCTGATCGAACAGGACATCGACGCCTATCTGAAGGCTCATCAGACCAAGTCCCTGCTGCGCTTCATCACCTGTGGCTCAGTAGACGACGGCAAGTCGACCCTGATCGGGCGGCTGCTCTATGACTCGCGCCAGATCTTCGAGGACCAGCTGGCGCAGCTGGAGGCGGATTCGAAACGGGTCGGGACGCAAGGCCAGAACATCGACTTCGCCCTTCTGGTCGACGGCCTGACCGCCGAGCGGGAACAGGGCATCACCATCGATGTGGCCTACCGCTTCTTCGCCACCGACCGGCGGAAATTCATCGTCGCCGACACCCCGGGGCATGAGCAGTACACCCGCAACATGGTCACCGGCGCCTCGACCGCCGACCTCGCCGTCATTCTGGTGGATGCGCGCAAGGGAATCCTGACCCAGACCCGGCGGCACAGTTTCCTCGTCTCCCTTATGGGCATCCGCCATGTGGTGCTGGCGGTGAACAAGATGGATCTGGTCGGCTATGACCAGTCGGTCTTCGATGCCATCGTCGCCGACTATGCGGCCTTCGCTGCGCAGGTCGGACTGAAGGACGTGCTGGCCATTCCGCTGTCGGGCCTGGCCGGCGACAATATCGCGGCGAAGAGCGACGCCACCCCCTGGTACGCCGGCCCCGCCCTGATGGAGCATCTGGAGACGGTCGAGCTGGACGCCGACCGGCTGCAGTCGAAACCCTTCCGCATGCCGGTCCAGTGGGTCAACCGGCCCAACCTCGACTTCCGCGGCTTCTCGGGTCTGATCGCCTCGGGCGTGGTCAAACCCGGCGACGCGGTGCGGGTCGAACCCTCGGGCCGGACCTCGACCGTCGCGCGGATCGTGACCAGAGACGGCGATCTGGATCAGGCCGTCGCCGGACAGTCGGTGACCCTGACCCTGACCGACGAGGTCGACTGCTCGCGCGGGGACATCCTGGCCGCCGCGACCTCGGCCCCCGAGGTCGCCGACCAGTTCGAGACTACCCTCGTCTGGATGGCCGACGAGCCCCTGCTGCCCGGCCGCCCCTATCTGCTCAAGATCGGCGCCCGGACGGTTTCGGCCCAGATCACCGAGATCAAGCACGAGATCAACGTCAACACCCTCGAAGAACGAGCCGCGAAGTCCCTTCCGCTGAACGGCATCGCCGTCTGCAACCTGTCGCTCGACCGGCCGATCGGCTTCGATCCGTATACGGATATTCCGGATACCGGCGGTTTCATCCTGATCGACCGGATGACCAACGCCACCGTCGGGGCGGGGATGATCCGCTTCGCCCTGCGCCGATCCCAAAACATCCACTGGCAGGCGTTGGATGTCACCAAGGCCTCGCGCGCGTCGGATCTTGGTCAGAAGCCGGCGGTGATCTGGTTCACCGGCCTGTCGGGTGCGGGCAAGTCGACCATCGCCAATCTGGTCGAGAAGAAACTGCGCTTCGAGGGCAAGCACACCTATCTGCTGGACGGCGACAATGTCCGCCACGGCCTGAACCGCGACCTCGGCTTCACCGACGCCGACCGGGTCGAGAACATCCGCCGCGTGGGCGAGGTGGCGAAGCTGATGCTGGACGCCGGCCTGATCGTCCTGACCGCCTTCATCTCGCCCTTCCGCTCAGAGCGGCGGCTGGCGCGCGAACTGCTGGGGCCGGGCGAGTTCTTCGAGGTCCATGTTGACACGCCCCTGGCCGTCGCCGAGGCGCGCGACGTCAAGGGCCTCTATGCCAAGGCCCGATCGGGCGCGCTCAAGAACTTTACCGGGGTCGATAGCCCCTATGAGGCGCCGGAAAGCTCCGAGATCGTGGTCGATACGGCCTCGATGACACCGGAACAGGCGGCGGAGATGATCGTGGAACGCCTGCGTAAGGGCGGCTATCTGCGACCCGATCCGGAGTTCTCCGAGGGCGGCGGGGTCTAGAAAAAAGGCCGCGTCAGACGACACGGCCGAAGTTTTCTTGGGAGGAAACACCCTGGAAGGAGGGTGGGACGCCGAAGCGTCCGTAACCCATCTATGCACGATGGACCGGATCGCAAGCGTCGCCGTTCCCTTTGCGTTCCAGGGCCGTCTGTCGTTCACTGTCGGACCGAGTCGCGGAGCGCCAGATGACCGAAACCCTCTCCGCCGCCCAGGCCCGCCGCATCGCCCTGGCCGCACAGGGGTTCGGGACCACACCGGGTGCCCTGAACGCCGCCGCCTTTCGCCGCGCGGCGCGCAAGCTCGGCGTCATCCAGATCGACAGTGTCAATGTGGTGACCCGCACCCACTATCTACCCGCCTTCTCGCGTTTGGGTGCCTATCCGCGCGAAGTGCTGGAGAGCGAGGCCTGGGGGAAGAAGCGCAGCCTGTTCGAATACTGGGGGCATGAGGCGTCGCTTCTGCCCGTCGAGGCCCAGCCCCTGTTCCGCTGGCGGATGGCGGCGGCCGAGGCCGGGGAAGGCATCTGGGGCTCCATCGCCCGGTTCGGCCATGAGAAAAGCGACTATGTCGACGGCATCCTGACCGAGATCGGCAAACGGCGCGGCGTCACAGGCGGGGACTTCGCCGAGGGACCGCGGGGCGCGCCCGGCTGGTGGTCCTGGTCGGACGGCAAGCGGGCGCTGGAATGGCTGTTCTGGACCGGTCGTATCACCACCCTGACCCGGCGCGGCTTCGAGCGCGTCTATGACCTGCCCGAGCGCGCCCTGCCCCGTGCCGTGGTAGAGGCGCCGACGCCGAGCCCCGAGGACGCCCAGCGCGAACTGGTCCGGATCTCGGCCCGGGCCATGGGGATCGCCACCGCCGCCGACCTGCGCGACTATTTCCGCCTGCCGCTCGCCGACAGCCGGGCGCGGATCCATGAACTGGTCGAGGCGGGCGAACTGATCCCGGTGACCGTCAGGGGCTGGAACAAGCCGGCCTTCCTCGACCCCGCCGTGCGCAAACCCCGCCGCATCGAAGACGCGGCCCTGCTGTCGCCGTTCGACAATCTGATCTGGTTCCGCGAGCGGACGGAGCGGCTGTTCGGGGTGCGGGTCCGGCTGGAAATCTACACACCGGCCCACAAGCGCGAGCACGGCTACTACGTCCTTCCCCTGCTGCAGGACGAGGCCATCACCGCCCGGGTCGATCTGAAAAGCGACCGCAAGGGCTCGGCGCTGCTGGTTCAGGCGGCGTGGCGCGAGCCGGACGCCGATGCCGACACGCCGCGCATCCTCGCCGAACAGCTGCGGTCCATGGCCGGCTGGCTGGGGCTGGAACGGGTCGAGGTCATGGAAAAGGGCGACCTTTCGGCCGCCCTTTCGGAAGCGCTTCGGTTTGAAACGACCTAGGCTTCGATGATCGTCTGAACCCAGCCATGAGGGTCGGCGACACGGCCGCGCTGGATGCCGACCAGCTTGCCCAGCATGTCGGTAGTCACCGGGCCGGGCTTGCCGTCGCCGATGACGAAGTCGCCGTCCGGCGCGACCACTTTCGAGATGGCCGTCAGGACCGCGGCGGTGCCGCAGGCGAAGGCTTCGACGACCTCACCCGAGGCCACATCGGCACGCCACTGTTCGAAAGCGTAGGGCGCCTCACGCACGGTGACGCCCGCGTCCCTTGCCAACTGGATGATCGAGGCGCGGGTCACGCCCGGCAGGATGGTGCCGCCCAGCGGCGGCGTCTGCAGCGAGCCGTCCTTGAAGACGAAGAAGACATTCATGCCCCCCAGTTCCTCGATCCACTTGCCCTCGGCGGCGTCGAGGAAGACGACCTGGTCGCAGCCGTTGGCCACGGCCTCGGCCTGGGCGATCAGGCTGGCGGCGTAGTTGCCGCCGCATTTGGCCGCACCGGTGCCGCCGCGTGCAGCGCGGGTGTAGTGCTCGGAAACGCGGATGGTGACGCTGTTCTTGCCGCCCTTGAAATAGCCGCCGACGGGCGAGGCCAGGACGACGAACAGATACTCATTGGCCGCGCGCACGCCGAGAAAGGCCTCGGTCGCGATCATGAAGGGGCGCAGATAGAGGCTGCCCTCGCCTTCCGGGATCCAGTCGGCGTCGGTCTTGACCAGTTCGGCGACGGCTTCGAGGAACAGGTCTTCCGGCAGGACAGGCATGGCCAGACGCTCGGCCGAGGCGGCGAAGCGGCGGGCGTTCTGCTCGGGGCGGAACAGGGCCACGCGGCCATCGTCGGTCTTGTAGGCCTTCATGCCCTCGAAAATTTCCTGGGCGTAGTGCAGGACCGAGGCGGCGGGATCGAGCGGGATCGGACCGCGCGGCTCGACCTTGTGCGAGTGCCAGCCCTGACCCGCCGTGTAGCGGATGGTCACCATATGGTCGGTGAACACCCGGCCGAAGCCCGGATCTTCCATGAGCACGGCGCGATCGGCGGCGGTGACCAGCGAAGGATGGGGGACGCGGGTGAAGGCGGCGGTCATGAGGCGGTCTCTCGCGGCAGAGGAGCTTGGGCGCGCATGGAATACCCGCGCACAGCCACGACAACTAGCCGGTTTTTACCGCCAAGGTCGATTCTTTCGACGATCCTGACGCGCAGCCTTGGGGCGAAAGGCCGTCGTTACCGTCGGTGGGGCGCCTGGGCGACCAGCAACAGGATGAACAGTCCCAGGACAGCCGCGGGCGAAAGGTCCCGGGGATGAAACCGGCCGCTCATACCGACATCCTTGAACAGGATGTCTTCGACCATATGCGGGTCGTCGCTGAGCACGCTCCAGGTGTCGAACAGCCGACCCGTCACCGTACGCGACTGGATCAGGGTCGCTTCGTCATGGACGCCCTCGTCGCGAATGGACTCGAACATGGCCAGCACCACATCCGTCGGGCCTTCCAGAGCCTGCATCCGATAGCCGGCGTGTTCGAGCTCGGCGCCGGTGACGTCGGCCTTCAGTTGCTGCTTCAGCCAGCGGGGAACGCCGCCTTGCCCGGGCCCCTTGCCCAGGCCCGCGTCGATACCGGTGTCAGTGGGAAGTTTGCTCCAGAACAGAAGGCGCGTCAGGGCCACCGGTTCGGCCCGCGGACGTCGCGACCGCGGTACGACGGGGCGCAGCATGGAGCCCACGTCGCGCCGCGCCCATCCGACCGCCAGGTCGGCATCCTCGCGGCCATCGAAGACGACCCCGAACTTCAGGAAGGCGTTGCGCAGGGCGGACAGCGTCCGGGAGGTCACGTTGATCGGTCCTTCGACCGCCTCGAGCCTCTTGATCGTCTCAAGACTGACGCCGGCGGCGAGCGCGATCTGCTTCTGATCGACCCTCAGCAGGGCGCGGGCCGCGCGGACCTGCTCACCACTGATTGAATATTCATCGACGTACACGTTGGCTCCGGGGGAGAGAGACTGCGACGCAATAACACGGCCGTTTCAATTCTGAGATATGATCGTTTTTTGACAAACACGCCTTACGGGAACCATTTACGACGCCACCGCGTGACGTTGATCGGCCTTGCAATACAAGCCCCTCGCCCCTTCGGCCGGGAGGAAGGTTTCAACGACGCCGAGCACCGTCTCCGAGCTGCCGAGACACAGGATTCCATCGTCCGCCAGGGCGCGATGCAGATGGACGAACACCTCCCGCTTGCGCTCCACATCGAAGTAGATGAGCACATTGCGGCACAGAATGACGTCGAAAACGCCGAGCCCCGACACCCCTTGCAGCAGGTTGTGGGGCCGGAACGAAACGATTTCCCTCAGCACGGGTAGGACACGCCACTCGCCGTCCTCGGGCTGGAACCAGCGGGCCAGACGCTCGGGCGCGAGACCGCGACGAACTTCGAAATCGCTGTACAGGGCGTTGCGGGCCTTGCTCAGGATAGCCTCGGACATGTCGGTCGCGACGATCTCGAGGTTCCAGCCCGCCAGTTGGGGGTTTTCCTTCAGGATCATGGCCACGGACCACGGCTCCTGGCCGCTGGAACAGGCCGCGCACCAGATCCGCAACCGCCGCGAGGCACGGCGCTGGGCGATCAGCGCGGGCAGGATGGTCTTGCCGAGCTGTTCGAAGGGCGCCCCGTCGCGGAAGAAGGAGGACTCGTGTGTCGCCATGGCGTCCACGCACTGGCGGATCAGATCGTCGGGCGCGCCCGAGCGCAGCTTCGCCAGAAGGGCTTCGACGTCGGCCAGACCCGCGGCCCGCGCCACGGGCTCCAGCCGGCCGCGCACCAGATAGCCCTTGGACGCGGACAGGACGAGACCGGACCGGTCGCGCATCAGCTTGCAGAAGTAATCGAAATCAGGGCCGGTCATGCGCGTTGCTCCGAGATCCGGACCAGCCAGGGGCCGACCTCGTCGAGGGGAAGAAGGGTTTCGGCCAGGCCCGTGGCGGCGACGGCGCCGGGCATGCCCCAGACCACGCTGGTGGCCTCGTCCTGGGCCACGACGCGGCCGCCGGCCCTGGCGATGGCGTCGACGCCCTTGGCGCCGTCCGCCCCCATGCCCGTCAGGATCAGGGTGACGACGGCTGCGCCATAGACCCGGGCGATGCTGCGCAGCATGGGATCGACGGCAGGACGGCAGAAATTCTCGGGCGCCTCCTGGTTCAGGCGGATGACGGGCGGAACGCCGATGCCCGGGCTTTCGACCGTCATGTGCCAGCCGCCCGGGGCGACGTAGCAGCGGCCGGGCAGGACGGGCTCACCGTCGACGGCTTCGGCGCAAGGGCGGTCTCCTGCCCGGGCCAGTTGTTCGGCGAACGGCCCGGTGAAGGCGGCGGGCATGTGCTGGGTCAGAAGGATCGGCTGCTCTACTGAACCCCGGATCGCCTCAAACACCTTGAGCAGCGCCGGCGGGCCGCCGGTCGAGGCCCCGATGGCGACGACCGCCGGACGGACGAACTTGCCGGTGTGCGGACGGAGTGTCGGGGCCGCCGGGACAATGGCTACGGGCGCGGGTGGGAGAGAGGCCGACGGGGCTTGAGGCGCGCGGGCCCGGGCCCGGCCCAGCGCCTTCACCTTGGCCAGAAGCTCCTGCTGGAAGGCCTCGGCGGCGCCCAAGCCGGTCTCCGGCTTGGCCACATAGTCGCCGGCGCCCAGACGCAGGGCCTTAAGGCTGATCTCGGCGTTGCGGCGGGTGTAGGTCGAGGCCATGACCACCTTCACCGTCGGATGACGGGCACGCATCTCGGCCAGGGCGGCCATCCCGTCCATCACCGGCATCTCGATATCCAGCACCACGACGTCGACCGGCCGCCGGTCCAGCTCGGCCAGGGCCAGCTCGCCGTTGGCCGCCGTCGCCACCACCGTCAGCTCGGGATCGGCGCCGAGCTGACGCGAGATCATTCCCCGGACCACGGCGGAATCGTCGACGACCATGACCCGGATGGCCGAAGCCTCCGTCGTCATGGCCGGGCTGGCTAAAGTCACAGTCTTATACCTCGGGAAAGCAGGACCGGCCGGGACACAGCGCCCCGGCCGGGAAGATCAGGCGCCGGGTCAGGCGGCCAGCAGGGCGTCCATCTCGCGGCGCAGGGCCTCGGCCTGGACCGACAGCTCGCCCGAGGAGGTGGTGACCTCGCCGCAGGCGGTGTTGGTCTGGGCGATGGCCTCGTTGACCCCGATGATGTTGGTGGTCACCTCGCGGGTGCTGGCCGCGGCCTCGACAACGCTGGCGGAGATTTCGCCGGTCGCGGCCGATTGTTCCTCGACCGCGCTGGCGATGGCGGCGGCGATCTCGGCGACCTTGTTGATCGTGCCCGCGATGCCCTGGATGGCGCCGACGGAGGTCGCGGTCGCGGCCTGCATGGCCGTGATCTGGGACGAGATTTCCTGGGTCGCCTTGGCGGTCTGGTCCGACAGGCTCTTCACCTCCGACGCCACGACCGCGAAGCCCTTGCCCGCATCGCCGGCGCGCGCCGCCTCGATGGTCGCATTGAGGGCCAGAAGCTTGGTCTGGCCCGCGATGTTATTGATCAGGGTGACGACGTTGCCGATCTTCTGGGCGGCCTCGGCCAGGGACTGGATGGCGGCGCTGGTCTTGTCGGTTTCGGACACGGCCTGACGGGTGATGCTGGTCGATTCCGCGACCTGACGGGCGATCTCGTTGATCGAGGCCGACAGTTCCTCGCCCGCCGCCGCGACGGTCTGGACGTTGGCCGAGGCGACCTGGGCGGCCGAGGAGACCGCGCCGGCCTGACGGGTGGCGTCCTCGGCCGAGCGGGCCATGGATTCAGCGGTCGCCTGCATCTGGGTGGCGGCCGAGGCGACGATGTTGGAGATTTCGCCGACCCGTTCGGCCAGCTTGCGCTGGTCGCGCTGGGCGGTGATGTCGGTGGCGTATTTCACGACCTTGTAGGGGCGGCCGTTCAGATCGAGGATGGGGTTGTAGCTGGCCTGGATCCAGACCTCGCGCCCGCCCTTGGCGACGCGCTTGTACTGGCCGGAGTCGTATTCGCCACGACCCAGCTTGGCCCAGAAGGCCTGGTACTCGGGGCTCTGGCGATAGGCCGGCTCAGCGAACATCGAGTGGTGCTGGCCGCGGATCTCATCGAGGCTGTAGCCCAACACGGCCAGGAAGTTTTCGTTGGCGTCGAGGATCTTGCCGTCCAGCGAGAAGGAGATGACCGCCTGTGCCTTGCTGATGGCGTCCAGCTGGCCCTCGTAGTCGGCGGCCTGAACCTTCTGGGCCGTGATGTCGGTGGCGAACTTGACGACCTTCACCGGCTTGCCGTCGGCGTCGAAGACCGGGTTGTAGCTGGCCTGGATCCAGATCTCGCGACCGCCCTTGCCGATGCGCTTGTATTGTCCGGCGTCGAACTCACCCCGTCCCAGACGCGACCAGAACGCCTGATACTCAGGGCCCGAACGCTCGGCGGCGTCGACGAACATCGAGTGATGCTGCCCCTGGATTTCCGACAGGGAGTAGCCGAGGGCCGTCAGGAAATTCTCGTTGGCGGTGGTGATCTTGCCGTCCAGTTCGAACTCGATCACGGCCTGCGACCGCTCGATGGCGGCGACCTTGCCGCGGTAGTCCTGGAACAGGAGGTCGAACTCCTCGGCCTCGGAGTCGATTTTCAGGGCCGCGTTGCTGCTGGGCATGTCGTTGTCCTTTGAAGAAATTTCAGTGTGAGGATCAGGCGGCGATGGGAACGGGCGCGAGCGTCAGCACCTGGTCGATGTCCATCACGATCAGGAGCTCGGTCTCGAGCAGGTACAGGCCGGTGCAGACGGACTGCCACCGGTTGGACAGGGTCACGGGCGGGGTCTCGCGCGTCTCGGGCGGCAGCCACAGGACGTCGCCGACGTCGTCCACCAGAAGGGCGTAGAGCTCGCCACCGCGCTCGACGATCACGCACATGAAGCCCTCCCCGGCCTCACGCGGCGCCATGCGCAGACGCAGGCGCATGTCGACGGCGGTGACGATCCGGCCGCGCAGGTTCAGCGATCCGGCGACCTCGGGCGGGGCCAGGGGCACGCGATTGATGGTGGTCTGGGCGATGACGTCCTGGACCTTGAGCACCGGGACGCCAAAGGTCTGGGCGCCGACGCGGATGGAGACGAGACCTTCGGTGTCGCCCGTTCCGGACGAGAGGGAAACGAGGCCGGGATCGGAAGCGGTCATGCGGCTTGCCTCGTGTTGAAGGCCGAGTTGACGGCGTCGAGCAGGCGCGAGCCGTCGAACTGCGCGACGCCGCGATCGCGGCCCTGCAGCGAGAGGCCCATGAGCGGCGTGGCGTGCCAACGGGTCGCCTTGCCGAAGGCGTGAGCGAAGCGACGGGCCTCCTCCCCCTGGGGATCGGTCTCGGCCATGATCAGGTCGAACTGTTCGCCCGCCTCATAGAAGGTCAGGGCCTCGACGGCGCCCTCGGCGACGACCACCTCATAGCCGGACTGGGCCAGCAGGGGTTGCAGCAGCAGGCGGCTGAACGGACTGTCGTCGATGAGCAGCAGCCGTTTCAGTCCCGCGACAGGGGCGGTGATCTTCGTGCCAGAGCCGGTTCGCGACGCGGCGGGCGCGTCGCCCCAGTAGCGGTCGATATCGACCATCTCGGTGGCGCGGCCGGCGACGATCAGGCCGGCGGTATCGGCATCGCCGGCCTTCGCCGGTTCGTCTTCGACGATGTCCACGATCTCGTCGACCAGCAGGCCGATAGCGTGTTCGCCGCGGGCGAAGACCAGCAGCGGTCGGGTCGTCTCCCCCGTCCAGGGCTGGACGGGCCGCGCATCGACATCGACCACGGGCATCAGGCCGCCGCGATACTGGATGACCGTTCGCCCCTCCACGGTCTCGATCTGATGCGACAGCAGTTCCTCGATCCTGGCGACGCGCGACAGGGGCACGGCGCGCGGCGTGGCGTCGCCGGCATGGAAGGTCAGGAGCGCGGTGCGCTCCATCGATGTCGATGCCGCCATCTCGAGCTCGTCACGGGCGCCGTCCGCGCTTTGCTGCGCGCCGGCCTCCTGAGAAATGCCCTTGAAGTCCAGGATCAGGATCACCGAACCGTCGCCCAGGATGGTCGCGCCGGAATAGAGCTTCAGATGGCGCAGGACCGAGGCCACCGGCTTGACCACGATCTCCTCGGTATCGAACACCCGGTCGACGATGACCCCGAAGGTGAAGGCCCCGACCTGGGCCACCACGATGCAGGATTCGCCGGTCACCTCGGCATTGGCGGGCAGGCCCAGCAACGCCCCGAGCGACACCAGCGGCAGGAGCCGGTCGCGCAGTCTCAGAACGGCAGCGTCATCCACATATTCGACTACCCGGCCCGAGCCGTCGCTGGCGCTGACCAGCTCGATGACGCAGGACTGGGGCATGGCGAACCGCTCGCCGCAGCATTCCACGATCAGGGCCGAGACGATGGTCAGGGTCAGGGGAATGCGGATGGTGAAACGGGTGCCGGCGCCCTCGGTCGAGGTCATCTCGATGGCGCCGCCGATGCGCTCGATATTGGTGCGGACCACGTCCATGCCGACGCCGCGGCCGGAGACGGCGGTGATCTCCGGCGCCGTCGAGAAGCCGGGCCGGAAGATCAGGTGCCGCGCTTCGGAATCCGACATGGCCTCCGCCTGGGCGGCGGTGATCAGCCCCTGCGAGACGCCCTTGGCGCGCAGTTTCGCCGCCGACAGACCCCGGCCGTCGTCCATCACCTCGATGACGATGGCGCCGCCTTCGTGGCGGGCCTGCAGGGTGATGCGTCCCGCCTCTGACTTGCCTGTCGCCAGACGGTCGGCGGGGGTCTCGATGCCGTGGTCCGCGGCGTTGCGGATCATGTGGGTCAGTGGATCCTTGATCAGCTCCAGGACCTGACGGTCCAGCTCGGTCTCCTGACCGTGCATCGTCAGCTCGATCGACTTGCCCAGATCCTGCGCCAGGTCGCGAACCAGTCGCGGCAGCTTGGCCCAGGCGCCAGAGATCGGCTGCATCCGGGTGGTCATCACCCCTTCCTGCAGTTCGGTCGTGACCTGGTTCAGGCGGTTGAGCGGCGCCGCGAACGGGCTTTCGGGATCCAGCCTGAGGACCTGGATCAGCTGGTTGCGGATCAGGACCAGTTCGCTGGCCACGGTCATCAGATGTTCGAGGGCGTCGACACTGACGCGGATGGTCTGGGCCGGACCGGCCAGTTCGACGTCGGAGGCTTCGGGGATCACGGTCCGGGCGCGGGGCGCGGGCGCCGCCTGCGCCGGTACGGCCGCAACGGCGAGGACTGCCGGGGCCTCGACGGGGTCTGACGGCGGAACCTCGCAGACAGGAAGCGGCGCGCTGGTGAACAGGGCCGACAGATCCGCCAGCGACGCATCGTCGATGTCCAGTTCGGCCAGGCTGAGCACGATGATGTCCATCAGGGCGTCGAGGATATCGGACGCGACCGGCGCCTGGACCAGCGACTGAACGGTGTCGGACAGGGAGACGGCGGCGGCGCTGCCGGACGCGCCGGCCACCAGACAGGCGCGCAGGTCGCCCTGCAGCCGGTCGGGATCGACCGAAAGGAAGACCGCGCTGACGCTCGGCCAGGCATGCAGGCGCGACAGGGTGGATTCGACGGCCGCATCCAGCGTCGCCTCCCCGCCCAGTCTTTGCAGCAGGGGACGGGTGTCGCGCGCGGCGGCGGGCGCTTCGGAAACGGCGGGCGGACCGTCCGCCGTAGCGCCGGCGCCGGCCCCGGCCCCGGCAAGGACGCTTTCGAGACGACCGATGAGATCACTGTCGTCGCCCGCCGGTTCGACCCCGGTGCGGGCCAGGCCATCGACCAGATCACGGATCAGATCGACCGTATCCAGAATGGCCGAAACCGCCGCAGGCGTAACGGCCAGCGACCCGTCGCGGAATTCACCCAGCACATTTTCGGCGGCATGGGCCACGGTCTGCAATCGCATGAGGCCGAGGAAGCCGCAGGTCCCCTTGATGGTGTGGATCAGGCGGAAGACGCCACCCAGCACCTCGGGGTCGCCGGGGTTCTTCTCGAACCGCACCAGTTCGCTGTCGAGCGTTTCCAGCCCTTCGCGCGTCTCGGCAATGAAATCGCTGACCAGCTCGTCCAAACGCCTGCCCCTCAATGACCAAGCGCATTGCTTGATACCCCACTGTTATTGAGGGTTAATCTTGTTACTTAACGGTTAACGTGGGCATTCATTACTGAGCGATTGATGGATCACGAAAGTCCTTGTTCGAACTGCCTTAATACAACTGGAGATTATACGCATCATTATGAACGATCTGGTGAATTGATTACCCAAAAAACGGATACTTTTGCACCTGAGGTGCATTATGTTGCGAATTTCTATTGTCACGCAATTTCAGACAATTTCCTGAATTCTGATGAAAACTATACGCTTAACCATACAGGAACCATTTTGAGGCTCTCATTCCGCCAATATTGCTATCTCCCAGCGATACGCACCGCATCAGCAGGAACGTTGCAAATGGCCGTAGACAAAAACATGCCCGTACTGGTCGTGGACGATTACAAGACAATGATCCGCATCGTTCGAGGCCTCCTCGAACAACTCGGATTCAAGAATGTCGATGAAGCGATGGACGGTCCCAGCGCTCTGGAGAAGATCCGGAGTCAGGAGTACGGCCTGATACTGTCAGACTGGAACATGGTTCCGATGACCGGGCTGGAGTTGCTGACGCAGGTCAGATCAGAGGCCCGGACAGCGAAGACTCCCTTCGTCATGGTCACCGCCGAAGCCAAGACCGAGAATGTCGTCGCCGCGCGTCAGGCGGGCGTGAACAACTACATCATCAAGCCCTTCACCCTGGCTGTTCTGAAACAGAAGCTGACCACCGTCCTCGGAGAGCTGTGATGACGCTTCTGGATCCAGCGGCGATCATCGCCGCCATCCGCGGCGAGGTCGAAGCCGGCGTCGATCAGGTTCTGAACGGCGCCGAAGCCTGCCTTCGCGAAATGGCGGCGGTTCGCGGCGGTTCGCCCGAAGCGATCGACCGGCTGGAGCAGCAGCTGTGCCAGATCATGGAGGCCTGCGCCTTCCAGGATCTGACCGGTCAGCGACTGACGGTGCTGGGCGGGCTGATCGATCCGACCCCGAAGGCGGACACCACCGATCCCCTGCTCAACGGACCGGCCCTGACCGGCGGTCTCGACCAGCAGGCCGCCGACCAGCTGCTGAGGTTCTGATTTCCCTCTAGTGAAGAGTGTGCGCGCGATATGTCATCCCAAACGACCCGTCGCCTGAACCTGCGTCAGGCCTCCGTCCTCGCCGTCGACGACAACCCGATGTCCATGGACCTGCTGAAGCAGATCCTGAACGGCTTCAGGATCAAACACCTCAGGGAATGCAGCTCCGCCGAGGAAGCCCGCAAGGCGATCGACGAGGAGCCGTTCGACCTGCTGCTGATCGACGGAGAAATGCCCGCCCAGAGCGGCATCGACCTGAGCCGCTACGTCCGTTCGCGGGTGGACCAGACCAACTTCACTACCCCGATCATGATCGTGACGGCCTTCACCCCGCCGACGACGGTCCGTGAGGCGCGTGACAACGGGGTCAATATGGTGGTCTCCAAGCCGGTGTCGCCGGCGGCCCTGCTCAGCCGGATCGAGTGGATCGCCCGCAACGACCGCGCCTTCGTCGTCGCCGACAACTATTCCGGGCCCGACCGGCGCTTCCGCAAGGCCGGGCCGCCGCAAGGAACCGACGAACGTCGCGCCGAGGCCCTGGCCCTGACCGCGGACGCCACCCGGGAAATGTCCCAGGCCGATCTGGACTCGCTGTTCGGATGAGCGCCGCCGACCTCGCTACCGCCCGGGTCTTCGTACCCGAGAACACCCTCGCGCGTGGGATCGACGCCCCCGGGGCTGCTGATGTCCATGATATGCTTCGCGACGCCGCTCGCCGGGTCGAAGCTATGGCTCCGGCCGTCAACCTCTATGTGGCGGACCGTTCCGTGGCCCTGCTGCGCGCCATGGCCGGCCCGGCGCCGACGACACCCGAAGCCCGCCTGTCCCTTTTCACGGAAGCCTCCCTTCTGGCCGAGGTGGCGGGGGCCGGTCGGCCCGATGCGATCGGCGACATCGCCAAGGGCATCGCCGTCCTGATCCAGCACCTGAACGCCGACGACGGCTGGCGCGGGGATTTGATCCACGTCCACGCCGCGGCCCTGGGTCTGGTCATGAACCGCAGCCAGAAGCCCAATGTCGGCGTCCTGCTGTCCGGCCTGCGCAGCGCACGCGCTTCTATCGGGGTGCTGGAATAGGGCTCAGGCTTCCCGGGCTGCGACGTCGTCCAGCCAGTCCAGCCGGGCGCGCTGAAGCCTGAGGCTGAGATCAACGCTGGCGCGCTCGATGGCGTCCCCGTGCCGCGACCAGCCCGCCAGCCGCTCCACCCCCTCCAGCAGTTCCTGCCGGACGGCGGTCAGAACCTCGGCCCGGCGCGCGCCGTCGAGCTGCATCCAGATCCCCGCCCGCATCCTGAACGGATCAATGCCGACGCTTGTGGCCCGGCCGGGATCGCAGGCCCATTGCATCATCGCCTCGACGCCGGCCGCCGTCACCGACAGCAGCCGCGTCGCCCGCCCGTCGCCCTTGGCCTCGGCCGCGATCAGCCCGTCCCGCTCCATCCGCTTGATCGCGGGATAGACCGCCCCGGCGCTGCCCCGCCATTCGATCGACGGCGAGGTCGAGAAGGAGCGTCGCACCTGAAACGCGGTCTGGCGGCCGCGGTGATGCAGTTCGGACAACACCGAGCCCTCCAGTTCCGTCAGCATCGCGAGCCTCCCTTGCGCGAACCGTCCGCCATGATAGTACGAAAAAGACTATTCACACGGATTGCGGCCATGCGAACCTCCATTTCCGCGCTTCTCGGCGCCTCCCTGCTGGCTTTAGCGGGCTGCGCGGGCCAGGCCGAGCCCCAAACCGTCGCCCCCCTCGCCTCCCCAACTCCCGCGCTTCGATCGGGCGTCCAGACGGCGGACATGGATACGGCGGTGCGGCCGCAGGATGACTTCTTCGCCTTCGCCAACGGCCGCTGGCTGCGGGAGACTGCGATCCCCGACGACCGCTCGCGCTATGGCGTGGATTCGATGATGGCGGAGCGGTCGCTGGTCCGGCAGCGAGCCGTGTCCGAGGCGGCGCAGACCGCGGCCGACCCGGAAGCGCGCAAGGTCGGCGACCTCTATGCCGCCTTCATGGCCGAGGCCGGGATCGAGGCGGCGGGTCTGGCCCCACTCCAGTCCGAACTACGGGCGATCGACAGTCTTTCCACGATCCGGGACCTGGCCCCGCTGATGGCGCGGCTGGATGCGATCGGGGTCACGACCCCCATCGGCGTATTCGTGGATCCGGACGCCAGGGACGCCGGCCGCAACGCCCTGTGGCTCTATGAGAGCGGGCTCGGCCTGCCCGACCGCGACTATTATCTGAGCGCCGAGCCCCGGTTCGTCGCGGTCCGGGACCAGTACCGGACCTATGCCGCCCGGATGCTGGTGCTGGCCGGAGCGGCGCCGGAGCAGGCCGACGTCGACGCCCGGGCTGTTCTGGTGCTGGAGACCGCCCTCGCCCGGCTCTACTGGTCCCCCGTTGACGCCCGCGACCCCGACAAGACCTACAATCCCCGCACCATCGCCGAACTTGAACGATCGGCGCCGAACCTCGACTGGGCTGGCTGGATGACCGCCCAGGGCCTGACCGGGCCCGAGCCCCTGATTGTCGTGAGGGAGCCCGACTTCTTCGAGGGGCTCTCACGGCTGGCGGCGGACACGCCCCTGCCGGTCTGGCGCGCCTGGCTGAGACTGCGCGTGCTGGACGCCTCGGCGCCCTTCCTGCCGCACGCCTTCGCCGACGCCGCTTTCAGCTTCAACGAGGGCGTCCTGCGCGGGACCGCGGCCAACAGCGAACGCTGGAAGCGCGGCGCGGCCCTGGTCGACCAGTTGCTCGGCGACATCTCGGGCCGGCTCTATGTGGAGCGGGAGTTCCCGCCCGAGGCCAAGGCGCGCATCGACGCCCTCGTGCAGAACCTCATCGCCACCCAGGCGCGCAGCCTGAACGACGCCTTCTGGATGAGCCCCTCGACCCGCGCCGAGGCCCTGGCCAAGCTGGCGAAGATCGATGTGAAGATCGGCTATCCCGACCACTGGCGCGACTATTCGGCGTTGGAGATCCGACGCGACGATCTGCTGGGCGACGTGTTCCGCGCCCGCGCCTTCGAATGGCGCCGCAAACGGGCGCTTCTGTCCGCGCCGGTCGACCGCCACGAATGGCGCATGACCACCCCGACGGTCGACGCCTACTACAGCCCGGCCACAAACGAGATCGCCTTCCCGGCGGGCGTGCTTCAGCCCCCGATGTTCGATCCGGCCTCGGACGACGCGTACAACTACGGCGCCACCGGCGCGACGATCGGACATGAGATCAGCCACGGCTTCGACGTGCGGGGCAGCCGTTACGACGGCGACGGCAATCTGCGCGACTGGTGGACGCCCGAGGATCGCGCCCGGTATCAGGCCCTGTCCGACCGGCTGACGCACGAGTTCGACGGCTTCGAGCCCCTGCCCGGACAGCACGTCAACGGGACCCTCACGCTCGGCGAGAACATGGCCGATCTGGCGGGGCTGCAGCTCGCACACGACGCCTGGCGGGCCTCTCTGAACGGCGCGGAGCCTCCGGTCATCGACGGCCTGACCGGTGAGCAGCGCTTCTTCATCGGCTATGCCCAGAGTTTCATGGGCAAGCGGCGTGAGGCCGCCTTGGTCGCCCTGCTCAAATCCAATCCCCATGCGCCCGAACGGTATCGGGTGAACGGGATCGTCGTGCATCTGGACGCCTTCCAGGCCGCCTTCGACGTCCGCCCCGGCGACCCGATGTACGTCGCGCCTGAGGATCGGATCCGGCTGTGGTAGGTCAGCCGGCATACGCTTCTCTCTGGGAAGACGGCTGATCTTTCCGAGGGGTTCGGGGTTTGGCCCGATAGTTCGGAAGGTCAGGCGGGTGCTCTAAATTTCTCGACCCTCCAAGGCAGGAAGAGGGTCCGGGAAACGAGGGCCCGAGTGCGTGTTCGCCGGCTGAAATCCGTTCTGTTTTCCACCAGCATGCTGGGGATCGCCCGCCGCTACGCCCTGCTCGGGACAGTCGCCCTCGCGGCCAGCGCCGCCCCGGCCCTCGCCCAGACCACACCGCAGACCCTGCCCACCGACGGCGCCTTCGTGCGCGGCGACGGCCAGATCGATCAGACCGCGCCGGGCGCCATGGTCATCACCCAGTCCAGCATGCGCGGGGTGATCGACTGGAGCAGCTTCTCGATCGGCAAGGACGGCAAGGTCGATATCAACAACGGCGCCGGCGCCACCCTGAACCGCGTTCTGGGCGGACAGATTTCACAGATCGACGGGCGGCTGAGTGCGACGGGATCCGTCTGGCTGATGAACCCCAGCGGGGTGATCGTCGGCACGGACGGCAAGATCCTGTCCGGCGGCAATCTGGTCGTCTCGACACGGCCCATGAACCCCGACGCCTTCATGGGCGGCGGTCCCCTGGCGGCCTCGGGAACCTCCTACGGGACCATCCTCAACGAGGGCCAGCTCCAGTCGCAGAGCGGCAGCGTGGTGATGATCGCGCGCTCGGTGACCAATGCGGGGACGGTGCAGGCCGCGCAGGGCCGCGTGACCCTGGCCGCCGCCAACGACGTCCTCCTGACCACCAACGATGCCGAGGGCAAGGATCTGTTCGTTTCGGTGGCGGATGGCGGAGAAGGCGATGTCACCCAGACCGGCCGGATCCAGGCCGCCGCCGTCCGGTTGCATGCGGCGGGCGGCAACATCTTCGCCCTGGCCGGCAACCGCGACGGCCTGACCCAGGCGACCGGCTCCGAGACCATCGACGGCCAATTGTGGCTAACCGCGCCTAAGGGTGAGGTCCGCGTCTCGGGCGCGCTCGCCGCCAACGCAGCCGACGGAAGCGGCGGCCATATCCTGATCAACGGCGAGACGGTCACCCTGGAGACGACGGCGGAGGTCGCCGCCACCGGCACGAAGGGCGGCGAGGTTCTGGTCGGGACCTCGGCTTTTGGAACCGCCGCGGATCTCGCCGCGCACACCATGATCGCCGAAGGCGCGACGATACGCGCGGGCGGACCGGCGGGCGGAGGACGGATCGAAACCTCGGGGAGGCGCATCGCCTTCGCCGGCGCCCGCATCGACCCCGGCAAGGGCGGGCTGTGGCTGCTCGATCCCGACGATCTGACCATCGATGCGGCCGCCGCCGCGACCATCGTTTCCACGCTAGACGGAGGAAGCAACGTCAACCCGACCACGACGGCCGGGGGCACGGGCGGCAGTGGCGACCTGACGGTGGCGGCGCCCATCGTCTGGACCGGGACCGGCGACCTCACCCTCACCGCCTATCGGGATCTGGCGGTCAACGCCGCGATCACGGGCGGCGGCTGGGTGACCTTCGAGGCCGGGCGCAACGCCACCATCGCCGCCCCGGTGAGCGCCGTGGCCATCGCAACCGGTTCACCAGCCCTGGCCGGGGTGGCCGGGACCTACACCATCGCGGCGGGCGGATCCCTGACGGGTGCCCTCGGGGTCGGGGTCGTCGGCGGATCGTTCGTGAACCAGGCCGGCGCGGGAGCCATCAGCAGCTCCGGCGACTGGTTCATCCTGACCGACGGACCGAGCGCGACCACCCTGGGCGGCCTGACCCCCGACTATTTCCAGTACGACTTCCTGACCACCCAGACCGCAGCGGCGCCGGGGAACGGGGTGATGTACCGGGTCGCGCCCACGGCCACAGTCACGCTCGGCGCAATCACCAAGGTCTATGACGGCACGACCACGGCGATTCTGAACGGGACGAACACCACGGTCACCGGCATGATCGGCGGCGACGACTGGAGTCTGGATGGCGCCTATTCGACCAAGGACGCCGGAACCGGCCTGACAGTCACCGCCAGCAATTTCCAGGCGACCAATGGCGGCATCCCCGTCTTCGGCTATGCCGTCTCGAACCCGGTCGCGACGACCAGCGCCGCGGAGATCACCCGCGCCATCCTGACCGCCGCGATCGTCAACACCCCGACCAAGGTCTACAACGCCAGCGCCCTGGCCCAGCTGGTCCCCAACAACGTCGCCCTGACAGGCGTGGTGGCCGGCGAGACCATCACCGTCAACGGCGCGGCGACCACCACCTACGACAGCCCCAACGCCGGCGCCCGCACCGTCAACGCGACCTTCGGCGGCACCAATTTCGTAGCCGGCGCCGCGACCAGTCTCGACAACTACGTCCTGCCGACCAGTGCGACCGGCGCCGGTCTGATCACCCAGGCGCCGCTGACCGTGCTCAACGTCAGTGCGAACAACAAGGTCTATGACGGAACCACCACCGCCGCGCTGAACACCGGCTCGGCCGCCCTGTTCGGCGTCATCGGCTCCGAAGACGTGACCCTGGGCACCGGGGGCGCGACCGGGACCTTTTCCACGAAAAACGTCGGGACCGGCATCGCCGTGACGGCCTCCGGCTTCTCGGTCAGCGGCGCGGGCGCCGCCAACTATCAGGTTATCCAGCCGACAGGTCTCTCCGCCGACATCACCAGGGCGACGCTGCAGGTCACCTCGGTGACGATCAGCGACAAGGTCTATGACGGCACCCGAAACGCCACCGCCGACACCTCCAGCGCGACCTTCCTTGGGCTGATCTCGGGCGACGATGTCTCGGTCACCTCGGGCGCCTTCACCTTCGACAGCAAGGACGTCGGCAACGACATCGCCGTCCACGCCTCGAACGTGCAGATCGGCGGCGCGGATGGCGGCAACTACAATGTCGTGGCCTTGGTCCCCTTCGCGGCGGACATCACCCCGGCGCCGCTGACCGCCTCGATCACCGGCAATCCGACCAAGGTCTATGACGGCAACGACCGGGCGTTCGTGGCGCCGCAAAACTACGCCTTGACCGGCTTCGTGGCGGGCGAGAACGCCAGCATCTTCCAGACCACGGACGCGACCTACGCCTCGGAGAACGCCGGGTCATGGCTGGTCTCCGCCAGTCTGACCCCGCCCGACTATGTCGCCGATGCAGGCACTGCCCTGTCCAACTACATCCTGCCGACGCTCGCGACCGGCTTCGGGACCATCGACCCCGCCCTGCTGACGATCACGATCATCGGCAACCCCACGAAGGCCTATGACGGCAACGCAAGCGCCGCACTCGGCCCGGGCAATTTCGCGATCGACGGCTTCATCCCCGGCGAAGGCGCCACGGTCACCGAGACCGGCGGGACCTACAGTTCGGCCGACGCCGGAACACGCACCGTCACCGCAAATCTGGACACGAGCGACTTCGATCCCGACAGCGGCACCCTGATGTCGAACTACATCATCCCCTCGCCGGTCACCGGCGTCGGGACGATCACCCGGCGCGATATCGGACCCGGAACCCTCTATGCCGACATCACCGGCAACCCGACCAAGACCTATGACGGCACCACGGTCGCCACCCTGACCTCGTCCGACTACACCATGACCGGCTTTATCGCGGGTGAAGGCGCGATCATCACCCAGACGGTCGGGACCTATGGTGACAAGAACGCCGGACAGCAGTCGGTCATCGCCTATCTGGCGCCCACGGACTTCACGGCCGACCCCGGCACCAATCTGGACAACTACAACCTGCCGACGGAGGCGACGGGCATCGGCACCATCCTGCGCGCCCAACTGACCGCCGCGATCATCGGCAACCCGACCAAGATCTACAACGGCTCGACCAACGCCATCCTGACCTCGGCGAATTTCAGCTTCACCGGCTTCGTCGCGGGTGAAGGCGCCAGTCTCCCGGACGGTCTGGGCTCCTACTCCAGCAAGGACGCGGGCGCGCGGACCATCGCCAAGGCCCTGAGCCCGACGGCCTTCGTCGCCAACGCCGGGACCCTGCTGAGCAACTACAACCTGCCGACCGTCGCGCTTGGGCCCGGAACGATCAACCAGGCGCCGGTGACCATCCTCAACGTCTCGGCGGTCGACAAGGTCTATGACACAACCACCACCGCCCAGCTGACAGGAAGCGCCGCCCTGTTCGGACTGGTGGCGGGCGATGTCGTCGGGCTCGATGGCGGATCGGCGACCGGGACCTTCGCGACCCGCAATGTCGGAAACGGCATCGCGGTGACGGCCGCCGGCTATGTCCTGACCGGAGCGGATCAGGCCAACTACATCCTCACCCAGCCTCAGGGATTGACCGCCGACATCACCCCCAAGGGGGTTCAGGTCCTCGGCGTCATCGCCCTCGACAAAATCTATGACGCCACGACCGCCGCGACCCTGAACCTGGGCGGCGCCACGCTGGACGGCGCCTTCGCCGGTGACGCGGTCGGCTTCAGTTCGACCGGCGCAGCCGGGGCCTTCACCCAGAGCCACGTCGGCACGGGCCTTCGGGTCAACGCCTCGGGCTTCGTCCTGACCGGGGCGGACGCCGGCAACTACGCCCTGAGCCAGCCCTCCTATCTGACGGCCGCCATCACGCCGAAACAGCTGACCGGCGCGATCATCGGCACGCCGACCAAGACCTATGACGCCACGACCCAGGCCTTCCTGACCGCCGCCAACTACAGCGTCGGCGGCTTCGTAGCGGGCCAGAGCGCGACGGTCACCCAGGCGGCGGGTGCGACCTACGACAACGCCGATGCGGGCGCGCGCACCGTCACCGCCACCGTGGTGGTCTCCGACTTCCAGGCCGCGTCGGGCACCGACCTGTCCAACTACATCCTGCCGACCAGCCTCGTCGGTCCCGGCCTGATCAACCGCCTGAGCCTGGCCGCGGCGATCGCCGGCAATCCGACCAAGGTCTATGACGCGACCCAGACCGCGACCCTGACCAGCGCCAACTATTCGCTCAGCGGATTCGTCGCCGGACAGGGCGCAACCGTCAGCCAGACCTCGGGCCTCTACACCAGCCGCAACGTGGGGACCCATCAGGTGTCGGCCCTGCTGACCGACGGCGATTTCACCGCGACCGGCTCGACCAATCTCGCCAACTACAATCTGCCCGCGCTCGCCCGGGGCCTCGGGACCATCAGCCCGGCCAGCCTCAGCGTCATCGACGTCGTCGCCCTGGACAAGGTCTATGACGGCACCACCGTCGCCGGGCTCGACAACACCAACACCGACCTTTTCGGGATTCTCGGAACCGACGCAGTCACGGTGAATTCCAGCGGCGCCAGCGCAGTCTTCGCGACGAAGAACGTCGGAACCAATATCGCGGTGACCGCCACGGGCTATGCGCTCGCGGGCGCCGACGCCGGGAACTATGTGGTGGTCCAGCCGACCGGCCTCGCCGCCGACATCAGCCAGGCGACCCTGGCCCTGGCCTCGGTGACCCGGGTCTATACGGCGACGACCACCGCCCCGACCAACGACAGCGCCTATGCCCTGTCCGGAGTGTTCGGCGCCGACGTCGTGAGCGTGAACGCGGCGGGCATCACCGGAAACTACGACACCAAGAACGTCGGCTCGGGCAAGCTGGTCACCCTGGCGGGGGTGGCCATCGCCGGGGCGGACGCCGGCAACTATCTGATCTCGCCCACCACCACCAACGCCCCGATCGGGACGATCACCCCGGCCCAGCTGACAACCGCCGGCGCCCTGGCCAACGACCGGGTCTATGACCAGACCACCAACGCCACGATCGATAACTCAGGCACGACCCTGAACGGCGTCCTGCTGGCGGATGACGTCAGCCTGATTATCTCGAACGCCGGCCAGTTCACCGACAAGAATGTGGGCACGGCCAAGCCCGTCACCACCACCGGCTACAGCGTCAGCGGCGTCGATGCCGGCAACTACGTCCTGCAGCAGCCCAACTATCTGACCGCCGACATCACCCCGTTCGAAATCTTCCTGACCTCCGTCAGCAAGACCTATGACGGGACCACCGACCTGCCGACCTCCGGCTCCGCCTATGGCTTCAGCGGCGTGTTCTCAGGCGATGCGGTTTCGGCAAGTCCGGCCGGGGCGACCGGCGCCTATGTCGACAAGAACGTGGGCGGCAGCCTGTCGGGCGGGGTGGTCACCGGCGGCATCAACGTCAGCGTCGCCAACCTCAGCCTGTCGGGAACCGACGCGGGCAACTACTTCGTCTCCGACGTGGTCAATCAGGCCATCGGGGTGATCTCGCCCCGGGCCCTGATCGCGGCGATCATCGGCAACCCGACCAGGACCTATGACACCACCACCACCGCCACCCTGACTTCGGCAAACTACAGCCTGACCGGCTTCGTCGCGGGCGAGGGCGCCACGGTCACCGAGACGGTCGGGGCCTATGACAGCAAGAACGCAGGCGCTCGCACGGTCACCGCATCGCTCGGCGGCGGCGACTTCACGGCCGACGGCGGGACCCTGCTGACCAACTATGTCCTGCCGACCAGCGCCACGGGCGCGGGCCAGATCAATCAAGCCCTGCTGACCGTCGCGGGCGCGGTCGCCGACAACAAGGTCTATGACGGCACGACCAATGCCACGATCACCAATACCGGCACGTCGCTGGTCGGGGTCTTGGGCAGCGACGCCGTCAGCCTGACCAACGCCACAACGGGCCAGTTCGCCGACCCCAATGTCGGGACCGCCAAAAGCGTGACCACCAACGGCTATTCGATCTCCGGGACCGACGCGCCGAACTACATCCTGCAACAGCCCAACTATCTGACCGCCGACATCACCCAGGCCCTGCTGACCCTGCTCAAGGTCACGCGGATCTATACCGCCTTCACTCCCCTGCCGACCGACGGCGCGGCCTATAGTCTGGGCGGGATCGTCTCGGGCGACGACGTCTCGGTGAACGCGGGCGGCATCGTCGGCGACTATGCCGCCAAGAATGTCGGGACCAACATCAATGTGACCTTTACCGGCCTGGCCCTGACCGGCGCCGATGCAGGCAACTATTTGATCGCCACGGCCCTGACCAATGCGGCGATCGGCGAGATCACCCCGGCGACGGTCACCCTGGCCGGCATGCTGGCCAACACCAAAGTCTATGACGGCACGACCGGTCTGACGCTGAACAACACCGGCACGACCGTGGTCGGGACCTTGGGCAGCGACGACCTGGGCGTGAACAGCGCAGGCTCCAGCGCCGTATTCGGATCGCCGAACGTGGGGACCTATTCGGTCGCCGCCTCGGGCTATCTGCTGACCGGCGTTGACGCGGGCAACTATGTCCTGACCCAGCCCGGCGGCATCTCGGCGACCATCGACCCGAAAGCCCTGTCGGCCGCCATCGTCGGAACCCCGACCCGGACCTATGACGCGACCACCCTCGCGACCCTGATCGCGAGCAACTACAGCCTCACCGGCTTCATCGGCCCGGAGAACGCCACCGTCACCGAGACCGTCGGCGCCTACGACAGCCCCAACGCCGGCGCCCGCACGGTGACCGCGACCCTGACCGCCGGCGACTTCACCGCCGGAAGCGGAACCCTGCTTTCGAACTACATCCTGCCGACCTCGGCGAGCGGTGCGGGGCAGATCGACCAGAAGGCCCTGACCGCCGCCATCATCGGCGATCCGACCCGGACCTATGACGCCACGACGGCTGCGGCCCTGACCAACGCCAACTACCAGCTGACCGGCTTCGTCGGTTCCGAAGGCGCCCTCATCACCGGGACGATCGGCTCCTATGACAGCGCCAATGCCGGAGCCCGCACGGTCACCGCGACCCTGACCGCCGGAGACTTCACCGCCACCGGCACGACCCTGCTGGCCAACTACATTCTGCCGACCTCGGCCAGCGGCGTCGGCCATATCAGCCAGGCGACCCTGACCGCAGCGATCATCGGGACGCCGACAAAGATCTATGACGCCGCGACCGGCGCGGCCCTGACCAACGCCAACTACAGCCTGACCGGCTTCGTCGGTTCGGAAGGTGCCTCCGTCACCGAAACCGTCGGCGTCTACGACAGCGCCAACGCCGGGACACGGACGGTCACCGCGACCCTCGGAGCGGGAGACTTCACGGCCGACGGCGGGACCCTGCTGTCCAATTACATCCTGCCGACCTCCGCCGCCGGGGCCGGCCAGATCGACCAGAAGAGCCTGGCGGCCATCATCATCGGCAATCCGACCCGGACCTATAACGGGACCGATGTCGCCGCCCTGACCTCGGCCAACTACAGTCTGACTGGCTTCGTCGGATCCGAAAGCGCCAGCGTCACCCATACCGTCGGAACCTATGCCGGGGTCAACGCCGGGCCGCATGCGGTGACCGCGAACCTGCTGACCAGCGACTTCCTGGCCGGAAGCGGGACCTCGCTTTCAAACTACATCCTGCCGACCAGCGCCGCCGGGCTGGGAACCATCACCCAGGCCGTCCTGACCGCCGCCATCGTCGGCCTGCCGACCAAGGTCTATGACGCCACGACCGCCGCGGCCCTGACCACGGCCAACTACAGCCTCACCGGCTTCGTCGCCGGCGAGGGCGCCGATGTGACGAAGACGACCGGCGTCTATGTCTCGGCCGACGCCGGCATCCGCAATGTCTCGACCACCCTGACCAGCGGCGACTTCACGGCCACCGGCTCGACCCTGCTGTCGAACTACGTCCTGCCGGCCAGCGCCTCGGGCGGCGGGGTCATACTGAAGGCCCTGCTGACGGCCGCCGTCATCGGCGATCCGACCCGGGCCTATGACGGCACCACCGTCGCCTCCCTGACCTCGGTCAACTATCAGCTGACCGGCTTCGTCGCCGGTCAGGGCGCCACGGTCACCGAGACGGTCGGGACCTACAGCGGCAAGGACGTCGGGGCGCGGACGGTCAGCGCCGCCCTGGGCAGCGGCGACTTCACGGCCAACAGCGGCACCCTGCTGGCCAACTACAGCCTGCCGACGACCGCATCGGGGATCGGCCACATCACCCAGGCGAGTCTGATCGCCGCCATCATCGGCAATCCGACCAGGACCTATGACGCGACCACCCTCGCCAGCCTGACCTCGGCCAACTACAGCCTGACCGGCTTCATCGGTTCGGAAGGAGTCACGGTCACCGAGACTGTCGGCGCCTACAACAGCGCCAATGCGGGGTCGCGCACCGTCACTGCGGCCCTGGACAGCGGCGACTTCACTGCCACCGGCTCGACCCTGCTGTCGAACTACGTCCTGCCGACAACGGCCTCGGGCGCGGGGACTATCGATCAGAAGTCCCTGACGGCCGCGATTATCGGCGACCCGACAAAGACCTATGACGCCACCGCCGTTGCTGTCCTGACCAGCGCCAACTACGCCCTGACCGGCTTTGTCAGTACGGAAGGCGCAACGGTCACCGAGACGGTCGGCGCCTATGGTTCGCCCAACGCCGGACTGCGCACCGTCACCGCGACGCTGACCGGGGCGGACTTCGCCGCCGACGGCGGCACCCTTCTGTCCAACTACATCCTGCCGACCTCGGCGAGCGGCGTCGGCCATATCGACCAGGCGACCCTGACCGCCGCCATCATCGGCAATCCGACCAAAACCTATGACGCCACCACCGGCGCTGCGTTAACGAGCAGCAACTACAGCCTGACCGGCTTCGTCGGTTCCGAGAGCGCCAGCGTCACCGAAACGCTCGGGACCTATGACAGCGCCAACGCCGGGGGGCGCACCGTCACCGCCGCTCTGGACGGCGCCGACTTCACCGCCGCGGGCGGAACCTTGCTCTCCAACTATGTCCTGCCGACCACCGCATCCGGCGCCGGGCAGATCGACCAGAAGACCCTCACCGCCGCCCTCGTCGGGGTGGCCAGGACCTATGACGGCACGACCGCCGCCCTGCTCGCCGCGAGCAACTACAGCCTCTCGGGCTTCGTCGGATCGGAAGGCGCGACCGTCACTGAAACGGCGGGGACCTACGCCTCGCCCAATGTCGGGTCGCATACCGTCACAGCCAGTCTCGACAGCGGCGACTTCGCCGCCACGGGCTCGACCTCGCTCTCCAACTACATCCTGCCGACCACCGCGCTCGGCATCGGCCAGATCGGTCAGGCCCAGCTGATCGCGGCGATCATCGGCGATCCGACCAGAACCTATGACGCCACTACCCTCGCCGCCCTGACCAGCGCCAACTACAGCCTGACGGGCTTCGTCGCCGGCGAGGGCGCGACCATCACCGAGACGGTCGGAACCTACGGATCGCCCAACGCCGGATCGCGCACGGTGACCGCGACGCTCGACAGCGCCGACTTCACCGCAGACGGCGCGACGCTTCTGTCGAATTACGTCCTGCCGACCAGCGCGACCGGCCTGGGCCATATCAATCAGGCGTCCCTGACCGCCGCCCTCATCGGCAACCCGACCAAGGTCTATGACGCCACCACGGGCGCGGCCCTGACCGGCGCCAACTACAGCCTCAGCGGCTTCATCGGCTCCGAGAGCGCCACGGTCACCGAAACGGCCGGCGTTTACGACAGCGCCAATGCGGGCGCCCGCACCGTCACCGCAGCCTTGGATGTCTCCGACTTCAGCGCAGGCGGCGGCACCTTGCTCTCAAACTACGTCCTGCCGACGACGGCTTCCGGCGCCGGCCAGATCAATCAGAAGACCTTGACCGCGGCCATCATCGGCGACCCGACCAAGACCTATGACGCCGCCACAACCGCCACCCTGTCCTCGGCCAACTACAGCCTCTCGGGCTTCGTCGGGACGGAAGGCGCGACTGTTACCGAGACCGCCGGAACCTATGCTTCGGCCAATGTCGGCGCGCGCAGCGTCAGCGCCGTCCTCGACAGCGGCGATTTCACCGCCACCGGCTCGACGCTTCTGTCGAACTACATCCTGCCGACCAGCGCACTGGGCCTCGGCCACATTACCCAGGCGGCCCTGATCGCCGCCATCATCGGCGATCCGACCAGGATTTATGACGCCACCACCGGCGCGATCCTGACCTCGGCCAACTACAGCCTCACGGGCTTCATCGGCACAGAAGGCGCCACCGTGACCGAAACGGTCGGCGCCTATGGCTCGCCCAACGCCGGGCTGCGCACCGTGACCGCCGCCCTCGACGCCGGCGACTTCACCGCCACCGGATCGACCCAGCTGTCCAACTACATCCTGCCCACAAGCGCGGCCGGGGCGGGGCACATCACCCAGGCGACGCTCACCGCCGCCATCATCGGCAACCCGACCAAGGTCTATGACGCCACGACGGGCGCGACCCTGGCGTCGGTCAACTACACCCTCGCCGGCTTCATCGGGTCCGAGGGCGCCACCGTCACCGAAACGGTCGGGACCTACGACAGCCAGAACGCCGGCGCCCGCACAGTCACCGCCGCGCTGGACAGCGCAGACTTCACCGCCACCGGCTCCACCCTGCTGTCGAACTACGTCCTGCCCACGACCGCCGCGGGCGCCGGCCAGATCGACCAGAAGACCCTGACGGCCTCACTCGTCGGCGTGTCCAAAACCTATGACGCCACGACCGCCGCCCTGCTGGCCGCGAACAACTACAGCCTGGCCGGTTTCGTCGGCCCGGAAGGCGCGACGGTCACCGAGACGGCCGGAACCTATGCCTCGCCCAACGCCGGATCCCATGTCGTCACAGCCAGCCTGGACGCCGGGGACTTCACGGCCACGGGCTCGACCGCCCTGTCCAACTACATCCTCCCGACCTCGGCTCTCGGCATCGGCCAGATCAATCCGGCGGCCCTGACGGCGGCGATCATCGGCAACCCCACCCGGACCTATGACGCCACGACGGGCGCAACCCTGACCTCGGCCAACTACGTCCTGACCGGCTTCATCGGGTCCGAAGGCGCCACGGTCACCGAGACCGCCGGCGTCTACGACAGCCCGAACGCCGGATCGCGCACCGTCACCGCGACGCTTGACGGCGCCGACTTCACCGCCGCGGGCGGGACCCTGCTCTTCAACTATGTCCTGCCGACATCGGCCTCGGGCGCAGGTCAGATCGATCAAAAAGCCCTGACCGCCACCCTCGTCGGCGTCGCGAAGACCTATGACGGCACGACCGACGCCCGGCTCGCCGCGAGCAACTACAGCCTCTTGGGGTTCGTGGGTTCG
The DNA here is from genome assembly GCF_059422025.1 of Brevundimonas sp. GW821-FHT02A10. Lineage (NCBI taxonomy): Bacteria > Pseudomonadati > Pseudomonadota > Alphaproteobacteria > Caulobacterales > Caulobacteraceae > Brevundimonas > Brevundimonas sp. GW821-FHT02A10. The sequence goes on from NZ_JBWKWC010000001.1 coordinate 735,661, forward strand.
GAGGGCGCGACGGTTACCGAGACCGCCGGGACCTATGCCTCGCCCAATGTCGGATCCCATGTCGTCGCGGCCACCCTCGACAGCGGCGACTTCACCGCGACCGGATCGACGCTTCTGTCCAACTACATCCTGCCGACCGGCGCCCTCGGCATCGGCCAGATCAGTCAGGCGCTGCTGGTCGCGGCGATCATCGGGGACCCCACCAAAACCTATGACGCCACCACGACCGCCACGCTCAGCGCGGCCAACTACAGCCTCACCGGCTTCGTCGCGGGCGAGAGCGCCAGCGTCACCCGGACGGTGGGCAGCTATGGCTCGCCGAACGCCGGAGCGCGCCTCGTCACCGCCAGCCTCGCGGCCGGGGACTTCGCGGCCGACGGCGCGACCCAACTGTCCAACTATATCCTGCCGACCTCGGCCTCCGGCATTGGTCATATCGACCAGAAGACCCTGTTCGCCGCGATCGTCGGAAGCCCGACGAAGGTCTATGACGGCACGACCGATGCGACCCTGGCCGCGAGCGACTACAGCCTGATCGGCTTCATCGCGGGCGAGGGCGCCAGTGTCAGCCAGACCGCCGGGACCTATGGCTCGGCCAATGCCGGAACCCGCGCCGTCACCGCCAGCCTCGGCGCCGGAGACTTCACGGCCGACGGCGCGACCCTGCTGTCCAACTACGTCCTGCCGACCACCGCCATTGGGGTCGGCCGGATCGACCAGAAGACGCTGGCGGCGGCCATCATTGGCGACCCCACCAAGGTCTATGACGCCACCACGGTCGCCGCCCTGACCAGCGCCAACTACAGCCTCACAGGTTTCGTCGCTGGCGAAGGCGCGACAGTCACCGAGACGACCGGGGTCTACGCCTCGGCCAACGCCGGACTGCGCACGGTGACCGCGACGCTCGACAGCGGCGACTTCACCGCGGACGGCGGAACCCTGCTGTCGAACTACATCCTGCCGATCACCGCTCTCGGCCTCGGCCATATCAATCAGGCGACCCTGACCGCCGCCCTCATCGGCAACCCGACCAAGGTCTATGACGCCAACCCAGGCGCCGCGCTGACGAGCGGCAACTACGCCCTCACCGGCTTCATCGGCACAGAGAGCGCCACCGTCACCGAAACGGCCGGGACCTATGACAGCGCCAACGCCGGGGCCCGGACGATCACCGCCAGCCTCGACAGCGGCGACTTCACCGCCGCCGGCTCGACACTCCTGTCCAACTATGTGCTGCCGACGATGGCCTCGGGCGCCGGCCAGATCGATCAGAAGATCCTGACCGCCGCCCTGATCGATGTCGGCAAGACCTATAACGGCACGACCGCCGCCCTTCTCGGCGCAGCCAACTATACCCTCAGCGGCTTCGTCGGCTCCGAAGGCGCCACGGTCACCGAAACGGTCGGCGCCTACACCTCGCCCAATGCCGGGTCGCATGTCGTCACCGCCAGCCTCGGCGCCGGCGACTTCGCCGCGACCGGGTCGACGCTTCTTTCCAACTATGTCCTGCCGACCTCGGCCCTGGGTATTGGCCAGATCACCCCCGCCTCCCTGACCGCCGCCATCACCGGCAACCCCACCCGGACCTATGACGCGACAACGACCGCGGTCCTGACCTCGGCCAACTACAGTCTGACGGGCTTCGTCGCCGGGGAGGGCGCGACGGTCACCGAGACGGCGGGCATTTACGACAGTCCCAATGCCGGCGCACGCACAGTGACCGCCGCTCTCGACGCGGGCGACTTCAGCGCCGCCGGTCCGACCCAACTCTCCAACTACATCCTGCCGACGACCGCGACCGGGGCGGGGACGATCAACCGGGCCCTGCTGCAGGCCGCCATCGTCGGCAATCCGTCCCGGACCTATAACGCCACCGCCGCCGCGACCCTGACCGCGAGCAACTATCAGCTGACCGGCTTCGTCGGCGCGGAAGGCGCTACGGTCACCGAGACGGTGGGCGTTTACGACAGCGCCAATGCCGGAGGGCGCACTGTGACCGTCGCGCTCGGCGCCAATGACTTCGCCGCCACCGGCTCAACCCTGCTGACCAACTATGTCCTGCCGACCAGCGCATCGGGCGGCGGGACGATCAATCAGGCGATCCTGACGGCGACCATCATCGGCGATCCGACCAAGACCTTCGACGGCTCCACCGTCGCCACCCTGACCGAGGCCAACTACAGCCTGTCGGGCTTCGTCGGCGGCGAGAGCGCGGCGGTCACCCAGGGCGTCGGCGCCTATTCCGATCCCGAGGTCGGCGCCCACATGGTCACCGCCGTTCTGGCCGCCGCCGACTACCGCGCGAACGACGGGACCCTGCTGGCCAACTACGTGCTGCCGACCGGCGCGACCGGCGAGGGCCACATCATCGCGGCCGCCCCTCCGCCGCCGCCGCCATGCCGATCGTTGCGGGACTGCGTGCCCCTTCCCGACCTCCCGCCCCTGGCCCATGTGCTCGGCAGCCCGCGCTTCTTCGTCCCCTACCCGGTCGCCGATGGCCTCTATCAGGGCGGCAGCAGCGGCCTGGCCAGCCTGCCCAACATCCTGTGGACGCCCAGCACCACGACCACCGAAGACGGGATGGTGGTCGACACCGGAGCGCCGGTGATCAACTCGACGGCCCAGATCCTGCGGCAGGGGGGGCGCGCCAAGCGCTGGTCGATCGTCTTCCCGCCGCGCCCCACGAGCGAGATGCTCGAGGTCCAACCGTGACGCCGCCCTACCGCGCCCAGATCGGCGCCGCCATGCTGGCCCTGCTGATCTCCGCGCTTGCGACCCAGGTTGAAGCCCAGGATTTCGAGCACGTTGCGCCCAAACTGCCTCCCGTCGTCCAACCCGCCCCGATCGAAACCCCGCCCGAGGTCACGCCTGCTTCCCGGGACCAGACCGTCCTGATGCCCGAGCTGAAGGGCGTGGTCTTCGTCAGCGAGGCCGGAGCGGTTCAGACTGCGGGCCTCGGCGAAGCGGCCGCGCCCGGCGGGGTCAGTTCGCACGGCCTGCCCCTGCTGTACGACCCGGATTTCGTCGCCCGGGCGAGAACCTGGGTCGGCCGCCCCCTGACCCGCGCCGGCCTCGACGGCCTGATCGGCCTGGTCCGCGACTGGTATCGCAAGGCCGGCCACCCCTTCATGGACGTGACCGCCCCACCGCAGAACGTGCAGGGCGGCGTGATCCAGATCGTGGTCACCGAATACCGGCTCGATCAGGTGGAGGTCAGCGGCAATCGACATTTCTCGGACGATCTGATCCTTCGCATGGGCGGGCTGAAGAGCGGCGATCTGCTGACCCTGCCGCGGCTGCGCGAGGCGCTGGACGACTATAACCGCAACCCCTTCATGTCGGTCAGCGCTGTGGCCAAACCAGGCGACATCACCGGCCGGACCGACATCGAACTCAAGGTCGAGGACCGCACGCCGGTGCGGGTCTATGCCGGCTATGACAACCAGGGCGCGCCGTCGCTGGGCCGCGACGAATGGAACGTGGGGTTCAACCTCGGCAATCTGTTCGGCCAGGCCCAGGTCCTGTCCTATCAGTACACGCGCAGCTTCTCGGGCCGCTACGAATCGCATTCGCTCAGCGACGTCATCCCTCTGCACAGCGATGCGCGTCTATGGCTGTTCGGCGCCTATGCGACCCAACGGCCGGAGATCGGCGACGGCACGATCTTCAACAGCGAGGGCAAGACCTCGCAGGTCAGCGCCCGCTACATCCGCGACCTGCCGCGCGCCTCGGCCCTGACCCAGAGCCTGCAACTGGGCTTCGACTACAAGCGCACCGACAACGACCTCGAATTCCTCGGCTTCACCGTGCTCGACAGCGCGGTGGAGATCATCCAGATCCCGCTCGTCTACACCCTGGCCGCGCCCGACAAACACGGTCAGACGGTGCTCGAGAACATGACGGTGATCTCACCGGGCGGCCTCTCGGATCACAATAACGATGCTTCGATGAGCCAGCTGGTGCCCTTCGCGGACGCCAACTACGGCTATGACCGGCTGTCGATCACCCGCACAACCCTGCTGCCCTCGGAGATGACCTGGATCGTGCGCGGCATGGCCCAGATCGCCAGCAGCAACCTGCCCTACAGCGAGCAGATTGGCGGCGGCGGCATCGGTGGCGTGCGCGGCTATGATCCCAACGTGGCCCTGGGCAGCGAGGGGGTGGTGCTCTCCACCGAGGTCCGGTCCAGGGCCTTCGGCGTCCTGCCCGGCGTCAACGACGAGATGCAGCTGGGCCTGTTCGTGGACTATGCTCATCTGAGCCAGCCCGAGCCCTTCCCCGACCTGCCCCCCGGCGCGACCCTGGCCAGCGTCGGCTTCAACGTTCACTACAGCATCGACCGCCATTTCGACGTCCAGATGGAAGTCGGCTCACAGCTGCGCCGCGCGCCCGGCGCCGACAAGCACGACACCCAGATCGCCGTGGTCGCCACCGTCAGTTTCTAGTGGCTCAGCGGCAGATTTCCTGATGCCGAACGGATCGCGGCGAAACGGCCGAAATCGCCGTCTCCCGCGAGCCGCGGATCCTGCAGGGCCCGCTGGATATTGCGCAGGGCGCGCAGATCCAGCCCGTCGTAGCGAACCCCGCCACCGAGATCCTGACAGATGATCTCGATCTGAACGATCATCTGGGCGGCGTTTTCGGGCGGATGCGAAAGGATGCTGGCTTCCGCGAGCTCGACGCGGGACAGGCCGTTCTCGTCTTCGGCTTCGTCCGTTTCCGGCAGTTGCTCCTGGCTGTTTTCGGCCCAGAGCAGGGCATGACTCATGAAAGTCAGGTGATCAAAATCCGCCACGGCGGCTTCTCCGATACTGGTAAAGGGGTGCGGTGCAGACCGCGGCAGACAAGGCTCAGACGGCCGGTGGGTTGGCGCGGGCGATCCGGGTCAGGGCCCGCCCCTCCCAGGCGCCGAACAAAGCGATCACCATCATGAAGAACCAGGAGAACCAGCGGATCGAAACCATGGTCCACTCCAGGGTGTCGAGCCGAAGCAACGCCACCACATGGGTCGCCAGCGCCATCAGCTGGCAGCCGGCCGCAAAGACCAGCCACCAGCGATCCCGGGTCAGGGCCATCCAGAGCAGAATGGCGAACAGGGCCAGGGAGGACAGCGCCACCGCCCAGCGAAACCCGCCGACGGTGTAGGTCTCGATGACGGGCGTCAGCAGCAGGACGGCGATGAGCAGCACCGCCCCCCGCCTCTCAGGCCATCCCCCAAGCCCCGCCAGGACGAAAAGGGCGGTGAAGGAAAAGATGACGAAAGGCGTAAGGACGATACCCGGCACTTAGTGAACCTCAGGCGACGATCGACAGGTAGCCGGTCGTGCCCCCGCCGGTCGGGACAGGCTTGCTTTCAGTGGCGCCGTCCATACGCCAGGCCACGCCATGGTCCTGGGCGACCTCAAGAAGACCTCCGTGCGCCGAGACCGTGGCCATCCGCGCGGCGTTCAGGGCCGACAGACCGGAGACGATCTCCGTCAGACTGTCTTGCCCGACGGCTGCGGCGAGGTTCGCGGCCTTGCGTCCGTCGATCATCTGCGCGCCGAGGCGGAACATCTCGGCAAGAGCCGAGTCGACAGCGTGTTCAGTGGTGCGCAGCTGGCGAGCGATCTTGACGCCGGCTTCGTGCTTGTTGGTCATGTTGGTTCCCCACGGGTGCGATTTGAAATCGCGTCAGATCGCCCCGGGCGGCGCCAGCCGATTACCCAGATCCGCCAACGCATTGACGAGGGCGATCCCGAGCAGGGCCAGACCGGTGAGGGCCAGGAAGGTCAGGACCACCCATCGCAACCGACCAGACGTTCCCGGAAGAACCGGGAGATCACGGCCGAAGAGCTGGGGACGCAGGAGGATCGGTTCCGGCGGCGACGGAGCGGCTGTCGCCACCGGAGAAGGAGCGACAATCACCACGCCGGGTATGTCGATCGCTCCGTATAGCGGATGGACCGCTAGGCGCCCCATGGCGTCGCGCCGGTCCGAAGCGCCCAGGCGGCGCATCGCCTCCCGGATGTGGTTGCTGACCGTATCGGGCGAAATGTTCAGGGCGCGCGCGATTTCCTTGTCGGTGCTTGCCGCGCGGCGAAGACACTCGAGCTGCATCGGCGACAACGGCCGTTCCATATCTCCCGCCCCACACGCGCGGATTCTCCGATCCGCGGAAGGATCATGCCGCACCGCCTCGCAACGTCCAGTCGTCAAAGCGATAAAATTGCACCGCAGGGGTAACCAGCGGTCGGTTCTTCAACCTATGGTAGGATTTTCAGGAGAAATGGCGCACCCGACACGATTCGAACGTGTGACCTTTGCCTTCGGAGGGCAACGCTCTATCCAGCTGAGCTACGGGTGCATTCCGGCGACGACGCGACGGACGACGGGCCTTACAGCAGGACGCGGGCGGCCTCAATCCCAAAGCGATGAAGACCGGCGGCAAAGCGCTTCGCCGGACTTGGCGAACCCGGCTGGCGCGCCTAGCGTCCCACGCCTGATCGATCCCGGAGTTCCGCCATGCGCGCCGCCGTCCTCATGCTGCTGTTCCTGCTGGGCGCCTGCGCGACAGGAGTGAAGCCGGATCCGACCGGCGACAGCCTCGACCTCATCGCCAAGGACTATGTCACCCTGACGCTGGAGATCGGCGAGCGCGAGCCCGGCTATGTCGACGCCTACTACGGCCCTGCCGAGTGGCAGGCGGCGGCCAAGGCGAACCCGCGCACCGTGCCGCAGCTGATCCAGGGCGCCGCCGTCCTGACCCAGCGGCTCAACGCCGTGTCCGACCGGGGCCAGGACGCCGCCGGGATCCAGCGCCGCAAATATCTTCTGGCCCACGTCTCGGCCGCCTCGGCGCGGCTGCGCATGCTGTCGGGCGAGAAGCTTGCTTTTGCAGATGAGGCCTATGCCCTGTTCGGCATCCGGCCCGAACTGAAACCGCTGGCGGACTATGACCCCATTCTCGCCCGCATCGACGCCCTCGTTCCCGGGACCGGCCCGCTGACGCCCCGCATCGCCGCCTTCAAGGCCGGCTTCGTCATTCCGAAGGACCGGCTGGAGCCCGTCATCTCGGCCGCCATCGCCGAATGCCGCCGCCGCACCGTCGAACACATCGCCCTGCCCGCCAATGAACGCTTCACCCTGGCCTTCGTCGGCGACAAGCCGTGGTCGGGCTATAATTATTACCTCGGCGATGCGGCCTCGAAGATCGAGATCAACGCCGATTTCCCCATCGACGTCGACCGGGCCATCGATCTGGGCTGCCACGAGGGCTATCCGGGCCACCATGTCTATAACGCCCTGCTGGAGCGGACCTTCGTCAAGGAGAAGGGCTGGGTGGAGATGAGCGTCTATCCTCTGTTCTCGCCCATGTCGTTCGTTGCCGAGGGCAGCGCCAACTACGGTATCAATCTCGCCTTCCCGGGCGACGAGGCCGCTGTTTTCGAGCGCGATGTGCTGATGCCCCTGGCCGGCCTGCCGCCCGCCGACATCGCCGCCGACGCAGAGCTGGGCCAGCTGACGCGTCAGCTGGCGCGGGCCGAATACACCATCGCCGACGACTATCTGTCGGGTCGGGTCGGGCGCGAGGAAAGCATCGCCCGCCTGTCGAAATATCTGCTGATGCAGCCCGACAAGGCCGCCCAGCGGCTGCGCTTCATCGACACCTATCGCAGCTACATCATCAATTACGGTCTGGGGCGCGACACGGTGCAGGCGTGGGTCGAGGGTCAGGGCGCGGAGCACTGGCGCGGCATGGAAACCTTGCTGGCCAGCCAGATCCTGCCCGTGGATCTGTTGAAATAAGGGGCGGCGTGCTTTTGCTCGACCCCCGTCGCTCACCCTGCTAACGAGCGGGCCGCATGAAATTCCCCGACCGCATCCCCCGCATCGCCTGGGCCGCCTACGGCTTCGCCCTGGCCATCATCGTCCTGGACCAGTGGAGCAAGGCCTGGATACTGGGCGGGCTGGAGCTGCGTGACGTCGGACGGGTCTTCGTCTTCCCGCCGGTCTTCAATGTCAGCTATGTCGAGAACACCGGCGTCAGCTTCGGCCTGTTCGGCGGCGGCTCGGCCCGGTGGGTGCTGTCGCTGTTCTCGGTCGTCGTCGCCGCGGGCCTGGCCTGGTGGGCCACCCAGGCCGACCGTCGCCTGTTGATCACCGCCATCGGCTTCGTCATCGGCGGGGCGCTCGGCAACGCCATCGACCGCATTCGCTTCGGCTATGTCGTCGATTTCCTCGACTTTTCCGGCACCGGCGTCTTTCCGTGGGTGTTCAATATCGCCGACAGCGCCATCACCGTCGGCGTGGTTCTTCTGATCCTCGACAGCGTTTTGTCGGATCGTCGGGCCGCTCAGGTTGGCGTTGTCCACGAAAAGTCGTAATCAGCCGCTCTTGAGTGTTTCCCCAGTCTTGAGTGTCCTAGGGGCGCGCACCATCAAGCGCCGCCGGAGTTGAGCCCACACATGCGTATTCGCAGCCTCGCCGCCGTCAGCCTGCTGGCCGTATCCACAATGGCGCTCGGCGCCTGTGGCGGCCTGAAGCAAACCATCGGCCTGACCAAGGTCGTGCCGGACGAGTTCGTCACCGTCTCCACCGCCCCGCTCAGCGTGCCGCCGGAATACGGCCTGCGTCCGCCGGCGCCCGGCCAACCGCGCCCGCAGGAGCTGGCGCCCGAAAGCGCCGCCCGTCAGATCCTTCTGGGTCAACGCCAGTCGATCACCCGCACCCCGGGTGAAACGGCCCTGGTCACCGCCGCCGGCGCCGACCGTGCCGACCCGCTGGCCCGCTACGTCGTCGACGATGAGTTCGGCGACCTGACGCACAAGGAAGAAAGCTTCGCCAACCGCGTCATGTTCTGGCGCAAGGACGACGCCGCCAGCCAGGCGCCGACGGTCAGCCAGACCGCCTCGGGCGCTGTGACCATCGACGCCGCCAGCGAGCATGCCCGCCTCGAAGCCCTCACGGGCGACCGCGGCGGCATCGCCATCCAGCCGCGCCGCTCGACCGGTTTCAAGCTGCCCGGTCTTTAAGCCTCACGACCTCGCGCCCCTGGGGCTCACGAACTTGAGAATAAGGACGCGCTTGCCACCGGCTTGTGCGTCCTTATTGTAAACGGACCCTATCGCATCCTCCCCGGAGCGTCGCATGTCCGAATCCATCACCGCATCTCTGGCCGATCTGTCGGGCATCGAGCAGCTACGCCTCGGCATGGAGGGCAAGGCGCCGATCGCGCCGATCGCCAAGACCGTCGGCTTCGAACTGGTCGAGGTGGAAGAGGGCCGCGTTGTCTTCGAAGCCGTCCCGACCCGCGCCGTCTACAATCCGCTCGGCACCGTCCATGGCGGCTGGATGGCCACGGTCCTCGATTCGGCCTGCGGATGCGTGGTCCATTCCATGCTCAAGCCCGGCCAGACCTATACGACGCTGGAACTCAAGACCGTCTTCCACAAGGCGCTCAAGGCCGACATTCCCGTCCGCGCCGTCGGCAAGATCGTCCAGATCGGCCGTCGCGCCGCCTTCTCCGAGGCCGAGCTGAGAGGCCTGGATGGCAAGCTCTACGCCACCGCCACCTCGACCTGTCTGGTGATGGAACGCGGCTAAAATGACCGCTTATCCCCGCGAAGGCGGGGATAAGCGGATTTATTGCGCCAGCATCCCGCCGTCGATGCGGAACTCGGAGCCGGTCACGAATTTCGATTCGTCCGAGGCCAGATAGAGGACCGCATAGGCGACGTCGTTCGGCTCGCCGATCCGTTTCAGCGGGATGCCGCGCGCCAGACGTTCGTGGGCCTTGGCCTCGTCGCCGTGGGCCATGGCGACGAAGGGGTCCAGGATCGGCGTCTTGATGAAGACCGGGTGGACCGAGTTCGAGCGGACATTCCACTCCATCTTGGCGGCTTCCAGGGCGATGGTGCGGCTGTAGTTCCAGACCCCGGCCTTGGTGGCGTTATAGGCGCCCATGCCGGGCGCGGCAGCGAGGCCGGCCATGGACGAGATGTTGATGATCGATGCCGGCGCAGCGGCGCGCAGATGCGGCATGGCGTGTTTGCAGCCGAACATCACCGAGCGCAGGTTGATCTCGTACTGGCGCTGCCAGTTCTCGGCCGTGTCCTCCTCCACGAAGACCAGGGGCCCGCCGACGCCGGCATTGTTGATCAGCACCGACAGCCCGCCCAGATCGGCGGCGGCCGCGGCGACGACCGAGACCCACTGCTCCTCCGACGCCACGTCGTGAGCATAGGCGAAGGCTGAACCCGGGATTTCCGCATTGATCGCCTTGGCCAGGGTCTCGGCGCGGCCGCCGTCGATGTCGGTCAGGGCGACCTTGGCTCCTTCCCGCACCAGCATCCAGGCGAAGGCCTCGCCCAGTCCCCCGGCGGCGCCCGTGATCAGGGCCTTCTTGCCTTCGACGCGTCCTGCCTTGCTCATTCTTTCGCTCCCAGCGCTTGCGCGGCCCCGTCGATGAAACGGGCCATCTTGATATCGAGCTCGGTGACGCCCCCGGCGTCATGGGTGGTCAGGACGATGCTGACCCGGTTGTAGACGTTCGACCATTCCGGATGGTGGTCCATCTTGTCGGCCATGAGGGCGACACGGGTCATGAAGCCGAATGCGGCGTTGAAATCCTTGAAGATCAGGGTGCGGGAAATGGCCGGACGCGGATCATCCGCGCGGCTCCACAGCGGCAGAGCGGCCAGAGTTTCCGCAACGTCAACAGGCATTTGCGCCATTTTATGTTCCTCGCCTCCTATCGCCCTAACCCGCTCGAAGGTCCCTCACAAGTCGCCTTGGCGACAAAGGAACGCAGTTGGAAGCTTGGGCGTTATCGAGCGTCGCCATTGATTGGCATGCTTCAACGGAGTGTACCCATGGACAATCTCTGGATCGCTTCGCTCGACCCTGCGGACCGCAAGCGGATCGAGCCACATCTGCATGAAAAGGCCTTCGACCAAGGTCAGATGCTTTACGACGCCGGCGAGGCCGTCGACGAGGTCTGGTTCCCGCTCAAGGGCGTGGTCTCCCTGATGACCATGCTGCCGGACGACAAGATGATCGAGACCGCCGCCATCGGGCGCGAAGGTCTGGTCGGGGTCACCTGCGGCCCCATGAACGCCCGCGCCTTCAGCCGCGCCATCTCCCAGTCCGACGGCGTCGCCGCCTGCCTGCCCAACGACATCTTCTCCGACGCCTTGGGCAAGAGCGAAGCCATGCGGATGTCGCTGGCCAAATTCACCGAAGGCCTGTTCGCCCAGGTGCAGCAGACTGCCGCCTGCAACGCCCAGCATCGTCTGGACGAGCGTCTGGCCCGCTGGCTGCTCACCATCCACGACCGGTCCGACGGCGACCGCTTCGAACTGACCCAGTCCGACATCGCCGGCATGCTGGGCGTGCGCCGCGCCACCGTGAGCGAGGTCGGCGCCGTGCTGGAAGGCAAGCACCTGATCAAGCGCGGCCGCGGCTGGGTCGAGGTCACGGATCGCAAGGCGCTCGAGAAGGCGTCCTGTGGCTGCTACGGCATTATGCGCGGCGTCATGCACGACCTCGGCCAGCCCCGCCCCCGCGCAAGCTGAGCGAGGCGGACTTTGTGTCCACGTGGCGAACGGGCCGGTGACGCGGCCCGTTTCACCCGCTAAACCGCTGCCATGACCAGCGCTTCCCCGCACGGCCCGCACAGCTCCGGCGACACCTCTTCCTTCGGCTTCCGCGACGTCGACGCGAAAGAGAAGGTGAAGATGGTGCGCGGCGTGTTCGACAGCGTCGCCTCCAGCTACGACCTGATGAACGACCTGATGAGCGGTGGCGTCCACCGGCTCTGGAAGGACGCTGCGGCGGCCAAGCTGAACCCGCGTCCGGGCGAGACCATCCTCGACGTCGCGGGCGGCACCGGCGACATGGCGCGGCGCTATTCGAAAATGGCGCGCCGGGCCCAGGAGCGGCGCGGCGGCGACGACGCCTCGGTCATCGTGCTGGACTACAACGCCGAGATGATCATGGCCGGCGTCGAAAAGGGCGGCGAGCCGGAGATGCAGTGGACCGTCGGCGACGCCATGTCCCTGCCCCTGCCCGACGCCTCGGTCGACGCCTATTCGATCAGCTTCGGCATCCGCAACGTCGCCGACATCGCCGTGGCCCTGTCCGAGGCGCGCCGCGTGCTCAAACCCGGCGGCCGCTTCCTGTGCCTGGAGTTCTCGCGCCCCACGACCGAGGTGATCCGTCAGGCCTATGACGCCTGGTCCTTCCACGCCATTCCGCGCATCGGCCAGTGGATCGCCCACGACCGCGACAGCTACCAGTATCTGGTCGAGAGCATCCGCCGCTTCCCCGACCAGCCGACCTTCAAGGCGATGATCGAGACTGCGGGCTTCCGCAACGTCTCGGTGACCAATCTGTCGGGCGGCGTCGCGGCCATCCATTTCGGGTGGGCGATCTGACCACGCCGACGCCTCCTGATCCCGGGACCTTCAGGGTCGCTCCGGCCGCGCCGAAGGCCGTGCCCGTACGCGATCCGCTTGGCGCGGCCTGGCGGCTGATCGGCTGGGGCTCGGTCCTCGCCCGCCACGACGCCCTGATCCCGCGCGAGATCACGCCGCTGCTGCCGGCCTGGGTCCGGCCGATCGCCGCCTTCATCCATCTGTTCTCCGGCCGCGAGGGCCGCGAGGGCCGGCCCGGCCAGCGTCTGGGCAAGGCCTTCGAACATCTGGGGCCAGTGGCCATCAAACTCGGTCAGGTCCTGGCCACTCGCGCTGACATCTTCGGCGGAGAGTTCGCCACCGACCTCGGCCGCCTCAAGGACAAGCTGGCCCCCTTCCCCACCGATCAGGCGCGGCGCGAGATCGAGCGCTCCCTCGGCCGCCCCGTCGACAGCCTGTTCCTCGACTTCGGCGACCCCATCGGCGCGGCCTCCCTGGCCCAGGCCCATCCGGCTTGGCTCGCCGACGGCCGCAAGGTCGCGGTCAAAATTCTACGCCCCGGGGTCGAGCGCCGCGTGGCGCGGGGCCTCGATTCCATGCGTCTGGCCGCCCAGCTGGTGCACCGCTTCGTGCCCGTCGCGCGCCGACTGGAGCCCGACGCCTTCGTCGAGACCATCGCCCGCTCCATGGAGCTGGAGCTGGACATGCGTCTGGAGGCCGCCGCCGCCTCCGAGATGAAGGACATCATGGACAAGGCCGCGGCCGAGGACGGCGCCCATATGATCGCGCCCGGCGTGGTCTGGGACGGGGTCGGCCGACGCGTCCTGACGCTGGAATGGGCCACCGGCATGCCCATGACCGACCCCGAGTGCATCGCACAGCCGGGCCTCGACAAGGACGCCCTGGCCGATAACGTCGTGCGTGCCTTCCTGAGCCAGGCGCTGGACTACGGCGCCTTCCACGCCGACCTGCACGAGGGCAATCTGTTCGCCTCGGCCCCGGCCGAGCTGACCGCCGTCGACTTCGGCATCGTCGGCCGCCTCGGGCCCGGGGAGCGGCGCTACCTCGCCGAGATCCTCTGGGGCTTCCTGCAGCGCGACTATCCGCGCATCGCCCGGGTGCATTTCGAGGCCGGGTACGTTCCGCCGAACCATTCGGTCGAGGCCTTCGCCCAGGCCCTGCGCGCGGTCGGCGAGCCGGTCATCGGCAAACAGGCGTCGCAGGTCTCCATGGGCCGGCTGCTGGGCCAGCTGTTCGAAATCACCGCCCTGTTCGACATGCATCTGCGGCCCGAACTGATCCTGCTGCAGAAGACCATGGTCTCGGTCGAGGGGGTGGCGCGCCGCCTCAACCCCGATCACGACCTCTGGGCCGCCGCCCGGCCGGTGGTCGAGCGCTGGATCCTGCGCGAGCTCGGCCCGCGGGCCCAGATCCGCGACGGCGTGCGCGAACTGATCTCCGGCGCCCGGGCCCTGTCCCGACTGGTGCAGGACCCGCCGCGCCCCGAGACGGTCGTGATCCAGAAGTACGGAACGCCCGCCTGGCTGGTGGTTTGTATCAGCGTTGCAACAAGCGCCTCCATCGGCGCCCTTCTTCTGTCCATTTGGTCGATCATCCATCGGTGACGACCGGTTTCGCGGATCCCACCATGACCAAGACCACACTGACGGCTCTGGCCGCCCTCGCCGCCGCCCTGGTCCTGCCAGCCGCCGCTTCCGCCCAGAACCTGGGTGCGGCCGGAACCCTGCCCAACACCTTTGACCGCCCGGCCCCAGCCGCGCCCGCGCCCGCCGCGCCTCAGGCAGCCCCCGCCGCTCCGTCCGATCCTGCTCATGTCGCCGCCACCGAGGCGGCGCTAAAGGCGACCATCGCCGCCATGCAGGCGGGCACGCCCAACTATGACGCCATGACCCCCAACCTGGCCGCCAAGGTGCGCGAACAGGCCGCGACGGTCACGCCGCTGATCCAGGGCTTCGGCGCCCTGAACGGCGTCAGCCATGTCGGGACCGAGAACGGCGCAGAGCTGTTCCTGGTCATGTTCGCCAACGCCCCGACCCAGTGGATCATCAATCTGACGCCCGAGGGCAAGATCAACGCCCTGCTGTTCCGCCCGGCGCCCGCCGCGCCGCCGACCTGATACGCTTCCCTCTTCTCTCTCCACTCCGGATACCTCCATGCGAAAGTCCCTGGCTGCCCTCAGCCTGGTTGCGATGACGTGCGCCGCCTGCGCCTCCGGCCCCGAGCAGGGTCCGGGAGGCCCCGGCGGCCCGGAAGGCGGTCCGCCGATGACGCCAGGGCTGTTCGTCAGCCCCTTCGGCGAGCCCTTCCGGTCACAGCCGGGAGAGCCCTACCCTGTCGCCGCCTGGTTCGCGGGCGCCGATGCGGATCACGACGGCAAGCTGACCCGCGCCGAATTCATGGCCGACGGGGTGCGCTGGTTCGACCAGCTGGACGTCAACAAGGACGGGGTCATCGGTCAGGCCGAGATCGCCGCCTATGAGGCCATGGCCGGTCAGCTGGGCGGCGGCATGGGTGGTCCCGGCGGTGGAATGGGCCGTCCGGGAGGTCCTGCTGGCGGAGGCGGCGGCTGGGGCGGTGGCCCCGGCGGCGCCTCCCTCGCCGACACCGATCAGGATGGCGGCATGGGTATGCCCGGCGGCGGGATGGGCGGCCCCGGCGGCGGCCGCGGCGGTCCGGACGGCGGCATGGGCGACGGCCCGCGCGGCGGCGGTCATCGCGGCGGCATGGCGGCGACCTCCATCCTCGCCATGGCCGGGCTTCTGAACGTGCCCGAACCGGTCAAGGCGGCCGACGTCGACATCAACCAGCGCGTCACGCCCGAGGAATGGGCCCGGGCCGGCGACCGCTGGTTCGACCTGCTGGATACGGACAAGGACGGCGTCCTGACCCTGGCCGAACTGCCCCGGACCCAGCTGCAGCAGCGCGGCGGCCCGGGCAGCCACGGCCGTGGTGGACGACGCCGCTAGTCGGTCGGGATCGGACGTCCGCGCCCGCTCTTGATGCCAGACCGGTGCGACTTGGCCACCAGCCGCCGCTCCTTCGAGGCCTTCGTCGGCCGCGTCGGCACGCGATAGGTCGGCGCCACAGACGCCTTGTCGACCAGCTCCTGCAGCCGCTCGATGGCGTCGGCGCGGTTGCGTTCCTGGGTGCGGAAACGGACGGCGGTGATCACAATCACCCCGTCCAGCGTCAGCCGGCTGCCCGCCAGCTTCATCAGCCGCTCGCGCACGGGATCGCGCAGCGAGGGCGAGTTCTTCACGTCGAACCGCATCTGGAGGGCGGTGGCCACCTTGTTGACGTTCTGGCCGCCCGGCCCGCCGGCGCGGAAGAAGCGGAACTCCAGTTCGCTCTCGGGAATGACGGTCATTGGGGCGGCGCCCCGGCCGCCTGCAGCGCCAACGCCCGCTTCGCTCTGACCACGGCCTGATCCAGCGCCTGAAGGAAGTTCGACCGATCCTTCGGCCCAAACGGCGGCGGGCCCGAGGTCGCCACCCCGATCGAGCGCAGATGCTCGCCCACCACCCGTCCGGCCAGGGCCGAGCCGATCATGTCGGGGGTGAAGAACTGGCCATTGGACTTGATCGCCTGCGCCCCCGATTTCAGGCAGCGGTCAGCCAGAGGGATGTCGGCGGTGATGACCACATCGCCGGTCACGGCGCGCTCGGCGATCCAGTCGTCGGCCACGTCCGGCCCCGCATCGACCACGACCTGTTCGATCCACTTCTCGCGCGGGGTGTTGATCCAGCTGTTGGACACCACGAACACCTTCAGGCCGTACCGCGCCCCCACGCGATAGACCTCGTCCTTCACCGGGCAGGCGTCGGCGTCGATGAAGAGGCGGGGCAGCACGGTCATGGGCGCCTTCTACCCCACGCCTCGCGAGAAATCAGCGCCCCGCGCTCAAGTCGGGAGCGACCGCGTCGCGACCATAGCGCCCCCAAAAGCAAAGCTTACAACCCGCGCTATTGCGGGTTGTAAGCCGCCGGCATGCCGCTCGGCTGCACGCCGCCGTTGCGATAGCGGTCGCGCAGCAGGAACTGGCGACTCGAGATCGGCTGTTCCTGACCGGCGATGAAGACATTGGTCGCCGTCGTCAGGGGCTCCAGCGGGTCGCCGGTCCAGACCACGACATCGGCGGCCGCGCCGGGCGTCAGTTCGCCCGCCTGACCGGCCTCGCCGAAGATCTTCGCCGGATTGACCGTCATGGCCGCGATGGCCGCCGCATAGGGCAGGCCGTGAGACACAGCGTTGCCGGCGTTGTAGCGCATCTCGCGGGCGCGGTGGATCGAGCCCTCATTGCCCTTGATGGCGATGGTCACGCCGGCCGCGTTCAGGGCCGCCGCATTCTCCATCCGCGCCGCCCGGGTCTCGAAATCGCCGGGCAGGTTGTCGATCGGATTGATCAGTGCGGGTACGCCTGCGGCGGCGATATCGGCGGCGACCAGCCAGCCCTCCTCGGCGCCGTCCAGGATGACCTTGACGCCCTCCTCCCTGGCCAGACGCAGCACCTGCTGGATGTCCGACGCGCGGTGCACGGTGACGATCAGCGGCATCGAGCCGTTGGCGACCGGGATCAGGGCCTCCAGATCGGCGCGCGACAGGCTGAGGTCGCGCAGGGCCGCGCGGTCATAGGCAGCCTTGTTGCGCGCATAGAGGCGGACCTCGGCCAGGGTTTCCTTGAACTGGATGAACTCGGCCCCACGCGCGCCGCCGGCGACACGGGCGCCCGCCTCGCCGAACGGGGCGATCATGGCCACGCGCGGCTTGACCAGAATGTCATTGCCTTGCGCCAGGGTGATGATGGCCGCCTGACCCGCGAACAGGCCCGGCGACTGCAGACCGCCGCCGCCCAGACCGGCGAAGTCGTCCTCGCCGTCGTCCTTGTGGTTGCCGCCGCCGCCACCCGGATGGTTCGGCACGACGATGGCCCGGGTGATGCCGCCCAGACGCGCCACCGGCAGGGTGAAGGACCAGGGGTCCAGCCCGTAGGAAACGTCGAACGAGGCCGAGATCGTATTGGCGCCGCTGGCCAGATCGTTGGAGCCCTGGACCGAGGACACTTCCGAACCGCCGAGGCCGCTGTCGACCGCGATGAAGCCCGGCGCGACAGTCTTGCCCGTGGCGTCGATGACGCGGGCGCCGGCCGGGGCCGGGCCGGTCCCGACCGAAACGATCCGGCCATTCTGGAGCACCACAGTGCCGTTCTCGATCACCGAGGTTCCGGTCAGCACCTTGCCGCCGGTGATGGCGACAGGCGTGGACTGGGCGAAGGCCGCGCCGCCGAGGGCGAGAGCCGCGACCGCGCCGAGGGCGGCGCTTTTCGTCATGAGGCGACGCATCAGCGGGCTCCCTCGTTCACGGTGGCGGCCGTCAGGCCATAGCCGGGCTGGCCCAGTTCGAAGTCAGAGGTGGGTTGATAGGCCGGATCGAACCGGTCGAAGGCCTTGCCGCCGTCGACGAAGACCTGATCGGCGCGGGCGTAGACCGAGAAGGGATCGGCGGACCAGATCACCACATCGGCACGCTTGCCGGCTTCCAGCGAACCCGTCTGGTCGGCGATGCCGATGGCCCGCGCGGCGTTCAGGGTGAACCAGGCGACCGCGTGTTCCTCGGAGATGTTCAGCCCGGCGGCGCGACCGGCGGCCAGCGTCGCCGCGGCTTCCTGATTGAGGCGCTGGGTCAGCTGCGGGTCGTCGGAGTGGATGACGGCGCAGGAGCCTTCCGGCGCATCGACCAGGGCGGCATTGGCCTCGACCGCATCCAGCCCTTCCATCTTGAAGCCCCACCAGCCCGACCACATGGCCGCGCAGACGTGCTCGCGGGCCAGCAGCGGCGCGATCTTGTAGGCCTCGATGGCGTGGTGGAAGGTGGTGACGCGGTAGCCGAACTCCTTGGCGATATCGAGCATGACGATCATCTCGTCGGCCCGGTAGCAATGGTTCTCGACCAGGATCTTGCCGTCCAGAACGTCGGCCAGGGTCTCGAGCTGCAGGTTGCGGGTGGGCGGATCGCCCTTGCCCGTGTCGCGCCACTTGTCCCACTTGGCCTTGTAGTCGCGCGCGGCGATGAAGGCGGCGCGATAGCCGGCGACATTGCCCATGCCGGTCGCGGGCGACTGGTTGCGCGAGCCATAGACGCGGCTGGGGTTCTCGCCACAGGCCATCTTCAGCGAATAGGGGGCGTCGGGCAGCTTCATGCCCTGGACGCTCATCGCCGGGACGTTGCGCAGGGTCACGCCGCGGCCGCCGAACAGATTGGCCGACCCCGGAAGGATGTGGAGCGTCGTCACCCCGCCGGCGCGGGCGGTGTTGAAGCCGGGATCCTGCGGCCAGACCGAATGCTCGGCCCAGACCTGGGCGGTGTTGGGGTTGGTCGCCTCATTGCCGTCCGACATCCCCTGCACGCCCGGCGAGGGATAGACGCCGAGGTGGCTGTGAACGTCGATCACGCCCGGGGTCACCCAGCGGCCGCGTGCGTCGATGACCGTATATCCGGCCGGGATGGCCAGATCGGCGCCGCCGACCGCCTGCACCTTGCCGTCGGCCATCAGGACGACGCCATTCTCGATCTTCTGGCCGGTTCCGGTGAAGACCGTCGCGCCCACGATCGCCGAGTTCTGGCGCGGCAGGGGCTGGTAGGTCGAGGGATAGGGATCGCGGTTGGCCGCATAGTCGAGGCCGGGCGCCAGAGGCTCAGGCGCCTTGCCCTCCGTGCTGGCGGTGGAAGAGGAGGAGGTTCCGGTCGTGGCGCAGGCCGACAGACCGAGCGCGCCGACCATGGCGCAGGCGAGCACGCCGAGGCTGACTCCCCGCAGGCGAGACATCTTCATGGATATTCCCCGTGTCCCCGACCACCGCCGGGCTTTCCGAACGGCGACATAGAAAGGGTGCGTTCCCCGGCCTGTAAAGGTCGAAAATCAGGAAGCGGACAATCTTGTCCGCACGCCCTCGTCGTCGAGATTGTCGACCGTGATCCTCTTCAACCGGGACTGGGCGCCGTGGGTCAGGGCGACCGACGATCGCGGAACGCCGAGTGTTTTCGCCAGCAGTTTGACAAGGGCTTCATTCGCCTCGCCTTCTATCGGGCGGGCGCGGACGCGGACCTTCAGCACGGGTCGTCCGGCGGCGTCCGCGGCCCAGCCGTCGATGCGATCGACGGACGCGCCCGGCGTCAGTTTGATCTCAAGACGGGCCAAGGCTCAGGCGGCGCGCGCCCGGTTTCTGAGCGAAAGGCAATAGCCGAAGGTGACGACCATCCCGAGGATCACCGCCCCGCATCCGACCACGACCGCCGTGTCGATGGGCAGGAACAGGAAGGCGCCGGCGTAGATCAGGCCGCTGATCACCATCGACCACGCCGCGACACGCTGGGCCTTTCGGGCGCAGGCGCTGGGAGTGAAGGTCTTGGGAATGCGGTTGCCGAAAGCGACGATCATCAGGCCCGTGGCGACGATGACGATCCGCGTCGTCATTTCCTGATCGATATAGCCGAGGTTTCGGGCCAGCGCGGCGACCAGTGCAACGACCAGAACGATACCACCCCAGGTGAAGCTGTGGATCAGGTCCTTTTTCATTTCGCAGGCTCCTCTGAAGGCGTCGACGGCTGGGCGTCGAGGCCGAATGAATGGACGAAGCCCAGCAGGGCCTCTTCAAGCACCGAGAGCTTCAGGTGGTAGACGACCGACTTTCCCGCCTTCTCCGCATGGACCAGGTCAGCCTCCTTCAGGACGGCGAAATGGGCCGACATGGTCGGTTTGGAGACGTCGAACCGGTCGCTGAGGTCGCCGGCCGTCATGGGTCCCTGACGGAGCAGCTGAAGCACCCGGCGGCGCGTCGGATCGGAAAGGGCCTTGAATACCGAGCTCATGAATCGACAATTAGCTAAATATCGAAATGAGTCAAGCGGTCTGTATGCGGGCATGAAAAAGGGCGCGGACCCTGCGGTCCGCGCCCCCGTTCGAAGCCTTTGCTCAGGGCTTAGCCCAGAGCGCTCATCAGCTCGGGAACGACGGTCTTGTAGTCGCCGACGATGCCGTAGTCCGCGACCTGGAAGATCGGAGCGTCGGGATCCTTGTTGATGGCGACGATGGTCTTGGAGTCCTTCATCCCGGCCAGGTGCTGGATGGCGCCCGAAATGCCGATGGCGATGTAGAGCTGCGGCGCCACGACCTTGCCGGTCTGACCGACCTGGTAGTCGTTCGGGGCGTAACCCGCGTCGACCGCGGCGCGCGAGGCGCCGATGGCGGCGCCCAGCTTGTCGGCCAGGGGCTCCATCACGGCGTGGAACTCTTCCGACGAGCCCAGGGCGCGGCCGCCCGAGACGATGATCTTGGCGGCGCCCAGTTCCGGACGGTCCGACTTGACCAGCTCTTCGCCGACGAAGGTCGTCTTGGGGGCTTCCGAACCGGCGACAGTCTCGACCGAAGCCGAACCGCCGTCCGCAGCGGCGGTGAAGCCGGTCGGACGCACGGTGATGATCTTCTTGGCGTCCGAAGACTGGACGGTCTCCAGCGCGTTGCCGGCGTAGATCGGGCGCACGAAGGTGTCGGCCGAGACGACCTCGACGATGTCCGAGATCGGGGCGACGTCCAGCTTGGCGGCGATGCGCGGCATGAAATTCTTGCCGTCCATGGTGGCGGGCGACAGGATCGCGTCATAGCCGGGCGCCAGGGCGATCACGGTCGCCTCGACGGCCTCGGCCAGGGTGTGACCCAGACCGGCGCTTTCGGCCAGCAGGACCTTGCGGACCCCGGCGATCTTGGCGGCGGCGTCAGCGGCGGCCTTCGCCCCCTGCCCGACGACCAGGATGTCCACGTCGCCGCCAATGGCGGTCGCGGCGGTGACGGTCTTGTTGGTGGTGTCGCGAACGGTCGAGCCGTCGTGATCGGCGATGACGAGGACGGCCATTTACAGGGCTCCCGCGGTCTTGAGTTTGGAGACGAGTTCGGCGGCGTCGGCCACCTTGATGCCGGCCGAGCGGGTCGCCGGAGCCGTGACCTTCAGGACCTTCAGCCGGTCGGCGACGTCCACGCCATAGTCGGCGACCGCCTTGACCGCGATCTCCTTCTTCTTGGCCTTCATGATGTTGGGCAGGCTGGCATAGCGCGGGGTGTTGAGGCGCAGGTCCACCGTGACCACCGCCGGCAGGGTCGCCGCGATGGTCTGCAGGCCGCCGTCGACTTCACGCGTCACGGTCGCCTTGCCATCGCCGATGACGACCTTGGAGGCGAAGGTGGCTTGAGGCCAGTCCAGCAGGGCCGCCAGCATCTGGCCGACGGCGTTGTTGTCGCCGTCGATCGACTGCTTGCCCATCAGGACCAGGTCGGGCTTCTCTTCCTCGACCACGGCCTTGAGCAGCTTGGCGATGGCCAGCGGCTCCAGGTCGGCGTCCGACTGGATCAGGATGCCGCGATCGGCGCCCATGGCCAGGGCCGTGCGGATGGTTTCCTGGGCCTGGGTCACCCCGATGGAGACGACCACGATCTCGGCGGCGGTGCCGGCGGCGTGGTGTTCCTTGCCTTCCTTCAGGCGCACGGCCTCTTCGACGGCGATTTCGTCGAACGGGTTCATGCTCATCTTGACGTTGGCGAGATCGACGCCCGTCTGATCCGCCTTGACGCGGGCCTTGACGTTATAGTCGATCACCCGTTTGACGGGGACGAGTACCTTCATGGGAAGCCTATCCATATCTTCGTCGAATTGTTGGGGCAGGGAATGGTACGGGCCGGAGCCCCTGTCAACGTAACGTAGCGTGAACTAAATGGGCCAATCCGCTCGGAAAGTTTGCAGAGAGAGCCTTGGAGAGAACTGATGAAACGCTTCCTGAGCATCAAACGCCTGAGCTTCATGTTCTTCGGCCTTTTCGCGGTTCTGGTCGCGGGCGCGATGACCTTCCAGGCCTTCTGGCTGAATCCCGGCAAGCGCTGCGAGGCCGACGGCAACTGGTACGATGTCGAGAGCCGCACCTGCGCGACCCCGATCTACATCCCCGACATCACCCATCGCCCCGCCGGCGTGACCCGCGCCGAGGCCTCGGCCGCCAAGAACGCGGAACTGGTCAAGCTGGAGAACGAGGTCGTCGTGCAGAAGGCCGCGATCGCCGCCGCCGTCCAGAAGGAGCGCGACAAGATGAAGGCCGAGGGGCACTGAAGTGGCGTTGGAAAAGGCCGGGATCGTCACGGTCGAAGAGCATCTGGTCTACGAGAATGCCTGGGTCAGTGTGTATGACGACGCGGTGAGATTCCCGGGCGGATCATCGGGGACCTACTACTACAGCCGCTGGAAGGCGCCCTACGGGGTGGCCATCGTGCCTGTCCTGGGTGAGCGGGTTCTTCTGCTTCGCAACTACCGTTATTCCGAGAAGGCCTGGTCGATCGAAATTCCCCAGGGCTTCGGCTCGGAGAACTCCACGCCTGAAGAAGATGCGGCGCGAGAGCTTCTCGAAGAGACCGGCCTGACTGCGACCAGCCTGACCCCGTTGATGAGACTTGGGGTCACCTATGCGACCCATGTGTTCATCGCCCGGATCGATCCCTCGGCCTCACCAAACCCTTCAGGCGCCGAGGCGACCGAAAGCATCGACGACTTTCTCTATATGCAGACCCGGGACATATCGCCTGACGCCTTGGCTGCAATCGGAGTCTTCGACGGGGGCAGCGTCGCCGCCCTGCTCGCCTTCGCCCAAACGCAGATCTGACGCCTCTAGCTGACCACGATCTCCTTTGCGAAGGAGGAGCTCTCAATGACGGTCTCCTCAAGGGCCAGTGTCTCTCCAACGTTGTGGGAAGTGAGATAGTCTCTCAGCCGCTTGACCTGCAGCGTGTGTTTGGCGTGGTCGAGATAGGGACGCGCGCCATCGTTCTCTATTCTGGCTCTGATGGCGTCAAAAATGATCTTTACGCTCATCACGGCGCACAACTCGCCCACACGTCCCATCCAGTCCCAATCCAGCATCAGGCAGTCGGTCGCCGCCCAGACGTGGTCGATTCCGGTCATGACACGCTTTCGAATCTGCCGCCGATCAGCCGCCGGGCTGTGCACCAGCAAGTCAGGTCGGCAGGAGATAATGCGATCCTCAATCCGCAGGTTGAGTTCCGTGTAGGCAAGAGCGACTTCGTCGAGTCGGCGAGCGTCATCGCCGACCTGTTGCGCCAGCCTCAAATAGGTTCGACGTTCTTCGCAGTTCCGAAGGAACTCGATGTCATCGAGGCTCAGCCAATTCACTCCCTCGATGAAGTGGACATGATCCAGCTTCATCGCCACGGTGGTTGGCCCACCGATATCGACGGCGCCGCGTTCGCCGCCTCGCAGGAGAGCGAACGAACCGGCGTGTTCGTTCGAATAGATCGGATTCAGTCCGATAGTCGTGGGAAGGTTCGACACATAGGCCGCGTCCGTAAAGGTTTTCATGAGCGATTTCAGGTCGAAACCTCGCCCGATGCCGGCCTTGGTCATGGCTTCCGGCAAACGATCTTGCAGAAAGGCGCGCCCCAGTCCGCCGTCGAGCTCAGCCATCCTTCCCGCCTCAAGTAGGTCCTCGAACCGCTGAAAATCCGCATCGCTGAGCAGCCGGCCGAACTCGGTGCGCATGACGGACTCGCTGGTTCGGGTGAAATTCGCCCTGACCTCCCTATAGGGCCATGGGATGACCCGCGCGTGCCGTTCCATGAACTCCAGATCACCCGTTCCAGACATATGTCTGCGACCAGGTCTGATCTTGCCCTCGCGCTCGAATGCGTTGTTCACCTCGACCAGGGGCATGATTGCGTCCGGATTCTCACCACCTCCCTGACGAATGGCGAGCCCGAGCCGCTTCTCCTTGAACAGTTCCCGAATGACCCCGTCCTCGTTTGCAAGATCTCGCAAATTGGTGGCGCATATCGCCTGATTGTCAGAAAAGACGATGCCGTCGTTGAGGATCACGTTGAGGACGATGTGGGCCTTGAAGCCACGACGGTACTTGGGGTCGCTCGCAAATGCGCTGCTGTCGTCGGCCAGAAGCGTGTAGCAATCGCTGGATCCGACTTCGTCCACCTTCCCCACCCCGATAAAGTATCATCGATATACGAGCAAAGCTTGACGTTTCCCGTTAGTCAACGGGAATGGCCCGAGCCCATTGTGGCGTGGGAATGTGCTAAGGCCTTCGACATGAGCAAGCCGAGCGACGAATTCACTGCCCCCCCGACCGACGACATCCCCGGCGAGACCCCGATCCAGAAGGCGCTGCGCCTGAAGAAGGCGGTTCAGGACGCCAAGCCCAAGCCGCCGCGCGGCGGCCGCTTCCAGCGCGAACAGGCCGCCCGCGTCGCCGCAGGCAAGTCCAAGCCCTGGATGTCGAAGTAGGCCTGGATGTCAGCGCGCCCTGAGCCCAAGGTCGTGCTCTGCCTTCCCCTGTCCGACGAAGCGCTTCTCGCGCCCTTCGTCGAAGATTGCCTGGCGGACAATGTTTCGCTGATCGCCGTCCATGGCGAAGACTGCGAACGGATTGAAGACCTGATCGATTGGGTCATCGTCGGCGACGGAACCGATGAGCACCGCCACATCACGACGTCCAGCCATCCCGGCGAAACCCTGGAAGAGGTGCTGGAGTTGGCTGCCTTCTGGAGGGTGAATGCCGATGGCCCGACCAGAGTGGTCAGGCTCTGACCGACCCTACCGCGTCCCGCCCGGAACCCACTTCACATCGTCCGCCCCGTTCGCATTGGCGCGGCGGGCAGCGACGAACAGATGGTCGGACAGGCGGTTCAGATAGCGCAAGGCTTCGGGCGTCACCGGCGTTCCGGTCTCGACGAGGCGAATGGCGTCGCGCTCGGCCCGACGGGCGACCGTCCGCGCCAGATGCAGATAGGTGGCCAGCGGCGAGCCGCCCGGCAGGATGAAGCTGTCCAGCGCCTTCAGGCTCTCGTTCATCCAGTCGATCTCGGCCTCCAGCCGGTCGATCTGCGAGGCCACGATACGCAGCGCCTCCCACTTCGGCGGCGGATCCAGCGGCGTGGCGAGGTCGGCGCCCAGATCGAACAGCTCGTTCTGGATGCGGCCCAGCATGGCGTCGATGCGGTCATTCTGGCCCGAATGCAGCCGGGCCACGCCGATGACGGCGTTCAGTTCGTCGACCGTGCCATAGGCCTCGACCCGGACATCGGTCTTGGACACCCGCGCGCCCGAGGCCAGGCCGGTCGTGCCGGCGTCGCCGGTGCGGGTGTAGATCTTGTTCAGGACGACCATGGCCTCAGGCCCCGTGCGTCGATTTCCACCACAGGCCGGCGACCAGAAGCACCACCGCCGTGGCCTGCAGCGCGACGCGCAGCCGCATCAGCTTGTTGGAGTTGGACCGCGCATAGTCCCCGCCCCGATAGAGCGAATACAGGCCAAAGCCCAGGGTGATCGCGACGGCCAGAACCGACAGCGGGATCAGGATATTGAACAGGGTTCCCATGGACCGACCCTAACCCATCGCCGATCGGGACGGGAGCGGATTTCGCGCCTCACCCCCTGGGCCGCGCCCGATACCGCATCGCCACATCGCAACGGGCGTAGCGCGCGCCGAACCGCGCCATGATGTCGGCGTCGTGAACGAAGCCCAGCTTCTCATACAGATGGATGGCCGGGGCGCATTTCGAGTTGGTCAGCAGATAGAGGGTCTCCGCCCCCAGTTGCCCCGCCCGGGCGATGACCGCCTCCAGCAGCACCTCCCCAACCTTCAGGCCGCGCGCCGTCTCCCGCACGCCCATCTTGGTCAGTTCGAACTGGTTCTCGCCGGTCTTCTGCAGGGCGCAGGTCCCGACCACGCCCAGATCGCCTGCTTTCGCGAACAGGACGTCGCCGCCGGGATTGATGATCCGGGCGCGGGGGTTCTCCAGCACCTCCCGGTCCGTCGGCTCCAGCACGAACATCGAGGATATCCATTCGGCGTTGATGTCGTGGAAGTCGCCGGCCAGGCTGTCGTCGAAGGGCAGGATCTCCACCATCGGCCGGACGCTGGCTCCGCCCCACTCGTTGAGAGGTTTTTCAGTCAATCGCGCCTCGATGGCGTCCAGCTGTTCCAACAGATTTCCCTTCAACTCCGCGCACAGGGCGACCACTGCCGCCTCAACCGCCGGCCAGACCGCGACCCGCGACCGGGCCATCAGCTCCAGACCCTCGGGGCTCAGCCGCACCGTCCGCCGCCGACGGTCCGATGACGGCGTCGCTGCCTCAATAAGTCCCATCTCCATCAGCTTCGCCACCGTCCGGGTCACGCCCGGCTGGCTGACCCCCGTCGCCTTGACGAGATCGCCGACGCCCAGCGGGCCATGTCGATCCAGCGCCGCCAGCACCGGATACTGCGCCGGCTGCACGGGCAGGCCGGCCTGCTCCACCACCTTGAGCACATCGGCCTGCATGCTCTCGCCGATCCGCTTCAGACGGCTGCCGAGGAACAGATAAGGCCGTTCGCGAATGACGTCAGAGACCATAGCGCATCCAATTACATAACTCGATATATAACTGCATATACAATCTCAAACGGTCAAGCGGGTTAATGCCCCGGTCACCGTGTTCACAGGGGCCTTGGTCAACCTTTCCTGCGTACGGTGGCGCTTCCTCCCCGGGATCCTTGATGACCGACCGCTCGATCCGAAACCTGGCCAACCTGCGCGACTCGGCGTCGACCGCCCGTGTGCTCAACCTCACGGCTGTCCATCATGCGCACGGCCACACCGAGGAATGGGCGGATGCGCCCCTGTTCAAAAACCCGCTTCTCAACCGGGCCCTGCTGATCAAGCACCGCCTGCGCCGTGACGAGCTCGACCGGTTCCGCTTGCGGCGGCACGTGGCCACCAAGATCGTCCTGCCGATTGACGCCGGCGACCTGCGCGTCGGCGGCCGCTACATCTTCGTCGGCGAGATGGGTTATGAGGCGACGATGCAGCAGGTGTTCGGCATCGGCCTGGAACACCCCGACATCGCCACCCTGAAGGTCATGGACGCCCTGCCCGGCCTCGACCCCTTCCTGTTGCGCGAGGCCCTGCGCCGTAGCGGCGTCACTCCCGCCACCTGCTATTTCAATCTGTCGGAAGCGGACCTCGGCGCGATGATCGCCTTCGTCGGCGACGAGATTACCCCGCTGGTCGACCTGTCGATGGGCCCGGACGCCGATCTCTCGGCCGACAATCCGGTCGCGCGCCTGACCGACAAGATCCTGTCCAACTCGGCCGGCGACGACCTCAGCGCGCTCGGCCAGACCCTCCGGCTTAAGCCCGAGGAGTATGAGGAAGGCATCTTTTGCTGGAAGGGCTTCCTCTATTACAAATGGGTCCTGCGCGGCGTCATCGGCGATGTCGGGGCGGTGGTGGAGGCCGTCCGCACCGTCAAGCCGCGTGGCCGCCCCACCAGCCAGCAATATGTCGCCCTAGATCGCAGCCGCGAGACGGTGCGCCGCCGCATCCTGGCCACCTGCGACAGCACCGCGGGCATGCTGCGCGTCTATGACGACGCCTTCGCCGGCATGACCCAGCACGGCGATCCCGCCGGCTTCCGCGACTTCCTGCGCGATGCCCCTCACCTGTTCGCCAAGCTGGGCGAGCGACTGGGGGCGGTCCAGCACATCGTCAGCTTCTGGAACTACCGGATGGCGCCTGGCAAACCGGCCCCGTCGCCGGAAGAACTGCTCGACCTCCTCGCCGATTTCGAGATCAGCCTGACCGGCCGCGACGACGACACCGGCGGGATTTCACTGGCGGCCTGAACAAAGAAAAAGCCCCGCGACACCGTCGCGGGGCTCTTTCGTTCGGGCTTTCGCCCTCACTCAGTAACGGTAGGCTTCCGGCTTGAACGGGCCTTCGGTCGGCACGCCGATGTAGGCGGCCTGATCCGGGGTCAGCACGGTGAGCTTGGCGCCCAGCTTGCCGAGGTGGAGCATGGCGACCTTCTCGTCGAGGTGCTTGGGCAGGGTGTAGACTTGGTTCTCGTAGGACTTGATGTTAGTCCACAGTTCGATCTGGGCCAGGGTCTGGTTGGTGAACGAGGCCGACATCACGAACGAGGGGTGACCCGTGGCGTTACCCAGGTTCACCAGGCGGCCTTCCGAAAGCAGGATGATCTTCTTGCCGTCCGGGAACTCGATGTGGTGCACCTGCGGCTTGATCTCGTCCCACTTGAAGTTCTTCAGGCCGGCGACCTGAATCTCCGAGTCGAAGTGACCGATGTTGCAGACGATGGCGTTGTTCTTCATCGCGCGCATGTGCTCGACGCGGATGACGTCCTTGTTGCCCGTCGTGGTGACGAAGATGTCGGCCTTGTCGGCGACGTCTTCCAGGGTCTGGACGTCATAGCCTTCCATGGCGGCCTGCAGGGCGCAGATCGGGTCGATTTCGGTGACGATGACGCGGGCGCCGCCGTTGCGCAGCGAAGCGGCCGAGCCCTTGCCCACGTCGCCGTAGCCGCAGACCACCGCGACCTTGCCCGACAGCATGACGTCGGTGCCGCGACGGATCGCGTCGACCAGCGATTCACGGCAGCCGTACAGGTTGTCGAACTTCGACTTGGTGACGCTGTCGTTGACGTTGATGGCGGGGAACGGCAGGTCGCCCTTCTTGGCCATTTCGTACAGGCGGTGAACGCCCGTGGTGGTTTCTTCCGACACGCCGCCGATGGCCTCGCGGATCGCGGTGTAGAAGCCGGGCTTCTCGGCGATGTAGCGCTTCATGACCTTGAAGAGGGCTTCCTCTTCTTCGTTCTGCGGGTTCGAGATCAGCGACAGGTCCTTCTCGGCCTTCGGACCGAGCACGCACAGCAGGGTGGCGTCGCCGCCGTCGTCCAGGATCAGGTTCGGATAGCCGCCGTCAGCCCATTCGAAGATCTTGTGGGCGTAGTCCCAGTACTCTTCCAGGGTTTCGCCCTTGGTGGCGAAGACCGGGGTGCCGTTGGCGGCGATGGCGGCCGCGGCGTGGTCCTGGGTCGAGAAGATGTTGCACGAGGCCCAGCGGACGTCGGCGCCCAGGGCTTCCAGCGTCTGGATCAGGACGGCGGTCTGGATCGTCATGTGCAGCGAGCCGGCGATGCGGGCGCCCTTCAGGATCTGCTGCTTGCCGAACTCCTCGCGCAGAGCCATCAGGCCCGGCATTTCGGTTTCGGCGATGGCGATTTCCTTGTTGCCGAACGGGGCGAGCGAGATGTCGCGGACGATGTAGTCGGTCATGCAGGAGGCTCCTGGAGCGCACGGCCTCGGCCGGTCGCGAATTGGCGGTTGAGCGCCCTATAGCCCGCCCGGGTGAATGGGGCAATAAACATATAAGGATATCCTTATGTGAGCGCGGTCGCTTGGCGCAGGCGATCGACAGGTCTACGGATTCCGCATGGCCGACGACGCATCCCCGATCCGCACCGCTTCTTTTGACCTCAGCCTGCCGCGCCACGACTGGACGCTGGACCAGGTCGAGGCCCTGTTCGCCCGCCCCTTCATGGAGCTTGTGTTCGAGGCGGCGACCGTTCACCGCCGCTGGTTCGACCCGTCCGAGGTCCAGAAGTCCCAGCTGCTGTCGATCAAGACCGGCGGCTGCGCCGAGAACTGCGGCTACTGCAGCCAGTCGGCCAGCTTCGACACGGGCCTGAAGGCCGAAAAGCTGATGGACGCCACCGCCGTCATCGCCGAGGCCATGGCCGCCAAGGCCGGCGGCGCGTCGCGCTTCTGCATGGGGGCGGCCTGGCGCGAGCTGAAGGACCGCGACACCCCGAAACTGGCGACCATGATCGCGGGGGTGAAGGCCCTGGGTCTGGAGACCTGCGCGACGCTCGGCATGCTGACCGCCGACCAGGCGCAGCAGCTCAAGGACGCCGGGCTGGACTACTACAATCACAACCTCGACACCGGGCCGGAGTACTACGCCGAGGTCGTCACGACGCGGACGTATCAGGACCGGCTCGACACCCTCCAGCACGTGCGCGACGCCGGCATGTCGACCTGCTGCGGCGGCATCGTCGGCATGGGCGAGAGCCGTCGCGACCGCGCCGGCCTGCTGCACGCCCTGGCCACCCTGCCCGAACATCCCGACAGCCTGCCGGTCAATGCCCTGGTGCCCGTCACCGGCACCCCGCTGGGCGAACGCGTCCTGAAGACCGGCGAGATCGATCCGATCGAGTTCGTGCGCACCGTCGCCGTCGCCCGTCTGGTCTGCCCGAAGGCCATGGTCCGACTGTCGGCGGGTCGCGAGACCATGAGCCCGGAGATGCAGGCGCTTTGCTTCCTCGCCGGCGCCAACTCCATCTTCGTCGGCGGCAAACTCCTGACCACGCCGAACCCCGAGCAGGATGAGGACGCGAAACTGTTCGCCCTGCTCGACCTGAAGCCGATGCAGCCGGCGCACGCCTGATCCTCACATGAAGATCTTCACGCCCATTCTGGCGGGCGCCACCCTGCGCGACCGCGCCATCGCCTGTCTGGGCGCCCTGTTCGGTATCGCCGCGACCGGGCTGGTCAGCCGCGCGATCCTCGGCGACCTCGAGCTGGCCATGCTGCTGGCCGCGCCGCTGGGCGCCTCGGCGGTGTTGGTGTTCGCGGTTCCGGCCAGCCCCATGGGTCAGCCCTGGCCGGTGATCGGCGGCAATGTCGTCTCGGCCTTGGCCGGGGTCGTGGCGGCCCACCTGATCCCTGAGCCGATGATCGCGGCCGGTGCCGCCGTGGCCCTGTCGATCGCCGCCATGTCGGCGACGCGCAGCCTGCATCCGGCCGGCGGCGGCTCCGCTTTGGTCGCGGCCCTCGGCGGCCCGGCCCTCGCCAGCCACGGCTGGTTGTTCGCCTTCGTGCCGATCGGCCTGAACGCCGTGCTGGTCGTCGCGTCGGGATGGCTGTTCCATCGCTTCACCGGCCATGCCTATCCGCACAAGGCCGTTCCGCTTCCCGTCGCGCCCCCGCCGTCCATCACCGAGGCGGACATCAAGGCTGCGCTGGAGACCTTTGGCGAGCCGCTGGACGTCAGCGCCGCCGACCTTCGGACCATCGCCAACCTGGCCGCCGCCACAGCCCATCAGCGTCCGTAACCCGGCCTTAAACGCTGTTGGTTAAGGTCGGCGCATGAACCGTCGCGCCCTCTTTACGCTCGCCCCGCTCGCTGGCGTCGCCCTCGTCGCGGCCGCCCTGCCCGCCCATGCCTCCGGCGGGGGCGAAGGTGGTGAAGGCGAGGCGCCCAAGGACAGCTTCATGCGGTTGAGCACCCTCACCGCGACCGTGGTGCGGCCCGATGGTCAGCGCGGCGTGATGACGGTCGAGATCGGCCTCGATGTTCCGGACGCCGAACTTCACACCAAGGCGACCCAGGCCATTCCGCGCCTGGCCGACGCCCACAATTCGGTGATTCAGACCACCGCCGGGACCCTGCTGCCCGGACAGGCGCCCGACCTCACCCAACTGGCCCATGACCTTCAGGTCGCGACCTTCAAGATCCTGAAGAAGCGCGGCGCCGTCGTGCTGCTGGGCACGGTGATGGTGCTTTAAGCGGGCGCTATGCTCGCGACGCGGTCGCTCACGGCTTGAGCGCGCATCCGCTCCGCTCATCCCCGCGACGGCGGGACCCTAGTCTTTGGTCGGACTGACCGCGTTGGCGTCGCCATAGGTCAGGGCCAGGAAGACGTCTTCCAGATCCGGATCCTCGGTCGTGATGTCGGCGATGGTCACCCCGGCGGCGCGGACCGCGGCCAGGACGTGCTCGACCGACGACTGGCCCTTCTTGTAGCTGATGGCGAAGGCGCCGTTGGCCCGGGCGACCACGTCGAAACCGGCGACCGTCGGCAGACCGTCCAGCGCATGTTCGGGCGTCACCACGACATTACGCGTATCCAGACGGCGCAACAGCTGCGGCGTCGGCTCGCAGGCCACGACCTCGCCCCGGTTCATGATGGCGATGGTGTCGCAGAGCTCCTGCGCCTCTTCCAGATAGTGGGTGGTCAGCAGGATGGTCACGCCCTCGGCGTTGATGCGACGGACATACTCCCACAGCTGGCGACGCAGCTCGACGTCCACGCCCGCGGTCGGCTCGTCCAGGATCAGGATCGGCGGATTGTGCACCAGGGCCTTGGCCACCATCAGCCGGCGCTTCATCCCGCCCGACAGGGCGCGGACATAGGCATTGGCCTTGTCCGACAGGCCGAGCGCGGCCAGCAACTCGTCAGAGCGCCGCTCATTGGCCGGCACGCCGTAGAAACCCGCCTGCACCTCCAGCGCCTCGCGCGGGGTGAAGAAGACGTCGGCGACGATCTCCTGCGGTACGACGCCGAGCGCGGCGCGGGCGTCGCGCGGCTGCTTGTCGATGTCGCGGCCCCAGATGGCGGCGGTCCCGCCGGTCTTGTTGACAATCCCGGCCAGGATGTTGATCAGGGTCGACTTGCCCGCCCCGTTCGGACCCAGCAGGCCGAACATCGAGCCGCGCGGGATCACCAGATCCACGCCGCGCAGGGCGGTCTTGGGGGGCGCCTTCTTGGTCCCGGCGTAGGTCTTCTCCAGCCCGCGCACCTCGATGGCGTTGACGGGCAGGGCTTCGGTCTCGGTCATGCGTCGGCTTTGGTCGGAGAACGCGCGGAACAGCGCGCCGCATAGGTATGCCGCCTGCCCCGGTTCGCCAAGGCGCCGCTGGAAAGACAATGCGGAAAGCTCATTGGGGACAAGCCTTGCAGACTTTATGTCAATGACGCTTGACTTAGAAGGACGGAATGTCCAGTTTCCTTGTCATTGAGACAAAGACCCTTGACGGAGAATGGATATGACGAAGACCCGGTTGATCGGTTGGAGCGCCATGGCGGTGTGCGGACTCGGCTATGCGAGTTGCGCGGTCATCGCCGTTCTGGCGAAAACGGGCGCGCTGGATACGACCATGGCCCTGCTGTTCGGCGCCATCGCCGCCCTGATCGGCGAAGGCGGATTGTGGGTCGCCGCCGGTTGCCTCGGCCTGACCATCTTCAAGAAGCGCAAGGCGTTGTTCGACCGCGTGTTCCGGCGCCGCAAACTGGCCGGCGCCGAGGCCTGAATCCCGCCCTCGATGAGGGACAGCGGGCGGGGAGGGTTTGACGGCGCGGGCCTCCCCGCCTAGGAAACGGACACCTCCCTTTCAGGCTTGTTCCCATGCCCCCGCGCCATCTCGACACCCCCGTTCCCCCGCCCGAAGAGATCGTGGTCTCGTCCAAACGCGTCGCCTGCGACGGCGGAAACGGCGTCCACGGCGCGACCCTGGGCCACCCGCTGGTCTATCTGGACATGGGTGAGGACGACTTCATCGAGTGCGGCTATTGCGACCGCCGCTTCGTCCTGTCGGCCCATCCGCACAGCGAAAGCGAATACCTCGACCCGGCGGCCCGCCCGCCCGAGGCGCACTAACGCCCCAAGACGGTCCGGATTGGGGTCCATAGGCCCCGCCTCTCCCCGAAGGTTCCGAACATGCGCTATCTCCACACCATGGTCCGGGTCGCCGACCTCGACGCCTCGCTGCGCTTCTGGTGTGACGCGCTCGGGCTGGAAGAGGTGCGCCGCACCGAGAGCGAGAAGGGCCGCTTCACCCTGGTCTTCCTCGCCGCCCCCGGAGACAAGGCCCGTTCGGCCGCCGAGCGGTCGCCCGAGGTCGAGCTGACATACAATTGGGACCCGGAAGTCTATACGGGCGGCCGGAATTTCGGTCATCTGGCCTACAAGTTCGACGACGTCTACGCCGCCTGCCAAAGGCTGATGGACGCGGGCGTGACCATCAACCGCCCGCCCCGCGACGGAAACATGGCTTTCGTTCGCTCGCCCGACGGCATCTCCATCGAACTGCTGCAGGAGGGCGAGCCCCTCGCTCCCGCCGAGCCCTGGGCCTCCATGCCCAACGTCGGCGCATGGTGACGGTCCACGGCCTGCGCCTGATCGGCATCGCCGGGGCCTGCGCCCTCGCCGCCGCCTGCGCCTCCACGACCGAAAGCAACACCGGGCGCACCGCGACCGAACAGCTGCTGCTGGCCCGCGCCGCCGACCGTGCGGTCGAGCATCTGACCCTTCCCCTGCCGGTCGGCAGCCGCGTCTTCGTCGACGGCGCCTTCTTCAACGTCGACAATCCCAGCTACGCCATCTCCTCGATCCGCGCCGCCCTCTCCGAGGCCGGCTACGCCCTGGCCGACAATCGCGACAAGGCCGACGCCGTGTTCGAACTGCGCGCCGGCGCCCTGTCGCTGGAGCAGATGCGCCGCGTCGTCGGCCTGCCGCCGCTCGCCGTGCCGATCAATGAGACCTTCAACGTCGTCTCGATTCCGGAACTGTCGGTCTACAGCCGGCGCGACCGGGTCGGCGTCGCCGAGTTCTCGGGCTTCCTCTACGACGCCCAGACCGGCGCCCCGCTCGGCGCCGTGGCCCCGATGATCGGCACCTTCCGCATCCGCAGCCACAAGGTGATGATGGTCATCGCCTGGGGCCAGCAGTCGCTCTCGCCCGGCGAGCGCGACCCCGGCGACAGCTGGCGCGAGTTCTGACGCTGCCGCCACATCGAGGCTGACGCCGCCGCCGACGCCCCCTATGTTGGGCGCCATGTCCGACACCCCCGCCGATCCGACCGAAACCCCCGCTGCTGCCGCGCACGTCCTGACGCAGGACGGCCCGCCCCTGCGCCTCTATCTGATCGACGCCTCGGCCTACATCTTCCGCGCCTACCACGCCCTGCCGCCCCTGACGCGCAAGTCCGATGGTTTGCCGGTCGGGGCTGTGCAGGGCTACTGCAACATGCTCTGGAAGCTGCTGCAGGACATGAAGGGGTCGGACGGGCCGACGCACCTGGCGGCGATCTTCGATCATTCGGAGAAGACGTTCCGGAACGCGCTCTATGACCAGTACAAGGCGCATCGGCCGCCGCCGCCGGAGGATCTGATTCCGCAGTTTCCGCTGGTCAGGGAGGCGACGGCGGCGTTCGGGGTGCATTGCGTTGAGCTGGCGGGGTATGAGGCGGACGATCTGATCGCGACCTATGCCTGCAAGGCGCGGGCGGCGGGCGGTGAAGCTGTCATTGTGAGTTCCGACAAGGACCTCATGCAGCTGATCGGCGACGGCGTCGTGATGTTCGATCCGATGAAGGACCGGCGCCTGGCGGAAGACGCGGTCATGGAGAAGTTCGGGGTCACCCCGGACAAGATGGTCGACCTTCAGGCCCTGATCGGCGACAGCGTCGACAACGTCCCCGGCGCCCCCGGCATCGGGCCCAAGACGGCGGCCCAGCTGCTGGACGAATACGGCGATCTGGACACCCTGCTGGAGCGCGCCGGCGAGATCAAACAGCCCAAGCGCCGCGAGACCCTGATCAACTTCAAGGACCAGATCCTGCTGAGCCGCGAGCTGGTCCGCCTGACCTGCGACGCCCCGGCGCCCGAGCCGATCGAGGCCTTCGCCGTCCGCGACCCCGACCCCGCGACCCTCTCGGCCTTCCTCGACCAGATGGAGTTCCGCTCCCTGGCCCGCCGCGTCGGCGACGGCAAGACCACCGACCACGACGGCCAGGCCTTCACCGCCCCCCAGAATCGCGCCGCGCCGAAAATCCCCCAGCTCGGCGCCCCCGTCATCACCCCGCGCTACGCCCCCAAGGCCATCAACGCCGACGTCGAGGCCCATGTCTTCGACCACGACGCCTATCACTGCATTCAGGACCTCGAGGCGCTGGACGCCTTCATCGCCCGCGCGACCGAGGCGGGCGTGGTCGGCTTCGACACCGAGACGGACTCTCTCAGCGCCACCCACGCCGGCCTGTGCGGCGTGTCGCTCGCCATCGGGCCCAATGACGCCTGCTATGTGCCGCTGACGCATGAGCATGAGCCGATGGCCGGCGCCGGCGGCCTCGACTTCGGCGATACGCCCGATACCCGCGAGCCGCTGCAGCAGCTGGACAAGCCCACCGTCCTCGCCCGCCTGAAGGTCCTGCTGGAGAACCCCGCCGTCCTCAAGGTGACCCAGAACGGAAAATACGACATCGCCGTCATGGCCCGCAGAGGCGTCGCGGTCAGCCCCACCGACGACACCATGCTGATCTCCTATGTGCTCGAAGGCGGTCTGCACGGCCACGGCATGGACGAGCTGGCCCGACTCCACCTCGCCCACGACCCCATCCCGTTCAAACAGGTCGCCGGGACCGGCAAGGCCCAGAAATCCTTCAAACACGTCGAGCTGAAACCGGCCACCGCCTATGCCGCCGAGGACGCCGACGTCACCCTGCGGCTGTGGCGCATCCTCAAGCCCCGGCTGGCGAAGGAAGGCCTGACCACCGTCTATGAGACGCTGGAACGCCGCATGCCGACCACCTTGTCGAAGATGGAGCTGGAGGGCATCCGCGTCGACCCGGAGCGCCTGCGCCGCCTGTCCTCGGAGTTCGGCATCCGCATGGCCGAGCTGGAAACCGAGGCCCACGAGCTGGCCGGCCGCCCCTTCTCGATCGGCAGCCCCAAACAGATCGGCGAGCTGCTGTTCGGCGAGATGAACCTGACCGGCGGCAAGAAGACCGCCTCGGGCCAGTGGGAGACCGGCGCGGCCACGCTGGAGGCCCTGGCCGAGACCCACCCCCTGCCCCGCGCCATCCTCGACTGGCGCCAGCTCTCCAAGCTCAAGGGCACCTATACCGACGCCCTGGTCGCCGCCATGGACGAGGCCACCGACCGCGTCCACACCTCCTATCAGCTGGCCGCCGCCACCACCGGCCGCCTCGCCTCCTCCGACCCCAACCTGCAGAACATCCCGGTCCGCAACGAGATCGGCCGCCAGATCCGTCAGGCCTTCATCGCCGCCCCCGGCAATGTCCTGATCTCGGCCGACTACAGCCAGATCGAGCTGCGCCTGCTGGCCCATATCGGCGACATCCCCGAGCTGAAACGCGCCTTCAAGGCCGGGCTCGACATCCACGCGGCCACGGCGTCCGAGATGTTCGGCGTCCCCGTCGAGGGCATGCCCGCCGAGACGCGGCGCCGCGCCAAGGCGATCAATTTCGGCATCGTCTACGGCATCTCGGCCTTCGGCCTGGCCGCCCAGCTGGGCATCGATCAGGGCGAGGCCGGCGCCTATATCAAGACCTATTTCGAGCGCTTCCCCGGCATCCGGGATTACATGGACAAGACGAAGGCCGAGGTCCGCCAGCAGGGCTTCGTCTCCACCATCTTCGGCCGCAAGATCCACATCCCGGCCATCCACTCCAAATCGGGCGCCGAGCGCCAGTTCGGCGAACGCGCCGCCATCAACGCCCCCATCCAGGGCGCCGCCGCCGACATCATCCGCCGCGCCATGATGCGGATGCACGCCGCCCTGGCGGAGGCCGGACTGTCGGATGTGAAGATGCTGCTTCAGGTCCACGACGAACTGGTCTTCGAGGCCCCGGAAGCCTTGGCCGAACAGGCCATGGTGGTGATCCGCCGCGTCATGGAGACGGCGGACGAACCGGCCGTGAAGCTGAGCGTGCCGCTGGTGGTGGACGCGCGGGCGGCGAAGAACTGGGACGAGGCGCATTGAGGCGACCTGTTTTACAAATGCGAGATGAGCCTTTCAGGGGGAATCATTGAAGTTCATCGTTATAAGCCGGTCTCAGCGCGCTCCCGATGCGGGGGTGAACACTGCGTACCTCAGGATAGATCTTTGGGACGATTTTTCATTTGTAACCATGTTTCAAGTGGTCGTTTTTGACGATCAAGGATCTAGAACTGACCTCGGTAGTGTAAAAATCGGATTTTTTGGCCAGTCCGAAGCAAATAGCACTTATGAAACGATTCCTGGAGCGTTTGATTCACTGGGGCCGAGCTATTTTTCTTTAGGACAGGACGTAGAATATTATCAGAAAGTTCTAAAAGTTTCCGAGAATTCGAGGATAGATTTTCTTTCTGGAATTCGCGACGTTGTCGTGGATGAAGATCTACTCAGTAGAGCTAAGGAAGAAAAAGTTTTTTCTACATCTTTGATGCGATCAGTGAGTTTCACTTCCATAGAAGGACAATTTCGACGCGTTATAGATGGCGGTGCCCCCTTAAGTGACTTTCGATTTGGATTTTTCTCTCCAAGCTCAGAAAGCGTAGCTGGGGTAGATCTCAATTTTCTAGTCACAGCGGGATCAGTCCCAAGCACCAACATTCACGCATTGATTGGCAGAAATGGCGTAGGCAAGACCACACTTCTAAACGACATGGTAGCATCAATCATGCGCAAAGAATCAA
This sequence comes from Brevundimonas sp. GW821-FHT02A10, assembly GCF_059422025.1. Taxonomy (NCBI): domain Bacteria; kingdom Pseudomonadati; phylum Pseudomonadota; class Alphaproteobacteria; order Caulobacterales; family Caulobacteraceae; genus Brevundimonas; species Brevundimonas sp. GW821-FHT02A10. The sequence continues at coordinate 774,236 of NZ_JBWKWC010000001.1, forward strand.
CTCAATCACGATTCTTAGCAACGACCTGGATAAGTAAAGAAGAGATTTCAGCCGATTATTTTAGTTCTTTGGTTTCAGTTGCATTCAGCGCCTTCGATCCCTTCACGCCTCCGCCAGAAAGGTCAGATCCGGGATTGGGGACGCGATATAGTTACATTGGATTAAAAGATACGGAAGACGAAAGCGGAATTTTACTTAAGTCTTTGAGCACATTGAGAGCGGAATGTGTTAGCAGTCTGAAAGAATGTTTTTCGGATACAGGGAGACAGCAGAGGTGGCTTGCGGCCATATCAACCTTAGAATCCGACGAGAATTTTGCGCGTATGGAGCTGTCTCGCTTGGCTGATAGCCGTGGAGATTTGCTGACAGAAACAGCAAAAAGCGTGGTTGAACGTATGAGTTCGGGCCACGCAATCGTGCTTTTAACAATTTCCAGACTAGTTGCTCGAGTAGAAGAAAAGACACTGGTGTTGTTGGACGAACCAGAAAGTCACTTGCACCCTCCATTGCTTTCCGCGTTCACTCGAGCATTAAGCCAGCTTCTTCATAATAGAAACGGAGTGGCGATTATTGCGACTCATTCTCCCGTGGTCCTTCAGGAAGTTCCGCGTTCATGTGCGTACGTTATTAGCCGCTCGCGATTATCCATGAACGCGGAGCGACCGCGCGTTGAAACATTCGGCGAAAATGTTGGCTCGTTAACACGCGAAGTTTTTGGCTTGGAGGTGTCGCAGTCCGGATTCCATGATCTGCTACAAAAATCTGTCGCCCGCGGCGGTAGTTATGACGACATCGTCGCTTTGTATGGCGATCAGCTGGGGCACGAGGCGCGCGGCATCTTACGGGCAATGATTACGGATCGAGACCAACCGGTATCCCTTTCGTGAAAAGGTTGAATCGCCCACAACACGATCCACTCGACACCTACGACGCCTGTGCGGCGGCCGTAGGCGATCCCACGCTTCGCGGAGTTTTCGTCGCAAATCGTGCGAACATTGAACGTGCAAACGTTGCTTTCGATACAGCAAGTGATGATGCCGCCTGGTCCGGCTTGCCGCGAGTCCCCCGGGGCAACAGGGCAGCGCTAATTGCAGGCACGCTGAGCAAACAGAACTTAATGGATCTGTACACTCACTACATGGTAGCCGCGACAGGCTCTTCACGGGAAGTATACGACGAAATCTTGACCAACGCAGGAGGTTTTTGCCCATTTTGCGGTGGTCTTGGGCACGCCGGAACTCTGGACCATTACCTCCCAAAGGCGAACTTTCCAGCTTATTCGGTTCATCCGCTTAACTTGGTGCCGTGCTGCAGAGACTGTAACTCGGGCAAGAATGCATCCTTCGGGGCTTTACCAGATCAGCAGACATTGCATCCATACCTAGACGGGGATCTATTTTTTCAACAGCGCTGGGTAAGAGCAGTTGTTCATCGTGGCAATCCTGTACTATTGACCTTTCAGTGCGCGCCGCCGGAAGACTGGGAATGCAAAGATAAGGAACGCGTTCGCCATCACTTTATGGGTTATAAACTCAGCTCTCGCTTCTCCGTTCAAGCCGGAGGGGAAGTGGCGAAGGTCGTCCAACTCCGTGCAAACAGCCTTAGAAACCTGTCTTCTCCGTCATTTCAGGAATACTTGTTGGAGAACGCCAACAGCACCGATTTCGAACTGAACGGTTGGAGCCGTACGGCTTACGCTGCTCTCGCTGCCACTGATTGGTTTATCCAAACGGACTTTAGCAATCCGGACTGGCACCGCGTTTAACGCCGCGTCGGTTGCGGAGGCTGCGGGGTTTGGGAGCGCTTAGAGCAAAACACGGTACCCAAATCCGCCAGCCATCATAACTGAGCCTCCCGATCCCAAGGCCCGCCCGGGTTTGCGCTTTTCTCGCGCCGCTGAGCCCGCCCTGGTCGACGGCGCCCCCATACTACGCGCATGACCGAACGACGCCCGGGGAAGCCGCTGCTGGAGGATGCGATCTGGATCGCCTTGCTGGAGCGCTATGTGCGCGGCGAGACGGCCCGGGCGCTGGCGCTGGAGCACGGGGTCAGCGTCGAGGCCCTGTACTGGCAGGCGCGGAACCGGGGTTATCGCAAGATGGACCGGCCGGACGCGGTCTATCGCTGGCGGCAGCCGCCGCCGATCGCGGCGCATGAGCGGCGGGTCGAGGACCTGGCCTTCGACTATGACCCGGCGGACCCGGAGGGATCGGCGGCGCGGGCGCTGGAGCAGTCGGCCCGGGCGGCGCAGGAGGGGCGGATCGAGGATCATCTGAGGCTCAATGAGGCGGCGCGGTCGGCGTTGCGGACGGGGCGGGTGATGGGGTTGGGAGAGGCCGCGCGTGTGGCTGGCCCCCTCCACCACCCTGCGGGTGGTCCCCCTCCCCCAATGGGGGAGGATCGCCAGCTCATTTTGCGGACGGCGCAGCGGCCGCCGGAGGGGGACTGGTCGACGTGGTTGTTTCTGGGCGGGCGCGGGGCGGGCAAGACATGTGCGGGGGCGTCGTGGATTTCGGACATGGCTGAGCGGTGCGGGCGGCTGGCCCTGATCGGGGCGACCCTGCATGACGCGCGCGAGGTGATGATCGGGGGACCGTCGGGGATCCTGAACCTGCCGCGATGGCGGGCGCTGGGAGACTGGCCGCGGTATCAGGCGTCGCGGCGGCGGCTGGTGTTTCCGAACGGGGCCGAGGCGTTCGTCTTCTCGGCCGAGGACCCGGATTCGCTGAGAGGGCCGCAGTTCGCGGCGGCCTGGGCGGATGAGTTCTGCGCCTGGCGGGACGGGGGCGAGGTGCTGGCCATGGTGCGGATGGGGTTGCGGTTGCCGTTGGGGCCGACCGTCTCCTCCCCGTCGCACAGCGATGGGGAGGTGGCTCCGAGCCCTGCGCGAGGAGACGGAAGGGGTCTTGGGGGCGAGTGCGGTGCGGGGGTGAAGAGCCCCTCCATCGCTTCGCGGTCCCCCTCCCCGCAGAGCGGGGAGGAGACGTCGGCGCCGCGTCTGTGTGTGACGACGACGCCCCGGCCGACGGCGGCGTTGAAGGCTCTGCGGGCGGAGGCCTCGTGCAAGCAGAGCCACGCCCCGACGGCGGACAATGCGGAGAACCTGGCGCCGGCGTTCCTGGAGGGGCTGCAGGCGCTGTATGGCGGGACGCGACGGGCGGCGCAGGAGCTGGAGGGGCTGGTCGTGGAGCCGGAGGGCGGGCTCTTCACAGCCGAGATGTTGGCCGGGGCGAGGGAGGCGGTGGAGGGGCCGTTCGATCGGGTCTGTGTCGCGGTGGACCCGACGACGACCGCCGCCGGGAACGCCTGCGGGATCGTGGTGGTCGCCCGGGCCGGGGAGCGGGCGGTGGTGCTGGCGGACCGGTCGGCGCGGGGGTTGTCGCCGGAGGGCTGGGCGCGGCGGGCTCTGGCGGCGGCGAGCGAGTTCGGGGCGTCGGAGATCGTCGCCGAGGTCAATCAGGGCGGGGAGATGGTGCGGGCGGTGCTGGAGGCGGCGGGGCTGAGAGGGTCAGGGTTGCGGTTCCGGGCGGTGCGGGCGACCTCGGGCAAGCGGGCGCGGGCCGAGCCGGTGGCGGCCCTCTATGAGCAGGGGCGGGTGCGGCACGCGGGCGTCTTCAGCGCTCTGGAGGAGGAGCTGATGGCCTTCGGGTCGGAGGACGAGGGGCGGTATGACCTCGACCGCGCGGACGCCCTGGTCTGGGGCGTGACGGCGTTGCTTCTCGGCGCGCGCGGAGAGGGGCCGAGGATACGGTCGCTGGATTTCGGGTATGTGCCGAGGGGGCTGTCGGTGGCCAGCCCGTGGCCGGAAGCCGGGTGGCTTTGACCCTCCCCTCCGCGAGGGGAGGACGCGCTCAAGTAGCGAGGCTCCGCGAGCCGAGCGTAGCGCTCTTGAGCGTTATGCCGCGACCATCCGGTCGACTTCGTTGACGAGGTCGCGGAGGTGGACGGGCTTGGACAGGACCTTGGCCTGCGGCGACGCCTGGGCGGCCGAGAGGGCGACGGCGGCGAAGCCGGTGATGAACATGATGCGCAGGCCGGGCATGCGGGCGGCGGCGACGCGGGCCACCTCGATGCCGTCGGCGCCGGGCATGACGATGTCGGTCAGCAGCAGGTCGTAGGGGCCGTGCTCGAGGGCGTCGATGGCGTCGTCGCCGTTCTCGCAATCGACCACCGTATGACCGGCGCGCTCGAGCGCCCGGGTCAGGAAACCGCGCAGGGAGGCGTCGTCTTCCGCCAGAAGTATGCGCGCCATCTGTTGCCTTCCCCACGTTCCAGAACGGGAACCTTATGCCGCCAAGCGTAAACCGCCCATGAAAATCACCGGTAGGGCGAACGACAGCGGGGGACGGGTCTGTGGACGAGGGGTGGAAATCGGCTATGCCGGACGGATGACGCCGGACGCTTCGCCCTTCACCCTGAGCCTGCCCGACGGCGAGGCGGGACCGCTGGTGTTCGCCTCACCCCATTCGGGCGCGAACCTGCCGGGCGACATGGGGGCGGCGGCGGGGCTGTCGGAGGCTTCCCTGCGCAGCGCCGAGGACGTGGGGGTGGACCGGCTGGTGGCCTCGGGGCCCGGGCGGGGCGCCCCCCTGATCGCGGGGCGGTTCAGCCGGTCGTATGTGGACCTCAACCGGGCGCCGGAGGAGCTGGACCCGGCCCTGATCGACGGCTGCGCGGGCGGTGCGGTGTCCGCCAAGACGGCGGCGGGGTTCGGGGTGATCCCGAGGAAGGCCGGTGACGGCGTCCTGCTCTACGACCGGCGGCTGACGGCGACGGAGGCTAAGGCGCGGCTGGCGCTGGCGCATACGCCCTATCACGCGGCCCTGGGCGAGCTGATGCAGGCGGCGCGGGCGCGGCACGGGCTGGCGGTGCTGATCGACTGGCATTCGATGCCATCGCGGGCGGTGCGGGGCGGGGCGCGCGGCGCGGCGGGGCCCGATGTGATCCTGGGCGACCGGCATGGCGTGGCCTGCGCCCCTGCCCTGACGCGCAAACTGCGGACCCTGTTCGAGGCGGCGGGCTGGCGGGTCGGGCTGAACCAGCCCTATGCGGGGGGCTATACGACCCAGACCTGGGGGCGGCCCGACGAGGGGTATCAGGCGATCCAGATCGAGCTGAACCGCGCCCTCTATCTCGATGAGACGACGCTGGAGCCGGGGCCGGGTTATGGCCGCTGCAAGGCCGTGCTCGACAGGGTCATCGCCGATCTTTGCGCCGCCGACGATGGCGAATGGCGGGCGCCCGAACCAGGGCGCTGACGTCCAGCGCGGACTCCGCATCCGGCTGGCCGCGACGATCAGCGGCGCGGATCTCGGCGAAGGTCACATCGGGAGCGGTGCGGGCCAGATAGCGCAGGCGCTCGACCCAGCCGGGGACCATGGCCACCACGATCCCGACCGCATCGGCGGCCAGTTCCAGCAGCGACAGGCTGCGGCCTGTCACGGCCTGAAGGGTCTCGGACATCACCGCGATCAGCAGGGTGGCCAGGGCGATGTCGCCACGCCGCCATCCGGGGGCGATCGCGAACAGACCCGTGGTGATCCAGAAGAAGGCGATGGCGTGGGCGGGACCGTCGGTCAGGCCGAAGGCCCGCTCAATCCCGTGGAACGGCCCCAGCATCAGAACCGCCAGACCGAGCCCGCAGACGGCTGCGGCCGGCCGCAGAATCGCGAGGACCCGGTTGGGAGTGAGGAGAGACGGCGTCAACACGCGAGCAGATCCTGAAAACAGAACCTCAGGTTACGCACGCGATGTCCAATGCGCCATGAAGTGGCGTGGTCAATTAGACGTTAAAGCGCGTCCCACCCGCCCGCCGGCCGAGCGCGGAACGAAAAAAAGGCCGCGCCATACCGGCGCGGCCATGAAAGTCTATAGGGAGGAAACGCCCAGGAAGGGCAAGACGCCCGAAGGCGTCGAAGATCAATCTAGGTTGCGATGCACAATGCGTCAACCATCCAATCCGCGCATCGGATCACGGGTTGTTACCGTAATTTGCCTCACCTTACGTCAGGTAACCGGTGTCCAAGCACGAATCGGACCCGAAACGGGCGTGATCACGCAATGCGTGATGCTGCAATGCAAAATAGCTGTGCCGTTCAGCGCGGATCGTTCTCGGCCGGGGTGTTGGAAAGAGCGCCGGGGAAGCCACCCGCTCGCGCCTCTTCCGCCTCAAGCATGCGGCGGGCCTCGCGAATCGCGCGGGCCGCAGGCGAGGCCGCCTGACGCCAGGCCAACAGGCTGAAGGCCGAGACCACCGCCGCCGCCAGCCAGACCGGGCCGAACAGCCAGGCGCCGGCCGCGAGGGCGAAGTAATAGCCGCGCACACCCTGGCTGAAGGAGGCCAGCGCCGGATTGAGCACCCGGGCCGTGGCCTCGCCGAAGGCGACCTTGTCGCCGGGCTGATGGATTTCGGGCGCGGCGCCGATCAGGGCGAGCGCATAGTTCATCTGGCGCAGGGACCAGATGAAATCGAGAAGGCCGCGCGCCAGACAGGCGAGGATCAGGGCAAGCTTGGCCTCCAGCAAACGGACCGGCACAGCCTCGGCGCCGACCGAGGCGAAGGCGCGCAGCGCATTCTCGCCCCCGAACAGCACCCCACCGACCGCCGCGATGAGCAGCAGGTTGGAGGAGGCGAAGAAGGAGCCGGAATTGATCGAATGACCGAGGAGCTGACTGTCCAGCAGCCGCAGGTCCCGATGGGTCATGGCCGTCATCCAGGCGCGCCGGATGGTCAGCATGTCCTCGTTCAGGGCGCCGCTGCGCCGGGCCAGCAGTTTGAGCAGCGGGTCATAGCCCAGCCAGCACAGGATGAAGAGCGACAGCGCAGCCCAGTCGGTGGTGGTCATTCAGGTCTTGTCCGCACAGATCCAGCACCCCTGCGTACCGCAAGAGGGACGTTCTGTCAGGGATGCTGACTTGCCCGAAACGGCCGGTCGGACTATGACGCCCGACACTTCGCAGATGCACAATCCGAGCACATCATGAACATCGACGCCATTCCCGTCGGCCCGAACCCGCCCTGGGACCTGAACGTCATCATCGAAATCCCGCAGGGCGGCCTGCCGGTGAAGTACGAGATGGACAAGGATTCCGGCGCCCTGTTCGTCGACCGCTTCCTGCACACCGCCATGTACTATCCGGGCAACTACGGCTTCGTGCCGCATACCCTGGCCGACGACGGCGACCCCTGCGATGTCATGGTTCTGAACCCCTCGCCGGTGGTGCCGGGCTGCGTCATTCGCTGCCGCCCGATCGGCGTGCTGCGCATGGTCGACGAGGCCGGCGGCGACGACAAGATCCTGGCCGTGCCGGTCGACAAGCTGAACCCCTACTACACCGACATCGCCAGCTATCGTCAGCTGCCGATGATCCTGGTCGAGCAGATCGAGCACTTCTTCACCCGCTACAAGGATCTGGAGAAGAACAAGTCGGTGACCGTGAAGGGCTGGGGCGACGCCGGCGAGGCCGCCGCCCTGATCGCCGAGGGCATGCGCGCCCACGACGAGGCCCAGAAGGCCAAGAAGAGCGGCGCCGCCAACGCGGCCTGATCGCTTCGACAGTCTGACGAGATCGACGCCTCCGCAGGTCCGCCCGCGGAGGCGTTTTCGTGTCCGGACACGATTTCAGGCTGTCCGGACAGGCTATTGATTGCTTCCACGCGCGAGGCCGGGGCCAATGCGGCCATGACCGAGATCACCGAACCCACCGCCCCCTCCCCTGCCACGACATCGGCGCCGTCGACCCGTGGCGAGATCATCGAGATCGTCAAGACCGTGGTCGTCGCCCTGGCCCTGGCGACGGTGCTCAGGGTCGTGCTGTTCCAGCCCTTCACCATCCCTTCGTCGTCGATGGAGCCGGGGCTGGTGACCGGGGACTATATCGTCGTGTCCAAGTTCGCCTACGGCTGGAGCCGGGCGTCCCTGCCGCTGAACCTGCCGCTGATCCCGGGCAAGGGCCGCATCCTCGGACATGGGCCGAAGCGCGGCGATGTCGTGGTGTTCCGCCTGCCGCGCGATCCGAAACAGACCTGGGTCAAGCGGGTGATCGGCCTGCCGGGCGATCGGGTGCAGGTGACGGGCGGGGTGGTGTCGGTCAACGGGATCGCCATTCCGCAGGCGGCCGAGGGCCTGACCCACGACTTCGACGCGCCGCTGCGCGAGGTGATGCAGGTTCGGGAGACCCAGGCCTCCGGCAAGACCTACGTCACCTATGACGGCGGATCGGGCCTGCCGGGCGACGATACCGGCGTCTATGTCGTGTCGGCCGGCAACTACTTCATGATGGGCGACAACCGCGACAACTCGCTCGACAGCCGCTGGCCCGGAACGGTGGGCGTCGGCCTGCTGCCGGCGCAGAACATCATCGGCAAGGCCGAAATCGTCGTCGGCTCGTGGAACGCGGGCAGCGCCCTGATCAAGCCCTGGACCTGGCTGAACCTGCGCGGGAACCGGTTCTTCAAGCCCATTCACTGAAGTCAGCAAGATCGGTCGAGCGCGCGCGGCGTGCGTCCTTCAGGTAAGCCTCGTCACGAGGATTAGAGGACGATGACGACGACGCTGACCCCCTACATGGCCCGGATGGCCCGGGTGCTGGATCATATCGACCGGCGCCTGGCCGGCGATCTGGACCTGGAGAGCGTGAGCGCCGTCGCGGCGTTTTCGAAATTCCATTTCCACCGGCAGTTCAGGGCGACCTTCGGCCTGTCGCTGCACCGCTACGTCCAGCTGGCCCGCCTGAGACAGGCCTCGAAACGGCTGGCGGATGTGGGCGGGGCCAGCGTCACCGACATCGCCCTGGACGCCGGTTACGAGACGCCCGACGCCTTCGCCCGCGCCTTTCGCCAGAGGCTGGGACAGTCACCGTCAGACTTCCGGAAATCTCCCGCCTGGGAGCCGTGGCTCGCGGCCTTTTCGCCGCTCAACTCAGCCCGGAGCCAGATCATGCCCCAGACCTTCACGAACGCCGACATCGTCATCCGCGAAACCGCCCCGACCCGGGTCGCGATCTTCGAACACCGGGGCGCCCCGGAGACCCTCGACCAGACCATCCAGCGCTTCATCGCCTGGCGGAAGTCGCAGGGCCTGTCGCCCGCCAACAGCACCACCTTCAACATCTGGCACACCGAGCGGCGCCCGGCGAACCCGAACGACTACGCCATGGACCTGTGCGTCGGCCTGCCCGAGGGCCATGTGTTCGAAGCGGACGGCCACGATGTGAGGCTGGGTGAAATCCCCGGCGGCCGTTGCGCCGTTCTGCGCGTCACCGGCGACACCCACAACCTCGAGCCTGCCGCCCTGTTCCTGTACCGCGACTGGCTGCCCGACAGCGGCGAGGAAATGCGCGACTTCCCCGTCTACGCCCAACGATTCTTCCTTGAGGCGCCGGAACAGGGGACGGCGGCGGAGGTGCATCTGCCGTTGCGGTAGCCGGGGGCCGATCGATGCGGCAGGATCGGCCGCATCGTCAGCCGGGCCGTAACCTGTCCGGCGTTTCGCAGGATCGCCCGTCATGATTTCGATCGCCGTCGCCGCCGCCCTCTACAGCCTCAGCAGCCTTGCAGGACCAGTCGCTCCGTCCTCCGGGGCGCCCGCCGCCATGCAGACGACCGCCACGCCGGAAGCGACCGAAGCCGCGACGGCGTGGATCGCACTTCTGGATCAGGGCCAGTGGGCGGAAAGCTGGGCGAGCGCCGGCGCGATGTTCAAGACCCAGGTGTCCGAGGCCGACTGGGCCGCAAATGCCCGGTCCGTTCGCGAGGGCGTCGGTCCGGTCGTCTCCCGCGTCCAGAAGAGCGCGACGCGAACCGCGTCCCTGCCGGGCGCCCCCGCGGGCGATTACACAGTGATCCAGTACCAGACCACGTTCGCCAACCGTCCCGACATGACCGAAACCGCCGTCTTCGTTCACGAAGCCGGCGGCTGGAAGGCCGTGGGTTACTTCGTGCGATAGCCCTCAGAGACCTGCCCCCTCGGCTGTCGCCCGGTCGATGAAGGCCATGGCGATGTCGGCGACCTCGCCCAGACCGGCGTCAACGGTCAGGGAATGGCCCCGGCCGTCGAGCTGGAAGAGCTCGGTGACGGCGGCCTCGTTGCGGCGCTGGAGGGTCCAGGCGGCGCGGACGACGGGGGGCGGGACGGTGTGATCCATCCGGCCGCTCATCAGCAGAAGCGGACCCCGGTCCGGGGCGCGGGTGTCGACGCGCGCCTCGGTCCAGGGATTGAGGTTGGCGGCGGCGGCCTGGAAGATCGGCCGACCGGGCGCCGGGGCGTGGAAGGCGTCATGGAGGCGGTCGCTTTCGGCGGTATCGAGGGCGTTGCCGAAGGCGTAGCGGAACTGGGCCTTCGTCAGGGGGACGCGGCGGCCCGCGTTGGCCGGGTTCTTGAGCACCGGCCAGGCCGAGCGCAGGGCCGACAGCGGCAGGGGCAGGACGCCGCGGAAGGGGGCGGGCGAGATGGCCACCGTCGCCCGCGACAAACCCTCACCGGCCAGAATCTGGGCGATCAGGCCGCCGAAGGAATGGCCGATCAGGACCGGCTTGCGCTTCAGCGCTTTGGCGATCCCGGCGAAGTGGTCGCGCACCTGACCGATGGTTTCAGCGCCTTCGAGAACGCCCTCCTCCGCGGGCCAGCCGGGGGTCAGGGCGATGTAGCCCGCAGCCTCGAACCGCTCGGCCCAGGGAGTCCAGGACTCTGGCCGAAGCCAGAGTCCGTGGATGAAGACCACCGGCTGCCGCCCGGAGGCGTTGGCGCGGTCGATGGCGGCCTGAAGGGTGTCGGTGGTCATGATCGTTCCTCCCCTTCCTGCGGTCAGTGGGCGGCTTGGCCGGCGACGTAGACGGTGTCGCTGGGGCCATTGCCGGTGATGCGGACGACGGCGGGCTCATCGCGGGTGAAGGCGAAATGCGGGGCGCCGGCGGGCTCGGTGTAGAAGCCGCCCGTGGTCAGGGGACGGACCGTGGCGTCGGTCGCCTCACGGCCATAGCCGAAGAACCAGGAGCCCGAGATCACCGTGGCGAAGCGGTCGTCGCGATGGGTGTGCGACTGGATCCGGGTATTGGCCGGGACGTGGATCTCGAAGGCGTAGGGTCCCGCCTTCGAAGGATCGCCGTAGAGGAGGACGGTCTGGACGCCCGCGAGGCCCGAGGTGCCGGCGCCGGCGCCCGAGGTCGGCAGGGCCTGGGTCTGGCCGAGCGACATGGCGGTCTGGCCAAGATGGCGGCCGGTCGGCGCCGCGGGCGGCGTGCCGTCGAGGAACTCGCGGATGGCGGCGACCGTCAGGGCCGGTTGCTCTTCCATCAGCCAGTGGCCGGCGTCGGGGATGACGCGTTCCTGCACATCGACCGCGCCCGCCTGGGTCACGACGGCCATGGTCGCGCCGAAGCTCTTGGCGCCGCCGACGGCGAGGACCGGCATGGTCAGCTTGCCGTGGTCGGCCAGCCAGGCGCGGTTGTCGATGGCGTCCTGATCGAAGGCGGCGAACTGGCCGAAGCCGGCATGCATCCGGCCCGGGGCGGCGTAGAGGGTCGCGAAGTGGGCGCGCGAGGCCTCGGTGAAGCGCGAGGGATTGGCCGAGAACTCGTTCCAGAAGCGGTCGAGGTAGATGCGCTCACGCCCCTGGACCAGACGCTCCATGTCCGGGCCGCCGAAGCGGAAATGCCAGAGCAGCGGGTTCTTGAGGATCTCTTCCCACGGGCCGATGCCGGGGACGGGGGCGTCCATCAGCACCAGTCGGGTCACTTTGTCCGGATGACGGGCGCTGAGGGCGTAGGCGACCATATTGCCGATGTCGTGGGCGACCACATCGGCGCGGTCGACATTCAGGGCGGCCATGACGCCGAGGATGTCCTCGGCCTCATTGGCCTTTTCAAAGCCGCCGGTCGCGGTGGCCGACAGGCCCATGCCGCGCAGGTCGGGCACGATCACCGTGTGGTCTCGGGCGAGGTCGGCGGCGAGCGGCGCCCACATGTCGCCGGTCTCGCCATAGCCGTGCAGCAGGACGACGGCCGGACCCGAACCGCCGATGCGGACGTGCAGGGTCGTGCCGTTGGCGGCGATCTCGCGCGTCTGGAAACCGGCGGGGAATTCGAAGGCCGGGCGAGCAGAGGCGGCGGCGGCCGGCTGTGCGGTCTGGGCGAGGACCGGGGCGGCGACCATGGAGGTCGCGATCACGGTCAGGGCGGCGCCGGCGAGGGCCAGGCGGCGGAAGGCGGTGCGGGTGTTGGTCATTGGTCGATCTCCTGAGAGCCCCTATCGGCTGAGACGGAGATTTACAGAGCTCAGCGAACGCGATTAGTCGGGAGCTCGGCGAAGCATTCTTGATCGAGGGGCAAAGATGGCGGTCACAGGGGCGGATCGCGCGCGCGAGCTGGAGGTGTTCGTCGCCGTCGCGACCACCGGCAGCTTCTCCGGCGCCGGGCGGGCGACCGACATGACGCCGTCAGGGGTCAGCCGCACCATCGACCGGCTGGAGGCCCGGCTGGGGGCCCGGCTGATGTTGCGCTCGACCCGGGCCCTGACCCTGACGCCGGAAGGCCAGACCTATCTGGGGGCGGCGCGACGCATCCTGGCGGATCTGGACGAGGCGGACCGGGTGATCGTCGACCTGGGGACGCCGCAGGGGCGGGTGCGGGTCACCGGCGCCATCTCCCACGGGCGGCACTGTATCGTGCCCCTGCTGGCCGGGTTCGCCGAGCGCTATCCGAAGATCGTCGTCGACGTCCATCTGACCGACGCCATGATCGATGTGGCGGCGGGTCAGGCCGATGTGGCGATCCGTTCGGGCGTGCTGCCGGACAGCACCCTGACCGCGCGCCGGCTGAGCGAGAACGGGCGGACCATCGTCGCCTCCCCCGCCTATCTGGCCCGGCGGGGCACTCCGAAGAGGCCCAACGACCTGCTGGACCACGACTGTCTGAACTTCAACTTCCGCCGCACCGAGCCGGTCTGGCCGTTCCGCGAGGACGGGATCGACCATGTCATGAAGATCGACGGGGTCATGGAGGCCAACAGCGGCGAGACCCTGTGCCAGCTGGCCCTGGCCGGGGTGGGGATCGCACGGCTCGGGAATTTCTGCCTGGACGACCACATCCCGCAGGGGCGGCTCGTGCCCCTGCTGGAGGAATTCAATCCGGGCGACTCGGAGGTCTTCCAGGCGGTCTTCGTCGGCGGCCCGAACATGCCCGCCCGGGTGCGGGTGTTCGTCGACTATCTGGTCGAGCGGATGCGGGGTTAGGCCGGGCCCGCGCGGAACTCCGCATAGCTGACCACGCCGTCGTGGTTGCGGTCGAGGCGGTCGAAGGCGGCGCGGGGATTTTCCTGCGCGTGAGCGGTCTGGGCCAGCGAGGGGGCGGCGACGGCGCCGATGGCGAGACCGGCGGCGGCGGCGGCGAGAGCGTGCCACAGGCCGACGCGGGGACGGCGCGGCGCCGCCTCAACCAGCTCGCCGTCGATGAATCGACGCACGGCCTCCGAGGCGGTGCGGCCCTCGGTCTGGCAGCGGGCCATGAAGGCGGTCTTGGTCTGGTGCGGCAGCCGGATTTCGAGCGTTTCGCTCTTCTTCGGCGACAACTGGCGGGTCATCGGGTGCGTCCTGTGAAAGGCTTTGGCGGAGTGAACCCCCATCAGCCGCGTTCCGCCAGTTTAAAATCGGTCATGTCGGACCCGCTCAGTGCGACGTTGCCTCCGGCCTGAGGTCGGCGACGAGGCCCGCGACGGCCGCGAGCTTGTCAGGATTGCGGGTGATATAGACCCCGACGATGCGTCCGTCGCGAATGTCGAGCGCCGTGGTCTGGAGCACCTGACCGCGCTCAAGGCTGGCGTAGCCCGGCAGGCCGTCGATCCACATCGGCCGGAGAAGGCTGAAGGCGTCGGCCCCGTATTTGCGGTTCAGACCGGCGAAGAGACGCAGCAGGCGGGCGAGGCCCCGGATCGGGTTGTGGAAGGCGATGACCTTGCCGCCGCCGTCGGCATAGAGGACTGCGTCCTCTGCCAGCAGGCCGCCCAGGGTCTTGAGGTCGCCGTCGCGGCTGGCGGCGAAAAAGGCGCGGGCGATGCGGTCGCCCTCCTCGCGCGCCACCGGGAAGCGGGGTCTGGCGTCCTGCACATGTTTGCGGGCGCGCGAGGCCAGCTGACGCACGGCGCCGGCGTCGCGGCCGAGGGTGCGGCCGACCTCGTCGAAGGCCACGCCGAAGACGTCGTGCAGCAGGAAGGCCGCCCGCTCCAGCGGCGACAGACGCTCCAGCGCCATCATCAGGGTCAGGGTCAGGTCGTCGGCAGCATCCTCCGCCGGATCGACCGACCCGACGAGCGGGTCGGGCAGCCAGGCGCCGACATAGGTTTCGCGCCGCGACCGGGCCGACTTGATCTCGTCGAGGCACAGACGGGTGACGGTGCGGGTCAGCCAGGCCGCGGGCTCGCGGATGTCGACCGGATCGACCGAGCGCCAGCGCAGCCAGCCATCCTGAACCACATCCTCGGCCTCGGCGACCGAGCCGAGCATGCGATAGGCGAGACGCACCAGCCGGGGCCGGTGCGTCTCGAACAGATCGGTGGGAAGGTCAGGCCGCGACACGGCTGTGGTCCGCGCCGTGGGCGAAGCGGAAGCCGATGGCGGCCCGGTTCCAGACGTTGATGGCGCCGATGGCGAAGGTCAGTTGCACGATTTCGGCCTCGTCGAACTGCGCCTTCAGGGCCTCCCAGTCGGCGTCGGGAGCCTGGGTCTTCGCGATCTTCGTCAGGGCCTCGGCCCAGCCGATAGCCGCGCGTTCGCGGGCCGAATAGAGGCTGGATTCCCGCCAGGCCGGCAGCATGGCCAGACGCATCGGCGTCTCTCCGGCCTTCAGGGCGTCGGTGGTGTGCATATGGATGCAGAAGGCGCAGCCGTTGATCTGGGACACATGGGTCTTGATCAGTTCGATCAGGGAGGCCTCCAGACCGCTGTCGGCGGTCGCCTTCTCCAGAGCGACCATGGCCTGAAGATGGGCGGGGGCCAGTTTGAACGGGTCGGTCAGTCGGGGGGTCATCATCGTCTCTCCACGTCGCGCTCTATTGCGCTTCACCCCGATGACGAGACGGGCGGGGTGAGTGTGACATGGGCCCGGGAAATATTTCATCCCCACCAGACGAAGCTTCGTGAGGGACTGTGTGGCGGAAGCTTCCTTGTTAGAACCGGACGTCGTCACCGAAGATCGCGTCGGCAATCCGCGTAAGGGCCAGCCCGCAGACATGTCGAACGTCCGGGAAGGGTGGGAAGCGGACGCTCCTAAGCTGCGTTTGAAAGCTTCCTAGACTTCGGCATGAGGCTGATCACGGCTGCGGCGCAGCCAAAAGCCAGAACCATGTCGAGTAAGTAGAATGGCCAATCGTGGGTTGCCAATCTCCACCAAGCCATTGACCCCATGGGCGCCCAAGGCGGCGCTGCTGGGGAGGACATAGCCCACACACGCTCAAGAAGGTTAAAGCTGACATAGAGGGCGGCCGCAGCGACTATGCTGCCCGTCAGAACCAGCCGCGCCTTCTCTGATATTCCAGCCCTGACTGCGAGGACGGCCGCGAAACATCCTATGAGCATCAACCGCACGATCTGAAGATCGAAAGAGCGGTTTGAAATGAAGGCCCAGACGAGACGCCCAAATGGAGTTGGAGTCTCAAGGGCCAGTGCGCTCCCAAGGAAAGCCAATCCAGAGAGGAGAAACCCTATGAGCGAGAACGTTAGAAATGCTCGGCGTGCAGACATGCAGTGACCCTGTCATTTGACGGAAGGGTTCCATGGCCGGCGGATGTCCGCAACGGGTCGGAAGCCATCGGGCGTCTATGGACAATGAGCGGTCATCGGATTGCGCGCTGCTTGAAACCATAGCGTCAACGCCGACGAGAAAGCCTACTTCGCTGGCCTCGATCAATGGACCGCCGAACACGAGCCGCCCGCCAGATAGACGCGGCCAGCGTAACTGCGATCAGAGCGAACGCGGCACAGCCCCAAGCGATGGCTGGGACCAGTATAGTCCACCAAAGAAGCCCCCGATGGTGACCGAGCGCGTCGGGTATAAGCAACAGGAGAACAGGGGCGGCCCCGATGAGCGCCATTCGCGAGAATTGGCGATTTGACCTGCCTATCCCGGCTACCCGCAACCAACCGGTTCGACCGTTGTTTGCCTCCAGCGCGCCGAGTTGAACGAGAGATGCCCAGCGGCTGAGAAACGGAACGGCGTTCAGGTTGATCGGTCTCACCCCCTTACTATCCACCGCCGGTTCAGGGACCGCAATGGGTCTATACCAGACCACAGCGCAGGGGCGGAGAACCAACGTTGCTACGGAGCGCGGCGACGGTGACTATGAGCGATGACTGAACCGGAAGACGAAGCTGATGGGCAGGATGCGCGGCATGCAGAGCCCTATCGACCAGAGGACTTCGTCCCGCTTCAATATGCGCCGCCAACTGCGGTGCAAAGGGGCTGGGCAGAACTGAAAATCGCGGGCGCGGTCGCGGCCGTTATAGTCGTCGTCGCGATGTGCGCGCGCATCATGGGCGTGGCCTGAAGGCAGACTCTCACCAGCGGATCACAGACCTGTAGGGGCCTTGAAACGCCCCTCCGTCCCGTCGCCACGCGGCTCCGCGCCACGCGACACTCGGTGAGGACAGGCCTATTCCGCCGGGCGGGCGGCGGCGAAGACGTTCTCGATCACCCGGCGATAGACCGAGGTCAGGGCGTCCAGTTCGGCGGTGGGCACGCGCTCGTCGAACTGGTGCATGGTCACTCCGACGAGGCCCAGCTCCAGCACCGGGCACAGGGCGCGGATGAAGCGGGCGTCGGAGGTGCCGCCGGTGGTGGAGGCTTCGGGGCGGCGGCCCAGCTCGGCCTCGACCGCGTCCTGCACCAGGGTCACGAACGGCCCGACGGGGGTCAGGAAGGCCTCGCCCGAACACATGTGCTCAAGCGTGATCTGCATCCCGGTCTCGGCCTGGATCCTGCCCGCCTCACGGTTCAGCCAGTCGATCAGTTCATCGCCGGTGTGGGCGGGGTTGAAGCGGATATTGAGCCGCGCCTTCGCCTCGGCCGGAATGACGTTGGTCGCCCCGTTGGCGATGTCGATGGTGGTGATCTCGAGGTTCGAGGGCTGGAAGGCCTCATAGCCCTCGTCGAGGACGTGGGCGTCCAGGACCCCCAGCAGCCGCACCAGCACCGGGGCCGGGTTGGCCGCGCGCTGCGGATAGGCCACGTGGCCCTGTTTGCCGTGGACGGTGATCCAAGTGTTGAGCGAGCCGCGGCGGCCGATCTTGATCATGTCGCCCAGCACGCCCTGCGAAGAGGGCTCTCCGACGATGCAGGCGTCGATGATCTCGCCCTCGGCCATCAAGGCCTCGACCACGCGCTTGGTGCCGTGCAGGGCCGGGCCTTCCTCATCGCCGGTGATCAGGAAGGACAGGGAGCCGTGCGGCTCGCCCTTGGCCAGGACCTCGGCGACGGCCGAGACCCAGGCGGCGATCCCGCCCTTCATGTCCACTGCCCCGCGGCCGAACAGGATGCCGTCCTTGACCTCGGCCTGGAAGGGATCGGAGGACCAGCCGCTTTCGGCGCCGGTGGGCACCACATCGGTGTGACCGGCGAAACAGAGGTTGGGCGAGGCCGTGCCGCGACGGGCGTAGAGGTTCTCGATCCGCGCATGGACCCCGGCGCCGCCCGGTCCCTCGAACGGCATGCGGCGGCAGGTGAAGCCCAGCTCGGTCAGGACCGTCTCCAGCACCTCCATCGCCCCGGCGTCGACCGGAGTCACCGAGGGTCGACGGATCAGCAGGCGGGTCAGTTCGACAGGATCGATCACAGGAGTTGATGCGCGGCTCATGGCTCTATGCTTTACGGGGCTTGTGCGACTGCGAGAAGGGATGGCCGTGCCCAAGATAGTTAACGCCGAGGCCCCGACCATCAGCGGAACTACCTACCCCGACGAATACGCGGCGGAGTGCCGGCCGCGCCGCCGCTGGCGGCTGGGCGATGCGGTCGGGCTGGACCAGTTCGGCGTCAATCTGCTGCATCTTCCAGCCGGGGCCTGGTCCTCGCAGCGCCACTGGCATTTCACCGAGGACGAGTTCGTCTGGGTCGTGTCTGGCGAGGTGGTCCTGATCGAGGGCGAGCCGAACCCGGACGGCTCGGGTGAAACCCTGGTCGAGACCGTTCTGCGGGCCGGGGAGTGTGCGGGCTTCAAGGCCGGGGCCCCCTACGGCCACAAGATCGAGAACCGTTCGGACAGTCTGGCTGTGCTGCTGGAGGTCGGGACGCGCAATCCGACCGGCGACGGCTGCGACTATCCCGATATCGACATGGTCCTGCCGCTCGGCGGCGACCGCTATCACCACCGAGACGGAACACCGTACCCCAAGTATGACCGACGCACCTGACGCCCCCGAACCGATCACCAAGCCCGTCGCCGAAGCGGCGCTGGCCGCCCACGGGACCAATCCGTGGGCGATCCCCGACTTCCGCTATCTGTGGGTGACGCGGGTCGCGGCCGGGCTGGCGATCCAGATCCAGTCGACGACGGTCATCTGGCAGGTTCTGGATCTGGCGCGGGTGCGCGGCGCCACGGTGCAGGAGGCGGCGCTGTATGCCGGCGCCGTGGGGCTGGTGCAGTTCATTCCGCTGCTGATCCTGACCCTGCCCGCCGGGGAGATGGCCGACCGGCGCGATCGCCGCCGCACCGTAGCCTTTTCGGTGGCCGGCGAGCTGACCTGCGCAGTCCTGTTCCTCGGCCTGGCCCTGCACGGCGCCGTGCCGCTGTGGGCCCTGCTGGCCGTCGCCGGCCTGTTCGGGGTCAGCCGCGCCTTCCTCGCGCCCGCCAGTCAGGCCTATCTGCCGATGGTCGTCGGCCGCGCCGGCCTGCCCCGCGCCATCGTCGCCCAGGCGCTGGCGTTTCAGGTCGGGGCCATCGCCGGTCCCGCCGCGGGCGGGCTGCTGATCGGCCGGTTCGGGATCAATTTCGCCTATGGCGTCTCGGCGGCCCTGTTCGTGATCGCCCTGATCTGCATCCTTCTGGTCAAGACCAGCGGCAAGCCGCTGAACGCCCGTGAAGGCGGGGACCTGCGCGACCGGATCACGGCCGTCGGCGAAGGCCTGAGCTATATCTGGAAGACGGGTGTGGTGATCGGGGCGATCTCGCTGGATCTGGTCGTGGTCCTGCTGGCCGGGATGGCGCTGCTGATCCCGGTCTTCGCGCGCGACATCCTGCATGTGGGTTCGGAGGGCTTCGGCCTGTTCCGCGCCTCCTTCGGGGTCGGAGCCTTCCTGATGGGCCTCTATCTGGCGCGCTTCCCCATCGTGCGCCGGGGCGGCGCCTGGATGTTCGGAGCGGTGGCCGTGTTCGGGGTCTGCACCCTGGTGTTCGGCGTGTCGCGGATCGCCTGGGTCTCGGGCGTGGCCCTGGCCATCGCGGGCGCCGCTGACATGATCAGCGTCAACATCCGCCAGACCCTGATCCAGCTGGCCACCCCCGACGAGATGCGCGGCCGGGTGTCCTCGGTCTCGATGCTGTTCATCGGCGCCTCCAACGAACTGGGCGACGCCTTCACCGGCCTGATGGCGCGGATCATGGGACCGATCGGCGCGGCGGTGTTCGGCGGCTTCGGCGCCCTGGCCGCCACCGGTCTGTGGGCGAAGATGTTCCCGAGCCTGAGGAAGGCGGACCGGCTGGAGTAGCGGCGGCTAGCCCCAGACCTTGAAGTGCTTGGACAGCTTCAGCCCCTGCTTCTGGTAGTGGCTGCCGCCCTCGCCGTAGAGGCGGGTGGGCTTTTCGGTCAGGGGTTCATAGACCAGACGCGCGACGATCTGGCCGTGTTCCAGCAGGAAGGGGGTATCGTGGGTGCGGACTTCCAGCACCCCTTTCGAGCCCGCGCCGTGAGCCTCGTCGGTGCCGAAGCCCGGGTCGAAGAAGCCGGCGTAGTGGACACGGAACTCGCCGACCGACGGGTCGATGGGGGTCATCTCGGCGGCCTGATCGACGGGGATTTCGACCGCGTCCGAGGAGGCGAGGATGTAGAACTCGCCCGGGTCCAGCAGCAGTTCGCCACGACGCAGGGTCAGGGGCTCCCAGTAGTCGCGCGGGTCGTGGCCGTCGATGTTCTCCAGATCGACGACGCCGGCGTGGCGACGGCCGCGGAAGCCGACGATGTCGCCGCCGCGCAGGTCGACGCCGACCGAACGGGTCTCCAGCTTGGGCGGTTCGCCGGCCTTGAGGCGCAGCTGGTTCAGTCGGGTGCCCGGGCGCACGAGGATAGAGAAGGTCTGGGGCGCGATCTCCATATAGAGCGGCCCCTCATACCCCTCGGCGACGTCGTCGAAGCTGGCGCCGCGATCGGTCAGCAGACGCACGAACACGTCGACGCGGCCGGTCGAGGATTTGGGGTTGGCGCGGGCGATCAGGCCCCTGGGCAGGCTGAGACGCTCCTGCAGCTCGGCGATATAGACGCAGCCCTTTTCGAGCACATAGCCGCCCGACAGGTCGATCGGATGCATGGAGACGTCGGCGATGCGGTCGGCGACCAGACGCTGGCCCGGAAGGAAGGAGGCGCGCACGCGCCAGGCGCGGTCGGACAGGCGCAGGTCGAGGCTGGCCGGCTGGACCTGATCGGCGTCGAAGGGAGTCTGCGAGGTGATGGCGCCCGTGGCGATCAGGGTCTCGATGGACTGGCAGGGCAGAATGCCTGCTTTGGAAATGTCGAATGTCATTTCGACAGCCATACACGTTGCGCCCGAAAAGCGAGAGGGGTTGAAGCGCGGCGGCAGCGGCGCGAGTGTCGCGCCATGCACGACAGCAAGCCTTACATCGCTGAAACCGAAGGGGTCCTAGTCAAGGTCCGGCCCAGCTATCTGGCCGGTCAATCCGATCCCGACGCCGGGCGCTGGGTCTGGGCCTATCAGGTCGAGATCGTCAATCTGGGGACCTCGGCGATCCAGCTGGTGTCGCGCCACTGGGTGATCACCGACGCGCGCGGTCATGTCGAGGAGGTGCGCGGTTCGGGCGTCATCGGCGAACAGCCGGTGATCGCGCCGGGCGACAGCTATTCCTACGCCTCGGGCTGCCCGCTGACGACGCCGTCCGGCTCGATGGTCGGCGCCTATTCCATGACCGACGGCGACGGGCGGGTGTTCGAGGCGGCCATTCCGGCGTTCAGCCTGGATATTCCGGATGGGCGGCGGACGCTGAACTAGCGTCCTTCTTTCCCAGGTTCCGGGTCCCCGCCCTTGGCTTATCTTCGGGCCTGCGAAGCCGGACCCGGGGGCGGGGATGAGCGGAAGCGGAACGCGCTCAAGCAGTGAGCGACCGCGTCGTGAGCGTTAGCGCACTAAAAAGAGGAAAGTGGAGACCGACACGACCCGAAGGGGAATTCGTTGTGGCTGCTGCCTTCCGGCCCTGACCAGGTTGGCGAAGCCTTCGCCCGCACCGATCTCCGAGGCCCATATCGCGAATCCCGGCGGCGAGATCAAGGCGCCTCTCCCGCAAAGCCGTCGGGGAGGCTATGTGCAGACCATGAGCCTCCCCGTCCTGAACACCTTCGCCGGCAATCCGCTCGATCGGGCGGGAGACCTCCGGAACGACCCCGGCTGGATCGAGGCGCAGGCGACGCACCCCGAGGCCCTGGCCATGGTGCTGTGGGAGGGTCAGCCTCTGCTGGAGGACGGGCCAGAGGGGCCGCGTCTGGCCTGGCTGTCGATGAGTCATGCGCGCGATCTGGTGAAGGACCGGGAGCTGTTCCTTGGCCTCTGGAAAGAGGCGCCGGTCTTCGCCATCGAATATGAGACGCCCGAGGATCCGACGACGGGACCGGTGCGTGGTCTGGGCCAGTTCAGCGGAATGCGCGAGGCGGCCGCCGTCCTGCCGGGGAATGAGGCGGCCATGGCCGGGACGGCCAAGGCCCTGTTCGACTGGCGCCGGCGTCATGGGTTCTGCGCCGCCTGCGGTCAGAAGAACGGCATCGCCAACGGCGGCTGGAAGTTGATCTGCTCGGCCGACGGGACCGAACATTTCCCGCGCGTCGATCCGGTGACCATCATGCTGCCGGTCTACAAGGGCGGCCCCGAGCCCCTGTGCCTGCTGGGCCGTCAGGCGGCCTGGCCGGCGGGGCGGATGTCGGCGCTGGCCGGATTCCTCGAGCCCGGCGAGAGCATCGAGGAGGCCTGCGCGCGCGAGATCAAGGAAGAGAGCGGACTGACGGTCACCGCGGTCCGCTACCACTCCAGCCAGCCCTGGCCCTTCCCGTCCCAGCTGATGATCGGCCTGATCGCCGAGGTCTCCGACGATCAGGCGGCGCCGGACGAGACGGAGCTGGAAGAAGTGAGATGGCTGACGCGGGCGGAGGCGGCGGATGTGCTGGCCGGAACGCATCCGACCATCAAGGCCCCGCCGCCGTTCGCCATCGCCCACACCCTGATCAAGGCGTGGGTGGAGGGGTTTGACCCGCTTTAAATCCGCTCATCCCCGCGAAGGCGGGGACCCAGACCTTTGGGCGATGAGCGTCCAAGGTCTGGGCGGACTTTGATCCCGGGCGCCGTGCCTCACGAAAGCACTGGGTCCCCGCCTTCGCGGGGATGAGCGGAAATTATTGAGCCAGCGCTCGCGCCGCTTCCAGATCGGCCGGATTGTCCACCGACAGCGGCGCCTCGGCGATCGTCGCCGCCCAGATGCTGAGCCCCATTTCCAGCGCCCGCAGCTGTTCCAGCTTCTCGCGTTTCTCCAGCGGCGACGGAGGGGCGGCGCAGAAGCGCATCAGGGCCTCGCGGCGGTAGCCGTAGACGCCGATGTGACGCCAGATCGGGGCGTCGCCGTAGAGGGTCGAGCGGGTGAAATAGAGCGCCTTGCCCTGACGTTCGCCGTCAGCGAGGGCGAGGACGGCCTTCACAACATCGACGTTGGTGCGGTCCGAGACGTCTGATTCGGCAGCGACGAGGGTGGCGATGTCGCAGGTCGGCTCGCCGTGCAGCAGGGCGGCGCAGGCGGTGGCCAGACCCGGGTCGGCGAAGGGCATGTCGCCCTGCAGATTGATCACCGCGTCATAGGCGCCGTCGGGATCGATCGCCTCGAGCGCCGCGCGAATCCGGTCCGAGCCCGAGGGCAGGTCCGGGTCAGTCAGCACGGCCTGTCCGCCGATATCGACGATGGCGTCCACGATCTCCTGATCCCCGGCCGCCACGGCGACGGGCAGGCCGGAGTTCAGGGCGCTTTCATACGCCCGGACGATCATCGGCTTGCCGCCAATATCGGCCAGCGGCTTGTTCGGCAGGCGGGTCGCCGCCATGCGAGCGGGTATCAATATGAGCGGGTTCATCGTGCAGGTGTTGCCTTGTTGCGGCGGGACGTTTCTAACTGCGTTGTGGGTCGGTTGCGATTGCGGCGCTAGCGTGTCAGAGACGCCCACGCAAGAATTCGCCTCGTCCATTCAAGCGGCGGGGCCCAAAACGGGGTGCGACGACACGGATGAGCGGCGATCTGAAGTGGAACAAGATTTTCGGCGCCGGTCTGGCGACGGCATTCGTGATTATCGTGGTTCAGCAGGTGGGCGTCCACGTCTATGCGACCCACGCCCCCGAGAAGCCCGGCTATGCGGTCAACGTCCCGGATGAAGCGGCCGAGGGCGGCGACGCCCCGGCGCTGAAGCCCGACTGGGGCACGGTCCTGCCCGCCGCCGACCTGGCCGCCGGCGAGGCCGCCTTCGCCCGCTGCAAGGCCTGCCACAACAACGCCCAGGGCGGCCCCGACGCCATCGGCCCGAACCTGTATGGCGTGGTCGGCGGTCCGGTCATGCACCGCGCCGGCTTCGCCTATGACGACGCCATGGCCAAGCACAAGGCCGAGCATCCGACCTGGGGCTATGACGAGCTGGACGCCTTCATCACCTCGCCGCAGAAATACGTCCCGGGCACCAAGATGTCCTTCGCCGGCCTGCGCGACACGGCGACCCGGATCAATCTGATCGCCTATCTGCGCTCGCAGGGCTCGACCGGTTTCGCCATCCCGGCGCCGGATCCCTCGCGTCAGCCCGGCGCGGCTCCGGCCGCTGCGGGCGCCGCCGCCCCGGCCGCTGAGGGCGCTGCTGCCGCCCCGGCCGCCGCTGAAGGCGCTCCGGCCTCGGGCGCTTCGGCCCCGGCCGCCGGTCCCGCCGGCGCCTCGACGACGCAAGCCGCGCCGGCGCCCGCCGCGCACTGAGGCTTCGGTCAGAACAGAGTTGGGAAGGGCGGTCTTCGGGCCGCCCTTTTCATTTGCGCGCTAGAGGCGACGGAAGACCGGGGCCGAGAAGCCGTCGGCGGCGTAGCGCGCCTCGGCCTCGGCCAGATCCTCAATGACCACGGCGCCGGCATGGCCGGTGGCGTGGATGAGGCGGTCTGCGTCGTAAGCGAAGGCCGAATGGCCGGTCCAGCTCTCGCCGCTGTCGGGCTTGAGCCAGAGGACGAGGTCGCCGCGCTTGAGGTCGGCGCGCTCGACGGCGTAACCGAGCTCGGCCTGTTCATCGGTGCGGCGCGGGCCGGCCAGGCCGCAGGCGTAAAGGCAGGACTGGATCAGGCCAGAGCAGTCGGTGGCGCGCGAGGTGCGGGCGCCCAGCTGGTGCGGCGTGCCGAGCATCCGTTCGGCGACGGCGACGGGGTCGCGCTCGAACGTGCCGGTCTGCATCAGATCGTCGACGGCGACGCCGGACCAGGCATGATGGATCAGGGCGTTCAGCGGCAGGACGGCGGTGGTCGAGGCGACCCGGTGGGTGGCCAGGGGCGCGCCCCGGTCCAGTGCGGCGCGGTCGATCCAGCCGACTACGCCGTCACGACGCGAGCGGCCCCAGAGGCGGTCGCCCCAGTCTTCACTGGAATGGCTGTCCAGAACGTCGAAGGCCTCGCCGAAGATCAGCTGGTCGACGCGTTCGGAAGACGGATCGGTGGAAAGGGAAATATCGGCGACCGGCAGGCGGCCGTGCATCGGAACGACCGCGCGGAAGGCCGGAGCGCGCACGCGCCCCTCCAGCCCCAGCTCGGCCAGATCGGGCCGAAGGAGCCAGCTGCGTTCCTCGATGGCGGCGGCTGCGGTCACGCAAATCCCGACGAGACAGGGTCCCTGACGACCCGGACGCATACTCTGGGCAAGGAAGGCGAAAGCGGCGTTAACGGCGGAGGATTTTTCCCCAGCTGATGCGCATGGCTTGAAGCGTGACCGTTCGTTTCCCAGATCGATGGGACGCCGAAGGGGACGATGGTCGATGCTGCTGAGCCTGCTGCTGGGGATCCTCGCGGTCCTGATCGTCTTCCCTGAAACCGCTATGGCGCGGGCTCTTTTCCGGTGGCTGGTCCAGCCTCTGGCGGCGAAGCTGAACCGGGTGCGGCCCGGGCATCTGGTCTTTGCAGCCGTGCTGATCGGCCTCGCGACCGCACTGATCGTCTTCTTTGAATGGGAGGGGGTGCGGCTGGTCGGGATGGCGGCGCCCGAGGTGGTGAGCTGGCTGGCCATGTTCGACGCCGCCGCGGTTCTGGACCTCGCCGCCGTGGCTGTCGCAATGGCCGCGACCACACGATTCAGAGCGGTCCGGGACCGGGTGCTGGCGATAGCCGGTCAGATCGTGACGGGTACTCGCACAGTTCTGACAAGAGGACGGCAGAGGGCGTTCAAGGCCCGGCCGACGGCGCCGAAGCCTCCCCGGTCGGACGAGCCCGACCCGGCCTGGCCCGGTTACGCCTTCGGGTAGCGGCGCTTCAGCATCTCGTAGCAGGCGCGCATCGCCTGGGCCTCGCCGCCCTCGGGGTGACCCGGACGACCCCGGCTGTTCCAGGCGAAGATGTCCATATGGGCCCAGCCGCCGGTCGTGGGCGCGAACTTCTGCAGGAAGAGGGCGGCGGTCACCGATCCGGCCTGGGCCCAGGCGGCGGAATCGTTTTTGACGTCGGCGATCTCGCTGTCGATCGAGGCCTGGTAGCCGGCCCACAGCGGCATGCGCCACAGGGGGTCGTCGACGGCCGCCGAGGCCGCCAGCAGGTCGGCGGCGAGGGCCTCGTCATCCGTATACAGCGGCGGCAGTTCGGGGCCGAGCGCCACGCGGGCGGCGCCGGTCAGGGTGGCGAAATCCAGCGTCAGATCGGGCGAATGCTCCGAGGCGCGGGTCAGGACGTCGGCGAGGATCAACCGGCCCTCGGCGTCCGTATTGCCGATCTCGATGGTCAGACCCTTGCGGCTGTTGAGGATGTCGCCGGGGCGGAAGGCGTCGCCGGAAACGGCGTTCTCGACCGCCGCCACCAGCACCACCAGCCGGACATTCAGCCCCGCCGCCATGACCAGACGGCCGAGCGCGAGGGCGTGGGCCGAGCCGCCCATGTCCTTCTTCATATTGCGCATCCCGGCGGCGGGCTTGAGGTCGAGGCCGCCGGTGTCGAACACCACGCCCTTGCCGACCAGGGCGACCAGCGGCAGGTCGGTCCTGTCGAGGTTCCAGCCGATCTCGATCACGCGCGGCTGGCGGTGCGGGGCGGCGGCGCGGCCCACGGCGTGGACCGCCGGATAGTTGTCTTCGAGAAGCGCCTGACCTTCCGTGACTGTGATCGTCGCCCCCGCGCTCTCCGCGATCTCGCGGGCGATGGTCTCGATCTGCAGCGGCCCCATGTCGGCGGCGGGGGTGTCGACCATCTCGCGGGCCAGGGCGCAGGCCGAGGCGATGGTCAGGGCTTCGGCCAGATCGACGCCCTCGGGCGCGACCAGATGGACGGCGCCGCGCTCGGGCCGGGCCTTGTAGCGGTCGAACAGATAGGCCCCGAGCGCGAACTGAAGCGCAGCGGCGCCGATCTCCGAGGCCGGGACGCCGTCCAAACGGTAGGTCCCGGCAGGCAGTTTGGCCGGCAGCGCCCGCAAGGCCTTGGGCTCGAAGGCCGCGCCGATGCCGAACAGGACCTCCGACAGGGCGCCGTCGGGGCCCGCAACCAGCAGCAGTTGGCCCGGCTTGCCGGCGAAGGCGTTGGCGGCGGCCCAGGCGGCGACCGGTCCTTCCAGCGCCGCGTCCTTGCCGATCAGCCGCACAGGGATGGCGCTTTCGGCGGAGGCGACGAGGGCGGCGGTCGAAGAGGCAGACATGAGGCGATCCCGGGCAGGCGTCGGTAAGAAGCCTCGTACATTGCGCTTTTCGTCCGCCCGCGCCAGCATCGCGGCGACTTCAATCGGCGGGAAACAAGGCCATGACCAAAGTCCGGGTGGACGGCTTCACGATCTCGCTGGACGGCTTCGGGGCCGGGCCGGTGCAGACGCTGGACGACCCGATGGGCGGGCGCGGCGGCCTGCTGCACGGCTGGCTGCGCGGCACGAAGACCTTCCACGACATGGTCGGCGCCGAGGGCGGCTCGACCGGGGCGGACAATGATTTCGCGATCAAGGGGTTCGAGAACGTCGGCGCCTGGATCATGGGGCGCAACATGTTCGGACCCGTTCGCGGCGACTGGCCGGACGACGAGTGGAAGGGCTGGTGGGGACCCAATCCGCCCTATCATGTGCCGATCTTCGTCCTGACCCACTATCCGCGCGACCCTCTGGTGATGGAGGGCGACAACATCTTCCACTTCGTCTCTGGCGACGTCGGCGAAGTGCTCAAACAGGCCGTGGCGGTGTCGAACGGCAAGGATGTGCGCATCGGCGGCGGGGTCTCTACCGTGCGCGCCTTCCTTGAGGCCGGGCTCATCGACGAGATGCATCTGGCGGTGTCGCCGGTGCTGCTGGGCTCAGGCGAGGCCCTGCTGGCGGGACTGGACCTGCCGACGCTCGGCTATGACGTCGCGGCGCATACGGCGACGGACGGGGCGATGCATGTGATCGTGCGCAAGGTCTGATCCGGTCCGTTAACCACTGGTTGACGCCGAAAGGCGATTCTGGAGGCCGCTCATTCCTATGGGAGCGTCCCATGTCGCGCCTTGCCCTCGCCTCCGCCCTCGTTCTGACCAGCCTGATCGGCGCCCCGGCGCTGGCGGGAGACCGCGCGCCCGACACCCAGGCTGCGCCCGCCTCGACCGCGCCCGTGCCCGCCACGGCGGAACAGCGCGCCGCCATCGAGCGGCAGGACGCCCTGACCCGGTCGGTGTTCTGGAACCGCGAGCGCGACATCAATCCGGCCGACCCGATCGCCGGGGTCAAGCTGGCGGCCGCCCTGCGCGAAATGGGCCAGTACGATCAGGCCGCCGACGCCGCCCAGATCGTGCTGCAGGCCCAGCCTGACAACTATGAGGCCATGCTGGAGTTCGGCCGCGACCAGATCGCACGCGGCCAGGGCTTCTACGGGATCGCGGCTCTGGAGAAGGCGAAGGCCATGGCGCCCGGCGACTGGCGCCCCCTGTCCCTGCTGGGCGTGGCCTATAATCAGGTGCGCCGTGCCGAAGACGCCCGCGCCGCCTGGAACGAAGGCCTGCAGCTGTCGGTCGACAATCCCGAAATCCTGACCAACGCCGCCGTGGCCCAGATGACCGACGGCAATCTGCCGGGCGCCGAGGCCCTGCTGCGCCGCGCCGTGGCCCAGCCGGGCGCCACGACCAAGATGCGGCTGAACCTCGCCCTGGTTCTCGGCCTGCAAGGCAAGACGCCCGAGGCCGAACAGATCATCCGCCGCGACCTGCCGCCCGAACAGGCCGACCGCAACCTGCAATGGCTGCGCGAGAAGTCGGCGCCCCAGGCGACGCCGGCGTCTCTTCCCGCCGGATCGGCGACCGCCCGGACCTGGAATTCACTCCAGAACCCCTAGCGGCCGCCTTTCAGCCTTTAGCGATCAGCCCCGACGCGCGTCGGCCAGCTGGACCCGGGCGCGCAGGCGCGCATCGGCGGACACCGCCGTCGCCACCTCATTGAAGCGTTCGCGGCTCAGGCCGGATTCCTCGACGGCCGCGGCCATGGCGGTCTGCTGTTCGGGCGTCGGCGTCGCGCCGCCGGCGGGGGCGAGCTCGCGCAGCTTGACCATGGCCGAGGCGAACTGACCGACCTCTTCATCGGAGACGCCGGCTGCGACCGCGCTGCTGGCCGGGGCGTCGAGCACGGCGAGACGGGCGCGCAGGACAGCGTCAGACGAGACCTTGCCGCTGATGGCGTTGAACTGTTCGATGCCCAGACCCGAGGCCTCGACCGCGGCGGCCATCTCGGCCTGTTGTTCGGTGGTGGGGGCTCCGCCCTGAACCGCAGCGGTGACAGCCTTCACCTTCTGCATGGCGGTGTTGAAGGCGGTCAGCTGGGCGTCGGTGACCTCACCCGCGGGCGAGGCGGCGGCGGGAGCCTCCTGTGCGAAGGCGGCGGTCCCGACGGCGGCCAGGCCGGCGGCGAGCGAGAGGGCGGAAACGGCGGCGATAAGTTGAAGACGCATGGTCACTCCTGAAGGACACGCCCGACCGGCTGCGCCACGACAAAAGCCACGACCCTCCGGCCCCCATACGGGCGCGAAACTACCTCGGACCGGGGGAGACGGCCCTTTCGGAACAGGACATATCGCCGGGGCGTCCAAAGTGTTCCACGGGTCGGGCGGTCACAAATGTTCAACCCCGCGTCAGACAGTCGTGATTGCCCCCGGCGGACGCGCGTGCTGGATGGGATCATGCCCTCCCCCACGCTCCCCACGCGGTCTTACGACGCCTTCCTGTTCGACATGGACGGGACCCTGCTCTCTTCCATCGCCGCCGCCGAGCGGGTCTGGTCCGCCTGGGGCCGCCGCCACGGTCTGGATCTCAAGACCTTTATCCCGACCATCCACGGTGTCCGTGCGCCCGACACCATCCGCCGACAGAACCTGCCCGGAATCGATCTGGAGGCCGAGGCCGCCTGGGTCACGGCCGGAGAGATCGCGGACACAGACGGGGTCGAAGAAATCCCGGGCGCCCTCGCCTTCCTCGCGTCCCTGCCGCCTGACCGCTGGGCCGTGGTCACCTCGGCGACGCCGGATCTGGCGAAGGCGCGGATGGACGCGGCCGGGATCGCCCCTCCACCACTCCTGATCAGCGCGAATGACGTCACGCGCGGCAAGCCTGATCCCGCCGGCTTCCGGCTGGCCGCCGAAAGGCTGGGCTTCCGGATCGAGGACTGTCTGGTGTTTGAGGACGCCGAGGCCGGGATCGCCGCCGCCGAGGCCGCGCCCGCCGACGTCGTGGTCATCACCGCCGCCCACCAGCACCCGCTGGAGACGGCCCATCCGGCGCTGGACGGCTATGAGGGCGTGCGGTGCGTGGTCGACGAGGACGGGCGGTTGAACCTGACCCTTTGAATCGCGTCGCTGAACCGCCTATCTTCAAACCATGATCGATGAGCTCTACAGCGCGCGCATCCTGTCGCTGGCGGCCAACCTGCCGCACAGCGGGCGTTTGCCCATGCCTGAAGGCACCGGCGAGCGCGTGGCCAAGCTGTGCGGATCGAAAGCCATCGTCGATGTGGTCCTGAACGCCGAAGACCGGGTCTCCGACTTCGCCCAGGACGTAAAGGCCTGCGCCCTCGGCCAGGCCGCGGCGGGCGTAGTGGGCGAAAGCGTCATGGGCGCCTCGGTCGATGAGATCGCCTCCGCCCGAGACGCCATGCTGGCCATGCTCAAGTCCGGCGGCGAGGGCCCCGAGGGTCGTTTCGAGGGTCTGCGCGCCCTGAAACTGGTCGCCGACTATCCGGCGCGCCACGCCTCCACCATGGTCGCCCTCGAGGCGACGCTGGACGCCGTGCGTCAGGCCTCGCAACGCGACACGGCCGACACACGAACTAGCCTCGCCGGCGCCGCCTGACAGGGCGTGCCTGAACCCGCAAACCGGGTTAAGGCGTGTCCACCATGGCCCGCACCGGCATCACCCTCTACGAACGCGGCGTCCGCGCGGCCCATCGGGGCTACAAGCTGACGCTGTCTCCCTTCTTCGGGCAGTCGTGCCGGTTCCTGCCGACCTGTTCCGACTATGGCCGCGACGCGCTGATCCAGCACGGACCGGTCAAAGGGGGATGGCTCACCGTGCGACGCCTCTGTAAATGCCATCCCTTCGGCGGGTCGGGATACGACCCGGTTCCGCCTGTAAAGACGACGACAGACACATGATCGACCTGAAATTCCCCGACGGCGCCGTGCGCCAGTATCCCGCCGACGCCACGGGCCGTGACGTGGCGACCTCCATCTCGCCGTCGCTGGCCAAGAAGGCGGCCCTGATCGAGCTGGACGGCAAGCTTCTGGACCTCGACGCCCCCATCGGCGGCTCGGGCGCGCTGAAGATCATCATGCGCGACAGCCCCGAGGCGCTGGACACCCTGCGCCACGACGCCAGCCACGTGATGGCCCAGGCGGTGCAGGAGCTGTTCCCCGGCACCCAGGTCACGATCGGCCCGGCCATCGAGGACGGCTTCTATTACGACTTCGCGCGCGACGAGCCCTTCTCGACGGACGACTTCGCCAAGATCGAAAAGCGGATGGCCGAGATCGTCGACCGCGACGCGAAGATCGTCCGCGAGGTCCTGCCGCGTGACGAGGCCATCGCCCGCTTCGAAGCCATGGGCGAAAAGTACAAGGCCGAGATCATCCGCGACCTGCCGGCGTCGGAGGACATCAGCGTCTATCACCAGGGCCCCTGGCAGGACCTGTGCCGCGGGCCGCACTTCCCCTCGACGAAGTTCGTGGGCAAGGCCTTCAAGCTGACCAAGCTGGCGGGCGCCTACTGGCGCGGCGACCACCGCAACCAGCAACTCCAGCGCATCTATGCGACGGCCTGGGCGACCCAGGCCGATCTGGACGCCTATCTGCTGCGCATCGAGGAGGCCGAGAAGCGCGACCACCGCAAGCTCGGCAAGGCGATGGAGCTCTTCCACATGCAGGAAGAAGGCCGGGGCATGGTCTTCTGGCACCCCAAGGGCTGGGTCCTGTGGCGCGTGCTGGAGGCCTATATGCGCCGCCGCCTGGACGCCGCCGGCTATGTCGAGGTCAAGACGCCCCAGGTGCTGGACCGCACCTTCTGGGAGAAGTCGGGCCACTGGGAGAAGTATCGTCCCAATATGTTCGTCTGCGAGACGGTCGAGGGCGAGGAACTCAGCCTCAAGCCGATGAACTGCCCGGGCCACGTGCAGATCTTCGACCAGGGCCAGCGCTCGTACCGCGAACTGCCGCTGCGCATGGCCGAGTTCGGCGCCTGTCACCGCTATGAGCCGTCCGGTTCGCTGCACGGCCTGATGCGGGTGCGCGGCTTCACCCAGGACGACGCCCACATCTTCTGCCGCGAGGACCAGATCGTCGAGGAGACGGCCGAGTTCATCAAGCTCGCCCGCTCGGTCCACGCCGACCTCGGCATGGAGACGGCCTATATCAGCCTGGGCACCCGCCCCGAGAACCGCGCCGGCACGGACGAGTTCTGGGACAAGGCCGAGAGCCTGATGGCGGAGGCGGCCCGCGCCGCCGGGACCGAGCCCGTGGTCACGCCCGGCGACGGCGCCTTCTACGCGCCCAAGCTGGACTTCATCGTCAAGGACGCCATCGGCCGCGAATGGACCTGCGGCACGATCCAGCTCGACTATGTCCTGCCCGAACGTCTGGGTGCGGAATATACGGGTGAAGACGGCCAGAAGCACCGCCCCGTGATGCTGCACCGGGCGATCCTCGGGTCGTTCGAGCGCTTCATCGGCATCATGATCGAGAACTACGCCGGGGCCTTCCCCCTGTGGCTCGCGCCGGTGCAGGCGGTGATCGCGACGATCACCTCGGACGCCGACGGCTATGCGGAGGAAGTGGCGGCGAAGTTCCGCGCCGCGGGCCTGCGCGTCGAGACCGATCTGCGCAACGAGAAGATCAACTACAAGATCCGCGAACACTCGGTCGGCAAGGTCCCCGCCATCGCCGTCGTCGGCCGCAAGGAGGCCGAGGAAGGCATGGTCGCCATCCGCAGGCTCGGCTCGCAGGCCCAGACCATCGTGTCGGTGGAAGAGGCGATCCGCCTGCTGACGGAAGAGGCCACGCCGCCGGATTTGCGCGCGTAAAATACACGTTTGACTTGTGCGGATGATCGGATTTTATTCCGCTCATCCCCGCGAAGGCGGGGACCCAGGTTTTAGCCAAGGTCTCCGCCATTGGCCTTCTACACCTACATCGTCGCCAGCAAGCGCAACGGCACGCTCTATATCGGCTCGACCGACAATCTGATCGTCCGCATCTCGCAGCACAGGGAAAAGGCGCGGCCGGACAGCTTCACGGCCAAGTACGATATCGACATCCTCGTCTGGTACGAGGTTCACGAAACCCGGGGGACCGCCTTCCGCCGCGAGCGACAGCTCAAGAAATGGAACCGGCTGTGGAAGCTCAGGCTCATCGAAGAGATGAACCCTGGGTGGCACGACCTGTTGGAAAGGCTGCAACCCTAGCCCAAAACCTGGGTCCCCGCCTTCGCGGGGATGAGCGGATTTTGGTGCCCGTTGATCCCTAGATATGTATCGCGTGTCCCAGCGCCCGCAGGGTCGCCTCGTGGAAGGCTTCGCCCAGCGTCGGGTGGACATGGATGACGCCCGCGACGTCTTCCAGAACCGCGCCCATTTCCAGCATCTGGGCGAAGCTGTTGGAGAGTTCGGCGACGTGCTGGCCGACGGCCTGAACGCCGAGCAGCCGGTGGTCGGCCTTCGAGGCCAGAACCCGGACGAAGCCGCCGTCCTCGCCCGCCTCGATGGCCAGCGCCCGGCCAATGGCGGCCAGCGGGAAGACGGCGGTGATCACGTCGTCGCGGCCCTCGACATCATTCGGACCGAGGCCGGCGGAGACGATCTCGGGCTCGGTGAAGCAGACGGCGGCGATGGTGACGGGGTCGAAGACCTTGTCGTGGCCCGCGATGATCTCGGCGACCACCTCGCCCTGGGCCGAGCCCTTGTGGGCCAGCATGGGTTCGCCGGTCAGGTCGCCGACGGCCCAGACGTTCTTCATATTGGTGGCGCAGCGGTTGTCGGTCTTCACGAACGGACCGTCCATGGTCACGCCCATGTTTTCCAGACCCCAGCCCTTGGTCCGCGGGCGACGGCCGACCGTGACCAGCACCTTGTCGGCGTCCAGCTGCAGCGGTTCGCCGTCCTTCGTGGTGATGGACAGCTTGCCGTCGCCGAAGCCGCCCGCGCGGGCGCCGAGGTGCATCTCGACGCCATGGCTGGTCAGCCACTTCATGACCGGGTCGGTCAGGGCCTTGTCGTAGAGGGGCAGGATCCGGTCGGCCATCTCGACGATGGCGACCTGGGCGCCCAGCTTGCGATAGGCGATGCCCAGCTCCAGCCCGATATAGCCGCCGCCGACCACGACCAGCTTGTTCGGCACCTTGTCCAGCGACAGGGCTTCGGTCGAGGAGATGACGTCGCCGCCGAAGGGCAGGAAGGGCAGTTCGACCGGCTCGGAGCCGGTGGCCAGAATGACGTGTTCGGCGGTGATGCGGATGTCGCCGTCCTCGGTCGTCACGACGCAGGTCTTGGCGTCGGCGAAGGTCGCCCAGCCCTTGATGACCTTGACCTTCGCCTTCTTCAGCAGGGCGGCGACGCCGTTGTTCAGCTTACGGACGATCCCGTCCTTCCAGGCGACCGTCTTGGACAGATCGATGGCCGGTTCCGACGCCGTGATCCCGAGCGTGCCGTCGCCGGCGGCCTTGAGCACCGTCTCATACTTGCCCGCCGCATGGATGATGGCCTTGGACGGAATACAGCCGACGTTCAGGCAGGTGCCGCCGAGCCCGTCGCCGCCGTCTACCAGCACGGTGTCGAGCCCCAGCTGGCCGCAGCGGATACCGGCCACATAGCCGCCGGTGCCGGCGCCGATGATCAGGACTTTGGTTTTGATCTGCTGCATCTTTTTACCGCTCATCCCCGCGAAGGCGGGGACCCAGTCCTTGATTGAAGCGATCCGGTCGGGATCGATATTAGGCAGTCTTTCCGGGGACTATCGCCCAAAGCGCTGGGTCCCCGCCTTCGCGGGGATGAGCGGATTGGGGGGAAGCCCTCACCCCATCCACAGCGTGGCGGGGTGCTCCAGCAGGCCCTTGATCCGTTGCACGAAGACGGCCGCGTCGTGGCCGTCGACGATGCGGTGATCGAAGCTGGACGACAGGTTCATCATCTTGCGCACGACCATCTGGCCGTCCTTGACCACCACCCGTTCGGCGATCTTGTTGGGGCCGACGATGGCCACCTCGGGGTGGTTGATGATCGGGGTGTGGACGACGCCGCCCAGGGTCCCCAGCGAGGTGATGGTGATGGTCGAGCCCGACAGCTCCTCGCGCTTGGCCGAACCGTCCTTGGCCGCGCCGGAGACGCGGGCGATCTCGGCGGCGGTGTCATAGGGGTCGCGCGCCTCGGCGTGGCGGACGACCGGCACCATCAGGCCGTTCGGCGTCTGGGCGGCGATGCCCAGATGGACGGCGGCGTGCTGGGTCAGAATCCCGGCCTCGTCGTCATAGGTCGCGTTGATCTGCGGCTGGTCGCGCAGGGCCACGATGATGGCGCGGGCGATGAAGGGCAGGACGTTGAGCTTTGCCTTGCCGGTGTGTTTCGCCTGGGCGTTCAGGTGGGCGCGCAGCTCTTCCACCGCCGTCATGTCGATTTCCTCGACATAGGTGATGTGCGGAATGCGGCGCACGCTCTCGGCCATCTTCTCCGCGATCTTGCGGCGCAGACCGATGATGCGGACCTCGGTCGTGCCTTCGGCCTGGGCATAGGTCGAGCCCGCAGCGGCCGGAGCCGCAGCCGGCTGCGACCCGCGCGCCAGGAAGGCGTCGAGGTCGGCGTGCTCGATGCGGCCGGCCGGGCCGGAGCCGGGCACGAACTGCAGCTCGACGCCCAGTTCGCGGGCGCGGTTGCGAACGGCGGGCGAGGCGAGCGGACGAACGCCGGGGGTCTGGGCGGTGCGGGCGACCGGCGCAGCCTCGGCGACGGCGACGGGCTTGGGCGCGGCGGCCCTGGCGGGAGCGGGCTTTGCCGTTTCAGCCTTGGGCGCGGGCTTTTCGACCGTCTTCGGCGCCGGGGCGGCCGCGACATTGCCCGGTCCTGCGACATCGAAGGTCACCAGAGGTCCGCCGACCGGGACCTGTTGTCCGGGCTGGCCGAACAGGGCGGCGACGACGCCCATGACGGGCGAAGTCAGTTCGACGGTGGCCTTGTCGGTCATGACTTCGGCCAGAAGCTGATCTTCCTCGACCGCGTCGCCGACCTTGACGTGCCAGGCGACCAGTTCGGCCTCGGCCGTGCCCTCGCCCACGTCGGGCAGTTTGAAGACATAGTTGCCGGCGGCAGCAACGGGTTCGGGCGCGGGTTCAGGCGCGGGGGCCTCGACCGGTTCGGCGGCTTCGGGCTCGGCGACCGCTTCGACGGGCGCGGGCGCCGGAGCGTCGGACGCATTGCCCGCTCCCTCGACCTCGAACTCCACCAGAGGCGAGCCGACGGCGGACATGACGCCGGGCTGGCCGTGGGTCGCGAGGACCACGCCGGAGACCGGCGAGGTCAGTTCGACGGTGGCCTTGTCGGTCATGACGTCGGCGAGGATCTGGTCCTCCTCGACGCGATCGCCGACCTTGACGTGCCAGGCGACCAGTTCGGCCTCGGCGGTGCCTTCGCCCACGTCGGGCAGTTTGAAGACATAGCGTCCCATCAGCGGGTTCCTCCCGTCATGACGGCTTTCAGGGCTGTGGCGACCCGTTCCGGCCCCGGGAAATATTCCCACTCGAAGGCGTGCGGATAGGGGGTGTCCCAGCCGCAGACGCGGCCGATGGGCGCTTCGAGATGATAGAAACAGCGCTCCTGGACCAGGGCGGACAGCTCCGCTCCGTACCCGGACGTTTTCGGCGCCTCATGCACGATGACGCAACGGCCGGTCTTCTTCACCGAGGCCTCGATGGTGGCGATATCCAGCGGCACGAGGGTGCGCAGGTCGATGACCTCGGCGTCCACGCCCGCATGTTCGGCGGCCGCCAGCGAGACCCAGACCATGGTGCCCCAGGCGAGGATGGTCACGTCCGAGCCTTCGCGGACGATCTTGGCCTCGCCGATCGGCACGACGTACTTTTCAGTCGGGACCTGGGCTTCGGGCTGCGCCTTCCAGGGCGATACCGGCTTCTGGTGCCAGCCATCGAAGGGGCCGTTGTAGAGGCGCTTCGGCTCGAAGAAGATGACCGGATCGTCGTCCTCGATGGCCGCTGTCAGCAGACCCTTGGCGTCATAGGGGTTGGACGGAACGACGACCTTCAGCCCGGCGATGTGGGTGAACAGGCTTTCCGGCGACTGGCTGTGGGTCTGGCCGCCGAAGATGCCGCCACCGTAGGGGCTGCGGACCACGATCGGGGTCGAGAACTGGCCGCCCGAGCGGTAGCGCATCTTGGCCGCCTCGGAGACGATCTGGTCGTAGGCCGGATAGATGTAGTCGGCGAACTGGATCTCGACGACCGGGCGCAGGCCGTAGGCCGCCATGCCGATGGCGGTTCCGACGATGCCGCTCTCATTGATCGGGGCGTCGAAGCTGCGGGTCAGGCCATGCTTTTGCTGCAGCTGGTCGGTGACGCGGAAGACGCCGCCGAAGAAGCCCGTATCCTCACCGTAGGACAGGACGTTGGGGTCCTCGGCCATCTTGACCGCCAGGGCCGAATTCAGGGCCTGGATCATGTTCATCGGGACGACGCCGGTCCCTTCCGAGACGGAGGCGGGGGTTTCGGTGGCGTCGGCCCCGTGGGAGGCCATGTCGGGATCGATGCCGTCGTGCTGATCAGCGGCGCTGTAGGTCTCGGTCATGCTCAGATCCCCACTTCGCCGCGCTGTTCGGTGATGCGCCAGTCCTCGGTCGCATAGACCTCCTCGAACATCTCCTTCACCGACGGGCGCGACTGGCCCAGGGTGCCGATGGCCTCGGATTCACGGCCGGCCTGACGGACCTGTTCGACGGCCTCCTTCAGAGCGGCCTCATGTTGTTCGTCGTCCCATTCCCCGATCAGGGTCAGGTGCTGGCGCAGGCGCTGGATCGGATCGCCGAGCGGCCATTGGTCGTGCTCGTCGGCCGGGCGGTATTTCGACGGATCGTCCGAGGTCGAGTGCGGGGCGCCGCGGTAGGTGAACATCTCGATCAGGGTCGCGCCCTGGTTGGTGCGGGCCCGCTCCTCGGCCCACTGGGTCGCGGCCCAGACGGCGAGGAAGTCGTTGCCGTCGACGCGCAGGGACGGGAGGCCGTAACCGATGGCCTTGGAGGCGAAGGTCGTCTCATTGCCGCCGGCGATGCCCTGGAAGGACGAGATGGCCCACTGGTTGTTGACGACGTTGATGATCACCGGGGCGCGGTAGACGCTGGCGAAGGTCAGGGCCGAGTGGAAGTCGCTCTCGGCCGTCGAGCCGTCGCCGATCCAGCTGATGGCGATCTTGTCGTCGCCCTTGTAGGCGCTGGCCATGGCCCAGCCCACGGCCTGGGGCAACTGGGTGCCGAGGTTGCCGCTGATCGTGAAGAAGCCGAAATCCCTGGCCGAATACATGATCGGCAGCTGACGGCCTTTGATCGGGTCCGCGGCGTTGGAATAGATCTGGTTCATCATCGTCGCGAGCGGATAGCCGCGCGAGATCAGCAGGCCCTGCTGGCGATAGGTGGGAAAGCCCATGTCCTCGCGGCTCAGGATCATCCCTTGGGCGACCGCGATGGCCTCCTCGCCGGTGCACTTCATATAGAAGCTGGTCTTGCCCTGGCGGTGGGCGCGGTGCATCCGGTCGTCGAAGGCGCGGGTCAGGATCATGGCCTTCAGGCCGCGGCGCGCCGTCTCGGGATCGAGGCGCGGGTTCCACGGACCGACCGCATTGCCCTCATCATCCAGCACCCGAACAAGGCGGAAGGCCAAGTCCATCATCTGGACGGGCCGGGAATCAACCGGGGGCCGGTCGACGGCGCCGGCGACGTCGAGCTTCAGTCCGCTGAAGTCCGGGGCGTCTCCGGGACGGCCCGAAGGCTCCGGAACGCGCAGGGACAGGGGCTGGGTGTTCCTGGTCATTTGGTCCTGCCTGTTGGCCTGCGCCTGGTTGATCCGGCCGCATTTGCCTTTATAGCGCCTGATAGCAGACGCGGCAGATCAAGACTTACCGAAGTTCGCCTTGCATTAGGCGGTTTCAGGGTATTTTATTGCGTCATAACGACAAACGGAGAAACGCCTTGGCGGACGAACTCGATCCTATCGACGCGAGAATTCTGGACATCCTGCAGCAGGACGCGGGGCTGTCCGTCGCGGAGGTCGCCGATCGGGTCGGTCTGTCCGCCTCGCCGTGCTGGCGGCGCATCAAGAGACTGGAAGATTCCGGCCTGATCCGCAAGCGGGTCACCCTGCTGGACGCCAAGCTGCTGGGCCTGGACTTCGAGGTCTATGCCATCGTCAAGCTGATGCTGCCCTCGTCCGAGAACCTGCAGACCTTCGAGACCGCCGTCAGCGACTGGCCGGAAGTCGTCCAGTGCGCCACCATCACCGGCCGCGAAGACTATGTGCTGCGGATCGTCACCTCCGACATGCACGCCTTCGACAAATTCCTGCGCGAGAAGCTGCTGGCCCTGGCCATCGTCTCGGACTGCGAGAGCCATATCGTGACGCGCGGCGTGAAGAATGTGACCGCCCTTCCCCTCGGCATCATCACCCCCCACGTGCGATAGAGACGGCAGACTCAGAGGGGATACGACATGATCGAGATGGTGATCGACGCGCGGCGCAAGGATCTCGGCGGGTTCGAGGTCGGCCGCGTCCTGCCGTTCCATTCGCGGCGGATGATCGGCCCCTTCATCTTCCTGGACCAGATGGGACCGGCCGAGTTCGCGCCGGGCTCGGAATCGATCAACGTCCGCCCCCACCCGCACATCGGCCTGTCGACCCTGACCTATCTGTTCGAGGGCGAGATCATGCACCGCGACAACCTGGGCTTCACCCAGGCCATCCGTCCGGGCGAGGTCAACTGGATGACGGCCGGCAAGGGCATCGTCCACTCCGAGCGCACCGATCCGCTGAAGAAGGCGCAGGGCGGCCCGATGCACGGGATGCAGGCCTGGATCGCCCTTCCCAACGAGGCCGAGGAGATGGACCCCGGCTTCTTCCACCATGGCGAGGCCGATCTGCCCGCCTATGAGAACGGCGGCCTGTTCGCGCGTCTGGTGGCGGGCGAGGCTTACGGCGCCTCTTCGGCGGTGAAGACCTCCTCGCCGCTCTTCTATGTGCACTGGGAAATGGAGGAGGGGGTGCGCACCGCCCCTCCTCCGGGCAAGGGCGCCGGCGGCATGTCCGAACGCGCCCTCTATGTCGCCAAGGGCCAGATCGAGGTCGCGGGCCGCACCTTCCACGAGGGCCAGCTGATCGTGCTGGAGCCCCAGGCCGAACCCACCGTCAAATCCCTGACCAAGTCGACCGTCATGGCGCTCGGCGGCGAGCCCGTCGGCGAACGACTGATCTGGTGGAATTTCGTCGCCTCCTCACAGGAGCGGATCGATCAGGCCAAGGCCGACTGGAAGGCCGGCCGCATGGCCCTGCCGACCGAGGACGATCTGGAGTTCATCCCCTTGCCCGACACCCCCGCGACGCCGGAACCGGCGCCCGCCGAGGTGACGCCCAAACCGACGGATCCGGTCTAGAGAATTAGAACCGGGCGTTGAACGACTTCACCGTGAACGAACCATCCCCTTCGTTCATGGTCGCCGCGACAATCCGCTTTCCGTCGGTGCGGATGTTCACCAGCCCGTAGACGAGCCGGTTCATGATCCGGGCCCCCGCGGCGGAACGGTTGACCGTGGTAGGGTTCAAGGCGCCCGGCGGCGTCACCGTCGAGGTAAATTGAATGCCGCTCAAGGCGGCGTCCCGATAGTCGACGTTGCCGACCCGGACGGTGTTCAGCGTTCCAACCTGGACTGATCTCGCAAGTTCCGTCGAATAGACCAAGGGCGTCACCAGAGCGTCGCCGTCAGTGGTCACGTGACCGGTCAGTCCGCTCGCAGCCACGATCCGGGGCCGCGGATGATCATGCCCCTCATCGTCTCCGGAACTGATAACCGTACAGCCGGCGTTGACGTGGCGAAGGAAGGACAGGGACACGTCATCCGAGCCGTGATGGCAAGCCTTGGCCACATCGCAGGCGAACATCGCCTCCTGACCACTGAACTCGGCAAGGAGGGCCTTGTGCGCCGCCGCGTTGAGGTCACCGGTCATCAGGACCCGGCTGTTTCCGAAGTCGAACCTGAGCAAGACGCTGGTGCCATTGGTGTTCTGACTGTCGGAAGATCCCAGCCGCAGAACGGCGGGCGCGCCGGCCACATCACGGCCTATCGGCCCCAACACCTTGATCGAAACCGGCTGCCCCGCGCCGAAACCAGGCAGCCAGCCGACAGTCTGGTTCAGACGCTGGATCGGGGTGGGTCGATCGTCTGCGGTTCGTGTGGCGAGGACGTTCTTGATCAGTGCTCGCCACTCCCCGGTGAGCTTCGGCCCGACGCTTTCATCCACGGCTGCGGTCGCCGACACCCGGTCGTCCAGCACCCGGGTGAACCATGACGCTCCGCCCACGGCTTGATAGGGGCCGAGTTCCCGACCGCCGCCAGCCTTGCCCCAATACGACAGGCCGGAATGATAGAAGCCGTCGACAGTGATTTTCTGACAGTTCAGCTCGTCCAGCTGCGCGACGTCCAGAATGTCGTTGAGGCCGCCGAAATGGTCGTAGTCGATGTGCGACGAGACCATGGCGTCCAGCACGATGGTGTCCGAACCGTAGTCCTTGTTGAATTTCCAGTCGACGAAATCGGCCGCGCTCTTGCCCGTTGGCTGGGCCTTACGGGGATACCCTCCATCAATCAGGATGTGGTGGAAGTCGGGGGTCTTGATCAGGACTCCGTCGCCCTGTCCCACGTCGATGAAATAGTATTCCAACAGGGATTGGCCGCCGAGCGCAGACTTTTCAATCCAACCGCTCGCCCCCCGGATACGCACTTCCTGACGCGCTGCGGTCTGCCCCTGGAGGAGGTGGACGCCGTCACCCCAGAGCCCGAACCGTGCGACCTTCTTGGTGACGGCGTTGGGATAGATTTTTACGCTGTCGGTGCTGATGAAATCTTCAAACCCTGGATTGAAAGTCATGCCTCACGCTCCCGTTCTGCGTCAGGCTAACACAACGTTCAGGTTTGGATATCTTCGTTCTTTGAATTTCACGAAACGGTCTTAGAGGCCCTTCAGGAACCCCAGCAGGGCCGCATTGATTTCCTCAGGCCGTTCCTGCTGCAGCCAGTGGCCGGCGCCGGGCAGGACGATCTGGCCGCGCAGGTCGGTCAGCCATTTCGACAGTCCGGCCTCGTGTTGGCCCGCGTAGCGTCGCACCGGATCGCGCTCGCCGACGAGGAAGAGCGACGGCTGGTCGATGGTCTTGTCCTGCAGGAAGGCGGTCTGGCTCCAGTTCAGATCGATGCAGCGATACCAGTCGATCGGACCGCGGAAGCCGCCCTCGGAGAAGGCGTCGACATATTCGGCGAAATGGGCCCCGCTGAGCCAGGGCGGCAGGACGGCGTCGTCGTCGATGCTCTCGAGCATGGAGACGCCCGGCGTCAGGAAGCCGGTCGACTGGCCGTCGTCGGCGGTGGCTCCGTCATAGGACCAGAACATCTTCCTGAGGGTTGTCGCCGGATCGACGTCGAAGGCCTCATGGGCGCGGCTGGAAGCGGCTGATGTAGAGATCTCCGAGACCGGCGCGTTTGGCGAGCGTCGCCATCATCGGCGTCGGCGCCCCCTTCGGAATGCGTGGCTGGAACGGCACCGACAGGCCCGCCACAGCCTTGAAGATGTCGGGCCGCAGCAGGGCGCAGTGCCAGGCGACGGGCGCGCCCCAGTCATGGCCGACGACGACGCAGGTCTTTTCGCCCAGAGCCCTCACCATATCGACCATGTCCCCGACCAGTTTGAGGATCGAATAGTCCTCGCGCCGCTCCGGCTTGTCGGTCCCGCCATAGCCACGCATGTCGGGCGCCACGGCATGATAGCCCGCCGCCGCCAGGGCCTCGACCTGCGCCCGCCAGCTGACGCCCAGTTCGGGAAAGCCGTGGATGAGCAGCACCAACGGGCCGTCTCCGGCCTCGAGGATCTGCTGGTTCAGGCCGTCGGTCCTGATGATCCGGGTCTGCATGGCGTCTCTCCCGCGGCCCGTTCGACGCCGCCCTTTGCACCCTTGGCGGGCGTCGTGCATTGAAAGGCCATGACCCGCATGACCTCGCTTCCGGACGGTACCCTGCTCCCCGTGCTCGGCCAAGGCACATGGGAGATCGGCGACGATCCGAAGACCGCCGATGCCGAACAGGCCGCCCTGTCGCGCGGCCTCGACCTGGGCCTGACCCTGATCGACACCGCCGAACTCTATGGGAACGGCAAAAGCGAACGGCTTGTCGGGGAGGTGATCAGGGATCGGCGCGAAGAGGTCTTTCTGGTCTCCAAGGTGCGGCCCGAGAACGCCGGTGAAATGTCGATGATGCTGGCGTGCGAAAAGAGCCTTGAGCGCCTCGGCGTGGACCGGCTCGATCTCTATCTTCTTCACTGGGAAAGCCGTTTCCCGATGGACGAGATCATCGCCGGTTTCGAGGAACTGATCGACGAGGGGATGATCGCCCGCTGGGGCGTGTCCAACCTCGACCTCAGGGCCATGGACCGGATGGAGGCGCTGGACGGCGGCGTCGGCTGCCAGACCGATCAGGTGCTCTATCACCTCGGCTCGCGCGGCATCGAGTTCGACCTTCTGCCCTGGGCGCAGGAGCGGAACATGCCGCTGATGGCCTATTCCCCCCTGGGGCGCGGCGGCAAAGGGGGCCTGCTGGAGCATCCGGCCCTGATCGAGATCGCCGATCGCCACGACGTCTCCACCGCCCAGATCGCCCTGGCCGCCATCCT
This sequence comes from Brevundimonas sp. GW821-FHT02A10, assembly GCF_059422025.1. Taxonomy (NCBI): domain Bacteria; kingdom Pseudomonadati; phylum Pseudomonadota; class Alphaproteobacteria; order Caulobacterales; family Caulobacteraceae; genus Brevundimonas; species Brevundimonas sp. GW821-FHT02A10. The sequence goes on from NZ_JBWKWC010000001.1 coordinate 818,082, forward strand.
GCGTCAGGAGGGCGTCATCGCCATCCCCAAGGCCTCCACCGTCGCCCACGTCGGGGCCAATGCCGAAGCGCTGGAGATCGAACTGGACGCCGAGGATCTGGCGGTGCTGGACCGCGCCTTCCCGCCGCCCACGACCGCGCAGCCGCTGGACATCATCTGAGGCGGCGTAGAGGCGGCGCCATCCGGAGTGGCGCCCGGCATCAGAAACTATCTTTCCGACTGGAATCGCACGTGAAATTCGTCCCAATCTTGAGACAATGATCGGTTGTGAACGCTCACCCGCTTTACGTTCAGACTGTCTTCACGCGATGAAGTCCATGCATGCATTCGGCGCACGGCTCGGTTGATTCGAAACCCGTTTCGAGGGAAACCGGTACGCAACGCATAAGCATCGGTCAGGCGACCGCAAGCGTCGGGGGACGCGACCGGAGACCGCTTGATTGACGACCGGCTTACGCCGGTCGAGCGAGCGGCGGCTTCGTCGGGGGACGAGGCCGCCGTTCATAATTTCAGGACAAACAGAAACGGCCCCGGGATCGCTCCCGGGGCCGTCCTGCATTCCGTCGTCCGGATGGCTTAAGCGGCGGCCTTCTGGGCGCCGGCGAAGTTTCCGTAGAAGGTCTCGCCCTTGGCGGCCATGTCGCGCAGCAGCTGCGGGACCTTGAAGCGGTCGCCGTAGGTGGCGGCCAGACGGTCGGCCGTCTCGACGAACTTCGCCAGACCGGTCTGGTCGATCATCGTGATCGGGCCGCCGGTCCAGGGCGCGAAGCCCCAGCCCAGGATGGCGCCGAGATCGGCCTCGCGCGGGTCGTCGATGACGCCCTCTTCCCAGCAACGGGCCACTTCGACGGCCTGACGGTACAGCAGGCGGGTCTTCAGCTCATCGATCTGGGCGAAGGCGCCGGGCTCTTCGGGGCCGTCGATGTGTTTGGTGACCGGCGCCAGTTCGGCGAGGCCCGCCCACAGGGTCTTGGGCTTGGTGGCGTAGTCGTAGAAGCCCATGCCGTTCTTGCGACCAAAGCGGCCGCCCTCGACCATCTTCGCGACGATGTCGGCGCCCTCGGCCGGGACGTATTTGTCGCCCAGGTCCAGAGCCGTCTGCTTGGCGATCTTGTAGGAGAGGTCCAGCGCGACGTCGTCGTGCATTTCCAGCGGACCGCGCGGCATGCCGGTCATACGGCCGACGTTGTCGATCAGGGCCGGGGCCCAACCCTCCTCCAGCATCGCCATGCCTTCCATCAGGAAGGTGGAGAAGCAGCGCGAGGTGTAGAAGCCGCGGCTGTCGTTGACGACGATCGGGGTCTTCTTGATCTTCAGGACGTAGTCGAGGGTCTTGGCGATGGCCGCCTCACCCGTCTTCTCACCGAGAATGATCTCGACCAGCATCATCTTGTCGACGGGCGAGAAGAAGTGGATGCCGATGAAGTCCTCGGGGCGCACCGACGCTTCGGCCAGGCCGGTGATCGGCAGGGTCGAGGTGTTGGAGCCGAAGATGGCGCCTTCGGCCAGCTGGGCCTCGGCGCGCTTCGTCACATCCGCCTTGATCTCGCGGTTTTCGAACACGGCCTCGACGACCAGGTCCGAACCCTTGATCAGGTCATAGTCGGTGGTCGCGGTGACCGAGCCGAGCAGGGCGTCGAACTTCTCCTGCGTCAGCTGACCGCGCGACAGGCGCTTCTTCAGCAGTTCCTCGACGTGGGCCTTGCCCTTGTCGGCGGCTTCCTGGGTCTGGTCGATCAGGATGGTCTCGATCCCGGCCATGGCCTGAACATAGGCGATGCCCGCGCCCATCATGCCGGCGCCGATGACAGTGACCTTCTTCGGGTCCGACTTCGGAACGCCCGCCGGACGCACGGCGCCCTTGTCCAGCTCCTGCTTGGACAGGAACAGCGAGCGGATCATGGCCTGGGCCTGCGGCGTCATCAGGGTCTTGATGAAGTAGCGGGTCTCGATGCGCAGGGCGGCGTCGATCGGCACCTGAATGCCTTCGTAGACGGCCTTCATCAGGTTCAGGGCGGCAGGATAGTTGCCGTAGGTCTGCTTCTTGATCATGGCGTTGCCGACCAGGAAATTCTGGATGCCCGCCGGATGATAGGGGCCGCCGCCGGGCTGTTTGAAGCCCTTGTCGTCCCACGGGGCCTGGGCCTTGCCGCCGCCCTTGATCCAGGCCTTGGCGGCCTCGACCTCGGCGCCGGCCGCAACGACCTCATGGATGATGCCGGCGCCCTTGGCGTCGTTGGGACGGAAGGACTTGCCCTCGGTCATGGCCATCATCGCCGCCTGGACGCCGATCAGGCGCGGCAGACGCTGGGTGCCGCCGCCGCCCGGGAACAGGCCGACCTTGATCTCGGGAAGGCCGAGCTGGATCTTCGGATTGTCGCCGGCGACGCGGTAGTGGCAGGCCAGCGTCAGTTCCAGACCGCCGCCGAGCGCCAGACCGTTGATGGCCGCCGCGACCGGCTTGCCGCAGGTCTCGATGGCGCGCAGGGCGCCATTCATCTTCCAGCCCGCGTCGAAGGCGTCCTGAAGCGAGGCGCCGCCGATCATGCCGCCGGCCATGTCGCCGAGGTCTGCGCCGGCGCAGAAGCCCGAGGTCTTGCCCGAGGTGATCACCGCGCCCTTGATGGTCTCGTCGGTCTTGATGAGCTCGGCCAGTTCCGGCAGCTCGGCCATGACGCCGGAAGTCAGGGTGTTCATCGAACGGCCCGGGACGTCGAAGGCGATGGTCGCGATGCCGTCAGCGTCGACGTCGATCTTGAAGTTCTCGAAGGTTTTCATGGTCATACTCTCCGGGATCAGACGCGTTCGATGACGGTGGCGGTGCCCATGCCGCCGCCGATGCACAGGGTGACCAGAGCGGTCGACTTGTTCGAGCGCTCCAGCTCGTCCAGGGCGATGCCGGTGATCATGGCGCCGGTGGCCCCGAGCGGGTGGCCCATGGAGATGCCGCCGCCGTTCACGTTCATCTTGGCGTGGTCGATGTTCAGGGCCTGCATGTAGCGCAGGACGACGGCGGCGAAGGCCTCGTTCAGCTCCCACAGGTCGATGTCGTCGGGGGTCATGCCCAGCTTGCCGAGCAGCTTGCGGGTCACATATTCGGGGCCCGTCAGCATGATCGACGGCTCCGAGCCGATCGAGGCGCCGCCGAGGATCTTGGCGCGCGGCTTCAGGCCCAGGGCCTTGCCGGCTTCCAGGGTGCCGATCAGGACGCCGGCCGAACCGTCGACGATGCCCGAGGAGTTGCCCGGGGTGTGGACGTGGTTGACGCGCTCGACCTCGGGGTAACGCTGGTTGATCACGGCGTCGAAGGCCATCTCGCCCATCATCGTGAAGGACGGGTTCAGGGCGCCCATGGTCTGCATGTCCGAGTTCGGACGGATGGTCTCATCATGATCCAGACGGATCAGGCCCAGCTGGTCCTTGACCGGGACGACCGATCTGGCGAACCGGCCCTCGGCCCAGGCCTTGGCGGCGCGCTTGTGGCTTTCGACCGAATAGGCGTCCACGTCGTCTCGACTGAAGCCGTACTTCGAGGCGATCATGTCAGCAGACACGCCCTGGGGCACGAAATAGGTGTTGAAGGCCGAGGTCGGATCGACCGGCCAGGCGCCGCCATCCGAGCCCATCGGCACGCGGCTCATGGCCTCGACGCCGCCGCCCACTGCAAAGTCGGCCTCGCCGGACTTCACCTTGGCCGTGGCCATGTTCACGGCTTCCAGACCCGAGGCGCAGAAGCGGTTGATCTGGACGCCCGCGGTGTACTGGGACCAGCCGGCGTTGAGCACGGCGGTGCGGGCGATGTCGGCGCCCTGTTCACCCACCGGGGTCACGCAGCCCAGGATGACGTCGTCGACTTTCGAGGTGTCCAGATCGTTGCGGTCACGCAGGGCCTGCAGCACCTGGGTCGCCAGATCCAGACCCGTGATCTCGTGCAGGGATCCGTCCTTCTTGCCCTTGCCGCGCGGGGTGCGCACCGCGTCATAGATATAGGCGTCAGCCATGGGAGTCAGTCTCCAATAAGGACGGTTCGAAGCGTTGGCGCCATGAACCCTACGTTTACGTCAACGTCAAGTAAGAAGGCATGCGGCAGAAGGGTAGTCCTGCATTCGTGATCGTCCCAGAGGGACCGCGGGCGATCCGGCGCCAAACCGGTTTGCGTTAGCCGTTTTTTCGTCGGCCTCGCGTATCGTCGTTTGGCATGAACCCTGCGGAGACAGGGCGAGACGGCTCGAAACGGGCCTGATCGGGACAGGTGGGGAACAATGCGTATCGGCCATCACGGCTATGAGATCGAAGTGCACGGCGGTCGGACGGACTGGCTGTGGGTCATCTTCGATGAGGACGGGGACCAGCTGCGCTCCGGCCACGCCCCGACACAGGCCTCGGCCACGCGCCGCGCCCGCCGCGCGGTCGCCTGGCTGCGCAACCCGCTGATCGCCTGGATCGAACCCCTGCTCCCCTCGGCCTCGCATCACGCCTGATGGAGACGCCGGCTAGTCCGGCGCGTGGCATACCGCCTCGACGTTGAACCCGTCCGGATCGAGGACGAAGGCGGCGTAATAGGTTGCGCCATACTGCGGACGCAGACCCGGCCCGCCATTGTCCCGGCCGCCCGCCGCCAACGCGGCCGCGTGAAAGGCGTCGACCTCGGCCCGCCTCGCGGCGCGGAAGGCGACATGATTGCCCTCGCCGGGACGCTCCCTGTCGGCGATGACGAAATCGACCTCATCGCCGACCCCGAACATCACCGCCGTGCCGCCGACGTCATTGGTCGCATCGTGGATGAACCGATAGCCGAGCGGCTTCAGAGACGCCTCATAGAAGGCTCTGGAACGGGCGATGTCGGTCACCGCCAGGCCGATGTGGTCGATCATGCGAAGGCCTCCCTGCCTCGTTCCTCCAACGCGAAACGGCGAAAAAGGCGCCCGTTGTGTCAGACGCCGGACACTCACAAGCCGCTGTTCTCGCTAACGACTCGCACCTAGCTGCGCCGTAGGAACACGCGCCCGGCCCATGCCTTTTCCCGCCAGACACGCCCTGCTGTCAGGAGGAAGAACGCCATGGCCCAGACCTATGAAGAGATGGACGCGATCGCGATGCTGAAGGCCGACCACCGCAAGGTGGAAGAGATTTTCGCCGCCTTCGAGGCCGCCACCAGTCCCGCGAAGAAGCAGAAGCTGGCCCTTGAGGCCTGCCTTGAGCTGAAGGTGCACACCACGATCGAGGAGGAAATCTTCTATCCGGCCTGCGAGGGCAAGATCGAGGAGGACCTGCTCAAGGAAGCCTATGTCGAGCACGACGGCGCCAAGCTGCTGATCAACGAGATCGAAGCGGGCAGCCCCGAGGACGATTTCTACGACGCGAAGGTCAAGGTGCTGTCGGAAGAGATCGAACACCACGTCAAGGAGGAGGAGCAGCGCGTCGAGGGCATGTTCGCCCAGGCCCGCGCGGCCGGCCTCGACATGGACGCTCTGGCCGACGCCATGCGCGCCCGCAAGAAGACGGCGATGGAAGAATTCCAGGCCGGAAAGCCCGCCCAGACCCGCACGCTCGAAGGCGACAAGGGCGTCGAGACCGCTCCGCCCCCCACCGCCGAAGCGCGCTGACCCAGCCGGGGCCGACGACCCTGACCCTTGTCGCCGGCCCCGCCTTTCCGCCCGGTGTTGACACACCCCCTCCCCCGTCCGACAACGCCGCTCCGGAAAAGTCCCGCCGCATTCCGCGCGCGGGCTTTCTGCTTTTGGAGGGACTGTCCCGTGTCCACAAACCATCTGATGGGTGTCTACAATCGTGCTCCGCTGGAAGTGGAACGCGGGCGAGGCGCGCGTCTGTGGTCCACGGATGGCACCGAATATCTGGACATGGTCTCCGGCATCTCGACCAACGCCCTGGGCCACGCCCATCCGGTGCTGGTCCAGGCGGTCAAGGACCAGGCCGAGAAGCTCTGGCACGTCTCCAACATCTACCGGATCCCGGGCCAGGAGCAGCTGGCGGACATGCTGTGCGAGCATTCGTTCGCCGACCGCGTCTTCTTCGCCAACTCGGGCACCGAGGCGGTCGAGTGCGCCCTGAAGACCGCGCGCCGCTACCACTGGGCCAATGGCGCGCCTGAGCGGATCGACATCTATGGCTTCGACGGCTCCTTCCACGGCCGGACCTATGGCGCGATCAACGCTGCCGCCAACCCGGCCTATGTCGAGGGCTTCGGCCCGAAGATGGAAGGCTTCCATCAGCTGCTCTGGGGCGACCGCGAGGCGCTGGAAGCCGCTCTGACCAATCCGACCACCTGCGCCATCGTGCTGGAGCCGGTCCAGGGCGAAGGCGGATGCCGCGTCACCCCGGACGAGGACCTGCGCTGGCTGCGTCAGATGGCCGACGAAAACGGCGTCCTGATCATCTTCGACGAGGTCCAGTGCGGCATGGGCCGGACCGGCAAGCTGTGGGCCCACGAATGGGCCGGCATCGCCCCGGACATCATGGCCATCGCCAAGGCGCTCGGCGGCGGCTTCCCGATCGGCGCCTGCCTGGCCACGGAAAAGGCGGCCTCAGGCATGGTCGCGGGCGTCCACGGCACCACCTTCGGCGGCAACCCCCTGGCCATGGCCGTGGGTCTGGCGGCCTTCGGCGAACTGGTGAAGCCCGAGCTGATCCAGAACGTCAACGAGATCGCCGCCTATCTGAAACAGCAGCTGGCCGGCCTGCAGGACCGCTTCCCGGACGTCATCGTTGACGTGCGCGGCAAGGGGCTGCTGATCGGGGTCAAGCTGGTCCCGAACAACCGCGACTTCATGGCCTTGGCCCGCGATGACCAGCAGCTGCTGATCGCCGGCGGCGGCGACAACTGCTGCCGCATCCTGCCGCCGCTGAACCTGACGCTCGATGAGGCGCGCGAGGCGATCCGTCGCTTCGAGGGCGCCTGCGAAACGGCGCGGGAACAGATGAAGGCGGTCGCCTGATGGCCCAGACTCCCGTTCGGCATTTCCTCGACATCCATCGGCTGGACGCCGCCGACCTGCGCGCCATTCTCGATGACGCCCACGCCCGCAAGGCCGCCCGCAAGGGCTGGCCCCAGGGCCGCGCCGACGCCGACGCTCCGGGCAAGGATCGCGTGCTGGCGATGATTTTCGAGAAGAACTCGACGCGCACCCGCTTCAGCTTCGACGCGGCCATCCGCCAGCTGGGCGGCGCCTCGATCATCGCCACGGCTTCAGACATGCAGCTGGGTCGCGGCGAGCCGGTCGAGGACACGGCGCGCGTCCTGTCGCGCATGGTCGATGCGGTGATGATCCGCGCCAACAGCCATGAGGACGTCGAACGCTTCGCCCGCGTCTCGACCGTGCCGGTGATCAACGGCCTGACCGACCGGTCGCACCCGTGCCAGATCCTGGCCGACCTGCAGACCATCGAGGAGCAGAAGGGGCCGATCGCGGGCAAGACCATCGCCTGGGTCGGGGACGGCAACAACGTCTGCCACAGCTTCATGCATGCGGCGCCCAAATTCGGCTTCCACCTGAACGTCGCCTGCCCGGCCGAATACCATCCGGACCTGCACGACCTGGCCAAGGGCGGCAACGCCGTCACCCTGACGGCCGACCCGCGCGAGGCGGTCAAGGGCGCCGACGTCGTGGTCACCGACACCTGGGTGTCGATGGGCGACAGCGACTATGAAGCGCGCCTGCAGGCTTTCGAGGCCTATACGGTCGACGAGGCCCTGATGGATCTGGCCGATCCGGACGCCGTCTTCCTGCACTGCCTGCCCGCACACCGCGGGGAAGAAGTGACCGACGCCGTCATCGACGGGCCGAAGTCGCTGGTCTGGGACGAGGCCGAGAACCGCATCCACGCCCAGAAGGCCGTCCTGGCGTGGTGCTTCGGGGCCTTCTAGGCCCCGTAGGTGACGAAGGAGACCACGTTGCCGTCAGGATCGGCGACGTGGAAATCCGTACCGCCCCACGGCTGGGTCGTCAGGGGATGGGCGAAGGCGACGCCGCGACCGGCGAACTCGTCGTACAGGGCCTTCACGTCGGTGACGGAGAAGGAGCCGCAGATCAGCTGTTCCGCCTGCGCCGCGGCCGCCGCGAAGGGCGGCTCGTCGACATGGCGCATGTGGATCACCACCCCGTCGCGCGACACCGCGCCGTAGAAGGCCGGCTCGCCATGGAGGAAGTCGGTCCTGAAGCCGAGCTTCTGCGTGAAGAAGGCCGCACAGCGCGGCACGTCCGAGACCAGAAGGATGGGGACCAGTCCGGTGACTGTCGTCATTCGACACCCTTCTGCAGAGATTTCGGCGCCTGGATCGCCCAGGCAGACCGGATCAGGCCCTGAAGCTCGGAGACATCCAGCGCCCCCAGCCGGGCCAGGACCGCAGGATAGCCGCGATAGTGGTCGTCGTCGAAGAAGCGGTCGGGCGCCGTCTCGATCAGCATTTCCTTGGCGGCGAGGTCGCAGCGGATGGCGACGACGCCGGGCACGACCTCCCGCTTCGCCTTCGGCCTGGCCCGCGCCAGATAGCTCCAGCTCAGGCCCTTCTTGCCGACGCCGAAGCCCAGCCCCTCGCCCGAAACGCCGGGCAGGCTGAGCGCGATGTGGGCGAGATCGGCGGGCGTGGCCATTACGACAGACCACGCCCTTTCCGTCGTCAGGGCAAGCTAGTTCAGATTGACGTCCGCCACCCCGCCGGCGTCGGGCAGGGTCTTGGTCAGATTGGCCTTGGCGATCTCGAACATGAAGCCGACCGGCCCCTTCTTCGACACCCACACCCGGCCATCGTCGCCGTCGAAGCGGATCAGGGTCAGGTGCGGGTCGTCCTTACCCTCGGGATACCAGGCGGCCAGCACCGGGTTCCAGTATTTGTCGATCCGCTCGCGGTTCTGGTCGATCGACAGGTCGCCGTGGATACAGGCGTAAACCTGCTGATCCTTCGATTGATAGGTGAACATGCCTGTCTGGCCGCCAACGGCCACGTCGCGGGCGAAGTCGGTGTCATCGCGGGTGAAGAACCAGATCGTCCCGGTCTCCTCCTCGCGGAAGCCGGTCATGGGCTGGTTGTGATAGCCGGGCTGGTCCAGTCCCAGCATGCCGGTGTTGGAGCTTTTCAGATGCTTCCAGAATTCCTTTTCCGCCTCGGCGGCGGTCAGATCGTCGGCCATGGTCGTCTCCTGTTCCTCATGTTCGGGGTTGGAGACTGAACCGCCTTAAGGCGTTGAAGTTCCTAAAGGCTCCGCTTGATCAGCCGCCCGGATGGGTGATCCCGAGCAGGGCGGCGACATGGACCGCCAGCAGGAAGCTGATCGCCCCGAACAGCAGCATCAGGAAGCGCCAGGGCGCCATGCGCACCCCTTTCAACAGATCGGGCGGCCGCTGACCGCGCCAGCCGGCGAATACGGTCACGGCCAGGCAGACGGCGAGAAGGATCAGGGTGGGGTTCAGAGGCACCCGGCCCAACTGGCGGCGAAGGCCGGAGGAAACAAGCCCGAGGGCCCGAATTCCTTGCCCGGGCGTTAATCTTTACGGGTGGTTAACCATGATTAAGCCACACACGCCTTGGGGACAGAGGATTTCCACAGGAAGATCGGTCGCCCCCAACATCTTGGGGTTAACGTAAGATTTACACCCCGGATATGGGCGACTAGCGTGGCGTCTCGTACGTCGGGGAGCGAATCGGTGAGCGCAGCTGCGCCTTGGAGCGTCAAGGGTATCGACCCCAAGGCACGCGAAGTCGCAAAGGACCTCGCGCGTCGCTCCGGCATGACGCTGGGCGAGTGGCTCAACACCATGATCATGGACGACGGCGAGGACGAGGAAATCGTCGTGCCCCTGTCCCGCCGTGCCCACGCCGCCGACTCCTTCGAACGCCGCAGCCGTTCGCGCCGCCTCGACGACGCCTATGACCGCGAGCCGGGCTATGAGCGCGAGGAGCGCTACGCCGCCTCGTCGCCTTCCTTCTCCTCCTCCCATTCGGACGACACCCTGCAGCGCGTCGCCGCGTCGGTGGACGCCATCGCCGCCCGTCTGGAAGCCGCCGAGCGCCGCTCGACCGTGGCCATCCAGGGCGTGGATCAGGCCGTCGCCGGTCTGGTGCGCCGCCTCGACGGCGCCGACCAGGAAACGCGCACCTATGGCCGTCGCATCGACGACATCTCCGAAGAGCTCAAGGAAGGCCACCGCCGCCTGCGCCGCTTCGAGCAGGAAGTCGGCCCCGATACCAAGGCCACCTTCGGCAAGGTCGAGAGCGGCATCGGCGCCATCGCCGCGCGCCTCTACGACATCGAGGAACGCCAGCGGACCAGCCTGAACGAACTGCGGCAGCGCATGGACGCCGCCGAGAAGTCGGTCAGCGCCCTGCCAAACGGTCAGGGCGTGGGCACGGAGATGATGGCGCAGGTCAGCGCGCGTCTGGACACCGCCCAGGCCCACACGACCGAGGCCCTGCGCGGTCTGGAACGTTCGTTCGCCGGCCTCGACCAGCGGCTGCGCGCCGCCGAGGGTCGGGTCGAGCCGGAAGGCTCGCGCGAGGCCGCCCGCTTCGAGAAGCTGGCCGAGACCCTGGCCCGTCAGGTCGACGCCAACCGCGCCGAGATGATCCAGCGGCTGGACACGGCCGAACGCGAAGGCCGGATGGACCGCATCGAGCGCGCCATGGCCGCCATCGGCGAACAGGCCCGCGCCGCCGAGCAGCGCTCCGCCCAGGGCATCGACGCCATGGGCCGCGAGGTCCTGCGCATCGCCCAGAACCTGAACAACCGGATGCAGGCCGCGGACGCCCGCGCCACCACCCTGGACGCCGCCATCCAGCGGGTCGAGGCGGGCGTCTCGGACAAGATCGCCCGCGCCGGCCAAGCCATCGCCGCCGACCTGAACTCCAGCCTCGGCGACAAGCTGGATCGCGACATGGGCCGCTACGCCCAGGCCGTCGAACACCGACTGAACCGCACCGACGACCAGCACGCCCTGGCGCTGGAAAAGCTGGGCGGGGAGATCACCCGCATCTCGGACCGTCTGGCCGATCGCATCGCCCAGTCCGAGCGCAAGTCGGCCCAGGCGCTGGAAGACATCGGCCGGCGTCTGTCGGACAGCTCCAGCCGTATCGAACAGACCTACGACCGCGCCTCGGGCGAGCTGGCGGAACGGATGCGCCTGTCGGAGGAACGCACCGCCCGCCTGCTGGAAGAGGCCCGCGAGCGCATCGAGAGCCGCGTCGACCGTGCCGGCCGTTCTTCGCTCGACTTCCCCGAGCCGGTCGAGGCGCCGCACGCCGCTCCCGCTCCCTCCGCCCTGTCAGCCGCCTCGGACCTGAGCCAGCCCGACTGGCGCGCCACCGCCTTCCCCGACGAAGATTTCGGCGCGGCGCCGGACGACATCTGGTCGACAGATCCCCTCATCTCGGACGAGCGCGCGCCCGCACCCTTCCCCGGCCGCTTCGGCGAGCCTGAGGCCGCGGCCGACACCGTCTTCGACCCGGCCCGCGCGGTCGCCGAGATCCTGGCCTCGCCGCGTCTGGCCCAGCCCACGGCCGCCGAGCCGGTGATCGAGCCGAGCTTCTCCACCCCGGTCTTCGCTCAACCCGCCCAGGCTGCCGCCGCGCCGGAAGCCCTGCCCGAACCCTTCGCCGCCCCCGCTTTCGGCGGCTTCGGCGGCGCCGACGTCGAGGACGCCCTGGAGGCCACGGCCGCCGTCGCCCCCGACGTCTATTCGCCCGAAACCCATGCGGCGGAACCCGAACCTGCCTTCGCGCCCCAGGCTCAGGCCCCGGCCGCAGCCGGCTTCGGCGCGCCTCCGGCCTTCGACCCGGCCGATGCCTTCGACGCCGGTACGGACGAGTTCGCCGCCGAGACCGATTTCGTCGATGCCCGTTCGATGCGCGCCGGCCTGTCCGCCGGCGCCGCCGGTGGCCGCGCCGCTTCGACCCGCAGCGCCATCGACGCCGCCCGCGCCGCCATGACCGCCGCTCCGGAAGCCGAGGAGCCGCGCGCCGGCTTCGGCCTGAAGCGCGGCGGCAAGTCGCGCCTGCAGGAGCGTCTGGACAAGCAGGCCAAGAGCGGTTCGACCATTCGCAAGGGGCTCCTGGCCTCGGTGACCGGCATGGCCCTGGTCGGCGCCCTTTACACGACCAATCGTCTGGCCGGCGGGCAAGGCTTCGAGCTGCCGGGCATGGACGGCGTGCGTCAGGCTCTGGGTCTGGCTCCGGCCGCCGCCGCCGAGGAAGCCGCGCCCCTGGCCGCTGTGGCCCTGACGGGAGACGCGACCCCGACCGACGCCGTGCCCCTCCCCTCGAGCGAGGCTCAGGCCCTGTTCGACCAGGCGACCGAGGAACTGTCGGGCGGCAAGCCGGAAGGCGTCGCCACCCTGACCCGCGCCGCCAACATGGGTCTGCCCGCCGCCCAGCTGAAGCTGGTGGAGATGTACGAAAACGGCGTGAACGGCGTCGCCCGCAACCAGACCGAAGCCCGGCTCTGGGCCCGGCGCGCGGCCGGCGCCGGCGACCCGCTCGGGATGCGCGCCTACAGCATGTATCTCTATGACGGCGTCGGCGGCGCGGGGAACCGCGCCGAGGCCCTGGACTGGCTGGTCAAGGCCGCCGACCGCGGCGAGGTCAATAGCCAGTTCAACGCGGCCAAGATCTATCAGTACGGAACCGAGGGCGTGGCTCCGAACCCGACCGAGGCCTACAAATGGTATCTGATCGCAGCGCGTCAGGGCGACCAGGAGGCCAAGGCGGCCGCCGATCGGCTGGGCCCGACCCTGTCCGCCTCGGCCCGCGCCTCGGCCCGCGCCGCCGTCGAAGCCTTCCAGACCGATCCTCTCGGCTGAGCGATCGGGCCTGAACGCCCCAATGACGCGCACCGGGTGGTGAAGCCGCCGCCCGGGCGCTAGACCCTCCCCACGCCTTCCGGCGCTTGTTTTTGTCCGTCAGCCGAAGGCGCGTCCTTTGGATATCTATCTGCCGATCGCCGAGGTTTCGGTGAACTGGCCGATCCTGGTTCTGCTGGGAACGGCGGTCGGATTCGTGTCCGGCCTGTTCGGCGTGGGCGGCGGCTTCCTGATGGCACCGATCCTGATCTTCCTCGGCATCCCACCGACCGTGGCCGTCGCCAGCCAGGCCAGCCACGTCGTCGCCTCCTCGACCTCGGGCGTGATCCGCTACTCGGGCCAGAAGGCGGTCGATTTCAAGCTCGGCGGCATCATGGCGGCGGGCGGGGCGATCGGCGCGGTCGCGGGCGTCGAGCTGTTCCGCTACCTGCGGCTGCTGGGTCAGGCCGACCTGGTCGTGGCCCTGTCCTACCTGCTCTTCCTCGGCGCCATCGGCACCCTGATGCTGAACGAGAGCCTGACCGAGATCATCCGTCGCCGCCGCGGCGAAACCGCCCCGCACAAGGACCGCCGCCGCCCCCTGTTCCTCTACGGCCTGCCGTTCCGGATGCGCTTCCCGAAATCGGGCCTCTACATCAGCGCCATTCCGCCGCTGGCCCTGGGGATCTTCGCCGGGATCCTGTCAGCCATCATGGGCGTCGGCGGCGGCTTCATCCTGGTGCCGGCCATGCTTTATGTCCTGCGCATGCGGGCCGGGGCCGTGGTCGGAACCAGCCTGTTCCAGATCATCATCACCACGGCCATCACCACCATCCTGCAGGCCGGACGCAACCAGACGGTCGACATCGTCCTGTCGACTCTCCTGCTGCTGGGCGGGGTGGTCGGGGCCCAGCTGGGCGCCCGGTTCGCCAGCCGGTTTCGTGCCGAGGAGCTGCGCGCCCTGCTGGGGCTGATCGTCCTGGGCGTCGGTGTCTATATGGGGCTGGAGCTGTTCGTGAAGCCGCACGACATCTTCCTGCTGGCCCCGGGGATCGCGGACCGATGATCCACGCGCCCCCGCCTCCCCCTCCTCCTGCGATTTCAGCGCCCCTGATTCCCGAAGGGCCGGCGCCCGCCCCCGCCATTCCGCCTTCCGAGCAGTCGGCCGGGACCGAGGGAGAACTGCGCGTCGCCGCCGCCCTGACCAACGCCCGGATTCGGGTCGATTCCAGCTTCCGGGGCGCCTCGATCGTTCTGTACGGCGCGGTGTTCAACCCGTCGAACAGCCCGACGGATGTGGTCGTGGTCATGCGCGGCCCGGAGACTCCGGTCCGGCTCGTCAAAAAGACCCGCAACATGGGCGTCTGGCTGAACAGCCGTCCCGTGCTGTTCGAGGGCGCGCCCGGCTTCTACATGACCGCCTCGACACGGCCGCTCAGCGACATCGCCGACTTCGGCCAGCTACGCCGGCTGGGCGTCGGCGTTGACCACCTGCGGATCGGGGCTCCGGATGAGCAGCGCACCGTGACCCGCTATGGCGTGCGCGATGTGGTGGTGTCGCGGCTGGGCGACGACTACCTCGACTGGCGCCGCGCCGTCATCCGGCTGAAGGAGGCCGCGGCGCTCTACGACACCGATCCTCAAGGGGTGAAATTCGTCGACAAGGGCCTGTTCCGCGCCGAGATCGACTTGCCCGCCGTCGCTCCAACCGGCCAGTATTACGCCGAGGTCTGGCTGTTCCGGGACGGGGAACCGCAATCGGTGTCCAACCTGACCCTGACGGTCGAGAAGGTCGGGTTCGAGCGCGACGTCTATGAATTCGCCCATCGCCGGCCGTGGCTGTACGGCGTCCTGTCAGTCCTGCTGGCGGCGGCGACGGGCTACGGCGCCTCGCGGCTGTTCCGCCGGAACTGAGGCTTCACGCCGGAAACAAGCCGATCACGGTTTGGCCGTCATCACCCCGCAGTGACGCCTTGCGGCCGTTCGCCTGGCCGCGCCGATGCCTCCGTCGGCCTGGTGGCGGAGTGGCGACGCGGCGGGCCTGCAAGCCCGAGGACCCTCCGTTCGACTCGGAGGCCAGGCCTCCATCGAACATCAGGGCGCCTTCGACAGCCGGACCAGCTTGCCGTCGGTCTCGTCGGTGATGGCCCAGACGGCGCCGTCGGGCCCGACCGCCACATCGCGAATGCGCTCGCCCAGATCGGTCAGCAGACGCTCTTCGCCGACGACGCGGTCGTTCTGCAGCACCAGCCGGGCGATGTGCTTCTCCTTCAGGCCCGCGACCAGCAGATTGCCGCGCCAGCCCGGGAACATGGCGCCCTCATAGAAGGTCGCGCCGCCGGGGGCGATGACCGGGTCCCAGTAGTAGACGGGCTGTTCCAGACCCTCGCGGGCGGTGACGCCGCCGTTGATCGCGCCGCCGGCGTACTCCGTGCCATAGGCGACGATCGGCCAGCCGTAGTTGACCCCGGCGCGGTCGTGGTTGACCTCGTCGCCGCCGCGCGTGCCGTGTTCGATGGTCCAGACCTGACCGGTGGGCGTGATCGCCACGCCCTGGACGTTGCGGTGGCCGAGACTCCAGATCTCGGGCCGGGCCCCGGCCGTGTTCACGAACGGATTGTCGGCCGGGACCGACCCGTCAGCGTTGATGCGGATCACCTTGCCCATGTGGGAGCCAAGGTCCTGGGCCTGGGGCCGCATCGGGGCGTCGGAGCGTTCGCCGAGGGTGATGAACAGCTTGCCGTCGGGGGCGAAGGCCAGGGCGCCGCCGAAATGTTTGTCGCCGTCATAGGTCGGCAGGGCGCGGAAGATGACCTGCACGTTCTCCACCTTCGTCCCGTCGTCGGACAGGCGGCCGCGCGCGACCGAGGTGGCGTTTCCGCCCTCGCGCGGTTCCGAATAGGCCCAGTAGATCAAGCGGTCTTGAGCGAAGGTTGGGCCGACGGCGACGTCGAGCAGACCGCCCTGACCGCGCGCCGCGACGGCGGGCAGGCCGGTGATCGGCTCGCCCTTCTGGCCCTCGGCGGTGATGATACGCAGCCGGCCGGGCCGTTCGGTCACCAGCCAGCGGCCGTCGGGCAGGAGGGCGAGGCCCCACGGATGCTCCAGCCCCGCCGCGACGACGGTCGAGGCCAGCTTCACATCGGTCGTGAGACCCGGGGCCCGGGTCTGGCCGGCGAAGGCGGGGGTCTGGCCCTGACCATTGGCGGGCCGGGTCTCGACCTGGGCGCCCGAGGCGGCGCCGGACGCTGTCGCATCGTTCTCGCCTCGCGCCCCGCAGGCCGCGGCAAGGACCATCAGGGAGGCGCTGGAGGCCAGGACGAGGGTGCGCATCGGGGAACCTTTCAGGCGGGGAATCAGAACTGTCGGCGGAAAAACGGAAGCCGGGCTTGACCGTTCCAGCCCGACCGGGGACTGTCGTTGCGACCGATCGTCCTCGCTTCAGGACAGGCTTTTTGCGAAGCGACTTGAACCGCCGCCCCGCCGTCTATATAGGCACGCCTCTTCCCGCGCGCGGCCGTCAGGCTCCGCCGGGCGACCGATAGCGTGGCTGGGTAGCTCAGCTGGTTAGAGCGGTGGATTCATAACCCACAGGTCGGCGGTTCGAGCCCGCCTCCAGCCACCATCGGTCCCCGCGACGAAGAGCCCCTCGCAACCGGCGTTCGTCGCCCGCGTTTCTCCAGCCAAGGTTCACCTCAGCCGGAGATTTCCGATGTCCGTTCGCATTCCCGCCGCCCTGATCGCCGTCGCCGCCCTGACCCTGGGCGCCGCCGCCTGCACGAAGTCCGAAACCACCGAAGCCAAGTCCGACGCCGCCGTCGCGGGCGACAAGGCTGAGGTCGCCGCCGCCCAGGCCGGCGACAAGGCGGGGGAAGTCGCCGCCCAGGCCGGCGAAGTGGTCGAGAGCGGCGCCATGAAGGCCGCCCAGGCCGTCGAGAAGGGCGCGGGCAAGGTCGCCGACCATCTGGAAGCCAACCAGGCTGAGGCCGCCGCCGAGGGCAAGCCCGGCGCCGTCAACCCGTCGACCGACCAGCGCGTGCCGGCTCCAGCCGGACACTAGGCTTCAGGCAGGCTCCGCCAGCACCGCGTCGATCAGGGCGCGGGCTTCGGGGCTGTTCCAGTCGGCCTCGCCGGCGAAGGTTGCCCGGATACGGCCCTGACGATCCAGCAGGATGGTCTGGGGCATCTTGCCCTTGCCGGGAAACTCGAACGGCAGCTGGAATTTCGGGTCGCTGTAGAGCGGCAGGGGTTCGTGGACGCCGATGAAACTCTTCGCATCGGCGACCGCGTCGGGCTCGACGTCGACATTGATCGGCAGGACGATGAAATCCTTGCCCTCATACGTCTTCGCAGCGGCGGCCAGGGTCGGCATCTCGGTGCGGCACGGCACGCACCACATGGCCCACAGGTTGACCAGCACCACCTTGCCCCGGAAGGCGGCGAAGCGAACGTCGGCGCCTTCGGCGGTCTTGAACACATAATCGGGCGCCAACGGAGTGGCCGCGGGCGTCTCAAGCGTGACCAGCGAACCGGTCGCGAACCGGGCGAGCGCGCTTTTCGGGGCCTCGGCGGTTGCGGAAACTTTGGCGGCGGCGTCAGGCTTGGCGTATAGGAACGCGCCGCCGCCGATCGCTCCGATCAGCAGCACCCCCAGAATTACCCCGATCGCCGTCTTCGAGCCGCTCATGACCGACGTTTCCACCCCCGAAGAAAAGACCAAAGCGGATCAAAAGCCCGCAGGTCAAGACATGTGGGGCGGCCGCTTCTCGTCCAAGCCCGCCGACATCATGCAGGCGATCAATGTCTCCATCGGCGTGGACCAGCGTCTGTGGGCCCAGGATCTGGCCGGATCGCGCGCCCATTGCCGCATGCTGATCAAACAGGGGATCATCGGCGCGGCCGACGGCGAGGCCATTCTGGGCGGGCTTGAGACCATCGAGGGCGAGATCCGCGACGGCGCCTTCCCCTTCCGCGACAGCTTCGAGGACATCCACATGAATGTGGAGGCCCGCCTCAGCGAACTGATCGGCGAGCCCTCGGGCCGTCTGCACACGGCGCGCAGCCGTAACGACCAGGTCGCCACCGACTTCCGCCTGTGGGTGCGCGACGCCTGCGACCGCACCGGCCATCAGCTGGTCGCCCTGCAGAAGGCGCTGCTGGCCCGGGCCGAACAGCATGCGGGCGACCTGATGCCCGGCTTCACCCACCTGCAAACCGCCCAGCCGGTGACCCTGGGCCATCATTTGATGGCCTATGTCGAGATGTTCGGGCGCGACGCCGGACGCTTCGCCGACGCCCGCAAGCGGATGAACGAGAACCCGCTGGGCGCCGCCGCCCTGGCCGGGTCTCCCTTCCCCATCGACCGTCATGCGACCGCGTCCGACCTCGGCTTCGACCGGCCGATGGCCAATTCGCTCGACGCCGTCTCGGACCGCGACTTCGCGCTGGAGAGCCTGGCCGCCGCCTCAATCACGGCGGGCCATCTGTCGCGGCTGGCCGAGGAGATCGTGGTGTGGATGACGCCGATGTTCGGCTTCGCCGCCCTGCCCGACGACCTGACCACCGGCTCGTCGATCATGCCGCAGAAGCGCAATCCCGACGCCGCCGAACTGGTGCGCGCCAAGACCGGGCGCATCCTTGGCTCGTTCGTCGCCCTGTCGACGGTGATGAAGGGCCTGCCTCTGGCCTATTCGAAGGACATGCAGGAGGACAAGCCGCCGGTGTTCGAGGCTTTTGACGCACTGGATCTGGCCCTGACCGCCATGACGGCCATGGTCGCGGCCCTTATTCCGAACACGGAACGTATGGCGGCGGCGGCCGGCGCAGGGTTCTCCACCGCCACAGATCTGGCCGACTGGCTGGTGCGCGAACTGAACCTGCCTTTCCGCAAGGCGCACCATGTGACCGGCGCGGCGGTGAAGAAAGCCGAGAGCCTCGGTGTGGGTCTGGCGCAACTGCCCCTGTCGGAATTGCAGGCGCTTGAACCCGGGGTGACCGAGGCCATTTACAAGGTGCTCTCTCCCGAGGCCTCCTGCGCCAGCCGCCAGAGCTTCGGAGGCACCGCCCCCGAGCAGGTCCGCGCTCGCATCGCCGATTGGAAGTCGCGTCTATGAAAAAGCTGATTGTTCTCGGCGCTCTCGCCGTGATGGCCGCCTCGGCCGCCGCCTGCGGCCGCATGGCTGATCTGGAAGCCCCTGCGCCTCGCGCGACCGAGCGCGCGCAGCGTGACGCCTGGGCGCCCCATCTGCCCGATCCCGCCACGGTCAACCGGCCGTCCAGCCAGGTGCCGATCGACGGCGGCCCCTCCAATCCCCTCGGCGCCCCCGCCGCGGGACGTGATCCCCAATAGAGACGCCTTGCACCATTTCGATCTGAAGGACGGCGCCCTGCAAGCCGAGGGCGTGTCTCTGGAAACCCTGGCCGAGACGGTCGGGACGCCCGCCTATGTCTATTCCACCGCCACCCTGACGCGGCACTACGGCGTGCTGCGCGAGGCGGCGGACGCCCATCGTGAAGCCCTGGGCGACGCCCTGATCGCCTATGCGGTCAAGGCCAACTCCAACCTGTCGGTGCTGGCGACCCTGGCGCGGCTGGGCTGCGGGGCGGACACCGTGTCCGAAGGCGAGATCCGCCGCGCGCTCAAGGCAGGCGTGCCGGCCGGCAAAATCATCTTCTCCGGCGTCGGCAAGACCGACGGCGAACTGGCCTTCGCCATCGAGGCGGGCGTGCGTCAGATCAATGTCGAGAGCCCGGCGGAGCTGGACCGTCTCATTCCCATCGCCGAACGTCTGGGCAAGGTTCCGGAGATCGCTATTCGGGTGAATCCCAAGATCGGCGCCGGCGGTCACGCCAAGATCACCACCGGCGGCGAAGGCGACAAGTTCGGCATTCCGGCGGACGAGGCGATGGCCCTCTATATTCGCGCCGCCGCCAGCCCGCACGTGACGCCCGTGGGTCTGGCCTGCCACATCGGCAGCCAGATCACTGACCTGACGCCGCTCGAAGCCGCCTTCCGCCTGCTGCGGTCGATGACCGAGGAACTGCGCGCCAGCGGTCAGACCGTGACCCGCCTCGACCTCGGCGGCGGACTGGGCGTGCCCTATGTCGGCGGCGCCCCGACGGCCTCCCCCGCCGACTATGTGGCCATGGCCGCCCGGGTATTGGACGGGCTTGATGTAGAGGCGGCGTTCGAGCCGGGCCGGTTGCTCGCCGCCAATGCCGGCGTGCTGCTGAGCCGGGTGATCCAGATCACCGAACGGGCCGACGGCCGCCGTTTCCTGGTGCTGGACGCGGCCATGAACGACCTGATCCGCCCGGCGATGTACGACAGCTTCCACGAGATCAAGGCGGTGCGACCGCGCGAGGCCGGCGGCCACAATGCACCGACCGCCTACGACGTGGTTGGACCCATCTGCGAGACCGGCGACACCTTCGCCCGGGGTCGCGACCTGCCGCCGCTGCAGGCCGGCGATCTGGTCGTCTTCACCGGCGCGGGGGCTTACGGCGCGGTGATGTCGAGCGAATACAACACCCGGCCTCTGGTCCCCGAGGTGCTGGTCGACGGCGACCGCTGGGCCGTCATCCGCCCACGCCCGACCTATGAGGAGATGCTGGCCCGCGAACCGATGGCGGACTGGCTTTAGGCCACTAATCCAGCGCGCAGATGTCCGGCAGGCCGCGCATGGCGCCGGCGTTGTCGAGGCCGTAGCCGACGAGGAAGCGGTTGGGGGCCTGCCAGCCGAAGAAGTCGGGCTCGGGCGCGCGCGGCAAGGGGAAAGGCTTGCGGGCGAAGACGCAGGTCAGGACCTCCGTAGCGCCCTTCTCCTTGGCGATCCGCACAGCCTCGGCCAGCGACAGACCGGTATCGAAGACGTCATCGAGGATCAGGACCTTGCGGCCCTCCAGCGAGCGCTGGAACGGGGCGTGGATGTCGATCCGGCCCCGGCTCGATTTCTCGTCACCGTAGGAGGCCAGCCACAGGGCGTCGAAACGAACATGACGGCCGACCCGCGACAGCGCTCGCGTCAGGTCGGCGGCGAACCACAACCCGCCGGTCAGAAGGACGGCGGCGACAGTGTCGTCGTCGATGACGGGCGCGATCCGTTCGGCGAGTTCAGCCACGATCCGGGCGATCTCGGCCTCGGACAGCAGGACTTCGGGCGTGGAAGACGTCGGGGAGGAGGAGTCAGCCATGATGCGAAGCGGATACCGCCTCGCCATGCCCACTGTCGATAGGGTGGGCGTCGACGGGCGCCAGGGCCGGGGCCCGGATTTCGTGGTCGATGGCCGGACGCAGACCGCTCTCGGCCGCATGACCGGTCAGGGGGCCGGAGCTGTGGCCCGCCGGAGCAGGGGCCGCCCCATGATCGGAGCCGTTTTCGTCGCCGTGCCCGGCCTGAGGCGCGGCATGGTCGTCGCCGTGAGCGGGCGCTTCATGAGCGGGCGCGTCGTGGGCGTCCTCGGCGGCGTGTTCGGCCTTGGCCTTCGGCGTGGCGACGAAATCGACGCCGATGCCGGAAATCTTGGCACCCGGATCGGGGATGACGGCGGCGAAACCCTGGACCCCGCCCGGCAGGACCGGAGCGGCGTCGATGGTGATGACGTGGAAGCCGATTTCGGCGCCGTGGGCGTCCAGCAGGGCGATGCGGACAGGCGGGCTGACGATTTCATGGTCGCGGATGTTCCGCACCGAGCCCGAAACGATCACCTTGCCGGGATCATAGGGGGCGACCTTGATGGCCATGGCCTCGAAATTCAGGCCAGTGGCGTTCACCGGCGAACCGACGGCGGCATAGGCGGCGGCGGCGCGCGGATAGAGGTCGACGACCTCGACGCGGAACAGCCAGGCGGCGCCGAGAATGGCCACGAAGACACTGGCCAGACCGGCCCAGACGGCGCCGTGGGTGGCGGCGCGGCGGACGCGGCGCTGTTCCTCGGCGCGGGCGCGGAAAGCCTTGGGCAGTTCGGGAGCGGGGGTCTCGGCGAGACTGTCGGGACCGTCCTCACGCTTGCCGAAGCCGCCGGCCGAAGCGCCGACCATGCCGTTGGCGACCATCTCGACCAGGGCGGCCTCGGGCGGGGCGGTCAGTTCGAGCGGTTCGTCGGCCAGGGAGGCGTGCCAGACGTGGGCGCAGGTCTTGCAACGGACCTTGCGGCCATTGGGGCCGATCGCCTCGTCAGGCGTGAAATAGCTGGTGGCGCAGGACGGACAGGTCAGTATCATGCGGTCTGACTGCGGGGCGTGATCCGCCCCCTCCTGTCGAGGCGCGCGCGCCCCGGTCCCAAAGAAAATCGATGCCTGCTCCGCCCCGCCGCGCCGCCGCTGCTGAATCCGCGCCCGAAACCGTCCGCCTGACCGGCGTGGGGTTCGGCTATGCCGATTCGCCCGACGTGCTTCGGGACGTTAACCTCATTCTGCCGCGTGGCTCTTTCCACTTCCTTACCGGCCCGTCCGGCGCGGGAAAGTCGTCGCTGCTGCGGCTTTTGACACTGGCCGAGCGCCCCACCGAGGGCCGGATCGCCCTGTTCGGACAGGACGTCACCGACCTGCCCCGGTCGGCGGCCCCGCCCCTGCGGCGGCGGATGGGAGTGGTGTTCCAGGACTTCCGCCTGCTGGACCATCTGGACCTGTTCGAGAACGCGGCCCTGCCGCTGCGGCTGGCTGGACGCAAGCGCGCCGAATACGCCCCCGACGTCGAGGAGATGCTGCGCTGGGTCGGGTTGGGCGGACGCATGGACGCCAGACCGCCATCCCTGTCGGGCGGCGAGAAGCAGAGGCTGGCCATCGCCCGGGCGGTGATGACCAAGCCCGAGCTGATCATCGCCGACGAGCCGACCGGCAGCGTCGACAAGGCTATGGCCGACAAGCTGCTGAATCTGTTCCAGACCCTGAACAAGCTGGGCGCCACGGTGCTGATCGCCAGCCATGACGAGGCTCTGGCCGAACAGTCGGGCGCGCGGCGGCTCCGGCTGGATCGCGGCAGGCTGACGGGAGGCGTCGGATGAAGTCGCCCTTCTCCGGAAAATCCCCGGGCCTGTTGCCCCGCGACGCCGCGGGCGAGACCTGGCTGGCGGCGGTGATCGCCGTCCTGTGCTTCATCGCCTGTCTGGCGTGCGTCGGCGCGGTCGCGGCCGACCGGGCCGCCCACGGCTGGGCGCGTCAGCTGCGCGCCGAGGCGACGGTGCAGGTGCGTCCACGTGTCGGGGAGACGGGTCTGGCCGCCGCCGGACGGGCCGCCGAGACCCTGTCCAGCGTGCCCGGCGTGTCCGAGGCCGCTGTCATGGACCGCAAGGAAGCCGAGGACCTGTTGCGCCCCTGGCTGGGCGAGGCGGTCCTGCCCGACCTGCCCCTGCCCTTCCTCGTCACCGTGCGGCTGGACCCGAAGGCGCCCGCCAGCACCGTGGTTCTGAGCCGCGCCCTGGCCGAGGCCGGGCTGGACGCCAGTGTCGACGACCATTCCCTTTGGCGCGGCGAGGTCGAGCGATCCGCGGCCCTGATCACCGCCCTGAGCCTGGCCGGCTTCCTGCTGATCGCCTGCGCCGCGGCGTCCGCCATCGTCTATGCGACCCGGGCCGGACTTCAGGCCCAGCGCGCGGTCATCGACACCCTGAGCCTGTCCGGGGCCACCGAGGGCTATATCGCCGGCCTGTTCCAGACCCGGTTCGGCCTTCTGGCCGCGGGGGCGGGCGCCAGCGGGGCAGTCGCGGCGGCGCTGCTGATCGCGGCCCTGAGAGCCCTCGGCGGCCCCGGTGGATTGACGACCGCCCTGCCGCTGGCGTGGAGCGACATCCTGCTGCTCTCGCCATGTCCGCTGCTGGCGGGTACGGTGGCGCTTGTCGCGGCCAGAATCGCGGCTCAGACCACCCTGGCGCGGGCCGCGCCGGATCCGGGGACGCTTGGCGGACGCCGTTCGCGACGATAGGAGGTTCAGATGAAGTTTCTGACGCTTATCGGCACGATCGCGCTGCTGTGGCTGGTCGGGTTGTTCGTGTTCGCCGACCGGGTGCGCGGACTGACCCCGGCGGCCGAGCCCGAGCGCGCCGACGCCATTGTCGCCCTGACCGGCCCCTCGGCCGAGCGGGTCAATGCGGCCATCCGCCTGCTGGAGCATGACAAGGGCGACCGGCTGCTGATTTCCGGGGTCAATCCGTCGGTCCGCCGCCAGGAGCTGCGCGCCCTGACGCCCGGCTCGGACAAGCTGTTCAACTGCTGCGTCGATCTGGGCTTCGACGCCGAGAACACCGTGGGCAACGCCCAGGAAATCGGCGCCTGGGCCAGGTCTCATGAGTACAAACGGCTGATCGTGGTGACCTCGGACTACCACATGCCGCGCTCCCTGCTGGAGATCCACAGCGTGGCGCCGGACATCAAGCTGGTTCCCTATGCGGTCGAGACCCCGTCGCTGGACAATTCCCGCTGGTGGAAGGCGGCCGTCACCGCGCGGCGCATGACGCTGGAATATATGAAATACCTCGCCGTTCTGGGCCGCGAGGGCCTGCACCGGCTGACCGGCAAACATCCCGAACGGGACCCGGTCTTCCCGGATGCGACCGCCTCGGCTCCGGACCGCGTTACGGAGACGGCTGGTTGATTACCCTGCGTTCGTTGCTGTTCACCCTGTGGACCTATCTGTCGATGGCGGTGTTCGCGGTCGGTCTGTCGCCGGCCCTGCTGATGCCCGTCCCCGTGGCGATGAAGGTGGTGAAGGCCTGGGCCAGGACCGTGCTGTTCGGCCTGCGCCATATCGCCGGGGTCCGGGTCGAGGTGCGGGGGCTGGAATACCGGCCGAAAGGCGCGGCGCTGGTCGCGTCCAAGCATCAGGGCATGCTGGACATCGTCGCCCTGCTGGCCATCCTGCCCGAGCCCTGTTTCGTGCTGAAGAAGGAGCTGATGCCCCTGCCCTTCTTCGGCTGGTTCGCCTGGAAGACGAAGATGATCGCCGTCGACCGCGCCGGTCACGCGACGGCCCTGCGCGACATGACGCGTCAGGCCAAGGCCCGGCTGGCTGAAGGCCGCCAGATCATCATCTTCCCCGAAGGCACTCGCACCCCTCCCGGCCAGCCCGGCCAGTACAAGCCCGGCGTCGCGGCCATCTATCGCGATCTGGAGGCCAGCTGCGCCTTGGTGGCGACCAACTCGGGCGAGCACTGGCCGGCCCACGGCTTCCGGCGCATCCCGGGCAAGGTGGTGTTCGAATTCCTGCCGCCCGCCCCGGCCGGTCTGAAGCGCGCGGCCTTCATGGCCATGGTGGAAGGCCGCATCGAACCGGCATCCCAGGCCCTGCTCGAACGGCTGCGCTGATTAGCTCAAGCCGCCGGTGACCGCGTCGCCGGCGTTAGCGCCCTTCTAGGAAGCCGCGAACTCGCTGAGCGCGTCGATGACGGCGCGGTTCTGGTCTTCGGTGCCGACGGTGATGCGGAGCGCATTGGGCAGGCCGTAGCCGCCGACCGGGCGGACGATGATGCCCTTGGCGTTCAGCCAGTCGTTGGCGGCGGCGGCGGTGTGTTTGCCGTCGTTGAACAGCACCAGCACGAAGTTCCCGGCCGAAGGCAGGACGTCGAAGCCGAAGCCGCGGATCGACTGGGTCAGGCGCGGGCGCCAGGTCTGGACCAGATCGCGCGAGGCCTGCTGGTGCGCCTCGTCACCGAGGGCGGCTTCGGCGGCGGCGAGACCGGCGACCGAGACGTTGAACGGCAGGCGGATGCGGTCGACCGCCTGTTCCACCGCCAGCGGGGCATAGCCGAAGCCGATGCGCAGGCCGCCGAGGCCGTGGATCTTGGAGAAGGTGCGGGTGACGACGACGTTGGGCGCGTCCTTGGCCAGCGGCAGGGCCGTCTCCCAGTCGCTCTCGGTGACGAACTCGGCATAGGCCTCGTCGATGACCAGAAGGACGTTCTCGGGCAGGGCGGCGTGCAGGCGGCGGATTTCCTCGCCCGTATTGTAGCTGCCGGTCGGGTTGGACGGGTTGGAGACGTAGACGATCTTCGTCCGCTCATCGACCTGTTCCAACAGGGCGTCGATCTCGGCCTTGTAGCCCGGCTCCGGAGCCTGTTTGACGACGGCCTCGCAGGCCTTGGCGCTGATCTGATAGGCGAGGAAGCCGTACTGGCCGCAGACGATATTGTCCCCGGCGGTCAGATAGGTCTGGTTCAGCAAGGCGAAGACCTCGTCCGAGCCATTGCCGAAGATCAGCCGCTCGGGCTCCAGACCGTGGTGTTCGGCGACGGCGGCGCGCAGCTTGGTGGCGCGGCCGTCGGGATAGATGTGGATGTTCTTGAGCGCCGCGACATAGGCCTCGCGCGCCTTCTCGCCGGCGCCGAGGGCGTTCTCGTTGGACGACAGCTTCATCGGCTCGGCGACGCCGGCAATGGCCGACTTGCCGCCGACATAGGGGGCGATGTCGAGGATGCCGGGCTTCGGAGCGGGGCCGGTGTCAGTCATGCGAGCAATCTCAGAATACGGGTGCGGCGCCGATCACGCCCTTGAGGGAGCCGGGCGCATCGATCAGCCGCCCGTCCTCGGGCTGCACATAGCCCGCCAGCATGAACAGCTTCAAGCCGCCCGCCGAAACAAGGCCTTGGGCGAGAAAGCCGGAGGCGGCCAGGGCGTCGGCGATCTTCGCGTCCGGTTCGCGGCTGTCGGTGATCCAGAAGGTGCGGTCCTCGCCGGTCGGGCCCGAGGTCTCGTTGGAGATCAGGACCGCTCGCGGGCGGCCGTGACGGTCATCAGGCAGGGCGGCGACGATGCGCAGGTCGGGCCGGGCCAGAAGCTTGCCCCACCAGGGACGCGGACCATCCAGATCGATCAGGGCCCGGGCGCCGCGTCCGGCCTCGACCAAAGCCGCCTCCGCGTCGGCGGAGCTACGCACCGGCAGGCCAAAGCGGTCGGCGGCCAGCAGATGGGCGGTCGGACCGGCGGCGAAGAGGACAGGCCCGGTGTCGGCGGCGATCCGGCCCCAGACCGCCTTGATCAGGGCCGCCTGGTCGACGGTGTCGGCATGGTCCAGCAGGCCGCGCAGGGCCAGCGCCTCGGCGTCGGGGCCAGAGCGACTTCCCGCTTCGAGCCGCATCTTCAGGGCCTCGGCAAGGGCGGCGTCGAGGGCGGCCGTCTCCCCGTCCATCTCCGGCTCGATCAGCATCGCGCTATCAGAACAGCTTCGGCGCCGGGGCCAGGGCGAAGGGGCCGAGGAAGGTGCGGCCGTTCTTGAACACCAGGGTCAGGTCGATGTTGTCGCCCGCCCCGCCCGCGACGGCGGTGGCGGCCGCGGCCCCCATGGCCCCGGCCTGATTGACCGCGCCGGAGTTGGAGCGTGCCAGACCGGCGATGGCCGGCAGCGGCTTCTCGGCCTTGAGCGCCAGCTGGCCCTGCAGACGACCGTCGGGCTGGGCCGAGAGCAGGTCGCTGGACAGGACGGCGCGGCTGTCGCCAGCCTGCAACTCGCCGCGCACCCGGGTGAAGCGGCCGCCGCCCCGGGTCCAGGCGCCGAAGATCCCGGCGGCGTCCGCGCCGGTCAGTTGGTCGGCGTGTTCGATGACGGTCTCGATCTGGGCGCTGAGCTTGCCATTGCGGGTCATGCCCTCGACCGGGCCGTGCGGACGCCCCTCGGCCTCGACGAGGCGGAACAGCATGTCGACGCTGGTCTCCACGCCGGGCGTGCCCGCCGGGGCCAGATGCGGCCGCAGGTAGAGCTGGATCAGCTTCGCGCGCGAAATCGGGAAGGGTTCCGCGCCCGGCAGGACCGTGAACTCAGGCTTCGCCAGCTCAATGGCGACATTGGGCCAACGCTGGGTCAGGCCGTGGACGCTCATGCGGATCGCCTCGCCGCGCACGGCGACCTTGCCCTTGCCCGCCCGGGTGACGGTCAGGCCGTCCGGCGCGATCAGCACCCATTTGTCGGGGTTCCAGGCCGTGGCCTGGGCCACCAGCTGCGGCCCGGCGATTCCGTGGCCGGAAGGGGCGTCGAAGGAGACATGATCGGCCTGGGCCCGCAGCCGGAACGGCCAGCCGCTCATGCTCAGCTTGGTATAGGTCACCTGCCAGCCGGCGGCTCGCATGCCGTCGACCTGGGCCTCCAGCCGGGTCTTCACCTGATCGGCGAGATAGAACCACCAGACGCTCCAGCCCGCCACCACGATCAGCAGCAGGACGAAGGGGCCGAACAGACCGGCGCGGCTATGCTTCTTGGGGGCGTCTTCGCTCATGAGGTCCTGTTACAGCAGCCGGGACGTGAAATGAACGCGGCGGCCGAACATTCCCTATCGCGCGTCAGACCGCCGGGCTGGGCGCCGTCGACCGCTGAAACTTGCCGACCAGCCGCAAGCCTTCGGCGATGCTGACGTGACTGTAGCGCGGCTGACTGGCGAGCCAGTCCAGACCAACCACTTTCGCCGCGGCGTCGTCGACCGCGTCGATATGGGTGGATTTCGGCGGGACGTTGCCGCCGTCGTGCAGATGGAGCGAATAGGCGGGCATGTGTCGTTAACGCCGCTCGATGGCGGATCGTTTCATCCGACAGCGTCGCCAGCCCGCCCGACGGACCGCCCTTGCCAGCAAAGCTTGCGCCTGCCACCGGGGATTGCGCCGACGATCCGGCGCCGATTCGAGCGAGGGGCGACATGGCGGACGAAGGTAACGGGGCGCCGGACGCCGCCGCCGAACTCTGGAACCTGTGGCGCCGGCTGAAGCGGAACTTCCCCGCCTGGAGCCTGCTGCCGTCCGGCCTCTACACCCCCGGCGCCTGGGGCTATATCGGCGTGGATTTCATCAGCGGCTTCCGGCGCAATAAATCGACACAGCAGACCTTCGACCTGCTGGACGGCGTCGATGACAAGACGTTCGACGCCCTCTACGCCCTGGTAAGCCTGAACGGCCGGCGCCAGGACCAGATGCTGAAGGCGGTGGTCATCGGCTATCTGACCCTGCCCCTGTCGATCATCGCCATCATCGCGGACATCGAGGGCGACAGCGTCTCGGCCTTCATCCGCGAGCACTCAACGACGGTCTATCAGATCATCGCCATGGTGACGCTCGGGCCGCTGACCTTCCTGATGAGCCAGTGGCGGTCGCGCCAGATGATCGGGGTTCTCGACCTGATCCGCATCGAGCGTGGGCGGGTGGTGGCGGGCTCGCCGGCCAACGGCGAGGGCTAGCCGCTTCACCGCTGTCAGCGTCGGGACGGCGCTTGATCCGCGGCGACGGCGACCGGCCGGACAGCGCGGTTCAGGGCGGCGAGAACGTCCGCCGTATGGGTCTCGATCGCGTGGTTGCCGGCCACGGGTATGGCGATGAAGGTTTTCGAGGGCGCACGCAGTCCGTCGAGCCAAGCCTGGGCCATGGGCGTCGGGGCTGTGTCGTTGTCCTCGCCCTGGATCACGAAGACCGGGACCGCCAGATCCGGACCGAGAGTGCTGAAATCGAAATGCTCGCCCCAGTCGCGGCCCAGCCTTTGCTCGGCGAGTGCGGCGGCGCGCTGGGAGGCAGCAAGGTCTTCCATGGTCCAGTGAGGCGCGCCCAGCGCCTGTCGCATCGGATTGACGGGGTTGGGGGGCCTGTATTTCGCCCCGGCCCGGACAAAAGCGGCGACCCGCGCCGGGTCCCGGGGCTCCCGCCAGGGATCGGGACCGCTGACCCGCAGGTCCGCGAGCGCCGCCTCGTCTCCGGCCGCCGTCGCCAGCCGCAGCAGGCGGTCGTAGCCAAAACGCTCCCGCTCGGCCCGGTTGCTGACGATCTGTCCCACCCCGACATAGGCCGAAAAGGCGGCGGGCCGGGCCATCGCCATCTTCACCCCGAGGGTCGAGCCGAAATTCACGCCCAGCAGCACGATCCGGGACTTGCCGAGCCGCTGCCGGAGATAGTCGGTCAGCTCCAGACCATCCTGCACCAGTTGATCCAGCGTCAGGTCGGGATCCTGAACCCCGCCGGCCTCGACAAAGCTCTTGCCCATGCCGCGCGGATCCCACTGGACCACTGTGAAGTCCCGCTCCCATGGCAGGAAGGTGCGGACATAGGGGCTCAGGATCGCGCCCGGCCCGTCGACCTGCGTTCCGCCCACGATCAACAGAACCGGATTGGTCCGGTCCATGCCCCGGATCGTCACCCATTGCCGAACGCCGCCGATCGTCACGAATTCTTCCTCGTCGATCCCCCCTGGGGTCGCGATGACGAACTCATCCTGCCCCGACGGCGCGACCTCCTGGCCGAAGGCAATGGCCGTTTCAGGAAGCACGCTGACAAGCGCGGCGAGCAGGGTGAGCGAGGCCAGGGCCGGAAGCCGGGTCATGATCGATCCGTTAGATTACATATGTAATCTACATAGATTACGAACGTAGACCATGAGTCAAGCGCGGTGTTTGCCGGGACGGATCGACGCACCGGAACGCCCCGAGGAACGCCCTGGTCGCGCCGCCCGTTTCCTCAGCGGTTCATCGCGGGAGACCGATATGGAAGCGCAGACACTGCACCGGGGCCGACTGATCGACCATCTGCAGCTGGTGGTGAAGGACCTGACCGCGAGCCGGAGGTTCTACGGCGCCGTGCTGGAGGTCCTCGACGTATCCATCGGCGGCGAGGCCGAGAGCTATTTCTGGGCCGACGAGTTGTTCGTCTCCTCGGCCGACAGCCCGGCGGCGACCGGCAAGCTGACCGGCCGGCATCATCTGGCGTTTCAGGCGAAGGACCGGGCGGCGGTCGAGGCCTTTTACAAGGCCGGGCTCGCGGCGGGCGGTACCGACAACGGCGCGCCGGGCGAGCGGCCCTATCATCCCGGCTATTACGCCGCCTTCCTGCTCGATCCCGACGGCAACAATATCGAAGCTGTGTTCCACGGCGCGGCGGACCGGTCGGCGGACAGTATCGAGATCAATTTCGAGGCCTAGGCTTCGGGACTTTCGCCCAGAAACCCCTTCGTCAGCTCCACCGCCTCGACCAGCCCCATACGCATGACTTCCGCGCCCGGCGGCAGGCTGGCGAACAGGCGGGTGGGGGTGGCGGCGTCGAGCATGACGAAGACGCCCTTGTCGTCGGCGCGGCGGATCAGGCGACCGAAGGCCTGGGCGATGCGGGCGCGGGCGAGGCTGTCGTCATAGCCGCGACCGGCGGCGCTCTCGCCCCCGAACTTCAGGCGGCGCGCCTTGTGCAGCAGGTCGGGACGCGGCCAGGGGACGCGGTCGAAGGCCAGCAGGCGCAGCGACCGACCCGGCACATCCACCCCGTCGCGCACGGCGTCGGTGCCCAGAAGGCAGCTGTCCTGCTCGGCGCGGAAGATATCAACCAGGGCGCCGACCTCCAGCGGATCGACGTGCTGGGCGTAGAGGGGGTAGCCGGCCTTGGCCAGATCCGGGCCGAGCCGCTCATAGACCGCCTTCAGACGGCGGATGGCGGTGAACAGGCCCAGCGATCCGCCGCCCGCCGCGAGGAACAACTCGCGCATCGCCGCCGCTGTCTGGCGCGGATCGTCCTTGGCCACGTCGGTGACGACGATGACCCGACTGTTGGCCTCATAGTCGAAGGGGCTTTCGACCTTGAGGGTGCGCGGCGGCTCGATCAGCCGGGCCGAACCCGTGCGCATCCGGGCCATGTCGAAGGCGTCACCGCCCGCCGCCGCCGCGATGGGATCGCTGAGCGTCGCGCTGGTCACCAGCACGCCGTGGCTCGGCAGGATGACGGCGGCCTCCAGCGGCACGGTGGGGTCGATCCAGTGGCGGCGCAGGGCCACGTCGTGGATGCGGCCGAAGGCGGTCTCGACCGACAGCCAGTCGACGAAATCGGGGTCCGGTTCGTCACCGCCGTCCTGCAGGGCCGCCAGCATGGAGCGCCAGCCGGGCAGGGTCATGCGGGCGCGGCGGTCCAGACCCCGCAGCGCGCCCTCGATCCGCGCACGCGCCGAGGGTTCGAGCTCGGCCGATTCCTCGTCGAGGATGTCTTCCAGATGCCGGGCGAGGGCCAGCAACGGCGCCTCGAGCGCGGCGATGGCCTGGGCCGCGCCGCGCGCGGTCTCCAGCAAGGGTTCGGTCGCGGGGCGGACGGCGCATTCCGTCCCGAACTCCGATAACGCCGAAGACGCGGCCTCAGACGTCCGCGCGCGGATTTGCTCCAGCGCCGCCATCAGGAACTGTTCGATCGGCCCCACCGGATTGACCTCGCCCGACGGTGGCGCGATGCGACCCGAGATGCCTTCGCCCGGGAAGGCCGCGGCGGCGCGGATGGCGTCCTGCAAGGCCTTCTGTGCGCCCGTGTCGTCGCCGACCAGATCGCCGAGCCGTTGCTCCAGACCCCGCCCGCGCCGCCCGCGACCTTCGGGACCTCTGATCCAGCGGCGCAGTTCGGCGGCTTCCTGACCCGACAGGCAGGCGGAGAAGGCGCTGTCGGCGGCGTCGAACAGGTGATGGCCCTCGTCGAAGACGATGCGTTTGAGCGCCGCCGTCTCGCCGTCCTGTTTCAGGCCCCGCGCCGACCGGGCCCCGTCGAAGGCGGCCTGGGTCATGACGAGCGCATGGTTGGCGACCACGAGGTCGGCCTTGCGGCTGGCGCGAATGGTCTTTTCGACGAAACAGGTGCGGTAGTGGGGACAGGCCGCGTGGACACATTCGCCGCGCCGGTCGACGAGGTTGGCGGCTGACGCCTGATTGCTCTGGGGCGTGGCGAACAGGCCGGGCAGCCAGCCGGGGAAGTCGCCGCCGGTCATGTCGCCGTCGCGGGTGTGCAGCGCCCAGCGGCTGGTCAGGGCCAGACCGATCAGATCGCCGTTGCCCAGCTGGGCCGCCTGGACCATGTCCTGAAGATTGAGCAGGCAGAGGTAGTTCTCGCGGCCCTTGCGGACCACGGTCTTGCGCTTGCGCTCGACGGGATCCGGCCAGAGGCTGGCGCTTTCGCGGTCGATCTGGCGCTGCAGGGCGCGGGTATAGGTCGAGACCCAGGCGGCGCCCTGGTTACGCTCGGCCCAGACCGAGGCCGGGGCGAGATAGCCGAGGGTCTTGCCGGTGCCGGTCCCCGCCTCGGCCAGAAGCACGCGCGGCCGGCCCTCCTCATTCCTCGGCGAAAAGGCGTAGGCGGCCTCGGCGGCATAGTCGGACTGGGTCGGACGGGTCTCGTCCAGACCCGAGGCCTGAAGCAATTTGGCCAGCCGGATGCGGGCGCTC
Organism: Brevundimonas sp. GW821-FHT02A10; assembly: GCF_059422025.1. NCBI lineage: Bacteria > Pseudomonadati > Pseudomonadota > Alphaproteobacteria > Caulobacterales > Caulobacteraceae > Brevundimonas > Brevundimonas sp. GW821-FHT02A10. Next base: position 851,007 of record NZ_JBWKWC010000001.1, read on the forward strand.
TCGCTATCGACCGGAGACGAGCCGGCCTCGCCGCGGGGGGCCTCGTCTTCCCACTCCGGCAGGCGAGACCAGGCATCGAGGCCCGAGCCGCGATAGCGACGATCGCGCATGGGAGCGTGCTGCAAGGCGCCCACCACCCGCCAGGCCCAGCCCCAGGCGCCGGACGGAGCCTTGCCCAGCGTCTCGACCAAAGTGAAGGCGTCCTCGCGCCCCGGGTAGGCCGGGTCAGCCAGTTCGCGCAGCAGGGCGCCGGCGGCGTGACGCAGGGCCTCCGCCTGGGCCTCCGCCCCCTTGGGCTCGGGCAGGCCGAGCGCCAGGGCCAGGCCGCTGGGCGACGGGGCGCAGAACCGTGCGGGCCGGACGAAGGCGTAGAGCTCCAGCACATCGAGGATGTCGGGCGAGCGCGGCGGTGGGGCCAGACCCAGACGCCGCGCGGTCAGGCTGGCGTGGGCGACCATGACCGGGGCGGTGGTGAAGGCCCCCTCGGCGGCCCCGCGTCCGATCTTTCGCGCGCCCTCGTCGTCACAGATCGCCCCCGCGCCCGGCGGCACGGCGAGCGCCGGCGGCAAGGCCAGCCAGGCCTCGGCGCCGGTCACGGACGGATGGGTGATGACGGATTCGCCTGACACCGCCTCTAGATAGCGATTCCGGCCCGGAAACGGAACGGGAACACGCACATGCGAACACGCATGCCCTTTCCTCGCCGCGCCTCGCTGCTATGACGGATCGAAATGGCCGCTCCCGAAACTCCCGCCGAAACCTTCAAGCGCGCTCTGGCCCATGCGGCCCGGGCTCTCGCCGAGCAGTCGGAACTGGAGGTCGTGTTCGGCTCGGACGGGCCCAAACTGTCGAACGGCGTCCTGACCCTGCCGCATCCGCCGCGCGATCCGTCGGGACCCGACAGCGCCACGGTCCGGGGCCAGGCCGACCGGCTGGCCCTGAGGCTGGCCAATCACGACGAGGCGGTGAACGCGAAACTGCGTCCGTCCGACAGCCAGGCCGCCGAGGTCTTCGACGCTGTCGAACAGGCGCGGGTCGAATCCGTGGGATCGAACGCCCTCGCCGGGGTGCGGGCCAATATGAACGCGGCCCTGCTGACGCGGCTGGAGCGGATGGGCGCCCTGCGCGCCGAGGCCGAGCGCGTCCCCATGGCCGAGGCCGTGGCCCTCTTGGTGCGCGAACGGATCACCGGCCAACGCAGCCCCGACGGCGCCGGCGCCATGCTGGATCTGGTTCGGCCCAATCTGGAGGCCAAGGCCGGCGCCCAGTTCGACAAACTGGCCGAGGTCGCTGACGATCAGGCCGCCTTCGGCAAGGCGCTGAAGGATGTGCTGCGGGCGCTGGAGCTGGACCCCGGCGACGGCCGTGGCGACGAAGCGTCGGAGGATCAGGGCGACGAGGAGCCCGATCCGCAGGACCCGGACGCCAACGACGATCAGGACGAGGAAGAGGACGACGGCGGCGGCGAAGGCGGCCAGTCGATGGACGGCTCCTCCGACGACCAGAGCGCCGAGGAAGAGCGCGACAGCCGCCCGGACGGCGCTCCTGCCGAGATGGACGGCGACGCCACCGAAGACGGCCCCGAATTGTCCGAGGGCGACCTGCCCAACCGTCAGCAGACCGCCGACGACGGCAAGGCCATCGAGACCTACAAGGTCTTCACGACCCAGTTCGACGAGACGGTGGACGCCGCCGACCTGTGCGATCCGAACGAGCTGGAGCGTCTGCGGTCGTTGCTCGACCAGCAGCTGACCACCCTGTCCTCCATCGTGGCGCGGCTGGCCAACAAGCTGCAGCGCCGCCTGATGGCCCAGCAGAACCGCACCTGGACCTTTGACCTTGAAGAGGGGGTGCTGGACACTGCCCGCCTGACCCGGGTGATCACCGATCCGACCAGCCCGCTCAGCTTCAAGGCCGAGAGCGAGAGCCCGTTCCGGGACACGGTCGTGACCCTGCTGCTCGATAATTCGGGCTCGATGCGCGGACGGCCGATCATGGTAGCGGCGGTCTGCGCCGACGTCCTGGCGCGGACGCTGGAGCGGTGCGGCGTCAAGGTCGAGATCCTGGGCTTCACCACCCGGGCCTGGAAGGGCGGCCAGTCGCGCGAGGCCTGGATCACCGCCGGAAAGCCCGCCATGCCCGGCCGGCTGAACGATCTGCGCCACATCATCTACAAGGCGGCCGACGCGCCCTGGCGCCGGGCCAAGAAGAACCTTGGCCTGATGATGCGCGAGGGGCTGCTCAAGGAAAACATCGACGGCGAGGCCCTGACCTGGGCCCACGACCGGCTGCGCAACCGCACCGAGGCGCGCCAGATCCTGATGGTCATCTCCGACGGCTCGCCGGTTGACGACTCGACCCAGTCGGCCAACGCCGCCCTCTATCTGGACAAGCATCTGCGTCAGGTGATCGAGCGGATAGAGACACAATCGCCCGTCGAGCTGATCGCCATCGGCATCGGCCATGACGTGACCCGCTGGTACCGCCGCGCCGTGACTATCGTCGATGTCGAACAGCTGGGCGGCGTCATGATCGAGAAGCTGGCCGAGTTGTTCGAGACCGAGCCCAAGGCGACGACGCGCAAGACAGGCGCTGGCCGGAATCCTGCACGACGGGCGGCATGAATCCTCAAATGAAGCGTCTGCTTGTGGTCTGGGGCGTCCTGACCCTGACCGCCTGTTCGGGCTCGATGGGCGTGCCGCGCCCCTATGTCCCGGCGATCAACGGCTGGATCCCGCAAGAGGCGACGATCAAGCCGGTGGGGCTGGGCCTGCCCGGCGGCGCGGCCCTGGCGCCCGGCGTCGCCTTCGCCGGCGGGATCGAGATCGTGGCCCCGGTCGGTTCGCCTCTGCACAGTCTGTCGGACCTGAAACTGACCGGCGACGGCGGCTTCGTCACCGTGTCCGACGTCGGCGACCTCGTCCGGGCCGAGCTCAGGCTGGATGCGCAAGGCCGACTGACCGGCATCGACGGCGCCCGCACGCGCCGCCTGACCCTGGCCGACGGCACGCCGATCCAGGACAAGTTCGAGGGCGATTCCGAGGGTCTGGCCCTGCTGGACGACGGCGAGCTGCTGGTCAGTTTCGAGCGCGACCACCGCATCTGGAACTACGGTCCGCTGGCCGCCCTGCGCGACCCGGTCCCCGCGGCAAAGCCCGACTTCCCCTTCCCCGAGAACGACGGGATGGAGGGACTGACGGCCGCGCCGCACGGCTGGCGCGTCAACGGCGAGAGCGGCGGGGTCTGGGACTGCACGCCGCGCGGCTGCACGGTGGTGACGGCCCCGCCGACGCCCCTGCTGCGCGACAGCGACTACCGGATCACCGGCATGGACCGCGACCCGAATGGCGGCTGGTTCGTGGTCCAGCGCTCCTACGCCCCGCCGATCGACGCGCGGGCGCGGGTGCGGCGGATGGCGGCGGACGGAACCCTGGGCCCCGTTCTGATCGAGCTGAAGCTGCCCGGCACCACCGACAATTTCGAAGGCATCGCCGCCGAGACCCGGTCCGGCCCGAACGGCGAACGGACGCGAATCTACATCCTGTCGGACGACAATTTCAGCGCGGCCCAGCGGACCCTGATGCTGGCCTTCGACATTACGCCGACGGGCGAGGTCAGACCCGCTCGCTGACCTTGATGGCGACCTTGCAGCCGGCCTTGATCACCGCGCTGAGCAAACGATATCCGGTCGCCTCGCGGCTGCCGTGGGCCACGGCGTGATCGTGGTGCTCCAGCTCCTCGGCGCGGAACCGTTCGAGCTCGGCGGCCAGATCCGGATCGCGGTCCTTCAACTCGGCGATCTGGTCGGCGTAGTGCTCCTCGATCACGCTCTCGACGGCCTCGGTGCAGGCGTGGGCGGCCTTCTCGCCCAACAGGGCCGTGCCGGCGCCCAACGCTTGGGCCGCCAGCCGCCAGGCCGGGACCATCAGCGTCGGGCGCACGCGCCGGTCGTTCAGCAGGGCGTCGAACCGGGCCAGATGCACGGCCTCCTGATCCTGCATATGGGCCAGGTCCGCAGCGATGGCGTCCTTGCCCCTCGCCGCCTCGAACACGGCGCGCTGGGCGCGGTAGATCTGGACGGCGGCGTATTCTCCGGCGTGGTCGACGCGCAGGATCTCGGCCATCCGGGCCCGCGAGGCGCCCCGGCCCGGACGGGGCAGAGGCGGACGCGGGATACGGGGTTCGGCGGCGGCGTCGCTCATGACCTCAAACCGCCTTCAGCATGGCCTCGGCGCCGTTCTTCGGGGCGCGGGCGTCCTTGGGCCGTTTGGCGGCCAGCAGGCTGAAGACGGCCAGGCCCGCCGAGATCAGGGCGTTCCACGACGACATCGACAGACCCAGGAACCGCCAGGTGACGGCGTCGCACATCACGACCTTGGGGGCCGGGCCGGTGCCCAGGGCCAGAGCGGTCAGGCTTTCAAGGCTGGCCGCACCGCCGGCGCCCGAACAGGTTGCGGGCAGGTGCCACCACTTCATCTCGCCGCCCGTGTGGAAGGTGGCTGTGATGGCCCCGGTCAGGAAGATGACGAACAGCAGGAAGGCGGCGATGCGCGGTGTGCCGCGGCTGGCCCGGCTGATCACGGCCCACAGGGTGGCGACGGCGGCGACGGCGACGGCGCCCCAGAAGACCTCGCGCTGCTTGAGGCAGAGATTACAGGGCGTCAGGCCCCACAGCCGCTCGGACGCATGGGCCGCGCCCAGCATGGCCAGCGATATCGCCAGGGCGAAGGCGGTCCACCAGCGGGTCAGGAGGCGATAGATCTCGATCATCAGGCGACGGTTCTAACCCGCGCCGCTCAATGCTCCAACAGCTTGAGGAGGAAGAAGCCGCCGACCAGCAGGACCAGGGCGATGACGAAGACCAGGGCCAGCCGTTTTTCGACGATCTCCAGCATCTTCGGGCCCCAGGTCTTGAGTATCCAGGCCTCAAGGAAGAAGCGTCCCGAGCGGGTGATGGCCACAGCCAGAACGAACAGACCCAGATTGAAGTGGGCGAGGCCCGCGGCGATGGTCACCAGTTTGAACGGGATCGGCGTCACCCCCTTGCCGAGGATGACCCAGAAGCCGTTCTGGCCGAACCAGGCCTGATAGACGGCGATGTCCATGCCGTGGCCGAAGATGTGCAGCAGCTTCACGGCCAGAGGCTCGAGGAACATGCCGATCGCATAGCCGAGCAGTCCGCCCAGCAGGGACGCGATCGAACAGACCGCCGCATAGCGATAGGCCCGGTCCGGCCGCGACAGGATCATCGGCGCCAGCATGACGTCCGGCGGAATGGGAAAGAAGGAGGCCTCGGCGAAGGAGACCGCCGCCATGGTCTTCTCGGCATAGGGCTTGCGCGCCTGTTCGAAGACCCAGTCGTAGAGTTTGCGCAGCATGGATTTCCCCGGAAAGCCCGTCAGCCCTAGCAACGCCGGGACGCGTGGTCCATCCGTCGCGGCGCCGCAGCGCCTTCGTTTTCCTGACAAAAACAGAGGAGACGTCGCACGCCTTGGCGAAGCCGACTTCCCCCACTAGGTTCCGGCCCAATCGCGGCGACTGCCGCACAACCTGTTCCGTGGAGAGTCGCCGCATGACGCCTGCAGCCACCACCCTTACGCCTGACGCCACCATCCCCGCCGCCGAGAACCCGCTGGGCGTCGACGGCTTCGAATTCGTCGAGTTTACCGGCCCCGAGCCCGAGGCCATGATCAAACAGCTGGAGACCATGGGCTTCGTCCAGACCCATGTGAATCCCCGCACCAATGTCGTGCGTCTGAAGCAGGGCGACATCTCCTTCCTGGTCCACCGCACCCCGACGGGTCAGGCGGGCGAGTTCGCGCGTGAGCACGGACCTTCGGCCAACGGCATGGCCTTCCGCGTCAATGACGCCAAGGCGGCCTATGACGGCGCCGTGGCGCGCGGCGCCCAGCCGGCCGAGGCCCATGCGGGCGGGGCTCTGGGCGAAGGCGCCTGGGTCCTGCGCGGCATCGGCGGCTCGCTGCTGTACCTCATCGACGCCTATGGCGAGACCGGCTCCCTCTATGACGCCTGGGACGAGATCGAGGGCTGGGAAGAGGAAGAGCGGAAAAACAACGTCGGCCTGCACCTGCTCGACCATCTGACCCACAATGTGCGTCGCGGCCAGATGCGCACCTGGTCGGGCTTCTACGGCGATGTCTTCGCCTTCGAGGAGCAGAAGTATTTCGACATCAAGGGCAAGGCGACGGGCCTGTTCTCCCAGGCCATGATCGCGCCCGACAAGGCGATCCGCATCCCGCTGAACGAAAGCCAGGACGACAACTCCCAGATCGAGGAGTTCCTGAAGCGCTACAACGGCGAGGGTATCCAGCACATCGCCCTGGCCACCGACGACATCTTCGCAACCGTCGAGGCGATGCGCGAACGCGGGGTCGAGTTCCAGGACACCATCGAGACCTATTTTGAACTGATCGACAAACGCCTGCCCAACCACGGGCACGACGTGGAGCGGATGCGCAAGAACCGCATCCTGATCGACGGCTCGGACGAGGAAGGCCTGCTGCTGCAGATCTTCACCACCGACGTCTTCGGTCCGATCTTCTTCGAGATCATCCAGCGCAAGGGCAATGAGGGCTTCGGCAACGGAAACTTCCAGGCCCTGTTCGACTCGATCGAGCTGGACCAGATCCGTCGCGGCGTGATCAAGGTCGACGCCCATTAAGCTCCCGGCCAAACCCCCGTCCTGGCTGCCGTTTCTCGGCCCGGTCCTCGCGGCCGGCGCCGGGATGCTGGCCGGCGAGTTCTGGCTGGGCGGGGGGTTCTGGATGGTGTTCAGCGCAGGCATGATCTGTGGCTTCGCCCCGATCGTGATCTATCGGCTGTGGAAGCGTCTGCATCACCGGCGTTGAGCCGCCCCTTCATTCGCCGGGAGTCCGCCATGCCTCGCCCCTTCGCCAAGCTCGCCGGACTGGCGCTCGGCCTGTCCCTGATCGCCGCCCCGGCCTTCGCGCAAAATACGGAAGATGCTCCCCGCTGGTCCTTCGCCATCCACGGCGGGGCCGGAGTAATCGAGCGCGCCAACCTGTCGCCCGAACAGGATGCGGCCTATCGCGCGGCGCTGACGAAGGCGCTGGAGGCGGGCGGCAAGGTGCTGGAAAGCGGCGGTTCGGCGCTCGACGCGGTTCAGGCCGCCATCCAGATCATGGAGGACGATCCCCTGTTTAATGCCGGGCGTGGCGCCGTCTTCACCGCCGCCGGCAAGAACGAACTCGACGCCGCGGTCATGAACGGCGCCGACCTGACCGCCGGGGCCGTCGCGGGCCTGACCACCACCCGCCATCCCATCGCCGCCGCCCGGGCGGTGATGGAGCAGTCGCCGCACGTCATGCTGATCGGCCAGGGCGCCGACGCCTTCGCCGCCTCGGTCGGGCTGGAGCAGGTTCCGCCGTCCTTCTTCTTCACCCAGAGGCGCTGGGATCAGCTGGTCCGGCTGCTGACCGAACAGGGCCGGCCCCTCCCCCTGCCCCCGGCCGGCACGCCTCAGTCGCCCATCGGCGGCATGGCGGACAACGACGCCTCGGCCCCGCCGTTGAACGAGCGCAAGTTCGGCACGGTCGGCGCCGTTGCCCTCGACAGTCAGGGCCATCTGGCGGCGGGCACCTCGACCGGTGGCGTCAACGGCAAGCGCTGGGGCCGGGTCGGGGACGTGCCGGTGATCGGCGCCGGCACCTATGCCTCCAACCGCGACGGCTGCGCGGTCTCGGCGACCGGCGACGGCGAGTATTTCATCCGGGCGACGGTGGCGCGCGACATCTGCGCACGGATCGCGGCATGGACCAGAAACCCCGGCCAGATCGATGTCGACCTGGGGCCGTCCCGGCCCTGCGCGCGAACCCCTGATGAAATTTGCATAGCCGGGCGTCGCCCGATCGTGGGGAATGCGGCCCGCGCCGAGATCGCAGAGGCCGATCAGCTCGGCGGCAAGGGCGGCGTGATCGTCATGGGACGCGACGGCGAGGTCGCGTTCGACATGTCGACCTCCGGCATGTACCGCGGCGAGATCCACCCCGGACAAGCGGCCCGCGTCGCCATCTACGCTGACGAGCAACCCCGATGAGCTTCGCCGAACACGAACTGACCGCCATGGCCGAGGAGGAGCTGGCCGCGGCCTGCGACCTGACCTGGCCGGAGTTGAAGCGGATCACGCCCTGGGGCGACAGCTACGAAGGCTTCGCGCCGTCGGGCCGGACTGTCGAGGTCGAGCGCCGCTACCTCTGGGCGCTCGATCCTGAGGGGGCCATCGTGGTCGAGGTCGAGGTGCGCGACGCCGCCGCCCGCACCGGGGTCGAGACCCGCGCGATCCTTGCGCCGCCCGCTTAGGAATTCCCCTGTCGGGCGATTGATCCGGCTCAGGAAAAACTTCGCACAACGACGTTAACCTTTTCATTGCGAAGCGCGACCGTTCAGCCATGATGGCGGTCTCGCAACCGGCCGGAGAAGGATCGCCGCATGTCAGCCCCGACCCCGACCGACTTCCCCGCGCCCGACGCCTATTACACCCCGGAACCGGGCGGCCTGTTCTTCAGCCTGTCGCCGATGATGACGGCGACCCTGATCCTGCTGCTGGGTCTGGCCGTTCTGCTGGGCTGGCTTTGGGGACGTAGCAAACGCCCGAGCGACGACCCGTCCGAAGCCATCTACGCCGCGATCAGGAAGGCCCTCGCCGAAGCTACGGGTGCGCCGCGCGACAGCGTCATCGCCACCGCCCGCAAGGCCCAGGCCGTGATCAAGGGCCAGCTCGGCGACGTTCTCGTCCTCGCCAAGGGGCTGGCCGGTCCCTATGGCGCGCTCGGCCCGGCGCTGGACGGCATCGACAAGAGCCCGCCCAAGGCCGAGCACAAGGAGCACAAGCCTGAGGCCCACGCCGAGAAGGCGGGCGTCGAAAAGGTCATCATCAAGGCCCGTGACGTCTTCATCAGCCACGCCCCCGCATCCGACGGTCATGACGACCACAAGGACGGACACGGGGACGGCCACGGCAAGGACGACAAGGGTCACGGCGGGGGCCACGACGCCAAGCCTGCGGCCGGCGGCCACGGAGGCGGTCATGGTGATCATCCGCCGAAGACCCTCAGCGCCGCGGCCCAGATCGAGGCTGTGCGCGCCGCCGTTCACAATCTGTCCGACCACTGGAGCGACAAGCCCGCCCGACTGGCCGAACTGCGCGCGGCGCGCAAACAGCTGACCCGGTCCTCCTGAATCGAGCGGCCTGAACATTTCTGATCATTGATCAGGCGCCATCCCCGGTTTCCCCTTCGGAAAAATCGGCCTAATCCTCCGGGTATGAAGCTCGCCTCGCTCAAGCACGGCCGTGACGGCCGTCTAGTCGTCGTCTCCAACGACCTGCACTGGTTCACGGACGCCTTCCTGATCGCCCCGACGCTGCAGGCGGCGCTCGATGACTGGGAGCGGTGCGAACCCCTGCTCAGGGCCCTGTCCGAAAGCCTCGAACACGAGGCCGTGCCGCAGGGCCGGTTCCGCGAACACGAGGCCGCCGCCCCCCTGCCCCGCGCCTATCAGTGGGCGGACGGTTCGGCCTATGTGAACCACGTCGAGCTGGTGCGGAAGGCGCGCGGCGCCGAGATGCCCGCGACCTTCTGGACCGATCCCCTGATGTATCAGGGCGGCTCCGACGGCTTCCTCTCGCCCCGCGATCCGATCGTGCTGGCAGACGACGCCTGGGGCTGCGACCTGGAAGGCGAGATCGTCGTGGTCGTCGGCGACGTGCCTCAGGGCGTGACGCCGACCGAGGCGCTGGACCACATCCGTCTGGTCGGTCTGGTCAACGACGTGTCCCTGCGCAACCTGATCCCGGCGGAACTGGCCAAGGGTTTCGGCTTCGTCCAGTCCAAGCCGGCCAGCGCCCTGTCGCCGGTCTTCGTGACCCCTGATGCGCTGGGCGACCGCTGGACGGCCGGCAAGCTGTCGGGCGCGCTCAGCGTCCAGTTGAACGGCAAGGATTTCGGCATGGCCGACGCTGGCGTCGACATGACCTTCGATTTCGGGACTCTGATCGCCCATCTGGCCAAGACGCGGTCGCTGACGGCAGGGACGATCATCGGTTCAGGCACGGTGTCCAACAAGGGCGCCGACGGCGGCCCCGGCCGTCCGGTCTCCGAGGGCGGCTTGGGCTACAGCTGCATCGCCGAGGTCCGCACGGTCGAAACCATCCTGCGCGGCGCGGCCGAGACGCCCTTCCTGACGTATGGCGACACGGTCCGCATCGAGATGCTGGACGACAAGCATCACTCGATCTTCGGCGCCATCGAACAGACGGTTCAGAAGGCCTGATCGCCTCACTGCCCCCTTCCCCGAAGCCGGGTTCCCGTCATAGTCTGAGCCCTGCGGCGCCCTGCCGCAGGGGGACACCGGGCATGACGCCGCAACAGTATATTCCGCTTATCGCCGTGGGCTTCGCCCTGTTGATGGTCGTGCTCCGCAACCGGACGCCCCGAACGCTGCGGCCTCAATATCTGTGGGTCGCGCCCGCCATCATCGTGCCCCTGATGGCCCTGGCGATCTGGGGAACCAGCAAACAGCCGGGCGCCAGCCACGCCCCCTTCGCGGCGCTCGACTGGGCCGTCCTCGCTCTCGGCCTGATCCTCGGCGGCGTCGCCGGCTGGTGGCGCGGCAAGATGACGACCATCGAGAAGCACGCCGACGGCACGCTGAAGGCCCAGGCCTCGCCCATCGGCATGATCCTGATCGTCGTCCTGCTGCTGGGCCGTCGCGCGCTCAGCGCCTTCCTCGAGCCCCACGCTGCCGCCCTCGGCCTGAACGCCACGGCCATCGCCGACGCCTTCCTGGTCTTCGTGGTCGGAACGATCATCGTCCAGCGCGTCGAGATGTACATTCGCGCCCGCCGAGTCCAGCATGGCGGTACGGACAGCCATGTGGAGATCACAGTATGAATCTGGAGACCATCGCCCTCGTCGTCGGCCTGCTGGCCAGCCCATCCCTCGCCAGCCCGCCCCCGGCAAGTCCGGCATCGGCGCAACAGGCGGATGACGACTGGGACCTGACGGCCCAGCCGAATGGTGAGCTCACCGCCGCCACCGTCGATTTCGGCTCCAACCTGGTCGCCGTCCGTTGCCGCTCCGGCGTCCTCGACGTCCTGTTCAGCGGCATCCCTGTCGCGGCGAGCGTCAACCGCCGGATTGAGATTTCCCTCGGGGCGATCAACGAGGAGAAACAGGTCTGGACCAGCACGCCGGGTGGAACGGTGATGTCGCCCTCCAACCCCGATCGTATCGCGCGACAGCTTCGGGCCGGCGGGACGCTGAACATTCTTGTCGAAGCGTCGCCGGCGCGAGGTGATGCCCCCGCGACGACGGCCCACCGCTACCGCCTTCCCATACCGGCTTCCGCTGCAGCCATCGACCGGGTCCTGACGGCCTGCGATCGCCCTCTGACCAGCGCTCGCGACGTGGTGCCGCATTCCGGTGTCATCACCTGGAGAACGCCGCCCAGGGTCGTCTTTCCTGAAAAGGCCCGACGCGCCCGTGTGCAAGAGGGCGTCGCCACCCTGAGCTGCCTTGTCGGAGACGACGGTCAGCCGGAAGCTTGCGAGGCGGTCGCCGCTGCCCCGGCCGGGCAAGGGTTCGAGGAGGCGGCGATCCGGGCGACCGCCAATGCGGAACTGGATCTGCGCCGCGCCCCGCTGGAGCCGGGCCACGCCATCGAGTTCAACGTCGTCTTTCGTGGACGCGATCAGGATCGCTGAGCGATGAAACGGACTGCCGTCGCCGTCGCCCTGGGCGCCGGCTTGTTCGCAAGCCCGGCCCTGGCGCAACAGACGAACGACGACTGGGATCTGACCGTCCAGCCGAGCGCCTTCCTGACCGCCGCCACCCTGAATTTCGGCGCCAATCTGGTCGCCGTCCGCTGTCGGGGGAAGACGCTCGACGTCTTGGTCAGCGGCGTTCCAGCTGCGGGAAGCACGAACCGTCCGGTGCGGCTCTCCGTAGGGGGGATCGACGACGAACAGCAGATCTGGCGATCCACCCCTGGGGGCGCGGTGATCTCGCCGCCCAATCCCGAACGCGTGGCGCGTCAGCTCCGGAGCGGTGGAACGCTGGATCTGCGAGTCGGGGAAGTGGCCGCGGACGGTCAGTTCCCGGCGACACCGCCCCGTCGCTACAGCCTGCCTATCCCGCCCTCGGCCGCCGCGATCGATCGGGTTCTGTCCGCATGCGATCGGCCGCTGCAGAACCCGCGCGACGCCGTCCCCGCGGCGGATGCCCTGGCCTGGACGCTCGCCCCGAGCCCCGCCTTCCCGACGAAGGCCCAGCGGGCAGGCGTTGAACAGGGTCTGGTGCGTCTCAGTTGTCTGGTCGGGGACGGCGGCCGCCTCGAGGCCTGCGAGGTCGTCGCCGCAAGCCCTCCCGGGATGGGCTTCGAAGAGGCGGCACTTGCCTCGACGGGCGCCGCCACGCTCGATCTGGAGGCCGCTCCCCAGGATCGGGGGAGCGCGGTCGAGTTCTACAACGCTTTCAGACGGCGCTGAGGCGGGCGGCGAGACGCTGGGCCACGCCCCCGAAGGCTCCGTCGCCGGCGCCTGACGCGGGACCTCAGTTCGGCTGGATCACCTGTGCGGAGAAGCGCTCCATCTCCTCGGCCTGGGGCGACATCTGCAGCAGCACGAGGTCGAGGCCGGCGGCTTCGAATTCCTCGATCCGTTCCCGGACTGTCTCGGGCGTACCGACGAAGCCGGGGCGCAGGCCGCGGTTGGAGACCGAATATTCCCGGATCTTCAGCTCCCGCTCCAGCTGGGTGCCGGACAGCCACTGGTCGAAATTGGCGAAGCCGGCGGGCGGCGTGCCTTCGGCCAGACCGGGGATGGTGGTGATGCGCGCCAGCTCGGTTTCGGCCTCGGCCTCGGTGTCGCGTACGATGGCGTAGCCGGCCATGCCGAACTGCATCGGCGGCAGGCCGAAACTCTCGCGCCGGGCCTTCATGTCGGCGATCTTCTCCTTGATCACCTCGGGCGTGTCGCCATGCATGACATAGGCGTCGCAGTGGCGCGCGATCAGGGTCTTGGCGGCCTCGGATTCGCCCCCGGCATAGATGACCGGACGGCGGCGTTCCGGCGTCGACAGCGGCTTGGGTTCGACGATGGCGTCCTTGAGTTCGTAGTAGCTTCCGGAGAAGTCCGTGCGCGGATCGGACCAGAGCTTGTCCAGCACCTGGAGCCATTCGGTGGTGCGGGCGTAGCGGTCGTCGTGCTGATCGAACTGCAGGCCGTAGCTCTCGGCCTCCTTCGCCCACCAGGACGAGACCACGTTCAGGGCCAGACGGCCGCCCGAAATCCGGTCGATATTGGCCGCCTGTTTGGCGAACAGGGCCGGCTGGTGGAAGTTCGGCCGTACCGCCGTCATCAGCTCGATCTTCGAGGTCACTGCCGCCAGCGCCGCCGTCGACGACCAGGCGTCCAGAGCCGGGGCGTCGATGCCCTGGATGTCGTTGAGATTGAGCTCGGCGACCAGGGTCAGGTCATAGCCGATCTCCTCGGACCGTTTGACGATGGCCGACAGATGCTCCCACGAGGCGCGGGGCTCGTCGGCGACATTCCTCAGCCAGCCGCCGAAGACCGGGGCCCAATAGCCGTACCTCATGCCGCCTTCTCCGAAGCTGCCGTCTGTTCGGCGACGATGCCGACCAGCCATTCGACCAGATTGTCGTGGGGGTCGAAGCCGAGGACCTCAACCGGTTTGGCCACGAAGTTCGACAGGCCGTTGATGTCGTAGAACAGGACCGAGCCGTCGCGGTCGTCGACCAGATATTCGATGCCGCCGATCTCCAGCTCGCCCGCCACGGCCAGCCGCTCGACCGCCTCGATGATCTCGGGCGACGGCGTGGTCTTCGTCATCGTCAGGGTCGGGGCGCCGGGCCGCACGAGACAGGCGTCGGCGGGGCAGAGGTCGAAGGCGTCGCCCGGGCTCTCGATATCGATGGCGTAGAGATATTTGCCGCCCAGGGTCTCGACGCGGGTGATCTTGCCGCCGCGGCGCGGGGCGTATTCCTGGATCAGGGACAGGCCGTTGACCCCGACCGGGCACCATTTCTCGCCCGCCGCCTCGGCCAGCTTCTCGGGCGTCTCATAGCGGGTGATGCCGGCCCCGGCGCCGCCGATATCGGCCTTGACCAGGACGGGGAAGCGCAGGCCTTCGGCGGCGGCCGGGATGTCGGCCTGACGGTGCGCCACGCGCGTCGCCGGCCCCTTCAGACCCAGCCGGGCGATCAGGGACATCTGCCGCGCCTTGGAGGTGTCGATGTTCAGGGCCGAGGCGTTGACCACCCGCGCCCCCTGCCCTTCCCAGTGCTCGAACAGGCTCTGGGCGTAGAAGATCGGATGCTCGGGCTCGCGCAGGAAGGACGACATGGCCACCCGGCTGAACACCACCCTCGCCGGCGCCGGCGAGGCCGCCGGATCGAAGGTGTGCCCGGCCAGCGGGACCTTCACATACGAAACCCCATGCCGGTCCAGCGCCGCGAACAGCGGCTCGAACCATTCCGGGTGCTCATAGACGATCGCGAGGTCAGGCAGGGTCTGATCGGTCATGCGGAGGCAGATGCGTTACAGCGCGTTGAAACGCAAGGGCGATCCGGAAATTCACCTCGGCCCGACCATGACAGCGACCTGTGGGCGCGACGCATCACAACACAAAAGTCATCCCGCCGTCATGTAACCGAAGCTGCGCCGTTACAGGCCGGGCCTAGAGCCTCCCCGTCTTCTGGGGGATCGCGTCATGTTGTCACACATCAAATACACCCGTCTGGCCGGGCTTCTGGCCGGAACCATGCTGGCCACAGCGGCCGGCGCCGCCTTCGCCGGCGATGTCGCCGCGCCCGACGCGGCCATGGCCACTGCGCCTGACGCGACCGCGCCCGAAGCCGGCCCGGACACCGTCGACGAGATCGTCGTCATCGGGACGGGCCAGACGCGCTCGGTCTCGACCCTGACGCCGCAGAACCTCGACACCCTGCCGCCGGGAACCAGCATCCAGAAGGCGATCAACATCCTGCCGGGCGTCATGGCCCAGTCGATCGACGCCCTGGGCGTCAACGAGCAATCGCTGTCGCTGCAGGTGCGCGGCTTCAACACGACCCACCTCGGCTATTCGCTGGACGGCATGCCGCTCGGCGACGGAGCCTATAACAACTACAACGGCCTGACCATCAGCCGGGCGCTGATCTCCGACAATCTGGGCCGCGCCGATCTGGCCACGGGCATCGCCGGCCTGAGCATTCCGTCGACCAGCAACCTCGGCGGCGCCCTGATCTACACCTCGTCCAATCCTCACAAGGATTTCGGCCTGACCGGCAGTCAGACGGTCGGCAGCGAGGAAAGCCTGCGCAGCTTCCTGCGGCTGGACACCGGCGAACACCACGGCTTCTCGGCCTATGTCTCGGGTCAGTACGCCGAGCAGGACCTGTTCGTGAACCAGGGCGACTACAAGACCTCGACCGGCAAACAGCTGAACGCCAAGGCGGTGTATGAATTCGAGCGCGGGACGATCACCGCCTTCGCCGACATCTCGCGCACCAACCAGGCCGACGACGCCTATCTGTCCAAGGACATGCTGGGCCGGCTCGGCTGGGACTGGGCCGGCTATGCGCCGAACTGGAACGCCTATGTCGGCGTCGCCGCCTGTTCGGTGGCCTCGCTGGCGGCCCAGTGCGTCGCGGCGCCCGCGCCGCAGCGCAACTCGGACGTGACCTTCACCAACGGCCAGATCCTGCGCAACGACGAGCTCTACTATCTGGCCGGCGACTTCGACCTGACCAGCGAGCTGAAGGCCCATCTGCAGGTCTACAAACACACCGACAAGGGCGCCGGGAACAACTTCATCGCCGGCCTGTCCAACCAGGGCACGACCTCGACCGCGGACGACCTGCCGGTCCAGATCCGCGACACCCGCTACACCATCGACCGTGACGGGGTGCTGGGCAGCCTGAAGTGGACCTTCGGCGCCAACGAGATCCAGGCCGGCTTCTGGCTGGAGGAGAACACCTCCAGCGCCGCCCGCTACATCCGCACCGACGTGAAGGGCCCGAGCGATCTGGGCGTCTTCCTCGGCGGCACGCCCTCGACGGCCCAGTGGGTGCAGGAGACGAACTGGGAGACACACCAGTTCTACGTCCAGGACACCCTGCGCCTGCTCGACGACCGCCTGACCATCGATTTCGGCTTCAAGAGCACCTATTCGAAGTCCGACGCCGAGGCGATCCGCGGCATCGCCACCAACGCCCCGCTGGCCTCGAGCCAGTTCGCGACCGGCAGCCTCACCGCAGAAGACAACTTCCTGCCGGAGGTGGGCGTCCACTACCAGCTGGCGCCGGGCCACGAGATCTACGCCAGCTACGCCGAGAACATCGCCATGTATCAGGGCGGCTTCAAGCTCGGGCCGCAATCGGTGACCCAGACCGTCTGGGACGCGCAGGGCCAGTATCTGGAGCCGGAAACCTCGAAGAGCTGGGACGCGGGCTACCGCTATGTCAGCGGCCCGCTGCAGGTCTCGCTGGCGGCCTATCACGTCAACTTCGAGCACCGGCTGCTGCAGTACAACCCGTGCCCGACCAACCAGCAGCAGAACCCGGGCTGCGGCAACTCCTTCCACAATGCGGGCGGGGTGACCTCGAACGGGGTCGAGCTGGGCGTGCTGTGGAAGGCCCTGCCCTGGCTGACCTGGTACAACTCGGCCTCGTATAACGAGACCACCTATGACGACGACCTGAACTGGTGCACCACCACCTGCGTGGTCAAGGCCACGGCCGGCAAGCAGCAGGTGGATACGCCCAAGGAGCTGATCGCCAGCGTCCTGACCCTGCACGGCGGCGGCTTCTCGGCCTCGCTGCAGGGCAAGTACACGGGTGAGCGCTTCTACACCTACACCAACGACCAGGGCTTCGGCGGCGTCACCACCTTCGACCTGGGCGTCAGCTATGACCTCGGACGTCTGGGCGTGTCGGGCGCCAAACTGGCGGTCAACGTCACCAACCTGACCGACAAGCGCTATGCGTCGAACTTCGACAGCAGCGTCTTCGCTCCGGACGATGCGACGGGCGCGATCCTGGTGTTCCACTCGTCGGCGCCGCGTCAGGCCTTCGCCACGATCAGCTTTGACTTCTAGGCCCGATAAGGGCTGATCTTCAGGGCCCTTCCGCGTCGGCGACGGCGCGGAAGGGCCTTTTGGCTTTCGGGAGAACCCTCGGTGAAGACCTCAAAGATCCTGTCCGCCATCGCCGGCGCCGCCCTGCTGTTCGCGGCGGGGTCCGCCCTCGCCCAGACCTTCACCGTCGCGGTCGTGCCCGACACCCAGAACTATTCCGACATCGCCCTGCCCCAGCCGCGCGGGGCCGAGACCTTCGCGCGCGAGATGCAGTATCTGGCCGACCAGAAGGGCCCCAAGAACCTCGCCTTCGTCACCTTCGTCGGCGACATCATCCAGCACGGCGACGGCCAGTTCCGCCTGCCCGCCACGGACACGGCGCCCGCCCGGGTGATGGACACCCGCGAGGAGTGGGACATCGCCAACCGCGCCGTCTCGATCCTGAGCCGCTCGGGCGTGCCCTTCGGCATGGTTCCGGGCAACCACGACTATGACAATTACGGCTGGTGGGCCGAGGACGGCGGGCCGGGCGCCTCGCGGCCGCTGGCCGGCGGCCGGGCGTTCAGCTTCTACTTCGGTCCGACCTCATGCCATTTCGCGGGCAAGAGCTGGTACGGCGGGGCGACGGAGAACGGGCTGAACAGCTTCCAGACCTTCGAAGGCGACGGCAAACCCTTCCTGCATCTGTCGCTGGAGATGGACCCGCCGCCCGCCGTGCTCGACTGGGCCCAGGGCGTGATCGACGCCCATCCGGATACGCCGGTGATCATCTCCACCCACGAGTGGCTGGCGCCGTCGAAGACCGGCGCCACCGACCGCTCGAACGGCACGACCAGCCTGTTCGCCGGGACCGACCATCTGTCGCCCGACCAGATCTGGGACCGGTTCGTGCGCAAGAACCCGATGATCTTCATGGTCCTGAGCGGCCATGCCTATACCCCCGCCGTCGAAGGGGTGTCGCTGGGTGAGAACCTGAGGATCGACCGCAACGACGCAGGGCTTCCCGTCTATCAGGTGCTGCAGGACTTCCAGGGCAATACGGTCGGGCCCGATGGTCAGGCCGGATCGGCCAATGGCGGCGGCGGCTGGCTGCGCTTCATGGAGTTCGACGTGGAGCGCAAGAAGATCCGCTTCTACACCTACTCCCCCCTGCTGGACCGCTATGCGGGCCGCAACGGCGAGGCGACCTTCGGCGTCGCCGCCAGCTACTCGGAGTTCGAACTCGACTTCCCCGAGCAGCTGCTGACCCGGCATTGAGCCCGGACGACGGGACGGTTTCTCTGGACACCAGTCCGCCCTCTGGTTAGGTCAACAGCCTCTGCGGGCCCCGATGGTGGAACTGGTAGACGCGCCGGATTCAAAATCCGGTTCCGAGAGGAGTGCCGGTTCGACCCCGGCTCGGGGCACCAGCAGAGATCAGACCGCGAAGGCGCGGATGAAGCGCTGCGCCGTTTCGCGGGCGCGGGCTTCGATATCGACCTCGGGATGCTCCAGACCCAGCATGGCGCGCAGATGGCCGTGGCCGACGGCCATGGAGGAGAACATCTCCGCCGCATGGTCGGGATCCGGCACCTTCAGCAGCCCCTTGCGATCCTGTTCCGACAGCCAGGCGGCGATGCGGCGCAGGCTGGCCGCCGGGCCGCCGTCGTAGATGGCCTGGGCGATGCCCGGGATGGACGGCGACATCAGGGCGACGCCGCGCAGGCTTTCGGTCTTGTGGGCGTTGCAGACCTTGGCGATCAGGGTGGCGGCGAGCGCCGTCAGCACGGCCTCGGGATCACCCTCGGTGCGCAGGGGGGCGGTGATGGCTTCCGAGCGCCGCTCGGCCAGGGCGTGGGCCAGTTCGGTCTTGGAGGCAAAGCGATTGTAGAGCGTCTGTTTCGACACCCCGGCCTTCTTCGCGATCGCCTCCATCGACACCGCCCCGCCCAGCTCGTGGAACAGGGTTGCGGCGGCCTCAAGAATGGCCTCGCTCTTCCTCGGATCGATCTGGCCGGCGGCTCTGGGCATATCAGTGCGCGTCCGACGGCGGGGCGGACGGGTTGGGCTTCACCGGCCGGGCAAACAGGGTGACGAAGGCCGCGACGGCGCAGCCGATGCCCAGCACCGCGAAGGCGTCGCCGAAGGCCAGGGTCGTCGCCTGCTGCTGCATCATCCCGTAGATGGCCTTCATCGCCGCCCCGTCCGGATTGATGGAGGTCGAGAAGCGATCGGCGATGCCGGTCATCATGTCCTGCATCTCGATGCTGGACTGGCTGATGCGGCTGGTCAGCTCGCTCATGTGGGCGGCGGTGTTGGTGGTCAGGGAGGTGTTCAGGAAGGCGAGACCGAAGGCGCCGCCGACGTTGCGGAACAGGTTCACCAGACCCGAGGCGTTCTTGACCATATGCGGCGGCAGGGTCGACATGGTCACCTGCTGGGAGGCGATCATGGCGATCATGACGCCGACGCCGCGAAGGGCCTGAACGCTGGCGAACTGCCAGAAGCCCCAGTCGTCAGTGACCAGGCGCGCATCCCACATGCCCCAGGCGCAGAGCATGAAGCCGCCGAACATCAGGATGCGCGGATCCAGTGCGCGGACCAGACGGCCGGCGAACGGGCCGGTGGCGAACATGGCCAGACCCGAGACGACCATGGTCGTGCCGACTTCCGACGGCGAATAGTGGCGCACCCGGCCGAGGAACAGGGGCAGCAGGAAGGTGCCGCCGAACAGGGCGAAGCCGACGGTAAAGGTCATGACGACCCCCACCATGAAGTTGCGGTTGGTGAAGGCGCGCAGCTCCACGATCGGATTGCGATAGGTCAGGGAGCGCCAGACGAAGGCCGGCCCCGCGGTCGCCGCCACAATGGTCAGGACAAGGATCAGGTTGTCGGCGAGCCAGTCGTTCTTGGACCCTTCCTCGAGCACATACTGCATGCTCATCAGGAAGGTCGCCATGAGACCCAGCCCCCACCAGTCGAAGCCCTTGGCCAGCGACGGATCGCCCTTGTCGAAGTTCGCGTAGCGGCTGACCAGGAAGAGGACCAGCATGCCGGGCACGACGTTGATGAAGAACAGCCAGCGCCAGCTCAGCCACTCCGTCAGGTGACCACCGAGGGTCGGGCCGACGGTGGGGGCCAGGGTCACGATCAGACCCATGACCACGCTGGCCGTGACGCGCTTGTCCGGCGGGAAGGCAGTGAAGGCCACGGCGAAGACGGTCGGGATCATGGCCCCGCCGACGAAGCCCTGAAGCGCGCGGAACAGGATCATGGTGTCGATCGAGTTCGACAGGCCCGTGGCCACGGACATGATCAGGAAGCCGGTGCAGGAGATCAGGAACAGCCGTTGCGTGCCCCACAGCCGCGACAGATATCCCGACAGGGGGATCATCACGACCTCGGGGATCAGATAGGCGGTCTGGATCCAGCTGATCTCGTCGGCCGAGGCGCCGACCCCGGCCTGGATCTGCGGCAGGGAGGCCGCGACGATCTGGATGTCGAGGATGGCCATGAACTGGCCGATGACCATGCCCGCGAAGCCGAGCAGCAGCATGGTCCAGTTGATCTCGGGGTGACCCGCGACCGGCGCGGCGGGCTTGCCGCCGGCCGCCGGAACTGCCCCCTCGGAGGCGGCGGCGTCGGTCACTCGTGCGCGCCCGACTGAGCCGCGCCGGCGTCGGCCAGACGGGTCTGGCCGGTGGTGGATTCAGCGAAGCTGACGCCGCCGGGGCTCTTCAGGTCGACCTTGACCTCGACCGACAGGCCGGGACGCAGGGCTCCGCCGCCGTTGGCGCGGCTGACCACGATGCGGACGGGCACGCGCTGGGTGATCTTGGTGAAGTTGCCGGTGGCGTTCTCGACCGGGATCAGGGCGAACTCCGAGCCGGTGGCGGGCGAGAAGCTGTCGATACGGCCGGTGATGTGCTGACCGGGGAAGGCGTCGGCCTTGATCTCGACGGTCTGGCCGATACGCAGACGATCCAGCTGGGTCTCCTTGAAGTTGGCCACCACATAGCTGTCGCCCAGCGGCACGATCGACAGGATCTGGCCTCCGACGCGGACGTATTGACCGACGCGGACGCTGCGGGCGCCGACGACCCCGGCGCTGGCGGCGCGGATCACGGTGCGGTCCAGATTGGTGCGGGCGACATCGACCGCGGCGCGAGCCTGTTCGACGGCGGCGACGCTCTGTTCGCGGGTCGAGCCCAGGACGCCGATGTTGTGCTGCTCGGCCGAGAGGGCGGCCTGGGCCTCGGCGACCGAGGCCTGGGCGGTCTGGGCGCCGGCGCGTTCCGTCTGGATGCCCTGCTGCGAGACCCAGCCCTGTTGAGCCAGCTTGCCGTAACGGTCGACGCGGGCGTCGGCGAGGGCGGCGTTGGCCTGGGCCGAACGGACGGCGGCGGCGCGCGAGGCGATGGTCGCCTGCTCCTGCACTGCGCGGGCGTCGACATTGCCCACCGCGGCGACCAGTGCAGCGAGGTTGGCCTCGGCCTGGGCCAGCTGGGCCCTGGCGTCGGAATCATCCAGCTTGACCAGGATCTGGCCGGGCTCGACGCGCTGGTTGTCGCTGACCAGAACCTCGGTGACATAGCCGTTGATCTGGGGGCTGACGATGGTGGTGTCCGCCTGGACGAAAGCGTTGTCGGTCGCCTCCCAGCGCTGCTTGTTCTGCCACCAGAAGAAGCCGCCGATCACGAGGGCGAGGACCACGACGCCGGCCACGATCAGGGGCAGGCGGTTCTTGAGAGCGGGTGCAGCGGGCATGGACGACCAGATGTTGGGAGACGAGCGTTCGGGGAGGAACGGGCGTTAAATAGACCCAATCGTCCAGAAAACAACCTCACAAGCTGTAAGGAATTCCAACAGCCGGGCGCCTGTGTCCGTTTGGCCGCAGACGCGGCCCGCGCGCCCCCCGCTGACAGGGCCGCCGCTCGATACGATGTGGGGATCAGACGCCGTGCCAGCAAGGCCGGAGCGTCGGGTCTCAGTCGGCGTCGGAAGCGTTCTTGTCGCGGTTGCGGGAGGAGACGCCGCGCGACTTGCCGATCGACCCGCGACGGCGGCCGAGGTGGCGCAGCTTGGTCGGCTGGCCCAGGTAGTCCCAGAGCAGGGCGCCCAGGAAGGCCACGATGATGAGAACCCCGAGGACGATCATGCGCCCGTCTCGATCTGAAGGAGTGAAGAAGCAGCGTTACCGTAGGCCAGATTGTAAAATGGGCCAGTCAAATAATGCTGCGGCGCAGCATTTTCGGCCCTCTGTGGTTGCGACGACGCTGTCCGTGGCGCATGGGTCACGGCATGACGAGGCCCTCAGACAAGACCCCCGCCGAAGCCGCTGGGCACGCCGCCGAACTCGAGGCCGAGGCCAGGGTCGCGGCGAAGGGGCCGGGCTTCCCCGAGTTCGTCTGCATGATCGCCCTGATGATGGCGCTGAACGCCCTGGCGATCGACTCGATGCTGCCGGCCCTGCCCGCCATGGGCGAGGCGCTGGGCGTGGCGTCGGAGAACAGCCGGCAGTGGATCGTCACCGCCTATCTGCTGGGCTTCGGCGTGGCCCAGATCGTGTACGGGCCGCTGGCCGACCGGTTCGGGCGCAAGCCCATCCTGATGATCGGCGTGGGCATCTATGTGGCCTTCAGCGTGGTGGCCATGCTGGCGCCGAGCTTCGAGACCCTGATCATCGCCCGGGTCGGACAGGGGCTGGGTTCGGCGGCGACGCGCGTGCTGGCCGTCTCCATCGTGCGTGACCGGTTCAGCGGCCGGACCATGGCGCGGGTCATGTCCCTGAGCTTCCTCGTCTTCCTCGGCGTGCCGATCCTGGCGCCGTCGCTGGGTCAGCTGATCCTGCTGTTCGCGCCGTGGGAGGGGATCTTCGCGGTTCTGGCCTTCGCCGGTATCGCCCTGATGGTCTGGACCGGCCTGCGCCTGCCAGAGACCCTGCATCCCGAGGACCGGCTGCCGATTGAGGCGAAGCGGATCGCCGGCGCCTTCAGGGCGGTCGTCACCAACCGTCAGGCCATGGGCTACACCCTGGCCATGGCGGCGGTTCAGGGGGCCCTGTTCGGCTTCATCAACTCCTCGCAGCAGATCTTCTATGACGTGTTCGAGGCCCCCGGCCTGTTCACCACCGTCTTCGCCGTGATCGCGGGCGGGATCGCCATCGCCTCGATCGTCAACGCCCGGATCGTCGTGAAGCTGGGCTCGCGCAAGATCAGCCACACGGCCCTGCTGGGCTTCACCGGCATCGCCGCGGTCCACGCCACCGTGGTCATCAGCGGGCATGAGTCGATCTGGAGCTTCGCCATCCTGCAGGCCATGACCATGTTCTGCTTTGGCCTGATGGCCGGGAACTTCGGCTCCATGGCCATGGAGCCCATGGGCCATATCGCCGGCACCGCCTCCTCGGCCCAGGGCTTCATCTCGACCATCATCGGCTCCCTGACCGGCTTCGCCATCGGTCAGCAGTTCAACGGCACCGTGGTCCCGATGATCGTGGGCTTCACCGGCTGCGGCCTGATCGCCATCGTCGCGGTGCTGTTCGCCGAACGCGGGCGGCTGTTTGTGCCGCACAACCCGGTCCCCGCGCCCAGCCACTAAGGTCCGCCCGATAGGGGGTTGATCTCGTCGCCCAACGGGTCTCAGGTCCGCGCCGAAGTTCAACGGAGCGTTCCATGTCCCGCAAGACGACTGTCTCTATTCTCGCCCTGAGCGCCGCCCTAGCCGGCGTGCTGGTCCTCGCCGCCTGCCAGAAGCCCGCCGCCGATCCGGCCTCGGACATGCCGCCCCTGCCCGCCTCGGCGACCGCGCCGGTGACCTATCCCAAGGACATCCACTCCTACGCCCAGCCCCAGATCGCGCGGGTCAAGCACGTCGACCTGAACCTGACCGCCGACTTCGCCGCCCACACCCTGTCTGGCACGGCGACGCTGGATGTCACCGCCGAGCCGGGCGCGACCCAGATCGTGCTGGACAGCCGCAACCTGAACATCAAGGCCGTGCGCGACGCCAAGGGCCCGCTGCAGTTCGTCCTCGGCGCCGCCGACCCGATCCTGGGCCAGAGCCTGACCGTAACCTTCCCGGCCTTCGCGCCCGGTGAGACCCGCAAGATCTTCATCGACTACGCCACCAAGCCGGATGCGGCGGCCCTGCAGTGGCTGACGCCGGCCCAGACGGCGGGCGGCAAACAGCCCTTCCTGTTCAGCCAGGGCGAGGCCATCCTGACCCGGACCTGGGTCCCGACCCAGGACAGCCCGGGCATCCGCCAGACCTACTCCGCCACCATCACCGTTCCCGAGGCGCTGAAGGCGGTGATGAGCGCCGAGATGCTGACGCCGAACGGCGAGACCTCACCGGCCCTGAACGGCCAGCCCATGCACAGCTACCGCTTCCGCATGACCAACCCGATCCCGCCCTATCTGATGGCCATCGCCGTGGGCGACCTGGCCTTCGCCTCGGAAGGTGGCCGCGTCGGCGTCTGGACCGAGCCGAGCCGTCTGGAGGCGGTCAAGGCCGAGTTCGCCGAGATGGGCAAGATGGTCGACGCGGCCGAGGCCCTGTACGGCCCCTATCGCTGGGGCCGCTATGATGTGCTGGTCCTGCCGCCCTCCTTCCCGTTCGGCGGGATGGAGAACCCGCGCCTGACCTTCGCCACCCCCACGGTCATCGCCGGGGACAAGTCGCTGGTCTCGCTGGTCGCGCACGAGCTGGCCCACAGCTGGTCGGGCAATACGGTGACCCACGCCGTCTGGGCCGACTTCTGGCTCAACGAGGGCTTCACCACCTACTTCCAGAACCGGATCATGGAGGCCGTCTACAGCCCCGCCCGCGCCCAGCAGGAGCGCGTCCTCGGCTGGGACTCGCTGCAGGAGCAGCTCAAGACCCAGCCGGCGGCCGACACCCGTCTGCACCTCGACCTGACCGGGCGCGATCCCGACGACGGCATGACCGACATCGCCTACGAGAAGGGCGCGGCCTTCCTTGAGACCATCGAGCGCATCGTCGGCCGTCAGCGCTTCGACGCCTGGCTGAAGGGCTACTTTGACCGCAACGCCTTCCGGCCGATGACCTCCGAGCTGTTCCTGCAGGACATCCGGGCCAACCTCGTGAAGGGCGATCAGGCGCTGGAGCAGCAGCTGAAGCTGGATGAATGGGTCTATCAGCCCGGCCTGCCGTCGAACGCCGTGGCCCCGACCTCGGCCGACTTCGACGCCGTGGACCGCGCCGCGACGGCCTTCTTCGCCAACCGCGGTCCGGCCTCGGCCATCCCGTGGAAGGGCTGGAGCACCCAGCAGCGGCAGCGCTTCCTGCAGTGGCGCCCTGCCAACCTGCGCGATGGGGCCGACTGGATGACCAACCAGCAGTTGGCGGACCTGGACGCCACCCTGAACCTCGAGCACGAGGGCAACTCCGAGCTGACCTTCGCCTGGCTGCAGATCGCCGTGGCCCACCGGTATCAGCCGGCCGTGCCGACACTGGAGCGCTTCCTGACTTCGCAGGGTCGCCGGAAGTTCGTGATGCCGCTGTTCACCAGCCTGTGGAAGGAGGGCGACTGGGGCCGTCCGCTGGCGACGCGCATCTATGCCACCGCCCGGCCCGGCTATCACCCGGTGACGACCGGCTCGGTCGACGCCCTGATCGGCAAGCCGGCGGGGCAGTAGCGGCCCCTTCTGCACTCAAAAAAGCGAGTGCAAAAAGTGCAATCCTGAAAGCGGGGCGAGAGGTTCGCCCCGCAGACGACGGGATTCGCTCAGGCTTTCAGAACGGCGTTCGTTGCACTCGCGTGCCATGAGCGTGCAACGGCGTGCGCGGTCGAGGGCTGGCGATGTCAAAGACCCGGGCGGAGGTTAGCACCTGCGTGGGGCCTGCTGGACCGAATGAGGTGGCGGGGTGGTAAGGCGTTGATCGAGGGCCAGTTTCGAAGCGTTCGAATGCGAGGCTGACCTGATCCTTCTCCCCTTGCGGGAGAAGGTGGGCCGCGCAGCGGCTCGGATGAGGGGTCGTGCCGACGGCTGAGGTTGGCGGTCCCTCATCTCACAGGCCTGCGTGACCCCTCATCCGTCAGGCTCCGCCTGCCACCTTCTCCCGCAAGGGGAGAAGGAAGACTCCCCTGTCCTCGCCAGCCCCTCTGTGACAGATCACCTCCCGATGGCCGATCCCCGCGACATCATCCGCAGCCAGGCCTCGGCCCTGGGTTTCGACGTCTGCCGTTTCGCCTCGGCCAGCGATCCCTGGAGCGCGGGCGAGAAGCTGGCTCATTTCGTCGAGGCGGGGCGGCATGGCGCGATGGGCTGGATGGAGACGACGCTGGAGCGCCGCGCCCATCCGACCGCTATGTGGGACGGGGCGAAGTCGGCGGTGGTGCTGGGCCTGAACTATGGCCCAAAGACCGATCCCCTGCCCGAGATGGCCGATCGGTCGGCGGGATATATCTCGGTCTATGCCCGGGGCGACGACTATCACGAGGTCATCAAAGGCCGGTTGAAGACCCTGGCGGGCCAGATCGCGGCGAAGACCGGCGAGGACGTGAAGGTCTTCGTCGACACCGCCCCCCTGATGGAGAAACCGCTGGCCCAGCGCGCCGGCATCGGCTGGCAGGGCAAACACACCAATCTGCTGAGCCGCGACCACGGCAACTGGCTGTTCCTCGGCGTCATCCTGTCGGCGGCGGAACTGGAGCCGGACGCGGCCGAGACCGAGCACTGCGGCTCCTGCACCGCCTGCCTGGACGCCTGCCCGACGCAGGCCTTCCCCGCGCCGTTCCAGCTCGACGCCCGCCGCTGCCTCTCCTACCTGACCATCGAATTCCCGGGGCCCTGGCCGGTCGAATTCCGCACCGCGACGGGCTCGCGCATCTATGGCTGCGACGACTGTCTGGCGGTCTGCCCGTGGAACAAGTTCGCCGCCGCCTCGAGGGAGGTCCGGCTGCAAGCGCGCGGCGCGCTGGAGCAGCCGCCACTGGCCGAGCTGGCGGCGCTGGACGACCCCGCCTTCCGCGCCCTGTTCACGAAGAGCCCGATCAAGCGCATCGGCCGCGACCGCTTTTTGAGGAACGTCCTCTATGCGGTCGGCAACAGCGGGGATACGGCGCTGGTTCCGACGGCGGAACGGCTGCTGGACGATGCGTCACCGCTGGTGCGCGGGGCGGCGGCCTGGGCGCTGGGGCGGCTGGACGCGGAAGCCTTCGGGCGCGCGAAGACGGCCCGGCTCGCAGGGGAAGACGATGAGGGTGTGAGGGCGGAGTGGACCCGGGGTTAGCCCTGCGCCGACCCGATGGCGCGGCCGCTTCCGGGGACCGGGGCGACGTCCAGCAGTTTGACGCGGAAGACCAGCGCCGAGTTCGGCGGGATATCGCCGGCGCGCTGGTCCTTGTAGCCGAGGGCGGGCGGGACATAGAGCATCCACTCATCGCCGGCCTTCATCCGCTGCAGGGCCTCGGTCCAGCCGGGCACCACCTCATCGACGTGGATGGCCAGGGGCACGCCACGCTCGAACGAGCTGTCGAACACCGTACCGTCGATCAGGGCGCCTTCGTAGTCGACCCGCACCAGATCGTTGCGGTCGGGGCTGGCGGCCCCGGACGGGCCCGAGACCAGCACCTTGTACTGCAGCCCCGACGGCAGGGTCTGGACCCCTTCTGCGGATTTGTTCCTGTCCATGAAGGCGGCGGCGTCGGCGGCGTTCTTCGCCAGTTCCTCGGGGCTGACCGGAGGGCGATGGCAAGCGGCGACCAGAAGCGTGGCGGCGATAACAGAGACCCCAACGGTCTTTCGGGCGGCCCTAGCCCATCCGAAGCGCATAACCCTTGTCCTTCAAAGCCTCGCCGATCTCGTCGGCGTGGGCGCTATCGCGCGTTTCGACCATGATGTCGAACTCCGCGCCCTTGGCCGGGACATCGAGGGCCAGACGGTTGTGGACGACGTCGATGATGTTGCCGCCGAGGCCGCCGATCACCGCCGCCATGGCCGAGAGCATGCCCGGCCGGTCGTCACCGAGGATGCGGTAGACGATCAGCCTCCGTTCACGGACCATCTCGCGGTTCAGGACCACGGCCAGCATCCGGGCGTCGATGTTGCCGCCGGTCAGCTCGATGCCGACCTTCATGCCCCTGAAGCGTTCCGGATAGCGCAGCAGGGCCGCCAGACCGCCGGCGCCGGCGCCCTCGCACACCGTCTTCTCCAGGGTGACCATGAAGGAGACCCCGCGTTCGAAGTCGGCCTCGTCGACCACGAAGACCTCGTCGATGAGGTCGTTGGCCAGGTTGAAGGGGATGTCGCCCACGGCCTTGATGGCGATGCCCTCGGCGATGGTCTGGCCGGTGCAGACGGGCGGTTCACCCGCGCGTTTGGCGGTGAACGACGGATAGCGGGCGGCCTCGACGCCGAAGACCTTGATCTCCGGCTTCATGGCCTTGGCGGCGATGGCGCAGCCGGCGATCAGGCCGCCGCCGCCGATCGGCACGATCAGGGCCTCGAGCTCGGGCGCATCCTCCAGGAACTCGATGGCGCAGACGCCCTGGCCCGCCACGATGCCCTCGTCGTCGAAGGCCGAGACGAAGACATAGCCGTTCTCGACCTGAAGCCGCTTGGCCTCCTCGGTTGAGGCGGTGAAGTCGAGGCCGTGGATGACCACGGTGGCGCCATGGCTGCGGGTGCCGTTGATCTTGGCGAAGGGGGTGCCCTCGGGCATGACGATGGTCACCGGCACGCCCAGACGGCCGCCGTGATAGGCCAGGGCCTGGGCGTGGTTGCCGGCCGAGGCCGCGACGACGCCGCGCTTGCGCTCGTCCGGGGTCAGCAGCAGCAGCCGGTTCAGGGCGCCGCGCTCCTTGAACGAGCCGGTGAAGTGCAGATTGTCGTACTTGACCCAGACATCGGCCCCGGTCAGCTCGGACAGGCGACGGGAATGGCGCACGGGGGTCCGGTCCACCTGACCCGCGATGCGGTTTTTGGCGGCCTGGATGTCGGAAAATGTCACGGTCATCGGCGATGTTGTGACTGAGGTCGTCAACGCTCGCAACCTTGACCATAGGACGGGCGTTAGGCGTATGGTTAGGGGTCGGTTCCGCGAGACGGGATCGCACAGGAAAGGGTAACCCATGTCGAATCAGATCCGTATCGGACGCGCCCGTCCGGCCGCGCTCGCGACCCTGGCGTCCCTTTCTCTACTCACCGTCGCGGCCTGCGCACCGACGATGGGGACGATGGCTCCGCCCCCGCCGCCGTCCAGCGCCTTCAACGCCGACGCCTTCGACTGGTCCGCGCGTCCCGGCCAGGGCACAATCGAGGGCCGCATCAGCTATAGCCGCAACGGCACGGCCTATGGCTGCACCGGCTCGGTCGCCCTGACGCCCGACACCCCCTACACCCGCGCCCGATTCAACACCCTGTACGGCTCGACCGAGCAGGCGGCGATCCCCGAGGCCGTGGTGCGCGCGCGCACCGTCGCCGATCCGAACGCGGACTATCGCTCGTTCGTGCGCGCCTCGACCTGCGCCAACAACCGCTTCACCGTCACCGGCCTGCCGGACGGCAGCTGGTTCATCATCGCCCCGGTCAGCGCCGGTGGCGACCGAATCGTGCTCATGCGCCGCGTCGAGACGCGCGGCGGCCGCGTCATCTCCGTCACCCTGTAAGCGTACCCCATCAACACGGCGGGTCGCCCTGGAGGGGGTAGAGGCCGACTGGAGGCGTTAACCATGTTTTCCGTTTCGTCGCGCCTCACCGCGCTGGCCCTTGCCGCCCCGCTCGCCCTCAGCGCCCTTCCGGCCTCGGCGCAGGTCTACGGCTACCAGCCCGGCGGCGCCCAGGACTTCTACGGCTATCAGCAGGGCGCGGTCTGCGGCGACCGCTGCGGGGACCGCCGCCATGACCGGCGCTACAGCTCGCGGGACTACAGCTATCAGGGCCAGCGCGACGTGCCGGGCGACTATCGCTGCGACGCCTACTGGGATCGCGGCCGCACCGACTGCGACGCCCGCTGGCGGGACCAGCGCGCGCCCTGGCGGCGCAGCACGGGCTACAGCTACGGCGGCGGCTACAGCTACGGCAACAACGTCTATTACGGCGAGTACGGCCGGCCGGACGTCGTCTATTCGGGCGGCGGCTACGGCGGCTATGCCTCTGGTCAGGCCTATGCCGACCGCTACGGCCACGACCATGGTCAGTACGCCGTCGGCGGCCGCGATCCGCAGCGGATCAACTGGTGCTGCGCCGAGTACCGCTCCTATGACCCGGCGACGGGCTATTACATCGCCTACAGCGGCCGGCCCGTCTTCTGCGGGTAAAGCCTTCCGCGGCTGATCCGGGATTCAGCGACCAACAGTCGTCCGATCACGGATTGGTGGGTGAGCGGCGTTCGCCTTTGTTTGGCCCCACCGCACGTCCCTGAGTGACCCCGCGTCCGCCAGATCCTCTGGAGGGGCGCGAGGTCAGTCGGGGGAGCGCGTTCATGTCCCAGCACAATATCAGCGGATCGGAAGCCTTCGACCGCACACCCAAGGTCTATATCCGCTCGGTCAAGACCGGAGGCATGCGCCGCCGCCGCACCCGGACGGCCGTCGCCTTCATGGCCGGAGCCGGGATGGCCGTTCTCGCAGGCATAATCGGCGCCGTCGCGGTGTTCGGACCCAGCCTGGCGGCCGGCTGACCGGACCGCTTCAGGCGATCCAGACCATCCGGCGGGTGTCGACAGTCGCCTGACGCGCCTGGCTGTACGGCCGGCGGGTCTCGCCGGTGTACAGAAAGCCCGCCTTCTCCAGCACCCGGCCCGAGGCAGCATTGTCGGCGAAGTGACCGGCGACCAGGGCGCGGCGCTTCCACTTGCGGCTGGCCCAGACCATGGCGCCCTCCAGAGCCTCGGTGGCGAAGCCCCGGCCCCAGAAATCGCGGCCGATCCAGTAGCCCGTCTCGGGCGCCACATCCCCGTCCTCGAACATCCCGATGACCCCGACGGGCCCCAGGTCTTCATGCTCGATCAGGAAGGTGTTGGCCCTGGCCGGATCCTGACCCGCGACGGCGATGACGAAGTCTTCCGCGTCGCCGGTCCCGAACGGGTGCGGCATGCGGCAGGTCATCCGCGCGATCTCGCGGTCATTGGCCAGGGCGGCGATACGGGGGGCGTCCTGGGGCGCGGGCGCGCGCAGGACCAGACGCCGGGTCTCGATGACCGGAGAGGTTTCGATGATGCACATGGTCTTGGCCTCAAATCGGTCCGCCTCCTTGGAGGGCTCGGGCGGACTTCGAGGCGGGGAAACGCAAACGGGGAGCCTGGTGATCCAGACTCCCCGCGGAATATTTTCCCTGGTCCGGATCGGCTGCTTTTGAGGAGCAACGCGATCCGAAAATTCCGGGTTTCGCGTTACTCGGCGGCCATCGCCTGTGCGTCGTTGGCCGGAATAATCGACACGTAACAACGGCCGTTGGTTTTGGTCGTGAATTTCACCACGCCGTGCTCAAGCGCGAAGAGGGTGTGGTCGCGGCCGAGGCCGACGTTGGCGCCCGGGTGGAACTGGGTGCCGCGCTGACGCACGAGGATGTTGCCGGCGAGCACGTTTTCGCTGCCGTACTTCTTCACGCCAAGGCGCTTGGACTGGGAGTCGCGACCGTTACGCGACGAACCACCGGATTTCTTGTGAGCCATAGTCTGCTCCTCTTCCTTGTTGCGCTAACGGCCGGTCGGCCTGCTTGAGCGCGGTCTTCGTGGGTCGCGCTGGGTAGCGCGGTTGTTCTTAGGCTTCGTCGGTCTCGGCGGGCTTGGCAGCCTTCTTCGCCGGGGCCTTCTTGGCGGGTGCGGACTTCTCGACGACCACGGCGTCAACCGAAGCGCCGTCGTGCGAGGCGACGACCGTCTCGGTCGAACCCAAGGCCGACGTCGCGTCGCGCTTGGCCAGGCCACGGGCGCGCAGGTTGATCTCGGCGCGGGTCGTCAGATCGATCTTGCCGTCCCACTTGGCCGTTTCGCCGGCGCCTTCGATGCCGGTGATGCGCAGAACGCTTTCCAGCTGGCGGTGGCCGTTCGTGCGGCGGTAGCCCTGACGACGGGTCTTCTTGAAGATCTTGACCTTCTCACCCTTGCGGGTCTCGATCAGGGTCGCGCCGACGAAAGCGCCGTCGATCAGCGGGGCGCCCAGGGTCACGCCCTTGTCGCCGCCCAGCATCAGGACGCTGTCGAACTTCAGTTCCTGACCGGCGTCGCCGTTCAGCTTCTCGACCACGATCGTGTCGCCCGGTTGAACCCGG
Organism: Brevundimonas sp. GW821-FHT02A10; assembly: GCF_059422025.1. Lineage (NCBI taxonomy): Bacteria > Pseudomonadati > Pseudomonadota > Alphaproteobacteria > Caulobacterales > Caulobacteraceae > Brevundimonas > Brevundimonas sp. GW821-FHT02A10. The sequence continues at coordinate 883,357 of NZ_JBWKWC010000001.1, forward strand.
TACTGCTTGCCGCCGGTCTTGATCACCGCGTACATGTTGGAGCCTCAGCGTAACGCAAAAAAGGATGCGCCCGGCGGATGACCCCCCGGGCGAAGAGCGGCGACATATACGGACCGGGCCCTCTGAGTCAACGCCAAACCGGCCCGAAACCGCTCGAAAAGGCCGGTCGCATGGCCTCGGCGCCCCACCCGGCTCCAGCGACGCTTTGAATCGCCACGCCTCTCTAGCCCCGCGCAACGCGACCGTGCAATGAACGCATAAGGGGAAGAGGACACACTCCATATGACGACCGACGCCGACAGCCGCATCATTGCCGCGCGCCGTATCACCGCCCATGTCGCCGAACTGCTTCAGGCCGACCTGTCCCTGCGCCTCTGGAACGGAGAGGTCCTGCCGCTGGGACCGAACGCCCGCGACGACATCCAGATCGTCATCGCCCGCCCGTCCGCCGTCCGCCGCCTGCTGCTCAAGCCCGGCCTGATGACCCTGTTCGAGATGTTCGCCACGGGCGACATGCGCATCGAGGGCGGCAGCCCGCTGGAGGCCGCCGACCGCTGGGATCACGGCCGCGCCGTCCACCTGGCCAAGCGCGCCGACAAGATGCTCATTGCCAAGGCGGCCATTCCCTTCCTGCTGGGCGGTTCCGACGCCGGCGCGACCCAGCTGCCCGAGTGGGACAAGACCGGCAATGACGGCATCGGCGCCGACAAGGCCGGCCGCAGCGACAAGGACTTCATCCAGTTCCACTATGATGTCGGCAACGACTTCTACCGGCTCTTCCTCGATCCGGAGATGGTCTATTCGAGCGCCTATTTCACGGATCACGACGCGACGCTGGAAGCGGCCCAGGAAGAGAAGCTGGACCGGATCTGCCGCAAGCTGCGCCTGCAGCCCGGCCAGAAGCTGCTGGACGTCGGCTGCGGCTGGGCCGGCCTGTCCTGCTGGGCGGCCAAACACTATGGCGTCACCGTCCACGGCGTGACCCTGTCGCAGGCGCAACTCGACTACGGCCGGGCCAAGGTCGAGCGCGAGGGCCTGTCGGACCGGATCACGCTGGAGCTCAAGGACTATCGCGACGTCACGGGCCAGTATGATGCGATCTCGCAGGTCGAGATGTTCGAACACGTCGGCTTCGCCAACCACGAACGCCACTTCCTGGAGATGAAGCGGCTGCTGAAGCCGCGCGGCCTCTATTTCCACCAGGCCTCGGTGCGCCGCGGCGGTCTGGATCCGATCAAGGCCACCAATACGACCAAGGTCATCACCCGCTTCATCTTCCCGGGCGGGGAGCTGGACACCATCGGCATGACGGTGACCAACCTCGGCCGCCTCGGCTTCGAGACCCTGGACGTCGAAGACATGCGCGAGCATTTCGAGCTGACGCTGAAGCACTGGGAAGAGCGGCTCTATGCGAAGCGCGAGGAGGCCTACGCCATGGTCGGCGAGGCGCGCACCCGGCTGTGGCTGATCTATTTCGCCCTGTTCAAGAAGAGCTTCGAGCGCGGTTCGGTGCTGGTCTATCAGACCGTGGCCCAGAAGCGCCGTCCGGGACCGAGCGGCCTGCCGCTGGACCGCAAGTCGCTCTATGCCGAGCGCAAGCCGGGCGTTCCGGCCGTGGTCAGGGCCGCAGCCAAACCCGCGCGCGGGGTGAAGGCGGCGGTGTCGAAAGCCATCGCCAGGGTGACCGGCAAGAAGGCCGCCCCGAAGAAGGCCTGAGGCTCCTAACGTCCTCCTGCTTGCGCCTCGACGCCTTCCGGGTGTCTGGTGCGGGCGGAGGATCCTTCATGACCAGACTGTTCGCCGCCCTTGTGGCCATCCCTGTGGCGGCCTTGGGCCTGCTGGCCGCCGCGCCGCACGCCCGGGCGGAAGCGCCCGTCTATACGGTCAGGGACTGCCCCGCCGACTGGCCGGCCCAGGCCACCGGTCCGACGGCGCGCAAGGTTGAGTGCGGGACCCTGACAGTCGACGAGACGCGCGGCAGTCCGGACACCCGCCGCATCGACATCGCCGTGGCCATCGTGAGAGCGAGCCAACCGTACCACGATGCGTCGGGCCAGACCCTGCCGCCGGTCGTGGTCTTCCACGGCGGACCGGGCGGCGCCCTGGTCCAGGGGCTGGGCCGACGCCTGGCCTTCTACGCCGCCAATCCGGACCGGGCCGGTCCGTTGGCCGCCGTCGATCAGGACTGGATCTATTTCGACCAGCGCGGCGGCGGGCTGAGCATCCCGTCGATGGACTGCCCCGGCGCCCAGCTGACTGACGCGGGTCCGCCGTCGGAGGAAGACGCGCGCAAGCTGATCGACTGCATGATGGGGCACGACGCCAAGGTGGACCTGTCGCAATATAATGCCGCCGCCATCGCCGCCGACGTCGCCGACCTGAGGACCGCCCTGCACCTCGACCGGATCGACCTGTTCGGCGGCTCCTATGGTCCGCGCATCGAGGCCGCGGTCATCACCCATGCGCCGGAGGGCGTGCGCGCCGTGGTTATGGACAGCCCCTGGCCGCCCGAGGGCAACTGGGCCGTCGGCACGCCGGAACAGGTCTCGGCCGCCGTGAAGATCATCCTCGCCAAATGCGCGGCCCAGGCCGAGTGCGGCGCCCGCCACCTCGACCTGCAGACCCGGTTCGAGGCCAATGCGCGCAAATGGCTGGCGGGGCCGCAGACCAACAGGGACGGCAAGACCTACACGGTCGAGGACCTGGCGTCCTTCCTGATGGACACCACCTATTCGGCCTCGGGCGTACGCAGCCTGCCGGCCGATCTGGAGAAGATCATCGCGGGCGACCTGACCCCCGTCGCCGAGGCCGCCGAGAACCGCACCTACTATTTCGAAGGCCAGCACATGGCCCATCTGTGCAAGGAGGAGCTGCCGTTCGAATCCAAGGAACGGCTGGCCGCCGGGGCCGCGGGCGATCCGGTCGCCGAGGTCTCGGTTCCCAGCCTGTCGCGCCTGTTCGACGTCTGCGCCACGGTCGACGTCGGCCCCTCCGATCCGGTCGAGAACGCGCCCGTCCACACCACCATCCCGACCCTGTTCATCGCCGCCGAGATCGACCCCGGCTGCCCCCCGCCCCTGACCCGCAAGGCCGCCGAGGGTTATGCGAACAGTCAGGTGATGATCGTCACCAACGCCACCCACGGCGTCACCGGCGGTAGCCCCTGCGCCGCCCGCGCGGCCCGCGACTTCTTCAGGGATCCGACAAAGCCGGTGGACCAGAGCTGTCTGCCGGCGGCGGGCACGCCGCTGGTGTTCACGGAGAGCTAGGGCAAGCCATGTACGACCGCGCGCAATATGCAGCGAAAACCTTTCGTGCGGTGGCGATCAACACCTCTGTCATCGGCGGCCTGCTCCTAGGATATGTCGCGGTGAGCTTGGCCGCCTTGCTGGTGGGCCACGATTCCCTGTTTCGGTCGGATCTCTTTCAATTCACTTTGCGCGCGATTCCGATCTGCGGCGTCCTTCTCCTGATCAATCAGATTGCGAAAAAGATCGTCCTGAAAGCGGCCTCCCCCAAGGAAGAGGAATAAAGCCCTCGACTGTTATAAGATAACACGGTAGAGGGCGATCAATGACGCCGCCCTCCCCGCTCGAACATGACGTGCTGCTGTCGCTGATCGGCGGCGGCTTCGTGGCGGCCTTCCTGCACGCGGCCCTGCCGACCCACTGGCTGCCGTTCGTCCTGGTCGGGCGGGCGCAGAAGTGGAGTCTGGCGCGCGTACTGGCGGCGGTGACCGCGGCGGGTCTGGCCCATATCGTCACCACGGCGGTCGTCGGCGGACTGATCGTCGCAGCGGGCGTGGCGCTGGATCAGTGGATCTCGGGCCTGCTGCCCCACCTGTCGGCCATCCTGCTGTTCGCCTTCGGCGGCTTCTATCTGCTCAGGGCCATCATCCGGCGTCCGGCCCCGGTGACCGCCAATGGCGCGACGCTGGAGCTGGCCGAGCCGACCGTCAGCCACGGCGCCGCCTTCTGGGGTCTGGTCGCCATGCTGGCGATCTCGCCCGGCGAGGTGCTGCTGCCCATCTATATGTCCTCGGCCCAGGAAGGGATCATGGCGCTGGGCTTCCTGACCGCCGCGTTCGCCGTCGGCACGGTGCTGGGCATGGGGGTCTTCACGGCCCTGGCCCGGATGGGCGCCTCGGTGCTGAAGCTCGAACGCTGGGCCCGTTATGAAGGCGCCGTGCTCGGGGTCGCCCTGCTGGGGCTGGGCCTTCTCGTCCTGCTGCATCAGCACTAAGACGGGGCATGGCTTCCCCCCACGACCACGCGCATGACGACCACGATCACGACCATTCGGGTCACGATCACGGGCATTCGCATGGCCATTCTCATTCCCATGGGCACGCCCACGGTCATGCCGGCCACCACCACGGCCCGGTCGACACCGGCGACTGGCGCTATGGCGTCGGGCTGATCGTCAACCTGGCCTTTGTGGCCTGCGAGTTCGGGGCCGGGATTTTCAGTGGCTCGACCGCCCTGATGGCCGACGCGGGCCACAACCTGTCCGACGTTCTCGGCCTGGCCATGGCCGGGGGCGCGGCGGTGCTGGCGCGGCGCGCGGCGGGAAAGCAGCTGACCTACGGCTTCGGCAAGGCGACTGTGCTGGCGGCCCTGGCCAACGCCCTGTTGCTGATCTTCGCCTGCGGGGCCATCGCCTTCGAGGCCGTGCAGCGGCTGACCGATCCGGCGCCCGTCCATTCGGTGATGATCATGATCGTCGCCGGCATCGGGTTCGTCATCAACCTCGGCACCGCCCTGTTGTTCATGCGCGACCAGCATTCGGACCTGAACGCCAAGGGCGCCTATCTGCACATGATGTCCGACGCCGCCGTCTCGATCGGGGTCGTGCTGTCAGGCGGGATCATCATGGTCACGGGCTGGTCGATCCTCGATCCGCTGGTGTCGATCCTGATCGTGGCGGTGATCCTGTTGGGGACCTGGGGCCTGCTGAAGGACTCGGTCAATCTGGCGCTCGACGCCGCGCCGCCGTCGGTCGATGTGGCGGCGGTCAAGGCCGCCTTCCTCGCCCTGCCCGGGGTTTCGGCGGTGCACGACCTGCACGTCTGGGGCCTGTCGACGACCGAGACGGCCCTGACCGCCCATCTGGTTCACGACCGGGCAGACGGCGCCGCCCTGTTGATCGAGGCGCAGAAACTGGCCCGCAGCCGGTTCTCCATCGGCCATACGACGCTGCAGCTCGAAACCGGCGCCCTGCCGGACTGCCCGAACTGCTGATCAGCGCCCAGATCAGCGCATGGCGCGGTTGCGCGCCACCGTATTGCCGGTCGCATGGTCGCCGTCGTCGATGCTGGAGCCGAAGGGCCAGCCCCGGTCGTCTGCACAGTAGCGCCGCCCGCCCTCGCGCGCCCCGACCACCACGGTACGCGGCCTGAGCATCGCGGCGCCGGTGAAGACATTGTCGGTGATCACATTGTCCGACGGGGTCTGGTGCCGGATCACCCCGTCCTCTCCGCAGTTGCGATAAAGGAAGACGCCGCCCTGCCCATTCAGGGCGAAACGATTGCCGGTGATCGTGTTCCGGGCCGAGCCGTCGACGGCGATGATCTCGCGCGGGGTGCGGACGGCGAAGGTCACATCGCGGATGCTGTTCCCGGCGCTCTCGGCGTCCAGATAGACGGCCGTGGAATCCGACCGCCCGCTGAAACGCCCGCCCTCGACCGTCACCGCCGTCACGCCCGGCCCGACATAGAGGGGGATGGAGCCGGTCGCGGCGAAGGTCAGATTGGTCAGGACGATGTGCGATGGCGCGGCGCCTTGCGCCGCCGCCGTATGGCCGGGCGTGCGCGAGGAGGTGCGCAGGTCGTCGATGCGGCCGCCCGCCCCCATGCCCCAGATGCGGATCGCGCCGTGGACGGTGCAGTTGCGGATGAAGACGTCGGTCGGGCGGCTCCAGCGGGGCTCGGGCCCGTCGATACGACGCGACCAGATCGCGATCGTCGGCGTCTGGGTCGTGGTGCGGGCGCCGGGGCGACCAACCCCACCGCCGCCGCAGTCGACGCCCGCGCCAGAGGCCTCCGCGCCCTCGATCAGGATACGGCGCAGGACCGGGCGGCCATTGAGGTCGGCGCGGCAGGTCAGGCGGAAGGGCGTCTCGGCGGCGTCAGGCGCAGCCGTGAGGTCGCGGATCTCCTCCGCGGAACAGACACGGGTCGCAGGCAGCGACCAGCCGCTCGACTGTAGAAGGAGGGCGAGGAACGGCCCGACCATCCCCTAAGGCAGGGGCATGGCCAGGGCGGCGCGTTCGGCGACGCAGCCGGGGTTGGTCAGGCCCGTGCGGCGCACATCAGCCAGTTCGGCGCGCAGGGCGACGAGCTCGGTCTGGAAGGCGGGGGTGGCGGCGGCCTCGGCGAAGACGGCCTTGCCCAGCGCCTCGCCGGCGGCGACGTCGGCGGGATAGTGCATGGCGCAGACGATGCGGCTGACGCCGATCTGATGGGCGATGGCGCGGGCCTCGGCGGCATGGGCCGGATCCACGGCCGCCATGACCTCGCCATAGGCGGCCCCGACCGAGGCGCTGCCGGACGGATAGGAGGGACTGCGGCGGCCGGCCTCGCTGATGCGCGTGCAGGCGGGACGGGCCATGTCGACGCCGACGGGGCGGGGGCGGAATTCACGCGACTTGGCGGCCTCGGCGGCTTCGTTGGCGTCGTGCAGGATTTTCGCGAGGACGGCGTTCAGGCGAGGGGTGGCAGTCCCGGTGAAGCGGACCCCGAGGGCGCAGTCGAAATGCTGACGCGCCAGTTCGGGGCTGAGTTCGGCATGGGCGGTGGCCAGAAGCCATCGGTCGGAATTCTCCAGCGCGCGATAGCGGTCCGACAGGGCGCGGTCGGCGATCTGCTCGGCCGATCCGTCGGCCGAGGGGGCGGGCACGGCGTCGGCCAGAGCCTTGATCCGTGCCTCCGTCAAATAGCCGGCGAGGACCGGATCAGCGATCGGGGTCGCCGTCGTCGAGGCGCCTGCGGGTTCGCCATAGGGGGTCGAGGCGCAGGCGGCGATGACAGGAATGGCCAGAAGCGCGGCGGCCAGAACCGGCGCGGTCACGGCCCTTCTCACTGACCCGCGCTCCAGGTCAGCTGGACCGAGGTCGGCGCCTGGTCCACTGCGGTGGCCACGACCTGGACCATGGCGCCGTTGGCGGGCTCGGCCGCGCCATAGGCGACGGTGTCGCCACGGTTCAGCGACATGACCGGCGCCAGACCCGCGGCCTCGGCGCGCTGCTTGTAGAAGCCGATCACCGCTTCGGGCTTCGCATCCGTCGTGAAGGTGACCAGACCGCCGGGACCGGCGGGACCGCCCGCGACGGTCGGTGGCGCCTCGACCACTCCGCCCGGATAGACAGCGGCGAAATCAGGCGCATTGCCCAGGCGGACCACAGTCGCGGCCGGGGCGTCGGCCGGAGCCGCACCCGTGGTCGCGGGGGCCCCGGTTTCGGCGACAGGCGATTCGGCGCCGGTCTTCGCCGGGGAATCGGACGGGGTGTCGGAAGCCTTGTGGTCCTTGCCCGACGGATCACAGGCGGACAGGCCCACAGTAAGTGACGCCACCGTCAGAAGGGCGACTACCGCCGCCAGACTGCGCTTCATTCCGGTCTCGTCCCTGGGCACGTTTCTCTACTGACGCCACCGTGGCCCATCGTTGCGGCGGCGGCAAGGCGCTACGGCGCCGCTCGGACGACCGATGATGGATCGGGAGTCAGTCTTTGGCTGTCTCGGCCTTGTCGACCATGCCCTCGCTGGCGAGGGTTTCGTTGATCAGCTCCTGATCAGGATCGTCGTCCGAACCCGTCGCCGACCCGCCGCGCAGCGAACCCGCGCGGGTGTCCGAGCCGGAATCCGTGCCGTTGAGCACGTCGATCAGGGTGTCGGCGGTTCGGCCCAGATCGGGCTTCTCGCCGATGTCGTCGGCTTCGCGGGCGTCTTCGGTGACGTGGGGGTCTGACATGGCGGGCTCCTTCTCGAGACAAAAGCCCACGAGCGAGGTCCCGGTTCCGATATGCAAAAAGATATATCTCAAGATCCTTGCGTAACGCTCTTAAAGATATATCTTTGCGACATGAAAACGAAGGAACACATCATGTTTGGATTTCACGAGGACCGCGAAGGACGCGGTGAAGGTCAACGCGGCGGTCGTCACGGCCGTCATTTCTGCGGCCACGAAGGCCGGGGTCAGGGCGGGGGCCGCTTCGGCCATCACGCCGGGCCGTGGGGTCGTGGCGAAGGCCGTGGCCCGATGGACCGTATGGGGGGCCGCATGGGTGAGCGCGGTGAAGGCCGCGGTCATGGACGCGGCCCGGGACGCGGACGCCGCATGTTCGGCCCCGGTGATCTGAGGCTGGTGCTGCTGGCCCTGATCGAACAGGAGCCGCGCCACGGCTACGACCTGATCAAGGCCATCGAGACCGCGTTCGGCGGCGGCTACGCCCCCTCGCCCGGCGTGGTCTATCCGACCCTGTCGCTGCTGGCCGACGAAGGCCTGATCGCGGGCGTCGAGGATGCGTCCGGCAAGCGGGTCTTCTCGGTCACCGAGGCCGGTCAGGCCTGGCTGGCGGAGAACCGCGCGGCCGTCGACGGCGTCATGCAGCGCATGGCCCTTGCCGCCAAATTTGTCGCCGGAGAACAGACGCCGGAAGTGGTTCGCGAAGCCTTCCACACCCTGCGCCAGGCCGTGCAGATGAAGCCCGGCGGCTGGTCGGACCCCGAGACCGCCAAGGTCGTCGAGGCCCTGATGAAGGCCGTGCGGGAAATCAGCGGGGAGTAACGCTCCCCGCTGCGCATGACGAAGGGGCCGCGATCGCTCGCGGCCCCTTTTTTGCGCCCTCTAGCGCGGGCAGGACAGATCGCCTTCCTGACACTGGCCGAGGCGCCGCAGGTCGCGCGTGCGTTCCGTGCTCAATCGGGCAAGGCAGCCGGACTGGACCATGGAAAAGGCGGAGCCGCCCCGCACGCCGGACGCCTCATAGCGGCATTGCTGGTCGCGGAAGGTGATCCAGGCGCGCTGGGCGTCGCGCAACAGTGTGCGCGAAGGCGGCGAAAGCCTGTTCATGGTCGCCGTATACTGGGTGTTCAGCGCCCGATCCGCGTCTCTCGCAGCCTGGGCCGCAGAGGCGTTCATACCGGTCTGCGACTGGGCGATCGCCGCGCCCGCCACGAAACAGGGGATGACGGCCACAAGGGCGGCCTTCAGCTTGCGGTTCATTCTGCGTCTCCGAAATCGCGCGGCGTTCAGCGCCGCCCGTTCGAAACGCCGGACCGATCGGAAGGTCGCGATCGCAATTGGAAAAGGGAGAAGGCCGATCCGACCTTCTCCCCTTCTTGCCTCATCCAGACTTGATCGAGCGCGGGCTTACTTCCCGAACAGCTTGGCCCAGCGGCGCTTGTCGCGGGTCTTCCAGCTGCCGCGGTGGTAGGCGTCCGAGCCGATCAGGGGCACGACGGTGGTGGCTTCGGCGAAGACCATCTGTTCGTGGGTGGTCTGGACCTTGCCCCAGGAGGCGGCCTCTTTCAGCGTCGACGACGAGCAGGCGCCGTCGCGCACGTCGGCGACGGTGATCTGGACCGCGTAGCGGTGCATCTCGGCGTCGACGCCGAGGATTTCGGCGCAGACCACCGTGTCCTGGGCGAAGTTCTTGGGCACGCCGCCGCCAACCATGAACAGGCCGGTGACGCCCGCCGCGATCTTGATGTCGGTCAGTTCGCGGAAGTCGGCGACCGCGTCGATCATCAGATAGGGCTTGCCCTCGGCGATGCGCTGCTTCTGGTGCTTGACCAGACCAAAGCCGGCCGAGGAGTCGACGAAGGCCGGGCAGAAGATCGGCACGCCTTCTTCATAGGCGGTCTGGATCAGCGAGCCTTCCTTTTTGGCGTTCCCTTCGGACAGCCACTTGCCCATCTCCCAGATGAACTCACGCGAGGAATAGCCGCGCGGCTCCAGACGGTCGCAGATCTCGAGGATCGTGTGGTCGCAGGCCTGGAGTTCTTCCTCGTCGATATAGGTGTCGTAGATCCGGTCGATGTAGTTTTCGCGCAGGACGTTGTCGTCGACCTCGCCGGCGGCCTGATAGTGTTTGAAGCCCAGGGCCTCGAAGAAATCCATGTCGACGATCGAGGCGCCCGTTGCGACCACGGCGTCGATCATGCCGAACTTCACCATGTCGCGGTACACATGCATGCAGCCGCCGGCCGAGGTCGAGCCGGCCAGGATCAGCCACGGCGAACAGTCCTTGTCCTCGAGCGCCATGTTGAAGATGTCGGCGGCGCGGGCGGTGTCGCGCGACGAGAACGACATCTTGCGCATGCTGTCGATGATCGGCCGGGCGTCGAACGAGGTGATGTCGACGTGCTCGACCACGTTCTGGAGCAGCTGCGCCTTGGTGTTCGACTCGACGGGTGCGTTCATTTCAGGGGTTTCCCTTTGATTTGAGCGCCCGTCATAGCGAAGGCAGCGGCCCGGACGGAGCGACGGGCCGCTGCTTTATCAAACGCGTTCGCGACGCTTTGGCGTCAGCGGGACAGGATGTCTAGCGTTTCGCCTTCTTGCGCTGGCCGGCCTTGCCCTTGGGGCGCGACAGGCGGACGACCTTGCGGGCGTTCTCTTCCGCCGTGGTGCGCACGGTCGGGATGGAGCGCGGCGCCAGGCCGTAGAGCGAGGCCATCGGGGCGTCCTCGACCGCGGCGAGATCGTGCTCGCCATAGCCGTTGAAGCCGGTCGACATGGCCACGCCATAGGCGCCCAGCATGCCGATCTCGATATAGTCGCCTTCGCGGATATCGGCCGGCAGCCAGAACGGACCCGGCATATGGTCGATCGAGTCGCAGGTCGGGCCGTAGAACTGGAACGGCTTGAGCTCCGACGCGGACTCGCCGTCCCGGACCAGCTTGGTCGGGAAGGGCCAGCGCGAGTGGGTGGCGTCGAACAGCGAGCCGTAGGAGCCGTCGTTCAGATACAGGGCGTCGCCCTTGCGCAGCTCGACCTTGCACAGGATCGACGAGCTTTCGGCGACCAGGGCCCGGCCGGGCTCGCACCACAGCTCGGTCGTTTCCGACACGGGCATTTCGTTGAAGCCGCGGTGGATGGCGTCGGCGTATTCGCTCATGTCCGGCGGGACCATGCCCGGATAGACCGAGGGGAAGCCGCCGCCGACGTCCACGACATCGACGATGACGCCGGCGCGCGAGATCGCACGGCCGACCTGGGACATGGCCGCCTGATAGGCGGTCGGGCGCATGCACTGCGAACCGACGTGGAACGACACCCCCATCAGGCCGTCGACCACCGCCCGGCGCACGGCCAGCAGCAGGGGCGGCGCCTGGTCGACGGAGACGCCGAACTTGCCCGACAGGGTGTAGGCCGCGCCCTCGGCCGAGACGGCCATGCGCACGATCAGGTTCAGATCGGTGGCGCCGGCGGTCGAGTCGAGGATCTTCTGCAGCTCGTCCATGCAGTCGAGCGAGAAGGTGCGGACTCCATGGTCGAAGTACGCCTTTGTGATCGCCGACCGGCTCTTGACCGGATGCATGAAGGCCAGACGCGCGTCGGGGGCGACCGAACGCACCAGCTCGATCTCGGCGAGCGAGGCGACGTCGAACGAGTTCACGCCGGATTCGACGAGAGCTTCGATGACCCAGCGCGAAGGGTTGGCCTTCACCGCATAGAAGACGTCAGCGTTCAGATTGTCCTGGAACCAGCGCGCCGCTACGGAAACCGTCGCCGGCCGCACGAGTGCGACAGGACGTTCGGGGGACCGCTCGCGGACCAGGTCCAGGGGGAAATGATACGTGCGCAATTCACGTAAACCCCTGTAATTGTTAAACCCAGACCGGCGTTAGCAGCGCAACGTTAGACCTACGGGGTCCGCCGGAGAGGGCGATGTAGGGTCACGGGACTGTCATGTAAAGAGGTTTTTTCTAGGCGGGGCCTGACCAGAGGCCGGTTTGATCCGCCTGCGGAAGGTCTCGGGATTTCAAAGACAAGCCGGAGACGTCCCCCGGGGCCCGGCGCGGCTGTCGCCCATTGTCCACAGCACTGGACGCCGCATCCGCCCGCATGGCATTAAGACTTGCCGAAACGCCCCTCTCGCGTCATTCGGCGCCCCCGTTTCAGCCGCACCAGCGAGCCCGATGAGTTCCACTTCCCCAGCCGTCGCATCCGTTCGTGATGTGTCGAAGACCTACGGCGCCCGCAAGGCGCTCGACGGCGTGTCGGTGGAGGTCGCCGCCGGAGAGATGGTGGCCCTGATCGGACCGTCCGGCTCCGGCAAGTCCACCCTGCTGCGCTCCATCACCGGCATGCACCCCATCGACCCCGGCAAGGGGACGATCCAGGTGTTCGGCGAGACGGTGCAGAAGAACGGCCGCACCACCGGCCAGATCCGGGCCGCCCGCGCCAAACTCGGCATGATCTTCCAGCAGTTCAACCTGGTCGGCCGGCTGTCGCTGTTCTCCAACGTCATGCTCGGCGCGCTCGGCCGCCTGCCCGGCTGGCGCGGCATCCTCGGCGCCTGGCCCAGGGCGGACAAGGACAAGGCCATGGCCGCCCTGCACCGCGTCGGCGTCGCCGACTATGCGGCCCAGCGCGCCAACACCCTTTCGGGCGGCCAGCAGCAGCGCGGCGCCATCGCCCGCGCCATCGTCCAGGGCGCACAAGCCGTCCTCGCCGACGAGCCCGTCGCCTCGCTCGACCCCGTTTCGGCCCGCAAGGTCATGGAACTGCTGGTCGAACTGAACAAGCGCGACGGTCTGGGCGTCATCGTCACCCTGCACCAGGTCGACTACGCCATCCGCTACTGCGAGCGCGTCATCGCGCTGAAGGCTGGCAAGATCGTCTATGACGGTCCCTCGACCAGCCTGGACACCAAGACCCTTATCGACATCTACGGTCCCGAGTTCGAGGACGCGTTCTGGGAAGCCAAGGCATGAGCCGCACCCTCCTTACCCGCCGCCTGCTCGGCCTCGCGGCCGTCGCTGCTGTCGCGCTCGGCGTCGCCTCCTGCGGAGGCGGCGAGAAGAAGGCCGCCGGCGCCATGCCGACCGAGATCACCTTCTCCATCCTGTCCGCCGAGGGCCAGGCCTCGGCCGGCCCGCTGTGGCAGCCGCTGCTGGACGACATGTCCAAGGCGACCGGCGTCACGGTCAAACCCTTCTTCGGCTCCAACTACACCGTCCTGGTCGAGGCCATGCGCGGCGAACAGACCCAGGTCGGCTGGTTCTCGGCCAAGCCCGCGCTCGAGGCCGTCGATCGCGCCAACGCCGAGGTCATCGCCCGCACCGTCAACAAGGAAGGTCTGGACAGCTACCAGGCCACGCTGATCGCCCGGAAGGACTCCGGGATCACCCTCGACATGGTCCTGGCCTGCGGCAAGAAGTACAATTTCGGCATCGGCGACGCCCAGTCGACCTCGGGCACCCTGGCCCCCATGTCCTTCCTGTTCAATCCGCGCGGCATCGTCCCGGCCAACTGCTTCAAGACCGTGCGTTCGGCCAACCACCAGTCGAACGCGCTCGGCGTCGCCTCGGGCGTGCTCGACGTGGCGACCTCGAACAGCGTCAACACCGTCTTCATGAACCGCGAGAATCCGGTCATGGCCGCCCAGATCCATGACATCTGGCAGTCCCCGCCGATCCCGGAATCGGGCATCGTGGTGTCCGAGAGCCTGCCGCCGGCCCTGAAGGAAAAGATCCGCGCCTTCTTCCTGTCCTACGGCAAGGGCACGGGCGTCGAGGCCGACCGCCAGCGCCAGGTGCTGTCCGCGCTGGAGTATTCGGAGTTCCGCGCCGCCGATGACGGCTATCTGGACCCGATCCGCCTGATGGTCGCCGACCAGAAGCTGACCGACGCCAGGGCCAAGGGCGACGCCGCCGGCGTCACCGCCGCCGAGGCCGAACTGCAACGCCTGCGCGCCCGCGCCGAGGTCCAGCCTTGACCGCCGCCCCCCTCGATACCGCCGTCATTCCCAAGGCCCCGTCCAAGTCCCTCGGGGCCATGCTGCTGGACCTGTTGATCTGGGGCGGCGTCGCCGTGGTCCTGGCCTACAGCGTCAAGGCCGTCGACCTGGGCAACATCACCAAGCTTTTCGAAGCCAATGAGCACACCGGCCAGTTCGCGGCCGAACTGCTCAAGCCCGACTTCGCCGACTGGAAAATCTATGTCGCCAAGATGTGGGAGACGATCCAGATCGCGCTCTGGGGCACCTTCCTGGCCATTTTCGCGGCCATCCCGCTGGGCCTCGCGGCCGCCCGCAACATCGCCCCGATCTGGGTGGTGACGCCGGTGCGCTGGGTGATGAACCTGTTGCGTTCGATCCCGGATCTGGTCATCGGCCTGCTGTTCGTGGTCGCCGTGGGCCTGGGGCCGCTGCCGGGCGTTCTCGCCATCGCCCTGAACACGGCCGGCGTCCTGGCCAAGCTGTTCTCCGAAGCCGTCGAGTCGATCGACAAGGGCCCCGTCGAGGGCGTGCGCGCTACGGGCGCCTCGCCCCTGCACGAGATCTTCTGGGGCGTCATTCCCCAGGTCGCCCCCCTTTGGACCTCCTTCGCCCTCTACCGCTTCGAGTCCAACAGCCGCTCGGCGACCGTGCTCGGCCTGATCGGCGCGGGCGGCATCGGCCAGGTTCTGTTCGACCGGATGAACGCCTTCGATTTCCGGTCAGTGTCGGCCGTGGTGATCATCATCATCGTCGCCGTGACCCTGATCGACATGCTGTCGCAGACGATGCGCAAGCGCCTGCTCTGACAGGACAAAACGCCTCGCCGGAACGGTAGCCGTACCGTCACAAAAGCCTGCTCTAAGCACGGGCGGAAACGTCCGTTCGGAGAGCGTCTGATGACCCGCAAGCAATTGGCCGCCTCGGCCGCCCTGATGGCTGTGACCGTCGTCGCGGTCGCCGCTTGCGGCCAGGGCGGCGGTGGCGCCCCCCAGGCCCAGCGCGCGGGCATCTGGGCCGCCGGCTCCTCGACCGTCTTCCCCTTCGCCACCCGCGTCGCCGAGAATTTCGGGCGCAACAATCCCGGCGGCGCGGCGCCGCGGGTCGAATCGCTGGGCACCGGCGGCGGCATCCAGGCCTTCTGTCAGGGCGTCGGCCCCTCGACCCCCGACATCGCCAACGCCTCGCGTCCGCTCAAGAAGTCGGAATACGAGCTGTGCCAGAAGAACGGCGTCACCGAGATCATCGAGATCAAGATCGGCTATGACGGCATCGTCATCGCCACGGCCCGCAACGGCAACGGCTTCAACTTCGAACTGAACGACCTCTATGAGGGTCTGGCCAAGCAAGTCCCCGGCGCCGGCGGCGCCTTCGTGGCCAACCCGACGACGACCTGGAACCAGGTCAATCCGGGCCTGCCGAACCAGCGCATCATGGTCTACGGCCCGCCGCCGACCTCGGGCACCCGCGACGCCTTCCTGGAGCTGGGCATGGCCCCGGGCGGCGGCCTGATCCCCGCCGTCGCCGCCTTCAAGGACGACAAGACCAAGTTCGAGACCCTGACCCACACCCTGCGTGAGGACGGCGCCTGGATCGACGCCGGCGAGAACGACAACGCCATCGTCCAGACCCTGACCCGCACCCCGGGCTCGCTGGGCGTGTTCGGCTTCTCCTTCCTGGAACAGAACCTCGACACGGTGAAGGCCGAGACCATCGACGGTATCGCCCCGACCGCCGAGACCATCGCCGACGGCACCTATCCGCTGGCCCGCAGCCTCTACATCTACGTCAAGAAGGCCCACATCGGGGTGACCCCCGGCCTGCAGCAGTTCCTGTCCGAGTTCATGTCCGACGCCGCGACCGGCAAGGGCGGCTATCTGCAGGATCGGGGTCTGGTGCCGCTGCCGGAAGACCAGCTTCAGGCCCAGCGCGCCATCGCCGCCAGCCTGACGCCGATGGCGGCCCCGACGAAATAGGGAAACCGCCTCAGGCCGCGGCCAGGGCTCCAGAGCGCGCGGCGTCTACGTCGTTGTCTTCCAGCACCCGGGCCATGGCGCGCATCAGCTCGTCCATCTGGATTGGCTTGCCGACAACGGCGTCCATGCCGATGCTGCGGTAGTCCTCGATCTGATGGGTCATGACATTGGCGGTCAGGGCGATGATCGGGGTGTGGTCGCGGCCTTCGGCGAACTCCTCGGCGCGGATGGCGGCCGTGGCGCCCGGCCCGTCCATGACCGGCATCTGCACATCCATCAGGATCAGGTCCCACTGGCCCTCGCGCCAGGCCTCGACGGCCAGGGCGCCATTCTCGACGATGGTCGGCACGATTCCGGCCTGGGCCAGGAGCACCGTCAGCACCTGACGATTGACCGGGTGGTCCTCGGCGGCGAGCACCCGCAAGGCCCTGCCCTCTTCCTCGGCATGCACGACAGACACGACCGCCACGGCCTCATCCTCGCCGCCCAGCCATTCCAGCGGCAGGCGGGTGACGAAACGCAGGCCGTGCGGTTCGACCGCCTCGGCCTGGATGGATCCGCCCATCAGCCCGGTCAGTTCGCTGCAGATCGACAGGCCCAGGCCCGTGCCCCCGAACCGGCGGGTGGTCGAGACGTCGGCCTGTTCGAACTTCAGGAACAGCCGGCCCATCTGCTCCGGCGTGCAGCCGGGGCCGGTGTCCTCGACGACCAGCACCAGTTCGCCGTCCTCACGCCGCGCGGCGACGGTGATGCAACCTTCGTCGGTGAACTTCACCGCATTGGAAACCAGATTGGCCAGCACCTGCCGCAGCCGCAGGGCGTCGCCCATGTAGCGGCCCGCCGCCGAAGGCTCGACCGTGGAGTTGAAGACCAGACCCTTGGACACAGCGATGGCCTCGAAACTGGCCTCGGCCTGACGGATCGTCGCCTCCAGATCGAAGGGGCGGTTTTCCAGCTCGACCTTGCCGGCCTCGACCTTGGCCAGATCCAGCACGTCATTGACGATGGCCAGCAGGGCCTGGCCCGACTGGGTTACGACCTCCAGCCGCTCACGCTGGCTGCCCGAAAGCGTGTCGGCCGACATGGCCTGGGCCATGCCCAGCACGCCGTTCAGGGGGGTGCGGATCTCGTGGCTCATGACCGTGAGGAATTCGCTCTTGGCCTTGTTGGCCTCGATGGCCTCGGCCTTGGCGCGGCGCACCTCGAGCATCGTGGAGGCCAACTGCCGCCAGGTCATCAGACTGGCCACGACCAGCATCATAATGGCGACAAAGACCTGGAAGGATTCCAGCAGGGGCGCGCCCCGCAACGCCATGGCGACCGGGAGGACCAGGGCGAAGGCCAGGTGCGGCGCCACCGAGGCCAGAACCAGAGGCCGCGAGGTGGTTGAAATCATGATGGCGTTCAGAATCGATCCACCGAACAGCATGGCCGAACAGGAGATGGCCACGCCCGACCCGCTCTGCAGCTCGGCCAGGCCGATGGTGGCGAAGGCCAGGTTGTTGATCAGGATCATGCCGACGCTGGCGCGCGCCCAGTCCAGCCGGCTCAGCCGCGTCACCCAGGCGCCGCGGGGGCCGAAGTCGTATTCGATCCACTGCAGGGCGCAGTAGACGCCGAACCAGCCGAAGGCGAAGCCCGCGCCGGTGAAGGAATGGAAGACCAGGGCGATCAGGGCCGCGATGATCACGCGCAGGCGCCACTGCTGTGAGCGCGCCTCCATCGCTGCCGTGATGTCGTCGGTCCAGTCGGACGTCATGAGCGTATTTCCCCGCGGGGAACTACACTCCAGTTTGGTTCACAGAGTGTAAACTCGATGAACCGCGTTCGGCTATTTTCTGTGAGAAAACTCAGACTTCTGGCGACGCTTCGCAACGATGGGTGCGACGTCGGTCAGGCGCCAGAGCGACAGATAGTGATCCCCCATCACCGGCGGAGGCAGATTGTAGGGCGGGGCGCACAAATCGAGGAGCCGGGACGCTCCTGGAGCGAACAGATCCAGATCCTTGTTCTCGAAGCCGGGGTTTGAGGTGACCAGCAGCCACTTCGAGCCCGATGCGGTCATGTTCGACAGGGTCGCCCACACGTCCTTTTCGCGCTGGTGATTGATCAGGTCCTTGCAGAAGATCAGGTCAGCGGATGCCGGCTTCTGGCGCGTGATGTCCAGAAGCTCGAAACGCACACCGGGCCAGAGCCTGCGGTTACGGGCGATCAGCTCGGGCACGATGTCGTATCCGACGTAGTCGACCTCGGGATGCGCCGTGAGCCAGTCGTCGATCCAGTTGAAATCGCCGCACGGAATATCGGCGACCGACCGGATCGGGAAGCGCGCGGAGACCTCGTCCAGAACGGCGAGGGCATGGCTCACACTCGGCGAACCTCGATCGGAGCCCGGCCCCGAAGCCGAGCCCCCGACATCCCAGAACCGGTTCGTATAGACCAGGCCGAAGCGGTGGGCGTTCGAGCGACGCCAATCGGGCCGGCGCGCTCGGGCCAGCGCCCTGCGCATCCGGGCGAAGAGGTCCCGCCGATTGCCCGGAGCTACCGTCACGCCGCCGCGCGTCTGCGCACCCGCGCGATACGCCGCAGACGCCGCCAGAAGCGGCCGCGCTCGGGATCGGGATAGGGTTCGAGGTTCTCGACGAACTGCTCGGCCGAGGCGCGCCAGCTGAATTTCTCGGCATAGGCGCGCACCGCCGTGCGATCGCAGTCCAGCGCCTTGAGGCAGGCGGTCTTGAGGTCTTCGTCGATGGCGCCGGCGTTGGAGCCCGGAATGATGTCGATGGGGCCGTGGGCCGGATAGGCCGCGACCGGGGTCCCCGCCGCCATGGCCTCCAGGATCACCAGGCCGAAGGTGTCGGTCCAGCTGGGGAAGACGAAGACGTCGGCGTCGCGGAAGCAGCGGGCCAGCTCCTGACCGAAGCGGGCGCCGAGGAATTTGGCATTGGGATAGCGTTCTTCCAGATCGGCGCGGGCCGGACCGTCGCCGACGACGATCTTGGTGCCGGGCAGGTCGGTTTCGAGGAAGGCCTCGATGTTCTTCTCGACGGCGACGCGGCCGACGTTCAGCCAGAATGGCCGCGGCCAGTCCTTGCCACCCAGCTCGTCGAAGATGCGTTCGAGATCGGGGTTGAACTGTTCGGTGTCGACGCCCCGCGTCCAGGGCGAGACGTTCTTGAAGCCGTGCGCCTGCAGCTCATCGCGCAGGGTCGGGGTGGCGACCATCAGCCGGCCCGACGGCTTGTGGAACCACTTCATATAGGCATAGCCGACCTGGACCGGGATCGGGAAACGGGCCGAGACATATTCGGGGAATTTGGTGTGATAGCTGGTCGTGAAGGGCAGCTTCCACTCCACGCAAATGCGCCGCATGGCGATGCCGATAGGGCCTTCGGTGGCGATGTGCACCGCCTCGGGTTCGAAGGCGCGCAGGCGCTCGCGGATCTCTTCTTCCGCGCCCAGCGCCAGCCGGATTTCCGGATAGGTCGGGCAGGGAATGGTCTTGAACTGGCTGGGCTCGATGACCTCGACCTCATGGCCCATGGCGCGGCATTCCGCGACCGTACGGGTCAGGGTGCGGACGACGCCGTTGACCTGGGGCTCCCAGGCGTCGGTGGCCAGAACGATACGCATGTGGGCCGAGTGGCTCCCGCCGTTGTCGAGCAGGAAGCCATAGCGGGTCACGGCGACGATTGCGAGACGCGTTTAGAGCGGAAGCGCCGTCGTGGATTTCACCTCTTCGAGAACGGCGTATGTGCGGGTTTCGCGCACCCCCGGCATCCGCGTCAGCACGTCGCCGAGGAAGGCGCGATAGGCGTCCATGTCCCCGACCCGGGCCTTGATCAGATAGTCGAAGCCGCCGGCGACCATATGGCACTCCAGCACCTCGGGCTGGCGGCGCACCATTTCGGCGAAGGCCTCGAACTGGTCGCCCGTGGTGCGGTCCAGCAGGACCTCGACGAAGATCATCAGGCCGCGCCCGACCTTGGCCGGGTCGATCAGGGCCGCATAGCCGGTAATGACGCCGCGCTCGCGCAGCCGCCGGACGCGTTCGAAACAGGCCGCGGGCGACAGATTGCACCGCCGGGCCAGTTCCGCGTTGGACATGCGACCGTCCTCCTGCAGGGCCTTGAGCAGGCGACGGTCGACGGGGTCGAGATTTTCAACGGCCAAGAGCGTGTTTTTCCGAAGGATCATCGGCTCGTGCGCCGATCATACGATGCACATTCGGTCAGGCCCGCCATATACGCAAGACAGACGGGCCGGAAGGCCGAGAGGACGCCGCATGACCACGCCCGCCCCCTTCAACGCCTCCGCCTATGCCCACTGGGACACGCTGGACCACGGCAAGTTCGCCGACGAGCGGGAGGCTGTCGCCGCCAACCTGGCCCGCATTCCGCTGGACGCCGCCGGACGCCGCGCCGTCGTCGATGAGGCCACGGCGCTCGTTGAACACGCCCGCCAGAGCCAGAAGAAGCAGGGTGTCGTCGAAAGCTTCCTGCAGGAGTTCTCGCTGGGCACGCGCGAGGGGCTGGCCCTGATGTGTCTGGCCGAGGCCCTGCTGCGCACCCCCGACGAGGACACCCGCGACCGGCTGATCGCCGAGAAGATCGGTTCGGCCGACTGGGCCTCGCACCTCGGCCAGTCCGACAGCCTGTTCGTCAACGCCTCGACCTGGGGCCTGATGCTGACCGGCAAGCTGGTCGACGCCGACGAGGAGGCCAAGACCGACCTGCCCGGCTTCCTCAAGCGTGTCGCAGGCCGTCTGGGCGAGCCGGTCATTCGTCAGTCCGTCGCCGCCGCCGTGCGCATCATGGGCGAGCAGTTCGTGGTCGGCCGCACCATCGAGGCGGCGCTGAAGCGGTCGAACAAGGAGGGCTGGCTCTGCTCGTTCGACATGCTGGGCGAGGGCGCCCGCACCGCCGCCGACGCCGAACGCTATGAGCGCATCTACGCCGACGCCATCACCGCCGTCGGCAAGACGGCCAAGGGTCAGGGGCCCGAGGTCGGGCACGGCGTCTCGGTCAAGCTGTCGGCCCTGTCGCCCCGCTATGAGGCGACGCATGAGGACCGCGTCTGGACCGAACTCTATCCGCGCATCCTGCGACTGGCGAAGATCGCGGCCCAATACGACATCAACTTCACCATGGACGCGGAAGAGGCCGACCGTCTGGCCCTGTCGCTGAAGCTGCTGGACCGGCTGGCCAATGAGCCGGAGCTGGGGTCATGGACCGGCCTCGGCCTCGCCGTTCAAGCCTATCAAAAGCGCGGCCCCGAGGCGATCGCCCGCATCGCCGACCTCGCGAAGAGGTCCGGCCGCCGCCTGATGGTGCGTCTGGTCAAGGGCGCCTACTGGGACACCGAGATCAAGCGCGCCCAGGTCTTCGGCCGCACCGACTATCCGGTCTTCACAACCAAGGCCGCGACTGACCTGAACTATCTGGTCTGCGCCCGCGCCATGATCGACGCGGCCCCTCACCTCTATTCCCAGTTCGCGACCCACAACGCCCACTCGCTGGCCGCCGTCCACCGGATGGCGACGGCGAGCGAGGTCAAGATCGAGTTCCAGCGCCTGCACGGCATGGGCGAGGCTCTCTATGACGCCGCGACCGACCTGTTCGGCGCCGTCACCGTGCGCGCCTACGCCCCCGTCGGCGGGCATGAGGACCTGCTGCCCTATCTGGTGCGCCGCCTGCTCGAGAACGGCGCCAACTCCTCCTTCGTCCACGCCCTGCTGGACGAACGGGTGCCTGCCTCCGCCGTCGCCGCCGACCCCGTCACCTCGGTCGAACAACACCCCGACCGCCACGCCAAGATCCCCACGCCCCAGGAGATGTACATGGACCGCCAGAACTCCCTCGGGCGCGACTATTCGCAGGCCGTTGTCCGCGAACAGCACGCCGCCGCCCTCGAAAAGGTGGATAGCGAAAAGCTGACCTCCGGCCCGCTGATCGGCGGCAAGCTGAAGGCCGGGGTCAACCCGACCGACGTCACCAATCCCTTCGACCGGTCGCAGGTCCTGGGCCATGTGTCCGAAGCCTCCGAGGCCGACATCGACACGGCCGCCGACCTCGCCGCCCGCGCCCAGATCGGCTGGGACCGTCAGGGCGGTGCCAAGCGCGCCATCGTCCTGCGCGCCATGGCCGACGCGCTGGAGGCGGACATGGACCGGCTCGTCGCCCTGCTCTCGCGTGAAGCCGGCAAGACGCTGAACGACGGCGTCGCCGAGGTGCGCGAGGCCGCCGACTTCCTGCGCTACTACGCGATGCTGGCCGAGCGCGATTTCGGCGGCGCCGAGACCCTGAAGGGTCCGGTCGGCGAGGTGAACCAGCTGATCCTGCACGGCCGCGGCGTCTTCGCCTGCATCAGCCCGTGGAACTTCCCGCTGGCCATCTTCACCGGTCAGGTCGCGGCCGCCCTGGCCGCCGGCAACGCTGTTCTGGCCAAGCCCGCGGAACAGACGCCCCTGATCGCCGCCGAGGCCGTGCGCCTCTATCACAAGGCCGGCCTGAACCCCGACCTGCTGGCCCTCGTTCCGGGCCGTGGCGAGACGGTGGGCGCCAAGCTCGTTTCGCACCCCGGCATCGACGGCGTCGCCTTCACCGGCGGCACCGATACGGCCTCGGCCATCAACCGGTCGCTGGCGGCCCGGCCCGGCGCCATCATCCCCTTCATCGCCGAGACCGGCGGCCTGAACGCCATGTTCGTGGACACCACCGCCCTGCGCGAACAGGTCATCGACGACGTCATCCTGTCTGCCTTCGGCAGCGCGGGCCAGCGCTGCTCGGCCCTGCGCATCCTCTATGCGCCGAAGGATTCGGCCGACAGCCTGATCGAGGGGCTGAAGGGCGCGCTGGCCGCCCAGGTCGTCGCCGACCCGACCGACCCGGCCACCGACATCGGCCCGGTCATCGACGCCGAGAGCCACAAGGCGCTGGAAGCCCATGTCGAGCGGCTCTCGAAAGAGGCGAAGATCATTGCCCGCGCCGCCCTGCCCGAAGGCGCGAGCAAGGGCGATCTTTTCGCCCCGACCATCGCCGAGATCCCGACCGCCGACTTCCTCGAACGCGAGGTCTTTGGCCCGGTGCTGCACGTCTATCGCTATGACCCGAAGGACCTGAAGACCGTCGCCGGCAAGCTGGCCGCGCGCGGCTATGGCCTGACGCTGGGCGTACACTCGCGCATCGAGGCCTTCGCCGAGGAGGTCGTGCGTCTGGTCCCGGCCGGCAATGTCTACATCAACCGCTCAATCACCGGCGCGGTCGTCGGCGTCCAGCCGTTCGGCGGCGAAGGCCTGTCCGGCACCGGCCCCAAGGCCGGCGGCCCCAACAGCCTGATCCGCTTCGCCTCAGAGAAGGCGATCTCGAACAACATCTCGGCGCAGGGTGGGGATCCGGCGCTGTTGAATCTGTAGGGCACGCGTTTCTCCTCCCCGCGCGAAGCGTGGGGAGGATATTGCCCGCCTCCCCTCACCGGCCTAGCCTCGCCGCATGACCTATCCCGTCAGACACACCGGCGGCTGCCTTTGCGGGGCGCTGCGTTATGAGGCGGAGGGCGAGCCCCTTTATGCCGGCTATTGCTTCTGCACCGATTGCAGGAAGGCCTCGGGGTCGGGCTTCATTCCGTTTCTGGGGCTGGCGGCGGCAGGGGTGCGGCTGATCGGGCCGGTGCAGTCCCACACCTCGACCGGCGCCCACGGCGGTCCGGCGACGCGCAACATGTGCCCGACCTGCGGCGGTCTGGTCTTCGGCGGAGAGGTGGGGGTCAGCGACAGCTACACCGTCTACGCCGGGTCTCTGGATGACCCTTCGAGCTTCAAGCCGACAGTCGCCATCTTCAACGCCCGCCGCCCCGCCTGGGTCCCCCTGCCCGAGGGGCTGGAGGTGCATCAGGGCAATCCGTTCCGGGGCGTGGAGCTGTAATCAGCCCTTCGGCCAGCCGCCCGCACGGCTGAGGGCGCTGGGCGCCGGGCGGCCGATCTTCTCGCCGATCCATTTCGCCGTCTCGATCAGGGCGTCGAGGTCATAGCCGGTCGAATAGCCGGCTCGCTCCAACATATAGACGAGGTCCTCGGTGGCGATATTGCCCGTGGCCCCCGGCGCGAACGGACAGCCGCCGATGCCGCCGACCGAGGCGTCGAGGATGTCGATCCCGGCCTCGACGCCCGCATAGGCGTTCGCCAACCCGGTGTTCCTCGTATCGTGGAAATGCAGGCGCAGGGTCGCCTCGGGCGCCGCGCGCCGGGCCGCCTCGACCTTGCGGGTCACGCTCCACGGATCGCCGACGCCGATGGTGTCGGCCAAGGCGATTTCGTCGACGCCGAGCGCGGCGATCTTTCCGACCAGATCCTCGACCTGTCCCACCGAGACCTCGCCGTCGAACGGGCAACCCCAGACGCAGCTGAGGGTGGCCGACAGGGACGGCGTAGCGCCCGGCTCTCCTTCCGCGTTGGCGCGGCCGGCGATGATGCCAGCCAGCATCTCGACCTGCTGAACCACCGACAGGCCCTGGTTCTTCAAGCCGAAGCCGTCCGTGACACTCATGGCCACATTGACCTCGTCCACCGCCGTGCCCAGCGCCCGGTCATAGCCCTTGCCGTTGAGCACCAGACCGATGCGGCTGCGGCCCGCCGCTTTCGGCAGCTCGGCCATGACCTCTTCGGCGCCGGCCATCTGGGGCACGTATTTGGGATGAACGAAGCTGACGGCCTCGATCCGCTTCGCGCCCGCCGCCTCCAGCCGGCGCACCAATTCGACGCGGACGGCAGGTTCGAGGATGGCCTTTTCGTTCTGCAGCCCGTCGCGAGGCCCGACCTCGACGATCTCGATGGCCCGTTTTCCGGAAAGACTCATTGATCGTCACCCTCGACCGCCGCACCGGTTCCGGGAACGCTGGGGGCGGCGGGTGCTCCGGTCGGGGCATAGACGGTCAGGACGACCTCGTCGCCACCGGCGTAGTTGTAGCCGCGCACCGTGCCGACGGCGCGGCCGCCCGCGCCCGACGCAGCCACGGCCTGACGGAAAGCCTCGGCGTCATGGGCCTCGACGATGGCCGGGCGGCCCTCGGCCAGGGCCCTGGCGGCGCCCGCGGCGTCGGTCAGCTGGGTGTCCCGGCCGGTCAGGAAGACGAAGCTGGGCTCATGGAAGCTGGTGATCGCCACCGGCCCGGGGATCAGGCCCTGGTTCGGGGCGATGCCCGCCTTCTCCATGGTCTCCACCAGGAGGGGCGCGACCGACAGGGGCCGCAACTGACGCAGGGTTCCGGCCAGGGCGGCATGGCCGACCACCCCGAAGGCGATGGAGACCAGAAGGGCCGAGACCGCCGCCCGGTTCAGCAGGATGAAGGCCCCGCCCACCCCGGCCACCGCCGTGCACAGGATGGTGATGGCCGCCCAGGTCTGGGCCGTGGAAGTCCCCCACTGGGTCAGGCCGTAGACGGTGATCGCGCAGATCACGGCGGCGGCGAAGACGGTCAGGCCCGCGCCGACGCGGCGGCTGATCGTGCCGATCGGCTGGGTCAGGGCGGCGGCCATCAGAAGCGCGATCGCCCCGAAGGTCGGCAGGGTGTAGTGGGGCAGTTTGGTCGGGGCCAGCTCGAAGATCAGCCAGGCCGGGACCAGCCAGCAGACCATGAACCGCACCGCCGGCTCGGCCCGACGCCGCCAGCCGGTCGACAGGGCCGCGGGCCACAGCAGGGTCGCCGGGAACAGCAGCATCGGGGACAGCACCATATAGAGGCCGGGGAAGCCGCCGTGGCTCTCGGCCGCACCGGTGATCTTGCCGCCGAGATCATGGCCCACGGCCTCGCGCCAGAAGCCGCCGTCGGTGGCGATGGTGATGGCGATGGCCCAGGGCCCGACCAGCAGGGCCACCATCGGCAGGCCCCAGCCCCAGCCGAGCCGCTTCATCCATTTGATGTCGCGGTCCCAGACCGACAGGGCGATCATGGCCGGGACGACCACGATCAGGCCGATCGGCCCCTTGATCAGGATCGACAGCCCCAGCCCGAACCAGAACAGGAATTTGTGGGGTCTTCGCGGAATCTCCCCCGCCCGGGTGGCCAGATAGATTCGCGCCAGGCCGCACATGGCCACGGTGACGCAGGCGCACAGCATGGCGTCGGTCTTGGCCATGCCTGCCTCGGTGGACAGCAAAATCGTGGTCCCGAGAATGGCTCCGGCCAGGAAGCCCGCCCTCTGCCCGAACAGGGCCGCGCCCGCCCAGGCGACCGCGAAGGCCGCGATCATGGCCCCGAGCAGGGACGGCAGGCGGTAGGGGGCGATGTCGCGATTCTCGACCTTCGACGTCACGCCGACGGCGACCGCCTGCATCCAGTAGATGCCGACGGGCTTCTTCCAGCGCGGCTCGTCCTGATAGCGGATATCGACGATGTCGCCGCTCTCCAGCATCTGGGAGGTGGCCTGGGCATAGCGGCTCTCGTCGCGGTCCAGCGGCGGCAACAGCAACAGGCCGGGCAGGCCGGCGATCAGGGCCAGCAGGGCCGCCAGCACGGGTCCGCGCCAGCCGGCGATATGGCGATCCAGGTTCGGGCGCGTCATGCCGGTGTCGTAGCACGGGTTCGGGGGCCGGTGTCAGGCCCCCGAACGCGCTGAAATGTCACCCGACGACTGAAAGCCTGTTCAGTTCGGCGCGCCGGAGGTCATGCCGAGCTTGTAGCCGGCCACGCCCTCCACCGCCGGAGGCCGTGCGGTCGGGATCAGGGGCTGGGCGTTCTCCAGTCCGCGGCCGGTCACATTGTCCATGGCCAGCACCGGCCCGGAGAAGACGTTGACCCGCACATTCTCGATGGAGACGTTCTTCATATTGGCCAAGGTCATGCCGCGGCCGCTGGAGCCGGTGATATCCTTGAGCACGAAGCCGTCCAGCGGCTTGTCGGGATGGATCAGCACCGCCTCGACCAGGACGGGGACCTCGGTGACCTTGATCCGCTCAAAGGCGAAGTTCCTGACCGTCGGGATGCCGTCCGGCCCGCCGACCGGGAACTGGTCCTGTTTGCCGCTGTCGAGGATGTTCAGGCGCAGGAAGCCGTAGCCCGCGCCCGAAACGTCGAGGTCGCGCATGACGATGTCCTCGATGAAGGCGCCCCGGCCCGGCCGGGTCTTGATGTAGATGGCGAAGGTGCGGGCGGCCAGGCACTGGCAGCGCTCCACCAGGACGCGGCGCACCCCGCCGGACGTCTCGGACCCGATGCCGATGCAGGCCCAGTGCTTGTCGCGGAAGCTGCAGTCGAGAATGGTCACATCCTCGGTCGGCCGGGCGATAACATTGCCCTCCATGCCGCGCCCGGACTTGAGCGAGATACAGTCGTCGGTGGTGTCGAAGTCGCAGTGGTCGAACAGGACCCGGCGGCAGGAATCGACGTCCACGCCGTCGGCTCCGCCCTTCACCGTGACGCCCTTGAAGGTCAGGTCATCGCAATAGACCGGGTGGATCGACCACATGTCGTTCTGCTCGGTATAGACCTCGGTGACCAGGATGTTGTGGCAGTTGACCAGCTCGATCAGGGCCGGATGGCGCAGGCCCGAGGCGCGGTCAACCCGGCCCGGGATGGCGGTGTTGCCGAGGATTTTCCCCTTGCCCGCGATGGTGATGTTTCGGGCGTCCTGGGCCCAGACAAGGCCGATATAGCCGGGGATCCAGCGACCCTCCCAGCGCACCTGGGTGATCGGATAGTCGGCGACGTCGGGCGAGCCCAACAGGGTCGCCCCCTCCTCGAGCCGCAGCGTCGTATTGGAGCTGATGCGGATCGCGCCGACGACATAGGTCCCGGCCGGAACCACCACCTCCCCGCCGCCGAGGACCGCGCAGCGGTCAAGCACGGTCTGGACGGCGACCGTGTCCTTGGTAGTCCCGTCGCCCTTGGCCCCGAAATCACGCGGGTTCAGCCGGACTCCGTTGTCAGCCCAGTCCGAATGGGCCGGAAGCGCCGGCGGCGGGGTCAGGAGGCCGGTTCCGTTCTGGCCTTCCGAGGCCTGCGCCAAGGCGGGCGCGGCGGCCAAGGTAACCGGTGTCATTGTCGCGCAAAAAGCGCCGAGCCCGGCGGTCGTGATGAAGTGGCGACGATTCGCTTTCATGGTGGTTTCCTTCCCCGGAAAAACTGGTGTGGCCGTTTCTTGTTTCGGCCACCATGGCACAGGGCGGCGCCGACAAAAACCACCAGAATGTCGCTGCTCTCGCGCCCGGGCTCAGGCTCGGCTAAACAGCCGCGATGAGCGCAGACCAAATCCCCGACGTTTCCGTCGTCGTTCCCGTGCATGACGAGGCCGGAGCCGCCGGACAGCTGGCGAAGGACATCGCCGCCGCCTTCCAGGGCCGGTCGTACGAGATGATCTTCGTCGACGACGCCAGCCGGGACACGACCCTGGCCGAACTGCGCGCCCTGATGCCCGAAATGCCGACGCTGCGCGTGCTGGCCCATGCGACCAACGCCGGCCAGAGCCGCGCGGTGCGCACGGGGGTGCTGGCGGCGCGGGCCCCGATCGTGGTCACCCTGGACGGCGACGGCCAGAACCCGCCGCACGACGCCCCGCGTCTGGCCGACGCCCTGATGGCGGCCCCGGCCAATGTCGGACTGGTCGGCGGCGTGCGCGCCCGGCGTCAGGATTCAGGCGCCAAGCGTCAGGCCTCGATCTGGGCCAACCGCATCCGCCGCAAGCTCTTGGGCGACGACGCCGACGATACAGGCTGCGGGCTCAAGGCCTTCCGCCGCGACCTGTTCCTGCGCCTTCCCTATTTCGATCACATCCACCGCTATCTGCCGGCCTTGATGATCCGCGAGGGGTTCGAGAATCGCTATCTCGACGTCGACCACCGCCACCGCGAGACGGGGCAGTCGAAATACACCAACTGGGGTCGGCTCATGGCCTCCTTCTCGGATCTGCTGGGCGTGATGTGGCTGAAGACCCGCAGCCGCCAGCCGGGTCCCGTCAGCGAGTTCTGACCCCTTTGCTCGCCCCTCGGGCGAGCAGGCGTGGCGGTATGGAGCGTTCCGGGATATGTATCGTTAAGAAGCGCGGCCGTTAGAGCGGCCTTCGCTCGCGAGGACCGCTGTCATGCTGATCGCCCTGCCCCTGCTGCTGATCCCGGTGGTGCTCTACAACATCGTCATCCTGTTCAGCGCGACCGGCGGCGGCGGGCTGGCCGAGGCTGACGCCATTCTCCGCGATCCGCTGTTCTCGGTGCCGATGACCTCGGGGGCCAACTGGAACGTCGGCGTGGGCGACCTGATCCTGTTCCTGTCGCTGATCCTGCTGTTCTTCGAGCTGCTCAAATCGACCTCCAGCCAGAAGGTCGCCATCGTCAATCACGCCCTGTCGCTGATCGTCTTCGTGGTCTGCCTGGTCGAGTTCCTGCTGATCCGCGGCTTCGCGACCTCGACCTTCTTCCTGATCCTGACCATGGTCATGCTGGACGTGCTGGCCGGGTTCATCGTCACCATCATCGCGGCCCGCAAGGACCTGGATTTCGGCGGGGCCTGACTCTCAGCCCCCCAAGGCGATCAAGGCGCCCAGGGATCGCCGGTGATGGCCCGATCCGCATACGCTTCGTCCGGCACGTCCTAGAGCAGGGCGAACAGGGCGTCATCGTTCAGCCGCTGAAAGCGAAACTCGGTCGCGCCGGCCTGCCCGTCCGCGACGCTGTAGGTCACGCCTTTGGCATCGGCGACCCTTCGAACCTCGGCGACATAGTCCGGGAGGATCTGCAGGATCGGGGCGGACGATGTTTTCGCGGCCATGATGACGCTCCTGCGATCTGATCAGAGGGTCTCGACCGTCAGATTCCCGTTCGTATAGACGCAGATACTGGCGGCGATAGCCATCGACTTGCGCGCGATGGCCTCGGCGTCGAGGTCAGAATTCTCCAGCAGAGCAAGCGCCGCCGACAGGGCGTAGTTGCCGCCCGAGCCGACCGCCGCCACGCCGTGTTCGGGCTCCAGCACGTCGCCGACGCCGGTCACGGTGAAGATGGAGTGGGCGTCCGCCACCAGCAGCATAGCCTCCAGACGACGCAGATAGCGGTCGGTGCGCCAGTCCTTGGCCAGATCGACGCAGGCCCGGGCCAGTTGGTCCGGATACTGCTCCAGCTTGGCCTCCAGCCGCTCGATCAGGGTGAAGGCGTCGGCCGTGGCCCCGGCGAAGCCCGCCAGCACCTTGCCGCCCGCCAGGACCCGGACCTTGCGCGCCGCGCCCTTGACGATCGTCGGCCCCATGGAGACCTGACCGTCACCGGCGATGACGGTTTTGCCGTCCTTGCGGACCGCGAGAATGGTGGTGCCGTGCCAGCCGGGACCGGCGTTTTCGGACAAGTGCGCGTTGAAATCGTTCATGGACATCAGATGGCGTCGCAGAGCCCCGCCATCAAGCTTGGGCATAAGATTCTAACCTGAACGCTGTTCAGTCATATTTTCGACCAATGTCACCGGTATCAGTCAAGCTTGTAGTGCCGTAGCGTCCCCCGATAGCGTCTCCGCCGCGTTCCCCCGCGCGGCTCCCCCCGCACCCCAGACGAAAGGCCTCGCCGTGTTGCAGCGCGCGATCTATGTCAGTGACGCCGTCGGCACCGCCGGCAGCTCCATCCTGTCGATCGCCCAGATTCTGGGAGCCTCGGACATCAACAACCGTCGCGACGAATTGCGCGGCCTGCTGATTTTCCACCGCGGCCAGTTCATGCAGCTGATCGAGGGCCAGCGTACTGACCTGGACCGCCTGCTGACCCGGCTGCGGGCCGATCCACGCCATGAGAATATTCGCATGCTGGTCGATGAGAACGTTCTCGGCGATCCGGTCGGCGTCTATCCGATGGCCCGCGTCCCGGTCGACGGCAAGGTCGCGGCGATGATCGGCGACCGCCCGCTGGACTGCCTGTCCCTGCCCCAGGTCGAGAGCCTGTTCACGACCGCCGCCGAAACCCTCGATCTCGCGGCCTAAAGCCTGACAATCCTTGCGCCGACGCCTAGATGTCGGCCGTGGCCCAATTCTCCGAAGATGAAGTCGAGCGGTACGCCCGCCACCTGATCCTCTCCGAGGTCGGAGGGCCGGGACAGCAGAAACTCGCCCGCGCCCGGGTGCTGATCGTGGGCGCCGGAGGCGTCGGCGGACCGGCGGCCCTCTATCTGGCGGCGGCGGGCGTGGGGACCCTCGGCCTGGTCGACGCCGACGTCGTCTCCCTGTCCAATCTGCAGCGCCAGATCCAGTTCGCCACCGCCGACATCGGTCGTCCGAAGGTCGAGGCCGCCACGGAACGGTTGAGCGGGATCAATCCGCACGTCGTGATCCAGACCCACGCCGAGATGCTGACGGCCGAAACCGCCTCGCGTCTGATCGCCGGTTACCACCTCGTTCTGGACGGCACCGACGACTTCCCGGCCCGGTTCGCGGTCAATGCGGCCTGCGTGGCGACGGGGATTCCGCTGGTGTCAGGGGCGCTCGGACGTTGGGACGGCCAGGTCGCGGTGTTCGAGGGCCGGCCCTGCTATCAATGTCTGGTCCCTGAGACGCCGCCGGACGCCGAGACCTGCGCCCGCGTGGGCGTGGTCGGCGCCCTCGCCGGAGTGATCGGCGCGATGGCCGCTCTGGAGGCGATCAAACGGATCACAGGAGCCGGAGAGCCCCTGACCGGCCGGCTGATGCTCTACGACGGACTGAACGCCACGGCCCGGACCGTGAGGATCGCGGCCGATCCCCATTGCCCGGTCTGTTCCTCTCAGCCCTGAAGCGACTTTTCCCAGAACTGCGCCTGGCCCATCTCCGGGTCGAGCGCATAGCCGGCGAAGCCGAGCGAGAGGTAGAGCGCCTTGGCGGGGTGATTGCCCTCCAGCACCTCCAGCGTCAGCTTGCAGCAGCCGCGCTCGGCCGCGATCGCTTCGACGAGCGCCAGCATGCGCCTGGCGAGACCCAGACCTCGATATTCCGGCAGGACGGCGACGTCATGGATGTTGAACAGGGGCGCGCATTTGAAGGTCGAAAAGCCCTCGAAGACATTGACCAGACCAGCAGGCGCGCCATCGACGAAGGCCAGGACCGACAAGGCGTCCGGACGCACTGAAAGCGCCGGGATCAACCCCTCGCGTACGGCCAGGCTCAATGGATGATTCCCGCCCATCGGATCGCGGGCATAGGCGTCCAGCAGATCCACGACCGCCGCCGCATGGACCGGATCGGCATAGTCGGCGCGAAGGACCTCGACCGCCATCCTCAGAGCATGGCCGGGATGACGCGGTCCGGCGGACGGTGGCCGTTCTGGTAGGTCATGACGTTCAGGATGACCCGGTCGCCCATGTCCTGACGCGCCTCCAGCGTCGCCGAGCCGAGGTGGGGCAACAGGACGACATGGGGATTGCCGATCAGGCCCGGATGGATGGCCGGTTCGTTCTCGAAAACGTCCAGACCGACGCCGTAAAGGCTGCGCCGCGCCACCGCATCGGCCAGCGCCGCC
The DNA here is from genome assembly GCF_059422025.1 of Brevundimonas sp. GW821-FHT02A10. Taxonomy (NCBI): domain Bacteria; kingdom Pseudomonadati; phylum Pseudomonadota; class Alphaproteobacteria; order Caulobacterales; family Caulobacteraceae; genus Brevundimonas; species Brevundimonas sp. GW821-FHT02A10. Next base: position 915,731 of record NZ_JBWKWC010000001.1, read on the forward strand.
TCGTCGATGAGCTCGCCGCGGGCGGTGTTGATCAGGATGGCGTGGGCCTGCAGCCGCGCCAGCCGTTCGGCCGACAGCAGGTGGTGCGTATCCTTCGTCGCCGGGCAGTTCAGCGAAATGACGTCCATGCGGGCGATCATCTCGTCCAGATCGTCCCACCAGGTCGCGCCCAGCTCCTCCTCGATGCGGGGGCTGACGGCCTTGCGGTTATGGTAGTGGACCTGCATGCCGAAGGCCTTGGCGCGGCGGGCCAGAGCCTGGCCGATCCGCCCCATGCCGACGATGCCGAGACGCTTGCCCCACAGCTTGCGGCCACACATCCAGGTTGGGGTCCAACCTTCGAACTTGCCTTCCGCCACCACCTGCGCGCCTTCGACGATGCGGCGGCTGACGGCGAGGATCAGGCTCATGGCCAAGTCGGCGGTGTCCTCCGTCAGGACGCCCGGCGTATTGGTGACGATGATCCCGCGCGCCACGGCGGCGTCGACGTCGATATGGTCCACGCCCGCGCCGAAATTGGCGATCATCTTCAACTGCTCGCCGGCCCCGTTGATCAGGGCGGCGTCGATCTCGTCAGTGATGGTGGGGACCAGGACGTCGGCGCGCTGCACGGCCGCCTCCAGCGCGGCCCGGTCCATCGGACGGTCCTTGAGGTTCAGTTCGGCGTCGAAAAGCTCGCGCATCCGCGTTTCGACCGCGTCCGGCAGGCGTCTGGTTAATACGACCTTAAGCTTGGAGGACGACATGAGAGCCTTGAGGTTTCACCATGCGCCGATCCTTCGGGGACGGCGCCGGACGCGACGGGTCGACAAGGGTGTCTAGCAAAGCTCAGTCCGGGTTCCAAAGCCCCTTCCTGCGCCGCGTGGTTCCGGTTGCGGGCGCCATCGCCCTGTCACTGGGTCTCGGCGGCTCCCTGAGCGCCGGTTCCGAGCCGACCGCGACCATGCCTGACGGCCGCCCGACCCCGACCCGCCAGCCCGTGCCGCGCTGGCTGACGCTGAAGGCGTCCGAGGTCCGCGCCCGCTCGGGTCCCGGCCTCGACTACCATATCCTGTGGGAATACCACGCCGCCGGTCTGCCGGTTCAGGTCATCGCCGAGACCCTGGAATGGCGCAAGATCTGCGATCCTGACGGCGCCGTCGTCTGGGTCCACCGCAGCGTAGTTCGCTCGCGCCGCAGCGCTTTCAACGCCACCGCCCAGGAAATCCCGATCCGTTCGAACCGGTCGGAGACGGCCTCGGTCCGCGCCCGGCTGTCGCCGCACGCCATCGTCTCGCTGGACGAGTGCGAGGATGGCTGGTGTCACGTCGGCGGCCGCAAGGTGCATGGCTGGGTGCCGCAGGCCGCGGTGTTCGGCGGCGCGACACAACCGCTGTGCGATGCGCGCCGCCCGGCCGGCCCTCGCCCGTAAAACCTCGCGAATAATTGGACGGTTGAGCCCGCCCCCCGGCTCGTGTAACCCCGGCGCCACATATTCGGAGTTCCACCCTTGAGCCAATATCCGTCGTCTTTCGATCATGCCGCCCTGCTGGCCTCGGGCCGCGGCGAGCTGTTCGGACCCGGCAACGCCCAGCTGCCGGCCCCGCCGATGCTGATGTTCGACCGGATCGTCACGATCAACGATGACGGCGGCGAGCACGGCAAGGGCTACGTCGAGGCCGAACTCGACATCCACCCCGACCTCTGGTTCTTCCAGTGCCACTTCATCGGCGACCCGGTCATGCCGGGCTGCCTGGGCCTGGACGCCATGTGGCAGTTGGTCGGCTTCTATCTGGGCTGGATCGGCGGCCCGGGCCGCGGCCGCGCGCTCGGCGTCGGCGAGGTCAAGTTCACGGGTCAGGTGACCCCGGACGTCAAACGCGTCGTCTACAAGATCACCCTGAAGCGGGTCATCAACCGCAAACTGGTCATGGGCATCGCCGACGGGGTTCTCGAAGCCGACGGCGTCCCCATCTATACGGCTACGGATATGCGGGTCGGCCTGTTCGGCGCCAACGAAGCCGCCAAGGGCTGAGCCACAAGTCGTCTGACGGACATAACCGCGACAAACGCGGAGCCCACTCCGGTCCGGAGCGGGTGAAAGACAAGAGGAAATACAGCATGCGGCGTGTTGTCGTTACCGGGCTGGGCATCGTCTCCTCCATCGGCGATGGCGCCGCGGAGGTCACCGAATCGCTGCGCAACGCCAAATCCGGCGTCGTGGCGGCTCCTGACCACATCAAATACGGCTTCCGGTCCCAGGTCTGGGCGCCGCCGTCGCTGGGCGTCACCGCCGAGGACTGGGCCCCGCGCGTTGATCGCCGCGCCGCCCGCTTCCTGGCCAACGGCACCGCCTGGGCCCAGATCGCCTTCGAGGAGGCCCTGGCCGATTCCGGCATGACGCCCGAGGAAATCCGCGACGACCGCATCGGCGTGATCGTCGGCGAGGGCGGCCCCTCGACCCAGATCATCCTGCAGGCGGCCCAGACCACCATCGAGAAGATGTCGCCCAAGCGCGTCGGCCCCTTCGCCGTGCCCAAGGCCATGGCGTCCGGCCCCTCGGCCGTGCTCTCGACCTGGTTCCAGATGCGCGGGATCAACTATTCGATCTCCTCGGCCTGCGCGACCTCGGCCCATTGCATCGGCGCGGCCATGGAGCAGATCCAGCTGGGCAAGCAGGACGTGGTTTTCGCCGGCGGTTGCGAGGACATCGACTGGTCGATGTCCAACATGTTCGACGCCATGGGCGCCATGTCGTCCGACTACAACGAGACCCCGTCGGTCGCCTCGCGCGCCTATGACGCGGCCCGCGACGGCTTCGTCATCGCCGGCGGCGCCGGCATCGTGGTGGTCGAGGAATACGAGCGGGCCAAGGCGCGCGGCGCGAAAATCTACGCCGAAATCGTAGGCTACGGCGCCAACTCCGACGGCTATGACATGGTCGCCCCGTCGGGCGAGGGCGCCGAGCGCTGCATGAAGATCGCCCTCGACATGGCCGGCAATCCGAAGATCGACTACCTGAACCCGCACGGCACCTCGACCCCGGTCGGCGACGCCAAGGAGATGGCGGCGGTCCGCAACGTCTTCGGCGACAATCTGCCGATGATCTCCTCGACCAAGTCGCTGACGGGCCACTCGCTCGGCGCGGCCGGGGCCCAGGAAGCGATCTACTGCCTGCTGATGATGGCCAACGACTTCGCCGCCGAAAGCGCCCACATCGAAAACCTCGACCCAGAGTTCGAGGGCATGCCGATCCTGCGCCGGCGCCACGACGGCCCGCTGACGCACGTCATGTCCAACAGCTTCGGCTTCGGCGGCACCAACGGCACCCTGATCTTCTCCAAGGTCTGAGGCGTTATCCTCTCCCAGCGAGAGGGTTCCCCCGCGTCACGGCCCCTGCTAACCCTCGCGCAAATCACGAGGAGATCGATCCATGGCCGCTGAATCCGCCTGGAACATGCCGACCGGCGAACTGATGAAGGGCAAGAAGGGCCTGGTCATGGGGGTGGCGAACGCCAACTCCATCGCCTGGGGCATCGCCTCCCAGCTGGCCGCCCAGGGCGCCGAACTGGCCTTCACCTATCTCGGCGAAGGTCTGGAGCGCCGCGTGCGCCCGCTGGCCGAGAGCGTCGGCGCCAAGCTGCTGATCCAGGCCGACGTCACCGATGACGCCTCCATGGACGCCGCCTTCGCCGAGCTGGAGAAGGAGTTCGGCACGATCGACTTCGTCGTCCACTCTGTCGCCTTCGCCAACAAGGACGAGCTCAAGGGCTCCTTCATCGAGAACACCTCGCGCGACAGCTTCCTGCTGGCGATGAACATCTCCTGCTTCAGCTTCGTGGACGTGGCCAAGCGCGCGGCGCGCCTGATGCCGAACGGCGGGGCCATGATCACCATGACCTACCTCGGCTCGGAACGGGCCATCCCCAACTACAACACCATGGGCGTGGCCAAGGCGGCGCTGGAAGCGGCGACCCGCTACATCGCCCGCGACCTGGGTCCCAAGGGCATCCGCGTCAACGCCATCTCGGCCGGGGCCATGCGCACCCTGTCGCTGGCCGGCATCTCGGGCGGCCGCGGCATGATCGCTCAGGGCCGCGCCATGTCGGCGATGAAGGAGGACACCTCCATGGAAGGCGTCGCCGGCGCCGCCCTGTGGCTGTGCTCGGACCTCGGCTTCTCGACCACCGGCGAAGTCATCCACGTCGACGCCGGCTTCCACATGATGGGTCTGGCGGGCGACGAGGAATAGTCCGGGTCCGATGACGGACCAGCCGCCCGAGCGCGCCTTCCCGCCTGTCTCCGCCTTCACGGCCGCCGCCGTCGGGACCATCATCGGTTTCGGCGGCACGGTGGCTCTGGTCGTGCAGGCGGGGCAGACGATGGGAGCCTCGCCGGTTCAGATCGTTTCCATGGTGACCGCACTCTGCATCGGCATCGGCCTGCCGGGCCTGTTGTTGAGCTGGCGGCTGAAGATCCCGGTCATCCTCGCCTGGTCGACGCCGGGCGCGGCCCTGCTGGCGGCCTCGACGCTGGGCCATTCCTGGCAGACGGCGGTCGGCGCCTTCGTCATCGCCGGGCTGATGATGATCGTCGTCGGCCTGATCCCGGCGCTGGGCCGGCTGGCGGCGCGGATCCCGGCGGCAGTGGCCTCGGCCATGCTGGCGGGGGTGCTGCTGCCCTTCGTGATCAAGCTGTTCCTCGTCTTCCCGACCGATCTGGCGCTTGCCGTGGGTCTGGTCGCGGTCTTCCTGATCGCGCGGCGGCTGGCCCCGACCTGGGCTCTGCCTCTGGTGCTGGTCGGAGCCTTCGCCGCCCTCGCCGTACGAGGCCAGATCGCCCTGCCGCCCGGAACCGGCCTGTTCGGAACCCTGTCTCCGGTGGCCCCTCACTTCGACCTGAAGGCCGCCGTCAGCCTCGCCCTGCCCCTGTTCATGGTCACGCTCGTCTCCCAGAACCTGCCCGGACTGGTGGTTCTGCGGACCGCCGGCTACGCCCCGCCCGCCGGACCGCTGCTGCTCTCGACCGGCGCCGCGACCGTGCTTCTGGCGCCCTTCGGAGCCTACGGGATCAATATGGCGGCCATCGTCGCGGCCATCTGCACCGGACCGGAAGCCCATCCCGACCCGCAACGCCGCTGGGTCGTCGGCGTGATCTACGGGAGCCTCTATCTGGTCGTCGCCCTGTTCGCCGCGCCGCTGGCGGGCCTGTTCATCGCCATGCCGCACGGGACCCTGGCCCTGATCACCGGTCTGGCTCTGGTCGGGCCGCTGCTGGGCGCGCTGGGCGGTATGCTGAACGAGCCGCAGGATCGGGAGGCGGCGGTCCTGACCTTCGCCGCGACCGCGTCAGGCATCGCCCTGTTCGGGATCGGAGCGGCCTTCTGGGGTCTCGTCGTCGGCTTCGCGGCCCTCGCGGTGGGACGCCGGGTCAGGCCGCCCGAGGCCAGAGTGCGGCGCACGCCTTAAATCCAGCGCGATCTGTGGTATAAGGCGGGCTCCCTTCGATCAGGATATCGCCCCTTGAGCATCACGCTCGATCTCTCGCGCGTTTCAACGCCCTCGACTCCGGCTCCCGTCAACCTCGCCGGTCTGACGCGCGACGGCCTGCGCGAGGCCCTGATCTCGGGCGGGGTCTGCGCGCCCGAGAAGGCGAAGATGCGGGCCACCCAGGTCTGGCGCTGGATCCATCACCACGGGGTCACCGACTTCGCGGCCATGACCAATATCGACAAGGAAACCCGCGCGCGTCTCGAGGCCGGCTTCACCCTGGCCCGTCCCGAGATCGTCGAGCGTCAGGTGTCGAAGGACGGCACCCGCAAATATCTGATCCGCACCGCCCCGGGCATCGAGATCGAGGCCGTCTACATCCCCGACGTCGGTCGTGCGGGGGCCTTGTGCGTGTCCAGCCAGGTCGGCTGCACCCTGAACTGCACCTTCTGCCACACCGGCACCCAGAAGCTGGTCCGCAACCTGACCGCCGCCGAGATCGTGGCCCAGGTCCAGGTCTGCCGCGACGATCTGGAGGAATGGCCCTCCCCCTCCGAGGATCGCCGCCTGTCCAACATCGTCTTCATGGGCATGGGCGAGCCGCTCTACAATCTGGACGCCGTGTCGGACGCCATCGACATCATCTCGGACAATGAGGGCATCGCCCTGTCGCGCCGCCGGATGACCGTCTCGACCTCGGGCGTCGTGCCCCAGCTTCAGGCGCTGGGCGACCGCACCCAGGCCATGCTGGCGATCAGCCTGCACGCCACCAACGACCCGTTGCGCGATGTTCTGGTGCCGCTGAACAAGAAATATCCGCTGGAACAGCTGATGGATGGCATCCGCGCCTATCCGGGCCTGTCCAATGCGCGCCGGGTGACGTTCGAATACGTCATGCTCAAGGGCGTCAACGACAGCCCCGCCGAAGCCCGCGAACTGGTCAAGCTGATCGACGGCATCCCGGCCAAGGTGAACCTGATCCCGTTCAACCCTTGGCCCGGCACCGACTACGAATGCTCGGACTGGAAGACCATCGAGGTCTTCGCCGCCATCCTGAACAAGGCCGGCTTCGCCAGCCCCATCCGCACCCCGCGTGGCCGCGACATCCTCGCCGCCTGCGGCCAGTTGAAGTCCGAGAGCGAGAAGCTGCGCGCCTCGGCGCTCAGGAAGGCGGAGCAGGCCGGGGCTGAGGCGGCCTAGAGCGGTCGTAGGCCACCGCCTGAACGACCCACCCCGCGGCCGCTCCCGGAATCGCGAGTAACACGGCGGCTCCGATCGCTTCTGGCGGCAGCCCAAAGATGCCCAGTGCTATGGCCCCGACAGCCGTACTCCCAAAGGCGCATGCTGCTGCAGCCGCGATGGCAGAAGTGCAGTGGATACGGTGCAGAAGCCACCAACAGGGGCCGCCAATCACGACAAGCCCCAGCAGAAACGTGGGAGCTGCAAACATGACAGCCGCAAGGCCCATGAGTGTGACCACCATCGGATTTGTATAGCCGGTGGATACGAGGTCGCCGGCAAGGTAGATCATGACCAGTTCCGCAGCGAATACGAACGCCGCGCAGGTGCTGGCTGAGACCAGCGCCAGCAGTCGATAGAACCAGGGCTTCAGCATTCGCGGGCCTCGACAGCGATGAGAGGTCTTGGCCCCATCTTCTCCGGGGTCCGAACATCCCAGACCAGCCCTGCCCGTTCCAGCATCTGGATCACCCGCCAGCCCCAGTCGCTCTGACCGGGATAGAGGCCGATCTTCGCCGAGCCGGGATACGCATGGTGGTTGTTGTGCCAGGCCTCGCCCATGGTCGGGATGGCGGCCCAGGGGACGTCGTGGGCCTGAACCCCTGCCTCCTTCACCAGCCAGGTCTGGGGCCCGCGCCGGTGGGCCAGATGACCGACGAACCAGTGACCGATCACCGAGGCGCTGATCCGGGCGCAGACGCCCCAGACCACGAAACCCCAGCCGCCCATGAGGTAGAGCACCGCCGCGATCGGAACCTGCTGCAGCATCCACGTCTGTTCGAGGAAACGGTAGAAGCGGTCCCGCCCGATCCGGCCGAAATCGAAGGCTGGCGGACGCTCCAGCATCAGCCGTCCATGCATCTGCCAGACGGCGTCGACCAGCATGGGCCGGCGGTTGGAGAGATAATCGTGGCAGTCCGGCTGCCTCTGGGCCCAGTCGCGCAGGTCGTGAGCGCGGATCATCCAGAACGGCCCGCTCATCCCCACCGCCGTCCCGAACCAGACGAGGACGTACTCCAGCCACAGCGGGCACTGGAAGCTGCCGTGGATCATGCGCCTGTGAAAGCCGATAGAATGGCCGAGCAGCAGGGTCGCACCGGTGGTCAACACAAAGACGGCAAGCGCCCCGGGACTGATCGTCAACGGCCCGGCGATCAGGGTCACGGCCAGCATCGCGCCGTTCCACAGGGAATGCAGAGGATCCCAGACCACGCGCCCCGCGACGGGATCACATCCCGGCGTCTCGATCAGGCTGTTGACGGCGCAGGGGTCTAACGGATCGTGCATCGGCAATCCCTTCGGTATTTAAGGAATACCTTAAATCATTGATCACGACCTCTGGCAAGCCGTTCGCAAATCACTTAAATACCTGACCATGCAACGCGTGTTCGAAGCCCTCTCCAGCCAGATCCGGCGCAAGATTCTGGCCTATCTGGCCCATGCCGATCTGACGGCGGGCGAGATCGCCGCGCGCTTCGACATCTCCAAGCCTGCCGTTTCGCAGCATCTGACGGTGCTGGAGAACGCCGGGCTGGTGACCAGCGAAAAGAAGGGCCAGTTCGTCCACTACAGTCTGGTGCCCGACCATCTGGCCAACACCCTGACCTCCTATGCCCAGGAAGTTTGCCCGGTGTCCAAGCCGCTCAAGGCGGAGAGCGCGGCCATCAAGGCCGGCCGCAAGGCTGACGAGAGCTAGGCTACATCAGAGGAACTGCGGCACCCGCGCCTTGAGCAGGCGGATGAGATCCGGGTCCATGAACTCATAGTCGTCGGGGATGCCGAGGCAGATGACCCGCGCGCGCTTCAGGTTCGCCTTGAACCGCCTCTGAAGCTTGCTGCGGTGGGCCTTTTCCATGACGAAGATGACGTCGGCCCATTCGACCAGTTCGGTCGTGACCACCTCTTCGGCGTCCTGGTTGAGGCCCGCCGAAGCGGTCTCCAATCCCGGCCAATCGGCGAACACCTGTTCGGCCGTCGGCGAGCGCAGCTTGTTCTGCGAACAGACGAAGAGGACGTTCTGGTGCGCCCGCGTCAGCTCCGGTAATCCCCGTTGATCTCGATGTAGCCCTTGGTCAGATCGCAGGTCCAGACGGTGGCGGAGGCGCGGCCGGCGCCCACGTCGACGGTGATGTCGATCTCGGGGTTCTTCATATAGGCCGTCATCTTCGCCTCGTCGTAGTGGGGCGAGGGCGCGCCATCGATGGCCGCCTGGTGGGGCCCGAATTTGATGGCGAGCTTGTCCCTGTCGACCGGCTCCTCGGTCTTGCCGACGGCCATGACGACCCGGCCCCAGTTGGCGTCCTGACCGGCGATGGCGGTCTTGACCAGAGGGCTGTCGGCGATCGACTTGGCGAGCTTGCGGGCCGAGGCCGGACTGGCGGCGCCGTCGACCGTGACCTTGACGAATTTGGTCGCGCCCTCGCCGTCGCGGACCAGCTGGTGGGCCAGGTCCAGCATGACCTTGTCCAACGCGGCGGAGAAATCCTTCAGCCGCCGGTCGCCGACCCGGCCGATGCGCGGCGCGGTCGAGGTTCCCGTGGCGAACATCAGACAGGTGTCGTTGGTGGAGGTGTCGCCGTCGACCGTCACCGAGTTGAAGGTCGTGCGCACGTGCAGGCTCAAAAGGGCGCGCAGCACGCTCGGGTGGATGTTGGCGTCGGTGACGATGAAGGCCAGCATGGTCGCCATGTCCGGCGCGATCATGCCCGATCCCTTGGCGATGCCAGCGATCCGGACCTTCTCGCCCTCGATCATGGCCTCGGCGTAGGAGCCCTTGGGGAAGGTGTCGGTGGTCATGATGCCACGCGCAGCCTGGGCCCAGGCGTCGGCGTCCAGACGGCTTTCGACGGTCGGCAGCTGGGCTGCGATCTTGTGATCGTCCAGCACCACGCCGATGACCCCGGTCGAGGCCAGCATGACGTCGCGCTGGCGACAGCCGAAGCGTTTGGCGACCTCCGAGGCGGTGCGGCGTGCGGCGTCGGCCCCGGCCTTGCCGGTGAAGGCGTTGGCGCAGCCGGCGTTGACCACCAGGGCCCGCACGTCCTTGCCGCCCTCGTCGGAATCGAGATGGCGCTTGCACCAGTCGACGGGCGCCGAGCCCACCTTGTGCTTGGTGAAGACCCCGGCGCAGGTCGTGCCGCGCGCGAAGCGGAACACCACCAGATCGTCGCGCTCATGCTTGTAGAAGCCGGCGCGGGCGGTGGCGATCTCGACCCCGCCGATGGGGGGAATGGTCGGGAATGGCACGGCCAGGGGCGAGATCTTGAGGCCGGGCTTGCCGGGCGCCGCAGGCGCGGGGGTCGAGGCCGGAGTCGGGGTCGTGGCGCGCTTCAGGGCCGAGGCGAGCGGATCCAGCGCCTTCTCGATGGCGTGTTCGATCTTCTGGCCGGTAGAGGCCTTGCCGGACGAGGGCGTGACGGGCGGCTTGCTCATTGTCTGGACGCTCCAGCGGGGGGCGTCATCGGCGCCGTCGGGGGAGAGGGATTGGCGGAGGGGGCGGGGGCCGAAGCCGGCTCCTCCGCTCCGTTCGGCGCGGGTTCGTCGGCCAGAAGGATGTTCACCTTCGCCTTGCCGCGAAGTTGCTCCAGCAGCCGACGCACGCCTTCATAGGTCAGATAGCGCACGATCTGGGGCCGGGCCTGCTCCAGCGTCGGCGGGCTTTCCTTGCGCCGATCCTCGACCCGCAGCACGGCCCAGCCGCCGTCCGTCTGGAACGGGCCGACGGTCGACCCCGCCGGAGCGTCCCGCAACGCATTGGCATAGGCCTGGGGCATGACGTCGACGGTCGAATAGCCGAGATCGCCGCCCGAGAACCGGGTCGCCTCATCGACCGACCGCTCCTGGGCCACCGCCGAGAAGGCCGCGCCCTGGTTCAGGATGCCGATCACCGCATCGGCCTCGGGTTTGGTCCGCGACAGGATCAGCCGCACCCGAATCTCCTCCGAGGTCCGGGCCAGCTTCAGCTGCTCCTGATACAGGGTCTGGACGGCCTGGTCGTTGATCCGGCCGTTGACCTCGTTCTCGACCAGCATGTCGCCCATGATCCGCTCCTGGGTCGCCTTGAGGCGGCGCTGGGCCAGGATCGAATTGTCGAGACCGCGCCGTTCCGCTTCCTTCGCCAGCAGCTTCTGGTCGATGACCTCATCCAGCACGCGCCGGAACAGGTCGGAGGTGACGTCCAGCGGCTCGCCCTCACCGACCAGCCCCTGCGCCACCGCCTCGCGCTTGACGTCGGAAGCCCAGATGGTCTGGTCCTGCACCTTGGCCACGGCCCGATCGCCGGGCTCGGGCGCACGATCGGCGTCATTGCCGCCACCGCAGGCGGCGACCATCAGGAGTCCCGCGAAAGCGATCAGCGTCAGAGGGTTGCGCGAAAGACGCCTTGCACGAAAAACGGACAAAGGGGGCTACTCCGTCCCAGGCTGGAATGCCCCTCGCGTTGACAGGGGTAAGGCCGGTGCTTAAGTCCCGGCTGCGCCCAAGTCGAGGGGTTTTCGATCGTTCGCGCGGCCCTCGCGCGCGCCTTGTTCAGGCGCACCGGGCCGCCGTCGGGTCTGGCCCCTCTCGCGGCGTTGTCGCCGCCTGTCCGGAACCCTTCCGGACCCTGTTCAGAGCCTTCAGACGCTCGACGCCTTCGGATCGCTTATGCTCGGCTTCGCCAAGAAAATTTTCGGCTCTTCCAACGACCGCAAGGTCAAGGACTTCCTGGTTCGCGTTGAGAAGATCAACGCCCTGGAACCCAGGTACGCGGCGCTGAGTGACGACGAGCTGCGCATGATGACCCAGACCTTCCGGGATCGTCTGGCGGGCGGGGAATCCTCGGACAAGATCCTCAACGACGCCTTCGCCGTCGCGCGGGAAGCCTCCAAGCGGGTCCTGGGCCAGCGTCAGTACGACGTGCAGCTGGCCGGCGGCATGATCCTCAACGAAGGCGGCATCGCCGAGATGCGCACCGGCGAGGGCAAGACCCTGGTCGCCATCGCCCCCGCCTATCTGAACGCCCTCAGCGGCAAGGGCGTCCACGTCATCACCGTCAACGACTATCTGGCCCGCCGCGATGCGGAATGGATGGGCCGGGTCTATCGCTTCCTGGGCATGGAAGTGGGCGTGATCGTCAACGGCCTGTCCTCGGGTCAGCGTCAGGCGGCCTATGCAGCCGACATCACCTACGGCACCAACAACGAGTTCGGCTTCGACTATCTGCGCGACAACCTGGTCTATGACCGGGCCGAGATGGTCCAGCGTCCGCACCATTTCGCCATCGTCGACGAGGTCGACTCGATCCTGATCGACGAAGCCCGCACGCCCCTGATCATCTCCGGCCCGACCGAGGACCGTTCGGATCTCTACAAGATCCTCGACGGCGTGGTGAAGGAGCTGATCAAGGACAAGGACACCTACGACCTCGACGAGAAGCAGAAGCAGGCCCTGCTGACCGAGGAAGGCTCCGAGCGGATCGAGCAGATCCTCGAGGAAGGCGGCCATTTCGCCGAAGACACGACCGGCCTCTATGACGCCGCCAACGTCAGCCTGGTGCACCACATCAACCAGGCCCTGCGCGCCAATACGCTGTACACGCGCGACAAGGACTACATCATCAAGGCCGGCGAGATCGTCCTGATCGACGAGTTCACGGGCCGGATGATGACCGGCCGCCGCCTGTCCGAAGGCCTGCACCAGGCCATCGAGGCCAAGGAGGGCGTGCAGATCATGCCCGAGAACCAGACCCTGGCCTCGGTCACGATCCAGAACTATTTCCGCCTCTACGAAAAGCTGTCCGGCATGACCGGCACGGCCGCCACCGAGGCCCAGGAGTTCGGCGACATCTACAAGATGGACGTCCTCGAGGTTCCGACCCACCGCCCGGTCCAGCGCATCGACTATGACGACGAGGTCTATCGCACCGAGCGCGAGAAGAACGCGGCCATCGCGCGCCAGATCGCCGAATGCCACGTCCGCGGCCAGCCGATCCTGGTCGGCACGGTGTCGATCGAGAAGTCGGAACAGCTGTCCGAACTGCTCAACACCTATGAATACAAGACCGAGGTCTCGCGTTCGCTGAAGCCCGAGTTCGAGGGCAAGACCAAGGAAGCCGAAAAGCTCGGCGACGCGGCTTGGGACATCGTCTGGAAGACCGAGTTCAAGGGCATCCCCCACTCGGTTCTGAACGCGCGCCAGCACGAGCAGGAAGCCTTCATCGTCGCTGACGCCGGCCTGCCGGGCGCGGTGACCATCGCCACCAACATGGCCGGCCGCGGCACCGACATCCAGCTGGGCGGCAACCTCGAGATGCGTCTCGAGAAATGGCGTCTCGACCAGCGCAACATGGGCGTCATGGTCACCCCCGAGGACGAGAAGGCCGAGGAAGTCCGCCTCAAGGCCGACATCGCCGTGCACAAGGCCGCGGCGCTGGAAGCCGGCGGCCTGTTCGTCCTGGGTACCGAACGCCACGAAAGCCGCCGGATCGACAACCAGCTGCGCGGCCGCACCGGCCGTCAGGGCGACCCCGGCACCTCGAAATTCTTCCTCTGCTGCGAGGACGACCTGCTGCGCATCTTCGCCGGCGACCGTCTGGACTCGATCATGCGGTCCTTCGGCGTCGCCGAGGGCGAGGCCATCTCCCACCCCTGGCTGAACCGCGCCGTCGAAACCGCCCAGAAGCGCGTCGAGACCCGCAACTACGACATCCGCAAGAACCTGCTGAAGTACGACGACGTCGTGAACGACCAGCGCAAGGCGGTGTTCGAACAGCGTCAGGAGTTCATGGACTCCGATGACCTGTCGGAACTGGTCGGCGAGTTCCGCGCCGACGTCGTCACCGATCTGGTCGACCGCTACATGCCGCCCAAGGCCTATGCCGAACAGTGGGACATCGACGGTCTGGACGAGAAGGTCCGCTCGACCCTCGGTCTGGAACTGCCGCTGCACGACTGGGCCGCCGAGGAAGGCGTGTCGAACGAGGAGGTCGAGGAGCGGCTGCAGGCCGCCGCCGCCGCCCGCGCCGCCGAACGTCTGGAGCTGGTCGGCGAAGGCCAGACCCGCGGCATCGAGAAGCAGTTCCTGATGCAGCAGATCGACATGTCGTGGCGTGAGCACCTGGTTCATCTGGATCACCTGCGCGGCGTCATCGGCCTGCGCGGCTACGGCCAGCGCGATCCGCTGAACGAGTACAAGACCGAAGCCTTCTCCCTGTTCGAGAACCTGCTGCACGAGCTGCGCCACAACGTCACCCGCTGGCTGATGACGGTGGAGTTCCGCTTCGAGGCCCCGCCGCAGATGGAAATGCCCGAGTTCCGGGAAATCCACCTGAACCCCGGCACCGGCGAGAACGAGATGGGCAATCCCTACGCCCAGAACCCGGAACAGCAGTTCACCGGCGACGACCGTTCGCGCCTGCCGGTCGAGCTCCTGCCCGTCGGTTGGGAACGCACCTCGCGCAATGCCGACTGCCCCTGCGGCTCGGGCCGCAAGTTCAAGCACTGCCACGGCAGCCTGATCTGACCTGATGGCCGCCCTGCCGTTCGATACGGGCTACTGGAAGTCCACGGGGTCGAACGCCTGGGTGACGCTGCAACCGTTGCTGGATCGGCTGTATCAGCCGATCAGCGACGCCATTCTGGCGCAGGTTCCCGTGGCGCCGGACGCGCGGGTTCTGGACATCGGCTGCGGCCCCGGCGCGACCACCCTGCAGATGGCCCGCCGCCTGACAGGCGGACTGTGCCTCGGCGTCGATGTGTCCGAACCCCTGCTGACGCTGGCGCGCACGCGGGCGGAAACGGAGGGCCTGACCAGCGCGGACTTCCGGCTGGCCGACGCCCAGACCGCCGTCTTCGATGCGCCGTTCGACGCCCTGATCTCGCGGTTCGGGGTCATGTTCTTCCCCGATCCCGGGGCCGCCTTCGCCAACCTGCGTGGCGCGCTGAAGGCCGGCGGTCGCCTGAGCTTCGCCTGCTGGCGGGGTCCGGAGGACAACCCGCTGGCCGGCCTGCCCGATGCGGTCGCCCGCCTCCTGATCCCGAACCTGCAAACGCCGCCGACAAGCGGTCCTGGACGGTTCGCCTTCGCCGATCCGGAGAAGGTTCGGAGCATCCTGCAGGGTGCGGGCTGGAGCCATATCGAGATCGTCCCTCTCGACGTTCCGACCCCGCTTTCGGTCGCCGAACTGGTCGAGATGTGTCTGAGGCTCGGGCCGGTCGGGGCCGCGATGCCCGGGCTCGATGAGCCCCTTCAAAAACAGCTCCATGACGCCATGACCCGGCGGGTGGAGCAGGAAGCCCGCGACGGCGTCGTGCCGATGACGGCCGCCTGTTGGCTGGTGAGCGCAACCGCATGAGCTTCAAGTCCCTCTTCTCGCGCGCCCTCTCCCTCGATCCGGAGCGGCTGCATTTCGCGGCCCACAGCCACCACCTCTGGCCCGATGCCTCCTTCGAGGGACAGGTGCGGGCCTGGGAAGAGGCCAATCGGTTCGCGGACCGCAAATGGGACCTGGTCTTCGGCGAGGTCGTGCCCGAGGCCCAGAAGCATATTGCGGCCGAGCTGAACCTGCCGTCGCCGGACACGGTGGTCTTCGCCCCCAACACCCACGACTTCCTGATCCGCATCCTGTCGGGCTTCGAGAAGAAGCCCGTCCGCATCCTGACCAGCGACGGCGAGTTCCACTCCTTCCGCCGTCAGGCCGAGCGCTGGGAGGAGGCCGGGGAGGCCGTCGTCACCCGCATCCCCCTCCTGCCCTATGAGACCTTCGACGACCGGTTCGTGGAAGCCGCGCGGGCGGGCGGGCATGACCTGATCCTGGTTAGCCAGGTCTTCTTCAAGACCGGCCTCGCCTTCAACCGCATCCCCGATCTGGCGGCCCTGGCCGATCCGGCCGGACCATGGGTGGTGATCGACGGCTACCACGGCTTCATGGCCACCCCGACCGATCTGTCGGCCGTGGCGGACCGGATCTTCTACGTCGCCGGCGGCTATAAATACGCCATGAGCGGCGAAGGCGCGGGCTTCCTGCATGCGCCGGACGGCTATTGCCCCCGACCGGTGATCACCGGCTGGTTTGCCGAGTTCGGCGACCTGATGGGCCGGCCCGAGGACGTCCAGTACCGCGCCGACGCAGGCCGGTTCTGGGGCGCCACCTTCGACGGCACGCCGCTGTATCGGTTCAACGGGGTGCGACGGATGCTGGAGGAGGCCGGCCTGACCACCGCCGACGTCTCGGCCCACGCCTTGGCGCTGCAGACCCGGTTCGCCGAGGCGCTGGCGTCAGGCGAATGCGGCGCACTGGGCGAGGCGGAGGTGCTCAACCCGGTCGTTGGAGACGCCCCCCACGCCCGGTTCATCGCGCTGAAGCATGCCGACGCCCAGACGTGGCGCGCGGCGCTGCTGGCGGCCAATGTGGTGACCGACGTGCGCGACGACACCATCCGCTTCGGCTTCGGCCTCTATCAGGACGCCGATGACGTCGAACGGCTGATCGCGATCTGCAAGCGACTGTTCTGACCGCCTTCGCGGCCTCGACTCAATAGAACTGGGTGTCTTCCTGCGGCGCCGGCCGGGGTGCGGCGCGCGGCGTCGTCCGCGGCGCGGGACGGGTCGTGGCTCCGCTGGACGGCGCGGGACGGGCCGGGGCCGATGATGGTGTCTGAACCGGTGCGGCTGGCGCAGGGATCGGGGCCGGACTCGGCGCAGACTGTCCATTGACCGGCGGGATCGGCGGCAAGTTCGGATAGGGCAGGCCCTCGACCTGGGGCTGGACCGTCGGTGCGGGGACCATCGGAACCTCAGGCGCCGCAACCGGCGCGGCCTCCACGGCTTCCGGAGCATCCAGATCGTCGCGGATAAAAGCCCAGGACCGGCTGTCGGCGCAGGCGCACGCCTTGAGGAAGCCCTCGCGGTCGCGCCAGATCACCAGCGGGAAGGTCGGCTTGACTCCAGCGTCGCGCATCAGGGCGTCGAGCCGCGACATGAACTGCCGGCCGGCCTCGACCACGGCGCTGCGCGCCAGATTGCCGTCGGCCAGAGGGATGCCCGCCGCCGTCCAGTCCTTCGCCGGTGTCGCCGTCCACCGTTGATAGAGGTCCCAGTCCCGCGTCAGCCACAGTTCGGCGAGGGTGGCGCGCTCGGCCGGGGTCGACTGCGGCGCCCCCTCCCTGTCCGGACGGGCGAAGAGGATCACGCGCACGTCGACGCCCCCGGCCCTCAGCTTTTCGGCCTCCTGCTGCTCATAGGCGCGGGTCGGGCCGCTGTCGCGATAGCCGATGATGTAGAGGGGCTGGTCGCCACCGCCACCCGGAGACACCCAGGAACTCTCATCCAGCAGACGCTGGATCTCGCCCTGGTTCCGCGTGATCGTGACCGGCTGGAAGCGGGCGTAGAAATGGTCGTAGGCGAGGTAGCCGCCGATGGCCAGAACGAGGCCAATCACAACCGCCAGGCCAGACCAGATCAGAAAGCGACGCATGCGGCGGGAGGCTCCAGCTTGAGCATTCGGCTCAGGGTAACGCTTAACACCGATTTGCGTCGCATTCGAACACCGAGGGGGCGAACTCATGCAACAGTCGCTGTTGCGGGGTCGGTCCGCCTCCCCATATCCCCGCCATGACCAAGCTCTCGATCCTCGACCTCGCCCCGGTGCCCCAAGGCTCCGACGTCTCACAGGCGCTGGCCAACAGCATCGATCTGGCGAAGACGGCCGAACGGCTGGGCTATCACCGCTATTGGCTGGCCGAGCATCACAATATGGCGGGCATCGCCTCGGCGGCCACCTCGGTGGTGATCGGGGCGGTGGCGGCGGCGACGAGGACGATCCGCGTCGGCGCGGGCGGGGTGATGCTGCCCAACCATGCGCCACTGGTGATCGCCGAGCAGTTCGGCACCCTGAACGCCCTCTACCCCGGCCGCATCGACCTGGGCCTCGGCCGCGCGCCGGGATCGGATCAGGCCACGGCCCGGGCGCTGCGCCGCACGCTCCAGGGCGACATCGACGCCTTCCCCCAGGACGTGATGGAGCTGCTGCACTGGTTCAAGCCGGCGGAAGAGCACCAGGCCATCCGCGCCAACCCCGGCGAGGGTCAGGCCGTGCCGGTCTGGATTCTCGGCTCCTCGACCTACGGCGCCCAGCTGGCGGCCCATCTGGGCCTGCCCTACGCCTTCGCCAGCCATTTCGCGCCCGGCGACCTGATGAACGCCATCCGCATCTATCGCGAGACCTTCCGGCCGTCGGAATATCTGTCCGCGCCCTACGTCATGGCCGGTTTTAACGTCTTCGCCGCTCCTACGGATGATGAAGCGAAATTGCTGTTCAGCTCGATGCAGCAGGCCTTCGTCAATCTGCGCTCGGGGCGTCCGGGCAAACTGCCGCCGCCAGTCGAGAACTATGAGGCCGGGCTGGACGCGGGCGCGCGCGGCATGATCGCCCAGGCCCTGTCCTGTTCCGCTGTCGGTTCGCCCGAAACGGTGCGGCAGGGGCTTGAGGCCTTCATCGCCCGCACCGGCGCCGACGAGCTGATGGTCACCAGCCAGATCTGGTCTCACGCCGACCGGGTCCGCTCGCTGGAAATCCTGGCCGGCGTCGGGATGGAGCTGGCGAAGGCCGCCTAGGCCCGGGCGCCCGCGGGCTTCAGGCCCAAGGTCCGGGCGACCTGTTCGAAATGGTCGTCCCAGGTCGGGGCGCGATAGGCCGGGGCCTCGGGCTTCTTCAGGGTGGCCCGCTCCAGCGCCGCCAGCCAGCCCAGTCCGTCCAGCGGATCGATCAGCTCGGCCTGGGGCACCAGTTCACGGTGCGCCGGGATGTCCGAGGCGATCAGCGGCACGCCGAGCGCGCAGGCCTCTACCGCAGGCAGATCGAACCCTTCGACCGAGGACGGCGCCACCACCGCCTGGGCGTTGGACATCAGGGTCGCCAGGGTGGTGTCGGGCAGGTTCGACGCCTGATGCACCAGACCGCGCAGATTGGGCGAGCGCTCGAGGTGGTCCAGCACCGCCTCGTTCTCCCAGCCGTAGCGGCCGACCAGCACCAGACGCGGCGCCTTGTCGCCCATCCGCTCCTCCAGCCGCCGCCAGATGGTCAGCAGGAAGGCCAGGTTCTTGCGCGCCTCGATCGTGCCGACGTGAACGAAATAGGGCCGCAGCGTCGGGGCCGTCGGCCGGGCGACCAGACCGGTCTCGAGACCCAGATGGATGGCGTCGATGGGCGGCGCCTGCAGCCCCTCCTGCTCCGCAAACCGGCGGAGCTCCAGGGCGGTGTAGCGGGAGTTCACCAGAATCCGCGACGCATGTTTGAGCGCGGTCAGGACCCGGACCCGGTGCTTGTCACCGTCGCCGGGGCGGCAGAATTCCGGATGGGTGATCGGGATCAGATCGTGCAGCAGCACCACCGTATCCACCCCGTGCGCCTTCAGGGACGCCAGAATGTCGGGCGTATTCAGGCTGGTGTGGCCGACGTTGAAATAGTGCCGGCTGGGTGGCAGCTCGGACATGCTGCGAGAGCGGAAGAACTGCTTCCAGACGCGCACCCGGCGGCCCGCGTTGCGATCGACATCGTCGGGCTTCGGAGCGGGGCTAAGCACCGACTGGGCGACAGATCCGTCGTCGTGCAGCGCAGCCAGAAGGCGCGTCTCGCCCTCGCCCATCGGCTGGGACGCGGTTCCGCTCCAGCGCGACCTCAGTTGCCTGACGCTGTCGCCGAACCAGATCGGGTCCACGGCGACCAGCCGGTCGTGCTTGCTGCGCACCGGGATCATGCGCACGTCCGGCCGGTCCAGAAGCCATTCGGCATAGGCCAGACAGACGCGGTCCACGCCCGTCGGAGCGCTGCGTTCCGTCCGGCTGACCAGCCGGCTGGCGTCGAACAGGATGTCTTCCGTCATGACGTGATCACCGCGCCCGCAAGGCGCAGCCCCCAAAAGACCCGTCTGTCTTACGAAACATAACCCGCCTGCATCAGTTCGGCGATATGGACGATCGCCACAGGGCGATCATTCTCGACGACGAACAGGGTGGCGATCTTGTTGGCCGACAACAGGTCGACGACGTCGCTCATCCGCTGATCGGGTCCGACCACCTTGGGATTGCGGTTCATGATGTCCGCCGCCGTGATGGCGGAAATGTCCTGGGAGAAGGCGCGGCGCACGTCGCCGTCGGTGATGATCCCGGCCAGGGTCCCTTCCGGATTGAGCACGGCGACCGCGCCCTTGCGGCCGGCCGTGATAGCCGAGACGACCTCGGCGAAGGCGGCGTCCAGAGGCACGCTGGCGGGCGGGGCGTGGTTGTCGCCCATCCATTCGCGCACGCTCTGCAGGCTCATGCCCAGAGAGCCGCCCGGATGGTGCAGGCCGAAATCGGTGGCGGTGAACTGGCGGCGGTCCATCAGCACCATGGCCAGGGCATCGCCCAGCGCCAGGGTCATCAGCGTCGAGGTGGTCGGGGCCAGGCCGTTGGGGCAGGCCTCGGCGACATTGGGCATCACCAGAGGCACCGCCGACATCCGCGCCAGGAAGCTGGAGCTGCGTTGGGTCATGCCGATGACCGGAATGTTGTTGCGCTGGCAGAAGATCAGCGGATCGCGCAGTTCACGGCTTTCGCCCGAGGCGGAAATGGCCAGAAGGGTGCAGTCCTCGCGCAGCATGCCCAGATCGCCGTGGCTCATCTCGGCGGGGTGGACGAAGAAGGCGTTGGTGCCGGTCGAGGCGAGGGTGGCGGCGATCTTGCCGCCGATATGTCCGGACTTGCCCATGCCGGTCACGACCACATAGCCGGGCCGCGACAGGATGACGTCGCAGGCGCGCGCGACCGAAGCGTCGATGGTCCGCTCCAGCGCCTGCAGGGCCTCGATATTGAGCTGGATCACCTCCCGCGCGCGGTCCGTCATGGAGGCGATCTGTTCGGGGGTCGAAGGCGCGTGGTCGGCGGTCATACTATATCCTTGCGCGGAACGCGGCGCCGTCTGCACGGCCGGTCGCGCCTCGCGATGTTGACCGCGAATTGCCCCAATATGGTCTCCGGCACAATGCTACGGAAAGGCGTACCCCCTTCTTCGAACAGGGAATCCCTCTGCCTGCCCCCACACCCCGCCCGCTCGTGAGCGGGGCTTTTTCGACAAATCGGACGGTGGCGGCCAACCTTTGCCGTCGTGGCGCGTTATCGGCCACGGGGGCTGCCAGACAGATCGAGAGTCCATGACGTCCAACGCCGGAACCGCGCCTCAAACCCTTTCGTTCCCGCCGACCGAGGTGCGCGGACTGGCGCTGTTCCTGGACATGGACGGGGTCCTCGCAGGCTTTGCCCCGACGCCCGATCAGGTGATGCCCGATCCGCGCCGCACCGCAGTCCTGCGCCGCCTCGGACCACTGCTCGAAGGGCGGCTGGCGATCGTCAGCGGCCGCACTCTGTCGGAAATCGATCGCATCACCGAGGCCGCCTCCCCCGCCGCCTCCGGCGTCCACGGGCTTGAGATTCGCACGCGGCAGGGCGAGGTCCGGACCCGCGCGGCGGCCCCGGCGATCCGCACCGCCGTCGCCGCCTTCCACACCTTCGCCGAGGCTCATCCCGGCGCGATCGTCGAGGACAAGGGCGTGGCCACGGGTCTGCATTTCCGTCAGGCCCCGGACGCCGCCGCCGCCGCCGAACGGCTGGCCCGCGACCTGGCGGCCGAGACCGGCCTCGTTCTGCAGCCGGGCCATATGATCTTCGAGCTCAAGACGCCGGGCACGGACAAGGGCACGGCCCTGACCGCCCTGATGGCCGAGGCGCCCTTCAAGGGGGGCGTGCCGGTCATGTTCGGCGACGATCTGACCGACGAACACGCCTTCCGCGCCGCTAAGGCTTTGGGCGGCTTCGGGGTTCTGGTCGGGCCGATGCGTGAGACCGCAGCCCGCTACCGGCTGGACGGGGTGCCCGAGGTGATGGACTGGCTGGAGACCGTCGCCGATCTGGCCGCCGCCGATCAGGAGGTCGAGGCATGACCGACTTGCCGCCGCTCAAGCCGTCCGTCGACCTCGCCCCCAT
Source organism: Brevundimonas sp. GW821-FHT02A10 (assembly GCF_059422025.1). Lineage (NCBI taxonomy): Bacteria > Pseudomonadati > Pseudomonadota > Alphaproteobacteria > Caulobacterales > Caulobacteraceae > Brevundimonas > Brevundimonas sp. GW821-FHT02A10. The sequence continues at coordinate 937,435 of NZ_JBWKWC010000001.1, forward strand.
CGGCAACTGTTCGATCAGCGCCCTGATCGACCGGCGCGGCCGCTATGTCTGGGCCTGCGCCCCGCGCATCGACGGCGACCCGGTCTTCTCGGCCCTGATGAACGGCGAGGCGCCCGACCACGGTTTCTGGTCGATCGAGCTGGAGGGGCTGAAACACGTCTCGCAGGCCTATATCCGCAACACGCCCGTCCTGCGCACCGTCCTGACCGCCGAGGACGGCGCCTCGGTCGAGATCATCGACTTCGCGCCTCGCCACCCGAAGCATTCGCGCACCTATCGCCCCCTCGCCTTCGGCCGGACCGTGCGGCCGCTGGAGGGCTCGCCCCGGATCACCGTGCGACTGAGGCCCTCGGCCGACTGGGGCGCGCGCCGAGCCGAGACCACCCACGGCTCCAACCACATCCGCTATCTGTGCGCCGACGTGACCCTGCGGTTGACCACCGACTGCCCGGTGTCGCACATCCTCGACGAGCGGACCTTCCGGCTGGAAAACCCGCTGTCCTTCTTCCTCGGGCCGGACGAAGGCTATGATCAGGAGGTCGGGCCCGGTGTCTCGGCGACGCTGGACCGCACTATCGCCTATTGGAAGAACTGGGTCCGCACCCTCTATATCCCGCTGGACTATCAGGACGCGGTTGTCCGCTCGGCCATCACGCTGAAGCTCTGCGCCTTCGAGGAAACCGGGGCCATCGTCGCGGCCATGACCACCTCGGTGCCCGAATTCCCCGAGAGCGGCCGCAACTGGGACTACCGGTACTGCTGGGTCCGCGACGCCTATTACACCGTGCGCGCCCTCAATCGTCTGGGCGCGGTCGACATCCTCGAGAACTACCTCGTCTATCTGAGAAACCTCGTCGACCAGTCGGCGGGCGGCCACGTCCAGCCCGTCTATGGTGTCGGGCTGGAAGAGGATATCGACGAACGGATCGTGACCTCGGTCGCCGGCTATCGCGGCATGGAGCCGGTGCGCGTCGGCAATCAGGCGCGCGAACACCTTCAGCATGACGTCTACGGACAGATCGTCCTGCCGCTGGTCCAGAGCTTCTACGACACCCGGCTGCTGCGGCCCGGCACGCTCGACGACTTCTATGCGCTTGAAAAGGTCGGCGAACGCGCCTTCGCCATGCACGATCAGGTCGATGCGGGGCTGTGGGAGTTCCGGACCATCGCCCGGGTCCACACCTATTCCTCGGTGATGTGCTGGGCCGCCTGTGACCGTCTGGCCAAGGCCGCCCAGCATCTGCATCTGCCGGACCGGGCCAACACCTGGAACCAGCGCGCGGCGATCATCCGTGAACGGATCGAACGCGAGACCTTCCTTCCCGAGGAGGGCCGGTTCGGCGCCAGCTTCGGCGGCGACGAACTGGACGCGAGCCTGCTCCAGCTGGTCGATCTGGGCTTCCTCGATCCGATGGACCCACGTCAGGTGGCCACCTTTAACGCCATCGAGAAAGACCTGAAGAAGGGCCCCTACCTCTTCCGCTATGTCATTCCCGACGACTTCGGTGAGCCGGAGACGGCGTTCAACTTCTGCACCTTCTGGTTCATCGAGGCCCTGCACCAGAACGGCCGGGACGAAGAGGCGCGCGAGATCTTCGAACAGATGCTGTCGCGCCGCACCCACGCCGGCCTGCTGTCGGAAGACATTTCGCTCGGCGACGACGAGCTCTGGGGCAACTATCCGCAGACCTATTCCCTGGTCGGGATCATCAACTGCGCCATCCTGCTCAGCCGGTCGTGGACGGACGTTCGCTAGGGATCGGGACGCTAACCCGCGACTGAACAAAGCGGAATCGCGTCAACCCCCAGGCAGTCACAAACAGCCCCGCTTGGCTTCACGATGTTGCGTTGCATCCAAAGCGTGGCGGCAGCGTTTCAGCGGCATGTCTCGTCTAATCGTTGTGTCCAACCGGGTGTCGGCTCCCTCCGACCCGGCAGCGGGCTCGGCCGGGGGTCTCGCCATGGCCCTCTCCGCCGCGCTCAGAAAATATGACGGCCTGTGGTTCGGCTGGTCCGGAGAGACCGTCGAACACTTCACCGGCGAGGCCAAGATGGAAGACCGGGCGGGCGTGACCGTCGCCCTGGTCGATCTGGAAGCCCAGGACGTCGACGAATATTATAACGGCTACGCCAACAAGACCCTGTGGCCCCTGTTCCACCACCGGGTCGATCTGACGGCCTATGAGCGGACGTATGGCGAGGGCTATGAGCGGGTGAACCGCCGCTTCGCCGAGGTGCTGGCGCCCCTGATCCAGCCCGACGACATCATCTGGATCCACGACTACCACCTGATCCCGATCGCGCGGGACCTGCGTCGTCTGGGGATCACCAACCGGATCGGCTTCTTCCTGCACACCCCATGGCCGGTGCGCCAGCTGCTGGTCACCCTGCCCCACCATCGCCGGCTGGTGGAATCGCTGTTCGCCTATGATCTCATCGGTTTCCAGACCGAGGAATGGCTCGATCTGTTCCGTGACTATGTCGTGTCCGAGGCGCGCGGAGAGCTGGTTGGCGACGGCGGGCTGGAAGCCTTCGGCCGAACCGTCCACGCGGGCGTCTTCCCCATCGGTATCGACGTCGAAGGCTTCATCGCCGCGCGCAACTCTCCCCAGGGCAATCGTACCTATGACCGGATGGCGGCTTCATCGGCCTTCCGGTCGATGATCGTGGGTGTCGACCGGCTCGACTATTCCAAGGGGCTGGAGGAACGGATGCTCGGCTATGAGCAATTCCTGCACGACAACCCCGCGATCCGCGGCGACGTCTTCCTGGTTCAGGTCACGCCGATCTCACGCGACGACGTCGACACCTATCAGGACATCCGCTCGCGCCTCGACGCGCTGGCGGGGCGGATCAACGGCGAATACGCCGACATGGACTGGCAGCCGATCCGCTATCTGAACCGGGGCTATCGCCGGGACCAGCTGGCCGGCATCTATCGCGCCGCCCGGGTCGGTCTGGTGACGCCGCTACGCGACGGCATGAACCTGGTGGCCAAGGAATATGTCGCGGCCCAGAACCCGGAGGATCCCGGCGTCCTGATCCTGTCGCGCTTCGCCGGCGCCGCCGAACAGATGGGCGAGGCCCTGCTGGTCAATCCGTTCAGCCGCGAGGAGCTGTCGGACGCCATCAAGAAGGCCCTGACCATGCCGGTCGAGGAACGTATCCGCAAATGGACCGCCCTGATGAAGGTGGTCCGCGACACCGACGTCTCGATCTGGCGCGACGACTATGTCGGCTGCCTGACGTCGATCCCGATCAGCGGCGACGGCGACGCGCCGTTTCATGAGGATCCCTTCCACCACGAAGGCCACGCCGCCAACGCCGCCTGATCAGGCCGCCCGGTTCGAGGTCGCGGCGGCGATGTCGCCGTCGCGCGCCATGGCCCGCAGGCGCGCCGGGCGGTTCTCGATCCGGGCGATCCAGGCGTCCAGCGTGGGACTCTCCGGCAGATGGCCCCGGGCCCACATCACGGTCGAGCCAATCATGACGTCGGCGGCCGAGAACCGGTCGCCCATCAGATAGGGCGCACTCCACAGCCGGTCGAGGAGGCGATCGACCACATCCTCATAACGCCGCACCGAATGGGGATCGGTCGGCACATGGCCCCCGAGCCTCGGGCCGAGCACCGGCTCCAGCTCGCCTGCGCCCCAGGCCAGCCAGGTCAGGAACTCGCCCCGGTCGCGATGACCGACGGGTGCGCCCATTCCGGCCTCGGGGAAGAGGTCGGTCAGATAGAGGGCCACCGCCGCGCATTCGGTGATCAGGGCCCCGTCGTGGATCAGGGCCGGAACCTTGCCGTCCGGGTGCGGGTTGGCAGGATCGCGACCTCCCGAACCGTCCATCCGGCGGATGTCGCAGTAGCGGACCTCATGATCGGCCCCCAGTTCCTCCATCAGCCAGACAAGGCGCGAGGACCGGGACATCGGAGCGTGGAACAGCGTCAGCATCGAAGTTTCTCCTCCTCCTGCGCTGCGTCAGCGCGGTGAAACTTGACTACTGCCACCCTGCTGCCAGCATGCTGTCAGCAGCGGAGCCTTATGCACCGCCCTCAAGCAGCGAAGCCCCGCGGGCTGAGCGATAGGGCCCAACAATGAGACGCGCCGACCGCCTGTTCCAGATCGTGCAGATGCTGCGCCGCTCGTCCCAGCCGGTGACGGCGGACACGATCGCGATCGAGCTCGAGACCTCCAAACGCAGCGTCTATCGCGACATCGCCGCCCTGATGGGCCAGCGGGTGCCGATCCGGGGTGAAGCGGGGATCGGCTATGTGCTGGATTCCGGCTTTGACATGCCGCCCCTGATGCTGACCTCCGACGAGATCGAGGCGGCGGTGCTGGGCGCACAATGGGTGGCGTCGCGCGGCGATCCGGCCCTGGCCCGGGCCGCCCGCGATCTGGTCGCCAAGATCGCCGCCAGCGTGCCGGAGCGGCTGCGGCCGGTGGTGCTGGAGCCCTCGGTGACCTCCGGCCCCGTCTGGGCGGGCGCTCGAGAGGATCGGCTGGACATGGGCCAGGTCCGCACCTGGATTCGCTCAGGCCGCAAGCTGACGCTCGATTATCGCGACGAGCAGGACCGGGCCTCCTTACGCACTGTCTGGCCCTTCCTGATCGGCTATCGCGAGACGGTGCGGCTGCTGATCGCCTGGTGCGAAACGCGGCAGGATTTCCGCACCTTCCGCACCGACCGGGTGGTCGAAGCGACCTTCCTCGACGATCGCTATCCCGAACGTCCGGCGCGGCTACGCACCCGCTGGCAGGCCAAGATGGACGAGGAGCACAGGCTGTACCTCGAAAGCAAAAACCCTCTCCCATAGGGAGAGGGTTTCCGACTCCGCACCCGGCGGGGAGGGTCAGTAGATCTCGAACAGACCCGCGGCGCCCTGACCGCCGCCGATGCACATGGTGACGACGCCGTATTTGGCGCCGCGACGCTTGCCTTCGATCAGGACGTGGCCGGTCATCCGGGCGCCGGACATGCCGTAGGGGTGGCCGATGGAGATGGCCCCGCCCGAGACGTTCAGCCGGTCCATCGGGATGCCCAGGGTGTCGGCGCAATAGAGCACCTGAACCGCGAAGGCCTCGTTCAACTCCCAGATGCCGATGTCGTCCATGGTCAGACCGTGGCGCTTGAGCAGTTTGGGCACGGCGTAGATCGGGCCGATGCCCATCTCGTCAGGCTCGCAGCCGGCGACGACCATGCCGCGATAGGCGCCCAGCGGCTGCAGACCGTGACGGACGGCCTCGCCGGCCTCCATGATCACCGAGGCCGAGGCGCCGTCCGACAGTTGGGACGCGTTACCGGCGGTGATGAACTCGCCCTGCTGGATCTCCTCGCCGCCGCCGAAGACCGGCTTCAGCGACTTCAGGCCTTCCAGCGTCGTATCGGCCCGGTTGCCCTCGTCCTTCGACAAGGTGACTTCCTTCGACGAGGTCTGGCCGGTCGCCTTGTCCATGACCAGCATGGTGGAGGTCATCGGCACGATCTCGGCGTCGAACCGGCCCGCTTCCTGGGCGGCTGCGGTGCGCTGCTGCGATTGCAGGGCGTATTCGTCCTGACGGTCGCGGCTGATGCCGTAGCGGCGGGCGACTACCTCGGCGGTCTCCAGCATCGACATATAGATGTGGGGCGAGAGCTTGAGCAGCGCCTCATCCTTCATCTTGTAGAGGTTCATGTGCTGGTTCTGGACCAGCGAAATCGACTCCAGACCGCCGCCGACGGCGACCTTCTGCTGGTCGACGATCACCTGTTTGGCGGCCGTGGCGATGCCCATCAGGCCCGACGCGCACTGGCGGTCGATGGTCATGCCGGGGACGCTGGACGGCAGGCCGGCGGCAAGGGCGATCTGACGCGCGACATTGGTGCCGGTCGAGCCCTGCTGCAGGGCCGCGCCCATGACCACGTCCTCGACCTCGGCCGGGTCGATGCCGGCGCGGGCCACGGCGTGCTTCACGGCATGGGCGCCGAGTTGCTGGCCCTGGGTGTCGTTGAATGCGCCGCGATAGGCGCGCCCGATAGGGGTCCGGGCGGTCGAGACGATGACGGCTTCACGCATGATGCTCTCCTGAGGCGCCGCCGCTCGGGGCGGACGGCGCCGTTCCTCTGGTGTCGCCCCCGACTTCTGCGGCCGGTTCGGCGAGCGATGAAATTCTCTAGCGGCCTGCCGTCACGTCAACGCAAGGCGCAACGATCAGGAATGATGCTTCTGCGCCTTGGTCAGTTCGATCATGCCCTGGGCGGCGCCCATCTCCGGCACGATCTCGCCGGTGCGGTCCGAGATGGCGTCAAACTTCGCGGCGACCTGTTCCAAGGCGTCGGGGCCGACGGCGAAGTCGCCCTGGGTGATCGTCACATAGGCGCGCTCGAAACCGCCGGCCCCGGCGCCGAGGATGACCCGGGTCGGAGCCTCTTCGGAGACCAGATACAGCAGGCCTGGCGACACCAGCTCCGGCCCCAGGGCCTCCAGCGGCAGGGCGGCGCCCAGGTCCTCGGTCATGCGGGTATGGGCGGTCGGGGCCAGGCAGTTGACCTTGATGTTGTTCTTGGCGCCCTCGATCGACAGGGTCTGCATGAAGCCGACCAGAGCCATCTTGGCCGCGCCGTAGTTGGCCTGGCCGAAATTGCCGTAGAGGCCCGAGGACGAGGTCGTCATCACGATCCGGCCATAGTTCCGCTCGCGCATGCCGTCCCAGACCGCCTTGGTGCAGTTGACCGCTCCCATCAGGTGGACGTCGACGACGAAGCGGAAGTCTTCGAGGGTCATCTTGGCGAAGGACTTGTCGCGCAGGATGCCCGCGTTGTTGATCAGGATGTCGACCGAGCCCCATTTGGCGACGGCCGCATCGACCATGGCCTGGACCGCGACCGGATCGGTGACAGAGGCGCCGTTGGCCATGGCTTCACCGCCCGCGGCGACAATCTCGGCCACAACAGCTTCGGCCGCCGCCGAGGAGCCGCCCGATCCGTCGCGCGCCGCGCCCAGATCATTGACCACGACCTTTGCGCCCCGCGCCGCCAGAGCCAGGGCGTGCTCGCGCCCCAAACCGCCGCCGGCCCCCGTCACGATCGCCACCTTGCCGTCGAACCGGATCGCCATAGTCATTCTCCCGTGAATTTTCTGCTCATCTACGCCGGCGCCGTCGCGTAAGCCAAGAGCGTCCTGTCAGGGCGCGCCCGGCACTATGTGTTGAAACGGCGCCACAGTGGCCACATTCCCGAACGATTACGAGGAACCATCAGAGGTTGGCTTGGTTTTGACCATCGAGCGCCGCACGGAACCGTACGGCTATCGGCATTTCATTGAGAACGAGGGTCCTAGAAACATGAAGCTGAAACTTCTCGCCGGTGTTGCGGTGGCAGGGCTGTTCGCAGCCGGCGCCGCTTCGGCCGAGCCCGATGGCTGGTACGGCGCGATCGACGCCGGCTATCACCACATGGAAGACGGCATCAACGCCGAATCCCAATCGACCGGCAACAACTTCAACTTCGAAGTGAACGACGGCTGGGCCGCGTTCGCCCGCCTGGGCTACCGGTTCAACCCGAACTGGCGCGTTGAACTGGAAGGCGGCTATCGCTCCGGCGACGTCGGCACCGTTCGCGCGGCGTCGGGCAACAACGGCGTCTGCAACCTCTCGCCCGCGACCGGCCCCTGCTACTCGCCGGAAGGCGACATCGAATCCACCACCCTCATGGCCAATGTCATCTATGACTTCGGCTGGTCGGGCTGGGGCATTCGTCCGTTCGTCGGCATCGGCGCCGGTGTGAACCACGTCAACACCGACGTCGTCGGCCGCCTGCGCAACAACCGCGGCGTCGGCTTCGTCGCTGACGACAGCTCGACCAAGTTCGCCGCCCAGGCGATCGCCGGTCTGGCTTGGGCCATCTCGGACCGCGCCAACATCGACCTGACCTACCGCTACCTGACGGGTGACGCCGAGTTCGCCTCGGTCGCTTCGGTCGCGGCCTACGACCAGGGCACGTTCGAAGGCGACTACGACAACAGCCACACCGTAACCCTGGGCCTGCGCTACGCCTTCGGCGCCGAGCCGGCCCCGCCGCCTCCGCCGCCCCCGCCGTACGTCCCGCCGCCGCCCCCGCCGGTGGTGACGCCTCCCCCGCCGCCGCCGCCTCCGCCGGCCAAGCCCGCCGCTCGCCAGTTCGTCGTTTACTTCGACTGGGATCGCTCGGATCTGACCACGGAAGCGCGTTCGGTGATCACGGCCGCCGCCAACTACGCCAAGTCGGGCGCTCCGACCCGCGTCCTGGTCGTCGGCCACGCCGACACCTCGGGTTCGGCCGCCTACAACATCGGCCTGTCGAACCGCCGCGCTCGCACCACGGCTGACGCCCTGGTCGCTCAAGGCGTCGCCGGCGGCGTGATCTCGCTGGACGGCAAGGGCGAAACCCAGCTGGCCCGCGCCACCGCCGACGGTGTCCGCGAGCCGCTGAACCGCCGCGCCACCATCGACATCAACTTCTAAGCCCCGAGGGGCCTGCTCAGGCAGGCCCCGACGGTCTTCGGATGTCGAAGACTTTGAAACGCCGGCCCCGCGCACGCGAGGCCGGCGTTTCTACGTTCGGGCCGGTGCTCAGGCCGGGCGTTCAGGCCGCTCGGTTCAGGAGAGGCTGGCGCGGACCACGTCGCAGACGCGATCGATCTGCGCATCCGTGAGGCTGCTGCCCGAAGGCAGGCACAGCCCTCGATCATAGATCCGCTCGGCGGCCGCCCCGCCGATCATCGGCGCATCGGCGAAGACCGGCTGCAGATGCATGGGCTTCCAGGCCGGACGGCTTTCGATGTTCACGGCCTCCAGCGCCTTCATCAGCACGAGCGGTCGCGCCTTCGCGACGTCCGGATCCAGCTGAATCACGGTCAGCCAGCGGCTGTGCCGCCGCCCCGGGGCCTCGGGCGCGAACGACAGACCCGGCAGGTCGCCGAGGGCGGCGACATAGCGATCGAAGATGGCCCGGCGCCGCGCCACCCGCGCCTCCAGCGAGCCCAGCTGCGCCACCCCCACCGCCGCCGACAGGCTGGACAGGCGATAGTTGAAGCCGACCTCTGTGTGTTCGTAGTGGACGGCGGACTGCCGCGCCGCCGTGGCCAGATAGCGGGCCCGGGTGATCAGGGCCGCGTCGTCGGAGGCCAGCATGCCGCCGCCGCCCGTGGTGATGATCTTGTTGCCGTTGAAGGAATAGGCGGCGGCCAGCGCCCCCCGCCCGGCCGGCCTGCCGTTCAGGGTCGCGCCCACGGCCTCGGCCGAATCCAGAATGACCGGCACGCCCCGGGCGTCGGCGACGGCGCGGATGGCGTCGATGTCGCAGCACTGGCCATAGAGGTCGGCGGGCACGACGGCGCGCACCGTCAGGCCTTCCGCCTCGGCCCGCTGGAAGGCCGCCTCCAGCAGGCGCGGATCCAGATTCCAGCTGTCGGCCTCGACATCGACGAAGACCGGCGTCGCCCCCGCATGCAGGATAGGGGCGACCCCGCCGACGAAGGTCAGGCTGGGCGCGATCACCGCATCCCCGGACTTTAGCCCCAGCATGGCCAGGGCCAGATGCAGGGCAGCCGTACCCGAGGCCACTGCGGTCGCGTGGGCCAGGCCGACGGAGGCGGCGAACTCACGCTCGAACCGCTCGACCACCGGTCCGACCGAGGACACCCAGCCCGCGTCATAGGTCTCAAGCAACAGCCGGCGCTCGGCCTCGCCCATGTCGGGGGCGGAAAGGGGGATGCGTTCGTTCATGATCTCGCCGCCACCCGGGCCGGAGCGCCCGCGCCGATATTGAAGCCCGGCAAAACCGCGGCGCCGGCGCCGATCAGGGCGCAACCTTTGACGGAGGGGACGGGCTGGATACTCACGCGGGCATCTGGCCCCCTGACCCTGATTCCCGCAAGCGGATCGGAGTTCAGCCGACCGTTCGGACCAGAACGGGCGCTTCGGAGGCGGTGGCCGCCGGGGTCGCGGAGGCGTAGCGGGCGATCCAGACATGGCCGGCGCCGATCACGGCCGTCGCGGTGATCACGGCGGAAACGACGGCGACGGCGACCAGCCGCAGTCCGTGCGCCATTTCTTCCAGATCAGACGGCATCGCGCTCCCCCGAGTCGATCGACACGGTTAATGACCATGGTCGTCTGAATCGTTCAAGTCACGGAACGGTGTGAGGAATCAAAAAGGGCGACGCCGAAGCGCCGCCCTCTCTGCCGCATCGTCCGAGGTGCAAAATCAGCCGCGGAACGGACGGATCAGGATTTCGACGCGACGGTTCTGGGCCCGGCCCTCCGGCGTGTCGTTCGAGGCCACGGGCGTGCGCGAGCTGTTGCCGGCGACATAGAGGCGTTCGCGCTGCACGCCGTTGCGGATCAGGGCGTCGGCGACCGAGATGGCGCGGCGCTCGCTGAGCGGCTGGTTGATGGCGTCCCCGCCCGAGGAATCGGTGTGACCCACGATGTCGACCAGCGACTGGTCATAGCGCTGCAGCACCGCCGCGACATCGGCCAGGGTGGCGTCGAAGCGCGGGTTGATGTTCGACTGGTTGGTCGCGAAGGTCACGTCCGACGGCATGCGCAGGACCAGGTTGTCGCCCTGACGCGCCACGCCGACGCCCGAGCCGGACAGCTGGCCTTCAAGATCGCGCTGCTGGCGGTCCATGTAGCTGCCGACCGCCGCGCCGCCCAGGGCGCCGATGCCGGCGCCGATCAGGGCGTTCTTGCGGCCCTGTTCGCCGTTCGAGGTGTTGGTCAGATAGCCGAGCACCGCGCCACCCAGGGCGCCGGCGAGGATGCCGGTTCCGGTGTTGTTACGCTGGGGCGTCGAGCTGTACGGATCGGTGGTGGTGCAGGCCGTAGCGCCCAGCATGGCCAGAACGCCGACGCCGGCGACGATGAAATTGGTGCGCATGGTGGAAATCCTTCTTCTTGTCCTTGCCCAACTCTTGGGACCCGAAACGTGGCCTTACTGTGAAGGTTCCAACGTGACACGCAGATGAACGAACGGGCCGAGCGGCGCCGATCTGCCAATTTCCGGCGTTAGGGCGTAAGGAACCCTCCGTATTCCGATCTGAAGGCCCGCCCGTGAGCTCTACCCTGACCGCAGAAACCGCCGCCACCTCGACTGCCGGAGCCATCCAGCCCGTGTCGATGTCGCGCTATGACACCGACTTCCAGGGCTTCAGCGACGATTTGGGCGCCTCGTTCAAGCGCTATGGCTTCGCCGTCATCGCCGACCATGGCCTCGACGAGGACGTGATCCAGGCGGCCATCGCCGACGCCAAGGCCTTCTTCGCCCTGCCCGAGGACGTCAAGCGCGCCTACCATATGCCCGGCACCGGCGGCGCGCGCGGCCTGACCCCGTTCGGGACCGAGGCGGCCAAGGACGCCAAGACCGTCGATCTCAAGGAATTCTGGCACACCGGCCGCGAACTGCCCGCCGGCCACGCCTACGGCAAATATATGCGCGCCAACCTGTGGCCGACCGAGGTCGAGGGCTTCCGCGACCACCTGTACGGCATGTTCGAGGCGCTCGACACGCTCGGCCGCAAGATCCTCAAGGCCATCGCCCACTACCTCGACCTCGGCGACGACTTCTTCGAGGACAAGGTCGAGATGGGCAACAGCGTGCTGCGCATGCTGCACTATCCGCCCGTGCCGCTGGACGCGCCCGGCGTGCGCGCCGGCGCCCATGAGGACATCAACGTCATCACCCTGCTGCTCGGCGCCGAAGAGGCCGGCCTGCAGCTCAAGGACGCGGAAGGCGAATGGCTGGACATCGCCCCGCCTCCCGGCGCCCTGGTGGTCAACATCGGCGACATGCTGCAGCGGCTGACCAACCACGTCCTGCCCTCGACGACCCACCGGGTGGTCAATCCGGCGCCCGAGCGTCGCGGCTTCGCCCGCTATTCGACGCCCTTTTTCCTGCACTTCAACCCGGACTTCGTGATCGAGACCCTGCCCTCGACCATCACGCCCGAGAACCCCGACCGCTATGTCGGCAAGTCCATCATGGCCGAGGACTTCCTGATGGAGCGACTGAAAGAGATCCGGTTGATCTGATCCTCGAGCCATTCCGAAAGCAAAACGGCGCGCCCCTCGGGACGCGCCGTTTCTTTTTGGACCAAAGGAATCCCGGCGCTCAAGCAGCGAGGCTCCGCGAGCCGAGCGGTAGCGCTGCGCGAAGCGCCCTCGAAGAAGCGGCTCTTCGCCGCTACTTCGAGATTCTAAGTCTTGTGATGTCGCGACCGATGGCGGCGAAGGAGGCGCTGAGGTCGGCGCCCGAGGCCGGCAGGAAGGCATAATCCGGGCCGGTGGCGCAGTCCGCCAGAATGTCAGCGGCGTCGCTGCCCTTGGTCACGCTGAACCCGACCGTATAGACGATGATGTCCTGGGCCTTGATCGCGGTGCACAGGGCCGCGGCCTGGGTGAAGGGGTCGCCGTTGGTGGCGTTGCAGTTGATGTGATCGGACGCACTGCCCGAGCCAGAGCCCGCATCACCGGCCAGAACCCCGGTGCAATAGGGGGAGTTGAAATCCCCGTCGGTCATCAGGATGACGGCCTTCAGGGTGTCGCGGGGCACATTGGGACCCGCCGGATTCGAAGACCACAGGGCGTTGAAGTTCGGCGACACCGTATACCAGCCCCAGGCCAGACCGATCTGGCCCGCGGTCGAGCCGGTCACGGTCAGGCCGGTGATCAGGTTCTTCAGCGTGGTCCTGTTGTCGGTCAGCGGCTGGATGGTCGCCGAGGGGCAGGGGTTGTTCGACGAGGCGTAGTTGCGGCCGACCTTGGCGCTGGACGGCGAGGCGTCGGTATAGCGCTGGGCCCCCGTCCGCTCGGACACGCAGGTGCTGGTCTGGAAGGCCGTCAGGGCGCCGCCGTTGTCGTTGCGGAACACCCGGTACTGACAGCCGTCCATGCCGCACCAGGCCTTGCCGCCCGAGGAATAGGCCGAATAGCCCGAACCGTTCACCCCGATCGAGAAGGTGTTGGTCGTGACATTGGCGATTTCAAAGGGCTTGTCATTGACCAGCGAAGTCGTTCCCGAGGTCAGGCCACTGACGCCGGTGATGTAGACGGTGGTCGGACGGGTGTCGCCGGTGTCCGTCGTCGTCGCCTGCAGGCCGTGCCCGTTGGCCGTGACCACGATCGAACAGTCGGCGACGAGACATTTGGTCACCGTCCCGCCCGACGACCAGGTGCGCCAGTTCGAGGAGGTGTTGACCGCCGAGCCGCTGACGGTTTTCAGCGAGAAGGTGTTGTTGTTGATCTTGGTCACCACATAGGCCTGATCGTTCAGGGTGGTGAACTTGGTCCCGCTGCTGCCCGAACCGCTGGCCAGACCCGTGACCCAGACAGAGTCGCCCGTGCTGAAGCCGTGGGAGCTGGAAGTAATCACCCCGGGACTGGCGTTGCTGAAGCCGGTGATCGTCTTGGCCGTGCCCGTGCTCCAGGCCGCGCCGGTGATCGACACATTGGTCGCCGGCGTGCCCCGCGCGCCATTGGCGTAGGTCCCGACATTGACCCCGATCGAGTAGGGCACGATGGCCATGCGGGTGTAATAGGGCGTCTGCTGGTCCTGGACGACGATATCGACCAGCTGGGCGGCGGCGGTCTTCAGGTCCGCGATGCGCTGACCGGCCATGGAGCCGGTGATGTCGAGCACCAGCCCGACCTCGATGTTCTTGGACGACCGGTTGACCTCGGAATGAGCCCCGACCGGCAGGGTGTCGTCCAGCAGCTTGCCATAGGGCGGCAGGATGATGTTGGCGACCAGGGTCTTCACATTGACCGTGGCGTTGGCGATGACGATCTGGTCGGCGCTCAGGGTGAAGGTGGCGCTGGCCAGGTTGATGTCGGGATAGTTCTGCAGATTGGCCTTCAGGGCCTTGGTTCCAATGGCGGTCAGGTCGGCCTCGGTGGTCGCGCTGGACCGGGCGGCCGCCAGGGTCGCGGCGTCCAGGGCGTCCTGCAGGTTCGCCCGCACGGTGGCGGCGCGGTTGATGTCGACCCCGCCCATGGTGATCATCACCAGGACCGGCAAGCTGATGGCGAAGATCATCGCCACATTGCCGCGCGTGGCGGCGCCGAAGCGTCGGGCGAACGCCCGCGCAGCCTGCCCCTGCCGCTTGATCCAGTTCCCGACGCCCATGGCCTTTTCGCACATCCCCAAACGGGCGCACGGGCCCGCAATCGCGAAGCCATACCGTAAAGGCGGTTAAGGGAAGCCGTACCGCGGACGGTTAACGCCGCCGGAATCGCGTTCCGGCGGCGTGACTTAGGTTACAGGCATGAAGCCGAAACCGGGCCCTCAGGTTTCCGACCAGCCGCAGTCCTTGCCGCGGTTCTGCTCGGTCAGCCAAGCGTTCAGCGGGGCGAAGTAGTCGATGATGGCCGTGGCGTCGTTGCCGGTCTCGCCGGTGAAGGCCTGCATCGCTTCGGGCCAGGGCTTCGACTGACCCATTTCCAGCATGGCGTTGAAGCGGCGACCGACCTCTTCATTGCCATAGGTCGAGCAGCGGTGCAGCGGGCCGGTCCAGCCCTCCATCTTGCAGGCCGCGCGCTGGAACTGGAACTGGTAGATCGCGGCCAGGAAGTAGCGGGTATAGGGCACGGCGGCCGGCACATGGTATTTCGCCCCGGGGTCGAAGGCGTCGGCGGGACGCGGTCCAGGCGCGACAAGACCCTGATATTTCAGCATGTCCGCGTTCCAGGCGGCGTTATACTGGTCCGGCGTCGTTTCGCCCGAGAACACGCCCCAGCGCCAGCGGTCGACCATCAGACCGAACGGCAGGAAGGCGATCTTGTCCAGCGCCATCTTGAGCAGGAAGGGGATGTCCTCGTCCTCGCCCGGCGTCGTCTTCAGCAGGCCGATCTGGTTCAGATAGGTGGGCGTCAGGGCCGACAGACCGATGAAGTCGCCGATCGCCTCGTGGAAGCCGTCGTTAGCCCCGTTGCGGAACAGCATGGGCTGATCCTTGTAGGCGCGCTGATAGTAGTTGTGCCCCAGCTCGTGGTGCACGGTGTAGAAGTCGTCGGCATTGACCTGGGTGCACATCTTGATGCGCACGTCCTCGAGGTTGTCGACGTCCCAGGCCGAGGCATGGCAGACGACCTCGCGGTCGCGCGGGCGCACGATCTGGGACCGTTCCCAGAAGGTCTGGGGCAGGGCCGCGAGGCCCAGCGACTTGTAGAAACCCTCGCCCGTCTGGACCATTTTCGTCGCGTCATAGTTCGCGTCGGTCAACAGCTTGGTCAGGTCGTAGCTGCTCTGGCCGCCGGTCGCCGGGGCGACGACGTCATAGATATTCCCCCACTGCTGCGACCACATGTTTCCCAGCAGGTCGGCGCGGATCGGGCCGGTCTTCGGCTGGACCGCATCGCCGTATTTGGCGTTCAGCCGCGCCCGGACATAGCAGTGCAGGTTCACATAGAAGGGCTTCACCTGCGCCCACAGCCGGTCGGTCTCTTTCGCGAAATCGTCGGGCGCCATGTCATAGCCGGCGCGCCACATCGCCCCGGTGTCGGCGAAGCCCAGCTCGCGCGAGCCCTCATTGGCGATCTCGACCATGCGGGCGTAGTCGGGCTTCATCACCGGCGAGATGGTGCGCCAGCCTTCGTACAGGGCTTTGGTCTCGGCCGGATCGCGGCTCTCGGCGATCAGGACATTGGCGTCATCGAGGGTGATTTCCTTGCCCTTGAACGCGAACTTGCCGGTCGAATAAGTCGAATCCAGACGGGTCGTGATCTGGGCCAGCTCAGCGGCCGCGCCCGGGCGGTTGGGCGCCGGCAGGACGATGCCGAGCCGCAGCAGGTTCAGCTTGCGCCGCACATCGGCGGGGACCTGAACATCGTTGAAGCGGGCGGCCTCATTGGCCAGCTGGACCTGCAGCTCGGTTACCTCGGCATTGACCTTGGCCTCCAGCCACATGGTGTCGAAGGTGATGTTGGTGGCCCGGGTCCAGGCGACACGCTGCTGGTATTCGCTGATCGTCGCCAGCTTCGTCTCGGCCTCGGCGATGAAGGCGGTCGCGCCCTCGGCGGTCACGGGCTGTTCGTCGACAGCGGGCGCGGCGGAGCCGGCGGCGTCGACGGCAGCGCCCCCGGCGACGGCGTCGTCAGCGGCAACTTCGACGGCCGGATCGGCGGTGGTGGCGCAGGCAGCGAGACCCAGAGCGGCGGCGGCGACGGCGGCCAACAGATATGTTTTCATGAAACCCTCTCCAGCAAGGCGAGCAAGGAAGGCTTCGTCGCCGGTTCCGTCAAGGGCGCCCGACTAGCGCGGGTAGACGCAGGTCCCCAGCCCCTGAACCCGCACGGCCCGGGCTGCCGCCTGAATGCGCGCCGCACGGCGTCGGACATAGGGCCCTGGCTTGGCCGCGTCATAGCGGCGCGGGCTTGGCAGGATGGCCGC
Organism: Brevundimonas sp. GW821-FHT02A10; assembly: GCF_059422025.1. NCBI lineage: Bacteria > Pseudomonadati > Pseudomonadota > Alphaproteobacteria > Caulobacterales > Caulobacteraceae > Brevundimonas > Brevundimonas sp. GW821-FHT02A10. The sequence continues at coordinate 953,839 of NZ_JBWKWC010000001.1, forward strand.
CAGCCGGGCCGCCTGCTGCGGCGTCAGATCGCGCGCCGACTTGCCGAACCAGTGCTGCGAGGCAGCCTCGGCGCCATAGACGCCCGGCGCCCATTCGGCGACGTTCAGATAGGTCTCCATGATCCGGCGCTTGCCCCAGACGCCTTCGATCAGGACGGTGTAGCCCGCCTCCAGACCTTTCCTGACCCAGTCACGCGACGGCCAGAGGAAGACGTTCTTGGCGGTCTGCTGGCTGATGGTCGAACCGCCCCGGATCTTTCCGCCGTCATCGTTATGGTCCAGCGCCTTCTGGATGGCCTTGAAGTCGAAGCCACTGTGCGAACAGAAGCGCGCGTCCTCGGCGCCGATGGCCGAATAGACGAGGTTGGGCGAGATGTCGTTCAGACCCCGCCAGCGGTAGTCCAGACCTTTGCCGCCGACCAGTTGCTGCACCATCAGCACGGTCATCGGCGGCGGCAGGACGGCATGGACCAGCACCCCTCCAATCGGCAGGAAGCACAGCACCGGGAAGATGATCAGAAACGGACGGCTGCGCCGCCCGAGCTTTGGAACCCCGAACATGGCCCCATGTTCGTCATCCCGGCCCCCAAGGCAAGAGTGCTGGCAAGGCTCAGTGCTGGTTCACGTCCCACAGGAAGATCACCGCCAACCCGACGAGCAGCACCGCCACGATGATGCCGACGACAAGACAGCCGTAGGCGCCGACCGGGGTCTCGGCCGGCCTGTTCGCCTGTGTCCGGGTCTTGCGCGGACGGTCGCCGGTCCTGGGGCTCATGAACGGACGATGCGGCCGAATCCGGTTCGGTGTCGAGCGGTCAGGCCTCGGCGACCCCGGCGGCGCCGTCTTCATCGGCCCAGGCGACGCGCTGGCCGTTCGGGCTCATGGCCAGGGCGCAGATGGCGGCGCCGCGTTCGGCCTTGAGGAACCGCAGCCCCTGCCCGGCCGGATCGGCCCACCAGACGCGGCCGTCGCTGAGACCGGCCGCCATGACGCCATGCTTCGGCTGGCCGGCGACCAGGGTCACCAGACTGCCCTCGTCATAGCCGATCTCGGTCGCCTCCTTGCCCATCGGGCCGTTAGCGCCGACGAAGGGCCAGAGCACCGCGCCCTGCGCCCCCGAGGTGGCCATCAGCCGGCCGTCGGACAGGAAGGCGACGCTGCGCACCTTGGACGGATAGCCGCCCATTCGCATATCCCTGGAATCCTTCAGCCGCCAGCCATGCAGCTGGGCGTCCTGCATGGTCGAGATCAGGAAGTTTCCGTCGGGCGAGAAGGCGATGCCGGTGTGCGACCCGGCCCATTTCAGCAGCGTCGGCTTCTGCTGCGCGATCCGGGCGTACCACAGGGCCGCGCCGCCGTAGGTCGACGTCGCGATGCGGCGGCCCTTCGGATCGAAGGCCACGCCCGAGACCGTCCGCTCATGCTCGAAGTCGCGGCGGAAGCCCATGTCGGTGGCGTCGATCACCGACAGGGTCTTGCCCGAGGAGAAGGCGATCAGCTTCGTCTCGGCCGAGGCGTCGATGGCGTCGACCCACTGGTTCCTCGCCGAGGTGGCCAGGACCCCGGCCTCCATCTTGCGGCTCCAGATCACCCGGCCGTCGTCGCCGCCGGTGACGATGCCGTCGCCCGAGGGGTGCAGGGCCGCGCACAGAATCGCCCCGTCGTGGACCGAATTATACGACCCGTCCTCGAACCGTACCGACCCGTCGCCCAAGGCAAAGACGGCGCCGTCCTTGTCGAACAGGGCGGCGGTGATCTGGGCGTCGAAGGCGAACTGGCTCATGCCTGTGACATAGAGGTCCGGACGCCGGGGTCAACGCCGGACCTTGACGTCGCGGCTCCCTCTGACGACGCTCGGGAAAACGGGGGGGACCATCATGACCACACGCAAACGCCACGCCGTGACGGCGGCGCTCGTTCTCGGGCTCGTCGGAGCCGCAGGCGCGGCTTCGGCGCAAGCCCTGTTCCAGCGGGACAACGCCGCCTGGCTGGAGCTGGGTTGGGCCGGTGGTGCGAAATACTCCGTCCTGCCCACCAGCATCGTGCGCGACGGCGCGACGGTGCGTTTCACCATGAAGGCCGACATCCCGCCGTCGCCGGACGGGACCAGCGTCAGCACGGTCGTCGCCGAAGCGCTTGTCGATTGCGAGACCCCGGCGATCGGCACGGGAACCACCGACTTCTACAACGCCACGGCCTTCATGCGGACTGTGCAGGAGGGGAGCGCTCCCGTTCCCGTCCCGGCCAGCGACCCCGGTCAGACCCTGCTGATCGACCACGTCTGCAAGAGCTGAGCGCCGATCAGGCGGCACAGCCCTCGAAACCGGCGCGGATCGCGGCCTCGTCGAGATCGCGGCCGATGAAGACGGCGCGGGACCAGCGGCGTTCGGTCGGTCCCCATTCGCGCTGCAGATCACCCTCAAGGATCATGTGCACGGCCTGGAAGACCAGACGGCGCTCCTCGCCCTCGACGCTGATGATGCCCTTGGCGCGCAGGATGTTCTGGCCCTGCTCGCCCAGCAGCCGGTCCAGCCAGGCGGTGAATTTCTGACCGTTCAGCGCGCCGTCGACCGAGACCGAGATGCCCTTGATGTCGTCCTCATGGGCGTGACCGCGCGCGCCGTGAGCGTGGTCATGATCGTGGTCGTGTCCGTGATGATCGTGGTCATGACCGTCGTGGTCGTGGTGATGGTGGTCATGGCCGCAGTGTTCGTCGTGGACGTGGCCGGCCTCGCCATGGGCGGGGTTGGCGAACTCGGGATTGATGTCGAGGATCCGCTCCAGATCGAAGCCATGCAGGCCCAGAACCTGATCCAGCGGCACATTGGCCCGTTCGGCGCGGGTGATGGGGGCGAGCGGGTTCAGCTTGCGCAGCCGCTGCTCGACCGCGACCAGTTCTTCTTCCGAGGCCAGATCGACCTTGTTCAGGATGATGCGGTCGGCGAAGGCCACCTGCTCGCGCGCCTCTTTCGAGTCGTCGAGACGCGCCATGACGTGTTTGGCGTCGACCAGAGCGGTGACGCTGTCCAGCTGGGTCTTGGCCTTGACGTCCTCGTCGACGAAGAAGGTCTGGGCCACCGGACCCGGATCGGCCAGACCTGTGGTCTCCACGATGATGGCGTCGAAGGCCGGCTTGCCGGGGCGCTGGCGCTTCATCAGGCCGGCGACGACGCGGATCAGGTCGCCGCGCACCGTGCAGCAGACGCAGCCGTTGTTCATCTCGAACACGTCCTCGTCGGCGCCGACGACGAGATCGTTGTCGATGCCGATCTCGCCGAACTCATTGACGATGACAGCGTACCGCTTGCCGTGGTCCTCGGTCAGGATCCGGTTCAGCAGCGTCGTCTTGCCCGCCCCGAGATAGCCGGTCAGGACGGTGACGGGGATCTTGCCATTGGTGGCGGCGGAGGAGGCGGGGGCGTCGAGGGTCGAGGTCATGCGCCGCTAGATGGCGGTTCCCCCCCGGGAAGGGAAGAGGCCCGCCTTCCAGTTCGTGGTCCTAGTTCGTCGGACGCGCCGAGGTCAGCGATCCATACAGGTCCGTCCGCCGATCACGGAAGAAGCCCCAGGCCGCGCGATACCGATCCAGTTCGGCCAGATCGAAGGTGTGAACCAGAGCGCCCTCGTCTTCGGCGCCGAAGCTCTCGACCAGTTCGCCCTGCTGATCGGCGATGAAGGAATGGCCGTAGAAGGTCTGGCCAACCGGGGTCACCGTCTCATGGCCGATCCGGTTGGCGCCGACCACGGGGATGGCGTTCGAGACCGCATGGCCCTGCATGGCCCGCCGCCAGGGCTGGGCGGTATGCAGGCTGGCGTCATGCGGCTCGGTGCCGATGGCGGTCGGATACATAAGGACATCGGCGCCCATCAGGGCCATGGCCCGCGCGGCCTCGGGGAACCACTGGTCCCAGCAGATGCCGACCCCGACCTTGCCGAAGCGGGTACTCCAGACCTTGAAGCCCGTATCTCCCGGGCGGAAATAGTATTTTTCCTGATATCCCGGGCCATCCGGAATGTGGCTCTTGCGATAGACGCCCAGAGGCGAACCGTCGGCGTCCAGCATGACGATGGAGTTGTAGTAGTGCGGTCCCTCCTTCTCGAAGATCGAGACGGGGATGGCGACGCCCAGATCCTTGGCGACCTCGGCCATGGCGATCACCGCCGGATGCTCACGCCACGGGTAGGCGGTGCCGAACCAGTGCTCCTCCTGCGAGACGCAGAAATACGGCCCCTGGAACAGTTCCGACGGCAGGATCACCTGCGCGCCCTTCGACGCCGCCTGCTTCACCAGATCAACGGTCTTGGCGATGTTCGCGGTCATGTCCTCGCCGTAGGACGTCTGCAGGCCGGCGACGGAAATCGTGCGGGTCATCAGGCGGGCTCCTGCTGGGAGATGCAGTGGAAGGATCCGCCGCCGGTCAGGATGGCCTTGGACGGCAGGGGGATGATCTCGTGGTCGGGGAACACCGTCGACAGCGCCTCACAGGCCAGACGCGCGGCCATGGCGTTGCCGTAGGTCGGCACGACCACGGCGCCGTTGGCGATGAGGAAATTCATGTGGCTGGCCGGGATCGGGCGTTCGTCAGCGTCGACCACCATGCCCGGCGACGGGATGCGCAGAACCTTCAGCGGCGTGCCTTCGGCATCGGTCGAGGCGGTGATCGCGGCGGCGCAGGCGTCATAGGCCTCGGCGTTCGGATCGTTCAGGCCGAAGGCGATGGGGCAGGCGACCACGCCCGGCGCGACGAAGCGGGCCAGGTTGTCGACGTGACCGTCGGTGTGGTCGTTGAGCAGGCCGTCGCCCAGCCAGATGATCTTGCGCGCACCGAGCGCTTCTTCGAGTGCGATGCCAGCGACGTTCTCGGTCCAGCCGGCGTTGCGGTTGGGATTGAGCAGGCACTGGCGCGTGGTCAGGATGGTCCCCAGACCGTCGTGGTCCAGCGAACCGCCTTCCAGAATGGCGCTGTGCCGCGTCAGGGGCGTGCCCGAATAGTCGCCGATCTGCGCCGCGACCTCGGTGTCGTGCTCATAGACGTATTTCTCGCCCCAGCCGTTGAATTCGAAGGCGGCGGCGGTCTTCGAACCGGGACCGAAGATCGGGCCGGTGTCGCGCAGCCAGATGTCGCCGAACAGGCCGGGGACGATGGTCACGCCCTCGACGCCCGCGAAGCGCGCCTGCGCGTCGGCCAGAGCCTCTTCGTTGCCGATCATGAGTCGGACCTGTTCGCGGCCCGGACCGGCCAGGGCGCGGACAAGCCCCTCGACCTCGGACTGCGCCTGTTCGAAGTCCTCGCCCCACAGGTCCTCATGGCTCGGCCAGCCGACCCACATGGCCCGGTGCGGGGCCCATTCGGCGGGAATGACTTGCGACATGGGCGACGAAATCCAGAGAAGCGGCGCGGGGCCGGAAGCGGGTCCAGATAGACATCCGACCCTGTCGTTTCAATGACAAGGACGGCTTTGGCAGCCCTAGAGGAAGCTGTAGGGATCCACGTCGATGGTCAGCCGGACGGAGGCCGGAACCTTCACCCGGGCCAGCCAGGCGCGCAGGAAGCCCTGCAGATCGACGTCGCGGTCGGCCCGGACCAGCAGCCGCTTACGTCGCCGCCCGCGGATCAGGGCGAGAGGGGCGTCGGCGGGACCGTAGACCTCCAGCCGCTCGGCGTTGGGAATGGACTGGGCCAGGGCCTCGGCCGTCTTTTCCACCGCCACGGCGTTCTCGCCCGACAGGATCAGGGCCGCCAGCCGTCCGAAGGGCGGCAGAGACGCCGCCTCCCGCTCGTCCATCTCGGCCTCGACGAAGCCGTCGCGATCGCCCGCCGCCAGCGCCTTCAGCACCGGATGCTCGGGCGTCCAGGTCTGCAGCAGGGCCCGGCCCGGGATTTCCGCCCGCCCGGCCCGACCCGTGGCCTGGGTCAGGAGCTGGAAGGTCCGTTCGGCCGCCCTCAGGTCGCCGCCGCGCAGGCCCAGATCGGCATCCACGACCCCCACCAGCGTCAGCTTGGGGAAGTTGTGCCCCTTGGCCGCCGCCTGGGTGGCCACGAGGATGTCGATCTCGCCGTTGATCATCGACTGGATCAGGGCCCGCGCCGCCTTCGCGTCCGGCACGGTGTCGGAGCTGAACACCGATGTCCGCGCCTCGGGGAAGAGGGCCTTCACCTCCTCCTCGACCCGTTCGACGCCCGGCCCCACGGCGACCAGCGAGTCCGACGCCCCGCAGGACGGGCAGACCTTGGGCCGGGCCATGGAGAAGCCGGTCAGGTGGCAGACGAGACGGCCGGTGTAGCGGTGCTCGACCAGCCAGCTGTCGGTGTCCGGCGCCGTCAGCCGGTGCCCGCAGGCCCGGCACAGGACCACGGGCGCATAGCCGCGGCGGTTCAGGAACAGCAGGGTCTGTTCGCCCTTCAGCAGGGTCTCGCCGATGGCCTCCCGGAGCGGCTGCGACAGCCAGGTCTGGGGATCGGGCGGGTTCTGGCGCAGGTCCAGCAGGCGGATGTCGGGCAGGACCGCCGTCCCGTGCCGCGCGCCGAGCTTCAGCCAGCGATAGCGGCCCTGACCTGCGTTGAAGAGGGTCTCCAGCGACGGGGTCGCCGAGGCCAGCACCACCGCCGCCCCCTCGATCCGCGCCCGCGCCACGGCGAGGTCGCGGCCGTGATAGACGAGGCCTTCCTCCTGTTTGAACGAGCTGTCGTGCTCCTCGTCGACAACGATCAGCTTCAGGTTCACGAAAGGCAGGAACAGGGCAGAGCGCGCCCCGACCACGATGTTGCAGCGACCCGCGACCACCGCCTCCCAGACCTGACGTCGGCGGGGCGGGGCGATCCCCGAATGCCATTCGGCCGGGTCGGCGCCGAAGCGGTCCGCCAGCCGGGCGATCAGGGCCTGTGTAAGCGCGATCTCGGGCAACAGGATCAGGATCTGGGCCGTCGGATCGGCCTTCAGCGTTCGCGCCACGGCTTCCAGATAGGCCTCGGTCTTGCCCGAGCCGGTGACACCGTCCAGCAGGAAGGGGGCGAAACCGCCGGCCTCCACCGCCTCCGCGATCGCCGTCGCCGAAGCGGCCTGATCCGCATTCAGGGTCGAGGGCGCATGGTCGGGGTCGGGCGCATCGAAGGCGGCGACCGCCTCGATCTCGATGATCTCCAGCACGCCCTCGTCGACCAGCCCCTTGACCACACCCGAAGACACCGCCGCCGCCCGCGCCAGATCCGGACCCGGCATCGACCGGCTTCCCAACGCCGCCAGCACCGCCGTCCGTGAGGTTGTGGGTCGCGCAGGCTCCCGTCCCTCGACCCGGCGCACCCGACGCTCGGGCTTCGGCCGCGGCGCGCGCAGACCCTTCAGGGCGGTCGAGGCCATCTCGCCCGGTGCGTTCAGGGTCCAGCGGGCGGCCCATTCGACGAAATCCACCGTCCCTGACGGCAGGCGCGGGTCGTCCAGCACCATCTCCACGGCCTTCAATCGCCGGTTCGAGCCGGTGGTCTCGCGCACCTCGGACACGATGCCGCGCATCAGCCGGGGCCCCAGCGGCACGGCGACCTGATCGCCGCGCTCCACCGCCATATCGGCCGCGACCTCATAGTCGAAGGCTTCCGGCACCGGCAGCGGAATGAGGACGGATGCGACTTTCAAGACCGGCCCGCCTCGGCTAGAAACCCCGCCATGAAACTCTTCCTCGACACCGCCGACGTCGCCGTCATCAAGGACATGCTGCCCACCGGGATGGTGGACGGCGTGACCACCAATCCTACGCTGATCGCCAAGTCGGGGAGAAACATCGCCGAGGTCATCGCTGAAATCTGCGCCCTGGTCGAGGGGCCGATCTCGGCCGAGGCCGTCGCGACCGATTTCGAGACCATGGTCAAGGAAGGCGACAAGCTCGCTGCCATCGCCCCGAACGTCGTGGTCAAGCTGCCTCTGACCTGGGACGGGCTGCGCGCCGCGCGTAACTTCACCGACAAGGGCATCAAGACCAACGTCACCCTGTGCTTCTCCGCCGCCCAGGCCATGCTGGCCGCCAAGGCCGGCGCAACCTTCATCTCGCCCTTCGTCGGCCGTCTGGAAGACCACGGCGCCGACGGCATCGGCCTGCTGGAGGAAATCCGCGTCCTCTATGATCTGCATGGTTTCGAGACCCAGATTCTGGCCGCGTCCCTGCGCAACCCGGGTCACGTATCGGCCGCGGCTGTGGCGGGATCGGACGCAGCGACCCTTCCGGCTGACGTTTTCAAGGCCCTCGTCAAGCACCCCTTAACCGACAAGGGGCTTGATCAATTCCTGGCGGACTGGGGCAAGACCGGTCAGTCGATCCTGTAGCATCCGGCCCGGCGTTTCCGGGAGGAGACGACGTTGAGCGGCACCCGAGACCTTTTCGCCGAGCTGGAAGCCAGTTCCGAGCCCCATTGGCCGGAGGTGCGCGCCTGGCTGCAGGCCAATCCGCAGATCCTGCTCGATGACCGGTCCCTTTTGGAAGAAATCGGGCTGAAGCCGCATGGCCGCAACGTCGTGGACTTCGGCCCCGCCGCCCTGACGAAGCTGGAAGCCGTCGCCAACCGCGAATCGGACGCTCGCAAGCAGATCGAGACGGTCGCCCGCGCCAATTTCGCCGCCCAGACCCAGACCCATGTCGCGGCCCTGGACCTGCTGGAGGCCCGCAACCACTCCGACCTCGCCCGCCGCCTGGATGCGGCCGCTCAAGGGCGCTTCGGCCTCGCCGGCGCCGCTATCGCCCTGGAGAAGCCCGGCGGCGTGCCGTTCGGCTGGCGCGCGCTGGAGGTCGGCGGCGTCGATTCCCTGCTCGGCGACCACGGCCTGACCTGGCTCGGTCCGAATTTCGAAGGCCTCGACCTGTTCGGCGCGACCGATGAACAGGTGAAGTCCGTCGCCCTGATCCGCATGGCCCCGGTCTTCGGCGGTGATCCCGCCGGCGACCTCGGCGGCGCCCGCCACGCCATCTGCGCCTTCGGCTCGCCCGAGGAAGAGGGCTTCACGCCCCAGATGGGCTGCGAACTGGTGGCCTTCATCGCCCGGGTCGTCGAACGCACGGCCGAGCGCTGGCCGATCCTCAATTGAAAACCTCCGGCGAGGTCCTGCTCGCCTGGCTCGAGCATCTGGCGCATGAGCGACGGCTGTCGCCCCGCACGCTGGAGGCCTATGGCCATATCGGGCGGCACTACCTCGGCTTCCTCGAACGCTATCGCGGCGAGCCGCAGTCGTTGGCCGATCTGGGCACGGTCACCGCCGCCGAGGTCCGCGCCCATCTGGCCGAGCGCCGCAGCGGGGAGCATCCGCTGAACGCGCGGTCGCTGGGCCAGACGCTGGCGGCCATCCGGGGCTTTCACGACTTCCTCGACCGCCGCTGCGACACGCCCGCGTCCCAGTTGGCCCTCGTCCGGGGACCGAAGATCAAACCCTCCCTGCCCCGCCCCGTCACCGCCGATCAGGCGCGCGGCCTGATGCAGGAGCCCGAGGCCGATCCTGACGCCGAGCCGTGGGAGGCCGCGCGCGACCGGGCCGTCCTGACCCTGCTTTATGGCTGCGGCCTGCGGATCTCCGAGGGCCTGAGCCTGATCCGGGCCGACGCCCCCCTGCCCGAGACGATCCGCATCGTCGGCAAGGGGTCGAAGACCCGTATCGTTCCCGTCCTGCCCGCCGTCAGGGAGGCGGTGGACGCCTATCTGGCGCTTCAGCCCTTCCCGCTGGAGCCGCGTGACGCCCTGTTCCGGGCCAGACGGGGCGGCCCCCTGAGCCCCCGCCACGTCCAGGCGACGGTGCAGACGCTGCGGGGCCGGCTGGGCCTGCCCGCCAGCGCCACGCCCCACGCCCTGCGCCACTCCTTCGCCACCCACCTGCTGGGCGCCGGGGCCGATTTGAGGTCGATCCAGGAGCTGCTGGGCCACGCCAGCCTGTCGACGACCCAGAAATACACCGCCGTCGACGCCGCCCGGCTGCTCGGCGCCTATGCCGCGGCCCACCCCCGGGCCTAGAAGGGGCGGATGTCCGACGCATCCCTCCCCCACATTCTCGTTCTGCCCGGCCTGCCCGAACTCGCCGACGAGCAGCTGAAGACCGGGTCCTGGACCCTTCATAAAGCCGAAGCCGACGGCTCGCCGCCGACTGACGTTCCGATCAGCGCCGTCGTCGCCTCGGGCGGAACGGCGGTTCCAAACAGCCTGATCGACGCCCTGCCCGAGCTGACGATCATCGCCGTCCACGGCGTCGGCTATGACAGGGTCGATGTCGCCCATGCCCGGTCGCGCGGCGTGATCGTGACCAACACCCCCGACGTGCTCAGCGCCGACGTCGCCGATCTGGCCGTGGCCCTGACCCTGTCGACCCTGCGCCGCCTGCCGGCCGCCGAGCGTTGGCTGCGGGCGGGACACTGGGCCGCCGGGGGAAAATTCCCCCTGGGCCGCAGCGCGACCGGGCTGAGATACGGCATCCTCGGCCTGGGCCGGATCGGGCGGGAGATCGCGCGGCGGCTGGAGCCCTTCGCCGGAGAGATCGCCTACCACAACCGTCGTCCGGTCCCGGATGTCCAATGGCGGCACGCGGCGGACCCGGTCGCCCTCGCGGCCTCGGTCGATGTCCTGATCGTCGCGGTCCCGGGCGGGGCGGCGACGCAGAGGCTGGTCGATGCGCCTGTTCTGGCCGCCCTGGGTCCCGATGGCGTCCTGATCAATATCGCACGCGGTGAAGTCGTGGACGAAGACGCCCTCATCGCGGCCCTCGGCGAAGGCCGGCTGGGCGGCGCGGGACTGGACGTCTTCGCCCATGAGCCGCAGGTTCCCCAGGCCCTCATCGACAGCGACCACTGCGTGCTCACGCCTCACATCGGCTCCGCCACCGTGGAGGCCCGCACCGCCATGGCCGAACTGATGATCGCCAATCTCGAGGCCGTCCTCGCAGGCCATGAGCCGCTGACGCCGGTTCCCTGATTTCCGGCCCTGATCCTCCGCACCCGGAGCTATGAGAACAGCGATTTCGGGATTACACTGGGACCCTAACGCCGCTGGGAGGCGGTCATGAGGTCCTCAGCCGAATACGGCGACGCCTTCACATCCACGCCGCATCCCGAACGCGGGCTCGACCGGCGTGTGCTCGGAGCCGGACTGCTGGGCGCCGGCCTTGGCCTCTTCGCCGCCCCGGCCCTTTCCCAAACCATCCCGCCCCCTTCGGTCCCGCCTGTCCCCGTCCCCTCCGAAGACGAAGAGACGCAACTACTGTCGAACCTGTTCACGCGGATGGCGGTCAGGACGGAGATCAACGGCCGGTCCGGCTTCGCCTTCGTCATGGACACGGGCGCGGGCCGCACCGCCATCGCCCACGATATCGCCGAGGCCCTGCGCCTGCCGCCCGGCCCGCCGATCCTCGTTCATGGCCTGACCTCGGCCGAACTGACCCCGACCGCGAGGATCACCCGGCTGAGCTTCGGCGGGCGGCGCTTCACCGACGTCTATGCCGGCGTCTATCCCCGCAACCTGCTGGGCGCCGATGGCCTGATGGGGCTGGACGTTCTGTCGCGGTTCGCGCTGGAATTCGACCTGGTCAAACGGACGTTGAACGTGATCCCTTCCGGCGGCGACCGCGTCGAGTTCGCGGGCACCGTCTACAGCATGAGCCACATCTCACAAGGCAGCCGGAGCCGCACGCGCATCGGCCGGTTCGGCCAGCTCATCCTGATCAACGCCCGGGTCGACGGGGTCCAGACCGACTGTTTCATCGACAGCGGGGCGCAGCATTCGATCGGCAATCTCGCCCTGTTGCGTGCGGTCGCCCAAGGGATGCTACGCCCGTCGGAGCGGACCGTGGTCCCGGTCTATGGCGTCACCGGCCAGACCATCCTGGCCGAACGGGCCGGCGTCAGCCAGGTGGCTCTCGGAAGCCGCCGGCTGGGGCCGACGCCGCTGTTGTTCGCGGACCTGCACGCCTTCGAGACCCTGGACCTGATCGAGCGTCCGGCCCTGCTTCTGGGCGGCGACATCCTGCAACGCTTCCAGCGGGTGGCGCTGGACTTCGGGCGGCAGCGGATGGATTTCGGCGCGGTGCGCCGCGCCTCGAGCAGCCAGCCCCGACTCTAGGTCAGATCGCGCGCACCGAGCCGCCATCCAGTCGCACCAGGGACCCGGTGACATAGGCGGCGAGAGGGCTGGCGAGGAAGGCGGCGACGGCCCCGAATTCTTCCGTCGTCCCGATGCGTCCGACCGGGATGGAACTCACCGAGGCGGCGCGCGCCTGTTCCGGCGTCTTGCCGGTGCGCTCGGCGGCCGCCTTGTCGAGGCGTTCGATGCGCGGCGTGTCGATGCGGCCCGGCAGCAGGGTGTTGACGGTGATCCCGTCGGCGGCGACCTCGTTCGACAGGGTCTTGGCCCAGGCGGCGATGGAGGCGCGCAGGGTGTTGGAGACGCCCAGGGTCCCGATCGGCTCGACCAGCGACACCGAGGCGACGTTCAGGATCCGGCCCCAGCCCGCCGCCCGCATGGCCGGCAGGACGCGGTCGGTCAGGCGGAAGACCGACAGCACCATCATCTCGAACTGCGCCCGCCACAGCTCGGGATCGAGGCCGACCACACCCGACGGCGGCGGCCCGCCGGTGTTGTTGAGCAGGATCTCGATCGGCCCGCCCAGCGCGGCCTCGGCGACGTCGACAGCGGCCAGCAGGGCGGCGTGGTCCGCCAGATCGGCGGGGGCGATCACCGCCTTGCCCGGCCCCATGGCGTTCAGCTCATCGGCCGCCGCCTGAAGCTTGGACGCATCCCGCGACAGCAGGGCGACATGGACGCCCTCCTTCACCAGAGCCGTCGCCACCGCCAGCCCAAGACCGCTGGACCCGCCGCAGATGAGGGCGCGTTTGCCGGAGATTTTCAGGTCCATCTGACTATCCTTCAGGGAACAGGGAGGTGATCGCAGGCGGGTTCCGCCCCGTCAGCAGCGAGGCAAGAGCGGACGCGACATCATCTGCCATCCCCACCGGCTCATTGCGCAGCGGGAACTGCCGAAATCCGTCAACAAGCCACGGAACAAAGGTCAGGACGCCAAAGTTCAAATCCGCCCTTGATGTCAGACGTACGGCCGTCGCCAGAAAGTCGTCCTCGAGAAACTGGCGCGGGTTCGCCTGATCTGTCGACGCGTCGGACGGCGAGCAGTCCCCGATCTGAACCAGAATTCTGTTCGGTCGATCAGTATCGGCTGACCGCGCCTCGGCCCAGCGCAGAGCTTCCCCGTCGATACCCTCTCGCAGCACGTCGGAAACGAACAACAGCCCGAGGCTGTCCCGCCAGACCGGATCGGCCTTATCGTCGCCGTAGACGACATGCCTGAGTTCGCAGAGTCGGCCGGGAGGACGGGACAGGCAAAGGCGGCGGCGCCAGCGCGCTCGGGCCCGGCCGCCATGCCAGTTTCGGGTAGTGTAGCCGAGCACCTCATACTTCACGCCCCGCGTCGCGAAATAGGCGGTGGCGACATCCACGATCACCCCAGCGGCCAGGGCGTGAGCCCCCTTCATCGAACCCGAGTGATCGACGAGGAAGGTGAAATGGACGTCGGACAGGCCGGCGAGATCATCCATCGACCGGATGGTCTGTTCCAGCGCCTGGCGAAACTCGGACGGCGCCCTGAACACGCCTGTCGCCGCCTCAAGTGCTGGACGGTCACGCGGCGTGATCCGGTTCAGAAGCGTGGTCGATGAAATCACTTCATCGAAATCGGTGGTGTAAATCCGGTAGGGACGCTCGTTCGATCGCGAGCGCCCCCAGCCGAACATCCTTACGCCTGCATGATCCAGCCCTCGACGCCCATGGCCGCCTGTTTGACGGCTTCGGAGCGGGTCGGGTGGGCGTGGCAGGTGCGGGCGATGTCTTCCGAGGCGCCGCCGAAGGCCATGGTGATGCAGGCTTCCGCGATCATCTCGCCGGCCGAGGGGCCGTAGATGTGGACGCCCAGGACCTTGTCGGTGGTCGCGTCGGCCAGGACCTTCACAAAGCCCTCGGTCTCGTGGTTGATCTTGGCGCGCGAGTTGGCGGTGAAGGGGAATTTGCCCTTCTTGAATTCGACGCCCGCGGCCTTGAGCTGTTCCTCGGTCTTGCCGACCCAGGCCACTTCCGGGCCGGTGTAGATGACGCTGGGGACCAGGTCGTAGTCGACGTGGCCGGCCTTGCCCGCGATATATTCGATCACGGCGACGGCTTCTTCTTCCGCCTTGTGCGCCAGCATCGGGCCGTGGGTCACGTCGCCGATGACCCAGACGCCGGCCGCGCCGGTCTTCAGGTGGTCGTTGTTGAGGAAGCCGCGCTTGTCGGTCTCGATACCGACCGTCTCCAGACCCAGACCAGCCGTATAGGGGCGGCGGCCGATGGCGACCAGAACCACATCGCCGGTCAGGGTCTCGACCTCGCCGCCGGCGGCCGGTTCGAGGGTCAGGACGACGCCGTCCTTGGCGACCTTGGCCGAGGTGACCTTGGTGCCCATCTTGAAGGTCATTCCCTGTTTGGTCAGGCCGCGCTGGAAGGCGGTGGCGACCTCGGCGTCCATGCCGGCGCCGACCTTGTCGAGGAACTCGACCACGGTGACCTCGGCGCCCAGACGGCGCCAGACCGAGCCGAGCTCAAGACCGATGACGCCCGCGCCGATGACGATCAGCTTCTTGGGGATGGCCGGCAGCGACAGGGCGCCGGTGGAATCGATGACCTTGCCCTCGACGAAGTCCACGCCCGGCAGGGGGGTGGGCTCCGAACCGGTGGCGATGATGATGTCCTTGGTGGTCAGGGTGGTGACCGAACCGTCGGCGGCGGTGACTTCCACCTTGCCGGCCCCGGCGATCTTGCCCTTGCCCTTGATCCAGTCGGCCTTGTTCTTCTTGAACAGGAATTCGATGCCCTTGGTGAGGGCGCCGACGCTGTCGGCCTTCTGCTTCATCATCTGCGGCAGGTTGACCTTGGGCGTCCCGACGTCGATGCCGAGCGTCGAGAACTCCTTGCCGGCGACCTCGAACAGCTCCGAGGCGTGCAGCAGGGCCTTGGAGGGCATGCAGCCCACGTTCAGGCAGGTGCCGCCGAGGGTGTCGCGCATCTCAACGCAGGCGACCTTCAGGCCCAGCTGGCCCGCGCGGATCGCGGCGTTATAGCCGCCGGGACCGCCGCCGATGATGACGACGTCGTATTGGGCGGTGGCTTCGGCCATGGGATCCTCGGGGTCTATGTCGGGCGTGGGAGCGCGCCCGCCGTACCTAACGCCCGGTTCCGCCGGGTCAACCGCCGAACCGCCGTTTCTGCGTCAGATATGGTGTCGTTCGGTTACGCTTCCAAGCTCCGGGGCGTGATCCGAACGATCAGGCGGCCTCGGCCGGCAGGGTGACCGCCACCTCGGCGCCCTCGCCGGGCGCGCTGTCGATGGTCAGGGTCCCGCCCGACTGGCGGGCGAAGGCGCGGGCCTGGGCCAGACCCAGACCGGCGGCGCCGGTCTTGGTGGTGAAGAAGGGCTCCTGGGCGCGGGCGATGACGTCGCGGTCCATGCCCGGGCCCGTGTCGCGCACCGACAGCCGGGCGCCGGCCTCGGTGGTCTCCAGCCGGACGGCGACCGAACCCGAACCGCCCACGGCCTCGACCGCATTGGCGACCAGGGCCCGGACCGCCCCCTCGAAGGCCACGGGGTCCAGACGCACGATCGCCGGACCGGACGGCCCCTCGATCATCAGATCGACGCCCGGACCGGCCAGAGCCCGCAGGCGACTTTCCATCGCGCGCAGCAGAACGCCGGCGTCGAGGGTCCTGGGCGCATTTTCGTCATCGACCGAGAGGGCCGACAGGCGCGCTGTCATGGCCTCGCCACGCTGGCCGGCGGCGAGGGCGGCCTGTCCCAGACGGCGCACCCTGGCGGGGTCGTCAGCCTGTTTCAGCATCATGTCGAGCGCACTGGTCATGACGCCCAGCAGGGCGTTGAAGTCCTGGGCCATGCCGCCGGTGACACGGCCGATGCCCTCCAGACGGCGGACGTTGTCTTCCTCGGCGCGGGCGCGGGCCTCGATCCGGTCGGCCTCGGCCATGGCCGTCTCCGCCTCGGCGCGGGCGGCCTCGGCCTGACGCAGGGCGGCGTCGCGCTCGCGGCGCAGGGTCTCGAGCTCGGCCGGGTCGACGGACGACTCCAGAACGGTCGGCATGTCTTCCTCGAGGGCGTCCGGACCCGGGACCACGCCGCTGAAGGGCGCCTCGGCCTCGACGGCGGTTTCCTCCGCGGCCTCGGCCGAAGCGAAGTCCGGATGGACGTCGAAGGCGGATGTCTCGACCGGCTCCGGAACGGCCTCGACTTCAGGCTCGGGCGCGACCTCAGGCTCGGGAACGTAGTCGTCCCCGGCCAGCAGCAGGGTGTCGACCATCCCTTCGGAATTGGTCAGGGGCAGGATGCGCCAGGCCACGGTGGAGCCGTCGGCCTGGGTGGCGAAGATCGTGTCCGCGCCGCCCGCCGGGGCCTGGACGGCGGCGCGCAGGGTCTGGCGGCCCTCGACCCGCTGGTCCTCGCCGAGGAACTGGTCGGCGAAGTCGGCGCCGATGACGCCTTCGGTGCGGGCCAGACGACCCAGTGCCACCGGATTGGCCTCTCGCACCACGCCGTGGGTCGAGACCACGACCAGGCCGCTGGTGGCGCTGTCGAACACCCGGCGGGTCAGGTCGGCGTCGGGATGGACGAAGGCGGGTTCGGGCGCGGGCGGCGCCTCCGGCGTGGTCAGGCCCTCGGTCTCGACCACGGCGGCGGTGGAGCCGATGATCTGGCCGTATTCGTTCTCGATCGGCATGGCCGTGACCGAGACCAGCATCTTCCGCCGCGACGACGGATTGGCGAGGATGTGCTGGAAGCCGCGCACGGTCTGGCCCCGGAGCGCGCGGGCGCTGGGCAACATGTCGGGCGGGATCGGACGGCCGTCCGGGAAGGTGATGCCCCAGGTCGCCGAATGGAAGCGCAGGCCCAGCAGCTCAGCGTCACGACGCCCCATCAGCTGGTGCGCGGCCTTGTTGGCGAAGGTGAACTTGCCCTGGGTGTCGGTCTGGACGATGGCGACGGGGATGGCGTTCAGGGTCTCGAACAGCCGTTTGTCGGTCTCGGCGGCGGTCTTCTGGACCTGGTTCAGCTCGCCCGAGGCGCTCGCGTGGCGGATGCGATTGCGCAGGGCGAACCAGATGGCGATGAGCGCGACAACATGGCCCGCCACGGCGAGCACGGCGAACACCACCGTCCAGTTGACCTCGCCTTCCAGCAGCATGAACCCAAACGTCCCAATCTGGCGCCTTGCGGTCGCGAGGCCATCGCACCGCGCAAGGAGCGCACCACATCGCCCACAATTGTAAAACGGCGGGCGCCACTTCCTTCCCGGCGGATCGAACGCCGTCAAGCGAAGCGTTGAGCATTAACCATCCTGATGTGAACCGGTCGTGAAAAAGGGGCCGGACGTCGCCGCCCGGCCCCTTCTTCGTCAGGTTTTTCGCCGGTGTCAGAAAGCGACGCGGGCCACCAGCTGGTACCAGGGTCCGGCCGTTTCGCTCTCCAGCTCGTACTCGTCGTAGTCGCGGTCGATCTGGTCCTCGAGGGTGTTGAACTTGTCGAAGGCCTCGTCCTTGCTCGAGTCGAGCAGGTTCGAACCGGTCAGACGCAGCACCACATTGGAGCCGATCTGCTTCTCGACGAAGACTTCCAGGTCGCCGCCATATTTGGTCACGACCTCCTCGCCGACGATACGGCTCTTCGCGTCGCCCTGCTTGCGGTAGGTGGCGCCGAAGGCGGCGCCCCAGCTCGGGATGTCCTGGGTGAAGCCGACGTTCAGGACATAGTCCGACTGCGAGTTGAACCGGCGCTTGCCCATGAAGTCGTCCACCGAGCTGTCCAGCCAGGAGTAGTTCAGGAAGACGCCGGTGTGCTCCATGCCGATGAAGTCCAGCGGGGTCGACAGGTCGAACTCCAGACCCCAGACCTGACCGTCGCCGACGTTCTCGGCGGTCAGGACGTAGGAGACCAGCTCCTCGGCCGCTTCCGCCGGGGTGGCGCCGTCGTCGATGGCGTCATCGTAGTCGTCGAGCGCCTGTTCGGAATAGTCGCCGGTGTTGGTCAGCTCGATCAGGTCGGTGATGTCGCGGTAGAAGGCGTTGATGCCCACCACGCCGCGGCGGCCGATGCGGTGCTCATAGCCGATGTCCGCCCCCCAGGCCGTCTCCGGCTCAAGGTCCGGATTACCCAGGAAGTCGTTGTCGCCGTACTCGCCTTCCAGCACGGCGGGCGACAGATAGTCGAAGTTCGGACGGCGCACGGTGCGGGCCACCGAGGCGGTGATCCGGTCGGCTTCCGTCAGCTTGAAACGCACCGAGGCCGAAGGCAGCAGAATGCCGTAGTCCTTGTCCCGGGTGCGATCCGCCGCCGAAACGGTCTCGTCAGTGATCGAGAAGTCGGTGGTCTCATAGCGCAGACCGGCCTCCCACTTGATCGCACCGGTCTCGCCCGAGAGCATGACGTAGGGATCGATGCGGGTCTCCTCGATGGTGTTCACCCCGCCGGCGACAGCCTCGAAGTCCTCGTACTCGCTGTCGAGAAGGTGACGGAAGACGGGCTCGTCCTCGACCTCGGCCTCGGCTTCGAACACCGAGGTGTCGCGGGTCTTGTTCGCGTACTGGACGCCGAATTCCAGCTGCATGGTGTCCGAGAGATCCATCTTGTGCTGGATCGCGGCCTGGACTTCCTCGTCCTTCAGGTCGGTGCGGGCGCGGCTGCCCTCGATGACCTCGTCGCCGATGTCGAGCTCTTCTTCCTGCTCGGACTGGCTGTCGTCGATCGTGGCGTAGCCCAGTTTGAAGGTGGTCTCGCCGCCGAACATCGGACGCTCGTAGCGGGCGTTGACGGACCAGTTGTCGGTCAGGATGTCGAGCGGGTTGGCGTTGATCTTGGTCGGATCATTGATGTCGCCCTCGTCGTATTCGATCGAGTTCTCGTCCTGGACGCGATCCGTGCGGACGAAGACGCCGCTCAGCTGCAGCTCGCCGCCGCCGACCGGGACCTCGTACGACAGATTGGCCGAATAGTCGGTGCCGTCGCGGACATCGCTCTGGACCTCGGTGTCGTTCAGATCGGCGCCGGGCTCGTCATAGCGCCAGCTCATCTTCTGTTTGGGATTGCGGCGGTCCTGGATATTGCCGCCGATCAGCAGACGGCCCGGTCCGACCTGACCGCCCCAGACGGCGCCGTAGGTCCCGCCCCATTCGCCATATGCGCTGTCGTTCCAGTGAATGGCGCCGAGACGGACATAGCCGCCGTCCAGCGACAGGGCGTCCCGCATGACGATGTTGATGGCGCCGGCGACGGCGTCACCCGAGCGGTTGGCCGAGGACGAGCGGACGATCTCGACACGCTCGATCAGTTCGGCCGGGATGCGGTCGACGAAGAAGGACCGGTCCAGATTGGCGCCGGGCACGCGCTCGCCGTTGATCAGGATCTGGGTATAGGCCGAATCCAGACCGCGGATGCGCACGCCGTCCGACTCCAGCACGTCGGACAGGAAGGTCACCGAAGGCACGCGCTTCAGGGCGTCGCCGGCGGTCAGCGGTTCGAAGCGCTGGAAGTAGTCCAGGTCGTAGGACAGGGTCGGCACGACGTCGTCGGTGCGGTTCCGCATCTTCGGCTCGCCAGTGACGATGACCTCCTCGACGGCGGTGGCCGGCCCCTGGGCTGCGGCTTCGGTCGTTTGGGCGACGGACGCCCCGGCGATGGCCAGGGGCGCGACAGCGGCCCCCAGCAGCAATGCGAACTTCATGTGTAATCCCCGACTGTCGGCCGCCCTTCGGCGCGCCGTGCTTCCTGTGCGGGGCGAGCTAGAGCCCGGTCACGACGCGTCCGTTACGGTCGGATGACGCCAGGCTTGCGAACGCGCGTCGTTTTGGCGAAAGGCGATTTCCATGCGGATCAAGTTCGCGCGCGCCGCAAAGGCCCCGGCGAGCGCAGTGCATTGACTGGCTTGACCTTAAGTCAGGCATCGTCCTCGTGAGCGCCATGCGACGTCACCGACGCAAGCGACCTCAAAGGCAAATTGTCGCAGACCCGCCTCAAGCGGCGCCATATGAGCCGTCCGTGGCCCGGGCGTCACAGCTGCTGAACGCACAAAGGGCCGGGCGTCGCCGCCCGGCCCTTTATTCTGGTTGCGCTACCGCGCGTGACGCGGTCACGCGCTGCTTGAGCGCGGGCTTGTTGCGCTATCGCTCCCGACGTGGTCGGTCGCTGCCTGAGCGCGGAACGCAGGCGCTCAGGCAGCGACCCGAGCATGGCGCCCCGTGACCTCAGAACTTGAAGCGCACGCCGCCGAAGACGTTGTAGCCGAACTTCTCGTACTCATAGGTCCGCTCGCGCGAGCCGTAGTAGCGAACGCCGGCCGAGTCGGTCAGGTTCTTGGCCTCACCGAACACCTCGACGCCGTTGCCGAAGTCGAAGCTGGTGGTGAAGTCCAGCTGGCCGCGCCCCTCGACATAGAGATCCATGCCCGGACGCGTCGCATCGATGGCTTCCAGGAAGTCGCTGCGGTGCGTGTAGGATATGCGGGCGCTGAAGCCGTACTTCTCGTAGAACAGGGCGGCGTTGTAGATCTCATCCGACTGACCCGGCAGGACGAAGGTGTTGCGTCCCGAGTAGCTGGCGGCGGTTTTGATCTCGGCGTCGGTCACCGTGTAGTTGGCGAAGACGCCGAAGCCCGACATCCAGCCCGGCAGGAAGGCGAAGGTCTGCTGCCAGTTGAACTCGACGCCGGCCAGGTGACCTTCCGGGGCGTTGAGCGCCTCGGTGATGGTCGCCGTACCCGACAGATAGGGGGCGCCGGCGGTCGTCAGGGTGTACCGGAAGTCTTCCAGGTCCTTGTAGAAGGCGTTGACCGAAATCACGCCCAGCGGACGCATGTAGTATTCCAGCCCGGCGTCGATGTTGTTCGACAGGGTGGCTTCCAGGTCGGGGTTGCCGCGGGTGACGGTGACCGTCGTGCCTTCGGTCGTTTCAAGCACGCGCGGCACGACGTCGACGTAGTCCGGACGCGAGATCGCGCGGGTCAGGGCGAAGCGGCCGATCAGATCTTCGCTGAAGCTGTGACGGACGGTCAGGTTCGGGAAGAAGTCGGTGCGGTCGCGGCTCATCGAGGTCGGCGACTGGACGTAGCCCTGGACGTTACCGGTCGCGGTCGAGGCGACGGCCAGGTTTGAGGCGCCGTCGAAATTGGTCTGTTCGACTCGCAGACCGACCAGGACGTTGGTCGCGCCCATGTCGAAGCGCGCCTGACCGTAACCGGCGATGATGTCTTCCTGGGCGGTGTAGTCAGCGGTCCAGGACTGCGGAATGCGGCGGGAGATCGAGTTCGGATCGGTGGACAGGGCGCGGGCCGCTTCGAAATAGTCCGCGATCAGGCCGTGATTGAACTTGAGGCCCAGGTTGTAGTCGTAGTTCGACGAGGTGGCGCCGCCCAGCAGGGGCAACAGAAGCCCCGGGTTGACGGTCGTGTTGTTGGTGGGGTTGCGATCCCGGAAACGCTCTTCGTCGGCGAAGACGTCGCGGGTGCTGTATTTGGCGCCGAACTTCCACTCAACCTCGCGGCCGCCGATGACGGTCGGCAGCTCGTAATTGATCTTGAACGAGACGTCTTCCTGCTCGGTGGTGTTCGAGCGGTAGGTGTTCTCGCGGAAGGTGTAGTTTCCCGGCGTCGAATAATAGGTCGTGTCGAAGGCGCCGTAGGTCGGCTGGTAGTGGTCGGTCGTGTCGTACTTCAGCGTCTGCGAACCGGAGCGGTAGACCAGTTCGTCGCGGTGCGGATAGGTTTGCTCGCTGCGCGCCCAGGCCAGGGTGGCGTCCAGCACCGAACCGTTACCGAAGGTGTGCTCGGCGCCGGCCTGCAGGGTGGTGATCTCGTTGTTCTGCTCGCGGTGACGCAGGGCCTTGTGGATGCGCGCGCCCGAATAGCTACCCGAATGGTCGGTGAAGGGCCCGGTCGGCGTGCCGTCCGAATAGGTGAAGCGCAGGGCGTCGCGGTATTCGTCGTCGTTGAACTCGGCGAACGAACCCTTCAGCCAGGCGCGGGTCTCGTCGGTCGGACGCCATTCCAGGGCGCCGGTGATCGCCTGACGGGTACGCTCGGTCTCGTAGTCCTTGAACAGCGTTTCATCGATGACGTAGTGGTTGTAGGCCGGGTTCGGCACGCCAGGGGACAGAAACTCCCGCGTGTCGAAGTTCCAGGCGTTCTCGACGTTCTCCGGACGACGGTTGGTCAGCGAATAGCTGAGCGACAGCAGGGCGCCGAAGGTCTGGTTCGGGCCGAAGACATTCGAGACCGTAGCGCCGGCGCGCACGTCCTCGCCGCCGTAGTCGTTGTAGCTGCCGCCGCCGTAGCCGCTGATGGCCAGACGACGCTTGTCGAAGGGCGAGCGGGTCTTGATGTCGACGGCGCCGGCGATCGAGTCGGCGTCCTGGCTGGGGCGCAGGGTCTTGGAGACCTCGACGGTCGAGACGATGTCCGACGGCAGGGTGTCCAGATCGACCGCGCGGGTCGTG
Source organism: Brevundimonas sp. GW821-FHT02A10 (assembly GCF_059422025.1). Taxonomy (NCBI): domain Bacteria; kingdom Pseudomonadati; phylum Pseudomonadota; class Alphaproteobacteria; order Caulobacterales; family Caulobacteraceae; genus Brevundimonas; species Brevundimonas sp. GW821-FHT02A10. Next base: position 976,388 of record NZ_JBWKWC010000001.1, read on the forward strand.
GGCGAGACGGCCGGGACGGCGACGCCGTCGACCGAGACCGCCGTGAAGGAAGCCGGCGCGCCGCGCACGTTGATATAGCGGCCTTCGCCCTGGTCGCGCTGGATGGCGATGCCCTGAACGCGTTGCAGCGATTCAGCGACGTTGGGGTCGGGGTAGCGGCCGATGGCGTCCGACGAGAGGACGTTGACGGTGCCGTCGGCGTTGCGCTGCTGGTTCAGCGAGCGGGCGATGCTGTCGGTGATCACGCCGGTGACGACGACGTCATCGACCTGGGTCGCCGAGGCGTCGCGCGAGGCGGCCATGACGATCTCGACGGTGGTCGGGGCGCCGGCGGCGACGGTCACGGCCTGAGAGGCGTTCGACAGGCCGAGGTAGCGAACATCCAGGGTCACGGCGCCGGGTTCGAGGCCGGTCAGGCTGAAGTTCCCTTGCGTGTCGGTGACGGCGCGGCGGCCGGTCTCACGCACGACGACTTCGGCGCCCGGCAGGCCCGAACCATTGGCGCCGGCGACGTGGCCGTACAGGACTTCGCCGGCCGGAGCCTCGGCGGTGACGGGAGCGATGGCGGCGTCGGCGGCCTGAACCGCGCCAGCGAAGGCCAGCGGCGCGATGGCGGCGCCGAGCAGAAGAGTCAGTCTCATGATGTGATCCCCAACAGGCCGGGCGTTGCGCCTCTGACCAGATTGGGGCCGGATAACGGCGAGCGTTGACGCGTAGGTGACGGCGGGATGACGGAAATCTACGGGAATTTCCGCCATTGTATGACGGTTGCTCCGAACACAGACGGACCGTCGCCAACCTCCGTTCGGTGCGTCACATCGACACCGTTGACCGGACGGCGGCGTCCATGGTCTTGCCGCCCCCTTGAATCTCATCTGCCGGGACTGGAGACGCCCCATGCGCCGCACCCTGACCACCCTTCTGACCGCCGCCTCGATGCTGGCTTTGGCCGCCTGCGCCACCCATGAGGTCGACTTCCAGGGCGAGGGCGCAGGCGTGATCGGCGAAGGAACCACGGTCCACGCCGCGCTCGAAACCCCCTCGGTGGGCGCCCCCGGACAGGATGCGGCGGACGACCCGGCGGTCTTCGCCTCCGCTGCGCCGATCGTGGTGGAAGGCCATACGGTTCAGGGCTTTGTGGCGGGCACGGACAAGAAATCGGGCCTCTATATCTACGGCCTCGAAGGCGAGATCCTGCAGTTCCTGCCCGAAGGCCTGCTCAACAATGTCGATCTGGTCGATGGCCTTGTCGTGGACGGCCGGCGTCAGATCGTCCTGGGCGCCAGCGACCGGACGCCCGGCAAGGTCGGCGTGACCCTGTATCTGTTTGACCCGGCCGGGACGGGAGCCAATGCGGTGCGCCTGTGGGGCCGGATCCCGACCGACGTGGTGGAGCCCTACGGCTTCTGCTTCGCCAGGCGCGGCGAAACGATCGACGCCATTCTGGTGGGCCACGAGGGCGAGGTGCGACAATTTGCCCTTACCGCCTCCGCCAATGGCCAACCGGTCGCGCAGGAGCTGCGCCGGTTCGAGATCGGTTCCATCTCGGAAGGCTGCGCGGCCGATCCGGAAACCGACGCCCTGTATCTGAACGAGGAGAATGTCGGCCTCTGGCGCTACGGCCTGAACCCGGCCTCGGGCGCCGCCCGCACCCTGATCCAGCCGATCGCACCCGGCGTGCTGGTCGCCGACGCCGAGGGGCTGACCACCCTGGCCGACGGGGACAAGCGCTATCTGATCGCCTCCAGCCAGGGGGATTCGACCTTCCCGATCTGGCGCATCGACGGCCCCGCGCCGGTTTATGTCGGCCGGATCGTGGTGCGTGACGGTGTGGTTGATGGCGTCACCGGCACGGACGGGGTCGCGGCCCTGGGCGGCCGGGTCGGCGACCGGTTCCCGGAAGGGCTGGTCGTGGTCCAGGACGACGTCAACGAGGGCGGAACCCAGAACTTCAAATACATCGACTGGCGCGACATCCGGACCGCCCTCGGCCTCTAGGCCTGGGCCTCCAGGTCGGTCGCTATTCGATCTCGTCGGGCCCGGCCTGTTTGCGCTTGCCGAACAGGCCGTGGCCGCTCCGGCGGCGCTGGAACAGGTTCATGAAGAACAGGCCCAGCGGGATCAGCCAGTAGGCGAAGCCCGGCGCCCAGGGCGTGATACGCAGCGGCAGGACCCAGGCCAGCAGGGCCGAGAACAGTCCGGCCAGGGTGATCAGTCCCCACACGGAACGCGATTCCCGCGCCTCCTCCCGGTCAGCCTCCTCCAGCCCCGCGACGGCGCCCCGCTTCAGGGCGTGGCCGTAGAGCAGGAAGTAGAGCCAGCACAGCATGGCGAAGCCGATGCCGTAGACGGTGTAGACATCGCGTAGCTGGGCCAGGGTCTGGATCAGCCCCCGGCCCGGCAGGAAACCGCCGGTGAAATAGGCCGCCCCCGCCTCCGTCAGCAGCCTTAAGGGGAAGACGTAGATCAGGATCATGAAGACGATGGCCAGGCTCAAGGTCGCCGACCAGCTGTCGCGGATCGGGGCCAGCCGGCCGAAATTGCGGTGGGCCAGCCAGAACATGACCACCAGGCCGAACCCGGCCGCAAACGCCGGTATGCGTCCCAGCGCCCGCATCAGGTCGCCGAAGTCATTGAGCGGCTCGGCTCCCGCGATGATCAGCAGGGTCACGGCAAAGGCGAAGGAGGCGTCGACAAAGGCGTCCAGCCGCGCCGTCTCCACCGGCCTCACCGATGATCGTTCTACTTTTGCGTCCGACATGGCGCCCTCCCGCTGGCCGAACGATGGTCGATCACGCAGGTTTCGACAACCGGCGCCTCTGGCATCCACCCCGGTGCGACCGCGTCTCACTTTCGGGACGGGTGCGGCGACAAGCCACTAGCCTTTAAGGCGAAGCCTGGTCTAACGTCGTTCGTCCATCGCGTGACGTCCGCGTTCGACAGACGGCCCGCCCCGAACCTCGCTGGTTGAACCTCACGGTTTCAATTTTGCCGGTTAAACCTCCGCTGGCTCCGGGACGGGCCGTCAATCGGCCGCCTCGGCATAAGCGGATCCAAGTTCATACGACCCTTCAAAATCCGTCCAGAGAGTCGGTTTTCCTTCCATTGCATGACGCAGTCTGCGCTACCGCAGGTATATGAATCACAACAGGCATAAGCAGGACTTGTGATTTTTCGCATACAATTCACTTGAGGCGAACGTCGATTGGTGGCGTTTCACCCTCGGGCGACCTCTGTCCCCATTTGCCGTTCGGGGGAACGGCCGATCCTTCCAGATCGGGAGGGTCCGGTGTTCCAGCACCGGGCCCTCCATACCCAAGCCGTTAATCCCGGCCGCGAATTCACAACCCCCGGAATCATTGACGCCTGACCCTTTCGGGCGCTCACTCCGGAGAACGGCGTTGTCAGCGCCGACGCGGGGGCGGCTCATGATCTATGTGATGTATGGGGTGGTCGGCGTGGCCGTGGCCGGCCTGCTGTATCTCGTGATCCGCGACGCGCTGGACCGGCGCCGCGTCGAGGTCAAACGCCGCCGCGACCGCTGAAGCCCGACGCCACCCTTGGCAAACTCACGCCGCCCGGGGCGGAATTGAAAAAGGCCCGATCTGACGACCGGGCCTTTTCAAATCGACTGGAGCGGGCGAAGAGATTCGAACTCTCGACCCCAACCTTGGCAAGGTTGTGCTCTACCACTGAGCTACGCCCGCACTCCGTAACGGCCCTTCGGAAAGGCGATCCGTCTCGTCGAGAGGCGGGCGTATAGCGGACCCTTGCGGGATACCGCAAGGGTCTTTTTTCATTGATCAGCGGATTATCTCGGCGCCAGGCGAATAGCGCCGTCCAGACGGATGCATTCGCCGTTGATGTAGACGTTGCGGGCCAGCTCCAGAACCAGCGACGCATAGTCGGCCGGACGGCCGAGACGCGACGGGAAGGGGATGGCGGCGGCCAGGGCGTCCTGAATCTTCTGGTCCATGCCGGCCATCATCGGGGTCCACATGATGCCGGGCAGGATGGTGTTCACCCGGATGCCTTCCTGGGCCAGATCGCGGGCCACCGGCAGGGTCATGGCATAGACGCCGCCCTTGGACGCCGAATAGGCCGCCTGGCCGATCTGGCCGTCCTGGGCCGCTACGGAGGCCGTGTTGACCACCAGGCCGCGCTCGCCGTCCTCCAGCGGGTCGAGCGTGACCATGCCCAGCGCCGACTGCGACAGGACGCGGAAGGTGCCGAACAGGTTGATACGCACGGTGCGCTCGAACGAGGCCATGTCGTGGGCGCGGATCTCGCCGGTGTCCTTCTTGCGCGACACGGTCTTCTGGCCGGTGGCGATGCCGGCGCAGTTGACGGTCAGACGCTCCTGACCGTGGGCGGCGCGGGCCTTGGCGAAGGCGGCGGCGACCTCTTCATCGGAGGTGACGTCGACCTTGCAGAACACCCCGCCGATCTCGGCGGCGATGGCCTCGCCCTTTTCCTCGTTCATATCGAACAGGGCGACCCTGGCGCCCGTGGCGGCGATGGCGCGGGCCGTGCCCTCGCCGAGGCCAGAGGCGCCGCCGGTGACGACCGCGGCGATGGAGCTGTCGAGTTTCATGGAAAGGTCCCTATATTGAAGGCCGGTTCTGCGGATGCGGAGGGTTTAGCGGCCATGGCCTCACGATCACAAGCCGTTACAGGCGACGAGACGGTGACCCCGGACGACGCTATCGATCCGCGCCGCGCCCTCACGCCCGCCGTGCTGCGCGTCAACGAGATGCGGGTCCAGCGCGGCTTCTGGCCCAAGATCGTCTCGACCGCCGCCCGCATCCCCTTCGCCGATCAGGCGCTGAGCGTCTGGTACGCGGCCCGCGATCCGGAAACCCCGGCGGCGGCCAAGGGGATGATGCTGGGGGCGCTGGCCTATTTCGTCCTGCCGATCGACGCCATTCCCGACATCTTCGCCGGCATTGGCTTCACAGACGACGCCGCCGTCTTCGCCGCCCTGATCGCCACCCTCGGCGCCAATATCAAGCGCCGCCACCGCGACGAGGCCGCCCGGACCGTCGAACGGTTGAAGGACCGCTAGGGCGTCGCCTGGGCCCGTTGGGGCCCGACCGGCTGGTGCGAGCGGATCCAGCCGGTGATCGACAGCCTAGGCCCCATGGCAAAGGAGGCCACCTGGGTCACCGCATGGGACATGGGCACCTCGAACAGGTTGAGGGCGTTGAACGTCGGGACGAAGCCCTCGGCGATGTGGCCGTCAGGGCCGTGGAAGACCAGGGTCCCGCCCCAGTCGGCCCGCCATTGCCGGGTCAGGTTCAGCACATAGGCGTAGAGCCTGTTCTTGCCTGCCGACAGATCGCTGTGGGTCGTCAGCACATGGCCGGGGCGATAACGGCTGGCCTGTCCATCCAGAAAGTCGATGCGGTCGTCGCCGGTCACCGCCCGGACAAAGCCGAGGAAGGCCTCGCTGTTCAGGAACTCCAGCACGGCGTCGGCGGCGTCCGATCCGTCCGCCTCGTGATCGGGACCGAGACGGCGCGTGTCGAAGACATACTGCATCCGGGTCGCGGCCCCGTCGACGCGCGCGGCGTCCAGCCAAGCCTGCTTCGATGGATCCTCGGCCCGTTCGCCGTCGAGCGGCAGTTCGAAGAAATCGCCGCCCGCCGCCACCGTGGTCTTCCAACGCGTCTCGTGTTCCAGCACGGCCGCCACCGCCCCGGCGCTCGCGACCTCGAGGATGTCAGGGATGCGCAGCCGCCGCCTCGCTGTAAACGCCCGCGCCAAGGCGTCGACGTCCAGATCGGGATTGAGGCGGATGCCCGTCATCGCGCCTCGGGAGGCGGCGCACTGCGCCACCAGCCGGTGATCGAATAACGCGGAGCCCCGGCAAAGGGGGCGACCATGGAGACGCAGTGGCTCTGCGGCACCTGAAAGACGTTCAGGGTCCCGAAGGCCGGGGTGAAGGTCTCGGTCACCGCTCCTTCCTCATCGAGGAACATCAACAGGCCGCCCCACTCCGCCCGCCATTCGGGCGAGACGTTCAGGACATAGGCGTAGAGCCGCCCCGCATCCTCATGTTCGTCCGTATGCCGGTTCAGGAAATGGCCGGGCAGGTAGCGGGTCGGCTGGGCGTCGGCATAGGCGATGCGGTCGTCGCCGGTCAGTTTCCGGGCAAAGTCGAGGAAGGGCCCGGAGTTGAACAGGGTGTGCAGATCATAGAGGGGCTGCGGGATCGCCAGCCTCATCGCCTTCGCCCGCCCGAGCCTCAGCCGGTCGAAGATGAACTGGAAGCCGTCCACGGCCTCCTCATGAGCCATGGCGATCAGCCGGGCCTGTTCCGCGAGCGGCTCGGCCTCGAACAGGGCGACGGGAACGTCCTCGTTGTAGGGGTTCTCGATGGCCCGCATCCAGACCATGTCGGGGTGGGTGACGGCGGCATGGATCGCGGTCGCCCCCTCCCCGATCAGGCCGGACAGTCGGGTGCGGCCGGTGCGGACCAGCCGCTCCGCCGCCGCCTCGATGTCCAGATCGTCTGCGAGCTGGATCGCGCTCACGACTCGACCGTCACCACGATCTTGCCCATGGCCGTACGGTCGCCCAGCGCCTTGATGGCCTCATGGGCGCGCTCCAGCGGGAAGGTCTGGAAGATGCGCGGCTTGATCTTGCCCTCGGCATAGAACTTCAGAAGGTCGGCCATATTGGCCGCGTGACCGGCGGGGTCGCGCGCCACTGCCGCGCCCCAGAACACCCCGATGACTGATACCGACTTCAGCAGCGTCAGGTTCAGCGGCAGGGACGGAATGCCCGCCGGGAAGCCGACCACCAGATAGCGGCCGTTCCAGTCCATGGCCCGCAGGGCCGGCTCGCAATAGTCGCCGCCGACGCCGTCATAGACCACGTCCGGACCGTCGCGGCCTGAGGCCAGCTTCAGCTCGCCCGAGAGTTCCTTCTGGGCCGCCTTGTCCATCTTGCCCGAGGGGTAGATCAGGCCGTTGTCGGCGCCGAGCTCCAGCGCGAACTGGACCTTGTCGTTGGTGGAGGCAGCGGCGATGACATGGGCGCCCATGGCCTTGCCCAGTTCGACGGCGGCGGCGCCAACCCCTCCCGCAGCGCCCAGCACCAGAAGCGATTCTCCGGCCTTCAGCTGGGCCCGGTCCTTCAGGGCATAGTAGGAGGTGCCGTAGGTCATGACGAGGGCTGCGCCCTCCTCGAACGACATGCCCTCGGGCATCTTGATCACGCTGGCGGCCGGCACGGCCAGCCGCTCGACCAGACCGCCCCAGCCGGGCACGGCGATGACCCGGTCCCCCTTGAAGATGCCCTTGACCCCCTCGCCGACCGCTTCGACAACGCCGGAGACCTCGCCCCCCGGCGCGAAGGGGCGCTCAGGCCGGAACTGGTACTTGTCCTCGATGATCAGGGTGTCGGGGAAGTTGATGCCCACCGCCTTGACCTCGATGATCACCTGACCCGGCTTCGGCGTCGGATCCAGGATATCCTCGACGACCAGGCTTTCGGGACCGCCGACGGTCTTGGACAGGACTGCGCGCATCTGGAAGTTTCCCTTGCGACGGCTTTTTCACCGTCTGATTGGCGGTTTTGGCGCCGCCCCCGTGGCATGCGCGTCCCGGGAACGCTAATCAGCCCCCCACGATAAGAAAAGGCCCGATCGAACGCGGCCGGATAATGCGGAGACCCCTATGACTCGTCCTGCCCTCATTCTCCACGGTGGCGCCGGCGCGCGCCGCGAGCGCGACTACAGCCGCGAGGTCGTCCATATGCGCGAGGTGGTCGAGGCCATGAAGGCGCGTCTCGACGCCGGCGCCTCGGCGCTGGACGTCGCCGTCGAGGCGGTGGTGATGCTGGAGGACTCCGGCCTCTACGTCGCCGGCAAGGGCGCCTCGCCCAATCTCGCAGGCGCCTATGAGCTGGACGCCAGCCTGATGGACGGATCGACCCGCAAGGCTGGCGCCGTCGCCGCCCTGCAGGGCTTCCGCAGCCCGGTCCGCGCCGCGCGGGCGGTCATGGACCACACGCCGCACGTCATGCTGGTCGGCGAGGGCGCGGCCCTGTTCGCCCACGACCAGGGGCTGGACGCGATCGCCGACGAGCCGTCGTGGTTCACCCACGCAGGCAAGGGCGAGGACAACCATCCGCCCGGAACCGCCCCCGACGTCCTCAGCCACGGCACCGTCGGCTGCTGCGTGCTGGATATCGAGGGCCGCCTTGCCGCCGCCACCTCGACCGCGGGCGTGTTCGGCAAGATGCCCGGACGCGTCGGCGACACCCCGATCCCCGCCGCCGGGACCTGGGCCGACGGCCGCGTCGCCGTCTCGGGCACGGGTCAGGGCGAGTTCTTCATCCGCGTCGCCGCCGCCGCACAGGTCGGCTGGCGCGTGGGCGCGGGTCAGACGATCGCCGAGGCCGCGCGCGCGGTCATCGACGACATCGGGGGACTGGGCGGCGACGGCGGCCTGATCGCGCTCGACGCTGACGGCAACCTCGCCCACCCCTTCAACAGCCAGGGCATGAAGCGCGCATGGCTGACGACGGACGGCGAGATCGGCGTCGAGGTGTTCGGCCTCTAGCTCGCCAGACAGACCACCTGGGCCACGCGCAGGTCGCGCCGCAGCGTGTCCGCCACCCGGCCGTAGTTGTCGACGGTGATCGGCTCGCTCAGCGGCGCCGGCTCGGCGCCGGACTGGCCCCGGATCGTCGGGGCGAAGGTCTCCGGCGAGGTGGTGTAGATACGGCCCCGGCGTGGCGCCTCGGCGATGGTCACGCCCAGCACCCGGCCCTGACGGTCCAGCGCAGGCGCGCCGGACAGGCCCGCCAGTGTCCCTTCCAGCCCCTCGGTGCGGCCGACCTCGGCCCAGGCCAGGACCGGCTCGTCATGAGCGCCGCGACCGTGAACCTTCAGCGTCTCGCGCCCCAGCAGACGGCTGGAGACCTCGCCGACCCGGCCCTGCGGGAAGCCCGGATGGAAAGCGCGCTGGCCGTGCTTGAGCTGGGGGCGGGTCAGGACCGGCAGGCCGGGCGGCCCGCCGTCGGTGATCAAAAGGGCGACATCGGCGCCGCGCGCCAGACGCAGGTCCGCCGCCACCGCCCGTCCGCCGCCGACTACCAGCGCGGGCTTGCGGCAACCGTCGACCACATGGCGGGCGGTGATCCAGCGGCCGTCGGCGGCGATGGAGAAGGCAGTTCCGGCCGAGGGCTGGAAGGGGCCGTCCGGCGCCTCCACCGTCACGGCGGGATCGAAAGGGGTGATGGGGCCCAGCAGCGCGCCCTCGGCCTCATCGGGCGGGGCGGGGGCCGGCGGGGCGTCGGCGTTCTCGCGCCGGCTCAGCGACAGGCCGATGATGGCCGCCAGGACCACCGCATAGACGCTCCAGTCCGGGATGCGGAAACCGGCCACGCTCAGCCCGCCCTCAGCCCGTCAGGGCGGCGGCGAGGACCAGGGCGGTCGCCAGCTTGGCCGCGACCAGCAGGACGGCGGCCGAAATCTCGCCCTCCTGAATGCGCTGCGGCAGTCCGGTCAGGACCGCGTCGACGATGCGGAAGGCCAGCAGTTGCAGCACCAAGGTGGCGATCCCCCACAGCACGATGTCCCGCAGCGAGGTAGAGACCGACAGCGACACCGCCAGCGGAATGGCCAGACCCAGCAACACCCCGCCGAAGGCCACGCTGGCCGCCGAATTGCCCTCGCGGATCAGGGAAATTTCCTTCCACGGCGTCAGCAGGCCGTAGATCACCGCCCCCGCGGCCAGCAGGACGAAGGTCGCGATCAGGTGCAGCACCATGACCGGGAAACCACTGGCGAAGGCCTGGATTTCAGGACTGGAAAGGATGTCGGAGAAGGTCGAGCCCATACCCTGGAGAAATCTGGTCGAATGCGCGGATGCGAACGGCCCGGCCGGGGCCCCGGTGCATCAGCCCTTGCCCGAATCTCGCCCCAATCCGCAAGCGCCGCCGCGCCACACTGTGTGACGAAAGATTGCAGTCGCGAGCCCGCACAGGGAAATGTAGAGCCAGCGCATGACCGAATCCGTCCTGCCCACCGTGCTTGTCGTCGCCGTCGCCCTGATCGATGTGGACGGCCGGGTGCTGATCGCCAAGCGGCCCGAGGGCAAACAGCTGGCGGGCCTGTGGGAATTTCCCGGCGGCAAGGTTGAGCCGGGCGAGCGGCCGGAAGCTGCCCTGATCCGCGAGCTGCGCGAGGAACTCGGCATCGAGGTGACGGAGAGCTGCCTGGCCCCCTTCGTTTTCGCGAGCCACGCTTACGAAAGCTTTCACCTTCTGATGCCACTTTATCTGTGCCGACGCTGGTCGGGCGTGGTCGTGGCTCACGAACATTCCGCCCTGGCCTGGGTGAAGCCGGACAAGCTGCCGGACTATCCCATGCCGCCCGCCGACGCTCCGCTGGTCGCCTGGTTGCGCGATCTTCTCTAGGGCGACGCGAGAAGGCGTCAGAGGCAGGAGGACCCGATGCGCACGTCGAGCGCCCGCTTCCTGTCGAGATTCCTGCCCCGATTCTGGCGAAACGACTCCGGCGCCACCGCCCTCGAGTACGGCCTGATCATCTCGCTGATCTTCCTCGTCATCGTCAGCGCCGTGACCGCCTTCGGCAACAAGGCCACCGACATCTTCAACACCGCTTTCAAGGCCATTTCCGGCACGATGAACGGCGGCTGAAGCCTCACTCTCCGGTTATGGACGCCAGCGCGTGGTCGGTGATCAGGGCGTCGGCCAGGGCATGCGGGTTGCGCACGCCGTAGTTGGTGGTGGTCACCACGATCACCGCATCCAGATCCGGCACGATCACCACCTTGTTGCCCCCGGTCCCGGCCATGGCCCAGGCCGCATGGTTCCGCCCGTTGACCTTGTAGGTCGGCAACCAGGTCAGATAGCCGTAGTCGCCCCTCTGGTCGTCGACATGGGCGTGCGGCGTCGTCATGGCCGTCGTCCAGCTTTCGGGCAGAACCTGACGCCCTTGCCAGCGGCCATGATCCAGCAACAGCTGTCCGAGCGCCAGCAGGTCGCGGCTGCGCAGCCCCAGACCGCCTCCGCCCTGGGCCAGACCGGTCGGTGAGAATTGCCATTCCGGCTTCTCGATCCCCAGAGGCGTGAACAGGGCGCGCTGGGCGAAGGCCTCAAGCGGCTCATGGGTCGCCGACTGGACCACGGCTCCGAGCGTGGTGACCCCGGCCGTGCAATAGCTGAAGGCGCGTCCATAGGGCTGGTCGGCAGGCTTGGGGACCCAGGCCGGGAAGCCACGGATCGGCAGGTCGAAGGCGAACTTCACCCAGTCCTCGATCAGATACATCCGCTCCTCATTGCCGCGCGAGAACTGGTTGTCGTCGTCGCACTCCAGCAGGGAGCTCATGGTCAGGAGGTCCTCGACCGTGATGCCGGCCTTGCGCGGATCGGGATTCTCGAACGGCCCGTGGTCGGCGATGAAGGGCAGAACCGGAACGCTGGCGCCCGGCAGATCGCCCTCGGCGACGGCGGCGCCGACCAGCAGGGCCGTGACCGTCTTGGTCGCCGAACGGGTGTTGCGTCGTGCCTCGGCGCCGCCGTCGTCGAAATAGGTCTCATGCACCAGCCGTCCATGCCGGGCGATCAGGACGCTGGTGATCTGTTGATAGGTCCCGGCCCGCACAGCGGTATCAAGGGCGGTTAGGCCAGCGTCCGACACTCCCTGACTGGCGGGCGCCGCGGCAATCCACTGGGGCGCGGACCGGGCGGCGGCAGGGGCTGCTGCGATGGACAGGGAAGCGGCCGCGCAGGCGGCGAGAAGAAACAGACGCATGATGATCCTCGGTGAGGCCCTGACATTGTCAGGCCGCCGGGAGCCCGTCTTGAACAGCTGAAACCGGCCGGCCGAAACCCGTCAGCCGAAGGCGCCGCGATACTGGCCGGGCGTCAGGCCGTAGATCGTCAGGAACTCGCGGGTCATATGGCTCTGGTCGGCATAGCCGGCGTCCGCGGCGACCCCCGCCAGATCGCCGCTGCGTCCGACGAGACCCGAAGCCCGGTCGGCGCGCATTTGCCGGATGGCGGCCCCGGGTGTCTGGCCGAAATGCCGCCGATAGCGCCGCGCCAGGGCGACGGAATGGACCCCGACGACGGCGGCGACGTCGCGAACCTCGAGACCGGGCCGGGAGGCGAGATCGCCGATGACCTCACGGGCGCGCCAGACCCATTCCGGCGCCGGGTCCTCGGTCAGGTCGGAAGGCGAAAGGGCCCCGACCGCCATCTCCAGCGCCAGACCTTCGAGGATCAGGTCGTCGCCGGGTCGGAACCGCGCCGTGGCCCCGACCAGCCGCCGCGCCGCGCTCCCGGCTCGTCCGCGCAGACGGCGGGGCTCATCCCGACGGGCGCCCGGCGGAGGATTGAAACTCACGGACAGAAAGCGCCCGCCCGCCTCATCGAAACAGTCGCGATGCTCGACCCCCGCCGGGTTCCAGACGAGGGCGCCGGGGCCGAACGCCAGAGCGGCGGGCGTCGCGGGATCATGGGCAAGGCTGCGATAGCCGCTATCGAGCGCCAGGACGAAATGGGCGTCGTCGTGAGCGTGGCTGTGGACCTGCTCAGGCGGCAGGGTGGCGATCCGCAAGTCGACCTGAAAGCCGCAGACGGACACGCCCGTGGAGCGCGCGCCCAGAAACTGACCCGACCGAAATGAGGAACCCGCCATCCGTCCCGGATAGGGCAGGACCACGAACGGGGCACCTTAAGAATCGGACAGGCTCGACCGGCCCCTAATCCTTGTGCTCGGTCACCCCGAGAACATCGGCCAACCGCGCCTTGGCCGACCCGCGCGGCAGGGGCTTCTGCTGGCTTTCGTGCGGCGCCCAGCCGGCCAGGTTGACGATCTCGAAGGTCGCCGGAATGCGCCCGTCGGGTTCGCCGTACTTTTCCGCATAGAGGGCGGCGGCGCGCATCAGGATGCCGCGCGTCAGGGGCCGGATCGTCCCGGCCAACTGGTTGGTCTCGCCCATGGCCCGAAGGTCGCGGATCAGGGCGAAGAGGTCAGGATAGCGGACCGTCACCCGGTCGACGTCCGAGACCGGCAGGGTAAAGCCCGCCCGCTGCAGCAGGGCCGCGCCGTCATAGCCGTCGGCGAAGGGCGAGACCCGCGCCTGGGCCCCGCCGCGCTCGGCCAGCTCGGCCTCGGTCAGGACGGCGCGCAGCTCCTTCAGGGTCGCGGCGCCCAGGAGGGTGCCGAGGAACAAGCCGTCCGGCTTCAGGGCGCGGCGGATCTGGCTCAGGGCGCCGGGCAGGTCATTGGCCCAGTGCAGGGTCATCAGGGAGACGATCAGGTCGGCCGACCCGTCCTCCAGACCGAGCGTCTCGGCGCCCGGCGCGGCGGCCCCGGCGTTCAGGACGCGCACCGGACCGACCCGCTTCGCCGCCGGACTGTCGGCCAGCAAGCCACCAAACGCCTCGGGCCGCGCGGAGAGGTCGACGGCGACGAGAAAGTCGCGCAAGATCGCCTCAAGGCTGTCAACCGCCCCCTCCGCAGCCCTGACGTGCAGGAAATCGGCCTCGCGGAACCGCGGCGCGGATCGCCTCAGCCGGGCGGCCCGGCGGGCGGCGTCGAAGATTTGAGGAGGGCCGGAAGGAGCGGAGGGGGAAGTCATGGACGTTGAGGATGGGGATCCGGAGGGCGGATGGGAAGCGGCGAGGTCCGCGCGACGCCCTGTATTCCGGTTTCCACGTCCTGTCCTGCCCCGGCTGTCGGATGTGGGGCGAGGCCTCGCCGACCTGATCCTGCCGCCCGTGGCCCACGACAGCCGCGAGGCGACGGCGGCGGCGGGCCTCAGCCCCGACGCCTGGAGCCGGGTCATCTTTCTGGAAGCGCCGGTCTGCGACGGCTGCGGCGCGGCCTTCGAGTTTGACGGGGGCGAGTTCGCCTCGGAACGCTGCGCCGCCTGTCTGGCCCAGCCCTACGCCTTTGCCCGCGCCCGGGCCGCCTGCGTCTATGACGAGGCCTCGCGCGGCCTGATCCTGAAATACAAGCACGGCGACCAGCAGCAGTTCTCAGGCCTGTTCGCGCGCTGGATCAGTCGGGCGGCGTCCGACCTGGTCGCCGAGGCCGACGCCGTCGTCCCCGTGCCCCTGCACCGGATGCGACTGCTGTCGCGGCGGTTCAACCAGGCCGCCGAAATCGCTCGGCCGCTCGCCCGCACAGCGGGCCTCGACTATCTGCCCGACGCCCTGATCCGGACCGAGCGCACGGCGACGCAGGGTGGCAAGAGCGCACGCGGGCGGCGGCTGAACGTGAAGTCCGCCTTCGCGGTGACCGAGGCGGGCGCCCGCCGCATCAAGGGCCGCCGCATCCTGCTGATCGACGACGTCCTGACCACCGGCGCGACCGGCGAGGCCTGTGCCAAGACCCTTCTGGCGGCCGGGGCGCGGGGCGTCGATCTGGCCGTCATCGCCCGGGTGCGCACGGCCAGAATTCTTCCTACATAGGAGCATCCTTTCGACCGGGCGCGGATTCGCGCTAGGTCACCTCAACACCTGTCGGAGTTCGCCCATGGCCGAGATCGTCATCTACACCAAGCCCGGTTGTCCCTATTGCTCGTCGGCCATCGGCCTGCTGAACAAGAAGGGCGCGGAGTTCACCGAGATCATCGCCTCGAACGACCCCGAGAAGAAGGCCGAGATGGTCGAGAAGTCGGGCGGCCGCGCCACCTTCCCGCAGATCTTCATCAACGGCCAGCACATCGGCGGCTGCGACGACATCCAGGCGCTGGAACGCAGGGGCGGTCTCGACCCGCTTCTGGCCGCCTGACCATGGGCTCCGGCCTCGACATCGCCCTGATCCAGACGCGGACCCCGGCGACGCCCGAGGCCGGGCTGGCCCATGTCGAGCCCCTGATCCGTCAGGCGGCTGCGGACGGCGCGAAATTCATTCTGACGCCCGAGGTCTCGAATTTTGTCGAGCAGAGGCGCGACAGGAAGGGCCTGTCGACTACCGACGAGGATCAGGACGGCGTCGTCCTTGGCCTGCGTCGTCTGGCGGCCGAACTCGGCGTCTGGATCCTGATCGGCTCGGCGGTGGTCAAGTCGGGCGTGGCCGGCGACGACCGCGCCGCCAATCGCTCCCTGCTGATCGACGCCAACGGCGGGGTGGTCGGCCGCTACGACAAGCTGCACGTTTTCGACGTCGACCTGGCGAATGGCGAGACCTATCGCGAGAGCGCGACCATCCGGCCCGGCGACGGGGCGACGGTGGCTGACACCCCCTGGGGCCGGCTGGGGATGAGCGTCTGCTACGACGTCCGCTTCCCGCATCTCTATCGCCAGCTGGCCAAGGCGGGCGCCGCGATGATCTCCGTGCCCGCCGCCTTCACCGTGCCGACCGGCGAGGCCCATTGGGAGACCCTGCTGCGCGCCCGGGCCATCGAGACCGGCGCCTTCGTCCTGGCGCCCGCGCAAGGCGGGCTGCACGAGGACGGCCGCAAGACCTGGGGCCGCTCGATCGTCGTCGGGCCGTGGGGCGAGGTGATCGCCAAACTGGATCACGACGAACCGGCCATCCTGCGCGCGACACTGGATCTGTCGGCCGTCGAGAAGGCCCGCGCCTCGGTCCCGGCCCTGAAGCACGACCGCGAATTCGCGAGCCCGCTGTGATCCGTTACGCCCTCGTCTGCGATCAGGACCATCCGTTCGAGGCCTGGTTCGGCTCCTCCTCCGACTATGACGATCAGGCGCAACGCGGTCTGATCGAATGCCCCTTCTGCGGCTCACACGGCGTCGCCAAACAGATCATGGCCCCGGCGGTCGCGGGCACGAAGCGCTCTCCGGCCGCCCCCGACATGGCCGCGAAGATGCAATCGATGATGCTGGAGGCGGCCCGCGAGGTGCGCGCCCATGTCGAGCAGAATTTCGACTATGTCGGCGACAGCTTCGCCCGCGAGGCCCGCGACATCCACGAGGGTCGCTCCGAGAAGCGCGAGATCTACGGCGAGGCCACGCCCGCCGAGGTGAAAAAGCTGAAGGACGACGGGGTGCCCTGTTCGCCCCTGCCCGCCGCTCCGCCGGACCCGGCCAAGGTCAACTGACACATGACCGTGGGGGCGGGTGAAGAGCGATACGCAGAGCACGAACCACCCGCGTCGCTGCGTCCTTTTGTGCGGACGATCTGGACCTATGCCTCGCCGTCACCGTCGGGCGCCGTGCAGCGGATCGCGCCGGACGGCTGTCCCGAGCTGATCCTCGACATCGGCAGCCCCTATGAGGAGGAAGGGCCCGACGGCGTCTTCCGCCTGCAGCCGCCCGCCCTGTTCGCCGGTCAGATGACCCGGCCGCTGGCCCTGCGTCCCGTCGGCCCGATCGAGCTCGTCGCCGTTCGGTTCGAACCTGACGGCGCCCGAGACTGGCTGGGGATGTCGGCCCATCTGGCTGTCGACAAACGTCTGGACATGACTGCGCGCCTGGCCGGGATCACGGCGCCCGCCGGCGATCCGGAGGGGCAGGTCGCGGTCATGGTCGCCCTGCTGGAAGCCGAACGCCTTCGCTCAGGATGGTCCATCGACCCCGAGGTCCGGGCCGAGATCGCCGCGGCCCAGGCCGAACAGCCACCCTTGTCCCGTGGCCCGGCTGAACAGCGCGCCCTGCAGCGCCGCTTCCGCGATCGGGTCGGGATTTCGCCGCGTGAGTTCCGTTCGATCCTGAGGTTCCGCCGCGTCTTCGATCACCTCAACGACCCGGAGGCCGACGCCGTATCATGGCTCGAGGCCGGTCTCGCCGCCGGCTATTTCGACCAGCCGCAGATGGCCCGGGACTTCCAGCGCTACCTCGGCTGCACGGCAACGGGGTGGGCGCGGGATCAGGTCGAGCTGGCGCGGTCCATCGCGTCGCAAACCTACAAGCCCTCACCCCATTCGCCGCTCTAGGGTCGCCTCACACACACGCTGGAGACCGACATGATCCTCTCGACCTTCGCCGCCGCCCTGATCCTGCAATCGAACCCCGTCACCGCCGACCAGCTGTCGTGGATGAGCGGCTACTGGCTGTCCTGCGAGGACGGGCGGGAGGTGTCGGAGACCTGGAGCGATCCGCGCGGCGGCCTGATGCTGGGCACGGCCCTGACAATCGAAGGCGGCAAGCTGACCGGCTTCGAATCCAGTCGCATCTTGCCGGCCTCTCCCGCAGGCGGCGCCGTCTCCTATTTCGCCGGGGTCAACGGCTCCCCGCCGGTCTCCTTCGCCGCGAAGGAAGCCTCGGGAACACGGGTCGTTTTCGAGAACGCAGGCCACGATTTCCCGCAGCGGGTTATCTACGAACGTGACGGCGATGTTCTCAACGCCCGCATCGAGGGCCATATGGGCGACCGCGATCAGCAAATGAGCTGGTCCTACCGCAAGGCCGAACTCAACACCCGATGCCCGACCTGAACACTCTCAAATGGCGGCCGATGACCGAGGCCGATCTCGACGCCGTCGCCGCCATCGCCCTCGTCAGCTTCCCCGACCATTTCGAGGGACGGCCGATGTTCGCCAACCGACTGGCTCTGGCGGCCCAGGGTTGTTTCGTTCTGGCTGAAGGCGAGGGCGAGGCCCTTGGTTACGCCGTCAGCTATCCGTGGCGGATCGACAGCGCCGCGCCGGTGAACAGCCTGATCGAGGCCATCCCCGAGGATGCCGACGTCATCTATCTGCACGACCTCGCCCTGCATCCCGATGCGCGGGGGACGGGGGCGACACGGGCGATCGTGGAGCAACTGGCGGACCAGGCCCGGTCGAGGGGCTGGCCCGCCATCGCGCTCGTCGCGGTCAATGACGCGGTCGGCTTCTGGACAAAGCAGGGCTTCGCGGTGCGCGAGAACGCCGCCGTCCGGACAAAGCTGGCCAGCTACGGCCCGGACGCCCGCTACATGATCCGCAGGCTCTGAAGCCTAGCTGCGATGCCAGCCCTTGCGGGCCATGCATTCGCGGAAGGCGCCTTCGACATGGCGGCCGTGGTTCTCGGCGCGGCACTGGTCGCGCGCGGCGTCGAAGGGCTGGGCATTCTCGCCGTGCCAGGCGAGGTCGCCATCGTCGGTGGCGTCGATGACGGTGACACAGGCCGAGGTCGACAGGGCGACGGCGGCTGCGGCGGCGAGGATCAGAAGGCGTTTCATGGTGGGCTCCGGGGTTTCGATAGCCCCGTCATCCCATCGCTGACATCGGAAAACCCGTTACAACACTGCAAGGTAGGTGAAATCGCGGTAAGCTTCGCCGCGCTCGCTCGTCTCGGGCCTGATCAGTCCCGCGTGGCGATCATCATATAGTTGATGCCGACGTCGTCGCTCTCGCTCCAGGCACCGGTCAGGGGGTTGAGCGCCAGACCGTAGGGACCGCTGACCGCCACCGGCTCCTGCGACAGCATCAACCGGATTTCGTCGGGCTTGAGGAACTGACGCCAGTCGTGGGTCCCGGCGGGCACCCAGCGCAGGACGTATTCCGCCGCGAACTTGCCGAGCAGCAGCCCCTTCAGGGTGCGGTTCAGGGTGGCGACGATCATCATTCCGCCGGGCGCCACCAGCCGCGAACAGGCGCGGACGAAGGCCTCCGGATCGGCGACGTGCTCGATCACCTCCATGGTCAAGACCACGTCGAAGGGCCCTGCGCCTTCCGCCTCCATCTGTTCGACCGTCGCGGCGCGATAGCGGATGGGCAGGCCTTGCGGTTCCGCATGGGCGCGGGCGGTGCCGATGTTTTCGGACGAGGCGTCGATGGCGGTGACGTCGAAACCCATGCGCGACATGGGTTCGGCCAGCAGCCCGCCGCCGCAGCCGACGTCGATCAGGCTGAGGCCGGTGAACGGCGCCCGCTCGCGTGTATTCCGGCCAAAGCGTTCGGCGACCCGGTCGCGCACGAAGGCCAGACGGCTGGGATTGAATTTGTGCAGCGGCGCGAAGGGGCCACGGGCGTCCCACCAGAGCTCCGCCTGGGCCGAGAAGCGCGCCACGTCAGCCGGATCGATCGACGGACCGGAGGCCTGCTGATCGTCGACGCCAGAAAAAGCCGCGCCGCTTTGGGGTTTCACGAGGGTTCCGGTGTCGTTAGAAGCGGCCATCCCGGTGGCATGAACCGCCGGACGATTTCACGCAAGATGGGGGTGACCGCCAGGATGACGCGGCCCGAGACCACACGATCTGACTCTTCGGCTCCAGCCTCGCGGCTGGTGATGAAATTCGGCGGCACCTCCATGGGCGACCTGGAGCGGATCCGCCGCGCCGCGCGCATCGTCGCCGCCGAGGTCAAATCGGGCAAACAGGTCGCCGTGGTCGTCTCGGCCATGGCGGGCAAGACCAATGAGCTGGTCGCCTGGACCGACGGCGCGGGTCCGGCCGCGCAGGGCCTGCCGCTGTCCGACGACGAATATGACGTCGTGGTCGCCTCGGGCGAACAGGTCACCGCCGGCCTTCTCGCGATCACCCTGCGCAACATGGGCCTGAACGCCCGCACCTGGATGGGCTGGCAGATCCCGATCATCACCGACGATTCCCACAGCCGCGCCCGCATTGAGGACGTGCCGGGCGAGGTGCTGGGCGGCGCCATGGATCTGGGCGAGATCGCCGTGATCCCGGGCTTCCAGGGCGTCACGGCCGGCGGCCGGATCACCACCCTGGGCCGAGGGGGCTCGGACACCTCGGCGGTGGCGGTGGCGGCGGCGCTGGAATGCCCGTGCGACATCTACACCGACGTGGACGGCGTCTATACGACCGACCCGCGCATCGAGAAGAAGGCCACCAAGCTGAACCGGGTCTCGTACGAAGAGATGCTGGAGATGGCGTCCCTGGGCGCCAAGGTGCTCCAGACCCGGTCGGTCGAACTGGCCATGGCCAAACAGGTCCCCGTGCGGGTCCTGTCGAGCTTCGTCGAACCCGACGAAAACGGAAATCTGCCGGTGGGAGCCGGCACCCTGATCTGTGACGAGGAAGACATCGTGGAAAAGCGCATCGTATCGGGCGTGACCGTCAGCCGCGACGAGGCCCGCATCACCCTGCTGGGCCTGGCGGATCGCACCGACGCCCCGGCGGACGTCTTCACCCGCCTGGCCGAAGCCAATGTGAACGTGGACATGATCGTCCAGTCCCAGGCGCGCACCGCCGGCGGGGTCAATCTGACCTTCACCACGGGCCGTCGCGACGCCGTCCGGGCCGAGGAACTGATGACCGCCGCCAAGGGCGAGATCCAGTTTGAGGAAATCCGCGTCGACGCCGATGTGGCCAAGGTCTCGGTCATCGGGGTCGGGATGCGCAGCCACGCGGGTGTCGCCCAGACCATGTTCCGGGCCCTCGCCGACAAGGGCGTGAAGTTCCAGGCCATCTCCACCTCCGAGATCAAGATCAGTGTCCTGATCGAAGACGCCTATGCGGAACTGGCCGTTCGTGCACTTCATTCGGCATACGGACTGGATGCGCTATAGATAGCGTCACAGTAGCTCCCTATCTGGGGAGCATGGGACGGGAGGGCGGATGCCTATAGGCGGCGGATTGACGACGAGGGGGCCTCGCAACCTCCTGCGCCAGATCCGTGAGGCCATGGCCGGCGCGGCCCCGGCCCAGGAACGGCTGGACCGCGTCGTGCGCACCATCGCCCAGTCGATGGTCGCCGAGGTCTGTTCGATCTATCTGCGCCGCGCCTCTGGCGAGCTGGAGCTGTTCGCCACCGAGGGCCTGAACCGCGAGGCCGTGCACAACACCCGTCTGAGGCCCGGCGAGGGTCTGGTCGGCGAGGTGGCGCGCATGGCCCAGCCGATCAGCCTGTCGGACGCGCCGTCGCACCCCAGCTTCGCCTATCGTCCGGAAACCGGCGAAGACCCCTATCACGCCTTCCTCGGCGCCCCCCTGCTGCGCGGCGGCCGGGCCATCGGGGTTCTGGTCGTCCAGAACCGCGCCGAGCGCCGCTACGATCCCGACGAAGTCGAGGACATCCAGACCATCGCCATGGTCCTGGCCGAGACCGTGGCCTCGGGCGAGCTGCTGGGTCAGGAAGAGCTGCGCGACGTCGAGGTCGCCCCGCACCGTCCCGAACGGCTGAAGGGCCAGAAATTCGCGGAAGGCCTGGCCTTCGGTCACGTCATCCTGCACGAGGCGCCGCTGGCGCCCGAGAAGCTGCTGTCCTCTGACCCCGTGCTGGAGGAAATGACCCTGAACCGGGGTCTGGCCGATCTGAAGGCCGGCATCGACGCCATGCTGGAGGGTGGTCAGGGCAAGCTGGCCGGCCAGTCGTTCGAGGTTCTGGAAACCTACCGGATGTTCGCCGACGACCGGGGCTGGAACCGGTCTCTGGTCGAGGCCGTGCGTTCGGGCCTGACCGCCGAGGCCGCCGTCGACCGCGTCCGCAACGAACACCGCGCCCGCTTCGCCAAGGCCCGCGACCCCTACATCAAGGAACGGCTGCACGACTTCGAGGACCTGGCCAACCGGCTGCTGCGGGTTCTGGCCGGCGACAATCCGGGCCAGCGCGAACTGCCCGACGACGCCATTCTGGTGGCCCGGAATCTCGGCCCCGCCGACCTGCTGGAATATCCGCGCGAGACCCTGAAGGGCCTGCTGCTCGAAGAAGGCTCGGCGGCCAGTCACGCGGCCATCGTGGCGCGGGCCCTGGGCATCCCCTGCGTCGGCCGTCTGATGGGTCTGCGCGACCGGCTCAGCGAAGGCGATCTCGTCATCGTCGACGGCGAGACGGGCGAGGCCCATCTGCGGCCCCGGCCGGACATGCTCGACTCGGTCCAGTCGCGCATCGCGCTTCGCGACCAGCGTCAGGCCGAGTTCGCCAAGCTGCGCGACGTCCCCGCCGTGACCACCGACGGGACGCGCATCTCGCTGCTGACCAACGCCGGTCTGGCCGTGGATCTGGAGAACCTCGACGAGACGGGCGCCGAGGGCATCGGCCTGTTCCGCACCGAGTTCCAGTTCATGGTCTCCGAGGAGCTGCCCCGTCTGGACAGCCAGACGGCCCTCTACAAGCTGGTGCTGGACGCCGCCGGCGACCGGCCCGTGACCTTCCGCACCCTCGACATCGGCGGCGACAAGGTCCTGCCGTACATGGAGACGACCGAGCGGGAGGAGAATCCGGCGCTCGGCCGTCGCGCCATCCGCCTCGGTCTGGACCGCCCTTCCCTGCTGCGGCTGCAACTGCGCGCTCTGCTGGCCGCCGGAGCCGGTCGCGAGCTGCGCGTCATGTTCCCGATGATCGCCACGGTCGACGAGTTCCGCGCCGCGCGTGAACTGGTCGACGTCGAATGCGACTGGGCCCGGCGGCGCGGCCGCCCCCTGCCCGCCCTGCTGCGCGTCGGCGCCATGATCGAATGCCCGTCGGTGCTCTGGCACCTCGACGCGCTCCTGCCCCTGACCGACTTTGTCTCGGTCGGGTCCAACGACCTGTTCCAGTATATGTACGCCGCCGACCGGACCAATCCGCTGGTCTCGGATCGGTACGACCCCCTGTCGCCCCCTGCGCTCAGGGCTCTGCAGTCGATCCAGAAGGCCTGCGCCGACACCGGCACGCCTGTGTCCGTGTGCGGAGAATTGGCCGGCAAGCCGCTGGAGGCCTTCGCCCTGCTAACGCTGGGCTTCACCCGGCTGTCGGCCCCGGCGGGCGGGGTGGGGCCGGTCAAGCGAATGATCCTGTCGGCCGATCTGGTCGCGGGCAAGCGGGGCATGACCAGCCTTCTGGGCAGCTCCGCCGGATCGATCCGTAACGAGATCGAAAGTCTGGCGCGAAAGTTGAACGTGGTGGTCTGACGCGTCCCGTCCTGGTGCAATTTCCTCGAATTCGCGTTTGAGGAGTGCGCGCCACACCTGCCGGGCGAGTGGCCGTCATGCTTAACAGAGCGTTGAACGACCGGCTGAAATGCGATATCCAGACAGCGACGAAAAACGATCTCCGGGGGGAGCTCAGAGCAACGAGACCAATGTGGTATCGTTCGCGTCTTGGTCGAGTACGGCGCATGATCGGCATCCCGCAGTTCCGGGGTACGACGCGCCGAGTATGGGGTCAGCCTTCATGGCGCTGGATACGGGGAATGTCCCCGATGAGTTTCGGTCACATCCGGACTGGAAGGACCCTGTGCCCTCCATCGTCGACGCCGCGACTCTGGGCGCCGGACTGCGCGCCACCCGCGAGGCCTCGGGCCGTTCGCTGGCCGAACTGTCGGTCGTCACCCGTGTCCACACCCGCTACCTGATCGCCCTCGAAGAAGGCGACTTCTCGGCCTTGCCGTCGCGCGTCTTCGCCATCGGCTATGTCCGCGCCTATGCCGAGGCCCTGGGCCTGGACGAGCAGCTGGCCGTCGAACGCTTCAAGCGTGAAAGCCCGGACGGTTCGGTGCCGCTGCAGGCGCCGGTCGGCGTCGCCTTCCAGGACGTGCGCCGGTATTCGCCGCGCGTCATCGCCGCCGTGGCCGCCATCGCCGTCGCGGTCATCGGCTGGAACGTGTTCCAGCGCGTCAACATGCTGCGGGCGCCCCAACCGTCGGACATCGCCTCCGTGCCCGAGAGCTGGACCCTGGGTGACGTGCCCGGCCAGCACGCCGTCAGCATCGGCGCGCCCCACCCGGCCCCGCCGGACCAGACCACGCCCGCCCTCTATGTCACGCCCGGCCTCGAGGCCCAGCTGACCGGCATCGACCCGACCGATCTTGAAGCCGTCGCGGCCGCCGCCGCCGCCAAGGCCCCGCCGGTCCAGGCCGCTTTCAACCCGCGCGGCGCCATCTACGGCGCGGCCGCCACCGCCTCCCAGGTCGTGCTGCAGGCGCGCAAGGCCGCCGCCTTGGTCGTCCGCATGAGCGACGGTCGCGTCCTGTTCGCCCGCCAGCTGGCCGCCGGCGAGAGCTGGCGCGCCCCGACGGGCGTCGCCGCCACCGTCGACGTCTCCGATCCGACCGCCTTCGACGTCTACCTGAACGGCGAGCACGGGGGCGGTCTCGCCGCCGTCCTGACCCCGCTGAGTCAGCTGAACCAGCGCGCCGAACAGCTGGCCCGCCAGACGGCCTCGGAAGTCGCAGCCCAGGCCGCCGCGGCCCAGCGCGCCGCCGATCAGGCCGCCGCCCGGACCGCCACCCAGGCGGGTCAGGTGATCCAGGCCAATGCCGTCACGGCCCAACAGGGCTTCAACGCAGCGGTCGCGCCTCAGTAGAGGGGTCCGCGAAAGTGTGCGCCCGTCATGGCCATGCCACGATGAAGCGCCTATCTTGCGCCTGACATGAGCGACCATTCGCATATCCGTCCCTGGCGCCACATCGAGCGCCGCAAGAGCCGCCAGATCATGGTGGGGTCCGTCGCCGTGGGCGGCGATGCGCCCATCAGCGTCCAGTCGATGACCAACACCCTGACCTCGGACGCCAATGCGACCATCGGTCAGATCCGTGAGCTGGAAGAGGCCGGCGCTGACATCGTCCGCGTCTCCTGCCCCGACGAGGACTCCACGGCCGCCTTCAAGACCATCGCCAGGGCGGCGAAGGTCCCGCTCGTGGCCGACATCCATTTCCACTACAAGCGCGGCATTGAAGCGGCCGAGGCGGGCGCCGCCTGCCTGCGCATCAATCCGGGCAACATCGGCAACGCCCAGCGCGTCCGCGACGTCATCCAGGCTGCCAAGGACTACGGCTGCTCCATGCGCATCGGCGTCAACGCCGGCTCGCTGGAGAAGGAGCTGCTGGAAAAATACGGCGAGCCCTGCCCCGACGCCATGGTCGAGTCCGCGCTCAACCACGCCCGCATCCTGCAGGACCACGACTTCCACGAGTTCAAGATTTCAGTGAAGGCGTCCGATCCCTTCCTGACGGTCGCCGCCTATCAGCAGCTGGCCGAGGCCATCGACTGCCCCCTGCACCTCGGCGTCACCGAGGCGGGTCCGCTGCGCACCGGCACGATCAAGTCGTCCATCGGTATGGGCAATATGCTCTGGGCCGGGATCGGCGACACCATCCGGGTCTCGCTGGCCGCCGATCCGGTCGAGGAGATCAAGGTCGGTTTCGACATCCTCAAGTCGCTCGGCCTGCGCCACCGGGGCGTCAACATCATCGCCTGCCCGTCGTGCGCCCGTCAGGGCTTCAACGTCATCGAGACGGTCGGCGTGCTGGAAGAGAAGCTGGCCCACATCTCGACCGCCATGTCGCTGTCGATCATCGGCTGTGTCGTGAACGGCCCGGGCGAAGCCCTCTACACCGACGTCGGCTTCACCGGCGGCGGCAAGGGCTCGGGCATGGTCTATCTGAACGGCAAGATCGCCCACAAACTCGACAATGCGAAGATGGTCGACGAGATCGTCGAGCTGGTCGAGGCCAAGGCCGCCGAACTGGACGCCGCCCGCGCGGCCCAGGACGCGGCCCGCGTCGCGGCGGAGTAGAATATACCGCCACAAGGCGACACTTTTCCCGAGCACCAGGCTGGACGACCGGACTCGCGGCTGTGTAGAAACCCCGCTTGTTCGTACCTCCCCCGATCTTCTTTTTCCACAACCCCAAAGCAGGCGGCACCTCGGTGGCCGCATGGCTGCGCGCGAGCTATGGCCTCCATAGCGGGGCGCCCCTGATCGTGAACGATACCGCCGCCCATGCGGCTCTCGGCGGCCGATATGAAGCCTTCAGAGGGTTCGCCTTCTACTCGGGGCACTATGGCCGGGACATCTTCGAGGCCGTCCGGGACGGGCATCAGACGGTGACCAATTTCCGTGATCCGGTGCGGCGCCTCGTATCGCTCTACAACTATTTCCGCTTCGCTGTGCCCGATTCGGAGACAGTGCGGACTCATCCCGCTTTCGGCTGTGTTCGCGCCGCGAAGGCCCTGGGCATCGAAGCCTTTCTGCTGAGCGACGAGCCGGCGGTGACGCTCTACACCCGCAATTACCATGTGCGCCAACTGACCTGGTCAGGCTTCGAGGACCGGGCTGACCTCGGCGCCGCCAAGGCCCTGGTCGAGAGCATGCCCTGGTTCTTTGTGGCGGAGGATGCTGAAGCCTCCCTGATCCGCGCGGCCGAATGGCTGGGGCGACCCGTCCCGCCCATCGAGCGGCTCAATCAGACACCGGCACATGGCGAACGGGTCGAGCAGCTGTCATCCGCGTTTGAAGAGGCCGTTCGCGATCGCAACGCCCTGGATTGTGCGCTCTACGACCATGCGATCGCGCTGGTGCGACCTCAGATCACCTTGAACAGCCGCAGGGCCTGATAGCCGGCGGACAGCAGAACCACCGCGCCGACGCCGTAGGTCAGGACCTGGCGCGGGGCGATGCGGGCGATGACCCCGGCCAGAGGCGCGGCGATCAGGCCACCAACGATCAGGCCCGCGACGGCGGTCGCATGGCTGGCGATGCCCTCGGCCTGATCCCAATGACCGGTCAGGAGGGCGGCGAGGAAGGTCGCGGAGATGGCGGCCGTGACGAAGAATTCGGCGGTGTTGGTGGTGCCGATCGAGATGCGCGGATCCTGACCCGAGCCAACCATGGTGGTGGTGACCGTCGGGCCCCAGCCGCCGCCGCCGATGGCGTCGAAGAAGCCGCCGACCAGACCCAGAGGCGCGGAGAATTTCACCGGAAACACCCGCTCGCGGGTCTTCCTGGTCGCCCGCCAGATGATGACCAGACCCATGATCGACAGATAGGCGGTGATCCAGGGCTTGAGGATATCGCCGTCGACGCTGGTCAGGACGAAGGCGCCGACAATGCCGCCGACCACGCCCCCGGCGGCGAGCGGCAGGAACAGCTTCCAGTTCACGTTCTTGTTGGCGGAGTGAGAGGCCGCCGAAGCCGCGGTCGTGAACACCTCGGCGGCGTGGACGCTGGCCGAGGCCGTTGCCGGCGGCACGCCGAAGGCCAGCAGCACCGTCGAGGAAATGACGCCATAGGCCATGCCCAGAGCGCCATCGACGCATTGCGCGAGGAAGCCGACCGCGAGGAAGAGCAGGAAATCTTGCATGGGGCGGGCGGGCTCTGACTGAAGCTGAACGAGGGGCTTTTCGATCTTCTCCGACGGGCGTCGAAGTCGGTAAAGCGACAAATCCTAGCTGCGGGGGCGAGTATTTCTCCCGGCCCCTTCATGACGCCTGGTGAGGACGCCTAATGGGCGGTCACCCGCGTGATCGCTTCCAGCACCTGGGCGCCGGTGTAGGGTTTGAGCACAAGGGCCTCGGCCAGATCGGCGTTGCGGGCGGCGGCGCCGATGTCACCCGTCAGGAACAGGGACGGCAGACCCCAACGGTCCTTCAGGGCTCGCGCGAGCTCGATCCCGGTGACTTCTCCGGAGAGATTGATGTCCAGCAGGGCCAGATCGACGAGGTGAAGCGCGGCCGCAGCCTCGGCCGCCTCGGCGTTCTGGAAGGGGCCGACCACGCTGTGCCCCGCCTCCACGAGGGTGAAAGTCAGGTCGGCGGCGGTCTCCGGATCGTCCTCGACCAGAAGCAGGGTCAGGGGTTCCGGCGTGGTCGTGGCGACCTTGGGACGGGGCGTCTGACGCACCAGCACACCGCGCAGATCCGACCAGATTTCGACGTCGGTCCGCTGGAGATCGAGGTCGTAGATACCGGCCATGGCCCTGAGCTCGGCCGAGGCCGCCTCGGACAGCCCGCCTTCGCCGACCTGTTCCAGCAAACGGTCGTACAGGGCGCAGAGGCGCTCGACCGCTTCGTAGGCGTCAGCAGTGGCGGCATTCGAAGGGGGAGGACGATCGAACATGGGGGTCTCCGGACTGAACAGCTCGACCGGACCTAAGGCGCGAAGCCGGGATTGGTAACCGGCCCTGACGGGATCGTGACGTCCGATCACAACCACGCCAGCGCGCGGTTCGGCCGCATCCGACGCGGATTCCTCGACATTACAGCGCCTCCCGGAGTAAGACCGCGCCTCCTCACAGAACAGGCGACCTCCCCTTGCGACTGCCCCAGGCCCGGCTCGATCAGGTGCTCGACCGCTTCCATCAGGTGGAGGCGCGCATGGGCGCGGCCACCGACGGTCAGGAGATCGTGCGCCTGTCGAAAGAGCACGCCGAGATGAAGCCGGTCGCCGACGCCGTTCAGGCGCTGGCGAAGGTGCGGGCCGAGATCGGGGATCTGGCGGCGATGGCCGAGGATCCGGAGATGGCCGCCATGGCCGCCGACGAACTGGACGCCCTGAACGCCCGCCTGCCGGAGATGGAGCGCGACGTCGCCCTGCTGCTGGCCCCGCGCGACGCCGACGAGAACGCCTCGGCCGTGCTGGAAGTCCGCGCCGGCACCGGGGGGGACGAGGCCGCCATCTTCGCCGGCGACCTGTTCCGGATGTATTCGCGCTACGCCTCCAACCGCGGCTGGC
This sequence comes from Brevundimonas sp. GW821-FHT02A10, assembly GCF_059422025.1. Lineage (NCBI taxonomy): Bacteria > Pseudomonadati > Pseudomonadota > Alphaproteobacteria > Caulobacterales > Caulobacteraceae > Brevundimonas > Brevundimonas sp. GW821-FHT02A10. Next base: position 1,004,662 of record NZ_JBWKWC010000001.1, read on the forward strand.
GGGTCGAGCTGGACTCGGCGACCGAGGGCGACGCCGGGGGCTACAAGGAAATCATCGCCACGGTCACCGGCGACGGCGTCTTCGGCCGGCTCAAGTTCGAGAGCGGCGTCCACCGCGTCCAGCGCGTCCCGGCGACGGAAACCCAGGGCCGCATCCACACCTCGGCCGCCACGGTCGCCGTCCTGCCCGAGGTCGAGGACGTCGAGATCGAGATCCACGACAAGGACATCCGCATCGACACCTTCCGCGCCTCGGGCTCGGGCGGCCAGCACGTCAACAAGACCGATTCCGCCGTGCGCATCACCCACTTCCCGACCGGGATCGTGGTGACCTCGTCTGAGAAGTCGCAGCACGTCAACCGCGACAAGGCGATGAAGAACCTGCGCGTCCGCCTTTACGACATGCAGCGTCAGATGAAGGACAATGCCCGCTCCGACGCCCGCAAGTCCCAGGTCGGTTCGGGCGACCGCTCCGAGCGCATCCGCACCTACAACTATCCGCAGGGGCGGGTTTCGGACCACCGCATCAACCTGACCCTGCACAGCCTGCCGCAGATCATGGAGGGGGACATCGATCCCCTGCTGAACGCCCTGATCGCCGAGGACCAGGCCGCAAGGCTGGCGGATCTCGAGGCCGAGTTCAGCTGAAGAACCCTTCTCCCCTTACGGGAGAAGGATGAGCGTCATCGCCCTCACGCGCGGGTGCGCTGAAGCTGTCGGGGAAGCGGCGGAGCACGGGCGATCTCGCCCGGATACCGTTGACGACGGTCCTCGCGGATCGCCGCCTCTAGTGTGGAGTTTCGGCGTGGTCGCCCGGGCTCCGCTCGACCGGTTCTCGCAAGCGCCGCGGTGGAGGGAAGCTCTTCAGCCGGGAGCGGCGGGGGTCCCATTTGCCCGCCGCCTCAGGTTCACCCGGTTCGTCCCCATTCCGCCGGCTCAGCCCACGACAGGCGAAGAAGGCCGGGAGCCCTCTCCGGACCCGGGGCTCTCCATGCCCCGGCAACCCCGCGATCGACCCCGCCGCACGTCCGGCTCCCGGGCCCGGGACGCCTTCCCCTCGCGACGGGACAGGGGAGATTATACGGCGGGTTTGGGGTGTGCCGGGTCGAACGGGTCGAGAAAGGCGGAAAGCCGGGCGGGGCCTGGGCCTGGGGAGCCGGATTGTGATGGCTGGGCGGATCAGGCGCCCATAAACCCTCCCCCACCCGGGGGAAGGATCAGTTGCCCTAGACCGCCGCTTCGAACAGGGCGTCGCGGACGATGTCGGACTTCAGCATCGGGAAGAAGTGGTTGCTGTCGGGGACGGTCTCGACGGTCAGCTGACGGCGGGGATCCGTGCCGATGCGGCAGGTCGAGTCCCGTTCGGCTTTCAGGATGCGCACCGGTCGTTGCAGGCGGATCAGGGCCTTCCAGGCGTCGTGCGACTGGGCCGCATAGTTGGACGCCTCCCATTCGGGCGCGCAGGCCAGGGTGAACCCCTGATCGGTCTCGATCAGACCGTCGGAAATGTAGTCGGCCAGCATCATCTCGGGCCAGCCCTTGAAGGCGCCGCGTCCGCGATAGGCGACCAGGGCCTGTTCGCGGCTGTCGAACAGCCGCCGGCGACGCAGCGCGCCCTGAACAATGGGAATGCGCCGGGGCAGGGTGCGCAGGAGCGGAAACTGGAAGGCCCGCACCCAGGCGTGGGTCCAGATCACCGGATCGAACAGGACGAGGCCCGAGACCTGATCGCGCCGCTCGGCCGCGGCCAGCAGGCTGGAGGTGCCGCCCATGGAATGGCCGGACAGGATCACCGGCGGGCCGTCGATGGCGTCGATCACGGCGGTCAGGTCGTCGCGATGGTCGGCCCAGCTCCAGCGCCCCTCGGTCGGGGTGGGCAGGGTGGTGCGCCCATGCCCGCGCAGGTCGGGCGCCCAGATCCTGAGCGAGGCCGACAGGGGCGCCAGCAGGGTGCGATAGGTGGCGGCGTTGAAGCCGTTGGCGTGGACGAAGACCAGATCGACCGGCCGCTTCGGATCGCCGAAGTCCATCACCGACATCTCGCCCGCGCCCCAGCGGTTGTTCACCGGCACGGACAGGCGGCGGGGCGGGGTCAGAAGGGCGGCGTCCATGCCCCTCAAGGTAGGGGGCCGGACCGGCATTGGCCAGTAAGGCCGAACCCGGTCTTTCGTCTCAGGGACCTTATGCCGCGACCCGGCAGGCGGGACAGCGGCCGTGGCCCTCGATTGTGGTGCGTTCGATGGCGTAGCCGGCGGCGTCGGCGGCGATGGAGAAGGTCTGGCCCGAGGGGGCGAGGACCTCTTCGGTGGCGCCGCAGCAGTCGCAGATCAAAAAAGCCGCCGCATGAGGAAGCGCCTCGGCGTCATTGCCGGCGGTGCAGGCCACATAGGCGCTGATCGAGGCGATGCGGTGCGCCATCCCCTTGCGCTCGAGAAACTCGAGCGCGCGATAGACGGTCGGGGGCTTGGCGGCCTGACCGTCTTCGCCGTAGCGGGCGATCAGATCATAGGCCTTCACCGGCTCCCCGGCCGCCAGCAGCAGCTCCAGCACCCGGCGACGCGGCGCGGTCATCCGCTCGCCCTCGGCGACACAGCGGCCCTCGGCGGCGTCCAGCGCGCGCACGACCGCATCGGCGCCGGGCCGGTCGTGGTGGTGGTCGTGACCGCAGGATGAGCTCATGCGGATACAGCTAAGGGGTGAAAGGCCGCGCCGCAACCGGATCGGGCTTGACGATATGTGATGTTATCTCATAACACTTCGCCGTCTCCCCGACGCCGAGGTCCCTTATGCGTAGAAACTCCGCCCGTTCCACCCGCGCCCTGCTGCTCGCCTTCACCGGCTGGGCCGCCCTCGCCGGCGCCGCCGCCGCCCAGTCGAAGCCGGCTCCGACCGACAATGCCGACACGGTCGACGACGTGGTCGTCACCGCCTCGCCCTACGGCGTCAGCCAGCGCGCCTCGACCATCGCCACCGAGGTGCTGGACGAACAGGCCCTGGCCGTCGCCCCGGCCCAGTCGCTGGGCGACATGCTGGCCGGCCAGCCGGGCCTGCGCTCGACCGGCTTCGCCCCCGGCGCCAGCCGTCCGGTGATCCGGGGCCTGTCCGGCCCGCGGGTTCAGGTCCTGACCAACGGCATCGGCATGATCGACGCCTCCTCGGTCTCGCCCGACCACGCGGTCGCCACCGACCCGGCCGAGGCCAGTCGTATCGAGGTCGTGCGCGGCCCCTCGACCCTGATGTACGGCGGCTCGGCCATCGGCGGTGTGGTCAACATCATCGACAGCCGCATCCCGACCGAAGTCCCGACGGGCGGCCTGTCGGGCGTCATCTCGACCCAGGCGTCGACCGTCGATGACGGCAGGTCGATCTTCACCCGCCTGACCGCCGGGACCGGCCGTTTCGCCTTCAACATCGACGGCGTGCGGCGCACGACCGACGACTACGACATCCCGTCGCCCGCCCGTTCGGCCCGTCTGGCGGCCGAGGACGGCGATCCGCGGGGCCCCGGCGGATCGCAGCCCAACTCCTATACCGACCTCAAGGCCTGGGGCGTCGGCGGCGCATACATCGCCGACAGGGGCTATTTCGGCGTCTCCTACAAGGACACCGACAGCGAATACGGCACGGTCGCCGAGCCGACCGTCTTCATCCAACTGCACCAGACGCGCGAGGACGTACGCGGCGAGTACAATTTCGACACCGGTCCGTTCAAGACGGTCCGCGCCAACTACGGCCATGCCGAATACACCCACACCGAGTTCGAGGACGCCGACACCCCCGGCACCATCTTCAACTCCGACGGTCAGGAAGGCCGTATCGACCTGGTCCAGCGCCCCCGCTCGCTCGGCGGCGGCACCTGGAACGGCGCCATCGGCGCCCAGGGCCTGTCGCGCACCTTCGAGGCCATCGGCGAGGAAGCCTTCGTCCCGACCACGGACATCAAGGAGGGCGGGATCTATACCGTCCAGCGTCTGGATCTCGGCCAGTACGGCTTCGAGGGCGGGCTGCGCTACGACCGCCACACGGTCTCGGCCGTCCCACTGGGCGACACGGTCGAGCTGGAGCGTGACTTCAACAACGTCTCGGCCTCGATCGCGGGCTTCCTGCGCCCGGCCCCCGGCCTGTTCCTGGGTCTGAGCCTGGCGCACAACGAGCGGGCGCCGTCCGAGGTCGAGCTGTTCGCCGACGGCCTGCACATCGCCACCGCCGCCTATGAGACCGGCGACCGGACCCTCGACACCGAGAAGGTCAATACGCTCGAGGGCACGGTCCACTATGACGCCGGCCGCATCTCCGGCGACCTGCACGTCTATGGCTCGAAATACGACGGCTTCATCGACGAACGGCCGACGGGCGCGACCTTCACCGCTGATGGCGAGGACTTCCCGGTCTATCAATTCGTCCAGACCGACGCGACCTTCTACGGCTTCGAGGCCGAGGGCTCCTACGCCCTGTGGGAGAGCGGTACGCGCAAACTGGCTCTGGAAGGCTCGGCCGACTACGTCCATGCCGAGACGGACCTCGGTCCGGCGGCGCGCATTCCGCCGTGGTCGGTGACCGGCCGTCTGGCCTGGACCTCCACCCCGTTCGACGCCTCGGTCGAGGTGCGCCACGTCGCCGAACAGGACCGGGTCGCCGACCTGGAGCTGCCGACGGACGAGTACACCCTGCTCAACCTGGCCGCCGCCTGGCGTCCGCTGACCGACCGCAACGTCACCGTTTTTGCCGAGGCGAAGAACCTGACCGACGAGGAAGCCCGCGAACACGCCTCCTTCCTCAAGGACATCGCCCCGATGCCGGGCCGCAACTTCCGCATCGGGGTGGCCTACCGGTTCTAGGCGCTACCGCTCGCGCTTGAGCGCGTCGCATCCTCCCGGATGCGACGCGCGACGAGACGGAGGGGCTCTTGAGGCAGATTCGGTTCCCCCCTCCGGATCGTGGCGCCTCAGGACCCCCTCCACCCCTTCGGGGTCACCCTCCCCGTCGCAAGCGCGGCGGGGAGGGTTCGCGTTCAAGGCCACGTTTGCCGCCGACGCCGGGTTCCGCTAGAAGGCGCGACTTTCCGTTATTTCAGAGACCCTGGCGTCCATGACCGACACCCTCCAAACCGAAGGCCAACTGGCCGGGACCGTCCTGTTCTATTCGAAGCCCGAGCCGCTGTCGGCCGAGCTGCACGGCTCGCTGGGCGCCAATCCGGTCGACAAGCCTTATGCCTTCGTGGCCCAGACCCACGTCGTGCCGCTGACCGTGACCGAGTTCGCTCCGGCGGCCCTGTCCTACCCGGTCGTCTTCCTGGGCGACACCAAACAGCCGGTCGCCGTCATGGGCCTGCGCCAGGGCGAAAACCTGTATGTCGACGCCACCGGCGAGTTCAAGGCCGAGGCCTATATCCCCGCCTACGCCCGCCGCTATCCGTTCGTCTTCGCCAATGACGAAGTCCAGAACCGCATGATCCTGTGCGTCGACCGCGCCGCGGACTTCATCGTCGAAGGCGGCCAGGTGCCCCTGTTCGAGAACGGCCAGCCGAGCCAGTACGTCAGCCAGGCGATGGAGTTCTGCAACAATTTCGAACAGGAGCGTCAGCGCACCGACAGCTTCATCGGCCTGCTCAACGAGCTGGACCTGTTCCACACCCGCGAGGCGATCTTCACGCCGCGCGACGAGAACGGCAATCCGGGCGAGCCCCAGAAGCTGGCCGACTATTTCGCCGTTTCGGAAGACAAGCTGAAGGCCCTGCCGGCCGAGAAGCTGGCCGAGCTGCGCGACAACGGCGCCTTGGGCCAGATCTACGCCCACCTGGTGTCGCTGCTGGGCTGGGACCGCCTGATCGCCCTGGCCTTCCAGCGCGCCGCCCAGATGGAAACGGCCGCCAACGCTTAAGTCGCGCAGCGACTTAAGCTTCTTTCCTGGCGCTACCGCCCGTTCGGGCTACTTGAGGCCGGAAACAGATCAGCCCCGTCGGTTCGCCCGGCGGGGCTTTTTGTTTGAATAGCGTGCGTATCCCGGGCTCAAGTAGCGCGACCGCGCGGTAGCCCCCGCGACGCGTCAGCGGCGCACAAAAAGAGCGCGCGTCAAACAGCCGAAGACAAGGCGGCCGCCTTCGTCGAGCAGGTCGTGCTGGGCGATGACGATGCCTTTTTCATCGCCGACCGGGTCCTTGCCCATGACCGTCATACGGCCGCGCAACAGCTCGCCCGGCGGCGGATTGCGCATGAAGCGCAGCCCGTCGACGGCGAGGACCTTGGTCTGCGCCCAGCCCGAGGCCTTCTCGGCCGCCAGCCGCGACCACAGGGCGTAGACCATGGCGTCAGGCGCGCCATAGGCGACGTCCCAGCCCGGCGCGAACCGCTCGGCGAAAGCCTCCACGCCCGCCTCATCCACGGCGATGGCCCCAAGCTGGAGCACCTGACCGTTCTCGAGATCCTCGAAATGGAGGTGAAGGCTTTCGCTCATGGTCTGATTTCCTAGCCGGCCGGCTCTTCCGAAACGCGCACCAGAAGCTTGCCGTCGTGATCTCCGGTGAACAAGCGGTTCAAGGAGGTCAAGGCGCCTTCGAGGCCGCTGTCGACGTGGACCTTCCATTTCACCTTGCCCTCGGCCAGCCAGGGACCGAGTTCGGCGACCATCTCCTTCGCCCGGGGCGAATAGTCCATGACGAGGAAGCCCTGCATGGTCATGCGGTGGGTGATCAGACGGCTGAGGTCCGGCGAGGGCGGCCGCTTCGTCGCATTATAGGCCGAGACCATGCCGCAGACGGCCATGCGGGCGTGCAGGTTCAGCCGGTTCCATACCGCCACCATGATGTCGCCGCCGACGTTCTCGAAATTCAGATCGACGCCGTTCGGGGCCAGACGGTCCAGGGCCTCGCCGACGTCCTCGTTCTTGTAGTCGATGGCGGCGTCGAACCCGAGGTCGTCGACCAGCCAGCGGCATTTGTCGGGACCGCCGGCGATGCCGATGACATGGGCGCCGCGCCGTTTGGCGATCTGGCCGGCGATCGAACCGACGGCGCCCGCCGCCGCCGAAATGACCATGACCTGGCCGGGCTCGGGCCTGAGCACATCGGTGACGCCGAAGTATGCGGTCATCCCGGTCATCCCCATGACCGACATATTGGCCGTCAGCGGAAGGCCGGGCGCGCGGTGCACGCGCGAGGCCCCGGCATCGGGCACGACGCCATAGTCGGCCCAGCCGCCCATGGCCGTGGTGACCAGATCGCCGACCTTGTATTTCTGCGACTTCGTCTCCTCGACGACACCCAGGGTCAGGCCGCGCATGACTTCGCCCAGACCCACCGGCGGCAGATAGCCGACCGCGTCGTTCATCCAGGTGCGGTTGGTGGGATCCAGCGAGAGATAGATGGTGCGCACGAGGATATCGCCGTCCTTGAGCGCGGGCGTCGGGCTCTCGACCAGCTCGAGGTCCCCGTCCTTGATCAGGCCCTGCGGTCGCTGCCGCAGGATCCACTGACGATTCATCGGCATCGAAGGCTCTCCCGGGATGGTTTCTTTTCAGAACCCATTCTGGCCCCTCGGGCGGCGGTGTCGAGGGGACCCGGCGTCGCGCGCAAAGAAAAAGGGCGGACCGTGAGGTCCGCCCTGAATAGTGGCATCATCGAGAATGAGGCGCGGAGGCGACAGACCGGCTAGGCCGGTCTCAAGTCGGGGGGGCGTCGCCGCCTCCGCATCCTGATAACGACGACTCTTCAATCGCGTTCCGTGTGGAGCGAGATTTTTCTCCGCTCCGGCGAACCGGCCAGACAAAAGGCCGCCGGACGCGAGTCCGGCGGCCTTCCGATGGCGGCTTCCAGAAATCCTTACGCGGCTTCCTTGCGGCGCGAGGGGTGGAAGAACAGGGCCTGGCTGATCGCGGCCTTCACCGTTTCCGGCTGGAAGGGCTTGGTGATCAGGAAGGTCGGCTCCGGGCGTTCGCCGGTCAGCAGGCGCTCGGGGAAGGCGGTGATGAAGATCACCGGCACGTCAAACCGCTTCAGGATGTCCTTGACCGCATCGATGCCCGACGAGCCGTCGGCCAGCTGGATGTCGGCCAGGACCAGACCCGGACGGTGGCGGGCGACGGCGTCGACGGCTTCGTCATGGGTGGTCGCCGTGGCGGTGACGTTGTGGCCCAGTTCGCGGACCAGGCTTTCGATGTCGGCCGAGATGATGGCCTCGTCCTCGATGATCAGGACGTCGGTGGCCAGTTCGGCGTCGATCTCGGCCTGGGCCTCACCGATCAGCCGCTCGACGTCATGGACATCGGCCGACAGGATCTGGGCGGCCTCCGAAGGCGTGAAACCTTCGAGCGCGGTCAGGAGGAAGGCCTGACGCGAGCGCGGGGCGATGCGCATCAGGCGGCGCGAGGCGTCGTCGCGGCCTTCGAGACCGCTCTGGTCTTCCAGCTGGGCGCCGGTCGAGGACCAGATGGCGTGGAACACCTGATAGAGGGCGACCCGCGGGGTCATTTCGGTCGACAGCTGGCGCTCGCCGGCGGCCAGGGCCTCAAGGGCGACGCGAACATAGTTGTCGCCGGTCGCCTGATCGCCGGTCAGGGCGCGCGCGTAGCGGCGGACGTAGGGCAGGTGCGGCGCAAGTCTGGCCAGAAGGCTCATCTCAGAAAATTCCCCGACATAACAAGGTGACACGCCAAAGACCCCAAGGCGGACCCGGGCGCGTGACCAGCTCCAAACGTATCATCACCGCCACGGTTCCATCCGCGACCGACAACCTTGACCATATTTTTGCATCTATAACCGGAACCGTGTCCGTTGGCCGACGTTGTCCGGTTCCATAATGACGTCGATCGCAAAGATCGGCGCGTCCTTGAATGCGTGCAACGGGTGGCGGCCTAATTGTCCATGATCGATACTCCTGACTCCTCCCGGCGCAAGGCCGCTCCCACAGGCGAGGCCGGGCTGGAAGAAGCCCGCCTGCGTCAGCAGGCCATCGGCGTGAAGCTGCGCCATATGTTCGACGAGGTGGTCAACGAGCCCATCCCCGACGAATTCCTCGCCATTCTGCGGCGCGCCGACGACAATGCGGGCGAAAAGGGCGGCGAATGAGCGTGTCCTCCTCGCGGCCGCCCGCGCCGCCCAAACCGCCTTCGGCCGATGACGCCGGATTCAAGCGTGAGCTGGTCACCCTGATCCCGCATCTGCGCGCCTTCGCCCGGACCCTGACCGGCGATCCGACCGCGGCCGACGACCTGGCCCAGGACGCCATGATGAAGGCCTGGGACGCCCGTGCCAGCTATCAGATGGGCACGAACATGAAGGCCTGGACCTTCATGATCCTGCGCAACCAGTTCTATTCCGAGAAGCGCCGGTCCTGGCGTCAGTCGCAGCTGGATCAGGAAGCCGCCGAACGAACCCTGGTCGCTGTCGACGATCCCGAGGCGCCCGTCGCCCTGGACGAACTGCGCATGGCCCTGAACACCCTGCCCGAGGAACAGCGCGAAGCCCTGATCCTCGTCGGCGCCGGCGGCTTCGCCTACGAAGAGGCGGCGGAGATCTGCCAGTGCGCGGTCGGGACGGTGAAGAGCCGCGTCAGTCGCGCCCGCCGGGCCCTGCTGGCCACGCTGGAGCGCGGCGGCTACGCCCGCGACGGCAAGGCGGCCGGTGACGCCATGCGGTCCATCCTGGCCGACGCGGATCGTCTGAGCGGCGCCAGGCAGGTCTGAGCCCGTGGTGCGTATCGGCCACTCCCTGGGCCGCTCTCTTGGACGCGACCTGAAAAGGCGTTTCACTCTCAAGTCCCGTTCGGGCTCGCGGCGGTTCCAGAGCATTCGCTTTCGGCTGGGCGTGGCCATGGCCATCGCCCTGCTGCCGATTCTGGTGCTGGGCGCGATCCAGACCCAGGCCGACTTCCGCGACCAGGCCGCCGACCGTCGCTCGGACCTGCAGCTGGCGGCCGCCCGCGCCGCGGCCACGACCAAGGCCCGGCTGGACAGCACCACCATCCTGCTCGAGGCGCTCGGTCCCGAGGCGACCGGTCCGAATTGCGGCCCGCGGCTCGGCGCCCTGATCGAGCGGCTGGACGACTATGAGGCCCTGTACCGGATGGCCTCGACCGGGGACATTCTCTGTTCCTCGCGCCCGCCTCTTCCCACGACGACCTCGGCGACGGTCAGGGCCCGTCCCTGGTTCCAGCGTGTGGCCGCGGGAGAAGCGCTGGTCGTCCAGCGGTCGGCCTCGACGACGGCGCCGCGCCCCGGTCTGGTCGTGGCCTCGCGCATCGAACGGCCTCTGGGACGGTTCGACGGCGCCATGGTCGCGGTCATTCCGCTGGATCGGCTGCAGCCTGACGTCACCGACCCCGCCCTGCCCAAGGGCGCCCAGGCGGCCCTGACCGACGCCCAGGGCCATGTCCTGACCGCCACCGACGTCCGCGCCTTCCGCCTGAAGGGCGATCGCACCCTGGAAGGCTGGGTCGAGCGCGCCCGCAATGACGAGACCGCCCTGTTCGAGGCCGACGACAGCCTCGGTCAGCACCGGGTCTATGCCGGCGCCGCCCTGGCGGGCCGCGACGTCTATGTCCTTCTTTCGGCCCCCGCGCCGGGCCTGCTGTCCTGGGCCCAGTTGAACCCGATCGGCTCGATCCTCCTGCCCTTCGCCGCCTGGCTGGCCGCCTTCGCCGCCGTCATGCTGGTGACCGAGCGGGTGGTCATCCGCTGGCTCGACTATCTGGAGCGGATCGCCGCCATCTATGCGCGCGGCCGGTTCTCGGTGCGCCCGGTCCAGGCCGCCAACGCTCCTTCGGAAATCCGCCTTCTCGCCCAGACCCTGGACGAGCTGGCCGAGAACATCACCACCCGCGACGGCATGCTGACCGAGAGCCTGACGGAAAAGGACGCGCTGATGCGCGAGATCCACCACCGGGTGAAGAACAATCTGCAGATCATCTCGTCCCTGCTGTCGATGCAGCAGCGGGCCCTGACCGACGCTCCGGCCAAAGCGGCGCTGGGCGACACACGTCAGCGGATCTCGGCTCTGGCCCTGATCTACCGCACCCTCTACCAGTCCGAGAACATCCGCTATGCCGACGCCCGCGAGTTCCTGAACGAGCTGGTCGGCCAGCTGGTCGCCGCCGAGGCCATGCGAGGCCCCATGGTGTCGTCGTCGGTGGAGGCCGACAGTCTGGTGGTCGATCCGGACAAGCTGGCGCCCCTTGCCCTCTGGCTGGTCGAGGCCGTCTCCAACGCCCAGAAGCATGCCTTCGCCGGGCGCGGCGGCGAGCTCAAGGTCCGCTTCAAGGTCGACGGCGACAAGAGCGTGCTGGAGGTCCAGGACGACGGTCCGGGCCCCGATCAGGCCGCGGTCACCGCCGGGGTCGGACGCACCCTGATGGGCGCCTTCGCCAAACAGTTGAGAGGCGAGGCCGAAATCCTTCGTGGCCCGAACGGCGGCACGATCGCCCGCATGGTCTTCGCCACACCCGAGGCCGTGGTGCCGACGGACATCGCCGATCTGGTCGGAACCGCCAAGCCTTCGTCGCGTTGATCCGGCACACCCGGCGCGATGTCCGCGCCGCCCCTCCCGGAGTTCCGCCATGCGCAAGATGTTCGTCCTGTTCGCCGCCGCCGCCGCCCTGACCACCGCCGCCTGCAACACGGTTTCGGGCGTGGGCCGCGACACCGCCGCCGCCGGCCATGCCGTGACCGGCGCCGCCGAGGAAGCCAAGGGGAACTAATTTCCCCGGACGCGATTTAATCAGATATCGGCGGTTGGAGAGAGCCGCCGATAGATCAAGAACCCCGCCGGTCGCCCCACCGACGGGGTTTTTTGACGCCCCGCGCCCAACCGCCGCGCTTCCCCCGACAGACCCCTGCCGCTAGGGTCCGCACGGGACGGCCCGTCAGAGGCCGCCGGGGAGATTCCGATGACGACAGCCGCAGCCGACAAGAGCGCCGAACCGGGCCTGAAGACCGTGGTCGCGGCCTCTGCCGCCGGCACTGCCTTCGAGTGGTACGACTTTTTCGTCTTCGGCTCCCTGACCACCATCATCGCCCGTCACTTCTTCGCCGATGCGGGTGAGGCGGTGTCCTATATCCTGGCCCTGCTGACCTTCGGCCTGGGTTTCGTGGTCCGGCCCGCCGGCGCCCTCGCCTTCGGCTGGTTCGGCGACAAGACCGGCCGCAAGACCACCTTCCTCGTCACCATCACCATGATGGGTCTGGCCACCGTGGCCATCGGCCTGCTGCCCGACTACGGCGCGATCGGCCTGGCAGCCCCGATCCTGCTGCTGGTCATGCGGATGCTGCAGGGCTTTGCGCTGGGCGGCGAATACGGCGGCGCGGCCATCTATGTGGCCGAACATGCGCCGCGAAAGACGCGTGGCCTGCTAACGTCTTACATCAACACCACCGCGGCGCTGGGCCTGATCCTGGCTTTGGTCGTCATCCTGACCACCCGGGCGATCCTCGGCGTCGAGGCCTTCGACGCCTGGGGCTGGCGCATCCCCTTCTGCCTGTCGGCGCTTCTGCTGATCGTCTCCCTCTGGATTCGCGTGCGCCTGCACGAGAGCCCGGCCTTCGTGAAGATGGCGGCCGAGAGCCAGGGCCGTCACGCTCCCTTCCGCGAAAGCTTCCTGAGCTGGAAGAACACCCGCTGGGTCCTGGTCGCCCTCGTCGGGATCATGTTCGCGCAAGGGGCCGTCTGGTACGCCAGCTATTTCTACACCCGCTTCTTCATGGAGCGCGTGCTCAAGGTCGAGGCGTCAACCGTCGACGGCATGATCCTGGCCCTGACCGTGGCCTCGGCCCTGCTCTATGTTCTGTTCGGCTGGCTCTCGGACAAGATCGGCCGCAAGCCCGTGATGATCGGCGGGATGATCCTGTTCCTGATCGCCGTCTTCCCCGGCTTCAACGCCCTCACCCGCGCCGCCAATCCGGCGTTGGCGGAGGCGCAAGGCGCGTCGCCGGTGACGGTCGTCGCGGACCCCGCAACCTGCGCGGTCCAGTTCGATCCGGTCGGCAAGACCGCCTTCACCTCGTCGTGCGACCTGGCCAAGTCGGTCCTGTCGAACGCCGGGGTCAACTACAGCAATGTCGCCGCCCCGACCGGATCGGTCGCGGTCGTCCGCATCGGCGGACAGGAGGTCGCCTCGGTCGAGGCCGGCAAGCTGTCGGGCGCCGCGCTCAAGTCCGCGCGCACCGACGTCGAGACCCGGCTGAAGGCGGCGCTGGTCGAGGCCGGCTATCCGGCGAAAGCCGATCCCGCCCGGTTCAACTGGTGGGGCGTCTTCGGGGTGCTGATGATCTTCATGGTCGCCGCCACCGCCGTCTACGGGCCCCAGGCGGCGGCCCTGGTCGAGCTCTTCCCGACCCGCATCCGCTACACGGCCATGAGCGTGCCCTACAATATCGGCACCGGCTGGATCGGGGGCCTGCTGCCCGCCGCCAGCTTCGCCCTCGTGGCCTGGTCGGGGAACATCTATTTTGGCCTCTGGTACGCGCTGGGCTTCACCGCCGTCGCCGCCGTCACCGCCCTGATCTTCCTGCCGGAGACCAGAGGGCGCGACCTCGACACGATCGGTCAGTGATCCGCGATTTTTTTGCGCCCTGACGCGACGTCACGGCGTTAGAGATCGCACATCATCGACGAGGGTCCCGCCATGAACACCGCCGCCCGCGACGCCGGTCTGAAGCTCCTGCGCCAACACGCCCTGATCGCCGGGGAGGCCATTCCCGCCGATTCCAACGGCATTCCCGTCGACGACCCGGCGACCGGCCAGATCATCGGCCATATCCCCGATCTGGGCGCCGCCGAGACGGAGCGCGCCATCCAGGCCGCCCACGACGCCTTCCCCGAATGGTCGCGCAGCGATCCGCACAAGCGCGCGAAATTCCTGCGCGACTGGGCCGCCCTGATCGACGCCAACACCGAGGGTCTGGGCGCCCTGATGGCGCTGGAGAACGGCAAGCCGTTTGAGGAGGCCAAGGGCGAGGTCGCCTATGCCAACAGCTTCCTCAAATGGTTCGCGGGTCAGGCCGAGCGGCTGATCGGCGAGACCCAGGACAGCCCGCTGGGCCATGTCATCCTGACTTTCCGCGAGGCAGTGGGCCCCTGTGCCCTGATCACCCCGTGGAACTTCCCGGCGGCCATGCTGACGAGGAAACTCGGTCCCGCCTTCGCCGCCGGCTGCACCGCCGTGGTCAAGCCAGCCTCGCAGACGCCCTTCACCGCCATCGCGCTTGCCGAACTGGCCTATGAGGCGGGGCTGCCGAAGGGCGCGCTGAGCGTTATCACCGGCGATGCGGCGACCATCGGCGGCGTCCTGACCGCCTCGCCCCTGATCCGCAAACTGTCCTTCACCGGCTCGACTCCGATCGGCCGCCTGCTGGCCAAACAGTCGGCCGACACCCTGAAGCGTGTGTCGATGGAGCTGGGCGGCGCGGCCCCCCTGATCGTCTTCGCCGACGCCGATCTGGATCAGGCGGTCGCCGAGACCATCAAGGGCAAGTTCAGGAACGCCGGCCAGACCTGCGTCTGTCCCAACCGCGTCTATGTCGAGGCCTCGGTTGCCGAGGCATACGCCACAAAGCTGGCCGCGGAAGTGGCGAAGATTCCGGTTGGCCCGGCCTTCGAGGACGGCGTCAAGGTCGGCCCCCTGATCGAGGACAAGGCCATCGACAAGGTCGAGAAACACCTCGCCCATGTGAAGGCCGACGGCGGCCGGGTCCTGACCGGCGGGGCGCGCCACGAATTGGGCGGCCGCTTCTTCCAGCCGACCGTGACCCTCGGCGGCAAGGACGAACTGTTCCGCCGCGAAGAGACCTTCGGCCCCCTGATCCCCGTCTTCCCGTTCGAGACCGAGGAGGAGGTGCTGTTCATGGCCAATGACAGTGAGTTCGGCCTCGCCTCCTATCTGTTCACCAAGGATCTGGACCGGGCCATGCGCATCGGCCGTCACATCGAGGCGGGGATGATCGGCATCAACACCGGCCTGATCTCCACCGCCGTCGCCCCGTTCGGCGGGGTCAAGTCGTCAGGCTACGGCCGCGAGGGCTCGATCCACGGCATCGACGAATATGTCGACATCAAACAGGTGACGCTGGCCCTCAAATAACGCCCTTGTCGCGCAGGGCGGTCAGCCGTCCTTCATCGACACCCAGCGCCTCCAGCACCGCCGTCGTATCCTGCCCCAGGGCAGGCGGGGCGGCGTCATAGGCGACGGGGGTTTTCGACAGGCGGATCGGAGAAGCGACGGTTTTCACCGGCCCGTCCAGATCGGTACGTGCCTGTTCGACGACCAAGCCGCGGTGGAGGGCCTGCGGCTCCTCGAACACCTGATCGATCGTATTGACCGGCCCGCACGGCACGCCGGCGGCGTCGAGCGCCACGGTCAGTTCGCGCATCGTCAGCCCGGCGGTGAGGGCGCAGATTTCAGCCGTCAGGACGGCGCGGTGCTCGATCCTGAGCGCGTTGGAGACGAAGCGGGGGTCGGTTCCAAGGCCCTCGGCGCCCAGCGCTTTCGCGAAGGCCCGGAACTGGCCGTCGTTACCGACCGCCACCACGATCATCCCGTCGCTGCATGGGAAGGGCTGGTAGGGGGCGAGGTTGGGGTGGGCGTTACCCATCCGCGTCGGCGCCTTGCCCGAGGCGAAGAAGTTCGTCGCCTGATTGGCCAGCATGGCGGCCTGAACATCGAACAGGGCGAGGTCGATATGCTGCCCCTCCCCCGTCGCGCGGGCGTGCAACAGGGCGGCGAGAATGGCGTTTGACGCGTACATGCCCGTGAACAGATCGACCACGGCGACCCCGACCTTCATCGGCTCGGCGCCCGGCGACCCGTCCGCCTGACCGGTGATCGACATCAACCCGCCCATGGCCTGGATCATGTAATCATAGCCAGGCCGCGCCGCGTCAGGCCCGTCCTGACCGAAGCCGGTGATCGAGCAATAGACGAGCTTCGGGTGGACCGCCGTCAGGCTGGCGTGGTCGAGGCCGTACTTCTTCAGCCCGCCGGTCTTGAAGTTCTCGATGACGACGTCGCAGGTCGCGGCCAGCTCACGCGCGAGGGCCGCGCCCTCCTCGCTGGCGATATCCAGCGTCACCGACTTCTTGCCCCGGTTGGCCGACAGGAAATAGGCCGCGTCGCCGCGCCTCCCATCGGTCGTCTTCAGGAAGGGCGGGCCCCAGCTGCGGGTGTCGTCGCCCGCGCCCGGCCGTTCGATCTTGATCACCTCGGCGCCCAGATCGGCCAGAACCTGCGTCGCCCAGGGCCCGGCCAGCACCCGCGAGAGGTCGAGCACGCGAACGCCGGAGAGGGGGCCTTGGGAAGCAGTCATGCCCCTGCCTAACCCGTCTCTCCCTCGGGGAGAAGGCGGTCACGAGGGGCTGCTGTCAGAAGCCGACCTGCAGGAAGACCGCCGGGCCGGAGAACTGGTAGGACATGTCGCCCTTCCACTTGTCCTTGTCGATCTGCAGACCATAGTCGACGTAGCGGTACATGGCCCCCACCCCGACGTTCCTGAACAGGCGATAGGAGATGGTGGCCTGGGCGTTGGTCAGTTCGCCGTCATAGTCGCCGACGCCCAGCGACATGTAATCGAATCGCCCGCCGATGCTCAGCTTGGGCGTGATGCGATAGCCGGCGTAAAGGCCCAGCGTCGGCAGGGGCGCCAGGGCGTCTCTCTCACGCCGCACGGCCTGGATCGCGGCCGAGCCGATGTGGCCCTCGCCCGAAAGCTGGAGGTCGAAGCTCGTCACATGGGCGCCGAGCGACACCCCGGCCTCGGCCCGGTCGTTGTGGATGAAGGAATAGGCCACGCTGAGCCGATAGACGCTGGTGTCGAACGAACTGGAGAGCGACACCCCGGTCGGATAGGTGACGTCGTCGAAGACGATATCGCGCGAGAGCCCGACCGTTCCGTCGCGATCGAGGGCGAAATATTCGCCAGTGACCGTCCACCGGCTGCCCAGCCGGGCCCCGACAAAGATGTCCGGCAGGGTCTCGCGGTCGGCGAGGTTGAGATCGGATTCCAGGCTGATGTCCGTGCCGATCGCCCCGTTCGGCGAGGAGACCTTCACATGGGTGTCGATGTCCGGCTTGAAGGCCGAGGCCTCGAACCAGAAGCGGTCCTCAAGGGCCTGGGCGTTGGCGGAACCGGCGCCGGCCAGGGAGAGGGCGCCGGCGGCGGCGAGCAGGGCGATGGTCTTCATCGAAAGTCCTCGGCGGTCGAAGCCGGGGATCGCGGCGCCGCTTGCCGGGACAGTGTTCCCGACGCCCTGAGGCGCCTATCAGGTGGATTACCCAGTCAGATCGGGGGCTAGAGACCCGGATCCCAGACGCCCGCATCACGCATCCGGCATTCGCGCGCCTCTTCCGCCCGGCCGCCGAGGTCGCGGGCCATGACCTTGATCTCGTCCGAGACGGCGGTCTTGCATACTCCCGGCACCAGGCCGTGCAGGAAGGCCGTCGCCGACAGCCGGGCCAGCCGCATCCCCATGCCGAAGGCCGTCGCCGAATGCTCCAGATAGGTTTCGCCCACCTCGCGCGGATGATCGGCGAACAGGGTCTTCAGCCTGCGGATCATGAAACGGTCCTCGCTGTATCGGAGCTGCCTCGGGCCAGCCCCTACCCGAAGCAGCCATTCTGCCCTAAACCGCGAACAACAACAGGGGCCGGATCGTCACGACGCGTCACGATCCGCTGAACGCCTTGAAACACACAGAGACCGGGACGATTCATATGGCCGACGGCGCCGCATCCGCAGCCCAAACCTTCAAATGGGACGATCCCTTCGACCTCAACGGCCGGCTGACCGAGGACGAGCGCGCCATTCAGGAGGCGGCCCGGGCCTATGCCCGCGAGAAGCTGCTGCCGCGCGTGGTCGCCGCCTTCCGGGACGAGACCTTCGACGGGTCGATCATGACCGAGATGGGCCAGATGGGCTTCCTCGGCGCGACCCTGCCCGAACAGTACGGCGGCTCGGGCGTCAGCCACGTCGCCTATGGCCTGATCGCGCGCGAGATCGAGGCGGTTGATTCGGGTTACCGCTCCGCCATGAGCGTCCAGTCGTCGCTGGCCATGTATCCGATCTACGCCTTCGGCTCCGAAGAACAGAAGATGCGCTTCCTGCCCCGGATGGCGGCGGGCGAGCTGGTCGGTTGCTTCGGCCTGACCGAAGCCGACGGCGGCTCCGATCCGGCTTCCATGAAGACCAAAGCCGAGGCGGTCGAGGGCGGCTATCGCCTGAACGGCGGCAAATACTGGATCACCAACTCGCCCATCTCGGACCTCGCGGTCGTCTGGGCCAAGCTGGACGGCGTCATCCGCGGCTTCATCGTCGAGCGGGGCTTCGAGGGCTTCACCACGACGAAGATCGGCGACAAGCTCAGCCTTCGCGCGTCGATCACCGGCGACATCGGCCTGACCGACGTCTTCGTGCCCGAGGCCAATCTGCTGCCGGGCGTGAAGGGTCTGCGCGGTCCGTTCTCCTGCCTGAACAAGGCCCGTTACGGCATCGCCTGGGGAGCCATGGGCGCCGCCGAATTCTGTTTCCACGCCACGCGGGACTATGTCGGCGAACGGATGCTGTTCGGCCGCCCCCTGTCCTCGCGCCAGCTGGTGCAGAAGAAGCTGGCCGACATGCAGACCGAAATCTTCCTCGGCTTCGAGGGCGCCTATGCCCTCGGCCGACTGCTCGACACCGGCGCCTGGGTGCCGGAGACCATCTCGATGATGAAGCGCAACAACTGCGGCAAGGCCCTGGCTATCGCCCGCGAGGCCCGCGACATGCACGGCGGCGCCGGCATCACCGGCGAGCTCCATGTCATGCGCCACGCCATGAACCTCGAGACGGTCAACACCTACGAAGGCGCGCATGATGTGCATGCGCTGATCCTCGGCAGGGCCATCACGGGCGAAAGCGCTTTCTAGTGGGGCGGCTTCGCCGCCGCGCTACGTTCGCGACGCGGTCGCTCACTACTTGAGCGCAGTCTTCTCCTCCCCTTCTGGGGGAGGTGGAACCGCGCGAGCCATCAGAAACCGTCACCCCGGCGGCCATTGTCATTCCGCGCCCACGCCGTATCGTCGGTCGCTGAGGAGTGCGGGCGTGACCATGGATCTCGAGACGAAATCGGCGGAGCAGGCCTTCGCGGCCATGACCGCCATGTTCGACGGCCGTCGCGCCCTGTTGCTGGAGGACGATCCGGACCTGTCCGAGCACGTCGCCGACCGGCTGCTGCGCGCCGGGTTCGAGGCCGTGGATCGGTTCGATACCGGCGAGGCGGCGCTGCAGGCCTGCGCGTCCGGCGCCTATGACGTCCTGATCCTCGATCGCCTGACCAGGGGCCTCGACGGACTGGAGACCCTCAAGCGGCTGCGCGCCTCGGGCGGCCCCTGCGCGGATACGCCGGCCCTGATGCTGACGGCGCTGGGCGGTGAGCGGCAGAAGGTCGAGGGGCTGCTGGGCGGCGCCGACGACTATCTGGCCAAGCCCGTCGGCGACGAGGAGCTGCTGGCCCGGATCGGCTGCCAGATCCGCCGCACGGCGCGTCATGCCAAACCCGCCGGCGCCGACATCCTGAACGGGCCCTTCCGCCTGTCGCCCGGCGCCCGGACCCTGAAGCTGGAGCTCGAAACCGGCGCCCGGCTGATCGATCTGTCGCCGCTGGAGTTCGCCATCGTCCACGAGCTGATGACGGCGCGCGGCCAGCCGGTGACCAAGACCATGCTGTGGGATCGCTGCTGGGTGGAGTGGAAATTCCTGCCCGAGAATTTCGTCAACATCATCGACGCCCGCATCAGCGCCCTGCGCCGCCGGCTCAAGGAACAGGCGCCGGAGGTGGGCGAGGACCTGCATCCCCTGATCGTCTCGGCGCGCAGCCAGAGCCTGATCTTCCGCGACCTCGACCGTTGATGCGGGTGCTGCGGGACTGGCTGGCGCGGCGCACCTCGACCCAGCTGGCCTCGGCTTTGGCGGTGCTGGCGGCGCTCGCCCTCACCGGCTCGCTGGTCCTGACGGGGCAGGCGGTGCGGATGGACCAGCGCCAGCAGGCGGCCCTGTCGGCGCTCGACGACTATGCCGCCATGGTCTCCAAACTGGGCGTCGAGACCGACTTCAACCCGTCCGAACTGACCGCCGGGGACGCCGCCTATCTGTCGGCCTGGCTCGGCGCCTTCCAGAGCGGGCCCGGACGCGACCCCGGATCGCTGGAAGAGACCTGCCGCACCGGTCGTGGCGGGGCCGGGGTTCGCTACATCCGCGCGCCCGTGGGCAAGCCGGCCGGTCTGGCCGCGCTGGAGACCGCGCCGCGCGAACGCTTGCCGAGGCTGGGCGACAATGTCTGGCGGGTGAAACTGGCGCGCGGCGAACTCTGTCCGGGCCGCACGGTCGAGGCTGTGGTCGTGCGCCGCACCGTCGGGTCGCTGAACATCATCGTCGGCCGGGTGGTCGATCCGACGGGGCGCGCGCTGGGTTGGGCGGTGCTGGCCGTGGCCCTGACCGGGGCCGTCATCCTGATCTCGGGGCTGGCCGCGGCCGCCTTCGCCCGGCGCCGCCTGACGCTGGCCATCACCGGGGTCAGCCAGGCCCTGGACCGCGCCGCCGTCGGCGACTTCTCGGTGCGCGCAGCCGAGGTTGGGGTGGCGCCGGAACTGACCGAGCTGACGGTTCAGGCCAACCGGACGCTGGACCGGCTGGAGGAGCTGCTCAGCTGGCTGCGCGATTCGGCCGACCAGCTGGCCCACGATTTCCGCACTCCCCTGGCCCGCGCCACGGCCCGGATGGAGCGGCTGGCCGAAACCGAAGACCCCGACGAACGCAGCCGTCTGGGTCTGGAAGCGGCGCACGATCTCAAGGCGCTGAGCCGGGCCATGAACGAGGCCATGGCCCTGCGCGAAGGCGAGGCCTGGCTGTTCGAGGAGGTCCGGCTGGACCATCTGGCCGAAGCGGTCGCCGAACTCTATGAGCCCCTGGCCGAGGCGCGGGGCGTGGTCATTCGGGTCGAACGCCCCGACGGACCGGTGTCGGTTCTCGGGGTCCGCTCCCTGCTGCAGCGGGCCGCGGCCAATCTGGCGGACAATGCGGTGAAATTCTCGCCCGACGGCGGAACGGTGACCCTCAGGGCCTTCATCGCGGCCGGGAAGCCGGCCCTGTCGGTGCGGGATCGGGGCCCGGGGCTCGATCCTCGCCTGCTGTCCGACCCCGCGCTGAGGTCCGCCTCGGCCGAGGCCGGAGGCCGCGAAAGCCACGGTCTGGGCCTGACCTTCGTCGCCGCCGTCCTGCGTCGTCACGGGGCGGAAATGACGATTGATGACGCCGCGCCGGGGACCATCGTCACGGCGCAATTCTCGCGCTAGGTTGAGGTCCGGCCGCCCGCGAGGACGCGTCGCGCCCGGGGGAAAGACTTGATGTCACGTTCGGTTTTCATGGCGGGTTCGGCCGTCGCCCTGGTCCTGCTGACCCTTCCCGGCGCGGGCCTGACCCAGACACCCAAGCCGACGCCCCCCGCCGCGACCGCGCCGCCCCCGGCCCAGATTCCGCCGACCCCCTATCGCGCGCCGCGTCCGGCGGCCGCCCCGGCTCCGGCGAGCCGGACGCCGCAATTCCCCCTGCCCTATGACGAGCGGCGCGGGGTCTTCACCTTCGCGACCGGTCTGGAACGCTCCCTGCCCGCCGTGGTCCAGGTGACGACCCTGGGCTCCTCGCGCGGCCCGACCACCGGCGAGAACGAACCCAAGCCCCTGCAGAGCGGCTCAGGCGTGATCATCGACGCACGTCAGGGGATCATCGTCACCAACAACCACGTGGTCGACGGCGGCACCAAATTCACCGTCGACATGACCGACGGCCGGCTGTTCGACGCCACCCTCGTCGGGGTCGACAAGGCGACCGACGTCGCCGTGCTCAAGATCGAGGCGCCGAACCTGTCGCAGGTGGAGATCGTCGATTCCGACACCCTGAGGACCGGCGACCTGGCCTTCGCGGTCGGCTATCCGCTTGGCCTCGACCAGACCCTGACCATGGGCGTGATCTCGGGTCTGGGCCGGTCGGGTCTGGGCGATGCGGTCGAGGACTATATCCAGACCGATGCGGCGGTGAACTCGGGCAACTCCGGCGGGCCGCTGCTGGATAGCCGCGGGCGTCTGATCGGCATCAACACCTCCATCCTGTCGGGCGGCTCGGACCCGCTGGGCATGGGGGCCACCGGCGGTAACGACGGCATCGCCTTCGCCGTCCCGACCCGTATCCTGATGTTCGTCGTCGGCCAGATCCGCGAGCACGGCGAGGTCACGCGCGGCAAGATCGGAGCGATGATGGGCTCCCTGACCGCCACGCGGGCGCGGGCCTTCGGTCTGGGCATTGTGCGCGGCGCCGTGGTCGAGGACGTCACCCCCGGCTCTCCGGCCGAGGCGGCGGGCCTGCAGAAGAACGACATCATCACCCGCATCCAGAACCGTCCGGTGGCCAACGCCGGCTCGGTCCAGGCCACGGTCGGCATCGCCCCTCCGGGCACCCGCCTGCCGATCGTCTATCTGCGCGACGGGCGTGAGCACACCACCGCCCTGACGGTCGCCACAGCCGAGCCGGTGCGGGTCGCGGTCGGCAAGACCGCCATCGAGGCCTTCGGCGCCCAGTTCCAGGCCCTGCCTCCTGCAGAGGCGCCGAAGGATGACGCCACGCCGCAGACGGGCGTGCTGGTCGTTTCGGTCGAGGGCGGTTCGGACGCGGCCCAGCACAAGCTGACGGCCGGCGACATCGTCACGAAGGTGGGCGAGCGCGAGGTGACGGATCTGGCCGGTCTGGCCGCGGCGCTCGAGGCCGATCAGGGCATGACGACCCTGACGGTCAAGCGCGGCGAAGAGACGGTGGAGATCAACGTCGGGGAGTGATCCCCGACGGCTTCCTCAACCCGAACCAGACGCCGGACAGCAAAACGCCCGCTGCGCCGGAGGGGGGAGGGGGGCGGCAGCGGGCGTCTCGCTTGGAGGAAGCGTCGGCCCGACGGAGCCCGTTGCTGGAAACATCCAGGGGGGCTGGGGGGGCTGTTCAGGATCCGGGACGCTTCCGAACTCCGTCTGGCCGACGGTTTGTATTTCACCGGGCAAGCTGGCCGTGGCTGGACCGAAACGGGGCCATTTCGTGTCGCCGCCGATTATTTTCAGGGCGAACTGTTCCGCTTCGGCGCTGGCGTTTGGCCGATAGCGGCCTAACTTGAGGGAATGAGCTTTGATCCGAACGCGGCGGGTCCCGATGGGCAGCCCTCACCCGGTCCCGTCTTCTTCCACCGCAAGGAGCTGGACCTGATCCTGCGCGTCTATGGCCGCATGGTCGCCGCCGGGGAATGGCGCGACTACGCCATGGTCGGCCACAAGGACGTCGCCGAGTTCGCCATCTTCCGTCGCTCGGGCGACGCCCCCCTCTACCGGATCGAGAAACGACCGGCGCTGCAGACCCGTCAGGGCCAGTGGGCCGTCATCGGCGAGGGCGGGATGGTGCTCAAACGCGGCCGCGAACTGGATCAGGTCCTGCGCGTCTTCGACAGCCGCAAATTCCAGATCGTGGAATAGAGGCGGCGCAGGTTAGCCCCTCCCACCCTTCACGTTTCCCTCCCCATTTCATGGAGAAGAAACGAAAAAGGCCCGGCGTTTCCGCCGGGCCTCTCGGTAGTCTGGCTTCCGCCTGAACTCAGCGACGGCCGCCCGTGAAGGCGAGCAGGAACTGGAACAGGTTGATGAAATTGATGAACAGGTTCAGGGCGCCGAAGCCCGTCGCCACGCCCATCGCCTGCTGGTCGCCGCCCAGCTGGTAGTAGGTCATCTTCAGGCGCTGCGTATCGAAGGCGATCAGACCCGAGAACAGCAGCACGCCGATGGCGCTGATGATCAGGTAGAAGGTCTGCGACTGCAGGAAGATGTTCACGACAGAGGCGATGATCAGGCCGATCACGCCCATGATCAGGAAGGTGCCGATCGGCGAGAGGTCGCGCTTGGTGACATAGCCGAACAGGCTCAGGCCGCCGAAAGCCGCCGCCGTGATCAGGAAGGTCGTGGCCAGCGAACCGCCGGTATAGCGCAGGAACAGGATGCCGAGACCGGCGCCGATGGTCGAGACCACAGCCCAGTACAGCAGATTCACGCCGCCCGCGGTCGGGTTGCGCATGAAGAACATCGAGCCGAACAGCATGACCAGCGGCGAGAACTGGACGATCATGCCCAGCAGGGTCAGGCCGACGCGGCCGTCGGGACCGACGGCGAACAGCAGCTGCTGTACGGCCGGCACATTGCCGGTGACATAGGCCAGGACGCCCGCGACCACGAGGCCGAGCGCCAGCTTGTTATAGACGCCCAGCATGAAGCCGCGCAGTCCGGCGTCGACCGACATGTCGGCCGAGGCGGGCGCCACATTGGTGAAACCGTTTCTGAAGTCGCTCATCGCGAGATCAATCTCCTCTTGGCCGGAGCACGTCCCCGGCCTTGGCTGAAATATCGGGGTCTGGACCCCGCCATGCAAGGGAATGTGCGCTTTCCCGCGTCGATCCGCCCCGCTACCAAGGGTCGCATGCTTCGATTGTTCACCGCCCTGCCCATTCCGTGGGACGTCGCCCAGACCCTGAAACGGCGCCAGACCGGACTGCCGGGCGCGAAATGGCGGCCGGAAGAGGCCCTGCACATCACCCTGGCCTTCTACGGCGACGTGCCCGAGCGTCAGGCCGACGATCTGGCCGGCGAGCTGTCGCGCATCCCGGTCGATCCGTTCGAGATCGTGCTGAAGGGTGTCGGGACCCGTGGCGACGCTCATCAGGTCGACACCCTGTGGGCCGGGGTCGAGCCCAGTGAGAAACTCAACGTCCTGGCCGGCCGCTGCAAGGCGGCGGCCGAACGGGCCGGGATCCGCATGGAGCCACGCGTCTACAAGCCCCACCTGACCCTGGCCTATCTCAAGACCCAGACCAATCCGGACCGGATCGGGGCCTGGGTCTCGAACCACAATCTGCTGCATTCGCCGCCGATCCGCATCGACCGCTTCGGTCTCTATTCCAGCACCCTGACCGAGCACGGCAGCGAATATGAGCTGGAGCAGTCGTACCCGTCTTGAACGCGGGCCTTGTTGAGCGCATCTGCAGCCCATGTTCATCCAGACCGAACCCACGCCCAATCCGAACGTGCTGAAGTTCCTGCCGGGACGCGATGTCGCCCCGCTGGGCGCGCGCGAGTTCCTGAACATCGACCAGGCGGCCGCCTCGCCCCTGGCCGAGGCCCTGTTCAATCTGGAGGATGTCGCTGGCGTCTTCTTCGGCGCCGACTATGTCTCGGTGACCAAGGCCCCGCACGGTCTGGACTGGTCGGAGATGAAGCCGCCGATCCTGGCCGCCATCATGGACCATTTCACCTCTGGCGCCCCGCTGATCCGCACCGAAGAGGCCGCCACCGACACGAGCGAGGACACCGAGATCGTCGCCGAGATCAAGGCCCTGCTCGACAGCCGCATCCGTCCGGCCGTGGCCCAGGACGGCGGCGACATCCTGTTTGATTCCTTCGATGAAGACAGCGGCGTGCTTTCGCTCCGCATGCGCGGCGCCTGCGCCGGCTGCCCCTCCTCCTCCGCCACCCTCAAGGCCGGGGTCGAGCAGATGATGAAACACTATGTGCCGGAAGTGACGCGCGTGGAGCAGGTGATTTAGGTCACCTCCAGCCGGGTTTCACTGAAACCAATTCGTTCTGGCCGCCTGCCCGCAAGCCTGCCATCCTTCGCCCATGCCCCGCTTCGAACAGGACAGCGACGTACGCGCCCTCGGCGAGGCTTTGGCCGGCCTGCGCCGCGAACGAGGGCTGAGTCAGGCCGAGGCCGGCGCCCGGCTCGACATGACCAGTCAGGGCTGGGGCCTGTATGAGGCCGGAAAACGGCCCGGCCTGTTTCGTCCTGACGTCCAGCGCCGCCTGACCGCTGCCCTCGACGCCAGCCCTGAAGACCTCGCCCTCGCCGCCGCCCGGATCACGACCGACGCGCCTGCGCCCGCCGTGAAGGGCGTCGAAAGCGGCGCGCGCGGCTGGACCGGCGCCCCGGCCGCTGCGCTCTCTGCAACGGAGCGGCTGCAACTCTCCAACGACGACCTCGCCCCCTGGGCCGCCTCGGGGGTGGTGCTGGAGTTCGATCCGGGACGCTGGCCGCGCCGGGATCAGGGCTGCGTCATCGACCTGACCGACGGCTCGCGCCTGATCCGCCTCTACGACCGCGCCGACGCTGACCGCCTGTATCTGCGCGGCGGCCCCGGCGGGCTGGATGCCGAAACCGTGCTGGACCGCGCCCGCGCCCTCCGTGTCGCTGCCGTCATCGCCCGCCTCGATCCCTGACCTCGCACGAAGTCATGAAACGAATAAGTTGCAACGCTTTTCGTTTCATGAAACTGTTCTCCCCGGACGAAGCGGGAGGGATGCCATGCCGAGATCGCCGGACCAGATCGACGCCTTCGTCGGCGCGCGCATCGCCCAGCGCCGCGCGGCCCTCGGCCTGTCGCAACAGGGGCTGGCCGACCGGCTGGGCATCAGTCCGCAGCAGATCCAGAAATATGAGGCCGGGACGAACCGGGTCTCGGTCTCCCGCCTGCACCGGATCGCGACCGTGCTGGGCGCCGCGACCGCAGGCTTCTTCCCGCCGCCCGCACCGGCGCCGGGATGGGCGGGACCGCCGGGCGGGTCTTCCGGAGCGGACGCCGCAGAGGCGGAATGGCTGACAGGCTTGCGCTTCCTGACCGCCAGCACTGAAGGGCGAGCGGTGGCGACGGGCTTCGGCCTGATCGAAAGCCGCGACGCCCGGCGCGCGGTTGCAACGATCGTGGAAGCGCTGGCCTCAAGGTAAGCGGCGGCGAGCCCCCTCGCCTTCCCGGCCGCGCGCGGATAGAGGTCCGCGCATGAAGGTCCTCGTCATCGATACGGCGCTGAACGCCTGCACCGCCGCCGTCTTTGACGGCGACCGGCCGCTGGGCGTGCGTGTCGAGCCCATGGCCAAAGGGCATCAGGAGCGGATCGGCGGCCTCGTCCGCGACGCCGTGGCGGACGCCGGCGGCTTCAACGGCATCGAACGCATCGGCGTCACCGTTGGTCCCGGCTCCTTCACCGGCCTGCGCGTCGGCCTCGCCTTCGCCCAAGGGCTGGGCGCCGCGCTCGGCGTGCCGGTCGTCGGGATTTCGACCCTGGCCGCCCTCGCCCGCTCCGCCGACGGCGGGACCGGCGCGACCGCCGCCGTCATCGACGCCCGCCGGGGCCAGGTCTATCTGCAGACCTTCGCCGACGGCGTCCCGACCATGCTTCCCACAGCGCTTGGCCTCGACGCCGCGCGCGAGACTCTATCCGGCGAGGCCCGTCTCTGGGCGGGCAACGGGGCGGCGCTCGTGACTGACGGTCTCGCGACCGAGCCGCTCACCGTCCCGACCCCCGCCGCCCTCGCCGCCCTGACGATCGCCGCCGATCCGGCGACCTCGCCGCCGACGCCGCTCTATCTGCGCGCGCCCGATGCGACCCCGCCGACCCGGCTGCCGGGACAGGCGCGGCCCGCCAGGCCGTCGTGACCGATTCGCCGCCGCCGCATCCGGCCGACGGTCTGACGGTGGCCTCGGCCCCGGAAGTCGCGCCCGACCTCCCATCCGCCCTCGCCGCGATTCATGCCGAGGCCTTCCATGCCCCATGGGACGCCGCCGCCTTCGACAGCCTTCTGGGTCAGGCCGGTGTCTTCGCGGTCACCGCTGCGGACGGCTTCATCCTGTGCCGCGTTGTGCTGGACGAGGCCGAGATCCTGACCCTGGCCGTCCGTCCGACGGCCCGTCGCGCGGGTCTCGGCGCACAGCTGACCCGCGCCGCGGCTGAGGTCGCCGCCGGCACCGGGGCCGACCGGCTGTTCCTCGAGGTCGCCGAGGACAACGTCGCCGCCCGCGCCCTGTACGCCCGCCTCGGCTTCGAACAGACCGGGCGCCGCAGGAACTATTACGAAAAATCGGACGGAAGCCGCGTCGACGCGCTTCTTCTTACGCTTGCATGGCCGGAGCGACTTCCCTCCGGCTGAGGTCGTCTCTATTCTGTCGAACCATGGACCGGATCGAAAAGCTTTGCGCCGAACGCGGCATGCGTATGACCGAGCAGCGGCGCGTCATCGCGCGGGTGCTGTCGAACGCCGAGGATCATCCGGACGTGGAGGAGCTGTACCGCCGCGCCTCCGCCATCGACCCTCATATCTCGATCGCCACCGTCTACCGGACCGTGCGCCTGTTCGAGGAAGCCGGGGTGGTCGAGAAGCACGATTTCGGCGATGGCCGCAGCCGCTATGAAGAGGCCGGCGACGATCACCACGATCACCTGATCGACACCCGCACCGGAGAGGTCATCGAATTCTTCGACGCCGAGATCGAGCGGCTGAAGACCGAGATCGCCGAACGCCTGGGCTTCCAGCTGGTCGGACACAAGCTCGAGCTCTACGGCACGGCTATCGAAGGCGCCGAGCCCTCCAAGCGCGAAGGTCTGATCTTCACCCGTCACGGCGCCCGCCACGACCACTGAGCCCGAGGTCTTTCGGGCCGCAGTGGCGAAACGCCCCGCAGCCCCTTATTAAGACCCACATGACCGACACTCTCGCGCCCGCAAGCGCGCCCCCTGCAGCCGGGATCGGAGAGACGCCGCCGAAGCGTCTCTTCATCAAGACCTACGGCTGCCAGATGAATGTCTACGACTCAGAGCGCATGGCCGACGTCCTGCGCCCGCTCGGCTATGCGGCCACCGATACGGCCGAGGGCGCCGACTTCGTCATTCTGAACACCTGCCACATCCGCGAGAAGGCGGCCGAGAAGGTCTATTCCGAGCTCGGCAAGATGCGCGAGATGCGGGACAGGAAGCTGGCCCGCGGCGAGGGCCGCATGACCATCGCCGTCGCCGGCTGCGTCGCCCAGGCCGAGGGCGAGGAGATCATGCGGCGCCAGCCCGCCGTCGATCTGGTCGTCGGCCCCCAAGCCTATCACCAGTTGCCCGAGCTTTTGACCCGCAACGCCCGGGCGCGCGGCGAACGGATCGGCGCCGACTTCGCCCCCAATGAAAAGTTCGACGCCCTGTCGGCGGAAGGCGCCGCGGCTCGCGGGGTCAAGGGCCCGACGGCCTTCCTGACCGTGCAGGAGGGCTGCGACAAATTCTGCACCTTCTGCGTGGTGCCCTATACGCGCGGCGCCGAATGGTCGCGTCCGGTCGCCGACGTGCTGGCCGAGGCACGGGGTCTGGCCGCCAAGGGTGTGCGCGAGGTCACCCTGCTGGGCCAGAACGTCAACGCCTATGATGGGGCGGGTCCCGACGGCGTCTGGACCATGGCGAGGCTCGCCTATGCGCTCGCCGAAATCCCGGGCATCGACCGTATCCGCTATACGACCAGCCATCCCAACGACATGTCCGACGACCTGATCGCCGCCCATGCCGAGCTGCCCGCCCTGATGCCCTGGCTGCACCTGCCGGTTCAGGCGGGCTCGGACCGGATCCTGCGGCTGATGAACCGCAAGCACGGGCGTCAGAAATACATCGACCTGATCGCCCGCATCCGCGAAACCACGCCTGACCTCGCCCTGTCCGGCGACTTCATCGTCGGCTTCCCAGGCGAGACGG
The DNA here is from genome assembly GCF_059422025.1 of Brevundimonas sp. GW821-FHT02A10. NCBI lineage: Bacteria > Pseudomonadati > Pseudomonadota > Alphaproteobacteria > Caulobacterales > Caulobacteraceae > Brevundimonas > Brevundimonas sp. GW821-FHT02A10. The sequence continues at coordinate 1,034,240 of NZ_JBWKWC010000001.1, forward strand.
ACAAGGATTTCGAGGACACGATGGATCTGGTCCGTCAGGTGAACTACGCCTCGGCCTTCTCCTTCATGTATTCGCCGCGCCCGGGCACCCCGGCCGCCGGCATGGGAACCCAGGTGCCCGACGCCGTGTCGCGCGAACGGCTGCAGGCGCTCCAGACCCTGCTGTTCGAACAGCAGACCGCCTTCAACGCCTCGCGCGCCGGCCTGACGGTCGACGTCCTGTTCGAGAAAAAGGGCCGCCACGGGCGCCAGGCCATCGGCCGCTCGCCCTGGCTCCAATCGGTCCACGTCGACGACGCGGATCATCTGCTCGGCCAGATCGTTCCGGTCGAAATCATCAGCGGACAGCAGAACAGCCTCACCGGCCAGCTGCTCCAACAGAAGGTCGCTTAGTGGCGAGAGAGAGTGAGTTCCTGGAGCTGGACGACGACGCCCTGCACGCCGTCATCGGGCCCAACAGCCGTCACGTCGCCCTGATCGAGGACGCGTTCAAGGTGCTGATCGAGGCGCCCGGCGGCGGGGTGTCGATCAACGGCGGCGCCCGCGACCGGGCAAACGCCAAACAGGTCATCGAGACCCTGGCCGGCCGGATCGCCCAGCGCGCCGAGGTCAATGAGGCCGACGTCCGCGCCGCCATCGGCGTGGCCCGCACCGGCGTGTCCGGCGGCGGCCGTCGTGTCGATCCGTTGGCCCTGCCCATCGGCCGGCGCGGGGCCATCGTGCCCAAGACCGACGCCCAGGCCCGCTATCTGGACGTTCTGGCCAATCACGAGCTGAGCTTCGGCGTCGGCCCGGCGGGCACCGGCAAGACCTTCCTCGCCGCCGCCTATGGCGCCTCCCTGCTGCGGCGCGGTCAGGTGGACCGGCTGGTCATCACCCGACCGGCGGTCGAGGCGGGCGAAAAGCTGGGCTTCCTGCCCGGCGACCTGAACGAGAAGGTCGACCCCTATCTGGCTCCCATCTGGGAGGCGCTGAACGACATCCTCGGCGCCGAGGACGTCCAGCGCCGCCGCGACAAGGGCGAGATCGAAGCCGCCCCCATCGCCTTCATGCGCGGGCGCACTCTCAGCCACGCCTTCATCATCGTCGACGAGGCCCAGAACACCTCCCGCCTGCAGATGAAGATGGTCCTGACCCGTCTCGGCGAAGGCGCGCGCATGGTGGTCACCGGCGACCCGTCGCAGATCGACCTGCTCAATCCGCGCGATTCCGGACTGGCCCATGCCCTGCGCATCCTGCGCGATGTGAAGGGGGTCGGGGTGCTGGAGTTCGAGGCCCGCGACGTGGTCCGCCACGCCATGGTCGAGCGGATCGTGCGCGCCTATGACGCCGATTCGGCTGGCAGCCGTCCGAAGGCCGACCTCGAAGACCCTGCCCAATGAGCGAGACCTTGATCGAGGTCGAGATCGAGGCCGACGACTGGACGGAGGCCCTGCCGGACGCCGAGGCCATTGTCGAACGGGCCGCGCAGGCGGCGCTGGGAGATGTCGAGGGCGGCCTCGTCGTCCTGCTGACCGACAACGGCGCGGTCCAGCTGCTCAACGCCCAGTTCCGCGACAAGGACCGGCCGACCAATGTCCTGTCCTTCCCGGGCGGGGACATGCCGATGCCGGGCGCCCCCGCCCATCTCGGCGACATCGTCCTGGCCTTCGGCGTTTGCCGCGACGAGGCGCAGGCGCAGGGCAAGAGCCTCGCCAACCATCTGACCCATCTGGTCGTCCACGGGACCCTGCACGTCCTTGGCCGCGACCATGAGGAAGAGGCCGAGGCCGAGGCGATGGAGGCCGAAGAGCGCACCCTGCTTGCCAGCCTGGGCGTGGCGGACCCATACATCCTGCCTGACGACCTCTGAATCGCCTCCAGTAAAAACGGGCCGCATGACCTCCGAACCCCTGGCCGACCTGCCCGTCCACGCTCTCGCCGCCGGGAGCGAGAAGCGGCGTCGGCTGATCCTGCGTCTGGGCCGCATCGGCCTGGCGCTTCTGGCCGGGGTCGGCGCGGCTCTGGCCCATCCGCCGTTCGGCGTCCTGCCGGGCCTGCTCGGCTATCCGCTGCTGATGCTTCTGGCCGAGCGGTCGGAGACCAAACGCGGCGCGTTCTGGATAGGCTGGCTGGGCGGCTTCGCCTATTTCTTCATCTCCTGCTGGTGGGTCGCCGAGGCGTTTCAGGTCGATCCGTCACAGGCCTGGATGGCGCCCTTCGCCGCCAGCCTGCTGCCCGCCGGCCTCGGCCTGTTCTGGGGGACGGCGCTGGCGCTGTATCGCCGGTTCGCGCCCGCGGGCGTCATCCGCGTCCTGGTCTTCGCCGCCCTGTTCTGCCTGCTGGAATGGCTGCGCGGCCATGTCCTGACCGGCTTCCCGTGGAACCCCGCGGGCGCCAGCTGGAAGGCCGGATCGGCCGGATCGCAGTTCGCCTCGGTCGTCGGGGTCTATGGTCTGGGCTTCGTCACCGTCGCCGCCGTCTCGGCCTTCGCCCCGCTGCTGGGGCCGGGCACGCGCGAGCGCCGCGCCGCCTCGGCCCTGATCGGCGCCGGCGTCCTGCTGGCCCTCGTCATCGGCGGCATGATCCGGCTGCACGGAGCGAAGGTCGAGCTTTCCCAGACTCTCGTCCGTATCGTCCAGGCCGATGTGGCCCAGGAATCGAAATGGACGCCCGAGGCCTATCAGGGGATCGTCGATCGCTATCTGAACCTGACCGCCAGACCGGGGGAAGGCGGTCTGCCCGACGTCGTGGTCTGGCCCGAGGGCGCCCTTCCCGCCAGCGCCAATCAGGTCTTCGCCGACGGGGCGCCGGAAGCCACGGCCATCGCCCGCGCCCTGCAGCCAGGCCAGACCCTGCTGATGGGCCTCGCCCGCGCCGAGCCCTCGCCAAAGCCAGGCGCCCCGGACCGCTATTTCAACAGCCTTTTCGCCCTGCATGACGAAGGCGATGGGCCGGGCCTGAGGGTCAGCGGCATTTATGACAAATACCGGCTGGTGCCCTTCGGCGAATATCTGCCGCTCGGCGACCTGATGGGCGCGCTGGGCATCCGCAGTCTGGTGCATATGCCGTCGGACTTCAGCGCTGGACCGAAGCCCGCGCCGATCGACCTGCCGAACGCGCCGCGCGTCCAGCCCCTGATCTGCTACGAAAGCCTCTACCCGGGCTTCACTCCCGGCGGAGCGAAGCGCCCGTCGTGGATCGCCAATGTCTCCAACGACGCCTGGTTCGGCCGGACCTCGGGGCCGCTGCAGCATCTGAACCTCGCCAGCTACCGCGCCATCGAGACCGGCCTGCCGGTGGTGCGCGCCACCCCGACAGGGGTCTCGGCCATGATCGACGGCTGGGGTAGGCTGGTTCCGGGCAAGCGGCTGGATCCGGGCGAGAGCGGCGTCATCGACGCCTTCCTGCCGCGTCCGGCGCCGGCGACCCTCTACGGCCGCGTCGGCGACCTGTTCTTCTGGCTGGCGGTTCTAGCCAGTCTGGCGATCTGCCTGCCCTGGCGGCGTCTCACCTCACCCGGTGGAGCGCCGGCCGCATGAGCAGGGGAGGAGAGCGGCAGGAAACCGAGCGGACCCGTCATGTCGACGCGGCCGTCAGCCGCCGCTTCCGCGAACTGCGCCAAGCCCTCGGCCTGACCCGCCGTCAGGTCGCCGCCGACATGGGCGCCTCCGAGGGGCGTTGGCAGGCCTATGAGAGTGGCCAGCGGATTCCCGCCTCACGCATCTGGCAGTTCTGCCGCCGCTATGGACTGGACGTCTCCGAGGTCTACGCCGGCTTGCCCTTCACCATCGGCCCCGTCACGAACGGCGGCGGCGAATTCGGGGAAGCGGTCGCGCCCGGCGCGAAAGACGGCCCCATGACTGGCCCGACATTCCCCAAGGCTGAGGGCGCCATGGCTGGAGGAGGCGTCGCGGGAGTGGCGGAAGAGGGCGCGGTGTTCGAGCCCTTGTCCGGAAATCCGCACGATCCGCTTCCGGACGATGCAGAACTGCGCGCCATCGCCGAAGTCGCCGCCGACCTGAGCCCGCTGGAGCGGAGTCTGGCCCTCGCCGCACTCAGGGGGATTCGCTCGCATAAGACGAATCGACCCTGAACTTTCTCGCTTTTGAATATGGTACGTTTCGTACCTGATACCTATTCGCGGGTAGCAGCGCGGAATCCGCGAAAAATGATGCCTAAAGGTTGCAACCGAATGTGAAGCGCCGCCGTATGTATAATATTGGGTGACAGCCGCCGAAACGCGGCGCATCAAAACGGTCGCGTTAGTACGCGGATACGGCGAGAGAAAAATGGCTAGAGGCGCAGGCGAAGACGGACCCCACCCCGTCGACCGTCATGTAGGCAGGCGGGTTTGCGAAAAACGCATCAGCCTGGGGTACAATCAGAGCGATCTGGGCCGGGCTCTCGGCCTGACCTTCCAGCAGATCCAGAAGTACGAGAAGGGCGCTAACCGCATCTCGGCGTCGAAGCTCTGGGACATTGCCCGCTTCTTCAAGGTCGACATCGGCTATTTCTTCCAGGGCCTGGCCCAGGGCCAGCCGGGCATGGCCGAAGAGGGCGCTGCCGCCTTCGATCACGACTTCCCCTCGACCCGCTATTCGATCGAGATTTCACGCCTGGCGCCGCAGCTGTCGAACCGGCAGCAGAAGCTGGCCCTCGACCTGATCCGTGAGATGACCGACCGCCCCGAAGAAGAGGCCTGAGCCCCTTCTCCGACCGACGCGGTCGTCGCCTTCACGAGTTCGGGGCGGAGCCTGTGCTCGCCCCAGCATTTCGACGCACGCCGAAGTTGGGCGCCCGCTCCTTCTGCTGGGCCCAATAGGCAGGGCCGTCATCCGGCTTGAACATGGTCCGGGGCGTACCATCCCGGGCCACGACAGCGAAGGTGTTGGTCGAGGCCTGGTAATAGAGGGTGTCGCCGTTCGGCCGTTTGGCCGTATCCGCCCCCGCCGGCGGGTTTTTGGCGAAGGCCTGCATCCGCGCCGCATAGTCCTCGGCCGAACGCGCGCCGAAAGCCGCGCCGTTGCGCTCGTACAGCCGCGTAATCTTGGCGTCGGCCGTCTCCCGCCGGTTGGCGGTGACCACGCCCTTTTCCGCCGGCGCCCCGCCGCCGGACTCAGGTCCCATCGCTCCGGCCTGCGCCGCTCCGCCGAGCGCCGCGGCGGTCAGGACCGCCCCCGCCTCCCCGGCCCGGTCCCGGGTCTGGACCGCCGACGGCCCATTGTCGCAACCACCCGCCAGAAGAAGCACCGCGCCGACGCCCAGCACCGCCCCGGTCCTGATGATCAATCCGCCCATCCAACCCTCCCTTGCATCGCTGAACGCAGTTATGCATAGGTTGCATGTTCCTGCAATGTTCTTTTTCGCGGTTGTGCGTCGCCCCTGCCCTGCCTCGACGGCGACCGGCGGCCCGGCTAGAGACAGGACATGACCACAGGCGCTCTCCAGTCCCGCAAGATCCTGCTGATCGTCGGCGGCGGCATCGCCGCCTACAAGGCGCTGGAGCTGGTCCGGCTGATCAGGAAGGCCGGGGGCGAGGTCCAGACCATCCTGACCGCCGCGGGCGCCGAGTTCGTCACCCCCCTGTCCCTCGCGGCCCTGACCGGCCACCCGGTGCGCCAGACCCTGTTCGCACCCGAGGACGAGACGGCCATGGGCCATATCGAGCTGTCGCGCTGGGCCGATCTGATCGTCGTGGCCCCCGCGACCGCCGGCCTGATCGCCAAGGCCGCCAACGGTCTGGCCGACGACCTGGCCTCCACCACCCTGATCGCCACGGACAAGAAGACCCTGCTGGCCCCGGCCATGAATGTGCGCATGTGGCTGCACCCGGCGGTTCAGGCCAATGTCGCCCGGCTCAAGGGCTTCGAGGGCTTCCACGGCATGGCCGTGGTCGGTCCCGACGACGGGGAAATGGCCTGCGGTGAGTTCGGCCCCGGCCGGATGGCCGAACCCGCCGCCATCCTCGAGCGGATCATCGACCTGCTGACCGGCCCCGACGGCAGGCCGCTCACAGGCCGCAGGGCGGTCGTGACGGCCGGCCCCACCTTCGAGGCCATCGACCCCGTACGCGGCCTGACCAACCGTTCCAGCGGCAAACAGGGCTATGCCATCGCCTCGGCCCTCACCGCCCTCGGCGCCGAGGTGACGCTGGTGTCCGGCCCGACCGGTCTGCCGGTCCCCGTCGGCGTCACCCGCGTGGATGTCGAGAGCGCGCTGGAGATGAAGGCCGCGACAGAGGCCGCCCTGCCCGCAGACATCGCCGTCCTGTCGGCCGCCGTCGCCGACTGGCGCATCGACACCATCGCCGGCGGCAAGATCAAGAAGGGTCCCGGCGGTCCGCCGACCCTCGCCCTGATCGAGAACCCCGACATCCTGGCCGGTATCGCCGCCCCCGGCCCGAGCCGCCCCGCCCTCGTGATCGGCTTCGCCGCCGAGACCACGGATCTGGAGGCCAATGCCCGCGCCAAACTGTCGAGGAAGGGCTGTGACTGGATCGTCGGCAACGACGTCTCAGACGACGTTTTCGGTTCGGACGGCAACGCCGTCCTCCTGGTCACCCGCGAGGGGACCGAGAGCTGGCCGCGCCAGCCCAAGACCGCCATCGCCCGCGCCCTCGCCGCCCGGATCGCCGATCACTTCCAGACCGACGGAAAAGCCTGAATGACCACCCTGCGGATCCAGCGACTGCCCCATTCCGAGGGGCTGGCCCTGCCGACCTATGAGACGACCGGCTCGGCCGGGATGGACCTGCGCGCCGCCGTGCCCGCCGATGCCCCCCTGACGATGGCTCCGGGCGCCCGGGCGCTGGTGCCGACGGGCCTCAGGATCGCCCTGGAGCCCGGCTGGGAGGCCCAGGTGCGGCCGCGCTCGGGTCTGGCGCTCAAGCACGGCGTCACCTGCCTGAACTCGCCCGGCACCATCGACAGCGACTATCGCGGCGAGGTCGGGGTGATCCTGATCAACCACGGCGCTGAGCCCTTCGTGATCCAGCGCGGCGAACGCATCGCCCAGATGGTCATTGCGGCGCATGCCCAGGCCCTGATCGCCGAGGTCGACAGCCTCGACGAAACCGCGCGCGGCGCGGGCGGGTTTGGATCGACCGGGCGATAGGCTCCGTGTCATTCCTTCCCGGCCCTCCGCTGGAGCGAGAAAGTTCGCTGCTCCTCATGGGGATCGGGGAACCCTCAACCAACGACCTTCGCCTTGTTCTCCTGGAAATGAAGCGACAGCCGGTCGTCGTCGACACGGAACTTGGACCCGCGAATCCGGTGGAGCCCGACGAGACCAGCCGCGCCTTCGAACTGACCTGGTGGCGATACGTCGCCTACAGCATCCGCAACGAGAGTTTCTATCAGCCTGAGGAAGGGCAGGCCTTGCCCGAGGGCCTGAGCGGAACCCGGGAAGCCAGCGCCTATCTGGCCTATGTCTCGACGACCACCTTCGCCTCGGATGATTATCCGGGACCGCTGACCCACTGGTTCGTGAACGCCGAATGGCACTGCATTGACGTGGTCAGCGACAACGCGCCCGAGGTGCGGGAACTCGATCCCGAAGAGGTATCGGTTCTGATCGAGGCCCGCCAATCCCCTCCGGTCTTCGCCGCCTCACCTCGCAAGGTCCACTAGACCGGCGCGGACGTCGTCTGGACCATCCGGTCCTTGCTGCGCTTGTGTTCGCGCCAGACGGTGTAGAGGCCGCTGGCGGCGATCAGGACGCCGCCGATCAGGGTGTTCAGGCTGGGCGGGCTGTTCATCAGCCACCAGCCGAAGATCACCGCCCCGACGATCTGCAGATAGTCGAACGGCGCCACCGTCGCGACCGGCGCGGCCTTGAGCGAGGCGGCCGAGGCCAGCTGGGCTAGGGCCCCGGCGAAGCCGCCGGCCGCCAGCAGTCCATAGGTCGTCAGGTCATGCCAGTGGCCGAAGACCGGCAGCATCAGCCCGCCCACGACCACCGAGGCGGAGAAGAACCAGAAGACGATCGCCGCCACATGTTCGGTGTCCTTGAGCTGGCGCAGGGTTACCGTCACCCCGGCGGTGCCGAGCGCGGCCAGCAGGCCGAACACCACCCCGACCGGCGGCGGGGCATGACCCGAGCCGGGCCTGAGCACTACGGCGACACCGATGAATCCGACCAGCACCGCCACCCAGCGATGCCGCCCGATGACCTCCTTCAGGACCAGGGCGGCCAGGATCGTCGCGAAGATCGGGGCGGTGAAGCCGAGCGTCGCGGCGTCCGGCAGCGTCAGAAGCGTCAGGGCCTGGAAGGTGCACAGGATCGAGGCGATGCCGAGCCCGCTACGGAACAGATGCGCCCACGGCCGTTCGGTGCCCAGCACCTGCACGCCGCCATGCATGGTCAGAACCCAGACCAGCACCACCGGCAGGCCGAACAGGGCGCGATAGAACAGCATCTCGGGCGCATTGACCCCGTGGGTCGTCGCCAGCTTGAGCACCGCCGACATGATCGAGAAGAAGCCCGCCGAGGCGATCCTCAGGGCGATGCCATAGGCGATCCGGTCAGACTGTGCGGTCGCCGTCCCGCTCATGCTTTCAAGGCCTTGCCGATCATCCGGGCTCTCTAGCGGAGCCGTGCGCCCCTGTCCGGTTGAAATCGCACACGCGCGGGCGGAGCGAATCTCCAATACCGGCGTTAACCCTGCTTCATGCGGCCAAGCTGCGTTTCCGGCAGGCCCCCAAACAGGAGCGGTGCGTGATGGAAAACTTCCTCGATCAGATCGGTTCGCTTCTGAGCGGCCTGTTCGCCCTGGCCCAGGGCGGTTTCGACGGCGTCAATCAGGTGGTGGGGCTGATCATCGCCCTGATCGCCGCGCTGGTGATGCCGGCCTGGCGCAGCCTGTGGGGCACGGCGCTCGGCGCCGTCATCGTCGACCGTCTGGTGGTCATGCTGCGCCCGGCGCTGGACGGCGGCCAGATCGCCCTGCCCGACATCATGACCATGGGCTTCTGGATGACGGCCCTGGCCCTCTTCCTCGGCTATGCGATCGTGATCTCGATCTTCTTCTTCCTGAAGACCCTGCTCACCGGCAGCGCCTTCCGGTCACACGGCCATCGCCACGCGCACTAGACCCTGAGAGCTTCGCCCTCAGGCCTGCCTGAAGCCCAAAACGTCCTGCATGTCATAGAGGCCCGGACCGCGGGTTCGAACCCAGGCCGCCGCTGCGACCGCGCCCTTGGCGAACAGGCTGCGGTCGATGGCCGAGTGGCTGAGCGTCAGGGTCTCGTCCTTGGAGGCGAACAGGACCGTGTGCTCGCCGACGATGCCGCCGCCGCGAATAGAGGCGAAGCCGATCTTGCCCGGCTCGCGCTCCCCGGTGATGCCGTCATAGGGCTTCTGGCGAACTTCCTCGAGGTCGTGCCCGCGCCCGTTGGCCGCCGCCTCGCCCAGCATCAGGGCCGTGCCCGAGGGGGCGTCGACCTTCAGCCGGTGATGGGCCTCGATCACCTCGATGTCCCAGTCGCGCGCGTCCAGCCGCAGGGCGGCGTGCTCGACCAGACCGATCAGGATGTTGACGCCCAGCGAATAGTTGCCGCTACGCACGATGGCGACCTTCTCGGACGCCTTCAGGATGCGGACGTCCTGTTCGGGAGTGAAGCCGGTCGAGCCGATGACCAGGGCCGGTCCGCCGCGTTCGGCCGCCAGCTCGGCCAGGCTGACAGAAGCCTCCGCCGTCGAGAAGTCGATGACCACGTCGCACAGGCTCAGGTCGGGGGTCTCGCCCCAGTCGAAGCGCACGGCGACCATGACGTCGTCGCGCTCATCCAGCACCTGATCGACCGCACGGCCCATCCGGCCGCGTGCGCCGGAGATACCGGCATGAAAGATTCCGCTCATCGACGCACTCTAAGCACGAACCGGCTTACGCCGCAGTCTCTTTCGAGGGATCGCTCTCCGAACCGAGAATATCGGCCCAGAAGCGCTTGGCCTTGCCGGCGAAGGAGGTGTTGCGCGGGTTCTGGCCCTCGCCGAACGACTGGGCCAGCTCCTGCATCAGCTCCTTCTGGCGGGGCGTCAGGTCGGTCGGGGTCTCGACGAACAGCTCGACCACCAGATCGCCGCGCTGGCGGCCGTTCAGGTGCGGCATGCCCTTGCCCTTGATGCGAACGGTCTTGCCGGTCTGGGCGCCGGCGGGGACGGTCACAGGGGCCTTGCACTCGCCGTCGCAGGCGGTGGACACCAGACAGGGCGCTTCGATATCGCCGCCCAGGGCCGCGACCGTCATCGGCACCGGCACGGTGCACAGGAGGTCGAGGTTGTCGCGCTCGAACAGTTCGTGCGGCTGAACCGACAGGAAGACATAGAGGTCGCCGCGCGGGCCGCCGCGCTGGCCGGCGTCGCCCTCGCCCGTCAGGCGGATGCGCGAGCCGTCGTCCACACCGGCCGGAACCTTCAGGTTCAGGGTGCGGGTCTTGCGGACCTGACCGTGGCCGTGGCAGGTGGTGCAGACATCGGCCGCCGAGATCTTCTGGCCGGCGCCGCCGCAGCTGGGGCAGGTACGCTCCACCTGGAAGAAGCCGTTGGCCTGGCGCACCCGGCCCTGACCGGCGCAGGTCGAACAGGTGGTCGGCTTGGCGCCCTTCTTGGCGCCCGTGCCCTCGCAGGTCTCGCAGGTCAGGGTCGAGGGGACCGAAATCTCGACCTCGGCGCCCTGATAGGCCTGCTCCAGGGTGATCTCGAGGTCGTAGCGCAGGTCCGAGCCGCGGCGCGGGCCGTTGTTCTGCCGACCGCCGCCGCGACCGCCGAAGACGTCCCCGAAGGCGTCGCCGAAGACCTGGGAGAAGATGTCGTTGACGTCGTGGAAGCCCTGCTGGCCGCCGCCGAAACCGCCGCCACCGCCGCCGTTTACACCGGCATGGCCGTAGCGGTCATAGGCGGCGCGCTTCTGCTCGTCCGACAGGACGGTATAGGCCTCGGAGATTTCCTTGAACTTCGCCATCGATTCTTCGGAGCCGCCGTTGCGGTCCGGATGGTGGATCATGGCCAGTTTGCGATAGCTGGATTTCAGTCCGGCGGCGTCAATAGTCCGCTCGACCTCCAGAATCTCGTAATAGTCACGCGCCATCGGGCGAACTCGTCCTCTATCCCTTGTCGGCCCGGCGTCGCCTCTGCGGGCGATCGGCGCGGTCCGTGACCCAGTCAGTGCCTGTCAAACACATGGTAAGCGGGTCGTGTGATGCAACCTTCATAAAAGAAGACCCCGCTGCCGTCTGACAAGCGGGGCCCTCACATTTACAGAGCGTGTTGTTTTACGCGCTCTTCTTCTCGTCGTCGTCGCCGTCGACTTCCTCGAACTCGGCGTCGACCACGCCGTCATCGGCCGTGGCGGCGACGTCTTCGTCACCGGCCTGGCCCTGGGCGTACATGGCTTCACCCAGCTTCATCGAAGCCTGGACCAGGGTGTTGGTCTTGGCGCGGATGTCTTCCGGGTCCGTACCGGCTTCCTTGGCGGCCTTCAGGTCGTTGAGGGCGGTTTCGATCGCGCCCTTGACGTCGGCATCGACCTTGTCGCCGTGATCGGCCAGAGCCTTCTCGGTCGAGTGGATCAGGCTTTCGGCGGCGTTGTTCGCCTCGACCAGGTCCTTCTTGGCCTTGTCGGCCGTGGCGTTGGCCTCGGCTTCCTTGACCATCTTGTCGATGTCGGCATCCGACAGGCCGCCGTTGGCCTGAATGCGGATCGACTGTTCCTTGTTGGTCGCCTTGTCCTTGGCGGTGACGTGGACGATGCCGTTGGCGTCGATGTCGAAGGCGACCTCGATCTGCGGCAGGCCGCGCGGCGCCGGCGGAATGCCCATCAGGTCGAACTGACCCAGGACCTTGTTGTCCGCCGCCATCGGGCGTTCGCCCTGGAAGACCCGGATGGTCACGGCCGACTGGTTGTCGTCGGCGGTGGAGAAGACCTGGCTCTTCTTGGTCGGGATGGTGGTGTTGCGTTCGATCAGCGGAGTGAAGACGCCGCCCAGGGTTTCGATGCCCAGGGTCAGCGGGGTCACGTCCAGCAGCAGCACGTCCTTGACGTCGCCTTGCAGAACGCCGGCCTGAACCGCGGCGCCCAGAGCCACGACTTCGTCAGGGTTCACGCCCTTGTGGGGCTCCTTGCCGAAGAATTTCTTCACGGCTTCCTGCACGGCGGGCATGCGGGTCATGCCGCCGACGAGGACGACTTCATCGATGTCCGAGGCCTTGAGGCCCGCGTCCTTCAGCGCCTTGGCGCAGGGCTCGATGGTGCGGGCGATCAGGTCGTCGACCAGGGCTTCCAGCTTGGCGCGCGACAGCTTGATGTTCAGGTGCAGCGGGCCCGAGGCGTTCATGGTGATGAACGGCAGATTGACCTCATAGGAGGTCGTGGACGACAGCTCCTTCTTGGCCTTTTCAGCCTCTTCCTTCAGGCGCTGCAGGGCCAGCTTGTCCGAGCGCAGGTCGACGCCCTGCTCCTTCTTGAACTCGTCGGCCAGGTAGTCGACCAGACGCAGGTCGAAGTCCTCGCCGCCCAGGAAGGTGTCGCCGTTGGTGGCCTTCACTTCGAAGACGCCGTCGCCGATTTCCAGAACCGAGACGTCGAAGGTGCCGCCGCCCAGGTCGTAGACGGCGATCTTCTGGCCGTCGTTCTTGTCCAGGCCATAGGCCAGGGCCGCCGCGGTCGGCTCGTTGATGATGCGCAGCACTTCCAGGCCGGCGATCTTGCCGGCGTCCTTGGTGGCCTGACGCTGGCTGTCGTTGAAGTAGGCGGGCACGGTGATGACGGCCTGCGTCACCTTCTCGCCGAGGAAGGCCTCGGCGGCCTCCTTCATCTTGATCAGGGTGAAGGCCGAGATCTGCTGGGGCGAATAGTCCTTGCCGTTGGCGCGCACCCAGGCGTCGCCGTTCGGGCCCTTGACGATCTCATAGGGGACCATCCCCTTGTCCTTCGCCACAACGGGGTCATCAAAATTGCGGCCGATCAGGCGCTTGATGGCGAAGAAGGTGTTGGTCGGGTTGGTGACCGCCTGGCGCTTGGCCGGCTGGCCGACCAGGGTCTCGCCCGCGTCCTGGATGGCGACGACCGACGGGGTCGTGCGGTTGCCCTCGGCGTTCTCGACGACCTTGGGGTTCTTGCCTTCCATGACCGCAACGCACGAGTTGGTCGTGCCGAGGTCGATACCGATAATCTTGCCCATGGGCTTTATTGTCTCTCCGTCTGGCGGGCGGTGCGGCGGCCTTTTCAAGCTAAGCGCCGCGCGTGACCGTCCCCGGTTGGTCGTGATGTCCCTCGCGGGAGGGACGGTGGATGGTTTTCCGTTGGAAAGCCCCCAGTGATTTCGGGGCCTCTCCGGCTGGTGCGGATATGGGAAAGCCCTCATGCCCCGCAAGGCCTTGATGTGCAACGTCGGGATTCAACCCGAGGACTCTTTGCCCCTTCAGACCCGGAATCAGACCCTGTCAGCCGTCGTCAGACCCCGTCAGGAGCCCTGCTGGCGGAACGGCGGTAGATTTCCTCATCGACGGACGCCGCCACGGCCTGCCGTCCGGGGAAAGGATCACACCATGACCAAGTTCGCTTCCATCGCCCGCAACGCCCTGATCGGCCTCGCCCTGATCGGCGCGGGCTCAACGGCGGCCGCCGCTGAAACGGGTCAGGCGACCCTGGTCGCCAAACCGCTGGCGGTGCTCAAGGTCGCCCAGTCGCGCGACGGCTATAATCGCCGCGTCACCATCCACAACCAGACTGGCTGGACCATGCTGCGCTTCTATGCGTCGGACGCCCGCGCCGACAGCTGGGAAGAGGACATCCTAGGCCGCGACACCCTGGATTCGGGCCGCAACTGGACCGTCAACATCGACGACGGCTCGGGCGCCTGCGTCTACGATTTCCGCGCCGAGTTCACCAACGGCCAGGTCCTCGAACGCCGCGGCATCAACGTCTGCCAGATCGCGGATTATTATTACACGCGGTAACTGAATACCAAGGCGGGCCCGTAAAGCCCCGCTTAGTCTCTCTGTGTCAGGATCCGGGCTTCCAGCAGAAAGCTCGGATCCGATGACGCTCGCGACACTGACCCTCGCCCGACAGACTGCGGGCTTCAAAACCGACCTCAAGGCGGCGACCGAAAAGCCCGCCGCGACCCTCGCCGCCCTGCTGAAGGCGGAGTCCGCGCCATCCTCAAGGGTCGCCGACAGGGCGTCCGAAAAGACCGAGGCCGCCCGCACCGCCGCGACCTCGCTTGAGGACATGCAGAAACAGCGGCGGGATTCGCTCAAGGCCCAGGCGAAGGCCCAGGTCATGGCCCTGATCGAACGCATCAGGACCCTGAAACAGTTCGCCTCCGACAATCCCCAGGTCATGGCCAAACAGCTGGCCGCCATCACCAAAGACCTGAAATCAGCCATCAAGGCCTATGCCGATGCCGGCGGCGCGGCCCGCGACCTCGGCGGCGCCTCCGCGAGCGCCCCGTCCGCCCCCGCCGCCGCGTCTGGTCCCGCCGAAGAACCGTCGGAAAAGGCCTCCACCGCTGACAGGACTGAAGGGGAAGGCGCCGCCGCTGCCGCTGCCGAACCACAGGACGCCGAAGCGGTCACGGACGCGTCGTCCGATGCAAAGGCCACTTCCGCCGTCCCCGCCCCCGCCGTCGATCCGCGCAACCTCTATGAAAAGATGCGCGACGAGGTCAGCGGCTCGGAGGCCGCCGGCGACATGGACTTCGTCAAACTGGTGCGCGGCGTCGGCAAGGTGATCCGCGAACTCCTGACCAAAGCGAAGATCCAGACCGCCCTCAAGGGCCCCGACGACGAGACGAAGAAGGCCTTCAAGGAGACCGAGGAGGGCCTCAAGGATGTCGACAAGGCGCTGGAACAGATGGACCGCGACATCCGCAACTCCTCGCCCGCCGCCGGCATGTTCGTGGCCCTCTACGCCTGATCGGCCTAGAAGGGCGGCGTGATCCCGCCGCCCGAAATCCCGACCGGCCTGCCCGGCTTCCGCCTGTGGCCCTCCGCCTTGTCGGAGGCGGAGCAAAGCGCCCTCGTGGAGCAGGTCTTCGCCGCCATGGAGACCGCGCCCCTCTATCGGCCCGTGACGCCGGGCGGTCGGCCCTTTTCGGTGCGGATGACCAACCTCGGCCCGCTCGGTTGGGTCTCGGACCGGAACGGCTATCGCTACCAGCCGACCCACCCGGAGACGGGCGCAGCCTGGCCCCCGATCCCGCCCGTTCTTCTCGACCTCTGGGACCGCCTGACCGGCTGGCCAGCGCAGCCCGACGCCTGTCTGGTCAACCTCTATCGGGAGGGGGCGAAGATGGGATTGCATCAGGATCGCGACGAGGCCGATCACGGCGCGCCCGTCCTGTCGGTCTCGCTGGGCGACACCGCGACCTTCCGCATCGGCCCGGCCGAGGGCGGCAGGACCTCGACCTTCCGCCTGACCTCCGGCGACGTCTGCGCCCTGACCGGTCCTGCAAGGCTGGCGCGGCACGGGATCGACCGGGTGCTGGAGGGCTCGTCACGGCTGATCCCCGGCGGCGGGCGCCTCAATCTGACACTGCGCCGGGCGCTTTAGGGACTCGACGGTCGCGCCGGTCGGGACCAAGGTCCCCTCCGCATTCAATCGACCCGTTCCGGAGCGCCGCATGACCGTCCTGATCCGTCCCGAAGGCCAGACCGCAGACGACCTGAAGTTCTCGCGCCGCACGCTCGGCGTCGGCGCCGTCGGCGGCCTCTTCTTCAGCCAGTATGCGGTCGCGGCCCTGGCCCAGTCGGCGGAACCCGTCGTCACGGATTCCCACGGCCTGACCACCGCCGATGTCACCTACCCCGCGCCGGACGGCTTCGCCCTGCCCGCCTATGTGGCCCGGCCCGAGGGCGACGGTCCCTTCCCGGTCGTGATCGTCGTGTCTGAGATCTTCGGCGTCCACGCCTATATCCAGGACATCTGCCGCCGCCTGGCCAAACAGGGCTATGCGGCCATCGCACCCGCCTTCTTCGTCCGCGTTGAGGACCCGGCGCCCCTGTCCGACATGACCCGCATCCGCCAGATCGTCGGCGCCGCCAAATACGAACAGGTCATGGGCGACGTCTCGGCGACGCTCGACTGGGCCAGCGGCCAGCTCTGGGCCAATGGCGACAAGGTCGGGATCACCGGCTACTGCTGGGGCGGCAAGGTGGTCTGGCAGGCCTGCGCCCGGTTCCCTGTCATCGATCAGGGCGTCGCCTGGTACGGGCAGCTGGCCCCGTCGGCGACCGCCACGCCCGAGCAGGCCTCGGCGGGGACGCCCTGGCCCGTCGATCTGGCCGACGACCTGAAATGCCCGGTGCTGGGCCTCTACGGCGAGCTCGACCAGGGCATCCCCCAGACGGCGGTCGAGGCTATGCGCGCAGCCCTGCGCAGCGCCGGAAACACCACCAGCGAGATCGTCGTCTATCCGGGCGCCCAGCACGGCTTCCACGCCGACTACCGCGCCAGCTACAAGGCCGACGCCGCCGCCGACGGCTGGGGCAAGCTGCTCAAGGTCTTCGAGGCGAAGCTGAAGTAGGCTTCAGGCCCCGGACCTAGGCTTCGCTGGCCGGCATCACCCCGGCGGTGATGGCGATCCGGCCGATCAGGCCCTTGACGATCAGGTCCAGCGGCTGGCCCTCGCGATAGTCGGCCGCCGCGACGAAATTGACCCGGTCCTCGGAGATCAGGCTGTAGACCTTCTTCTGATCCCGGGCGGTGTTCAGGGGATCATAGACGGCGATCGAGAAGCCGCCCTTGGTGTGCATCATCTTCATGGTCGGCACGTCGGTGTCCCCGTCGCCGAGGAAGATCATCCGCTCGAACGGCACCGGCCGGTCGTCGTCGGCGGTGAACTTGTTGATCCGCTCGTGGTCCCAGTGGTTCAGCACCCCCTTGTTGATGCGGAAGAGGTACTGGGTCTTGGTCGTATAGTTGACGCCCACCGCCGGCCAGATGGCCGTGCCCGTGTCGTCATAGGCGAATTTCGACGCGAAGACGTGGTGGAAGGCGTCTCGGATCGGGCAGCCGTCGATCATCTCCTCGAGGCCGGCCGAGATGATGTAATGCTCGATATCGAGGCCGTATTTCTCGCCGATCTCGTTGATGCGCTCGAACCAGCCCTTGCCGGTCAGATCCGACTTCAGCCCGTCGAACAGCTTCACATCCTCGCCGTGGCCGGCCAGCAGCTTGCGGGTGATGGGGGCGCCGTGTTCCCGCGCCCGCTGCAGCATCAGTTGCATGTACATCAGGATATTGTCGGCGTCGTTCGACTTGGTCAGCCGGTCCGCCTCGCCCCAGAAGTCGCCGATCCCCATGCCCAGCGAAGGGATGAAGGTCACCTCCTGCATGTTCCCCCGCGCGAGGGTGCCGTCGAAATCGTAGATGATGGCGGTCTTGAGAAGCTCGGTCATGCGGCTCCTCTATCGCGTTCACGCGGGCTTTGAAATCCGCTCAGCCCAGCTGCAGCTCCGGCGCCGCCGCGTCGCTCTGGGCGTCGACGGGCAGGTGCAGGATGAAGGCGGCGCCCTTGCCGGGCTCGCTCTCGACCTCGGCCCAGCCGCCGTGCAGCTCGACCAGGGCCTTGACCAGCGCCAGCCCGACGCCCGGTCCGCCCCGGTCGCGACGCACGAAGCGATCGAAGACATGGGCCTGCAGGTGATAGGGAATGCCCCGCCCGGTGTCCTCGACACGGATGCGGACCTCGGACGTATTGCCCTCCGCGCGCAGGGTGACGACCCCGTCCTCGGCGACCGAACGGGTGGCGTTCTCGAGCAGATGATCCAGGGCCTGGGCGATGCGTCGGGCGTCGCCGCGAATGGCGCCGGTCGTTTCCACGGGGTGGACGATCAGCCGGGCGCCGCGCCCCTCGATGCGGGGGCGGAAACGTTCGGCGGCGGCGGCGAACATGTCGTCGATCCGCACGTCGCCCAGCGCCAGCTCCATCTCGCCGGCATCGATCTGGGCCATGTCCAGAACGTCGTCGATCGACCGGGCCAGCTGGCTGGCGGCGACGCGGATCGCCCCGGCGTGCTGGCGGTTGCGCTCGTTCAGATTGCCCAGCGTTTCCAGCAGTTCGGAATAGCCGACGATGGTCGTCAGGGGCGTGCGCAGCTCATAGCTGACCGAGCCGACGAACTCCCGCTTCAGGGCCTGGCTTTCCTCGAGCGCGGCGGCCTTGGCGGCCAGGGCCTGTTCCAGCTCGCGCCGGGCGGTGACGTCGGAGAAGGCCACCAGCGTCGCGCCGTCCGGCAGGGGGCGGGTCTGCCAGGCGGCGATGCGGCCGTCGGCGGTGCGGCCCTCGCCCGAGATCGGCACGCGGCTTTCGGGATCAGGATCGGCGACCCGCGCCTTCAGCCCCAGCCACAGGGCCGGATCGGGTAGGGTGTGTTTGGCCAATTCGGCGACGGCGTCGAAGTCGAGCGCCTCGATCAGCCGTTCGTTCGACAGGCCCCAGAAGGTCTCGAACGCTTCATTGTGCAGCCGAAGCCGCCCGTCCGAGCCGAACACGGCGACGGCGTCGTTGAGCTTGTCCAGGGTCGCGGTCTGGACCTGGATCTGGGCGTTGTAGCGGCTGCGCAGCTGCAGCTCGTCGGTGATGTCCGAGAACAGCAGCAGGATGCCGCCCAGCGGGTGGGGCTGGCGCACGACCCGCAGGGTTCGTCCGTCGGGCAGGGACCAGCTGTCGTCCGGCGCGGCCTCGGAGGCGCCGTAGAAATCGAGCTCCCCGGCCTTCCAGCCCGCATAGTCGACGACCTCGGGCAGCTGGCGCTTCTGGCGCAGCCGGTCCAGCAGCTCGGCATGGGTCGGGCGCTCGTCCAGCCAGGCCGGATCGATGTTGAACAGCTGCTGGAAGGCGACGTTGTGGAAGGCCAGCCGCTTGGACGGACCGAAGATGGCCACGGCGTCGGCGAGATGGTTCAGGGTCTCGTCATGGGCCTCGACGTGACGGCGAAGCGTGTCGCGCGTCTCCTCGGCCTCGGTCATGTCGATGGCGAAGGCCAGAACAGCGCCCGCCAGCGCCCCGGTCCGGGCCAGGGGCTCGGCGACGATCCGCCAGGCGCGACGGCGTCCGCCGCCCGCGGTCCAGCGGAAGCCTTCCTGCCGCACTCCGATCCGCCCGGCCTCGGTCAACAGACCCTCGGCGCCGCGATCGAAGACCAGACCCCGGTCGCGCGCCTCCTCCAGCGAGGCCGCATCGACCTCGCCCAGCCAGGCGCGGTTGGCCCACAGCAGCCGGCCCTCGGCGTCGATCACCCAGGTCGGGGCGGGAGAGGCATCGGTCAGCAGGCCGAGGCTGGCCTCGACGCCCGAGACCATGGCCCGGATGGGATAGAGTCTCAGCCAGGCGACGCCGCCCGACAACCGTCCCTCGACGGCCCAGCTGCCGGTCGTGGTGTCGATACGCAGGTCGCAGGCCTCGCCCTGTTCGACCAGGGCGCGGATCTGGCCGGGCCAGGCGGCATGGATGGCGGTCGCCAGAACCACGGCGTCATCGGCGCCCTCGTCCTCGGGACACAGCGCCGCGCGGGCCGCGACCACGGCCTCGGTCGGCCCGAGAAGGCTGTTCACCCCACCGTCGGAAGTCAGGCCGATGCGCAGGTCCTCGAAGGCGGTCAGGGCGCCATCGCGCTCGGACAGGGCGGACGAACGTTCGCCTTCCCAGGCCTCGACCTCGGCCTCGCGCGCGGCCAGCCGTCCACGCAGCCGCCAGGCCCAGGCGCTGACCGCCAACGCCAGACCCGCCGCGCCTGCCGCCGCCACAAAGGCGATTTCGGCTTCCGCCATCAATCCTCACCCGCCGATTCGATGATTCACCATAGCTTAAGACGTGCGATTTGCATGGGCGTTGGTGATACGGAGCCGGACGGACACAGGTTGCGCCATCCGGACGCGTGGCCATTGCCGCCGATCATCGCCACATCCGTCGTTCCTCACCGACCACAAACTCCCGGCCGCATCCCATGACCGACGCCTCGCCCTCCCTCTGGACCGACCAACTCGCCCCCTCGCTCGACGACTTCGCCCGACTGGCCGAACAGGCCTTCGCCGACCTGCCGGAGGAGTTCCGTACGGCGGCGGGCGAGGTGGTGTTCCGCATTGACGACTTCGCCGATGACGAAACCCTGGCGAGCTTCGGCATCGAGGATCCGTTCGAGCTCAGCGGCCTCTACCACGGCGTCGACATCGGCCGGCGCGACTCGATGGGTCCGGCGATCGAGCCTTCGCGCATCTTCCTCTATCGCCGCCCCATCCTCGACGAATGGTGCGAGCGCGGCGACGTCGGCCTGGCCGAGATCATCACCCACGTCCTGATCCATGAGATCGGCCACCACTTCGGCCTCGACGACGACCAGATCCACGCCATCGAGGACGCGGCGGACTGATCCGGAGTGTTCGTTCGCGCTTCGTGAACGCACAGGCGTGGTCGTTCGCGAACGGACGGCGGTCGCAGCCGTAGAGGCGGTGGCGAGGCGAGGAAGGCGGCGGCACGGTCGGGACATCGGAGCCCGGCCGTCGGGCCTCCCTCTCAGGATCGCCGCCATGAAAATCGCCGCCCTTACCCTCGCCGCCCTGCTCGTCGCTGCTCCCGCCTTCGCCGCCGACGAGCCGACCGTCACCCTGACCTTCGACACCGCCGCCTCGACCGGCGAGATCATGGTGGTCCTGTTCGGCAGCGAAGCCGCCTACGGCGGTCAGGGCGCCCCGGTCGCCCAGGCCATGGTCGATGTCTCCGCCGGCCAGCACACCGCGACCTTCACCGTCCCCGCCGGCGACTATGCGGTGAAGTCGTTCCACGACGTCAATGGCGACGGCCGGATGAACACCAACCCCTTCGGCATGCCGACCGAGCCCTACGCCTTCTCCAACAACGCCCGCGGCAGTATGGGCCCGGCGACCTGGGCGCAGGCTCACTTCACCGTCTCGGGCGATACGGCCCAGACGATCAGCCTGAAGTGACCTTTCTCTCTGGGGGCTAACGCGCTTCGCGCTGCTTGAGCCCCCAGACCCCCGGCTTTCCCGAAATCTTCTTATGCCGAGTGCGACCATGACCCCCACCCGCCGCAACTTCCTGATGGGCGCCGCCGCCCTGTCCGCCGCCGTCGCCACGCCGGAGATGGTGCGCGCCGCCGCCGCCCTTGATGCGACCGCCGATTGGGCGCTGGCCACTCGCGATCTCGAAGGCGACATCGCGCCGCAAGCCCTGCGGCTGACCCACGGCCGGGCGCCGGTGGGGCTGGAGGGGACGCTGTTCCGGAACGGCCCGGCGAAATTCCGCCGCCCGGGCGGCTCGGCGACCCACTGGTTCGACGGCGACGGCCTGATGCGGTCGTTCGACATCCGCGACGGCAAGGCGACGCTGCAGGCCCGTTTCGCCGACACCCCCAAGCGCCGCTACGAGAGCGAACTCGACGCCGTCGTCACTCCCGGCTTCGGCACGGCGGGCGACAGCCGCGCACGGCTCGATTCCAACGACGCCGCCAATGCCGCCAACACCGCGGTCATGGTCGCCGGCGACAAGATCTGGGCCCTGTGGGAGGCCGGCTCGCCGCTCGCCATGGACCCCGGCTCACTGGCCACCGAGGGCTTCGTCACCTTGCGCGACGACCTGAAAGGCATGCCCTTCCAGCCTCACCCCCGCTACGCCCCGGACGGCACGGTCTGGAACGTCGGGACCAGCGGCGGCCAGATGGTCGTCTGGCATATGCGCGCCGACGGAAGCCTGATCGACGCCTCGCTCGTGCGCCTGCCGCGCGCCAGCTATCTGCACGACTTCACCGCCACCGACCGCCATCTGGTGATCGTGCTGCAGCCCTGGGTCTTCGACCATCACGGCATGCCCTTCGCCAGCCAGTTCGCCTGGAAGCCGGAGCTGGGGACCCAGGTCCTGGTGCTGGACAAGGCCGATCTGACGCAGAGCCGGATCTTCGAACTGCCGACCTTCTCCTTCTTCCACCTCGGCGACGCCTGGACAGACCGGGACGGCACGATCCGCTTCGACGTCGCGGCGGGCAAGGACGTCCAGTTCGCGGTCGAGGGCGCCCGGGTTCTGGTCCAGCAGCGCGGCCGCGTGCCCGGGGAGCCCGCCGTACTCAAACTGGTCACCCTGTACGCCGACGGCCGCGCCGACATGGTCTCCAGCGGCGCGGTCGGGGAGTTCCCCAAGGCCAATCCGCGCTTCGCCGGCCTCAATCGGACCCTGACCGCCCATACGGCGGGCGAGACGCCGGACCGTCCCCTGCCGACCGGTCTGGCCGTTCAGGACTGGGCGTCGGGCAAGTCCGACAGCTTCGAGTTCGGCGTCAGCCATATCGTCGAGGAGACGGTGTTCGTGCCCAGGCCGAACGCCCGGACCGAGCGCGACGCCTGGCTGGTCGGCCCCGCCATCAACCTGCGCGCCGGGGTGACTGAACTGCACGTCTTCGACGCCGCCCATGTGTCGGACGGACCGGTCGCCAGCTGGACCGCCGACGTCGCCCTGCCCGCCGGGTTCCACGGGGTGTGGAAGGCCTAGCCCCGGGAGATCTCAATACCAGCCCGCCTCCCTCAAGGCCCCGGCGTAGCGTCGGCTGACGGGGGCGGTCAGGCCGCCGTCCAGCGACAGGGTGGCGCGGCCGTCCCCGCGTGCCACGTCGCGCACGGCGTCCCTGGCCACCCACCAGCTGCGGTGGGTCTGGGCGCCTTCCAGCCCCTCCAGCTCCTCCAGCGCATCGGACAGCCGCATCAGGATCAGGTCCGAGCCCCGGTCGGTGTGGATGCGCAGATAGTGGTCCTCGGCCTGAACGGCGCGGATGGCGGCGCCCCTCAGCTTGAGCGGCAGGCGATCCGGAAAGCGGGCGGCGGGCGCCCCGACCTCGGCCGCATGGGTCTGGACCGGCTGGGCCTTCGACAGGAAGACGTTGATGGCCGACAGGGTCGCCGTCACCACGCCGACCGGGATCAGCATATAGGGCAGGGCCGAGAGGGAATAGACGCGGCCCTCGAAGATCAGCCCCGTCACCGCCCACACCAGAACCGAGACCGGCCCGGTGATCGCGGCGGTCAGGGCCAGGACCGTCAGCCAGGGCCGTTCGTCCAGATCGATCCAGCGCTCGATCAGTCGCGAACACAGATGCCCCCAAAAGGCGCCGGCCAGCATCACCGGGACCCAATAGGCCAGACGCAGGCCGAACGGCGCCGCCCCCGTGCCGAAGGCGCCCATGAAGGCGAAGACCCCGCCCGCCGCCGTCGCCACGACAATGCCGCGAACCAGACCTAGCGTCAGAGGCCTGCGAGGGGGCTTGCTGCGAACGGCGCGATCGCCGTCGGTTTTGGCCGATGGGTTTGACGTGTTGGGGGAATTCAGGATGGGACTCATTGCATTCGACGGGTGTTCGCCGTCATGGTCGGAGGCGATAACGCTGTGAGACCACGAAACGCACCCGGAATGAAGATCATCCTCGCCATCGCGACCCTGTTTGTCATGGCCCCGGCGCATGCCGTGGTGGCCCAGCAGGCTGGTATGGTGCCCATGGCCCCGCCGCCGCGCACCGCCAATGTCGTTCCCGTCGCACCCGCAGTCACCGAGCCCGCCGTCACGGCGCCCGCCCCTTCGGCCGAGGCTGCGACCGCTCCGCCCCCGGTCGCCGCGCCCTCGCGCCCGATCGTGCCGCCGACCCAGAACCGGCCCACCCGCGGAACCCAGACCACCCTGCTGCTCGAGCTGGAGACGCCCCAGACCAACGGCCGGATCGCGGTGGCCATCTATCGCGACGCCGAATCCTTCCGGAAGAGCGAGAACCCGGTACGGACCTATATGCTCCAGCGGACCGGAGCCGTGACCAGCATCTATGTCCAGGGCCTGCCGCCCGGCCGCTACGCCATCGCCGCCTTCCAGGACACCGATGGCGATGGCAAGTTGAGCAAGAACGCCCTCGGCATTCCGCGCGAACCGTTCGGCTTCTCGAACGGCGCCCGCGCCCGCTTCGGCCTGCCGGCCTTCGACGCCGCCGCGTTCGAACAGACGACCACCGGCGTAACCCAGCGCGTGACCCTGCGCGGCATCTTCTGATCGGGATCGTCTGAGGCCGACCGCCTGGACCCTGCCCCCTGTCCGTTCGCGAAGCGGAGGCGGTCACCGGCGAAGCGGCGCTTTGATCGTCCCTCAAACCCGTCAGGGTCGGGGCCTCTCCCGAGGATCCCGTCATGACCGCCGTCACCCCCACCGCCACCTACACGCCCCGCCGCCTGCTGCTGCTCGTCGCCGTCGCTCTCGTCGCCGTGGCGGGCGGGCTCCTGATCTCGCAGCGCTTCGGCCATGCCCCGGACTGGGCCCTGCTGGCGCGTCAGAACGGTGTCCTGAAACTCCACATCGCCGCCGCACTGACCGCCCTGTTGCTCGGCACGGTTCAGCTGATCGGGGTCAAGGGCACGGCGGCGCATCGTCTGATAGGCTGGAGCTGGGTCGTCGCCATGGCGACCGTGGCGATCAGCTCCTTCTTCATCCGGGTCATGAACCCCGGCTCTCTGAGCCTGATCCATCTGCTTTCGGGCTGGACCCTGATCGCCCTGCCGATGGGGATCTGGCATGTGCGTTCGGGCCGTATCCGCGCGCACGGCCGCACCATGGGCGCCCTGTTCGTCGGCGGGCTGATCATCGCCGGCGCATTCACCTTCCTGCCCGGAAGGCTGATGTGGGCGATCTTTTTCGGCTAGCCCTGCTGCGGGACCACGGTCGGGCCGCAGACCGCGCGAATGCCCGCCGCCGCGAACCGGACCATATAGTCGCAGGCGCTCTCCAGATCGCCGGAACGGGCCAGGCCTCCGGAAAGTCGGTCCAGACGCCCGGTCTCGCCGAGCGTCAGGGTCAGGGCCCCGGACAGATTGTGATAGGCCCAGTAGAGGTCGACGTCCTTCGACCCCGGGATCAGCCCCCGGATCAGCTCGATCAGCCGATGGATGGCCGGGTCGAAATAGCGGGCCATGGTCTCGCCGCCGAAGGTGGGGTTGGCGTTGGTCTGGGCCACCAGGGCGGCATAGTGTTTCCAGCCCGGCCCGCCCTTCAGCGACCATTCGAACGGCGGCCTCAGGAAGGCTTCCAGCAGTCCTTCCAGCGTGGCTGACGCCGCCGCCGTCTCGACATAGCGGTTGATGGCGTCGACCCGGTCGTTGTTCCAGACCTCGGCCCGGCGGATGAAGACGGCGTCGAACAGCTCGCGCTTGGCCCCGAAATAATAGTGGACCAGGGCAGTATCGACCCCGGCCTCGCGCGCCACCTCACGGATGGTCACGCCATAGAAGCCGTGTTTCGAGAACAGGTCCTCTGCCGCGTCCAGGATGGTGGCGCGGGTGTCCACGGCGGCGGCGCCGGCGGCTTTGGGCGGGCGGCCGCGACGGGCCGGCGAAGGGACAGTCTCGCTCATGCCCACAGGCTTAGACCCACGACCGGCGCCGGTGCAACGGCGCCACAGCCTGACGCCACGTCACCCCACTCAAGCTGGGCCGTTTGACAGATCGTCGAAACGGGGTCAGGTTCAAGAAAATCATTGAACGCTGAATAAAGGCGTCGATGGGCTGGAAACAACAGGAACGGGACGACCCCAATGAACAGACTCGTGAAGAGCGCGCTGCTGGCCGGCGCGGCGTGGAGTGCGATTTCGACCGGGGCTTTCGCCCAGGACGCGGCCCCGCAGAGCGATACCGCCACCGTTGACGACATCGTCGTCACCGCCCGCCGCCGTGAAGAAAGCCTCAAGGACGTGCCGGTCGCCGTGACCGCCTTCTCGGGCGAACAGCTGGCGAACAAGGGTTCCGCCGACATCACCGAACTGGCGCGTTCGACCCCCAGCCTGACGCTGAACGCCGCGCGCGGCTCGAACTCGACCCTGATCAGCTTCATCCGCGGCGTCGGCCAGCAGGATCCGCTCTGGGGCTTCGATCCGGGCGTGGGCCTCTATATCGACGACGTCTATGTGGCTCGCCCGCAGGCCGCCGTGCTCGACATCTTCGACGTGCAGCGCATCGAAGTCCTGCGCGGTCCCCAGGGCACTCTTTACGGCCGCAACACCATCGGCGGCGCGATCAAGTACGTTACGCGCCGCATCGACGCTACCGAGCCGGAAGGTTCGCTGCGCGCGTCCTACGGCAGCTATAACCAGCGCGATGTGGTCGCCAGCGCCGTCCTGCCCTTCAACGACACGTTCGCGGTTTCCGCCTCGCTGGCCCGCTATCTGCGCGACGGCTTCGGCACCAACCTGAACACCGGCAACGACCATTACAACAAGGACGTCATCGCCGCCCGCGCCAGCGCGGAATGGAAACCGACCGACTATCTGTTCTTCCGTCTGGCCGGCGACCTGGTGAACGACAACTCCAACGCCCGTCACGGCCACCGCGAGTTCGCCCCGATCCCGGCGGACGTCTATGACACCAACGCCGGCGCCGGCGACCGCAACCGCGTCCAGACCCGCGGCCTGTCGCTGACCGGCGAATGGACCGTCAATGACATGGTCACGCTGAAGTCGATCACCGCCTACCGCGACGGCAAGACGCGCGGCAACATCGACTTCGACAACCTGCCGCAGCCGATCCTCGACATCCCGGCCGCTTATGACGACGACCAGTTCAGCCAGGAGTTCCAGATCCTGCTGAACGGCTCCAACTGGAACGGCGTCGCCGGCGTCTACTATCTGGACGCCACCGCTTCGGGCGCCTTCGACACCGTCGTCGGCCTGGCCAACCTGACCACCCTGACTTCGGGCTCGGTGGACACCAAGAGCTACGCTGTCTTCGGCGACTTCAGCTACGACCTGACCTCGCAACTGTCGATCTCTTTGGGCGGTCGCTACACCCACGACGAAAAGGAAGGCACCGTCTTCCGTCAGCAGTATCTCGGCATCCGCAGCCCCTACTTCAACAACACCTCGGCTGTGCTGCTGGGCGCTCCGCGCACCAACTACACCCGCACGCGTGAGTTCGAGAAATTCACGCCGCGGATCTCGGTCAGCTACAAGATCAACCCGGAACTGACGACCTATGTGTCGTGGGGCCAGGGCTTCAAATCCGGCGGTTTCGACATGCGGGGCGACGCGGTGCTCTATCCGAACACCGTCAACGGCTATAACCCCGAAACCGTCGAGACCTATGAAATCGGCCTGAAGGGCACGCTGTTCGATCGCCGCCTGAGCTTCGCCACCGCGATCTTCGACTCGTCCTACGAGGACCAGCAGATCACGACCCAGTACCCCGCCGGCGCCACCGTCGCCTCGGTGGTCGACAACGTCGGTTCGTCCTCGATCCGCGGCTGGGAACTGGAAAGCCGCCTGCGCGCGACCGAGGCCCTGACCTTCAACCTGACCCTGAGCTATATCGACGCCAAGTTCGACCAGTTCCTGGCCTATGTGCCCACGGCCTCGGGCAACACCGCCTGTCCGACCCTGGTCGGCTGCGTCATCGACGTCTCGTCGCAACGCAACTTCCAGAACACCCCGGAATGGACCGGCTCGATCGGCGCCACCTACAACTGGACCATGGCGAACGGTTCGATGATCTCGTTCCTGCCGTCGATCGCCTATCGCGGCGCCTACCAGCAGTTCGAAACCCCGGCCCCGCTGCTGGATCAGGGCGCCTACTGGATCTACGACGCCAGCGTGGTCTGGACCTCGTCCGACGATCGCCTGACCTTCGGCGTCCATGGCAAGAACCTCGGCGACGAGCGCTACAAGGTGGGCGGCTACAGCTTCCCCGGCGCTCTGACGGGCGACTCGATCATCGCCTTCTACGGCGCGCCGCGCACGGTCACCGCGACTCTGGGCTTGAAGTTCTAGAACCAGGCAAATAGCGGAAAACGGGGGCGGGGTCGAAAGGCGCCGCCCCTTTTTCGTTGCGGTCCACAGCGCGGCCGTTACCATACCGAAAACCAGAAAATCCGAGGAAGCGACATGGCGACGACCGACACGACCGCCCCGCAGGACCCCGCGCAACGGGGCGGATACCGCTATTACGTTCTGGCGGTTCTGGTCCTCGTCTACATGCTCAATTTTCTGGACCGCCAGATCATCGGGATTCTCGCCGCCCCGCTGAAGGCTGAGTTCAAGATGTCGGACAGCCAGTT
Source organism: Brevundimonas sp. GW821-FHT02A10 (assembly GCF_059422025.1). Taxonomy (NCBI): domain Bacteria; kingdom Pseudomonadati; phylum Pseudomonadota; class Alphaproteobacteria; order Caulobacterales; family Caulobacteraceae; genus Brevundimonas; species Brevundimonas sp. GW821-FHT02A10. The sequence continues at coordinate 1,062,300 of NZ_JBWKWC010000001.1, forward strand.
CGGCCTGTTGGGCGGCATCGCCTTCGCCTCCGTCTATTCGACCCTGGCCATTCCCCTGGCCTGGCTGGCCGACCGCTTCTCGCGTGTCTGGATCATGACCGGGGCCCTGGCCGTCTGGTCGGGCTTCACCGCCCTGTGCGGCATGGCGGGCTCCTTCGGCCAGCTGTTCCTGTGCCGCATGGGCGTGGGAGTCGGCGAGGCGGGCGGCGTAGCCCCGGCCTATTCCCTGATCGCCGACTACTTCCCGCCCCAGCACCGGGCCCGGGCGCTCGCCGCCTTCGCCTTCGGCATTCCGCTGGGCACCGCGGCCGGGACCCTCGTCGGCGGCCTTCTGGCCGCGACCTATGGCTGGCGCACCGCCTTCATCGCCGTCGGCCTGATCGGCCTGCTTCTCGCCCCGCTGCTGCGCCTGACCATCCGCGATCCGAAGCGGGGCGGCAGCGATGTCGCCGCAACCCCCGCCGCGGCGCCGGCTCCGGTGGTCGCCGGCCCGACGGGTCCCGGACGCGTGGCTTCCCTGATCATGCTGGGCCTCGGCGCCGGCTGCCTGATCCTCGCCGTGCTCGGCCATTTCGCCGGCCTCGCCATCGGCAATCCCCTGGTCTGGGCCTTCGGCGGCGGCCTCGCCCTCGTCATCGGGATTTCGCTGATGATCGCCAGGGCCACGGCCTCGGTCGTCGTCAGGAAGCCCAGCTTCTGGCTGCTGGCGCTCGGCGCCGCCTCCTCCTCGGTCTGCGGCTACGGCGTCGCGGGCTGGCTGCCGCTCTTCTTCATGCGCAGCTTCGACCTGACCCTGAAACAGACCTCCTGGTACTATTCCGGCATCGCCCTGATCGGCGGTCTGGCCGGCATCTGGCTGGGCGGGATGATCGCCGACAAGCTGGCCAAACGCGGCAAGGGCGCCTATCCCCTGACCCCGGCCGTGGCCTTCCTGATCTCCGGCCCCTGCTTCATCCTGGCCATGAACTCCGCCTGGCTGATCCAGCAGATCATTCCCGGCGGCGGATCGCAGGGCCTGTCCCTGACCATCGCCTTCCTGATCTTCCTGATCCCGACCGGCCTGAACCTGGCCTGGCTGGGTCCGGTGACGGCGGCGGTCCAGCATCTGGTTCCGGCCCCGATGCGTTCGACCGCCTCTGCCCTGTTCCTGCTGATCAACAACCTGCTGGGTCTGGCGGTCGGCTTCTTCTACTTCGGCTGGATGAGCGACCTTCTGGCCCCGACCTTCGGTGAGGAGAGCCTGCGCTGGGCCATCTACACCGGCGTCGGCTTCTACGTCCTGGCCTCGATCCTGCTGTTCGGGGCGTCGCGGACGCTGAAGAAGGACTGGGTCGACTAGGGGCGACCCCTCATACGGCCCTTTGATACCGGGCCTGATCCGATCGATAGCGTAACGGGTGATCACAGACGGTTGCACCTGCGAACAAGCGACGCCTATAAGCGCGGCCAACTTTCTTCCCCAGGCCACCGCCACAGGACGTCGGATCCATGAACATTCACGAATATCAGGCCAAGCAGGTCCTGAAGGGCTTCGGCGCACCGGTCGCCGAGGGCGTGCCGATTACTTCGGCTGACCAGGCCGAGGCCGCAGCGAAGCAACTGCCCGGACCCCTCTATGTCGTGAAATCGCAGATCCACGCCGGCGGCCGCGGCAAGGGCAAGTTCAAGGAACTGCCCGCCGACGCCAAGGGCGGCGTCCGCCTCGCCTTCTCGATCGAGGACGTGGTCAAGAACGCGAAGGAAATGCTCGGCAACACCCTCGTGACCGCGCAAACCGGTGAAGCCGGCAAGCAGGTCAACCGTCTCTACATCGAAGACGGCGCCGACATCGCCCGCGAACTCTACTGCTCGCTGCTGGTCGACCGTCAGTACGGCCGCATCGCCTTCGTCGTCTCGACCGAAGGCGGCATGGACATCGAGGCTGTCGCCCACGACACCCCCGAGAAGATCCAGAACATCGTCATCGACCCCGACACGGGCGTGACCGAAGCCGACGTCGCGAAGATCAACGCCGCCTACGGCCTGACCGGCGACGCCGCCGAAGACGGCAAGTCACTGTTCCCCGCCCTGTACAAGGCCTTCGTCGAGAAGGACATGGACATGCTGGAGGTGAACCCCCTGATCGTCATGGAGAACGGCCACCTGCGCGTCCTGGACGCCAAGGTCTCGTTCGACGGCAACGCCCTGTTCCGCCACGACGACATGCGCGCCCTGCGCGACGAGACGGAAGAAGACGCCAAGGAGATCGAGGCCTCCAAGTGGGACCTCGCCTATGTCTCGCTCGACGGCAACATCGGCTGCATGGTCAACGGCGCCGGTCTGGCCATGGCGACGATGGACATCATCAAGCTGTACGGCAAGGAGCCTGCCAACTTCTGCGACGTCGGCGGCGGCGCCGGCAAGGAGAAGGTCGCTGCGGCCTTCAAGATCATCACCGCTGACCCGAACGTCCAGGGCATCCTGGTCAACATCTTCGGCGGCATCATGAAGTGCGACGTCATCGCCGAAGGCGTGGTCGCGGCCGTCAAGGAAGTGGGCCTGAAGGTGCCGCTGGTCGTCCGCCTCGAAGGCACCAACGCCGAGCTGGGCAAGAAGATTCTGAACGAATCCGGCCTGACCATCCAGGCCGCCGACGACCTCGACGACGCCGCCCAGAAGATCGTCGCGGCGGTCGGCTGAGCCTTGCGCTCAGCCTCCACCGCCCCGCTGACAAATATATCCAGAGATCGATAGACCCATGTCCATCCTCGTCGACAAGAACACGAAAATCATCGTTCAAGGCCTGACCGGCAAGACCGGCGGCTTCCACACCGAACAGGCCCTGGCCTATCACGGCACCCAGATGGTCGCCGGCGTCCACCCGACCAAGGGCGGCACCAACTGGACCGGATCGCACGGTGAAAGCCTGCCGATCTACGCCTCGGTCGCCGAAGCCCGCGACGCCACCAAGGCCGACGCCACGGTGATCTACGTCCCGCCGTCGGGCGCGGCCGCCGCGATCATCGAGGCCATCGACGCCGAGATCCCCTTCATCACCTGCATCACCGAAGGCATCCCGGTGCTGGACATGGTTCAGGTCAAGCGCCGCCTCGAAGGTTCGAAGTCGCGCCTGCTGGGCCCGAACTGCCCCGGCATCCTGACCCCGGACGAGTGCAAGATCGGCATCATGCCGGGCTCCATCTTCAAGAAGGGCTCCGTCGGCGTCGTGTCGCGTTCGGGCACCCTGACCTATGAAGCCGTGTTCCAGACGACCAACGAAGGCCTCGGCCAGACCACGGCCGTCGGCATCGGCGGCGACCCGGTCAAGGGCACCGAGTTCATCGACGTCCTGGAACTGTTCCTCGCCGACCCGGAAACCACCTCGATCATCATGATCGGCGAAATCGGCGGCGGCGCCGAGGAAGACGCCGCCCAGTTCCTGATCGACGAAGCGAAGAAGGGCCGCAAGAAGCCGATGGCCGGCTTCATCGCGGGCCGTACGGCTCCCAAGGGCCGCACCATGGGCCACGCCGGCGCTGTCGTCTCCGGCGGCAAGGGCGATGCGGAATCCAAGATCGCGGCCATGGAAGCGGCCGGCATCAAGATGTCGCCCTCGCCCGCCCGCCTCGGCACGACGCTGGTCGAAGTGCTGAAGGGCTGATCCCAAGGGGCGCTACGCTCGCAACGCGGTTGCTCGCTACTTGAGCGCCTCGGGCGAGCGGCCCAGACGAGAACCTTACGCGGTGAATTGTCGCCCCGCTTGGGCGGCATGACACCGGTTTCGGCATCGATCGTGCCGGAAACCCGCATCGAAGACGCCCCCGGTCACGGCCGGGGGCGTTTTTGTTTACACTCGGAACCAATTTCTTATCGTTTCGCCCCTCTTCGGTCATGACCCATAAGGAAACAGCGCCTATATGAACCGCGCTGGCCTCACGCGGTTGTGACCGTGAGGCCCCAAAAGGACGACGAGAACGATGGCGGACGATGCCGGTCGGCTGAACCAGGTCTTTGCCGAGACCAGCTTCCTCTATGGCGCGAACGCCGCCTTCATCGAGGACCTCCACGAGAAATGGGCGAACGACCCGTCTTCCGTGTCCGGCGAATGGCGCAGCTTCTTTGACCAGCTCAAGGACTCGGCCGCGGTGGTCAAGGCCTCGGGCGCGGCCGGCGGCTGGGGCCGCGGCGCGATCCTGGAGCCGACGGAAGAGACCGGCGTCTTCGACGGCCAGTGGCCCGCCCCCAAGGTTGATCCGAAGAAGGCCGGCGCCGCGCCCGCCAAGGCCGCCCTTGCCGCTGCGCCAGCCGCAGCCGGGGTCAGCGCCGACGAGGTCCGCGCCGCCGCCCACGATTCCATCCGCGCCCTGATGCTGATCCGCACCTACCGGGTGCGCGGCCATCTGCACGCCAAGCTCGACCCGCTGGGCATCGAACAGCCCATCGACAACCCCGAGCTGACCCCCGCCTTCCACGGCTTCACCGCCGCTGACCTGGACCGCCCGATCTTCCTCGACGGCGTCCTGGGCCTGCAGTACGCGACCGTGAACGAGTTGATGGCGATCCTTGAGCGCACCTACTGCGGCCATATCGGCATCCAGTACATGCACATCGCCGAGCCGGACGAGAAGGCCTGGCTGCAGCAGCGCTTCGAGGGCGCCGACGCCTTCGAGAAGAACGGCTTCACCAAGGAAGGCAAGCTGGCCATCCTGAACAAGCTGATCGAGGCCGAAGGCTTCGAACGCTTCTCCCACAAGCGCTTCCCGGGCACCAAGCGGTTCGGTCTGGACGGCGGCGAGGCCATGGTCCCGGCGCTGGAGCAGATGATCAAGCGCGGCGGCGCCCTGGGCATCGACGAGATCGTCATCGGCATGGCCCACCGCGGCCGCCTGAACACCCTCGCGACCGTCATGGGCAAGCCCCACAAGGTCATCTTCCACGAGTTCCAGGGCGGCTCGGCCGTGCCTTCGGACATCGAGGGTTCGGGCGACGTCAAATACCATATGGGCGCCTCGTCGGACCGCGAGTTCGACGGCAAGAAGGTCCACCTGTCGCTGACCGCCAACCCCTCGCACCTCGAGATCGTCAACCCGGTCGTTCTGGGCAAGGCGCGCGCGAAACAGGCCTTCGACATCCGTGAGGCCAACGCCGGCGTGCCCGAGAACCAGTGGGCGCTGGATCGCTCCAAGGTCATGCCCCTGCTGATCCACGGCGATGCCGCCTTCGCGGGTCAGGGCGTGGTCGCCGAATGCTTCGCCCTGATGGGTCTGAAGGGTTACCGCACCGGCGGGACGATGCATTTCGTCATCAACAACCAGATCGGCTTCACCACCTCGCCGCGCAACTCGCGCTCGACGCCCTATTGCTCGGACGTCGCCCTGATGGTCCAGGCGCCGATCTTCCACGTGAACGGCGACGATCCGGAAGCGGTCGTCTTCGCCGCCAAGGTGGCCACCGAATACCGCCAGAAATTCCACAAGGACGTGGTGGTGGACATGTTCTGCTACCGCCGCTTCGGTCACAACGAAGGCGACGATCCGACCTTCACCCAGCCGCTGATGTATTCGAAGATTCGCGCCCTGCGGTCGACGCGCGAGATCTACGCCGCCCGTCTGGTCGCCGAAGGCGTCCTGACCGAGGCCGAGGTCGACGCCCTGGTCGCCAAACAGGAAGCCTGGCTCGACGAACAGTTCGAGGCCGGCAAGACCTTCAAGGCCGACAAGGCCGACTGGCTGGACGGTCAGTGGAAGGGCGTGGGCCTGGCCGAAGACGACGAGCGTCGCGGCAAGACCGGCATCCCGGCCGAGAAGCTGATGGACTACGGCCACCGCCTGACGACCATTCCGAACGCGATCGACATGCACAAGACGCTCAAGCGCGTCATCGAGGCGCGTCGCGAGAGCCTGACCGCCGGTACGATCGACTGGGCCACGGCCGAGAGCCTGGCCTTCGCCGGCCTCTTGGACGAGGGCTTCCCGGTTCGTCTGTCGGGTCAGGATTCGGTGCGCGGCACCTTCTCCCAGCGCCACTCGGGCATCATCGACCAGACCACGGAAGAGCGGTACATCCCGCTCAACAACCTGCGCGAAGGCCAGGCCAATTTCGAGGTCATCGACTCGGCCCTGTCGGAAGAGGCCGTGCTCGGCTTCGAATACGGCTATTCGCTCGCCGACCCGAACACGATGGTGATGTGGGAAGGCCAGTTCGGCGACTTCGTGAACGGCGCCCAGGTGGTCATCGACCAGTTCATCACCTCGGGTGAGCGCAAGTGGCTGCGCATGAGCGGCCTGACCATGCTCCTGCCGCACGGCTATGAGGGCCAGGGTCCGGAACACTCCTCGGCCCGCCTCGAACGCTTCCTGCAGGCCTGCGCCGAGGACAATATCCAGGTCGCCAACTGCACGACCCCGGCCAACTATTTCCACATCCTGCGTCGCCAGATGCAGCGGCCGTTCCGCAAGCCGCTGATCATCATGACGCCCAAGTCGCTGCTGCGTCACAAGAAGGCGGTCTCGACCATCGCCGACATGGCCGAGGGTTCGTCCTTCCACCGCGTGCTGCACGACGACGCCCAGACGCGCCCCGAAATCTCGGGCATCAAGATCAAGGCCGACAAGGACATCCGTCGCGTCGTGGTCTGCTCGGGCAAGGTCTATTACGACCTGCTCGACGCGCGCGAGAAGAAGGGCGTCGACGACGTCTATCTGCTGCGTCTGGAGCAGTTCTACCCCTGGCCGATGAAGTCGATGATGACCGAACTGGCCCGCTTCCCGAACGCCGAACTGGTCTGGTGCCAGGAAGAGCCGAAGAACATGGGCGGCTGGACCTTCGTGGATCCGTGGATCGAACTGACGCTCGAGAAGCTGAACGTGAAGTCCAAACGCGCCCGCTACGTCGGCCGTCCGGCCTCGGCCTCGACCGCCGCGGGTCTGATGAGCCGCCACCTGAAGGAACTGCAGACCTTCACGGACGAGGCCTTCGCCTAGACCTTCCTTCGTTCGCCTGACACAACACTGACCTACAACGCCGCCTGAAGCCTTACACGAAAGCCTGGACCCGACATGGCCGACATCCTGACCCCGACCCTTGGTGAATCCGTCTCGGAAGCCAGCATCGCAAAATGGACCAAAAAGGTCGGTGAGGCGGTGAAGAAGGACGAGGTCCTGGTCGAGCTGGAGACGGACAAGGTCTCGCTGGAAGTCGTGGCCCCGGCCGACGGCGTCCTGTCGGACATCAAGGCCGCCGAGGGCGACACCGTCGTTCCGGGCGCCGTCCTGGGCGTCGTCACCGAAGGCGCCTCGGCCGCCCCGGCCGCGGCCAAGCCCGCTCCGAAAGCTGAAAAGGCTGCTGAAGCGCAGGTCGCTGCGGCTCCTGCCGCCGCCCCGGCCGCCGCTGCTCCCGCTTCGGGCGGCGCCACGGTCGCCATCCCGGTCCCGACCATGGGCGAGAGCGTCGCCGAAGGCACGATGGGCAAGTGGCTCAAGAAGAACGGCGAGGCCGTGAAGAAGGATGAGCTGCTCGTCGAGATCGAGACCGACAAGGTCGCGGTCGAGGTCGCGGCCCCGGCTGACGGCGTTCTGACCATCACCGCCGACGAAGGCGCGACCGTCACCCCCGGCCAGTCCATCGGCTCGATCGCCGCCGGCGCCGGCGCGGCCGCCGCCCCGGCTGCTGCGGCCCCGGCTCCCGCTGCGGCTCCGGCCGCCGCCGCCAACACCGGCTCGGCCCAGCTGTCGCCGTCGGTCCAGCGCATCGTCACCGAAGGCGGTCTGGACGCCGGTTCGATCACCCCGACCGGTCCGAAGGGCAACATCACCAAGGGCGACGCCCTGGCCGCCGCCGCCGCGCCGAAGGCTGCTCCGGCCCCGGTCGCCGCCGCTGCGCCCGCCGCCCCGCGTCCGGACCAGCCGCGCGAAGAGCGGGTCAAGATGACCCGTCTGCGCCAGACCATCGCGCGCCGCCTGAAGGAATCCCAGAACACCGCCGCCCAGCTGACCACCTTCAACGAGGTGGACATGACCCAGGTCATGGCCCTGCGCGCCCAGTACAAGGACGCCTTCGAGAAACGCCACGGCGTCAAGCTGGGCTTCATGAGCTTCTTCACCAAGGCGGTGATCAACGCCCTGAAGGAAATCCCGGCCGTCAACGCCGAGATCGACGGCACCGACATCATCTACAAGAACCACTATGACATCGGCGTCGCCGTCGGCACCGACAAGGGCCTGGTGGTTCCGGTCCTGCGTGACGCCGACACCCTGTCGCTGGCCGGCATCGAGAAGGGCATCGCCGACCTCGGCAAGGCCGCCCGCGACGGCGGCCTGACCATGGACCAGCTCCAGGGCGGCACCTTCACCATCACCAACGGCGGCACCTACGGCTCGCTGATGTCGACGCCGATCCTGAACGCGCCGCAGTCGGGCATCCTGGGCATGCACAACATCGTGCAGCGCCCGATGGCCATCAACGGCGAGGTCAAGATCCGCCCGATGATGTACCTGGCCCTCAGCTACGACCACCGCATCGTCGACGGCAAGGAAGCCGTGACCTTCCTGGTCCGCGTCAAGGAACACCTGGAAGACCCGCAGCGCTCGCTGCTGGACCTCTAAGGACCCTACGAGAGAGAATTAGAGCGCGCGACGGCTTCGGCGGTCGCGCGCTTTTTCTTTCCGGCGACGGCCTGACAGCCCTGCACGCAGCCCCTGTCAGAATCCGTAGGTTTACCTATACGAAGTAATAGATCACCCTTCCGTCATGGAATGGGCCGTTCGGGGGATGGGTGTCTTCTATGTGCTCGCGGGGGTTCTCGCCCTGCGGCAGGTCCTGATCAATTGGCGGATGGAGCGAGCGATTGCCGCCGTCCTGCCCTCCTCCCCCACCGAACGCGCCGCCGACGTCATGCTGGCCATGGGATCGGTGCTGGTCCTGGCCTCGGGCGCGGCCCTGATGCTGCTCCAGCCCTGGGCGGTTCTGGTCTTCCTCGCCTGCTGGGGCGCACAGGCGGCCTATCTGCTTTGGGCCCAGCGCTGGTATCGCCCGCGCGACCCGATCTCGGCCCGGGGCCGCCGCCAGACCCTGAACGCCTTCGCCGTCTACAGTCTGGCGACCCTGCTGGTGCTGTCGATGCCTCTGGCGGGTCTGCTGCGCTAGCTAGCGACCGACCGCATGCAGGGCCTGTCCGTGGGCCTTGAGCCAGGCGCGGAACGGCCGGTGATCCCCGACCAGACCATGCACCACCGCCCAATAGGCCGGGCTGTGATCCGCATGGACCAGATGGGCGACCTCATGCGCGGCCAGATAGTCGAGCACGGCGGGCGGGGCCATGACCATGCGCCATGAATAGCGGATCGAGCGGTTGTGCGGGCTGCATGAGCCCCAGCGCGAGCGGGTGTCGACGACCGAGACCTTCACCGGCCTCTGGTTCAGGGCTTTCAGATGCACCTCGGTGCGCGCCACCAGCTGTGTCCGCGCCTCGCGCTTGAGCAGGTTCTCGACCCGGCGCGCGAAGGCCTCGCCCTCCCCGCCCGAACGGATCACCGGCCCGACGCCGTCGGCCGTCAGCCGCGCCGCGCCGTTCGTCCCTGTGGCCTCCAGCCGCGTCTCGACGCCATGCAGCAGGATGATCTGACCCGGCGTCAACGGTTGCCCCTCGACCCGCGCCTCCAGTCGTTCGGCGATCCAGCCGGCTTTCGACCGCGCAAAGGCCACGGCCTCGGACAGGCGGCGTTCACTGGGCGCGATAGCGACCGCCTCGCCCGCCCGTGCGTCGATACGGATCGAGATCCTCCGCGCCCTCGGGTTCACCGACAGGCGTAGCTGAAGCGTCTCTCCGCCCGCGGTCGCGGGCTCAAGCGGCAGTCGCTGACCGGTCCGGTACGGCGCAGAGCTTTTCATTTTTCGCGATGAAGTCCCGGGTGCGCGGATAGATTTCCTCGCGGAACCGCCGGCCGTTGAAGACGCCGTAGTGGCCCACGTCCGGCTGGACATAGAGCACCCGGCGCTCGACGGGAACATTGGGGCACAGGATATGGGCGGCCTGGGTCTGGCCGACGCCGGAAATGTCGTCGTTCTCGCCCTCGACCGTCATCAGGCCGATGTCGGTGATCTTCGACAGGTCCACCGGACGGCCGTCATGGACGAGCTCGCCCTTGGCCAGGGTGTAGTCCTGGAAGACGATGTCGATGGTCTGGAGATAGAACTCCTCCGAGAGGTCCAGCACCGACAGATACTCGTCGTAGAACTGTTCGTGCTTCTCGACCCCGTCGCCGTCGCCCTTCACCAGATCCTTGAAATAGGTCCAGTGGGCGTCGGTGTGGCGTTCCTCGTTCATCGACATGAAGCTGTAGAGCTGGACGAAGCCCGGATAGACCCGTCGGCCAAACCCCGGATAGGGCCAGGGCACGGTGTGGATCATGTTCGACTGGAACCAGGTGAACGGCTTTTCTTCCGCCAGCACATTGGTCACCGTCGGCGACAGGCGGGCGTCGATGGGCGAACCCATGAAGGTCATGGAGGCCGGACGGTTGGGGTCGTTGTCCTCGGCCATCACCGCGGCCATAGCCAGGACCGGCGGTCCGGGCTGGCAGACGGCGACAACGTGGGCGCGCGGACCGATCTGGGCCAGCATCGATCGGACATGGTCCATATAGTCGTGGAAGTCGAACCGGCCCTCCAGCATCGGCACCTGCCGCGCATTGGTCCAGTCCGAGACATAGACGTCGTGGTCCTGAAGGAAGGTCTCGACCGTGCCGCGCAGCAGGGTCGCATAGTGGCCCGACAGGGGCGCGACGATCAGGACGCTGGGCGCCGCGACGGGCTTTTTGGCGCGCTTCAGATCGCCGACGTTACGGGCGAACCGCACCATCTTCACCCACGGGCTTTCCCAGACCACCTGTTCGACGGTGCGCACCGGCTTGCCGTCGATGGTGATGACCTCAAGCCCCCAGTCCGGCTTGCCGTAGCGGCGGGTGACGCTCTCGAACAGCTCGGCCGAGGCATAGGCGGTGCGGCCGATCGCCGTTTCCGACGCCGGATTGAAGGGCGAGGTCCAGAATTTGCGGGCGAACTGCGCCCCGAGGCGGAAAGGCTGCGCCGACTGGTAGGCGAGCTCGTGAAGTGCGTAGAGCATGAGACTCCGATATCGACCCCCGCCGAATGGCGCGCAAGGCACCATAAATCATTGTGCACTGCAAAAGGATTATCACTTTAGGGGAGCCCCGGCCGCTATCGGGTCTCCGCCAGCGCCACGACGCCCGTCAGGATCAGGTCCAGCCCGGCCAGAAACTGGGCCCGGTCGTCATGATCGGCCAGCCGCGCCGCGACCTTGTGCACAAAGGGATACCGGGCCGGATCGCGCTCGATCCAGCGATCGGCGACGGCCTTGAGAAAGCCCTCGCGGTCCACCTCGGCCGGATGTCCCCGGGCGTTGGCGGCGTTCTGGCCGGCGACGCCCAGCACATAATTCAACAGGGCCGAACCCGCGTCGAACAGGGACTCGCCCGGCACATTGAGCGCCAGCAACCGTCCGCCGATCCCCTCGATGATCTCCACCATGGCCGAGCCGGCGGGATCGCGGAACAGCTGGATACCGGCCCAGGGATGGGCCTCGATGGCGTCGAAGACGGCCAGGGCCACGGCGCGGATGCCTGCGCGCGGATCGGTCTCGACCTCGATCCCCTCAAGCGCCCGCGCCATCACGGCGTTGGAGGCTGCGGTCATCAGCTCGGTCTTGTCGGCGACGTGCCAGTAGATGGCTCCCGCGCCCGTAGACAGTCGCGCCGACAGCGCGCGGAAGGTCAGCCCCGCTTCTCCCTCGGCGTCGAGCAGGGCGATGGCCGCGGCGACGATCCGCTCTTTGGAAAGCGCCTCCCCGCGCCCCTTGGCCGGCGCCGTTTTCGTATCCGGGATCATGCCCCGTCTTGACACGAATGGAACGCCGTTCCAATTGGCAAATCTGGAACGACGTTCCAGACAATCAGGAACTCCCCCATGCCCCCTTATGTTTCCATCGTCGGCGCCGGGCTCGGCGGCCTCGTCCTCGCCCGGGTGCTTCATGTTCATGGCATCGCCTCGACGATCTATGAGGCCGACGCCTCGCCGGAGGCCCGGACCCAGGGCGGGCTACTGGATATCCATGAGGAAGACGGTCAGGTCGCGCTGCGAGCCGCCGGCCTGATCGACGCCTTCCGGAGCCTGATCCACGAAGGCGGTCAGGCCTCGCGCACCCTGGACCGGCACGGAGCCCTGCTGCTGGAGGAGGCCGACGACGGCGCGGGTGGCCGCCCCGAGGTCCTGCGGGGCGAACTGCGCCAGATGCTGATCGATTCCCTGCCCGAGGACACGATCCGTTGGGACCGCAAACTGTCCGGCGTCACGGCGCGGGGCGATGGTCGACACACCCTGATCTTCACGGACGGCTCGACCGTCCAGACCGACCTTCTGGTGGGAGCCGACGGCGCCTGGTCACGGGTCCGCTCCCTGCTGTCGGACGCCCGCCCCGAATATGTCGGCGTGACCTTCGTCGAGACCAGTCTCTCCGACGCCGACGCCCGCCACCCGGCTTCGGCCGAGGCCGTCGGCGGCGGCGCCCTGTTCGCGCTGGAGCCCGGTCAGGGGATTTTCGCCCACCGCGAGCCCGGCGGGGTGCTGCACGCCTATATCGCCCTGAAGCGTTCGGCCGACTGGATCGACACCGTCGACTTCGACGATGCTGACGCCGCGAAGGCCCGCATCGCCGCCGAGTTCGCGGGCTGGGCGCCGGCGCTGGTCGCCCTGATCACCGACAGCGACACTTCACTCGTCCCGCGTCGGCTCCATACCCTGCCGAACGATCATCAGTGGCCCCGCACCCCGGGGGTAACGCTGGTGGGAGACGCCGCCCACCTGATGCCGCCCGCAGGCGACGGGGCCAATCTCGCCCTGCTGGACGGCGCCGAACTGGCCCTCGCCATCGTCGCCCATCCGGATAGTCCCGAAGCCGCGCTCTCGGCCTATGAAGCGACCATGTTCGCCCGCAGCCACGCCGCCGCCGAGGGCTCCCACGCCATGCTGGAGATGCTGTTGGGCGACACCGCGCCCCACGGCCTCGTCGACTTCTTCACCGGAATGGAGGCCGCCTGAGGGGGAGGGCCTCAGCCCCGCGCCATCACCCGCTCGATCAGCTGGGCCGATTTCTGCGGCCCCAGATCATAGGCCAGAGGCGCGCGGAACTTGCCGTCCGGCCCCATCAGATAGACAGTCAGGGTGTGGTTCATGGTGTAGGTCTCGCCCTCGCCGACCTTCTGGTAATAGGCGCGGTATTCCTTCGCCACGGCGGCGATCTGCTCCGGCGTCCCGGTCAGGCCGACGACGCCCTCGGGGAAGCCGTCGGATTCCAGATAGTCCTTCAGGGCTTTCGGCGTGTCGCGCGCCGGGTCGACGCTGACGAAAGCGATCTGCAGGTCCTTCGCCTTGTCGCCCATCTGTTTCTTCGTCGCCGCCAGCCCGGTCAGGGTCGTGGGGCAGTAGTCGGGGCAGTAGGTGAAGCCAAAGAAGACCAGGGTCCATTTGCCGTTCAACATCGTCTGGTCGACCGTCTGGCCGTCCTGATTGACCAGCTGGAAAGGCCCGCCGACGGCCGGTTGGCCCGTCGATGAGGCCTCCGCCGTGACGCCGCGCTCGCGTCCGGTGACCACCACCACGGTGACGGCGGCCAGTGAGGCGGCGATGATGAAACAGGCGGCGGCGAACAGCAGGATGGAACGGCGTGGCATTTGGTCTTTCCCGGCGCTGCCGACAGACGGCCGCGAGCGGTCTATAGAACGGCCGTGGACATCCGTGAAACCGCCTCTTCCTCCGCTATGACGTCGCAGCCCCCCCTGCTGGGCGGCGAGGGCCCCGCCGACCACTGGCGCGACCTGCCCCGGCGCGGCCGCGGCCTGACCCTGCGCACTCTGATCATCCTGCGTTGGCTGGCTCTCATGGGTCAGGCCGCGACCATCTGGGTGGCGCATGAGCTGCTGCATTTCCCGCTGGCGGTCTGGCCCTGCGTCGCGACCATAGCGGCGGGGGCGGCGGTCAATCTGGCGGCCCTGCTGCACCTCCGGCGCACCGACAACCGCCTGCCCGACGGCCGCCAGACGGCGCTGCACCTCGGCTTCGACATCCTCCAGCTCTCGACCTTGCTGGGCTTGACCGGCGGGCTGGAGAACCCCTTCTGCCTGCTACTGGTCGCGCCGGTGACAGTGGCGGCGGCGTCGCTTCCGGGCCGTCAGGCCATCGGCCTCGGCTTTCTGGTCCTGATTGCCACAGGCGTCCTGTTCAAATGGTCCCTGCCCCTGCCCTGGCAGTCGGGCACAGAGCTGATCCTGCCCCTCCTCTACCGGATCGGCCTGGCCATGGCTCTGACCACCGGGGTGGTCTTTACCTCCGCCTATGCCTGGCGGGTCGCGGCGGACGCCGAGAAGCTGGAGCTGGCGCTGGCCACCACCCAGGACGTGCTGCAACGCGAGCAGCGTCTTGCCGCGCTCGGCGGTCTGGCCGCGGCGGCAGCGCACGAGCTGGGCACGCCGCTCGCCACCATCCAGGTCGTGGCCAAGGAGATGCTGCGCGGCGCCCCCGCCGACAGCCCCGAGGCCGAGGACGCCGCCCTGCTGCTGCAACAGGCCGACCGCTGCCGCGAGATCCTGACCCGCTTGTCCCAGCGGCCCGAGGACGGCGATCCCCTTTATACGGAGGTGGGCCTCAAGGCCCTGCTCAATGAGGTCGTCGATCCGCATCTGGGCTTCGACCTCGACATCACCATCGCGACCACCGCCGCCGACGGCCAGCCCGCTCCGCAGGTGAAGCGCCTGCCCGAGGTGGTCCACGGCCTGTCGGCCCTGGTCGAGAACGCCGCCGATTTCGCCGCCTCGGCCGTGCGGGTCTCGGCCAATGTCGATGAGGACTGGATCGTGGTCGAGGTGCTGGACGACGGCCCCGGCTTCGCCCCAGACATCCTGCCGCGCCTCGGCGAGCCCTATGTGACCAGCCGCCCGCACGGCAAGGCGCGCCGGGCCCTGGCCGCCCAGCTGCGCGCCGCCGCCCGACCGGCGCGGGTGGGTCTGGGCGTCGCGCTGGGTCGCCGCAAGGACGCTTCACCGCCTCCGCCGCCCTTCCCGCCCCTGCCCTCGACCGAGGCGGTCATCCCCAGCCAGGGCGGGATGGGGCTGGGCTTCTTCATCGCCCGCACCCTGCTGGAGCGGACCGGCGGCCGGGTCACGGTCGGCGCAGGTGACGGCCCGATCGGCCATCGCGGCGCCCGGGTCACCGTGCGCTGGCCCCGATCCGCGCTTGAAATCGCCTGATTACAGGCGCTTCCTCGGTCGCGACCAAACGCCGCGCATGTCTTGACCCGAACGGTCTGGACCGCGACTTGAGGCCCATGGAGACTCTTGAAATGTCAGGCATCGAGGACCGCGTCGCCGCGCTTCACGATAAAACCCTTCTTCTGCTCGACGACGATCAGGCCCTGCGCACCCGGATGGGGCGGGCGCTGGAATCGCGCGGCTTCGACGTCACCACGGCCGGATCCCTGGCCGAGGCGACCGATGCGCTGAAGACCTCGCTTCCCGCCTATGCCGTGCTCGACATGCGGCTGGAGGACGGCAACGGCCTGAAGATCGTCGAGGCGATCCGCGAGCGCCGCGAGGACGCCCGCATCGTCATGCTGACCGGCTACGGCGCCATCGCCACGGCGGTCGCGGCGGTCAAGGCCGGGGCGGTCGACTATCTGTCCAAGCCCGCCGACGCCGACGATGTGGTCAAGGCCCTGCTGGCCATCGGCGACGCCTCGCCCGAGCCGCCCGAAAACCCGATGAGCGCCGACCGGGTGCGCTGGGAACACATCCAGCGCGTCTATGAGCTCTGTGACCACAACGTCTCGGAGACTGCCCGCCGCCTGGGCATGCACCGCCGGACCCTGCAGCGCATCCTGGCCAAGCGCGCGCCGCGCTAGGGTCTACTCCCTCAGCGTTCGCATCGCCCCGAGCCGAGCAAACGCCAGCGTCAGCGCTTTGCGACGCGCAGGCGCCAGCGCCAGCACCGGCGCGTCCCTGACCACCGCCCCGCCGAAGGCATCGGCGACGATCAGACCGGGCTCATCCGGCAGGACGCCTTCCGGGAACTCCGGGGCGACGGCGAAGAAGAAGGCGTCGCAGAAGGGGGCGTACTCCGGCCATTTGCGGTCGACGCGATAGTCCTCGATGCCGGACTTCACCTCGCAGATGACGATGTCGCCCTTCCTCCCGATCGCCATGACATCGGCGCGCCGTCCATTGGGCAGGCAGACCTCCAGCAGCGGCGCATAGCCCATGTCGATCAGCAGACGCGCCGCCCCGCGCGTCACGGAAAGCGTGGTCTCGGGCCGGCTGAAGACGAGTTCGATATCGAGAAGGGCGCTCACTTGCCCATTATGTTCCGGGTCCGTTCCGGTTTCAACCGGCGCCCATCAGACGAAAGACCTCAGACGAACCGCTTGCGGTTCTCGCGCCATTCGGTCGCCGTCTGACCCCAGATATCGACGCGATAGGCGTCTGATGGCGGCGGCAACTGGCCCGGCCCCCGATTGGTCGATCCCAGCCGTTCCGCCAGTTTCGCCGAAGCCACATTGTCCGGAGCGATGGTGTGGATGAGATCCGTCCAGCCCAGAACGTCGACGGCATAGTCCATCGAGGCCACGGCCGCCTCCAGCGCATAGCCCTTGCCCGTGGCGTCGCGATGCAGGCTCCAGCCGATCTCGGTCCCCGGCCACTGATGCGGAAACCACGGGCCGATCCGGCCGACCCACTGCCCGGTCTCCTTTTCGATCACCGAAAAGAAGCAGGCTCCCGTCAGGCTCCACGCCCCGGCGCACGCCATCACGATCCGCCAGGTCTCGGAGGCCGTCTTCGGCCCGCCGATGAAGCGCGTCGTCTCAGCATCGGACTGGAAATCGCACCAGCGCTCGAAATCGCTCATCGCCATGGGGCGCAGGATCAGCCGCGCCGTCTCGATCACCGGCCCCTGAACCCCCGTCACGCCAGATCCTCGATCTCGGCGTCGGTCAGCTCGCCCGGCACGATGGTCACCGGCAGCTTCCTGCCCGTGAAGGCCGCGCCGTGCTTGAGCACCGCCGAAACCAGAGGTCCCGCCGACTTGCCGCCCCCGGCCGAAGCCAGGACGAGAATCTTGATCTCCGGATCGTCGCCGACGGTCTTGCGGATCGCCGCCTGGGCGTCGCCGGTCTCGATGATGAACAGGGGTTGGGCGCCCGAACGTTCGGCGGCCTCGGCGCCCAGACGGGTCAGCAGGGCCTCGGCCTCGGCCCTCTGCTGGCGCTGGATCTCCTCGCGCACCCCGGCCCAGTGCTCGTCGGAACTGTCGGGAATGACGGCCAGAAGCGCGACCCGGCCGCCGGTCGAACGGGCCCGGCGCGAGGCATAGCGCAGGGCGGCGTCGAACTCGGGGCTGTCGTCGACGACAACCAGAAACTTCCTGGGCATGGGGCTCACTGCGGCCGCGACCGCTCTCGACGCGGCCTGCCCCCACTCAAGCGCGTTTTGCTCCCTGCGCCAATCGGGTCGTTTGACCGACCCCGGACCGAAGGGGTCTCAGACTTCCGGCTGCGGCGGCGAGGTGATCACCTCGACATTGTCGTTGAGCAGATAGGACAGCTCCGACAGGGCGACGGCCCGGGCTTCCGGCGTGGTCGCGGCCTCGACGGCGGCGATCTTCTTCGGGATGTCCTCGGAAATGCCGCGCAGGATGCATTTCAGGTCGCCGTCCGTGCCCCGCTCCTTGAGGATCAGATGGCCCTGCATATCGGTCTGGGACAGATGGGCGGCGCGGTCCTTGAAGCCGGTGAAGTCGGCGCCGGTCAGGAAGCCTGCGGCGTCCGCGGCCTTTGCCGCGGCCCAGGCGTCGACCACGGCCTTCAGCGAGGTCGACTGGCTGACGATGTCGACGAACAGGGGCTCGCCGGCGACCGAGACCGGGGCGCCCGCCACCGCATGGGGCTGGGCTGCGGCGACCGCCACATTGGGGTCGCTCATCATCAGGGCGAGGCTCAGGGCGAGACCACAGGACATCGAAACTTCTCCGCCGGATCAATTCAGGAATCAGGACCGGAATAACCGTTGAACCGGCTTACGCCTGACCCGTAAACGACACCTTGAGATCGACAGGAAACGTTTACCATGACCGACTGGACCGCGTTTGACGCCGCCGCCGCCCGCGACGCCGAGGCCCGCATCGTCGATCAGTTCACCGCTGACCCCGACCGGGTTGGACGGATGGGCGTCGAGGCCGCCGGCCTCTATCTCGATCTGTCGAAACAGGCCTGGACCCGCGAGGGCTTCGAGACCTGCCTCGATCTGGCCCGCTCGGCCGGGGTCGAGGCCGCCCGCACGCGCCTGTTCGGCGGCGAGGCCATCAACTTCACCGAAGGCCGCGCCGTCCTCCATCCCGCCCTGCGCGCCGGGAAGGGTTCGAACTTCATCGCCCTCGGCGAAGCCGTCTCGGCCGAGGTCGACGCCGTCCGCGCCGACATGGCCGCCTATGCGACCGCCGTCCGCTCCGGCGCCGAGACGGGCGCGACGGGCAAGCCCTTCACCGCCATCGTCCACATCGGCATCGGCGGCTCGGACCTCGGTCCGCGTGTGGTCTGGGACGCCCTGCGCCCGCTCGATCCGTCGATCGACCTGCGCTTCGTCGCCAATATCGACCCCCGCGACATGGCCGAGGCCCTGACCGGCCTCGATCCCGAAACCACCCTCGTGGTCGTCGTGTCGAAGACCTTCACCACCCAGGAAACCCTCGCCAACGCCGAAGCCGCCAAGGCCTGGCTGGCCGCCGGCCTGCCGGAAGCCGGACGCGACAAGCATTTCATCGGCGTCACCGCCGCCCCGGAAAAGGCCGTCGCCTTCGGCTGCGCCCGCACCTTCGCCTTCCGGGACTGGGTCGGCGGCCGTTACTCCCTGTGGTCGGCGGTCAGCCTGAGCTGCATCATCGCCCTGGGTCCCGACGTCTTCGAGGCCATGCTGGCTGGCGCCGCTGCCATGGACGATCACTTCGTCTCGGCCCCGCTGGAAAAGAACGCCCCCGTCCTTCTGGCCCTCGCCCAGATCTGGAACGTCGACGGCCTCAACCGCCCGGCCCGCACCGTCGCGCCCTACGCCCACGCCCTGCGTCGCCTGCCCGCCTTCCTGCAGCAGCTGGAGATGGAATCGAACGGCAAGCGGGTGCATCGCGACGGTTCGCCCGTCACGCGCCAGACCTGCCCCGTCGTCTTCGGCGAGCCCGGCACCAACGGCCAGCACGCCTTCTTCCAGCAGATCCATCAGGGCCCGCAGGTCGTCCCGGCCGAGTTCGTCATCGTGGCGAAGACGCATGCGGACGCCCCGGAATCCCCCCTCTGGTCCAACGCCCTCGCCCAGGGCCAGGCCCTGATGCTGGGCAAGACGACGGAACAGGCCCGCGCCGAACTGCTGGCCTCGGGTGCGAACGCCGCCGAGGCCGACCGTCTGGCCACACACAAGACCTTCCCCGGAAACCGCCCCTCGACGGCCATCGTCATGGAGCGGCTGACGCCCGAAACGCTGGGCGCCCTGCTGGCCCTCTATGAGCACAAGACCTTCGTCGAGGGCGTGGTCTGGGATATCAACTCCTTCGACCAGTGGGGCGTGGAACTGGGCAAGGTCCTGGCCAAGGCCATCCTCAAGGACGTGTCGGCGGGCGGTCCCTCGGCCGATCTCGATCCCTCGACGGCAGGCCTGCTGACCCGTCTGATCCGCTAGGCCCCAGACGCGAAAACGGGCGCCGAAGCGCCCGTTCCCCGCCCTTGCTGACGTCCGCGCCTTACCAGCGACGGTCGTAGCGATAGTCGCGGCGGTCATAGCGACCGCGGTCGTAGTCGCGGCTGTTGATGCCGTGCTCACGCTCCCAGTGACCTTGGTTGCGATAGCAGCGGCCGTCGCGGAAATAGCCGCAGTCCGGACCCCGATCGTAGCTGTAGCCGTAGCCGCCACGATAGTTGCGGTCGTCACGCGAGTTCGAGGAAGCCGCGCCCACCGCGGCGCCCGCCAGGGCCCCGCCGGCGACATAGCGGCCGTCGCCGTTGCCGAGGATGGCGCCCGCGATGCCGCCGATGGCGGCGCCGACCAGGGCGTTCTTGGCGGTGTTGTCTTCGCGATGATCGCGGTCGCGATAGCTTTGCGCATCAGCCGAACCGGCCAGCAGGCTCAGGGCCAGAACGGGAGCCGCAGCGGCGGCGGCGAACTTGAACTTCATCATGGTGCGTCTCCTTGCAAGATGTTGGGCCGGCGGATGCCGACTTGATGATGCCTTTCTACGACTTCGCTTCTGAACGACCCGGGTTCGGCGCATTCATTTTCGGTTCAGCTTCGTAAAGCCGCGCCCGACCGA
Source organism: Brevundimonas sp. GW821-FHT02A10 (assembly GCF_059422025.1). NCBI lineage: Bacteria > Pseudomonadati > Pseudomonadota > Alphaproteobacteria > Caulobacterales > Caulobacteraceae > Brevundimonas > Brevundimonas sp. GW821-FHT02A10. The sequence continues at coordinate 1,082,691 of NZ_JBWKWC010000001.1, forward strand.
TCTTGTCCCCCGCCCGTGAGCCGCATACCGTTGGAATTCAAAGGGGGCGTGATGATCCGCAGGCGTAGCGTATTCGGGGTGTTGGCGTGCCTCGTGGTCGCGGGATGCGCCATCAATCCTCCCGCGTCCCGCATGCCGGCGCCGTCCCCTCCGCCGCCCCCGATGGTCGCGGAGCCCCCACCGCCTCCACCGCCTCCTCCTGCCGCCGCTGCTCCGCCCCCTCCCGCCGACGTGCGCATCTCGGCCCGGTCGGAGATCAGCCCGACGGACGTCCCCGGTCTCCTCCCCCTCCATGTCGATCCGGTCGAGGCCTCCGAGGCCCTGATCACTCTCGCCTCGACCCGCTACGCCGCCGACGACCTCAAGGGCGCGCTGGAGGCCTTGGACGCCGCTGTCGCCGTGGTCGAAAAAGCCTACGGGTCTGACGACGTTCGCCTCGCCCGTCCGCTCGGCTCGCGCGCGCGGCTGAAGATCGACGCCGGCGACTATCCGTCCGCCCACGCCGACCTCGACCGCGCCCTGGCCCTGCGCCGTGCGGGCCGCACCACATCAGACGCGGACGCCCCCGACGCCGCCGAGATCGCCACCCTCATCTACGACCGGGCCAAGGCCTATGACGCCCAGGGCCGCAACGAGGAGGCCGAGGTCGCGGCCCGCCAGTCCTACGACCTGCGCCGCGCCGTGCTCGGTCCCGTGCAGGAAAAGACCGCCGACAGCCTCAACCTCTACGCCAACACCCTGACCGCCCAGGGCCGCCACGCCGAGGCCGACCCCGCCTATCGTCAGGTGCTGGGCATGTATGAGGTGCTGCACGGCCCCAAGGACTTCCACCTGGCCATCGTCCTGTCCAACCTCGGCAATTCGCTGCGCCGCACCGGCCGGGCCCGCGAGGCGGCCCCCCTCTATCGCCGCGCCGTCTCGGTCGCTGAGGTCTCGGGCGACAAGGTCCTGCTGGCCCAGTGCCTGACCAACTACGGCTGGTTCCTGCATACGCAGGGCGATGGGAAGAAGGCCGAGATCCAGTTCCGCCGCGCCCTCGACCTCGCCGTGGCCCTCGTCGGACCCGATCATCCCTTCGTCGGCGCGGTGCGCGCCAACATCGGCTTCAGCCTGCTGGACCAGAACCGCCCCGCCGAGGCCGAACCCGAGTTCGCAGCCGGCCTCCACGCCCAGGAGGCAGGCCTCGGTCTCGACAGCCCCGATCTGGTCGAGACCCTCGGCGGCTATGGCCGCACCCTCGCCGCCCTGAACCGCCCGGCGGAGGCGGAAGCCCTGTTCCTGCGCGGCCGCACCATCGCCGCCACCCGCCTCGCCGCCGCCCATCCGATCGGGCTCGATCAGTCGGGCCTCTACGCCGGCTTCCTGCTGGATCAGAACCGCCCGGGCGACGCCCTCGCCGAACTGCGCGGCTCGCTGGGAACCCTGGTGGGTCACGCTTCGGGCGGCCGCGACTGGCGCACCAGCATCAGGGGCGCCGGCCCGCTGTTCGAACAAAGGGTCCAGGCCGACTGGCGTCTGGCCTCTGCAGCGCCCTGACATCTCGGCGAACGGGAATCGTCAGGCGACGTCGCCGCCCTTCGGGTTCAGGATGAGATCATGAAGGGGATGGGGGCAGCTCTGGGATTGATCGTCGCGCTCGCGGCCTCGCCCGCCCTTGCCCGCGATCCCGACCGCGCCGCCGTCCAGACCCAGGCCGACGCCGATGTGAAAGCCGCCTCGGCCGCCCAGTCGGCCAATGACTGGGAAACCGCCGCCCGCGCCTACCGCGCCGCCTGGATGGGCCATCGTAAGGCGCTGGGATGGCGCTCGGTCGCCGCCGCCACCGACGCCTATAATCTCAGCGAGATGCTGACCGCCGCCGGGCAGACGGACGAGGCTGCCCACGTCCGTCGTCAGGCCATCACTGAACGGATGCGCGCCATCGGCGGCGGCGGGATCGATCTCGCCGACCTGTGGAAGCTCGAGGCCCGGGCGCTCGAAAGCGCCAAGCCGGATCAGTCCGAGGCCGCCTGGCGGACCGCCCTGACCCTCTATGAGGCTGATCCGCGCCATCTCGATTCCGCCGTCGAGGCCGCCGCCGGCGTCGCCCTGACCTGGTCCGTGCGCGTCCGACCCGAACAGGGCCTGCCCTGGGCCGAGCGGTCGGTGTCTCTTTCCGAGCGCGGCGCCTCGCCGTGGATGAAGACCTGGGCCCTGACCACGCGCGGCCGCCTCAAGTCCGAGGCCGGGGATTTCGAGGGCGGGCTGGTCGACCTGCGGGCGGCGGTCGCCACGCGCAATCCCGACGACGGCAATCCCCTGCAGCAGCTCGCCCTCGCGCTGGACGCCCAGGGCCGCTACGACGAGGCCGCCGCCGTTCTGGACGCCGCCATCGCCGCCTTCGAACTACAGGGCGCCGCCGGTCGCGCGGGCCTCGCCGAGGCGCTCAACACCCTCGGTCAGGTCCGCACCAGCCAGCAGCTCTATGTTCAGGCCGAGGCCATCTATCGGCGCGGCCTCGAAGTCGCCGCCGACGACCCGTTCGAGACCTCGGTCATCAACGCCAATCTCGGTTGGAACCTCGACCGTCAGGGCCGCTACGCCGAGGCCGAGCCCCTTCTGCGTCAGGCCGTGATCGATATCCGCGCCCATGAGGGTCGCGAGACCCGCAACACCGGCTTCACAATCGGAAATCTGGCGGGCGACCTGCAGGCTCAGGGGCGGCAGACCGAGGCCCTGCCCCTGCTGCGCAAATCCTATGAAAGTCTGGCCCGGACCATCGGGCCCGAGCACCCGGCCATCGGCTGGACTGTCAACGCCCTGGCCGGTGCCGTCGCCGCCGTCGAGGGCCCTTCCGCGTCCGAGCCCTGGTTCCGTCAGGGCATCGATCTGGCGCGACGCCGCATGCCGCCCGGCCATCCCCAGGCCACGGAACGCGCTGAGGACTTCTCCCGCGTCCTGCTGAAGGCCGACCGCCCCGCCGACGCGCTCGACGTCCTGCGGCCCGCCGGTCAGGCCGCCCTGTCGCGCGCCGGAAGCGCCAGCGAGACGGTCCAGTCCCAGCGCGCCTTCAACCGCAGCCGCAGCCTGTTCCGCCTGACGGTCGAGGCCGCCTGGGATAAGGCGGCCTCTCCCTCATAGGACCCGACGCAGTACCGCCGGGTCGCACACCCGGTCAGTTGGCCGGGTATTCCATCGCCACCGTCAGGGCCAGATCGCCCGAGGCGGGGACCGTGAACTTGACCTGATCGAAGGTCGGGACGGCGCGCAGGGTCTCGCCGTGCAGCATGCCCCAGCCCTCGGCCGGGCGGCCGTTGACCATCTTCATGTCCTTGTCACCGTCGGCGTCGTGCAGGGCGGTGATCGAATAGTCGCCCGGCGCCACGTCATGCAGGGTGAAGGTCCGGGTTCCCGCCGCCGGATCGGAGATCCGTTCGCCGTAGACGCCTTCGTGTTTCATGAACTGGCTGCGGGTCTGCAGCCCGACCAGCAGTTCGCCGCCGCGCGCCTGGACGCCGGTGAGGGTCACGGTGACGTCTCCGGCGAAGGCCGATCCGGCAGTGGCGGTGAGGGCCGCAGCAGCGGCCAAGGCGATCAGAGAGGCTTTCATTGTCGTTCGTTCCGAATGTCGACGGCGCCAATCGCCGTCTGCAATGTTCTTTATGTTGCAAAGTACATTGCGTCAAGCGCCCCATTCTTTAACCCCGTCACCGAACCTTGCCTTGACCCGCCGGGCCTCCCCTCCTACTTGCACGGCGCGTTAGCACTCTCAGGCGCCGGCTGCCAAAACGCCGGTCCGGAGCGCTACCGAGGAAACATTAGAAGTCTCACCGGAGAATATGCAGATGGCGTTTCGTCCTCTCGGCGATCGCGTGCTGGTCAAGCGCGTTGAAGAAGAATCCAAGACCAAGGGCGGGATCATCATCCCCGACACCGCCAAGGAAAAGCCGCAGGAAGGCGAAGTCGTCTCCGTCGGCCCCGGCGTTCGCGATGAAACCGGCAAGGTCAACGCTCTCGAGCTGAAGGCCGGCGACCGCATCCTGTTCGGCAAGTGGTCGGGCACCGAGGTCAAGCTGGAAGGCGAAGACCTGATCATCATGAAGGAATCCGACGTCCTGGGCGTGCTGTCCTAAGCACCCGCGTCGACGACCTTCTTCTTCGAAAACACCAGATAAGGAGCTGCCTCAATGGCTGCCAAGATCGTACAGTTCAACACCGACGCGCGCGACAAGATGCTGCGCGGCGTCAACGTCCTCGCCAATGCCGTCAAGGTGACCCTGGGTCCCAAGGGTCGCAACGTCGTGATCCAGAAGTCCTTCGGCGCTCCGCGCTCGACCAAGGACGGCGTGTCGGTCGCCAAAGAAATCGAGCTGGAAGACGCCTTCGAGAACATGGGCGCCCAGATGATCCGCGAAGTCGCTTCGAAGACGAACGACAAGGCGGGCGACGGCACCACCACCGCCACCGTTCTGGCCCAGGCCATCGTGCAAGAGGGCCTCAAGGCCGTCGCCGCCGGCATGAACCCGATGGATCTGAAGCGCGGCATCGACAAGGCGGTCACCGCCGTCCTCGAAGAGATCAAGTCCAACTCCAAGCCGGTCTCCAACAACTCGGAAATCGCCCAGGTCGGCACCATCTCGGCCAACGGCGACCTCGAAGTCGGCACCCTGATCGCCGAAGCCATGGCCAAGGTCGGCAACGACGGCGTCATCACCGTTGAAGAAGCCAAGACCGCCGAAACCACCGTCGACATCGTCGAAGGCATGCAGTTCGACCGCGGCTACCTGTCGCCCTACTTCATCACCAACGCCGACAAGATGGAGGTTCAACTCGAAGAGCCCCTCATCCTGCTGTTCGAGAAGAAGCTGTCGTCGCTGCAGGCCATGCTCCCGATCCTGGAAGCCGTGGTCCAGTCGGGTCGCCCGCTGCTGATCATCGCCGAGGACATCGAGGGCGAGGCCCTGGCCACCCTGGTCGTCAACAAGCTGCGGGGCGGCCTGCGCGTCGCCGCCGTCAAGGCTCCGGGCTTCGGCGACCGCCGCAAGGCCATGCTGGAAGACATCGCCGTCCTGACCGGCGGCCAGGTCATCTCGGAAGACCTGGGCATCAAGCTCGAGAACGTCACCCTCGACATGCTCGGCAAGGCCAAGAAGGTCACCATCACCAAGGACGACACCACCGTCGTCGAAGGCGTGGGTGAAAAGGCCGACATCGAAGCCCGCGTCGCCCAGATCAAGGCCCAGATCGAAGCCACGACCTCGGACTACGACAAGGAAAAGCTGCAGGAACGTCTGGCCAAGCTGGCCGGCGGCGTCGCGGTTCTCCGCGTCGGCGGTTCGACCGAAGTCGAGGTGAAGGAAAAGAAGGACCGCGTCGACGACGCCCTCAACGCCACGCGCGCCGCGGCTGACGAAGGCATCGTTCCCGGCGGCGGCATCGCCCTGCTGAAGGCCTCCAAGATCCTGGCGGGCGTCACCGGCGACAACGCCGACCAGACGGCCGGCATCGCGATCATCCGTCGCGCCCTGCAGGCTCCGATCCGTCAGATCTCGGAAAACGCCGGCGTCGAAGGTTCGATCGTGGTCGGCAAGGTGCTGGAAAACGACAGCCCCACCTTCGGCTTCAACGCCCAGACGGAAGAGTACGGCGACCTGGTCGCCATGGGCGTCATCGACCCCGCCAAGGTGGTCCGCACCGCCCTGCAGGACGCCGCCTCCGTGGCCGGTATCCTGATCACCACCGAAGCCGCCGTGGCTGACGCTCCCAAGAAGGGCGGCTCCGGCGCCCCCGACATGGGCGGCGGCATGGGCGGCATGGGCGGCATGGACTTCTAAGCGGAAGGGCGGGCCTCAGCCCGCCCGAACGCCCCGGCGCAGGCCGGGGTCCAGAAGCTCAGCCCAGGCTGAAACTGACGAAACCCTGGCTGTCTCAGCCAGGGTTTCGTTAGGGAGCAATTTATGATTTTGTGTTGTTCTCAAATCGAAGTGCTCCTATGTGAGCAGCCCTTCACGTGGAGACTTGCGATGTCCAAATCTATTCAAGGCGGCGGCGGCGGACATCGCGGCGGCGGCGGCGGCTAAAAAGCAGTTTCTAAAAACCCCGGTATTGTGCCGGGGTTTTTTGTTGGACCGGGGGGCTCACGTGAACTGGAACGATCGGAAGGAGCCGTCTGGCTATATTTTCGGCGCCGTCGCAATTTTCGCGGCTATCCAGGTTCTGCTGATCTTGATCCGGATCATCCTGCCCCTGGCTTTCACCTCCTTTCCCGGATGGGCCGTTGGCTGGTTGGACGCAGTCGTCATCGGCTGGGGCATCAACCTCGTCTATGTCGGGATCACCCTTGTCATTTACCTCGTACAGCGAGTCGGCAGCGATCCGTCAGATCATGGATTCGAGCGGCTGGTCAGATATCTTCTCAGCGCATACGACAACACTGCCAGCTCGGATGTAATAGAAGAAAAACAGAAAGAAATCCGTAGAATCGGTGCTTACTGTGAAAGAACCGAAACGAAAATCACTGTTAGTGATTACCACAAGGCAACAAATTCATTTAAAGTCGAAGTCAGAGACATCCGACATATAAAGAACTTGTTCAAAGACGTCTCGTTTCGAAACGATGATTTCGACATCACGGTTGAGCCCGATCCGGTCGACATGGAACTTCTGGGAGAGGTTACGGTTCTATCCCTGACCCCGGATGGAGGTGTAAAGAAGACATTCATAGAAGATACGAGGTCAATAAAACTTTCCGACGAAAGCAAAGTATATAAGGCAATACTTGATATCGATATACCGCCTCGCTCAAAGGCAATTTTTGATTTTAACTACAACATACGACAATTAAACAACGGGCCGTTCTGGTATTCAACAAAACTTTACACGCCCAGCTCAAATATACTGTTCAAGAACCTGACCGGCATGCCCATTACGGTCAGCGTAGTGGGCGGGGCCGATCAGACCACGCCAGAACCCGTGGTAATCGAGAACGGGTCTTCCGGCTTCGTCAGCGTCTACAGTGGACCGCTTGGCGCCTCCGTCCGGAAGGAAATGACTATATCGGCGATGACCGGCGGCTGACGACCACAACTCGTCCTCCGGTGATCCAAACCCCTTCCCAAACGTTGCCGTTCGGACGAGGAGGCGGCGATGCTGGGCGAGCTGAAGACCTATCAGGCGAAGCGGAATTTCGGGGAGACGCCGGAGCCGAAGGGGAAGCAGGCGAAATCGAACACACCCGGCGGTCGCTATCTGATCCAGCGCCACGCCGCCACGCGGCTGCATTATGATTTCCGCATCGAGGCGGACGGGGTGCTCAAGTCCTGGGCGGTGACCAAGGCGCCGTCGCGGGACCACACCGTCAAACGGCTGGCCGTCGAGGTCGAGGACCATCCGCTCGACTACGGCTCCTTCGAGGGCACCATTCCGGGCGGCAACTACGGCGCCGGCACGGTGCAGATGTGGGACACGGGGACCTGGGCGCCGCAGGAGCCGGATCTGGAGGCCGCCTTCAAGAAGGGCCAGATCAAGATGATCCTCGACGGCGAACGGCTGAAGGGCAAATGGGCCCTGATCCGGCTCCGGTCCGACCGCGGCAAGCCGTCCAAACGGAACAACTGGCTGCTGATCAAGGAGATCGACGAATACACCGTCGACGGCGAGGGCGACGCCAATATGGAGATCGACGCCTCGGTCACGACCGGCCGGACGATGGCCGAGATCGCCGACGGCAAGACGCAGTGGACCTCATCCAAACCCACCGGCCGCAAGGCGCCGCCCAAGCCGAAGGCCTCCAGGGCCCAGACCTCCACGGCGACGAAACCCCACGCCTTCGTGCCCATCCAGCTCTGCTCCATCGCCGACTATCCGCCCTCGGCCGCCGGCTGGGCGCATGAGATCAAGTTCGACGGTTACCGGCTCCAGATCGGGGTCGGCGGCGGCCGGGCGACGTTGCGCACCCGCAAGGGCCTCGACTGGACCGACCGCTTCCCCGAACACGCCGCCGACGCCGCGAAATGGCCCGACGCGGTGATCGACGGAGAGCTCTGCGCCCTGACCGAAGACGCCAGCCCGGACTTCTCGGCCCTGCAGGCGGCCATCTCGGACGGGGACACCGGCGGCCTGATCTATTTCGCCTTCGACCTGCTGTTCGAGGGATCGGAGGACCTGCGCGCCCTGCCCCTGTCGCACCGCAAGGCGCGGCTTCAGGCTTATCTGGACCGCATCCCCAAGGCGGCGGCGAAACGCATACGTTACGTCGATCACTTCGCCTCCAGCGGCAAGGCGGTGCTGGAAAGCGCCTGCCGGATGGATCTCGAGGGCGTCATCTCCAAACGGCTCGACGCCCCGTATCACGCCGGCCGGTCGGCTTCCTGGGTCAAGTCCAAATGCCGGGGCCGCGACGAGGTGGTCATCGGCGGCTGGACCTCCGAAGGAGAGCGTTTCCGCTCCCTGATCGTCGGGATCAACGAACCCACGGGCCTGCGCCCACTCGGCCGTGTCGGCACGGGCTACGCCGCGCCCCTGCTGAAGACCCTTCTGCCCGCGCTCGAAAAGGCCGCCGCCGACCGCAGCCCCTTCGCCGGCCCGGCCCCGAGGAAGACCGGCGGCGAGACGATCCACTGGCTCAAGCCCGTCCTCGTCGCCGAGATCGAGCACGGCGGCTATACCGACTCGGGCTCGCTCCGGCAGGCCGCCTTCAAGGGCCTGCGCGACGACAAGACCGCTCCCGAGGTCGACGCCCTGCCTCAGACGCCGGCCATGCCGAAGGGCGACAAGGCCGCGCCTCCTCCCAGGCTGACCCTGACGAAGACCGCTGCCAAACCCGGCAAGCTCGTCGTTGCCGGGATCACCATCTCCCATCCCGAGAAAATCCTCTGGCCCGCCCATGACGGCGAGGACCCGATCACCAAGGCCGACCTCGTCCGCTATTACGAGACCGTCGCCGAACGCCTCCTGCCCCATGTCGCCGACCGCCCGACCTCGATCATCCGCGCTCCGGAAGGCATCGGCGGCGAACAGTTCTTCCAGCGCCACGCCATGCCCGGCTCCAACCCGCGGCTGAAGCTGATCGATGTGCATGAGCGCAAACCCTATGTCGCCGTCGTGGACGTCGGCGGCCTGGTCGCCATCGGCCAGTCGGGCGGGCTGGAGCTGCACCCCTGGGGCTGCGCGCCCGGCGATCCCGAGACGCCGGAACAGATCACCTTCGACCTCGATCCCGACGTCGGCCTCGACTTCGCCGATGTGATCGCGGCCTCGAAGGTCGTGAAGGCGAAGCTGGAAACGCTCGGCCTCAACCCCTTCGTCAAGACGACCGGCGGCAAGGGGCTGCATGTCGTCGTCCCGATCAGGACCGACGCCCGCTCGAAGATCAGCTGGGAGCAGAACAAGGCCTTCGCCAGGGCCGTGTCCGAGGCCATTCGCCTCGACGCCCCCGACCGCTTCACCACGACCCTGGCCAAGAAGGCGCGGGGCGGAAAGATCTTCCTCGACTATCTGCGCAATAGCCGGATGGCGACGGCGGTCGCTCCCTGGTCGCCCCGCGCCCGCCCCGGCGCCGGCATCGCCTTCCCCCTCAGCTGGGGTCAGGTGAAGGCGGGGCTGGACCCGAAAGCCTTCAACATCCGCACGGCCCCGGCCCTGCTGAAGAAGGCCGATCCGTGGGCGGACTTCCGCGACGGCGCGGTCAGCCTGAAACCGGCGCTGAAGAAGATGGGGCTTTGATCTCTCCGCTCATCCCCGCGCAGGCGGGGACCCAGAGCTTCAAACGATCAGGCCGCCTTCTTCTTCGCGGCCGCCTTCTTCACCGGAGCCTTCTTCACCGCCGCCTTCTTCGCAGGAGCCTTGCCCGACGCCGATCCCTTCAGACTGTTCCGCAGCGCCGCCATCAGATCCACGACATTGGTGTCGTCGGGCTGTTCGACCTCGACCAGACCCTTGCCGCCCTTCTGCTTGGCCTTGATCATATCGCGCAGGGCATCGTCGTAGCGATCCTTGAAGGTCGTCGGATCGAAGTCCGCCTCCTTCTGGGCGATGATCCGGGTGGCGATCTCGACCATGTCCTTGTCGGGCTTCACCGCCGGGATGTCGTCGAAATAGTCGTCGGCGTCGCGGACCTCGTCATGGGCGCGCAGGGACCAGGCGACCAGCCCCTTGCCGCGCACCTCCAGCGCCAGCTGCCGCTCGCGGCCGCGCAGCACCAGACTGCCGATGGCCACCTTGCCCGCCGCCTTCATGGCGTCGCGAATGACGGCGAAGGCCTCGGCCCCGACGCCCTTCTCCGGCACGACGAAGAAGGGATCGTCCCAGTACAGACGGTCGATGTCGGCCTCGTCGACGAAGCTGTCGATGGAGATGGTGTGGGTCGTCTCCAGCTTCACCTTGTCGAAGTCTGCGTCGTCGAACAGGACGTATTCGTCCTTCGACACCTCATAGCCCTTGACCAGATCGGCCCGCTCGACCGGGCCGGTGTCCGGATCGGTCGGCACCATCCGGATGCGATTGTTCGTCTCCGGATTGATCAGGTTGAAGCTGACGTGGGCGTTCGACGCCGTCGCCGTGTAGAGCCCCACCGGACAGGTCACCAGCGACAGCTTCAGATGGCCGTGCCAGGTCGGTCGCGTCGCCATGATCATCTCCCCTTGTGGAACGCGGAGTCGAACGTCACAGCCGCGGAAGCGTTGCCCCACGCCGTCCCGGGACAATTCGCCCCTCCCGTCGCCCATTCGTCACTCGACGAACAACCTGCGGTCCGGCAGGGTGGGGTTCGTAGCTTCACTGTCTGTCGGAGACCCGTCATGCGCCGCCTCATCGCCGCCGGAACCCTCGGCCTCGCCGCCCTGCTGTCGGCCTGCACGACAATCCCGACCCAGCCCCGGGCCTACGGCGACCTCTCCGACCGGCTGAAGGTGGTCGAGCGCGGCTATCCGCAACCGGGCGGCCCCTGCTGGCTGCTGGGCGAGACCTACAAGACCTCGGAACTGTTCGATGACAGCGCCGACCTTCTGGCCTGCCCGCGCGAGTCCGTGCGCGATCCGCGCGTCACCTCGGTCGGCCGCCGCGTCGGCGAGTTCGAGGGGGTGATCATCTTCTCCGTGCCCCGGTCCGCGACCGCCGCTCACTAGGGCCTATCGGCGTCTGAACCGGGCCCAGGCCACGGCGACCGCCGAGGTCGCCAGCAGGGCCGCGCCCAGCCCGTCCCACAGGCCGTTCTCCAGCAGCGCCCCCACCAGCCCGATCAGGGCCAGGACGCCGAGGATCAGCGGAACGCCGAACACGGCCCATGCCGTGAGATCCTTCCCGCGCTTCACGCCCGCTTCCTCTTCTTCGCGAGCCAGAGGTAGAGGCCCGAGCCGAGGATGACGATGGTCGCGAGGTCCAGCAGGCCCCAGACGATCTTCAGCCCCAGTCCGCCGTAGTCGCCGAAATGCAGCGGCTGCGACAGGCTCAGCGCCTTCACATACCAGGGCGTCGGGGCCACCGCCGCCAGCTCCCCGGTCCGCACGTCGATCAGGGCCGGGGTGGTCAGGTGCGCCGTCAGCGGCGTGTCGCCGTGGAAGAAGACGGCATAGTGGTGATCCGTCGAATAGTCGGTTCCCGGGAAGGCCACGAACTGCAGCGTCTTGCCCGGCAGGGCCTGTTTCGCCCGCGCCACGGCCTGATCCAGCGAGGCCCGCTCGCCGGTCGCGACCGGGGCCGCATACTCCGCCGTCAGTTCCTTCAGCGCCGTATTCTTCCACACGGTCAGGATCGGCGTCGCGAGCGTATTCACCACCCCGGTCAGTCCCACCACCGTCACCCAGGCCACGGTCACGATACCGAGCAGATTGTGCCAGTCCAGCCAGCGGGTGCGCGCGGCCTTCTCCAGCCTCAGCGTCCCGAACGGCAGCCGGCGCATGAAGGGGGCGTACAGGACCACACCCGAGACGATGGCCGCGATCAGCAGCAGACCCATCGCGCCGAGGAACAGCATCCCGGGCAGGCCGAGGAACATGTCCGTATGCAGCTGCAGCAGGAACTCCAGCAGCGGATGGCCCGCGACCGGCGGGGCCGCCTCGCCCGTCGTCTGGTCGATGGGCTGGAAGTGGAAGGCCGTCGCCGGGCCGTCGGCGGGGCGGCTGGTGACGTTCACCACCGGCCGGTCCTCGTCGAAGCTCACGAAGGCGGGCACGTCGCCCGGCTCCCGCGCCAGCGCCGTGGCCAGAACCTCGTCGAGGCTCTTCTTCGGCGCATCGGGTTCAGCCGCCTGCCAGCTCTGGTCGAGCAGCAGATGGTTCAGCTCATGCGTGAAGACCAGCGGCAGGCCGGTCAGGCACAGCATCAGCAGAAAGGCGGTCGAGACGAGGCTCGACCATTTGTGAACCCAGGACCAGGCGCGGATCGTGCCGGGCGTCATCCGCCTCAGAAGTCCGTCGAGATCGAGACCCGCAGGGTGCGCGGCGCGCCCAGCGTCAGATAGTTGGCGCCCGGATAGCCGCCGACGGCGACCCACTGATCCTTGTCGGCCAGGTTCTCGACCCGGGCCCGCAGGGTGACCGGCTGGTCGGCGACATTCAGCTCATAGCGGACGCCTGCGTCGAACCGGGTCCAACTGCCCAGCTGGACCGTGTTGGCCGCATTAACCTCCTGCTCGCCGGTGTAGACCCCGCGGCCTTCCAGCGTCAGGCCGGCGAGCTGCGGCACGTCCCACTCGAGGTTGACGTTGCCCTGGAACTCCGGAACCCCGATCGGATGGGCGCCGCCCTCGACCTCGGCGTCCAGCCAGGTCAGGCCGCCCAGCAGGCGCAGGCCCGAAACCGGCTCACCGAAGACGCTGAGCTCGACGCCCTGGTTCTGCTGTTCGCCGCCCGAGCCGTAGGTGCCGGTCGTGGCGCTGGTCGGGGTGAAGAGCTCGGTCTGCAGGGTGGTTCGGAACAGGCTGATCGAGCCACCGAAGGTCCCGGCGTCATATTTGGCGCCGACCTCGAACTGCTCGCCGACGAACGGGTCCAGAACTTCTCCGGCGTTGGTCACCGTCACGCCGTTGACCACGGCCGGCGCGACCTTCCCGGGGATCAGGGCCTCGGCGTAGTTGGCGTACAGCGAGACCCGGTCGACCGGCTTGAACACCACCGCAAAGGCCGGGGTGGTGGCGTCGCCCGTGTAGGACGAGCCGAGGGCGCCGGTGTTGTAGTCGTAGGTCTTCGTCTCGATGTTCTGGTAGCGGACGCCCGCCGTGACCAGCAGCTTGCCGTCCATGAAGGACAGCATGTCCGCGAGAGCCAGGCTGGAGTTGTCGACCCGCTCGGTCACGTTCGGGTTCGACAGGTCGCCCGAGAAGCTGACGTTCGCCGGTGCGGCGATGGCCACGGGGTTGGTCAGGGTTCCAACCAGCAGACCGCCGAAATTGCCCGCCCAAGCGTTCTTCGACTTCGACTGCACCTGCGAGGCCGAGGCCACGATCCGGTGCCCGACCGAACCGGTGGTCAGCTCGGCGCGGACGCCGACATCGCCCGACCAGACGGTGTCCTCGCGGACGTTGTCAAAGCGATAGGTGCTCAGATTGCCGGCGGCGTCGGCGCTCGGGTTGGCCAGGACATTGTCTTCCTTGCCCTGACGGCCGCCGAAGGCCGCCCAGGCCGTCACGCTTTCGGTCAGGTCGAACTCGCCGCGTGCCGCGCCGAAGACCTGTTTCTCGTCGGTATAGGTCCAGGGCTGGGCGTAGTTGACGTCGGCCGAGGGCGCGGCCGGAACGGCGCCCGACGGCGTCACGGTCGGACGCGGGGCGTCAATGTGATGGTCCTGATAGCCGACGTCGACCGAGAAGCGGGCCCGCTCGCCGCGACGGTCCAGACCCAGGCCGATGGCGGTTAGCTGGCGATCCTCGCCGTCGACCGTGCTCTCGCCGTCGCGACGGACGATGTTGAGACGGGCGCCGTATTCATTGTCCGCGCCGAAGCGGCGGGCGACGTCGCCGGCCAGATAGAGTTCGCCGCCGCCCTCGACCCCGGCGGTCACACGCGTCAGGGGCTCGGCGCCCGCCCGCTTGGGCGTCAGGTTGAAGGCGCCGCCGACGCCCGATCCGCCGGGTGCCGCGCCGTTCAGGAAGGCGGTCGCGCCGTGGAAGACCTCGACCCGCTCCAGGAACTCCGACGCCACGAACTGGCGCGGCAGGATGCCGTAGAGACCGTTATAGGTCATGTCGTCCGAATAGACCGGGAAGCCGCGGATGACATACAGCTCCTGGAAATTGCCGAAGCCCTTGGACACCCGCACCGCCGGATCGTTCTGCAGCACGTCGCCGACGCTGCGCGACTGCTGGTTCCGCGACAGTTCCTCGGTGTAGCTGGTCGTGGCGAAAGGGGTGTCCATCACGCCCAGCGATCCGAACAGGCCGACGCGACCACCGCGCGCCACCTGGCCACCGGCATAGGGGGCGGTCAGGGTGACCTGCGAACCCGTGACAATGACCTCTTCCAGCTCCGTGGCGTCCTGAGCGGTCTGGGCGAAGGCCTGACCGGAAACCGCGAAGACGCAGCAGGAGGCGAGGAGGACGGAACGGAACATGGGCGCGACTTTCAACGGCGTCGGGGAGGACGCAAATCTGAGAATGGGTCGCAATATCTGAACGGCCTGCGCCATTCAAGGCCGCCACGGCGTCGCAGGCCGTATTCAACCTGCGGACACGGCCTATTCCGGATCCTTGTCCCAGACCTGCACCGTCTCGGGCAGGCCCACCCACGGATGGCGGCGGCTGTCGTAGACGCTATCGGACGGCGGCGGGAAGGTCGGGTCAGCGAAGGCCCCGACGGAAATGCTCACCGACCGGTCCTCGAACCCCTCCTCCGTATGGAAGACATTGGAGCCGCAGACGGGGCAGAAGCGGAAGCGGAACTTCGCCCCCTGATCGCCGGTGCGCACATATTCGGTCGCCCGTCCGCTCATGCTCCACTCGCCGCGGAAGCCGGCCAGCGCGGCGAAGACGCTGCCCGTCCGCCGCTGACAGGACAGGCAGTGGCAGACCCCCACCCCGCGAGGTTCTCCCTCGACGGTGATGCTGAGCTGTCCGCAGTCGCAGGAGGCGGTTCGCGTGGTCATGTCGCCCATATAGGACGGCTTTCCCGAACCGCCTCCCCTCGCCGGTCAAATCAACGGTCGATCATCTTCTGCTGCGTCGGCGCATAGCGGTCGCCGGTCACCTGCAGCGTCGCCGAGGCGGTGTTCAGGGCCTCGACATCCTCGGCCGTCAGTTCGACAACGACGGCCCCGAGATTTTCTTCCAGCCGGTGGAGTTTGGTCGTGCCCGGGATCGGTACGATCGACGGCGCCTGGGCCAGCAGCCAGGCCAGGGCGATCTGGGCCGGGGTCGCGCCCTTCTGTCCGGCGAAGGCCTCGATGATGTCGAGCAGGGCCTGGTTGGCGTCGCGGTTTTCGGGCTGGAAGCGCGGCAGGCTGCTGCGGAAATCGCTCTTGTCGAAGGTCTCGTCGGCCTTGATCGCCCCGGTCAGGAAGCCCTTGCCCAGTGGACTGAACGGCACGAAGCCGATGCCCAGCTCCTCCAGCGTCGGCAGGATCTCCGCCTCCGGCTCGCGCCACCACAGCGAATATTCGCTCTGCAGCGCAGCCACCGGCTGGACGGCGTGGGCGCGGCGAATGGTCTGGACGCCCGCCTCGGACAGGCCGAACGCCTTGACCTTGCCCTCGGCGATCAGGTCACGGACCGCGCCCGCCACGTCCTCGATCGGCACCTCGGGATCGACGCGGTGCTGGTACAGCAGGTCGATGGTCTCGATCCCCAGACGCGACAGCGAACCCTCGACGGCCTTGCGAATATGGTCCGGGCGGCTGTTGAGCCCGCCGAGCGGACCTTTTTCGGGATCGAGCGCGAAACCGAACTTGGTCGCGATCACCACCTGATCGCGGAACGGCGCCAAAGCCTCGCCAACCACGGTCTCATTGGTGAAGGGCCCATAGACCTCGGCCGTGTCGAAGAAGGTGACGCCCTTCTCCACTGCGGCCCGGATCAGGGCGACGGCCTCCTTTGTATCGGTCGCGGCGCCATAGCCGAAGCTCAGCCCCATACAGCCGAGCCCGAGGGCCGACACCTCAAGGTTTCCGAGTTTGCGTTTTGCGATGGTCGTCATGGGGAGGTCTCCAATCAACGGTTGGTCATGGCCAGAACAGCCTCGGGGAGGCGGGCGCCCTGGATGTCGATTTGCGCCGCCGCGGCGCCGATGGCGGTCAGGTCTTCGGGCGTCAGTTCGATCTCCGCCGCGCCGAGGTTTTCCTTCAGCCGGTGCAGTTTGGTGGTGCCCGGGATCGGGACGATCCATGGCTTCTTCGCCAGCAGCCAGGCCAGGGCGATCTGGGCCGGGGTCACACCGTGGCGCTCCGCCGTCGCCTTCAGCAGATCGATCAAGGCCGTATTGGCCGCTCGGGCCTCGGCGGTGAAACGCGGCGAGATGGAGCGGAAATCGCCGGGCGCGAAGGCCGTCTCCGCATCGATCTTCCCGGTCAGGAAGCCGGCGCCCAAGGGGCTGAAGGGCACGAAACCGATGCCGAGCTGCTCACACAGGTCGAGCACCCCGTTGGTCTCCACATCCCGCGTCCACAGCGAATACTCGTTCTGCAGCGCCGTCACCGGCTGCACCGCATGGGCGCGGCGGATGGAGTCGAGGCTGGCCTCCGAGAGGCCGAAATGCAGCACCTTGCCCGCCTCGATCAGCCCCTTCACGGCCCCGGCGACCTCCTCCATCGGCACGGCCGGATCGACCCGGTGCTGATACAGAAGGTCGATGCGGTCGGTCTTCAGCCGCTTCAGCATGGCCTCGACCACGGCCACGATATGCTCGGGGCGGCTGTTCGTCCCGCCGCTGCGCGCTCCGGTCGTCTGATCGATGTCGAAGCCGAATTTGGTCGCGATCACGACCTTGTCGCGGATCGGCGCCAGCGCCTCGCCCACCACCGTCTCATTGACGAACGGCCCATAGGCCTCCGCCGTATCGAAGAAGGTCACCCCCAGATCGAAGGCGTCCCGGATCAACGTCACCGCCTCCGTCGTCTCCGTCGCCGGCCCATAGGCTGCGCTCAGGCCCATACAACCGAGGCCGAGGGCCGAGACCTCAAGGCCCGCATTTCCAAGTGTGCGCATCTTCATCGGAAGGCTCCTGTCTTGATGTCAGTCCGCCGGGCCGAAGGCAGCCGGGATCACTCCGTCACACTGGACGGTCAGACGGGCTCTGAAGAAGGAAAGGGACGGCCCGATCGGCCGCCCCCCCTTTACTCTGACGTGATCAGGCCGCTTCGGCCGGGGCTTCCAGCGACCCCATATCGATAACGAAGCGGTAGCGGACGTCGGACTTCTCCATCCGCTCGAAGGCGTGGTTGATCTCGTCCATGCGGATCATCTCGACGTCGGGCAGGATGTTCTTCTCGCCGCAGAAGTCGAGCATCTCCTGGGTCTCGCGGATGCCGCCGATGGGCGAGCCCGAGACGCGGCGCCGCGCCAGCAGCAGGGGCAGGGTCGACATCTCCTCCATCGGGCCCAGTTGGCCGACGATGACCAGGGTGCCGTCGATGTCGAGCAGCGGCATATAGGGGTTGAGGTCGTGCTTGACCGGCACAGTGTCGATGATCAGGTCCAGGCTGTTGGCCGCCGCCTTCATCGCCGCCTTGTCCGACGACACCAGCAGGGCGTGGGCGCCCAGTTCCTTCGCATCGGCCTCCTTGTCGGCGGTGCGGCTCAGCACCGTGACATGGGCGCCGAGACCGGCGGCCAGCTTGACCGCCATATGGCCCAGACCGCCCAAGCCGATGACCCCGACGCGGGTCCCTTCCTTGACGCCCCAGGTCTTGAGCGGCGACCAGGTGGTGATCCCGGCGCACAGCAGGGGCGCGGCTTTCGAGATATCCAGGCTGTCGGGCACCGACAGGACGAACTCCTCGCGCACCACCAGATGCTTGGAATAGCCGCCGTAGGTCGGGTCGCCGGTCACCCGGTCGCGGCCGTTATAGGTCTGGGTGTTGCCGTGGCGGCAGAGTTGCTCCTCGCCCTTGTCGCACTGGTCGCAGTGCTGGCAGCTGTCGACCATACAGCCGACGGCGACGCGGTCGCCTTCCTTGTACTTCTTCACCTCGGGGCCGACGGCGGTGACCACGCCGACGATCTCGTGACCCGGCACCACCGGATAGGAGGACCAGCCCCAGTCGTTGCGCGCCTGGTGCAGATCCGAGTGGCAGACGCCGCAGTAGAGGATCTCCATCTGCACGTCATTGGCGCGCAGTTCGCGCCGCTCGAAGGTCCAGGACTCCAGAGCCGCGGTGGTCGAATGGGCGGCGTAACCGATGGTCTTCATGGGGCGCTCCAGCAGGCGAAGAGGGCGCCGTCCGGACGGGCCCTCGGGTTTCAGTGAGGATAATCTAGGACTGGTTCGGCCCTTCGATTAGGCGCAGATATCGGCATGCACCTATGTCGAGGATTCATGAATGAAGCGCGATGAGCTGGGCGACCTCTCGACCTTCATGGTCGTGGCGGAGGAACGCAGCTTCACCCGGGCGGCGGCCAAACTGGGCACCTCCCAGTCGGCGGTCAGCCACACGGTGCGGCGGCTGGAGACCCGTCTGGGCCTGCGCCTTCTGGTCCGGACCACCCGCAACGTCGCCCCGACCGAGGCCGGCGAACGGCTGCTGGAGACCCTGCGCCCGGCCTTCGACGACATCGAACAGCGGGTCGCGGCGCTGGGCGACCTGCGCGACCGTCCGGCCGGGACCATCCGCATCACCTCGGGCGAGCATGCGGCGCGCAAGGTGCTGTGGCCCGTGCTGGAGCGCCTCCTGCCCGCCTATCCCGACATCAAGGTCGAGATCTCGGTCGACGACAGCCTGGCCGATCTGGTCGAGGGGCGTTTCGACGCCGGCATCCGTCTGGGCGAACGGCTGGGCAAGGACATGATCGCCGTCCCCATCGGCCCGGACCTGCGCATGGTCGTGATCGCCTCGCCCGACTACATCGCCCGTCAGGGCGCACCCGCGACCCCGCACGACCTCGCCGACCACGCCTGTATCAACTATCGCCTGCCGACCCTCGGCGGCCTCTATGCGTGGGAGTTCGAGAAGGACGGTCAGGCGACCAATGTCCGCGTCGCCGGCCGGCTGATCTTCAACAGCATGGCTTTGGTCCAGCGCGCCGTCCTCGCCGGCATGGGGCTTGCCGTCATGATGCATGACGAGGTCGCGCCCCTGATCGCCGAGGGCCGTCTGGTCACCGTCCTCGACGACTGGACCCCGCCCTTCTCCGGGTACCACCTCTATTACCCCAGCCGCCGCCAGCCGACCCCCGCTTTCGCCCTCCTCGTCGACGCCCTTCGCTACCGCAGCCGATAAGAAGACGGCGGCCCCTCTTGCGAGAGGCCGCCGCAGTCGCGTCCGGGTCGGGACGTCTCCGGGGGGAGTTGGGGATCAGAAGAAGCCGAGCTTGTCGGGGCTGTAGCTGACCAGCAGGTTCTTGGTCTGCTGATAGTGGTCCAGCATCATCCGGTGGTTCTCACGCCCGATGCCGGACTTCTTGTAGCCGCCGAAGGCCGCATGGGCGGGGTAGGCGTGATAGCAGTTGGTCCAGACCCGCCCGGCCTCGATGGCGCGTCCGGCGCGGTAGGCGGTGTTCATGTCGCGCGACCAGACCCCGGCGCCGAGGCCATAGACGGTGTCGTTGGCGATCGCGATGGCCTCTTCCAGAGTCTTGAAGGTGGTCACCGACAGGACCGGGCCGAAAATCTCTTCCTGGAACACCCGCATGTCGTTGGTGCCCTTGAAGATGGTCGGCTTGACGTAATAGCCGCCGGCCAGATCGCCGCCGAGTTCCGGCTGGTCGCCGCCGGTCAGCACCTCGGCGCCTTCCGCCCGGCCGATGTCGAGATAGCCGAGGATCTTCTTCAGCTGCACGTCCGAGGCCTGGGCGCCGACCATGGTGTTCGGGTCCAGCGGGTCGCCGGCGACGATGGCCTCGACCCGTTTGATCGCCTTCTCCATGAAGGCCTCATAGATGTCCTCGTGGATCAGGGCGCGGCTCGGGCAGGTGCAGACCTCGCCCTGGTTGAGCGCGAACATCGCGAAGCCTTCCAGCGCCTTGTCGAGGAAGGCGTCGTCGTGATCCATCACGTCCTTGAAGAAGATGTTCGGCGACTTGCCGCCCAGCTCCAGCGTCACCGGGATGATGTTCTCGGTGGCGTACTGCATGATCTGCTGGCCGACGGCGGTCGAGCCGGTGAAGGCGATCTTGGCGATGCGCGGGTTGGTGGCCAGCGGCTTGCCGACCTCGACGCCGGTGCCCGAGACGATGTTGAGCACCCCCGCCGGGATCAGGTCCTGAATCAGTTCAATGACCAGCAGGATCGAGGACGGCGTCTGTTCGGCCGGCTTCATGACGATGCAGTTGCCGGCCGCCAGGGCCGGAGCCAGCTTCCACGCCGCCATCAGGATCGGGAAATTCCACGGAATGATCTGGCCGACCACGCCCAGCGGCTCATGGAAATGATAGGCGACCGTGTCGTTGTCGAGCTGGGAGATGCCGCCTTCCTGGGCGCGGATACAGCCGGCGAAATAGCGGAAATGGTCGATGGCCAGCGGGATGTCGGCGGCCATGGTCTCGCGCACCGGCTTGCCGTTCTCCCAGGTCTCGGCCTCGGCGATGGCCTGAAGGTTCTCCTCCATCCGGTCGGCGATCCGGTTCAGCATGATGGCCCGCTCGGTGACCGAGGTCTTGCCCCAGGCGTCCTTCGCCTTGTGCGCGGCGTCCAGCGCCAGCTCGACGTCGGCGGCGTCAGACCGGGCGACCTCGCACAGGACCCGGCCATTGACCGGCGAGGTGTTCTCGAAATAGCGGCCCGCGACGGGGGCGACCCATTCGCCGCCGATGAAATTCTCGTAGCGCGGTTTGAATTTCGGCGTCGCGGCGCGGATGAAATCGGGCTTGGTCATGATCGGTCTCCGTCTGTTTCCATGGCGCGCCGGTTTCGGCGTCGTCGTTGGAGACCAGAGAGCGCCGGTTATCCTCCCGGCGATAGGGCCGGTTTCTATGCTGCGCCGCACACCTGTCGCACTGCTGCGACAGTCAGTGCCCCGCCAGACCCAGCCGGTTCAGCTTGCGATGCAGCGTCGCCCGGCTCACGCCCAGCGCCCGCGCGGCGGCCGAGACGTTGCCGTCCGCCCGCGCCAGGGCCCGGCGCACCGCCCCCCGTTCGGCCTCGACCAGCTCCTCGCCGCTTCCGCCCACCGAAAGCACGTCCGAGGCCGGCAGCTGACCGGCGATACGGGCGTCTGTGATGTCGAACATCTGGCGCG
Organism: Brevundimonas sp. GW821-FHT02A10; assembly: GCF_059422025.1. NCBI lineage: Bacteria > Pseudomonadati > Pseudomonadota > Alphaproteobacteria > Caulobacterales > Caulobacteraceae > Brevundimonas > Brevundimonas sp. GW821-FHT02A10. The sequence continues at coordinate 1,103,985 of NZ_JBWKWC010000001.1, forward strand.
CCGACCGCGTCGCCCCGACGACCAGATCGTGACGATCCACCGCCAGCAGAGCCGCGCCGTGCCGCTCTCCGCCCGGCGGCAGGACGATACGGGTCTGGGAAAAGGCCTCGCGGAAATGGGCGGCCTCGATGGCGCGGGCGGCGTCGCCCACCGCCGCTGCGATCAGGCCGACGAAGCCCTCGGTCAGGTCGGCCCGGGCCGAGGACACATCCAGCGCCGCCGCCAGCCGCCCCTGATGGTCGTAGATCGGCGCCGCCGTGCAGCTCAGGCCGATGTTCCGGGTGTGGAAATGCTGGTCGCGGTGGATGGTCAGGGCCCGGCCCTCGGCCAGACAGGTCCCGATGCCATTGGCGCCCTCGGTCGCCTCGGACCAGACCGCGCCGGACCACAGACCCCAGCGGCGGAACTGGTCGTCGTCAGCGACGGCCCCGCGCCGGTCGACCGGCACCCCGTCGCGATTGGTCAGCAGCACGCAGCAGCCGGTATCGCCGACGGCCTGAAACAGCCGGTCCAGCGTCGCCTGCGCCGCCCGCATCAGGGGCTCGATCTCCTGCCGCGCCGCCGCCAGCTCCTGCGCCGTCAGCACCTCGGGCGGCCGACCGTCCTCGGGATCGAGGCCATAGAGAGTGATCGAGCGCCGCCACGACGCCGCCAGCGCCGACCGCGCCGGCCCGGCCGCATCGTCCAGCACCGACCGGACCCGGTCGGGATGGCCGAGCGCGTCGGTCAGGGTCTCGGACCTCTGGCCCATCGATCTCACTCCCGCTGAAGCCCTTTTGGCGGGGCCTTCGCATTTCGCCGTCATTGGATACCCGTCAATCCCGGCTTGCAACCTCCTCATCTTCGACGGACTTTTCGAGACGGGACGTTTCAGGTCTGACACAAACGACGAGAGGACGGGCCATGCCTTCGGAATCCGACGTCAACGCCGCCATCGCCCTCACCCGCTTCGGCCTGGGCGCGCGGCCCGGTGAGATTCAACGGTTGAACGACCCCCGCGGCTGGCTGGAAGGCCAGATCCGCACCTCCGGCGCGGCCAATCCGTCCGGTCCGTTCGAAAACTCCGTCGAGCGAATGCAGGCCTTCCTCGACTACCAGCGCGACGCCCGGCAGGTGCGGCAGGCGCGTCAGGACATGCCGCCCGCCGCAGGACAGCCGGGCGCCCAGCTGGCCATGGAGCCGCCCGCCCAACCCCGGCGCCAGCAACGCCGCGCCCAACGTATGGCCAATCAGGCCGATCAGACCGCGCCCATGACTCAGGCGGCGCCCATGCCCGGCGCCGACCCCGCCCAGGCCGCCTTCGATGCCCGCCGCGACAGCCGCCGTGATCTGGTTCAGGACACGGCGCGCGAGTTCCTCGCCCGGGCCCAACTGGGCGCCACCACCGACGCCGGTTTCGCGGAGCGCTGGGCCCTGTTCTGGGCCAACGGCTTCACGGTCTCCGCGACCAAGTTCCAGTCGGCCATCTTCATGGGCCAGTATGAGCGCGAGGCCATCCGCCCCCATGTCTTCGGCAGGTTCGAGGATCTGGCCATCGCCGCCGAACAGCATCCGGCCATGCTGCTCTATCTCGATCAGGCCCAGTCGATCGGCCCCGACAGCCGCGCGGGCCAGCGCCGCAACGCCGGGCTGAACGAGAACCTCGCCCGCGAGATCATGGAGCTGCACACCATCGGCGCTGACGGCGGCTATACCCAGGCCGACGTCACCGAATTCGCCCGCGCCCTGACCGGCTGGTCCGTCCCCGCGCCCCGCGATCAGGGCATGGATCTGGTTCGCGCCAATGTCGCGGCGGGGGCGCAAGGCTTCGGCGGCGGCGGCGCCCGCGAACAGGCCCTCTATGCCCGGGGTGTTCAGGCCGCCGTGCGCGGCGAGCCCGGCCTCAACGGCTTCGTCTACCGCGCCATCGTCCACGAACCGGGCGCCCGCACCGTTCTCGGCAAGACCTACGGCGCCGGTGAGAAGGATCAGGGCGAGGCCATCCTGCGCGACCTCGCCAACCGGCCGCAGACGGCCCGGCGGCTGGCGCACAGGATCGCCATCCATTTCGTCGCCGACGATCCGCCGCCGTCTCTGGTCGACAGGCTCGAACAGGCCTGGAACCGCTCGGGCGGCGACCTCGCCGTTGTGGCCCGGACCCTGGTGACCGCCCCCGAGAGCTGGTCGCCCCAACCGGCCAAGATCAAGACCCCCTATGAGTTTATCGTCTCGGCCCACCGGGCGCTGAACACCAGCCCGCAGCGGATTCAACCGTTGCAGCAGGCCCTTATCGCCATGGGCCAGCCGGCCTTCGCCGCCCCCTCGCCCGAGGGCTGGCCCGACACCGCCGCCGACTGGGCCGGGCCCGACGCCCTGGTGAAGCGGCTCGACTGGTCCAAGACCGTCGCCGACCTCGCCCAGGTCGCCGATCCCAACGCCGTCGCCGCCAATGCCCTCGGCGCCCGCCTCAGCGAACGCACCCGCCTCGCCGTCGCCCGCGCCGAAAGCCGCCCCGAAGCCCTGACCCTGTTCCTCATGTCGCCGGAGTTCCAACGCCGATGACCTACCCCCACCTGAACCGCCGTCTCTTCCTCGGCGCCGCCGGCGTCAGCCTCGCCTTCGCCGGCAAGGCCTCGGCCCAGTCAGCCGCCGGTCCGCGCAACAAGATGGTCGTCATTATCGCCCGCGGCGCCATGGACGGCCTGTCGGTCACCGTGCCCTACGGCGATTCCAACTATGTCCCCCTGCGTGGCAGCCTCGCCATCGCGGCGCCCGGCCAGACCAACGGGGCGCTCGCCCTCTCCGAAGGCTTCGGCCTCCATCCTTCGCTCAAGGGGCTGCACGATCTCTACGGCGTGGGGCAGGTCCGCTTCGCCCCGGCCGTGGCCATCCCCGCCCGCATCCGCTCCCACTTCGACGCCCAGGACGTGCTCGAGAACGGGGGCGAGGGCCTGCGTCAGCAAACCGACGGCTGGCTCAACCGCGCGCTGGCGGCCTCGGGCGCCCGCTATCACGGCCTCTCCATCGGGGCCCAGACGCCCCTGATCCTGCGCGGCTCGGCCCCGACCTCCAGCTGGGCGCCGGGCGGACAGATCGAAGGTGGCGACCGCATCGCCTCCCTGCTTCAGGACCTCTATGTCGATGACCCCATGCTCGGGACCAATCTGGCGCGCGGTCTGGAAACCGAACAGATGGCCATGGTCGCGGGCGACGCCACCGTCCGTCGCAACGACGTCGCCGGCCTCGGGGCCGCCGTCGCCCGGCTGATGGCGGGGGATCAGGGCGCCGACCTCGTGGCCCTGTCCATCGACGGCTGGGACACCCACGCCCGCCAGCTGGGCCAGCTCCAGACGCGTCTGACGGGCCTCGATCAGGTCATCGGCGGCCTGCATCAGGGTTTGGGGGCTGACTGGGATCGCACCGTCGTCGTCGTCGCCACCGAGTTCGGCCGCACCGCCCGCGCCAATGGCACGCAAGGGACGGACCACGGCACCGGCTCCTCCCTGCTGCTGGCGGGCGGCGCGCTCAAGCAAGGGGGACTTGTCGGCGACTGGCCGACCCTGGCCGAGGCGAAGCTGTTCGAGAACCGCGACCTGACCCCGACGCTCGACGTCCGCTCGGTCTTCAAGGGCGTCCTGCGCGATCACATGGGCGTCGACCGCGCCGCGCTGGATGCGCGCGTCTTCCCCGGCAGCGCGGCCGAGGCCCCGGCCTGTGAGGGTCTGGTCTAGTCCTCGTCAGTGGGCTCGGCGCCCGCGGCCTTTTCGGCCTGCTGCTGGGCGCGCTTCTCGGCCTTGGCGGCGGCCTTTTCGGCGGCCTTCTTGGCGTCGGCGCGCTCGCGTTCCTGACGCTCGAAACTGTAGTTGGGCTTTCGGGCCATGGGCGTCTCTTTCCTTCTCTTATGATTTCAGTTGAGCGCAAGGCGATGGCGGTGTCGACCGCCGATCAATCCACTGCGACGATCTCCACAGTCTGACCGGCTACGACAGCCTCGTCGCCGACCCGTTTGCCGATCAGGGCGCGGGTCAGGGGCGAGACATGACTGACCGAGCCCTCCGCCGGATCGGCCTCGTCCTCGCCGACGATACGCCAGGTCTGGGTGCGTCCGTCCTCGCGTTCGATGGTCACAGACCCGCCGAAACGCACGACACCCTCGGCCGGAACCTCCAGCAGCTGGGCGCTGGCCCGGCGCGCAGACCAGTAACGCAGGTCGCGCGTGGCCCGGGCCATGGCGGTACGGTCGGCCTCGATCGACCCGTGCGCCTGCGCCCCGCTGTAGGCCGCGCGCGCCGAAGCCAGCTCGGCCTCGATCGCGGCGAGGCCCGACGCCGTCACGAGGTTGGCGTGCGGCGAGATGGGACGGTCGGGAAGATCGGCGGCCGTGGCCTCCAGGTCTTCCTCACGGGTGAAGGCGACGCTCATCTGGAAACATATAGGGGTTTTTGATCCGAAATCCCCCCTCTTGCGCTAGAAGGCGCCTCATGGCCTCCTCCGACACCTCCCTCCGCACCGTTTCCATCATTGGCGCCGGCCCCGCCGGGCTGATGGCGGCCGAGGTTCTGGCCAAGGCAGGCGTCGCGGTCACCGTGCACGAACGCATGCCCTCGCCGGCGCGTAAATTCCTGCTGGCCGGACGCGGCGGGCTGAACCTGACCCATTCGGAGGATCAGGAGGCCTTCCTGTCGCGCTACGGCCCGGCCGAAGCGACGGTGTCCGACTGGCTGGACGCCTTCTCGCCCGACGACCTGATCGCCTGGGCCGAAGGTCTGGGCCAACCGACCTTCACAGGTTCCAGCGGCCGGGTCTTCCCACGCGCCATGAAGGCCTCGCCCCTGCTGCGCGCCTGGCTGGCCCGGCTGGGTGAGCTCGGCGTCGTCCTGAAGACCCGCTCCCACTGGACCGGCTGGTCCGATGAGGGCCTGACCTTCGAGGGCGCAGAGGCCGAACGGCCCGACGCCGTCATTCTGGCGCTCGGCGGCGCCAGCTGGCCGCGTCTGGGCTCGGACGGCAGCTGGACGCCCCTGCTGGAGGCCGAAGGCGTCGCGGTCGCACCCCTGCGGCCCTCCAACGCCGGATTCAATGTTGACTGGTCCGACATCCTGAAGGACCGCGCGGCGGGTCAGGCGCTCAAGGCCGTGGCCCTGACATTCGGGGACAAGACGGTTCGGGGCGAGGTCATGCTTACCCGCTATGGCCTAGAAGGCGGCGGGATCTACGCCCTGTCGGCGGCGCTGAGAGAAGCCATCGCCCGCGACGGTTCGGCGACCCTGACCCTCGACCTGCGCCCCGACCTGAGCGAGGACGCCCTCGTCGACCGTCTCGCCGCCGGCCGCGGCAAGGATTCGATGACCAACCATCTGAGGAAGGCCGGCGGCCTGTCCCCCGCCGCCATCGCCGTCCTGCGCGACATCCCCGGCGAGATCCCGCTCGGCGCCGAAAAGCTGGCCAAGCGCATCAAGGGCGTCCGCCTCAAGCTGACCGGGATGCAGGGGCTGGAGCGGGCCATCTCCTCGGCCGGGGGTGTGGGTCTGGAGGCTGTGAATCAACACTTGATGCTGACCGCCCGCCCGGGGGTCTTCATCGCCGGAGAGATGCTGGACTGGGAGGCGCCGACCGGCGGCTATCTGCTTCAGGCCAGTTTCGCGTCGGGCGTGGTCGCGGCGAACGGCGTGCTGGACTGGCTGAACGCGAAATCCCCGGATAAGAGGCCCGCATGACCGACATCTCCGGCGTCTGCCCGCCCCGTTTCGCCGCCGTGAAGGACGCCTTCGCGGCCAATTTCACCGACGCCCCCGACGGGCTGAACGAACAGGCGGCCCGCATCTCCTTCTGCGTCGAGGGCGAGGTCGTGGTCGATCTCTGGGCCGGTCAGGCCGACCCGCGCGAGAACACCCCCTTCACCGACAAGACCCTGACCCCCGTCTTCTCGACCGGCAAGGCGGTGATGGCGCTTCTGATCGCCTCCGCCGTCGAGCGCGGCCAGCTCAGCTACGACCAGACCGTCGCCAGCCTGTGGCCAGCTTACGGTCAGGCGGGCAAGGACGGCATTACCGTCGCCCAGCTGATGTCGCATCAGGACGGCCTGCCCGGTTTCGACACCCCTGAGGACCCGGCCATCTGGTTTGATCGTCAGGCGGTGCTGGACCGGCTCGCCGCCCAGGCCCCGATGTGGCCCCCGGGCACGGCCTCTGGCTACCACCCGATCACCATCGGTTATCTGGCCGGAGAGGTCTTCCGCCTCGCCGACGGCCGCTCGATGGGCACCGCCCTGCGCGAGGATTTCGCGACGAAATACGATCTCGACCTGTGGATCGGCCTGCCCGAGGCCGAACACGACCGGGTCGCGGCGATCCGCAAGCCCGCCGCCCCGCCCAGCCTCGGCGGCATCGACCCGATCAAGTCCGCCGCCTTCATCTCCAAGGGCGCGGCTCCCGGCGGACGCGGCTCGACCGAATGGCGCACGACGGAAATCCCCTCGGCCAATCTTCACGCCACGGCGCGCGACCTGGCCCGCATCTTCAGCATCGTCGCCAACCGCGGCGACCTGCATGGCCGCTCGATCCTGTCTCCGGATGTGGTGTCACAGCTGACCCGCGAACGTATTCACGGCCCCGACAAGGTCCTGCCCTATGTGATCAGCTGGGCCACGGGCGTGATGCGCAACGAAGGCCTGAACATCTTCGGCCCCAACCCGGACACGGTCGGCCATTGCGGCTGGGGCGGCTCCTGTGTCTTCGCCGATGCGAAGGCCCGGGTCTCGGGCGCCTATGTGATGACCCGCCAGTCGCCGCACCTGATCGGCGATCCGCGCGCGACCCGGCTGATCGACGCCTTCTACGCGGGCTTCTGAACGCCACTCTCGACCCGGCCGGGCGCGGTGAATCCACCGATGATTCCGCTCAGGATCGCGCATGCGGCGCACGCCGCCATGACGACCTGATACGCCCGGTGAAAGGCCGCGCCCTCGGCCGCCTGTCCTGAGGCTCCGGCCATGAAGTCGCCGAGCCTTGCCCGGGCCTCGGGCTGGTCCAGCACGGCGACGAACACCGCCGACAGCACCATCCCCAGCAGGGCCACGGCCAGCAGGCCCGCCACCCGCGCCACCGCATTGTTGACGCCCGACGCCACCCCGGTGTGGCCCGGCGCCACCGCCCCCATCACCGCCGCCGTCAGCGGCCCGACGGCGAAGGTCATCCCGATGGCCAGCACCGTCATCCCGGCCAGAGGTCCGGCGACATAGCCGGCGTCCCTCGGCATCAGGGCCAGCAGCGCCAGCCCCACGCCCGCCAGCACCGGCCCGACGCTCAGCGACAGCTTCGCCCCGAAGCGGTCGGCGATCCGGCCCGCCACGCCCGAGAACAGCCCCATGATCACCGCGAAGGGCAGCATGGCCGAGCCCGCCCCGGTCGCGGTCCAGCCATGCACCCGGATCAGCTCGAACGGCAGGAAGAACATCGCCCCGCCCAGCGCGAAATAAAGAAGCAGCGTCAGCAGATTGATCCCGCTGAACACCGGCGACCGGAACAGGCTCAGCGGCATCATCGGATGCGCCTCCTTCGCCTCCGCCCACAGGAAGCCCGCCAGCACCAGCACGCCCCCGACCAGCGAGCCGACGATCCACGGGTTCGCCATGCCCAGATCGGGCGCCGCCGTCAGCCCCCAGGTCACCGCCCCCAGCCCGACCACGGCCAGGATGGCGCCGAGCCCGTCCAGCCCCTTTGCGCCCTCGTCCCGGCTCTCGGGCGTGAACTTCACGGTGATCAGGACGGCGAGGACGGCCAGCGGCACATTGATCCAGAAGATGGCGCGCCAGTCGGCGTGGTCGGCCAGCCAGCCGCCGACCAGAGGCCCGACCATGCCGAAGATGGCCCCCGCCCCGGCCCAGGCGCCGAAGGCCTTGCCGCGTTCTTCCGGCGGGAAGGTCGCCCCGATCAGGGCCAGCGCTCCCGGCGTCAGCAGGGCCGCCCCGACCCCCTGCACCGCCCGCGCCCCGATCAGCGCCTGCACGTTCGGCGACAGACCGCAGACGATGGAGGCCAGGGTGAAGATCGCCACCCCGATCAGGAAGACCTTGCGCCGCCCGAACCGGTCGCCCGCCGCCCCGCCGATCAGGACCAGCGCGCCGAGCGTCAGCAGATAGGCGTTCGACACCCACTGCACCGCCGCCGGGCCGGCCCCGAGATCTTTCTGGATCGCCGGCAGGGCGACGCCGAGCGCCGAACCGTCGATGAAGGTGAGGCTCGACCCCAGCACCGTCGCGGCGAGGATCCAGCGCTTGTGGGATTTCGACAGAGCCTCGGTCATGGGCCTGAGGCTAGGCCCGTCCCTAGACGGCGTCGACCACCGTCTTGATCGCCTGCCGCTCGGCCCGTTTGCGCCACAGGGCGGCGAGGGCGAAGACGGCGGCGCCGGCCCAGATGAAGACGAAGGACAGGATACGCAGCAGGGTCAGCGGCTCGCCCGTAAAGACGCCGACGGCGAACTGCAGCGTCGGGGCGAGGAACTGCAGGAAGCCGATGGTCGACAGCGGCAGCCGCCGCGCCGACCAGGCGAACAGGGCCAGCGGGATGGTGGTGATCACGCCGCAGGCGATCGACCAGGCCCAGTGCGACGGGCTGGCGAACCCGACGGCCTGTCCCGTATGGGCGAGCCAGATCAACCAGGCCGCGCCGAAGGGCAGCATCAGAAGGCATTCGACAAACAGGCCGGTCTGGGCCTCGGCCGCGACCCGTTTGCGGATCACCCCATAGGCCGCGAAGCTCAGGGCGATGCCGATCGACAGCCACGGCGGGCGGCCCAGGGCGACGGCCTGGATCACAACCCCGACAGCGGCCAGACCGATGGCGGCCCAGCCCCATTTGTCGATCCGCTCGCGGAACAGCACCATGCCGGCGGCCATGTTGAGCAGCGGATTGATATAGTAGCCGAGGCTGGCCTCGATCGTGTGGTGATGGGTCGTGGCCCAGACATAGAGGCCCCAGTTGATGACGATCATCACGGTCGACAGGGCCAGCCAGCCCACGGTCGCGGGGCTGGTCAGCACCTGCCGGGCCTGACCCGACTGTCCGGCCAGCAGCACCAGCACGGCTGCGAACGGCGCCGACCACAGGACGCGGTGGGCCAGGATCTCGGGCGCCGAATAGCCCATATGGGCCAGGGCCATGAACAGCAGCGGCAGCACGCCCCAGACACAATAGCAGAGCAGGGCCGCGATCAGGGCGTTGCGGGTTTCGGAGGCGGCGGCGTCAGTCATGGCATCTCCTTCCCTCTCCCGGCGGGAGAAGGGGGCCGGGCCGAAGCCCGATCGGATGAGGCGCCTTGCGGCCCCTCATCCTTTTGACGGCGAAACTCTCCCCTTGGGGAGGGATCAGACCGAGATCGAGCGGAAGCCGGTCGAGGACTTGAGGGTCCCCGTCTCGTCCAGCAGCTGGGCGATCTGGACGGCGTTCAGGGCGGCGCCCTTGCGCAGGTTGTCCGACACCACCCAGAAGCTCAGGCCGTTCTCGACCGTGTGGTCCTTGCGGATGCGCGAGACATAGACGGCATGCTCGCCCGCGGCGTCGACCGGGGTGATGTAACCGTCGTGCTCGTGCTTATCGACCACCAGAACGCCCGGGGCCTCGCGCAGGATGGCGCGCGCCTCGTCGACCGAGATCGGACGGTCGAACTCGACCGTGACCGCTTCGGAGTGGCCCACGAAGACCGGCACCCGCACGCAGGTGACCGTCAGCTTGATCTCCGGGTCCATCATCTTGTGGACCTCGTTCCACATCTTGGCCTCTTCGTCGGTATAGCCGTCCTCGTTGAACGACCCGATGAAGGGGATGACGTTGAAGGCGATCTGCTTGGGGAATTTCTTCGGCTTGGCGTCGCCCAGGCCATAGATGGCCTTGGTCTGGTTCCACAGCTCGTCCATCCCTTCCTTGCCCGCGCCCGAAACCGACTGATAGGTCGAGACCACGACGCGCTTGATCTTGGCCGCGTCATGCAGGGGCTTGAGCGCCACGACCAGCTGGGCGGTCGAGCAGTTCGGGTTGGCGATGATGTTCTTGCGGATGTCCTTGACCGCGTCCGGGTTCACTTCCGGCACGATCAGGGGCACGTCCTTGTCCATGCGGAAGACCGAGGAGTTGTCGATCACGATCGGACCGGCCTTGCCGATCTTCTCGGACCATTCCTTCGACACCGTCCCGCCGGCCGACATCAGCACGACGTCGACGGTGGAAAAGTCGAACTGTTCCAGATCCTGGCACTTCAGGGTGCGGTCGCCGAACGAGACCTCCACGCCTTTGGATTTTCGGCTGGCGATCGCGTGAATTTCGTCCACGGGGAAGTTCAGTTCCTCGAGGATGGTCATCATTTCCCGGCCGACATTGCCGGTGGCGCCTACGACGGCGACGCGATAGCCCATGATATTTGGTCCTTCGGACGCGCTAACGCTCGGGACGCGGTCCCTCGCTGCTTGAGCGCGATTGGTGCATGAATAGGCAAGGCCTGCCGCAAGGGTTCTTGCGGCAGGGGCACGCATGTAAGCTTTCGCACGCGCGAAGCAATCGCTTTCCGCTGCGGGAGCGCAAGGATTTGCCCCAGTTCGCACGCCAAAGGCATCGGCTACGCTTATGTTTAGACCCTGACGCTTCAGGGCATCAGGCGTTGCGTCGCCTCCATACGCCCCTCGGTCTTCATCCGCTGGCCCCCGATGTCGATATCCTGCAGCTCCGTGCAGACGACCGTCTCGGCAAGGCCGGAAGCCATGTCGACGTCGTAGCGGCAGTTCCGGCCGTTCTGCATCCTGGCGGAGGAGAGCATGGCGTCGAACCCCTCCATCTTCGCGGCTTCCTCCTCCGAGAGACCCAGCACCGCCCTGACGGCGGCGGGCAGGGCGTCGGCGACGGTCTTGGGATCCAGCGCCGTGGTCCAGGTGATCACCGCCTTGCCCGTGGCGCGATCGACGGAGTCCAGGGTCACTGTCGACACGATGTCCATCGACGGGCTGTCGCCCACCCTCTGGCCGGGCAGGCGTTGTACAAAGGGCTCCCCCACCGCCTGCCCCAGTCCCTGGACAGAGGCGATCAGGATGGCGTCCTTGAACAGCATGGCCTGGCGCGCATTGTCCGGCATGGCCTCGAACATCTCTTGCGCCGCCACGGAATTGTTCGAACTCATCCTGACCAGCGCCAGCCCGCGCTCGGCCCAGGCCGCATCCAGATTGCTCAGAACCAGCGGGACCAGTCGTTCGTTGGTCTGGACCGCCATGGCGGTGCGGTCTGGCGCGGCCAGATCGCGCCACAGGGTCTTGAAGCCGTCCGGAACCGGCTGAACCTCCACTCTCAGGTGCTGGTCGGCGGTCACGGCCGGATCGTCGCCGGTCCGGCGCCAGCGGTGGATACGGGTCTCAATCGCATAGGCCCGGTCGTGCTGGACCGGCAGCAGGACAGCATCCCCCGCCTGCGGCCCCAACAACGAGACCGCGAGAATCAACGCTTGAAACATTCCACCCCCCGTAGAACAGCCACGCCAACCTAGGCGGGCCGTTCGCCCGACGCCAGACGTCAGCTTCACAGCCACGCCCCCGTCGCCTAACTGAAGCGCCATGACCTCCCGCATCCGCTCCGCCTATGACATCCGCGTCGAAGAGGGGGTGATCGCGCCCGATCCGGCCCAGGCGCCGCTGATCAAGGCCATGGAGCGGCTGGAGAAGGATCTCTCCAGAAAGGGTCTGTTCGGCGGCCATCCCGAGGTCCGCGGCCTCTACATCTGGGGGCCTCCGGGGCGGGGCAAGTCCATGCTGATGGACCTGTTCGTCTCCGCCACGCCCGAGCCGAAGAAGCTGCGCGCCCACTTTCACGCCTTCATGGCCCGCATCCACGACCTGGTCCGCCAGTGGCGCGAGGGCGACAAGAAGCAGCGTCAGGCCGTCTTCGGGACCCACAAGGGCGACGACCCCATCGAGCCGATCGCGGCCCTGATCGCCTCGGAGGCCCGGCTGCTCTGTTTCGACGAGCTTCAGGTCACCGACATCGCCGACGCCATGATCCTGGGCCGGCTGTTCGACGCCCTGTTCGAGAGGAAGGTGGTTCTGGCCGTCACCTCCAACCGCGCACCCGACGAACTCTACAAAAACGGCATCAACCGCCAGCTCTTCACCCCCTTCATCGACGAGATCAAAACACGCTGCGTGGTCATCGAGATCGACGGCGCCCGCGACTGGCGACTGAACCGGCTGATGGGCTCGCCGGTCTGGTTTGTCGGCGATGCGGACGGCAAGTCGGGCGCGGCCTTCGAGGCCCTCTGGACCGATCTGCGCGGCGGCGAGCCGGAAGAGGCCGCCCATCTTCAGGTGCTGGGCCGCGACGTGGTCATCGAACGCACCGCCGGCAGTCTGGCCCGCGCCACCTTCGACGAGCTCTGCGCCCGGCCGCTGGGGCCGCAGGACTATCTGGCCATCGCGGCGCGCTTCCACACCCTGTTCCTCGATTCCGTGCCCATCCTCAGCCCCGACCGGCGCCATGAGGCGAAGCGGCTCGTGACCCTGATCGACGCTCTCTATGAGGCGGGGACCCGGCTGGTGGTCCGCGCCGAAGATCAGCCCGAGGCCCTCTATCCGGCCGGTGACGGCGCTTTCGAGTTCGAGCGCACGGTCTCTCGTCTGCGCGAAATGTCGAGCGCCTCGTGGCTGGAGCGGGCCGAACACGCCTGAGTGTCCACGCCCACAACTTCGCCGTAATGGCTGTTAGGCTGGGGCCGAAGCTGGAGGTTTCCCGATGACTGTTTTCGCCGCCGCCCTGTCGGCCCTCGCCCTCTCCGTCACGCCCGTCAGCCAGACGGCCCCTGCCCGCCCTGTGGCGGCTCCGGCGGCCCCGCAGCCGGCTGCGCAGCCGGCGGCGCTCGGCGTCTCCCCCGCGGCGGTGATCGCCTGGCTCGCCGCCCAGGGCGCCACGGCGGGCGCCATCCAGGAGGATCAGGGCCGCCAGTATGTCCGTGTCGACGCCGACGGCCTGGCCTGGCTGCTGTTCTTCCAGTCGTGCGACAACGGCCTGTGCTCGGACGTCCAGTTCACCACCGGCGTGTCCAACGCCGTCATCACGCCGGATATGATCAACGGCTGGAACCGCGAGCGCCGCTTCCTCAAGGCCATCTATGAGGCGCCCCAAGGCACGGGCCTGCCCTCGGCGGTGGTCCAGTACGACGTTCTGCTGAACGCCGGCGGCCCCGAACAGCTGGCCGACCACCTGTCGATCTGGCGCAGCCTCCTGCCCCAGTTCGCCCGCCTGACCACCGGCGCGGCGGCTGCAGCCCCGGCCGCAGCGCCTGCGCAGTAGGCAAAGAAAAAGGGCCGCAGCAGATGCTGCGGCCCTTTCCATTCACTCTTCGGCGCTCAAGCAGCGCGCGACCGCGTCGCGCGCGTTAGCGCCTCGCTGGCGTCAAGCCAGCGACGGATCCAGATCCTTGCAGGACTGGATCAGGCCCTGGACCGAGGCGACCGACTTCTCGAACATCGCCTTCTCTTCGTCGTTGGTCGTGAACTCGACGACCTTCTCGACGCCGCCGGCGCCGATCAGGGCCGGCACGCCGACGTAGAGGTCCGACAGGCCGTATTCGCCCGACAGCCAGACGGCGCAGGGCAGGACGCGCTTCTGGTCCAGCAGGTAGGACTTGGCCATGGCGATGGCCGATTCCGCCGGGGCGTAGAAGGCCGAACCGGTCTTCAGCAGGGCGACGATCTCGCCGCCGCCCTTGCGGGTGCGGGTGACGATGGCGTCCAGATCGGCTTGCGACAGGAAGCCGGCGGCGACGGCGTCAGGCAGGGGCAGACCGCCGACGGTCGAGTGACGCACCATCGGGACCATGTCGTCGCCGTGACCGCCCAGGGTCCAGGCGTGGATGTCCTGCACCGAGACGCCGGTCTTTTCCGACAGGAAGTAGGCGAAGCGGGCCGAGTCCAGCACGCCGGCCATGCCGACGACCTTCTCCTTGGGCAGGCCCGAGAATTTCTGCAGGGCCCAGACCATGGCGTCGAGCGGGTTGGTGATGCAGATGACGAAGGCGTTCGGGGCGTGGGCCTTGATGCCCTCGCCGACGGCCTTCATGACCTTCAGGTTGATGGAGACCAGATCGTCGCGGCTCATGCCGTCCTTGCGGGGCACGCCGGCAGTGACGATGCAGACGTCGGCGCCCGCGATGTCCTCATAGGCGTTGGCGCCCTTGAGTGAGACCGACGAGCCGAACACGGCGGTGGCTTCGGCGATGTCCAGAGCCTTGCCCTGGGGGGTGCCCTCGGCGATGTCGAACAGGATGACGTCGCCCAGCGCTTCGCGCGCGGCCACATGGGCCAGGGTGCCGCCGATCATGCCGGCGCCGATAAGGGCGATCTTTGCACGAGCCATAGGGTCGTCTCCGTTTTGCGTGGCCCGATGCGCTGAGCGCGACTTGAGGCCGGGGTTGCGAGTGAGGGAGGAAATCTTTGGGCGGCGGTCTAGACCTGTGGACGGGCCTCGGCAAGCGTCGGGGTTTACGCGCTTCACGGCGGCTGCGAGGGTGCTCGCAAAACGGGAGTGAAACTGATGCGTCCAGCCGCCGCCGCCCTGCCCGCCGCCCTGATCCTCGCCGCCCTTTCCGGCGCCGTCGCTCCCGCCCTGGCCCAGACGCCGCCCGCGACCATCGGCCAGCAATATGTCCCGGCCCCCTGGTGGATGCGCGACCCGGTCATCGCCTCCATCGGCAGCGTCCGCGTCGAGATCCCGGCCAACCGCGCCAATTTCGGCGCCAGTTTCACGGCGCTGGACCGCAGCGCGGCGGAAGCCTCACGAAAGGCCGCCGACCTGGTGCGGGCCCTGAGCCAGCAGCTGGCCGGCTACGGCGTCGACAAGGTGCGCATCGAGACGGGCCTCACCACCCGGCCGGTCTATGAGCAATACCGCGACGAGGCCGGGGTGATGCGCGACAACGTCCGGCCCGACAAGATCGTCCGCTACCAGACCGAAGCCACCGTCAGCGTGAATGTTCGCGACATCTCTGCGCTGGAGCGGGTCTATGCGACGGTGGTGGCGACCCAGCCGACCTCGATCAGCAGGGTCAGCTTCTATCTCGAGCCCGAGAACGCCTGGAAGACCCGTCTGGCCGCCGAGGCCATGAAGGACGCCCGCGCCCGGGCCCAGGCCGCCGCGTCCAACGCCGGGGCCACGCTCGGCTCGGTCCGGGTCATCGACCCCACGGGCCGCGCCTGCCAGACCGACGTCCTCGCCGGCTGGCCCTCCTACGGCTCCGGCGGTGGTCAGGCCACGACGGTGGACGCGGGCATGTTCGCCGAGGCGCCGCCACCTCCGCCCGCGCCGCCCCCACCGCCGCCGCCGCCTCCCGGTCAGGCCCCGGGAGAGGACGCCATCGAGGCCGCGCGCCTGGCCCTGCAGCCGCCGCTCCAGACCCTCACCGACAGCGCCTGCGTGGTCTACGGGTTGAACTGAGCCGCCGCTTCGGGGGCGGGCGCGGCGCGCGCGTCGTCGCCCGCACTCCGGAACGGATGCGCCAGCTGGCCGACAAAGTCCTTCGGCACCGGGTCCTCGACGCCATAGCGCTCGGGCAAACGCCCCTTCGGCAGGCGGAAGCTGCCGAACAGATGGTCGTAGGCGGAAAACAGGGCCGCGAAATTGCGGTCATAGGCCTCGCGCTGGTCCGCATGGTGCCAGTGGTGGAAGGCCGGCGAGCCGATGACGTGCTTCAGCGGCCCGAAGTCCAGACGGACATTGGCGTGCAGCAGCAGGGCGTGGGCGTGATAGAGCAGGCCGAAGACGGTCAGCGGCCCCGGCGAGAAGCCCAGCAGCACCGCCGGGCCGACGGCGGCGGTGGAGAACAGCACCTGTTCGATGGGGTGCACCCGGTGCGCCGCGGCCCAGTCCAGATGCTCGCTGGAGTGATGCACCGCGTGGAAGCGCCACAGGACGGGCGCGGCATGCGACGCCCGATGGATCCAGTAGATTCCCAGATCGGCCAGCAGCAGGATTTCGATGAACTCCAGCCAGTCGGGCTGGCTGCGGATCGTGGCGGCGATCGAATGCGGAACCGCATGCACCGCCAGAAGGCTCAGGACGATGCCCATCAGGATGACCCCCACGCTGATCATCCAGCCGCCGACAAAGGCGTGCAGCACGTCGGTCTGCCAGCCGGGGCGCAGGATGGGTTGCGACCGGTCGCGCGGGATCAGCCGCTCCAGCACGATGAAGGCCGCGCCGAAACCGATCAGGATAAGCAGGTCCTTCAGCGTCATCCCGCCAGTGTGACCGATCGTCCTTGCAGGCCGATTAAGCCCCTGCCGAATTTGTTCGGGCGCACTAGGATGACGCCATGACCACTTTCGAGACCGACCCCCGCCTGATCGCCAACTCCACGGCCGTCGCCGCCTGGCCCTTGTGCGACGTGCGGCTCATGGACGACGCCCGCTTTCCCTGGCTGGTGCTGATCCCGCGCGTCGCCAACGCCTCGGAGCTGGACGACCTTGCCCCCGCCGACCGCCCCGTCCTGATGGCCGAGATGATCCGGGCCGGAGAGATCGTGCGCCGTCTGGCTCAGGCCATGGATCTGGAGGTGCACAAGGTGAACACCGCCGCGCTCGGCAATGTCACCGCCCAGTTGCACGTCCACGTCGTCGGCCGCCGCCGCGACGACCCCCTGTGGCCCGACCCGATCTGGGGCCGCGACGGCCGCGAGTCTCTCGGCGCGGCCCGTCTGGCCGAATTGGCGGGTTTCGCGGCCGGGCTGTGAAAGCGTGGCCTTATAACCAAAGTTAGTAGCCGCTCAGCGTTCCACCTGACCTAGATTTTACGATTGAGTGTCAGGTTCAGGCCGTGCCCCAAAGTATCTTCGAACCCGCAGCCGGTGATGACAGCGCCATGGGCCGTCTGGTCCGGACGGCGTGCGCCCTGTTTTCGGCGCCGGTCGGCCTGTGCTCGATCTTCGTCGACGACCGCATCGCCCAACGCACCCTGATCGGCCTGCCCGGTTTCGGCGACGCCGGCCCGGTCCCTTTCAGCCCTACCCGGATCCTGATCGCCGAGGGACCCGGCGCCCTGCTGCTGATCGAGGACGGCCTGACCGATCCGCGCGTCAGGGATCTCGATCTGGTCAAGGGCGACAAGGGTCTGCGCTTCTACGCCGGGGCCACGGTCTCCGACCGGTCGGGCAAGGCCGTCGGCTCCTTCGGCGTGATGGACTTCAAACCGCGCGCGCCCCTGACCCCGGCCGAGATCGGGCATTTGCGCCGGTTCGCGGTCATGGCCGGCGACCTCTATGAGCTCGAACGCGACGAACGCGCCGCCTCGGCCAAGCGCGAGACGCTTGAGCTGGCCGAGTCCATGGCCGGGGTCGGTCACTTCAGCGTCGATGTGACGACGGGTCAGGTGACCTGGTCCGACGAGGTCTATCGTATCCACGGGCTCCAGCCCGGGTCGGTCGATCCCACCCTGCATTCGGCCATCGGCGCCTATAATCCCGAGGACGCCGCCGTGGTGCGCGCCCTGGTCGACCGGGCGCTGAGGACCGGCACGGGCTATGACGCCACCCTGCGCATCACCCGCGCCGACGGGGAGGAGCGCACCACCCGTTCCAAGGCCCGCTGCGAGATGGACGCCGAAGGCAAGCCCGTGCGCCTGTTCGGCGTCTTCCAGGACATCACCGAGACGGTCCAGGCCCAGGCGTCCCTGATCGAGGCCCGCGACGCCGCCGAGGCTGCGACCCGCGCCAAGTCTGACTTCCTGGCCAATACCAGCCACGAGATCCGCACCCCCCTGACCTCGATCATCGGCTTTTCCGCCTTCCTGCAGTCCAGCCCGACCCTGACGGACAAGGAGCGGCACTACGCCACCCGCATCTCGGCCGCCTCCAACGCCCTTCTGGGGGTGATCAACGATGTGCTCGACTATTCCCGGCTGGAGGCCGACGCCTTCGAGCTGGACCCCGCCCCGTTTGATCCCCGGCTGATGGCCGAGGGCGCCGTGGCCATGATCGCCGAACAGTGCCGCGAAAAAGGCCTCGACCTCGATCTCCACATCGCCGAGCTCCTGCCCCGCGCCATGGTCGCCGACGAGGGCCGGGTGCGTCAGGTGCTGCTCAACTTCCTCTCCAACGCCATAAAGTTCACCGAGACAGGCCGCATCGGCCTGACGCTGGAACGGGTCAGTCAGGACCTGCGGGTCGCGGTGACCGACACCGGCATCGGCGTCTCGCCCGAGGCGGTCGAGCGACTGTTCGACCGCTTCACCCAGGCCGACAGCTCGACCACCCGCCTCTATGGCGGCACCGGCCTGGGCCTGGCCATCTCGCGCCGGCTGGTGGTCATGATGGGCGGCCGGATCGGGGTGGACAGCACGCCGGGCCAGGGCTCGACCTTCTGGTTCGAAATCCCGCTGGAGCCTTCGGCGGAGACCGCGCTGCTGCAGATGCAGGCCTGAACCCCTGCCCTAGACCCTCGGCGGAGGCCCGAACTTGCCGGCGTTGTAGTCGGTGATGGCCTGGAGGATCTCTTCGCGGGTGTTCATGACGAACGGACCATGGCTGGCGACCGGCTCGCCGATCGGTTCGGCATGGCCCAGCAGGACCACCGCATCCGTCGTCGCCTCGATCCGCACCGCATCGCCGTCGCCCAGCGCGATCAGATTCCACGGCGAGACCGGCGTCCCACCCACCGCGACATCACCGGCCACGACATAGAGGAAGACCGTGCGACCCCGCGCCACCGGCGCCTCGAACACGCCGCCGGTCTTGAACTTCAGCACCGCCAACTGGATGTCGATCAGCGACTGGATCGGGGCTTTCACCTCGCCCCACACGCCCGAGACCGGCTCGACCGTGACCCGACCCTCGTCGGTGGTGAAGCTCGGAATGTCCCCGGCCTGCAGCCCGACATAGTCCGGCTTCGTCATCTTCAGCCGCGACGGCAGATTGACCCAGAGCTGCAGGATTTCCATCGGCCCGCCCTCGCGCTTGAAGGCGGCGGGCGACAGTTCGGCGTGGATCAGACCCGAGCCCGCGGTCATCCACTGGATGCCGCCCGCCTTGATGATGCTTTCGCCGCCGGCGGAATCGTTGTGCGCCAGCTCACCGTCCAGGATGAAGGTGACGGTCTCGAAGCCCCGGTGCGGGTGCGGCCCGAACGGCAGGCCCCGGTTGTTGGGCGGATAGGTCTGGGGCCCGTGGTGGTTCAGGAACAGAAAGGGATCCATCTGGTCCAGCCCCGGTCCGGGCACCGGACGACGGGTCACCAGATCGCCGATGTCGTCCCGGTATGCGGGATGTTGGCGAACGACGGGGCGAGCGACGGGGCGGACAACAGGATCGGTCATTCGCCACATCTAGTGTGGCGGATCGGGGATGGCTAGCCTGCTCGAAGGAGTTGCTTCGCGCTTATGCAGCGCGCCCCGGACCTGATCCGGGGCGAGCGTTAGCGCCCTACCAAATCCCCGGCACCAGACGGAACTTCACCTTGGCGGCGTGTTCCTGGTACGCCGGGTCCTGCATCAGGATGCGCTCCTCGGCGAAGATGCGCAGGACCTGGAACACCAGCCAGACCGACAGCAGCACCGCGTTCCAGCTGCTCGGGTTCAGCGCGAAGGCGCCGAGATAGGTGATGAAGTAGCCCAGATACATCGGGTGGCGGACGGCGGCGTAGAGGCCCGAACGTTTCACCCCCCGGTTGGCGGCAACGACGCCGAAGCTGCGGCGCAGCGACAGCTTGGCGCCCAGGCTGATCAGCAGGCCCGCGGCCATCAGCATCGCGCCGCCGGCCCAGCCGCCGCCCGTGGGCTGGTACAGCATCGGCAGGGCGGTCCCCATGACCCCGGTCAGCCAGTCGACAGGCCGCAGGCTGATGGCTTCGGTGCCCCGGCGCAACAGCACCATGACCGCGATCACACCCTCCGAGAGGATGAACAGCAGATTGGCCGGCTTGTTGGCCAGATCGCCGAAGAACCGGTGCACCAGCATGATGTAGAGCACCAGGATGGCGACGCGTTCCGCCCCGTCGAGCAGGCGCGACACGGTCAGATGGGAGAGTTTCAGATCGAGGCTGGTCATGGACGCAGGATGCTCCAACGTCCTTGCCCGCGCCTTAAGAACTGCTTTTAAATCCGCAGGTTATAACCAAAGTTAGGTCACTCAACCTGAGGGCGTAACGTGGTTACCGCAACGCTTGGCCCCAAGGCTGGGGCGCATCAGCCCGGATGGACCAGGGAGATGGCCTGATCGCGGCCCGGACCGCTCAGGGTTCCGGTCCAGCCCTGGGCCGCCGGCTGAAGGCGCAGCCTGACCGGGCGGCCGTTGACCGACGCCTCGATGACCGTCTGGTCCCCGTCCCGGCTGACACTGTCCACCGGCGCCGTCGAGCGGGTCGGGTCGTTCAGGCTCAGGGCGCCCTCGACCGGCTTCGACGGCCCGCGATCCGACAGGACCAGGTCCAGCACCGGCTTGCCGTCGGCGCCGACCGCCGTCCAGACCCCGTCCAGCGACCCCATCCGGGCGTCCGCCGAAGCGCGGGCCCGGTTGACCGCCGCCACATAGGCGACCTCGCCGCTCGAGCGGTTTTGTTCGTAGTTTCCCACATAGGCCTCGACCGCCACCGGTCCCGTGATCGGGCGACTGCGGATCGGGCGACCGACGTCACCTTCCTCGACCTGACGCCCGAAATCGGACGGCGGTTCATAGGGGCGAATGACGGGAGCGGCGTAGATTTCCGGCGAGCCGGCCTGGCCATAGGCCGTTTCCTGGCCAGAAAGGCCGGAACCCGAGAGACTGATCATGAGGGTAAGCAACAGCATAGCCCTACGATGCGGATCGAAGGCGCACATGGCTAGCGTGGAAGCGGCAACACGCGAAAACGTGATCCGTTCCACCCAAAGGACAAGGCGTCGCACTTTTTCTTGCCGCAGTGCGGCGCCGCTCGCGTTGACACCCCCGGACGGGGGGTCCTAAAGCCACTCCCACAAACGGTGAAAGCCTGAATTCACAGGGTTTTGAGAACCATTCGCATGTCGAACACCCCCGACTCGACCGGTCAGGACGACCGGTACGTCATCCAGCCGAACGGCCGCCCCCGGCCCATGTCCCCCCACCTCCAGGTCTGGCGCTGGCACGTGACCATGGCGGCCTCCATCCTGTTCCGGGTGACCATCGGCGCGATGAGCGTCGCCGCCCTCCTCGTGGTCGGCTGGCTCGCCGCCGTCGCCTTCGGACCGGACGCCTTCGCCTGTATCGGCGCCTGCCTCGCCACGCCGCTGGGCCTGTTCGTCGGCTTCGGCCTGACGGTGGTGCTGTTCTCCTTCCTGCTGAACGGCGCCCGCCACCTGATCAACGACACGGGCGCGGCCCTGACGCTGAAGCCGGCCAACCTGCTGTCCAACATCGCCGTCTGGGGCCCGATCCCGCTGGCGATCGTGTTCTTCGCCATCCTGTTCGCCACCGGAAGGATCTCGCTGTGAGTCATCCCGCAAAGTTCAGGAACGGGGTCAAGATCTCCGAGCGTCACGGCGCCGGCGAATGGACCCTGGAAAAGGTCTGCCTCGCCGCCCTGATGCCGCTGGGCGTCTGGGTCGCCTCGACCGCCTTCACCCTGACAGGCGCGAGCTACGACACCGTCGTCGCCTGGTTCGCCAGCAAGCTGAACGCCGGTCTGGCCATCGCCACGACCCTGATCTTCTTCCTCTTCGCCGCCCTGGCCTGGAAGGTCATCGTCGAGGACTACATCCACAAGCCCGGGACCAAGGGGCTGCTGGTCGGCCTGCTCAACCTGGTCTTCTTCGTGCTGGCCGCGGCCGGCGTCTTCTTCATCGTGCGTCTGGCGCTGGGCTCGGCCCCGCTTCCCGCCGGGTTCGGAGCCTGATCGCATGGCTGATCTGAAATTCGTCGATCATGAATACGACGTCGTCGTCGTCGGCGCCGGGGGCTCCGGCCTCCGCGCCGCCCTCGGCGCCGCCCAGCAGGGCCTGAAGGTCGCCTGCGTCACCAAGGTCTTCCCGACCCGTTCGCACACGGTCGCGGCCCAGGGCGGTATTTCCGCCTCGCTCGGCAACATGGGCGAGGATTCGTGGAAATGGCACATGTACGACACCGTCAAGGGGTCGGACTGGCTGGGCGACCAGGACGCCATCGAATATCTGGTCCGCGAGGCCCCCAAGGCCGTCTATGAGCTCGAGCACTGGGGCGTGCCCTTCTCGCGCACCGACGAGGGCAAGATCTATCAGCGCGCCTTCGGCGGCATGACGCGCAACTACGGCGAAGGCCCGGTCCAGCGCACCTGCGCCGCCGCCGACCGCACCGGCCACGCCATCCTGCACACCCTCTACGGCCAGTCGGTCCGCCGCGAGGTGAAGTTCTTCATCGAATACTTCGCCCTGGACCTGATCATGCAGGACGGCGTCTGCACCGGCGTCACCGCCTGGAAGCTGGACGACGGCACCCTGCACCAGTTCCGCGCCAAGCTCGTGATCCTGGCCACCGGCGGCTACGGCCGCGCCTATTTCTCGGCCACCTCGGCCCACACCTGCACCGGCGACGGCAACGCCATGGTCCTGCGCGCCGGCCTGCCCCTGCAGGACATGGAGTTCGTGCAGTTCCACCCGACCGGCATCTATGGCTCGGGCTGTCTGATCACCGAGGGCGCGCGCGGCGAAGGCGGCTATCTGACCAACTCCGAGGGTGAGCGCTTCATGGAGCGCTACGCCCCCTCGGCCAAGGACCTGGCCTCGCGCGACGTCGTCTCCCGCTCCATGACCATGGAGATCCGCGAAGGCCGCGGCGTCGGCCCCAAGAAGGACCACATCCACCTTCACCTCGACCACCTCGACCCCAAGATCCTGCACGAGCGCCTGCCCGGCATTTCGGAGAGCGCCAAGATCTTCGCCGGCGTCGATGTGACCAAGGAGCCGATCCCGGTCATCCCGACCGTCCACTACAATATGGGCGGCATCCCCACGAACTATCACGGCGAGGTCCTGACCAAGGTCGGCGACAATGCCGACACCGTGGTCAAGGGTCTGATGGCCGTCGGCGAGGCGGCCTGCGTCTCGGTCCACGGCGCCAACCGTCTGGGTTCGAACAGCCTGACCGACCTGGTCGTCTTCGGCCGCGCCGCGGGCCTGCGCGCCGGCGAGATCGTCGACAAGGCCGCCCCGGTCCCGGCCGCTCCGCCGGAAGCCACCGCCCCGCACCTCGCCCGCCTCGAGCGCTTCCGCAACGCCAACGGCTCGACCTCGACCGCTCACCTGCGCGCCGAGATGCAGGCCGCCATGCAGTCGGACGCCGCCGTGTTCCGCACCGGCAAGACCCTGGACGAGGGCGTCGCCAAGATCCGCGACATCCACGCCCGCTCGGCCGACATCAAGACCACCGATCGCGGCCTGATCTGGAACACGGATCTGGTCGAGACCCTGGAATACGACAACCTGATCGACCTGGCGCTCGTGACCATCGAGGGTGCGGCCAACCGCGAGGAAAGCCGCGGCGCCCACGCCCGCGAGGACTTCCCCGACCGTCACGACGACGAATGGATGAAGCACACCCTGGCCTGGAAGGTCACCGGCGAGCCGGTCAAGATCGACTACCGCCCGGTCCACACCTACACGATGTCCGACGAGATCGAGTACATCAAACCCAAGGCGAGGGTTTACTGAGATGGCTGAATTCACCCTCCCGATCGGCTCGCGTCCCAAAAAGGGCAAGGTCTACAAGGCCGCTCCTGGCGCGAAGAACGTCAAGACCTACAAGGTCTATCGCTACGACCCGAACCTCGACGAGAACCCCAGCTGGGACGAGTACCAGGTGTCGTCGGACGACCACGGCCCGATGCTGCTGGACGCCCTGATCCACATCAAGAACGAGATCGACCCGACCCTGTCGTTCCGCCGGTCGTGCCGCGAGGGCATCTGCGGCTCCTGCTCGATGAACATCGACGGGCGCAACACCCTGGCCTGCACCAAGGGCTGGGACGAATGCTCGTCCTCGACCATCGCCATCTCGCCCCTGCCCCACCAGCCGGTGGTCAAGGACCTGGTGACGGACCTGACGCTGTTCTATGCCCAGTACGACTCGATCAAGCCCTACCTCCAGTCGGACGAGCCCGATCCGACCACCGAACGGCTGCAGTCGCCGGCCGACCGCGCCAAGCTGGACGGCCTGTACGAGTGCATCCTGTGCGCCTGCTGCTCGACGTCCTGCCCCAGCTACTGGTGGAACGCCGGCGAATACCTCGGCCCCGCAGCCCTGCTGCAGTCCTATCGCTGGATCTCCGACAGCCGCGACGACGCGACCCAGAGCCGCCTCGACGACCTCGAGGATCCGTTCAAGCTCTACCGCTGCCACACCATCATGAACTGCGCCCAGGTCTGCCCCAAGGGCCTGAACCCGGCCAAGGCCATCGCCGAGACCAAGAAGCTGATGGTGGCCCCGAACCGCAAAAAGACGGCCGCCTAAGCCAACCGGAATGACCGGGGTCCTGCTCTTCGCCTATGGCACGCTGCAGGACCCCGCGATCCAGATCGAGCATTTCGGACGCCGGCTGACCGGCACGCCCGACCGCCTCGACGGCTTCACCTGTTCGACCCTCAGCGACGGCGCCGACGTCTATCCCGTCCTGATCCCCGGCGGCCCTGCCCCGGCTTCCGTGGACGGCCTGGTCTTCGAAATCAGCGAAACTGACCTCGTCGCCGCAGACCTCTACGAAGGCGACCTCTACCGCCGCATCCGCGTCCGCCTCACCTCGGGAATCGAGGCCTGGGTCTATGTCGCGGCCTGAGCTCTGTTCCGGGCGCTTTGCCTCTCTCCCCACCCTTGCTAAGAGGCCCTCATGGCCAAGATCACCTACATCCAGCACGACGGCGGCGAGCAGACCGTGGAGGTCAAGAACGGCCTCTCCGTCATGGAAGGCGCGATCCGCAACAACGTCCCGGGCATCGACGCCGACTGCGGCGGCGCCTGCGCCTGCGCCACCTGCCACGTCTATGTCGATCCCGACTGGCTGCAGGAGGCCGGCAAGGCCAGCGCCATGGAGGAGTCGATGCTGGACTTCGCCGACAACGTCGAACCGAACTCGCGCCTGTCCTGCCAGATCCGCGTCTCCGATGCGCTCGACGGCCTCGTCGTCCGCCTGCCAGAAAGCCAGCACTAGGTGATCGACCCCCGGCTGACGCAAGTCGCCCGGGACCTCGTCACGGCCCACAGCCGCCCCATATCGGAAGAAGGGGGCCATACGCCATTGATCGGCATCGCGGGCGCGCAGGGCTCCGGCAAGACTACCCTCGCCCGTAGCCTCGCCACGTCGCTGAACGGCGTCCAGATGTCGCTCGACGACGTCTACCGGACGAAGGCCGAACGTCAGGCCCTCGCCCGCGACCTCCACCCGCTGCTGGAGACCCGCGGACCGCCCCTGACCCACGACCTCGACCTTCTGGCCACGACCGTCGCCGCACTTCGGGCCGCCTGTCCCGACACACAGACGCCCCTTCCCGCCTTCGACAAGCGCGCCGACGACCGCCTTCCGCCTGAGCAATGGCCCCGCTTCATCGGCCGCCCCTCTGTGATCCTGATCGACGGCTGGTGCCTCGGAGCCAGGCCCCAGTCCGAGGCCGACCTCGTCGAATCCATCAATGATCTGGAGCGCGACCGCGACCCTGACGGCCGCTGGCGGCGGCTGGTCAATGATGCATTGGCAGGCGACTACGCCCGCGCCTTCGCCGCCTTCGACGCCATCCTGTTTCTCGCCGCCCCATCGTTCGAGATCGTGGTCGACTGGCGTTGCCAGCAGGAGGCCGAACTGCTGGGCCTTGAACCCGACGCCCTGCCTGCCCCCGACCGCGCCCGTATCGCCAGCTTCGTCCAGAGCTTCGAGCGGATTACCCGATCCATGCTGGCCGGCGAGATCGACGCCGCGGCCGTCGTAACCCTCGACGCACATCGGACGGTAACCTCTATTCGCCAAGGGTAGGGCTTCAGGCGCCGCCGGGAGGGCTCGGCGACCTGAATCAAGAGTTGAGCGTTCAGTACCCATGACGATCCAGCAGGAAGACCGCCGCCTCGAGCCGCGCCGGCCCAGTCACGCCCGTGGCGTGGTGCTCGCGGGCGGCTTCGAGCTCGGCTGCGTCATCGTCGACACTTCCAACAGCGGCATGAAGCTGCGGCTGGACCGCCAGATGGCCCTGCCCTCGCCCGTGATCGTGGTCGATATCGCCGCCGGCACCGCCTGCGAGGCCGACACGGCCTGGTCCAGGGGCGCCGAGACCGGCCTCAAATGCCGCAACCAGGCCTCCCTGCGCGGCCTCGTCCCCGCCCGGCTGGCCCCCGCCAGAGACGCCTGGCGCCGCGCGGGCGGCCGCTAGGCCCCAACCTTCAGGGTCTGAGGCTCGTTTCCAGGAAGGCCGTGATCCGGGGCCAAGCGTCCAGACGCGCCGCCGCATTGGCCTCGGGCGTCCCGCCGCTGCGCGGATCGCTCCTCAGGCCGCCGTCACCCCCGACCAGATCGTGGCCCGCCTCCGGATAGATCAGGGCCTCCGTCTTCAGCCCCGCCCGCGCGCGCGCCGCGACGATATCCGACGCCTGACGCGTCGAGTTCCACTGGGCGTCCTGCCCGCCCGCGATCAGCATCAGGGCGCCCGGATACTGTTCGACCGGAATCCGCGCCGCCGCCTCCCGCTCCGGATGGTCGGCGCGGCCGTTCTCGTGGATGGCCCTCAGATCCGCCTTGCCCGGCCCGGCCATCAGCCCCTCGACAAAGCCGCGATAGGGCATGAAGGCCAGAGGTTCGCCAGCGAACGAAAACGACGACCGCGTCCCCTCGGCCTCGACCATCTCCAGACCCCAGCCCTCCCAGACCAGATCGCTGGGCGTATAGGCGACCACGGCGTCGATCCACGGATAGCGGCTGGCCGCGATCAGGGCGAACTCCGACCCCTTGGAGGCCGCGAACAGGCCGAACCGCTCGACATCAGCCGCCGGAAAAGCCGTCAGCGCATCGCGCAGTTCGCTGATCTGGTCGATGCGGATGTCGATGAAGCTGCCGGGCAGGTCCGGATACTGGGGCGGCGGCGCGTACTCGCCCCAGTTCGGGGAATAATAGGGCAGGCTGACGGTCGCATAGCCCATCCGCGCGAGGATTGGCCCGAACCGTTTGCCGCCCTCGTCGCCGCCGTCGGCCCCCGCCAGAATGACCACCACCGGCCGCGCCTCGCCCGGCAGGCTGTAGAGCACCGCATGGGGGAAGCCCGGGATCGGCGTCTCGATCACCGCCTGGGCCGAAGCCTGGGCAGGTGCGGCCAATGCGGGCGCGGCCAGTCCGGCCCCGAGGGCCAGACCGGCGGAAACGGCGAAAGCGAGGACGGCGCGGCGACGGATCATCGGTGGTCTCCCGGCGGCCCATCCGCCTTTCAAGAACTGGTCGTCGCCGACCCCCGGTCTGGATGCAGACGCGCGCGAAACTTCCCCGACTGTCCGCGATCGTGCGATGATCCGGCCAACCCGATCCCGACCATCCGGATTTGCGCACAATGAAGCCTTCGCTCGACGATCTGGCCCTGCTGGTCTCGGTGGCCCGTCATCGCGGCTTCCGGCGCGCGGCGGCCGAGCATGGCCTGTCGCCGTCCAGCCTCAGTGAACGCATCCGGGCGCTGGAGGACGGCCTCGGGACCCGGCTGCTGAACCGCACCACCCGCAGCGTCTCCCCGACCGAGGCCGGCGAGGCCCTGATCGCCCGCGTCGGCGGCGCGCTGGAGGATCTGGATCTGGCGCTGGCCGCTACCGGCCTGCCGTCCGATGAGCCCGTCGGCCGCCTGCGCATCAATGCGCCCGGCGCCGCCGAGATCGCCCTCGGCCCGCTGATCGCCCCCTTCCTCGCCGCCCATCCGGGGATCCAGCTGGAGCTGGTCGTCGACGACGGCTTCACCGATGTCATCGGGGCGGGCTTCGACGCCGGGGTCCGTTACGGCGAGCGGCTGGACAAGGATATGATCGCCGTCCCTCTCGGCGGCCCCGAACGCTTCGTCCTCGTCGCCGCCCCGTCGCTGCTGGCCCGCGTCGGAACGCCCGACAGCCCCGAGCAACTGGCCGCCCTGCCCTGTATCCGCATGAAACTGCCCGGCGGCGTCGTGGTCTGGGAGTTCGAGAAGGACGATCGGGTCATCCGCATCCATCCGGAAGGCGCCCTGACCGTCACCGACCGCATCCTCGCCGCCCGCGCCGCCATCGACGGCCTCGGCTTTCACGCTACCTTCTCGGCCTGGGCGGCCGAGGACATCGCGGCCGGACGTCTGGTGTCATTGTTCGAGGACTGGCTGCCGCCGTTCGAGGGCCCCTTCCTCTACTACCCCTCGCGCCGCCATCCGCCGCCCGCTCTGGCTGCCTTCGTGGCCTGGCTCAGGGCGCGTAATCGCGAGAGCTAGAACGGCAGCCCGCCGGTCCGTTCGACCTCGACCGGGCCGGTCATGAAGACATGGTCGGTCGCCTCGTCCCAGTCGATGACCACCTCGCCGCCGTCCATGACCACTGTGGCCTTGCGATCGGTCAGGCCGCGCCGGGCCGTGGCGACGAGCGCCGCGCAGGCGCCGGTGCCGCAGGCCTTGGTCAGACCCGCGCCCCGCTCCCAGACCCGGAAGCGGATGCGGTCGCGCGCCTCCACATGGGCGAAGCCGACGTTCACGGCCTCCGGAAACAGCGGATGATGCTCGATCAGCGACCCCGAACCGCGCACGAAGGCGTCGTCAGGCGTGTGGTCCATGAAGAAGACGACGTGCGGATTGCCCATGGAGACCGCGCCCGGCGTATGCAGCACCGGCGCATCGATCGGCCCGATCTGCAGCTCGATGCCGCGCGTATCCATCTCCTCCGCCAGCGGGATCTGCTTCCAGTCCAGCCGCGGCGCGCCCATGTCGACGGTGATGCGGAAATCTCCCGCCTTCGACGCCGTCGCCGGTCCGCCCAGGGTGTCGATGGTCACACTGTCCGCGCCGGACGCCTGCATCAGCATCCAGCCGACGCAGCGGAGTGCGTTGCCGCAGGTCTCGACCGCCGAGCCGTCGCTGTTCCACACCCGCATGAAGGCGTCGCCGGTCTCACTGGGTTCGATGGCGATCAGCTGGTCGAAGCCCTCGCCCGTATCCCGGTCGCCGAGCGCGCGCACCTGCTCCGTCGTCGGCTGGAAGGGCCGGTCGAGCGCATTGACCACGACGAAGTCGTTGCCGGCGCCGTTCATCTTGACGAAGGGACGGGTCATTTCGGGTGACATATAGGCCTTCGAAGCGTCGCCGCGAACCCTGCAGCGTTTCGTATCCGTCCGACGCGCGTTATCGCTGCTTCATGGCCGAACCCGCGACCCATCCCGCCAAGCACCACGGCCTCCGGCTCAAGGCCCGGCTGCGCTATCTCTATCACGGCGACAGCCTGACGGCGGTGCGGTTCCGGTTGGCGGTGATCGTGGTCGACCTGGCCATCATCGCCTTCTTCGTCGCCGCCCCCATCCTCAAGGCCCATGGCCGCGCCTTCTATACGGTCGACTACTGCATCGCCGCCCTGCTGATCCTCGATCTGGCGGCGCGGATCACCGCCTATTCGGACTGGAAGGACTGGTTCCGGCGGCCGATCAACTGGGTGGATCTGGTGGTGCTGGGCTCGCTCCTGGCGCCCGCCTGGGCCGTCAACCTCGGCTTCCTGCGGATCCTCCGGCTCTGGACCCTGCTCAACTCCGACATGTTCTGGCGCACCATCGGCCACAAGTTCGACGATACCCGGGTCGAGGAGATCACCCGGGCCCTCGCCGGGCTGGTGACCTTCGTCTTCGTGGTGACCGGCTTCGTCTACACCACCTTCCGGGGCCGCCACGACGGCATCAACGGCTATCTCGACGCCCTGTATTTCACCATCGCGACCCTGACCACGACCGGCTTCGGCGACATCACCCTGCCCGGCGCCTGGGGGCGGATTCTGTCCATCTCCGTCATGCTGATCGGCATCACCCTGTTCGTGCGCCTGGGTCAGGCCCTGCTCAAGCCGCACAAGGTCCGCTACCCCTGCGACGCCTGCGGTCTGCAGAAGCACGACCCCGACGCCGTCCACTGCAAGGCCTGCGGCAACCTGCTCTGCATCCCCGACGACGGCGACTGAGGCGTGCGTCAATCGGCGCGCCCTTCATGACAAATCCGTAACTTCCGCCGCCTTGCCGGGGCAGGCTCCACCGTTAAGGTGCCGCGACCTCAAAGGAGCCCCCATATGATGCGCTCGCTGGCCTCGGCCGCCGTTCTTCTCGCCGCAACCGGAATGACCACCGTCGCCATGGCCCAAACGACCGCCTCTCCAGCTTCCGTCTCCGCCGCGCCCCTGGCCAACCCGCCGATCCCCGAGGGCGGCTTCGCCACCTCGGACGCGACCGATCCGTATCTGTGGCTGGAAGAGGTCGACGGCGCCCGGGCCATGGAGTGGGTCCGCGCCCACAACGAACGCTCGCTGGGCATCCTGCAAGGCGACCCGCGCTATGAGCCCCTGCATCAGCAGGCCCTGGCCATCGTCCAGTCGAAGGACCGCATTCCGGCGCCCGGCTTCAACCACGACGGCACAATCACCAATTTCTGGCAGGACGCCGAACACGTGCGCGGCGTCTGGCGCAAGACCACGCTTGAGTCCTACCGCACCGACGCCCCGCAGTGGGAGACGGTGCTCGACTTCGACGCCCTCGCCGCCTCCGAAGGCAAGAACTGGGTCTACAAGGGCTCCTCCTGCCTGCCGCCGGACGAGCGCCTCTGCCTCGTCTCCCTGTCCGACGGCGGCAAGGACGCCGTCGTGGTCCGCGAGTTCGACAGCGTCTCGAAGACCTTCGTCGACGGCGGCTTCTCCCTGCCGGAGTCCAAGGGCGGCGCCAGCTGGATCGACGCCGACACCCTGCTGATCTCGCGCGACTTCGGCCCGGGCACCCTGACCACCTCGGGCTATCCGATGATCGTCAAGCAGCTGAAGCGCGGCCAGACGGTCGATCAGGCCCAGACCGTCTTTACCGGCCAGCCCTCCGACGTCTCCGTTGGCGGCTTCGCCCTGCGCGACGCCGACGGGGTCATCAAGGCGACCCTGATCAACCGCGGCGTCAGCTTCTACGAGTCAGAGACGTATCTGCTGAACGCCGACGGCACGACGCGCAAACTCGACCTGCCCGCCAAGTCCGACATCAACGCCCTGGTCCAGGGTCAGCTGGTCGTCACCGCCAAACAGGACTGGACCGCCCCGTCCGGCCAGACCTTCCTGACCGGCGACGTCATCGCCTGGAACCTCGACGCCTGGCTGGCCGATCCGAAGGCCGAGGCGAAACTGGTCATCCGCCCGACCGAGCGTCAGGCCATCGAAAGCATGACCGCCACCCGCAACAAGCTGGTGGTCGCCCTGTTCGACAATGTCCGGGGCGGGATCGAGGTCTATGATCCGTCCGACTGGAGCCACAGCCGGATGGACCTGCCGCGCAACGTCACCGTCGGCGTCGGCTCGGCCAGCGAGACCGACGACCGCCTGTTCGTCTCCGTCGCCGGCTATCTGAACCCCTCCAGCCTCTACCTCGCCGACGCCGCCTCGGGCGCGACCGCCGTGGTCAAGTCCCTGCCGGCCAAGTTCGACGCCACGGGCATGCAGGTGGACCAGTTCGAGGCCCGCTCGGCCGACGGCACCATGATCCCCTATTTCGTGGTCCATAAGTCGGACATCCCGATGGACGGCTCCAACCCGACGCTTCTCTACGGCTACGGCGGCTTCGAAAGCTCGCTCCTGCCCGGCTATTCGGCGACCGTCGGCAAGCTGTGGCTCGAGCGCGGCGGCGTCTATGTCGTGGCCAATACGCGCGGCGGCGGCGAGTTCGGCCCCAAATGGCATGACGCGGCCCTGCAGGAGAACCGCCACAAGGCCCACGAGGACTTCCAGGCCGTGGCCCTCGACCTCGAGGCCCGCCACATCACCTCCCAGCCCAAGCTCGGCATCATGGGCGGCTCGCAGGGCGGGCTGTTCATGGGCGCCATGCTGACCCAGCGTCCGGACCTGATCAATGCCGCCGTCATCCAGGTGCCCCTGTTCGACATGCTGCGCTTCAACAAGCTTCTGGCCGGCGCCTCCTGGCAGGGCGAATACGGCAATCCCGACATCCCGGAGGAGCGCGCCTGGATCCAGGCCTATTCGCCGTACCAGAACCTGCGCGCGGGCATGAACTACCCCGAGGTCTTCATCCACACCTCGACCAAGGACGACCGCGTCCACCCTGGCCACGCCCGCAAGGCGGCGGCGCGCCTCGAGGAACTCGGCTATCCGGTCCTCTTCTACGAAAACACCGACGGCGGGCACGCGGCCGGCGCGAATCTGCTGGAAACCGCCCGCCGGATCGCGCTGGAATACACCTATCTGACGCGCCGCCTGATGGATCAGCCGGCGCAGCAGTGAGTTAAATCCCGTCATCCTCGGGCTTGTCCCGAGGACCCATGGTCGACACATGCGGTCGGTGACGGGGAACCGGGGTGCGAAACCGGCGGCGGTCGGATCGCGGAAACATGGGTCCTCGGGACAAACCTGAGGATGACGGAGTTATTGATGCGTAGTCTCGTTCTGACCGTATTGGCGACTGTGGCGGCATCGGCCGCAATCGCGCAATCGACTGCGCCCAGGTCAGAGTCGCCATTTGAAAGACAAAGACGCATCGAGGGCATGGTGCAGGTTGACGAGATGCGCGCTCGGCAAGCGATGCCCACAGTGAGTTATCTTCCTCCCCCCGGTTCCTCCACCCCGCCCCACATGCCACGCGACCTCTCCCCCGCCGGGGTCCGGGCCGCCGACGAGCATCTGGCGCTGGAAGAGGTCAACGGCACGGAAGCCATGGCCTTCGTCGCCTCGGAGAACGAGAAGAGCCTCAAGGCCCTGACCGGCGACCGCCGCTACGAGGGCTTCCGCCAGCAGGCCTTCGACATCCTGTCGGCCACCGACCGGATCGCGGCCCCGTCCTTCCTCGGCGAGGGGATCGGCAATTTCTGGCAGGACGCGACCAATCCCAAGGGCCTGTGGCGGCGCACCTCGCTCGAGTCCTACCGCTCGGCGACGCCCGAATGGGAGACCCTGATCGACCTCGACGCCCTGTCGAAGACCGAGGGCAAGGACTGGGTCTGGAAGGGCGCCGACTGCCTGCCGCCCGATGAGACCCGTTGCCTGATCTCCCTGTCGGACGGCGGCAAGGACGCCGTCGTCGTCCGCGAGTTCGACACCACGACGAAAACCTTCGTCGAGGGCGGCTTCGTCCTGCCCGAGGGCAAGCACCGCATCGAATGGCTCGACAAGGACACGCTTCTGGTCGCCACCGACTTCGGTCCGGGCACCCTGACCGAGAGCGGCTATCCCTTCATCGTCAAGGGTCTGCGCCGGGGTCAGGGTCTGGATCAGGCCGTCGAGGTCTTCCGCGGCGCCGCCACCGACGGCGGCTACGGCGTCAGCCCGCGCGCCTTCCGCAACGGCGCGGGCGAGCTTCAGGCCGTCATCGTCACCCGCCCGCTCGACACCTTCCGCGCCGAGACCTGGCTGATCGATGGATCGAAGACCATCAAGCTGGGCCTGCCGGAAAAGGTCACCATCCACGGGATGATCGACAACCGTCTGGTCTTCACGCCGGATCAGGACTGGACCCGGCGCGGCAACGCCCGCTCGGCCGGCTCGC
The DNA here is from genome assembly GCF_059422025.1 of Brevundimonas sp. GW821-FHT02A10. Lineage (NCBI taxonomy): Bacteria > Pseudomonadati > Pseudomonadota > Alphaproteobacteria > Caulobacterales > Caulobacteraceae > Brevundimonas > Brevundimonas sp. GW821-FHT02A10. The sequence goes on from NZ_JBWKWC010000001.1 coordinate 1,137,649, forward strand.
TTCTGGCCGTCAGCCTGAACGTCCTTCGCCCGCCGACCGACGGCAATATCTTCATGTCGACCGAGGCCGACATCGTCCTGGTCCCGACCCCGCGCCAGTCGATCGAGGAGGTGGCGGTGATGGACGAGAAGATCGTCGCCACCGTCTATGACAACGTCATCGGCCACGTCGTCTCGTTCAACAACAACGCCACCCGCCCCTGGACCCAGACGGTGCTCCCGGCCGCCGAAAACGCCGCCGTCCATCTGGGCTCGTTCGATCGCAAATCGGGCCGCCTCTTCTATTCGTTCGAAGGCTTCCTGACCCCGCCGACCCTGGCCCTCGCCGACCTGAACCAGTCGACGGCCAACGTCATCCGCTCGGCCCCGGCACGCTTCGACGCCTCGAAGGACGTCGTCGAACAGTTCGAGGCCACGTCCAGCGACGGGACGAAGATTCCCTATTTCGTGGTCCGCCCGAAAGACGCGCCCATGAACGGATCCACGCCGACGATCATGTTCGGCTACGGCGGCTTCTCCATCGCCTATCCGCCCGCCTACAAGCCCGAGATGGGCAAGCTCTGGCTCGAGAACGGCGGCGCCTTCGTCATCGCCAACATCCGCGGCGGCGGCGAGTTCGGCCCCGCCTGGCATGACGCGGCCCTGCGTGAGCATCGCCAGCTGGCCTTCGACGACTTCGCCGCCGTGGCCCGCGATCTGGAAGAGCGCCGCATCACCTCGCCACGCCGCCTCGGCATCTATGGCCGGTCCAACGGCGGGGTCCTGACCTCGGTCTCGATCACCCAGCATCCGGAACTGTTCAACGCCGCGGTTATCGAAAGCCCGCTGATCGACATGCTGCGCTATTGGGAGCTGCCCGCCGGCGCCTCCTGGATCGGCGAATACGGCGACCCGCGCGTCCCCGCCGACGCCGCCTTCATCGCCCGCTATTCCGGTTACCAGAACCTGCGTCGAGGCGCCGATTACCCGCGCGTCTACATCACCACCAACACCCGCGACGACCGCGTGCACCCGGGCCACGCCCGGAAGTTCGCCGCCCGTCTCGGCGACATGGGCTACGACCACCTCTATTACGAAGAGACCTCCGGCGGTCACTCCAACGACGCCGATCCCGTCGCCAACGCCCGCCGCTGGGCGCGGCATTACGTCTATCTGGCGCAGCAGCTGATGGATTGATCCCAACCTAAAATCCGCTCATCCCCGCGAAGGCGGGGATGAGCGAACGGGATCACCGCTTCTTCAAACTCCCCAGCAGCCCGCGCAGCAGTTCGCGGGTGATGGTCGACCCGGCGGTGCGCAGCACCGACTTGGTCATGGCCTCGATCGGCGTCTCGCGCGTCGAGCGACGCGGCGCGGCCGGAGCCCGTGGCGCAGGAGCCGCACGCGGCGCGGCCCGGGCCGCCGCCTTGTCCGCCTGGGCCTGAGCCTTGGCCTGGGCTTTCGCGGCCTCCTCCGCATCGGCGGCCTGATCGGCGGCCGCATGACGCGCCGCCAGCACCTCCTCGGCCGACTCGCGGTCGATCGTCTTGTCATAGACCCCGGCGACGGGGCTGGCGGCCATGACCGAGGCGCGTTCGGCGTCGGTGGCGGGGCCCAGACGGCTGTCCGGCGGGCGGATCAGGGTGCGGGCGGTGATCGTCGGCGCCCCCTTCTCGTCCAGCACCGAGACCAGGGCTTCGCCGGTGCCCAGCGCCTGAATGGCCTCGGCCGTATCGAAGGCCGGATTGACGCGGAAGCTCTCCGACGCGGCCTTCAGACCGCGTTGGTCGGACGGGGTATAGGCGCGCAGCGCGTGCTGCACCCGGTTGCCGAGCTGGGCCAGGACGCTGTCGGGAATATCGGCCGGGTTCTGGGTGATGAAATAGATCCCCACACCCTTGGACCGGATCAGCCGCACCACCTGCTCGACCTTTTCCAGCAGCGGCTTGGGCGCGTCCCTGAACAGCAGGTGGGCCTCGTCGAAGAAGAAGACCAGACGCGGCTTCTCCGGATCGCCGACCTCGGGCAGCTGTTCGAACAGCTCCGACAGCAGCCACAGCAGGAAGGCGCCATACAGGCGCGGGCTGTTCATCAGCTTCGTCGAATCCAGCACATTGACCTGACCCCGCCCATCCAGACCCGTGCGGATCATGTCGGTCAGGCGCAGCGCCGGCTCGCCGAAGAAGGCGTCCCCGCCGTCCTGTTCCAGCTGCAGCAGGGCGCGCTGGATCGAGGCGATCGAGGCCGGGGCCACATTGCCCACCTCGCGGCCGATCTTGGCGGCGTTCTCCGCCACATAGGTCAGCATGGAGCGCAGGTCGTCGAGGTCCAGCAGCAGCAGACCCTCCTTGTCCGCCACGTGGAAGGCGACGGTCAGCACCCCTTCCTGCACGTCGTTCAGGTCCATCATCCGCGCCATCAGCAGCGGCCCGATCTCCGAGACGGTCGCGCGGACCGGATGCCCCTTCTGGCCGTACAGGTCCCAGAACACCGTCGGCGCCGCCTTCGGATCGAGCGTCAGCCCCATCCCCGCCGCCCGGGCGATCAGCTTCTCGCTCGGTGCGCCCGGCTGGCTGATGCCCGACAGATCGCCCTTCACATCGGCGCAGAAGACCGGCACCCCGGCGTCGGAAAAGCCCTGGGCCAGGATCTGCAAGGTCACGGTCTTGCCCGTGCCGGTCGCGCCCGCGATCACCCCGTGCCGGTTGGCCCGCTGCCACAACAGGATCTCCGGAACGCCCGAACCGGTGTCGTTGGACTGGCCCATGAACAGGCCGGTGGAGGGCAGGTCGGACATCGCGAAAGCTCCAGTGATCCGTCTGGATTAGCGCAGCCTTTCGCGGCGTAAAAGCGTTGGCGGATCAAGCTTTGCGGAAGGTCGCCCGATCGGGCCCGATCCTCATTGACGCGCCGTCCCCGCCCCCCGAAGGTCACCGCATGAAACCGCCCATCACCGTCGCCACTCCCGTCGTCGCCCGCAACGCCCTGGTCCTGATCGCCGTGGTCGTGACCGCCGCCGCTCTCGTCTGGCTGTCGGACATCCTGACGCCCCTGGCCATGGCCATCTTCCTGATGATCGTCATCGACGGGGTTAAGCGCGCCATTGAGGAAAAGACCTCTGTTCCGCACCGCTGGGCCGGGCTCGCCGCCCTGATCGTGGTGGTCCTGCTGTTCGCCGGCTCCATCGCCATCATCATCTACGGCGCCTCCGGGTTCTTCGGCGAAGCCTCGGGCGTGGCGACCCATATTGGCCCGCGGATCGACCAGATCCTGCGCGACGGCTCGGCCCTGCTGCGCATCCAGAACCCGCCCACGCTCCAGACCCTGATCAACGGCATCGATGTGCGGGGCTATCTGACCACGGTCGCGCTTCAGGCCCAGGGCGTGGTCTCCGGCGCCTTCTTCGTCCTCGTCTACCTCGGCTTCCTGCTGGCCTCCCAGGGCGGCTTCAGGCGCAAGCTGGTCGCCATGTTCCCCGAGAAGCTCCAGCGCGCGGAGGCGATGGAGGTGTTCCAGCGCGTCCGGGGCGGGGTCGAGGGCTATATCTGGGTCCAGTCGGTGACGGGCGCGATCATCTGCGTCTTCGCCTGGATCCTGATGAAGGCGGTCGGGCTCCAGAACGCCGAGTTCTGGACCTTCGTCATCTTCATCGTCGGCTTCATCCCGGTGCTGGGCGGCGCCATCGGCGGTCTGGCCCCACCCCTGTTCGCCCTCGTCCAGTTCCCCACCTACTGGCAGGCCATCGTGCTTCTACTCGGGCTTCAGTTCGTTCTGTTCATCGTCGGCAACATGATCCAGCCGCGCATGCAGGGCGACAACCAGAACATCGACCCGGTCGCCGTCCTCCTGTCCCTGGCCCTGTTCGGCAAGATGTGGGGCGTGGTCGGCATGTTCCTGTCGACGCCTCTGGCCGTCATGGCCATGGCCATCCTGGCCGAGTTCAAGGGCTCGATGTGGATGGCCGTCCTCCTGTCCGGCGACGGCGCCCCCTATGCCGACGAGGCTGAGAAACAGGCCACGGCGGCCAAGGCCCGGGCGAGCAGGAAACGCGTCAAGCCGCCGCAGGAGACGGCGTAGCTTCCGCCTCTTGAACCCCCGTTAACGCCTTCCTATCTGGGTCTCAGACGACGCGGGCCCTCCCCTCCCCCTCCGGGGTTCGTGTCGACCCCGGGACGGCGCTCTTCCCCCTCCAGCGCCGAACCCGCAAAGCAGGCCGTCGGACCCCCCGTCCGGCGGCCTTGTCTTTTGTTCCTCCGATTTTCCGAGACGAATCAGCACACTGCTTCACATGCGGCGCATTGGCGCAGCCGTCAGCCGGGGGGCATCCCGCGTCGTACCTGTCCCGTTAGGACCCGCGACCGCCGCCCGTGAGCCTGGGAGGCAAACGCTCAGCACACGGACAGGAACGCCCCTCATGACCCGCACGATCACCCTCCTCACGGCCGCATCCGCCGCCGCCCTCCTCGCCGCCCCCGCCTCGGCCCAGACCCTCTTTGGCCAGTCCGGCCCCGACAGCTGGACCGGCCCCTATGTCGGGGTCTTCGGCGGCTTCACCCAGCAGAACGGCCAGGGCGACGAGACCCTGCGCTTCGACCGCAATCTGGATGGGAACTACGGCGACACCGTCACCCTCGCCACGCCCGCCGGCGCCAACGCCTTCTCGCCCGGCTATTGCGGCGGCGCGGCCAATACGGGCACGGCGGCCAACGGCTGCGACAAGGACGCGCCGGGAACCCAGGGCGGCGTCCGCGTCGGCTATGACTACCAGATGGGCAGTTTCGTCCTCGGCGTGGTCGGCGACTACAGCGTCGGCAATCAGGAAGACAGCGTCACCGGCTTCTCCACCACCCCGGCCGCCTATGTCTTCACCCGGACGCTCAACAATCTGGCCGCCGTCCGCGCCCGCGTCGGCTATGCCTATGGGCCGGCCCTGATCTATGCGACCGGCGGCGCCGTCACCGCCGAGGTGGAGAACACCTTCTTCACCACCAACGGCGCCAACACCTTCACCGCCCGCCTCGATGACGACCGCGCCGACGGTTACCAGCTGGGCGGCGGCGTGGAATATTCGCTCGCCCCCAACCTCAGCCTCACCGGCGAATATCTCTACAGCTCGCTCGACGCCGGCGATCACGTCATCCGCGTCGGCCAGGGCACGGCCCCGGCCACCAATCCCTTCGTCCTGGCCCCCAACACCACGGGCACGGACATCATCCGTTCCAACTCGAAATTCGGCCTGCACGCCTTCAACATCGGCATGAGCTACCGCTTCTGATCCGTCCGTCTCCGGACAAGACTTATCGGCGATAACCATGGCCGGACCTGCGAAAGCGGGTCCGGCCATGTCGTTTCCGGCTTCCAGCGGGCGCCGGTCGGGCCTAATCAGCCATTCATTGATCCGAAGCTTCAACGGCCTAGTGTGTCGTTGACCCCCTTGCGGCTCCGGCCGCGCCGAATGAGACCCTGCCCATGTCCGGCGACCTTCGCTCCGTCCCTCAGGCGATTTCCCTGGAGGCGCTCGAAGACGGGTTCGCCAAGGCCGGAGGGGGGACAGGCCCGCTGCAATCCTCCTTCCTGTCGCAGGCCCACGAGGACTATGCCGACGACGAGACGCCCGAGTTGGGCGGCGCCGATCTGGCCGCCCTTCTGGCCCGGGTCTGGACCTCCGCCGACACGCGCAAGACCGGAGAGGCCGCCCGCATCTCGGTCCAGCCGCTCGCCGCCGCCGACGGCTCGGCGACCGGCTATGACGTCATCGCCATCGTCCAGGACGACCGCCCCTTCCTCGTCGACAGCGTCATGGGCGAGCTGGCCGACGCCGGGGTCTCGGTCCGCGCCCTCTTCCACCCGGTCGTGACCCTCGGCCGCGACGCCTCCGGCGCCCGCACCCCCGGCGAATCCCGCGAATCGATGATCGTGGTCGTCATCGATCCCCTGCCCGCCGAGCGCCGCGAGGCCCTCGATGCCGCCCTCGTCCAGACCCTCGCCGACGTCCAGGCCGCCGTCACCGACCACGGCGCCATGCATGAGCTGATGGAGCGTTCGGTCGCCCATCTGGAAGCCTGCCCCGGCACGGTCGATTCCACCGTCGTCGCCGAGACGCTGGAGTTCCTGCGCTGGCTCAACGCGGATCATTTCGTCTTCCTCGGCGCCCGCGACTACGACTATCCGCGCACCGCCGACGGCGGCTATGCCCATGAGGAGCCCCTGGGTCAGGTCTCGGCCGGGGTCGGGGTCCTGCGCGATCCGTCGCGCACCGTCCTGCGCCGCACCTCCGAGCCCGCCATCCTGACCGCCCAGATGAAGCGCCAGATGGACCTGTCGGACCCGGTCACCGTGGCCAAGGCCAATATCCGCAGCCGCGTCCACCGCCGCGCCTACATGGACTATATCGGGGTCAAGCGTTACGGCGCCGACGGCCGCCCCTCGGGCGAGACCCGCTACGTCGGCCTGTTCACCGCCGAGGCCTATGACAGCGCCGCCTCACAGGTGCCCCTGATCCGCGCCAAGGTCGCCGGCGCCCTCGCCCGCGCCGGCAAGGCCCCGGGCAGCCACAACGAGAAGCGCCTCAAGAACATCCTCGAGAACTATCCGCGCGACGAGCTCTTCCAGATCTCCGAAGATGAGCTGCTCAACATCTCGCTGGGCATCCTCCACCTCTACGACCGCCCGCGCATCAAGACCTTCACACGTCAGGACCCGTTCGACCGCTTCATCTCGGTGCTGGCCTTTATCCCGCGCGAACGCTTCGATTCGACCGTGCGCGAGCGCATCGCCCGCATCCTCGCCGCCGCCTGGGGCGGTCGTCTGTCGGCCTGGTATCCGCAGCTGTCGGACGCGCCTCTGGTCCGCATCCACTACATCATCGGCGTGACGCCGGGCGATCACCCGACGCCCGACCCGGTCGCCCTCGAGGCCGCTGTCACCGAGGCCGGCCGCAGCTGGATCGACCGTTTCGAAAGCGCCGCCCGCGACGCCGACATCGACGAGGCCCAGATCGGCGCCCTGTCGGCCAAATGGGCCGAGGCCTTCGGGGCCGGCTACCGCGACCGCTATGACGCCGCCGAGGCCGTCGCCGACCTGCAGGAGATCGACCGTCTGAACGCCACGGGCGCCGTCGGTTCGGGCGAACCCGTCGCCGTGCGCGCCTTCCGCGCCACGGGCGACTCGGAGCTGCAATTCCGCTTCAAACTCTACCACCGCGGCGCCGCCGTGCCCCTGTCCGATGTCCTGCCGGTGCTGGCCGACATGGGTCTGAAGACGCTGGAAGAGTTCGGTCACGCCATCAAGCCGACCGGCGACACCGAGATCCACGTCCACGAATTCCTGCTCGAAGACCCGCGCGGCGCGGCCCTGTCGTTCGCCGACATCAAGGCTCCGTTCGAGACCGCCTTCACCGCCGTCTGGACCGGCCTGACCGAGAGCGACGGCTTCAACCGTCTGGTCATGGAACTGGGCGTCGACTGGCGTCAGGCAGCTCTGGTCCGCACCCTCGCCCGCTATCGCCAGCAGACCGGCCTCGACCCGTCGCAGGCGGTGCAGGAAGAGGCCCTGACCCTCTATCCCGACGTGGCCCGCGCCATCGTCTCCCTGTTCCACTGCAAATTCGACCCGAGCCTCGGTGGAAACGCCGATGAGCGCGAAGCCAACTGCGCCGAGCTGTCGGACAAGATCACTGCCCTGCTGCAGGACGTGAAGAGCCTCGATCACGACCGGGCCCTTCGCCGCCTCGCCCTGCTGGTCGGCGCGATCAAGCGCACCAATTTCTACCAGACGGTCGACGGCGCGCCCAAACCGCACATCTCGATCAAGATCGCCTCGCGCGAACTCGACGACCTGCCCCTGCCCAAGCCCTATCGCGAGATCTTCGTCTGGGCCCCGCATATCGAGGGCGTCCACCTGCGCTTCGGCCCCGTCGCGCGCGGCGGCCTGCGCTGGTCCGACCGTCGCGACGACTTCCGCACCGAGGTCCTGGGTCTGGTGAAGGCCCAGCAGGTCAAGAACGCCGTCATCGTCCCCGTCGGCTCCAAGGGCGGCTTCTTCCCGAAGAACCTGTCCGGCATCGTCCGCGCAGGCGGCGACCGCGACGCGCAACAGGCCGAGGCCATCCGCGCCTACAAGACCTTCCTCTCCGGTCTGCTCGACATCACCGACAACATCGCCGCCGACGGTTCGGTGGTGCGTCCGGCCAATGTCGTCGCCTTCGAAGGCGATGACCCCTATCTGGTCGTCGCCGCCGACAAGGGCACGGCGACCTTCTCCGACATCGCCAATGGCGTCTCGGCCGACTTCGGCTTCTGGCTGGGCGACGCCTTCGCCTCGGGCGGCTCCATCGGCTACGACCACAAGGCCATGGGCATCACCGCCCGCGGTGCCTGGGAGGCGGTCAAGCGCCACTTCCGCGAGATCGGCAAGGACATCCAGTCCGAGCCCTTCACCGCCGTCGGCGTCGGCGACATGTCCGGCGACGTCTTCGGCAACGGCATGCTGCTGTCGAAAGCCACGAAACTGGTCGCCGCCTTCGACCACCGCGACATCTTCATCGACCCGACGCCCGATCCGGCCTCGTCGTGGGAAGAGCGCAACCGCCTGTTCCAGCTGCCGCGCTCGTCCTGGCAGGACTACGACAAGGCGAAGATCTCCGACGGCGGCGGCGTCTTCTCGCGCGGCGCCAAGTCGATCCAGCTGACGCCCCAGATCAAGGCCCTGCTCGAGATCGCCGAGGATACGGTCGATCCCGTCACCCTGATGCGCGCCATCCTCAAGGCGCCCGCCGAACTCCTCTACCTCGGCGGCATCGGCACCTATGTGAAGGCCTCGACCGAGACTGACGCCCAGGTCGGCGACAAGGGCACCGACGCCCTGCGCATCGACGCCGGCGAACTGCGGGTCAAGGTGGTCGGCGAGGGCGCCAACCTCGGCTTCACCCAGGCCGGCCGCATCGAATACGGCCGCAACGGCGGCCGCTCCAACACCGACGCCATCGACAACTCGGCCGGCGTCGACACCTCCGACCATGAGGTCAACATCAAGATCCTCGTGGGCTCCGCAGTCACCAACGGCGTCCTGCCGGCGGATCAACGCACCGCCCTGCTGGCCTCCATGACCGACGAGGTCGGCCTCAAGGTCCTGGTTCACAACTACGACCAGACCCTGGCCCTGACCCTGCAGCAGGCGGAAGGCGCCGGCGCCCTCGATTCCCAGCAACGCTTCATGCAGGCGTTGACGGCGCGCGGCAAACTGGACCGCAAGGTCGAGGGCCTGCCCAACGACCTGCGCGTCAATGAGATGAAGGCCTCGGGCACGCCCCTGACCCGGCCCGAACTCGCCGTCCTCATGGCCTATTCCAAGCTGGAACTGGCCGACGAGATCGTGGCCTCCTCGGCCCCCGAGGATCCCTTCTTCGAGGAGACCCTGGTCCGCTACTTCCCGGCCCCGCTGGCGAAGTACGAGGACCAGATGAAGGGCCACCGGCTGCGTCGCGAGATCGTCGCCACTGTCCTTTGCAATGAGATCGTCAATATGACGGGCCCGACCTTCCCGGACCGTCTGAAGGCCTCAGCCGAGGTCGATACGACGGCTCTGGTCATCGCCTTCGAGGCCGCGCGTCGCGTCTTCCGCCTCGACGAGGCCTGGACCGCCGTCAACGATCTCGACCTCAAGATCCCGGCCGAGACCCAGACCGCCCTCTATACGGAAATCTCCACCGTCCTGCGCCGCCAGACCTTCTGGCTGGCCAAGCGGGCGGGCCGTGCCGAGGTCACCGTCGACAGCCTGATCGCCGCCTACCGTCCCGCCGCCGACGCCCTGCGTCAGGAAGGCGGCGACGTCCTGTCCCGCTTCGAACAGGGTTTGCTCGACAAGCGTCTGCAGAAGTTCGCGGCCATGGGCGTCGGCGAGGATCTGGCGAAGACCATCGCCATGCTCCGTCCGCTCGTCGCCACCGCCGACATCGGCGATCTGGCGAAGGAGGCCGGCTGGTCCGAACCGGCCATGGCGCGCCTCTATCACCAGGTCGGCGCCGCCTTCGACTTCGACCGCCTGCGTGCGGCCGCCGGGGGCATCCAGTCCGGCGATCATTTCGACCGTCTGGCCGTGCGTCGCCTGATCGAGGATCTGATGGCCGAACAGGTCGCCCTGACCCGTGCCGTGGCCAGGGCCTCCGACGCCTCGGTCGGGGCCTCGGAAGCGACGGCGGAAGCCGCCGTGGACGCCTGGATCGGTCCGCGCAAGGCCGTGGTCGAGGGCGTGCGCGCCTCCGTCGACGAGATCGAGGGCTCCGGCTCCGGCTGGACCTTCGCCAAACTGACCATCGCCAACGGCGCCATCCGCTCGGTCGCCGCCTCGGTCTGATCCGGCTAAGTCGGCTACCGGACAAAAAATCCGCTCCGGGGCGCGAAAGCGCTGCCGGAGCGGTTTCGGTTCACAGGTCCTAAAACCTTTCGGGATTACAAGGGTCCATGGGACTGACCATGGCCACTGAACCGACCGCTATTCCGGCGCTGAAGCCCGGCACCCTGTGGCGCGCCATGGAACATTCGGCGATCGGCACCGCCCTGGTCGGACTGGACGGCGGCTGGCTCAAGCTCAACGCCGCCCTGCGCAGATTCCTCGGCTACGACCTCGAGGAACTGGCCGGCCTGACCTTCCAGGACGTGACCCACCCCGACGATCTCGGCGCTGATCTTGAGCACCTTGAAGCCCTGCTGGACGGTACGGCTACCTCCTACCAGATGGACAAGCGCTACATCCGCAAGGACGGCGTCGTGGTCTGGGCCCAGCTGACCGTCGCCATCGTCCGCGACGAAGACGGCGTGGCCCTGTTCTTCATCTCCCATGTTCAGGACATCAGCGCCCGCAAGGCCGCCGAGGCCGAGCGGCTGCGCCTCGCCGAACGCGCCAACCTCGCGGTCAAGGCCGCCGAGATCGGCATCTTCGAATGGGATCTGGTCACCAACGCCCTGAGCTGGTCGCCGGAGATGTTCGCGCTGTACCGCGTCGCCCCGCCGCCCGGACCGCTCGACTTCGCCTTCTTCGCCCGCAATATCCACGAGGACGACGTCGCCCCGCTGGAAGCCGCGATCCAGAACGCCCTCGTCACCGAGGTCATCGACACCGAGTTCCGCATCCGTCGCCTCGACGGCGAGATCCGCATCATCAAGGTCCTCGGTCGGGTCCACCGCGCCGCCGACGGCGCCCCCGAACGTCTGATCGGCGCCAACTGGGACGTCACCGAGGCCCGCCTGCTGAGTCAGCAGGCCGAGGCCGCCAGCCAGGCCAAGTCCCAGTTCCTCGCGGTCATGAGCCACGAGATCCGCACCCCGATGAACGGCATCCTCGGCATGGCCCAGGCCATGGCCGCCGACCCCCTGCCCGAGGCCCAGCGCGCCCGGCTGGAGATCATCTCCGAGTCCGGCGAGGCCCTGCTGGCCATCCTCAACGACATTCTCGACCTGTCCAAGGTCGAGGCGGGCAAGCTGGAGATCGAGGTCGTGCCCTTCGATCTCGGCCGTCTGCTGACCAGCCTCTCCTCGACCTTCGCGGCGACCGCCGGCGACCGGGGCCTGCGCCTCGACGTCGATCTGGGCACGGCCGCGGGCGTCTATGAGGGCGACCCGACCCGCCTGCGCCAGATCCTGTCCAACCTCGTCTCCAACGCGCTCAAATTCACGGCCCAGGGCGGCGTCAGCCTCAAGGCCCGCCGCGCCGGCGAGGTCCTGACCATCGAGGTCATCGACACCGGCCACGGCATGGACGCCGAGGTTCTGGGCCGCATCTTCACCCCCTTCGCCCAGGCCGACAGCTCGACCACCCGGCGCTTCGGCGGCACGGGTCTGGGCCTGTCGATCGTGCGCGAGCTGGCCGTCCGCATGGGCGGCGACGTCTCGGTGACCTCGCGGCCCGGCGTCGGCTCGCGCTTCGCCGTCACCCTGCCCCTGCCCTTCGTCGGCGAGGCCGAGGCCGTCGTCGATGAGGTCGAGGGCGACCCCGCCCCCCTGCCGACCCTCCGCGTCCTCGCCGCCGAGGACAACGCCACCAACCAGCTGGTCCTGCGCACCCTTCTGGGCCAGCTCGGCGTCGATGTGGTTCTGGTCGGCGACGGTCAGGCCGCCGTCGAGGCCTGGCAGGCGGAGCCCTGGGACCTGATCCTGATGGACGTCCAGATGCCGGTCATGGACGGTTTCGCCGCCACCCGCGCCATCCGCGACATCGAGCGTCGCGCCCTCGAAACTGGAAAGCCCCGGCCCGCGACCCCGATCATCGCCCTGACCGCCAACGCCATGTCTCACCATATCGAGGCCTGCCTCGAGGCCGGCATGACCCGCCTCCTGCCCAAGCCCATCGACGTGCGCCAGCTGGCCGAGGCCCTGGCCGACGTCGCCGAAGGCCTCGACGCCTCCGAAGCGGCCGCCGCCTAAAGCGGAACAATCTCCGGCAGGGTCCAGCTCCCGTCGAACCAGGCTCGCCCCGGCCCCTCCAGCCGGAACACGCCGAACCATGCCCGCCCCGGCACGGTCGGGATCCAGTTCGACCGCGGCGCATCCACCGGCGGCTGGGGCGAGACGATCAGGGCTACCGACCCGTCCGCCTGCCGCGCCAGAGCCTCGTCCGACGCCCGCCCCGCGATATCGTACGGCGTGTCGACGAAGCCCCGCGTCTCGACGTCATGGAGGGTCATCGACCATCCCCCATCCGCCGGAACCCCGGCGGGCACAGTCAGCCCGTAAGCCCGCCCGCCGTCGAACCACTGGCCATGGGCGTCACGCCATGCGGACACACGCCCCTCGTCCGGCCCCGGCGTCTGCGGGAGCATCCCCTCCACCGACATCATCTCGTCCGCCTCCCGCCGCCAGCCTGCCGCCCCTGCCCTCTCCGCCAGCGCCATCAGCCGCCCGATCCGCGCGCCCTCCTCCAGCAGCCGGATCTGGTCCGGATCGGGATCGAACGGCCGGCCCTTCTCCAGCCCCAGCGGCTTCAGCATCGCCATCAGCGACAGCTCCTCCGGCCCCACGGGCTCGATCTGCAGCACGGTGTTCAGCCGCCGCCAAAAGGCCATGCCGGTCGGCGGCGTCCCGCTCCACGGCCGCCCTTCCGGCCGGATCACCCGCGTCGGACGCGGCGCCGCCGCCTGCCGCGCCGGATAGATCTGACAGCCGTTCGTGACCCGCTCGCGCTCGCCCGCATCGGGGGTCAGGATGCGAAACGTCAGCGCCACATTGAAGGTCGGCGACCGCATCAGAAAATCCCAGCCCAGCCCTTCGGGCAGCGCCTGCCCCGGCCCGAGCACCAGATAGCGGCCGCCCCGTCCCCGGTCCGGCCCGGCGGCTCCCACCGCCCCGATGGGCCGCCCCCTGAAGTCGACAAACCCGCCCGTCGTCCCGCCGCCCGCCGGAAAATCGACCACTACCGGCCCGGTCCGGGCGGTGTTGACGAACCCCGCCACACAGGGCGCCGCATCGGCGGTCATCAGGCCCAGCTTGTCGCGCACCGACCGGTATTTGACGATGTCCCCGTCGCGCGCCCCGAACACCGTCTCATGCTGGTTCTGCCACTGGGCCCAGGCCACCGTCGGCCGGGCCCGCAGCCACGCCTGACACGCCCGCTGAAAGTCCCGCTCTCCCCCCAGAGCCTCCAGCGCCGCCGCGTCCGGTAACCCCGGCCCGTCCCATCCCAACGTCCCGATCCGGGTCCCTGTCTTCCCATCGGAACGCACGGCATGGACGACGCGACTAGACATGACTGAACCCGGGTACGGTAAGGTTTACGCCCCCACCTTGACCGTCCCACCGGCGAATGCCGTCAGGGAAAACCCTGACAAAACAGGCTTTTCAACAGCTGCGCCATATCGTGGACCGGCGCCTCAGACCGCCTCGGACGGCGCCCACCCCGCCACCGCATCGCGGAACCCCTGCACGTCCCTGTTCAGCTGCACCAACTGCGGAACCCCCATCCCCGCCGCCTCGAACAGCCTCTGCCCCAGACAGGCGCTCCGCTCCTGCAGCGCGCGACCCTCATCGCTCAGACTGACCACCACCTGCCGCTCGTCCTCGGGATTACGCCGCCGCGACAGCAGCCCCAGACCCTCCATCCGCTTGACCAGAGGCGTGACATTGCTGGAATCGAGCCCCAGCCGCCCGGCGATCTCCCCCACGGTCCGCCCATCACTCTCCCACAGCGCATTCAGCACCAGATACTGCGGATAGGTGATCCCCAGCTCGTCCAGCAGCGGCTTGTAGGCCCGGCTGATCGCCATAGAGGCGCTGTACAGGGCGAAACACAGCTGATCGTCGAGCGTCGGCTTGAAGTCGGCGGGGGGCGTCATGGTCGGGAACTCCTCAGGCGAACATTCTATGTCACGACAAATAATGCTGGCCAAGCCAATCGCCACACGCTACCCGTCATATGTCACGACATCTAATGTTGCATCATATTAAGGAACGCCCACATGTCCCCCGCTCCCAACTTCCTCCGCAATTTCTACTTCCTGCGCGCCGGCGTCGCCGCCGTCTGGGTCGCCCTCGCCTTCACCGTCGGCGTGAAGACCCCCGCTCTCGGCGCCCTTCTGCTGATCCTCTATCCGGCCTGGGACGCGCTCGCGAACCTCATCGACGCCCGCGCCAACGGCGGCCTGCGCGCCAACCTGACCCAGGCCGTCAACCTCGGCATCAGCCTGATCGCCACCGTCGCCATGGTTGCCGGCGCCGTCCAGCTCGGCATCCACTTCATGATCGGGGTCTTCGGCGTCTGGGCCGTCCTCGCCGGCCTGTTCCAGCTCCTCACCGGCCTGCGCCGCTGGAAGACCGCCGGCGCCCAATGGGCCATGATCCTGTCCGGCGCCCAGTCCATCCTCGCCGGCGTCTTCTTCACCCTCATGTCCCGCGGACCCGCCGACCTCTCCATCGCGACGGTGGCGGGCTACGCCGGCTTCGGCGCCTTCTACTTCCTCGTCTCGGCGGTGTGGCTGACGGTGAAGCGGGGGCGCTAGGCCCCCCACCCCCCGTCGATGGTCAGGCTGGCGCCGGTCACATAGCCAGCGTCCGGCCCGGCCAGCCAGGCAACGAGCCCGCCGATCTCCTGCGGCTGTCCGATCCGCCCCAGCGGCAGGCGGGGCCGGATCAACTCCATCAGCTCGGCGGTCATATCGGTCTCGACCGGGCCGGGCTGGACATTGTTGATCGTGATCCCGCGCGGAGCGAAGTCGCGTGACGCGGCCCGCACCAGCTGGGCCACCGCCGCCTTGGTCATGGCGTAGACACTGGACCCCGCAAAACCGATATAGCCGGCCGTATTGCTGCCGATGGTCACGATCCGCCCGCCGTCGATCAGATGCGGCGCCGCATAGTGGATGGCCGCATAGACACCCCGGATATTGACCGCGACCATCCGGTCGAAGGCCTCCATCGAGAAGGTATCGATGGTCCCGTGGTCCAGCACCCCGGCGTTTACCACCAGCACTCCGATTTTTCCGAAGCGTGCGACAGCCGCCTCTACCGCGACCCGGATGGCCGCGGCGTCGGCACTATCGGCCTGAAGCGCTAGCGCCTGCCCGCCCGCCGCCTGGACCTCGTGCGCCAGGGTTTCTGCCTTCTCCGCCGCCTGCACATAAGTGAAGGCCACGGGTCGTCCCTCGGCGGCCAGCCGGCGCACGATGGCGGCCCCCATGCCGCGCGATCCCCCGAAGACAAGGGCCGGGGTGTTCAAATCAGAGTCGGACATCGGATTTCCTTTTTCTTGACCGATCAGTCCGGAATCCGATGCGCGTTATGGACCATTCAGTCAACAACGATCTTGACTGATCGATCAAAATTCTCGACAAGGCGTGATGGGCAGACCCGCAGAGTTCGACCGCGACGAGGCGGTCCAAGCCGCCATCCGCGTCTTCGCGCGCCACGGCTTCGCCGCCGCCTCGACCACCGACCTGCTGGATGGGATGGGTATCGGCCGCCAGAGCCTCTACGGCGCCTTCGGCGATAAGCGCGGCCTCTTCCTTGAGGCTCTGGAGCGCTACTCCGAACGGTCTCTAGCCCGGATGATCGCGGGCATGGACGCCGAGACCTCGGCCGCGAAGGCCCTTGAGGCCGCCCTGATGATCGACTTGGGCTGCGGCGACGACGGCGTGGTCGATGTCGAGGAAGGCTGCCTCGGCGTTGGCTCGATCGCCGAGTTCGGGCGCTCGGATTCCGAGATCAATGCCTTGGGCGACCGCGCCGCCCTCGCCGTCCTCGCCGCCCTCGCCGACCGCGTCCGCACAGGCCAAGCCTCTGGCGACCTCAAACTCTCCCTCGATCCCGACGCTGTCGCCCGCCTCCTCCTCACCCTCAAGTCCGGCCTCAAGATCGCCGCGCGCGGCGGAGCGCCAGAGATCGAAGTCCGGGCCGGCGCGCGGCTGGTGCTGGAAGGGTTCCGGGCGGGCTAGAGCCAACGATCCTCCCCCATCGGGGAGGATCGAGAAGGCTTCACGCCCTCACTCCTTCAACGCCTCCACCACAACCCCGTCCGTCAGTAGCTGCGGCAGCACCTCCGGCTCGGCCTTCCCCGGCCGGTAGACCAGATACAGCGGCACCCCGGAGCGCCCGTGGCGCTCCAGCTCACGGGTGATGGCGTCGTCGCGGCGGGTCCAGTCGCCCTCGAGGTAGAGCGCGTTCGCCCCCTTCAAAGCCCGGGCAGTGACCGGCGAGGACAGGGCCGTGCGTTCGTTGATCTTGCAGCTGACGCACCAGTCGGCGGTGAAATTGACCAGGACCGGGCGGCCCGAGGCCAGCGCCGCCTGAACCTTCGCCTCGGACCAGGCGTCGGCGGGGAGTTCAGCGGGAGCGCTCGCCCGCGCCGCCAGATGGCCCGAGACCCCGGTCAGGGTGACCGCGACGGCGATCGCGCCCCAGCCGAGGCCGCGCGACCAGCGGGCGCGGTTGGCGAAGATCCCGACGGCGGCCAGACCGATGGCGGCGGCCAGGCAGGCGGCGAGCAGAATCAGGGCCGGCGACAGCTCGGTCTGCCGCCAGAAGACCCAGACCAGCCAGGCGGCGGCGGCGTACATCGGCACGGCCAGCCATCGCTGGAGCAGAACCATCCAGCGGCCCGGCTTCGGCAGTCTCGCCAGCAGGCCCGGCGACAGGCTGATCGCCAGATAGGGCAAGGCCAGACCCAGACCGAGCGCCAGAAACACGATCATGGCCATGGGCGCCGGCATGACCAGAGCCGCGCCGAGCGCGAAGGCCATGAAGGGCGCCGTGCAGGGGGCCGCGACCACCACCGCCAGCACCCCGGTGAAGAAGGCTCCCGTGCCTCCGGGCAGGCGGGACAGGGGCGAGGCGCCGCCGAGGGATTGCAGCCGGGCGCCGACCTCGAACACCCCGGACAGGTTCAGAGCCACGGCCAGCATGAGGACTGCGAGGGCTGCGACCACCGCCGGGGACTGAAGCTGGAAGCCCCAGCCGACCGCCTGCCCTCCGGCGCGCAGGGCCAGAAGCACGGCGGCGAGAACGGCGAACGAGACCAGCACGCCGATCGTGAAGGCGATGCCGTCGCGGCGCGCCTCGGCCGGTTCGTGGGCCGAGCGGGTCAGGGCCGCCGCCTTCATGGCCAGCACCGGGAAGACGCAGGGCATCAGATTGAGGATCAGCCCGCCCAGAAGGGCGAAGGCGGCGGCCTTGAGCAGGTCGAGGAGGCCGGTCTTCGCCGGAGCCTCGGCCTGACCGAAGGCGTCGGGGGTGGGTTCGAGCGGACCCGCGCCAGTGGCTCCGGTCAGGGCCGGGCCGGGGGTCGCAGTGATCTCCCAGCTGCCGAGGTCGGTCGACAGAACGCCGCTGATCGGGCCGTTGAGGCCGTCGGCTTTCAGGTCGCGACCGGGGGCGAGGGTCAGGGTCAGGCCGTTCGGGCCGCGCTGGCCGAACTGGGCGGCGGCGTGGTCGATGACGTCGGCTTCGAACGGGAAGAAGGAGGCCTGTTTGGGGGTGAGGCCCCCCGCCGCTGGAGTGAGCGGGCCGCCGGTCAGGCTCAAGGTCAGGACGCCATTGGTCAGGGTTGCATGGGCGGCGATCCCGGCCGGGCGCGGCGCGGTCTCGACCCCCGTCTGGATGCGGCGGCCGGTCGCTCCGTTCAGGGGGGCGGCGCCCTCCCGGATCGGCAGGTCCAGCGTCAGGGTCAGGGGGTCGGGCACGCACATCTCGGCGCTGCAGACCAGGAAGACGGCGCGGACGGTGAGGGGGATCGTGGTCCCGGGTCGGGCGTCGGCCGGGATCTCGATCGGCACGGGCAGGAAGACCTCGCCCTCATAGCCGTAGTTGGTCAGGCCCGCGAGCCGCTGGCGCTGCGGCAGGGGCCAGACGATGTCTCCGGCTATGACGTGGGCGGGCAGGGTCCAGCTCAGGGTCGTCGCCCCGCCGGAGTCGCCCGGGTTGCGCCAGTAGGTGTGCCAGCCGGGCTGGATGGTCTGTTTGACGGCGACCACCGCGGTCGATCCCGGCGCGGCCCAGGCCGACATGGGGACCAGCTCGGCCTCGATCCGCTCGGTCTTCTGCGGGCCTTTGGGGATTTGCGCATGCGCTGCGGCCGCCCCCGCCATCAGGGCCAGACTCAGCAGGATCAGTTTGAGAAGACGCAACGGCAGGGGTCCGGACGGTCGAGACCCGACCTATAACCTCTGCCGCAGCCGCGTCGGAATCCTAATTGGGGGCCGCGTCGACGAGGACCTCGGTGCGCCGCCGCAGCGGTTCGCGCACGCCCGCCGCATTGACTGCGCCGTCGTCGCCCGCCGCGCCGACCTCGAACGCCGGCGAGGGCCAGCCCGCCGCCGCCAGGGCCTCCGCCACCGCCGTCGCCCGCCGTTCCGACAGGCTCTGGTTGGCCTCGGCGCCGCCTCTTGCGTCCGCCAGCCCCAGCACCTTCACGCTCCTGATCTGGCAGCCCTGCAGCTGGGTCGCGGTCAAGCCGATCGCCTGCCGCGCCGGCTCCGTCAGCCGGGCCTCGCCGTCGGCGAAATAGATTTCGAACCGCTTCGCCGCACACGCCGACGGCGTCTCCACGATCTGCGACCGGTCCGTGAACATGTTTCGGGTCGTCTCGCACCCCGCCAGCAGCCCCGCGCAAGCCACCGCCGCCACCAAAACCCCACGTGTGCCCATCGTCCCCTCCGTCACCGGATACCGGCGTTCAAAAACCTCGTCGCGACGTGAAAAAGGGCGGCCCGCGATGCGAACCGCCCCTGTTCCCGCCCAACCGTCCCATGGACGGCCGGACCGTACTAGTTGCGGCGCTGGCCGTTTTCCCAATAGCATTCGGACTGGCGGTTATCGTAGCAGTAGTAATAGGCGCCGCCGTTGTCGCGGTAGCGCTGCTGGTTCGCGCGGTCCTGGTTGGAGCCGCGGATCGCGCCCACGGCGCCGCCGGCGAGGCCGCCGATCAGGGCGCCGGTGGCCGCATTGCCGCTGCCGACGTTGTTGCCGATGATCGCGCCGGCGACCGCGCCGAGGCCGGCGCCGATGGCGCCCTGGCGGACCGTTTCGTTGGAACCGCCGCTGCTATAGGGGTCGCTGGCGCAGGCCGAAGCCATAAGACCGGCGGCGCCGATGGCGATGAGTGCCTTCTTCATGGGTGTAATCCTTCATCCCGAATGGCTCGAGAGCGAGCCTGTTGTTCGCCCCGGGGGGGAGAACGCTGGATTATAGTACAGGTTCCCGCCCTATGCGCTTCGTTGACGATCGATTAGGCTGATCCCGCAGCGTCGCGGAGATCGGCGGTCGCAAGAAGAGTTGGTTGGAGGGGTCTGACATGCGTTTTCCTGAAGTGGTCCGGAATTCGGACGATACGGGCCACAGCCCGGTGTGGGCGCGCAGCAAGCGCAAGCGCGGTCCGGGCGCTGGTCCGTTCATCGGCTTCCTGGTCACCCTGCTGGCCCTGTTCGGCGCCCTGACCGGTGTCATGGCCATCAAGGAACGTTCCGTCGCCGCCGGCGGCGCCGTGATCGACGGCTGGATCTCCACCGGCGTCCAGGCAGCCCTGAAGGCTGTCGGCAAGGCGCCTGAAGCCGCGACCGTTGCCGCCGACAAGGCCGGCGACACCGCTGAAAAGACCGGCGACGCCCTGAAGGCCGGCGCCGCCGAGACCGCTCAGGAACTCAAGCCCGCCCCCGCCCACTGAGGGCGGTCGTCGGTGCGACGAAACGCTTCGGCGGAATAGTTACGCTTGCCCGGAACGTCGGCCCCGGCCGGACGTTCGGGCGAGATGACCGACAGCATCACTCTTCAGGACGACGCCCGCGGGCCCGGAACGGGGCCTGACGCCGCGCCCGTCTCGAATAACGACATGGCCGAGGCGGCGGAAGCCGTCGTTCGCGAGCTTACGCCGCACGTCGACATCCGGCGCGTCGTGGTGCTGGTCAATCCGGCCTCTGGATCTGTGGGCCCGCGCGCCGTCGGCGAGGTCGAGGCCATCCTGGCCGACTATCCCTGCGAGGCAGAGGTCGTCTCGCTGGATGGCGGCCATATCGACGCCCAGATTGACAAGGCCCTGGCGACCGATCCCGATGTGCTGTTCGTGCTGGCCGGAGATGGCACGGCGCGGGCCGTCGCCTCGCGCGCCGGACCGAAGGGACCGTTGGTCGCCCCCCTGCCGGGCGGGACGATGAATATGCTGCCCAAGGCGCTTTACGGCACCGCCGACTGGAAGCTGGCGCTGCGCAAGGCGCTGGAAGAGGGGGCGCCGCAATGCGTCTCGGGCGGGACGGTCGAGGGCCAAGCCTTTTACTGCGCCGCCATTCTCGGCTCCCCCGCCCTGTGGGCGCCCGCCCGTGAGGCGATGCGGTCCGGCAAGCTGTCTCTGGCTTGGGCCTATGGCCGCCGCGCCCTCAGACGCGCCTTCACCGGCCGCCTGCGGTTCTCGCTGGACGGCGCCGCCAAGGGCAAGACCGAGGCCCTGGTCCTGATCAGCCCGATGATTTCGCGCGCGCTGGATGAGCCCGTCGGATTGGAAGCGGCCGCCATGGACCCGACCGACACAGGCCAGGCCTTCCGTCTGGCCGCGACGGCCCTGTTCAGCGACTGGCGTCAGGATGCCTCCGTCACCACCAAACCCGCCCGCAAGATCGAGGTCTGGGCCCGGTCGAAGATTCCGGCGGTGATCGACGGCGAACCCACCCTATTACCGCACGAGACCAAGGTGACCTTCATCCCCAAGGCCTTCCAGGCCCTTGCGCCCATCCCGCCGGCGGCGGAAGACAGCGTATGACGAGAACGCCGCCTTGAGCTCCGGCCGACTGATCCAGTTTTCCGACGTCCATTTCGGCGTCGAGCATCGGCGCGCCTGTGCAGCTGCCCTCGACTACGCGCATGCAACACCGAACGACCTGATCCTGATCACCGGCGACGTGACCCAGAAGGGCCTGCCGAACGAGTTCCAGGCGGCGGGCGACTGGATCCGGGCCATGCCCGAGCCGCGCTTCGTCGTCGTCGGCAATCATGACGTCCCTTACTACAGCGCCTTGGCGCGGCTGTTCTGGCCGTGGAAGGCGTTCGAGGCGGCGACCGGTCATCCGGCCCACGACGGCGAGTTCAAGCGCGACAATCTGATGGTCCGGGGCGTGACCACGGCGCGCGGCTGGCAGGCCCGGCTGAACTGGTCCAAGGGCGTCATCGACCTGGACCAGACCCGGCGCGCCGCGGCTGCCCTGCGTCAGGCGCCGGTCGGAGCCCTGCGCATCCTCGCCTGCCATCATCCGCTGATCGAGATGATCGGCACCCCGATGACCGGCGACGTCAAACGCGGCGATGCGGCGGCCGAGATTTTCGCCGAGGCCGGGGTCGACCTGATCATGACCGGCCATACCCACATCCCCTTCGCCCTGCCGATCGACCTGACGGACCGCTGCTCCTATGCCGTCGGCTGCGGGACCCTGTCGCACCGCGAGCGGGGAACGCCGCCGAGCTTCAACCAGCTGGACTGGGACGAACGCGAGATCGTGGTCACCGCCATGGCCTGGGACGGCAACGCCTTCGCGCCGAGCCGCACCTGGCGTCTGCCGCGCCGGCAGGACACCCGTCATGCGGACACCGCGCCCGATCCGGCCGTCGCCGGCGACAAGGAGAAGGCGGCCGTCTGACCGGCCGCAGGCTTCGCGACCTGAACACGTATCCGCCGACACGCACGAAAAAGCCGCCGCCCTTTCGGACGGCGGCTTTCTGTTATTCAGACGCCGGAGCGTCGATCTATATACGCGTTCCGCGCCCGCGCAGACCGCCCATGATCAGGGAAGCCAGGAACAGGACGACGGCGATGATCGCGACGAACTTGGCGATCTCGAAGGACATGCCGGCGATACCGCCGAAGCCCAGAACAGCGGCGACGAGCGCCACGATGAAGAAGATGATAGCCCAGCGCAGCATAGTGGCCTCCAGCTCAGGAAGAGATTGAAACGATTGATCAACTTGGGCGCCACCTGACCGGCGCCGCTCCCTCAATCAACGCGTCTCAACCCCTACTGTTCCGTGGAGGCCGAAGACTCTGCGAAGTCTATCGACGTCTGCGACCGTAGCCGCGGCTCTCCATACGCTTCTCGGTGATCATGCTTGCGGCGATCGCGGCCAGGGCCGGATTGCGCAGCAGGAAGAACAGAATGCCCAGACCGCCCGCAGCGCCCAGGATCGGACGCTCGCGGATCAGATGCACCGCCTTCTGGGCGAAGCTTTCCGGCTCGTCGTCTTCCTCGTCGTCGTCATGATGCAGACCGCCGCCGGCGTTGAGGAACACAACGGCGATCAGCGCCGTCAGCGCCGCGAAGACCCCGAAGGTGATCGCCGCCGCCCCGAGAGGCGGCAGCACCAGACACAACGCATAGAAGAGCGTGGCCCCGAGCGCGATCACGGCCACGAACGCGCTGGCCGCGGCGGCAAAGCCGGCGACCAGCTTCTTAACCAGCCCCTTGCCGATCATCAGCGGCGACGACCGGCCAGCAGCAGACCGAGCACGATGCCGACGCCGAGCGCGATGGCGGTCGACTGGACCGGACGTTCCTGAACCCGCTCGGTGATGTAGCGCTGGGCTTCATCGAACCGCTCGGAGGCGTCGTCATAATATTCGCGGCCGCGCAGACGGGCCTGGTCGTAATAGCCGCGCGCCTGTTCGCGCAGGACCTCGGCCTTTTCGCGCACATGAGCCTCGGCCTCGGCCGATTTGGCCTTCAGACGCTCCTGGGCCTCGGCGGCCTTTTCCTTGAGGCGTTCGGTTTCCTCGCGGGCGCCGGTCTTCAGGTCTTCCTTCAGGGTCTTGAGGTCGTTCTTGATGTCTTCTCGAGCCTTGGTCGTGGCCATGTCGCGCGCTCCGGTGGTCAGCTTTGCTGTAAATAGAGGTACCTGCCGCTGAACGCTATATCCTCGCGAGAGTTCCGGCCGTTTCGCCGCAGCGCAGCATGGGATTGCGGATGACGCTGCGGATTCCGCGTCCTAGAAAAGCGCCATGACCGACTGGCTGTTCTCCCCCGCCCCGACCCCGTCCCTGCCGATCGTCGGTGATACGCGCCGTTTCCCGGTGCGTCGCATCCTGTGCGTGGGCCAGAACTATGCCGCCCATGTGCGCGAGATGGGCGGCGACGCGACCCGCCCGGCGCCCTTTTTCTTCTCAAAGCCCGCCGACGCCATCGTCACCGACGGCAAGGACCCGGCCTATCCGTCATCGACCACCAACCTGCATCACGAGGTCGAGTTGGTCGTGGCGATCGGTGAGAATGGCCAGGCCATCGGCTGGGCGGTCGGCGTCGACCTGACCCGTCGCGACCTTCAGGCTCTGGCCAAGGAGAAGGGCCGTCCGTGGGATGCCTCCAAGGGCTTCGACCAGTCGGCGCCGTGCGGTCCGCTGATGCTCGGCGACCTGCCCCGGCCGATGGGCGCCATCGCCCTGTCGGTCAACGGCGTGGCGAAACAGTCGGGATCACTGGACGACATGATCTGGAACCCCCACGAGATCGTGGCCAAGGCCGGGGAGCTGTGGACCCTTCAGCCCGGCGACCTGATCTTCACCGGCACGCCCGAGGGGGTCGGGCCTCTGGTTCCCGGCGACACGGTCGAGGCGACCATAGAGGGGCTGACCACCCTGACCTTCACCGTCGCCCCGGCGATCTGAGGCGCGGCCGTGATCCTGCATTCCTACTGGCGCTCCGGCACGGCCTATCGGACCCGCATCGCCCTCAATCTGAAGGGGCTGGAGTACGAACAGCGCGATGTCGACCTGCGCGCGCGGGAACACAAGACGCCGGAGTATCTGGCGCTCAATCCGCAGGGGATGGTCCCGGCGCTGGAGGTCGAGGGCGCGGTCCTGACCCAGAGCGTGGCCATTCTGGAGTGGCTGGAAGAATCGTATCCCGAGCCCGCCCTGCTCCCATCCACGCCACTGGACCGCGCCCGGGTGCGGGCCATGGCGGCCGTCATCGGCTCCGACATCCATCCGCTGAACAATCTGAGGGTGCTGGGCGCCGTGCGCGGACTGGGCGCCGATCAGGCCGGGGTCGACGCCTGGGCGGGCGGCTGGATCGCCGCCGGCTTCGACGCCCTGGAGCAGATGGTCGCCAAAGACGGCGCCGGCTGGAGCTTCGGCGCCACCCCGACCCTGGTCGACTGCTATCTGATCCCGCAGCTCTATTCGGCACGGCGATTCAATGTGGACCTGAGCCCCTGGCAGAGGTTGTTGGCGGTCGAACAGGCGGCGGAAACTCATTCTGCCTTTATCGCGGCCCACCCCGACAAGCAGCCAGACGCAGATTGATTTCGCTGAAGATTTCCGACCTATCGCCGGTCGGCAGGTAAGGTTCCGGCAACTTCCGGGTCAGCCTCCCTTAAACTTTCTGGTGCAAGGGTCGTCGGGTGAAGCCCCTTCCCGCACAAGCTCCCGCCGGCAAACTGGCCATGGCGGTCGTGACCGACCCCGAAAGGGGCGTGGGCGCCGTGGCGACCGCACCGGTCGGCGCGCGCGAAGAGGCGATGCGTTTCCTGCTCCAGACCGCCGCTGACGGCGGGATCAACACCGTCGCCACCCGTCCGGATCGCGACGGCGAACGACTGCTGGGTCAGGCCTGGCCCTTCCCTTCGCCCTTCCGCGTCACCGTGCGTACCGTCCCTCTCTCCGAAGGTCTCGACCGGGTCGAGGCCCGCGCTCGCCGTTCGCTGGAGCGGATGGGCCTGCCGCGCGGCGATACGCTTCTGGTGTCCAACGCCGCCGATCTGGCCGGGGCCGAGGGTCGCGCCCTGTGGGACCGGATGAAGGCGCTCAAGGATCGCGGCCTGTACCGCCGTATCGGCTTCTGCGCGACCATGGAGGACGGCCCGGCCCTGCTGGCCCGCCGCTACCAGCCCGACGTCGTCCAGATGCCCTGCAACCTTCTGGACCAGCGTCCGGTGACCGAAGGTGTCCTGTCGGACCTCGCGGCCATGGATATCGACGTCCACATCTCCTCCGTCTTCGCGCGCGGCCTCCTGTTCGCCAGCCGCGAAAGCCTGCCGCCGCATCTGGCCGAGCACGGCCCGGCCCTGTCGCGCGTGCGCCGCAGCCTGGCCGAAGCCCGGGTCGATCCGATGCAGGCCGCCCTGGCCTTCGCGCTCAACCTGCCGCCCGCCGCCTGCGTGATCGCCAGTGTCGCCTCGGCGGCCGAGCTGCGCGCCATCCTGGCCGCCTCCTGCGCGCCCAAACCGGATCTGGACTGGGAATCCCTCGCCCTGTCCGAGCCCGCCGCCCTGAGCGTCCGCGCCCCGATCAGCGCTGCGGCCTGAGGCAAAACAAGTCGGTCATCCCGCCGCGGAATGGCTTGAGGCGACGCGCCTGATCCGTCACCCTGTGCGTTCGCATGAACGCTCCCCTCGCACATCCGCCCCAGCCCGCGCCTGAAGGCGTGACCCCCGTCATGGGCCAGTATCTGGCGGCCAAGGCTCAGCAGCCGGACGCCATCGTCTTCTTCCGCATGGGCGACTTCTACGAGCTGTTCTTCAAGGACGCCGAAATCGCTTCGGGCCTGCTGGGCATCACCCTGACCAAGCGCGGCAAGCATCAGGGCGAGGACATCCCGATGGCCGGCGTGCCGGTCCACGCCATGGACGGCTATCTGGCGCGGCTGATCCGGGCCGGCCAGCGCGTCGCCATCTGCGACCAGATCGAGACCCCGGCCGAGGCCAAGAAGCGCGGCTCCAAGGCCATCGTGGCGCGCGACATCGTCCGCGTGGTCACCCCCGGCACCCTGACCGAGGATTCGCTGCTGGAGGCGCGGGGCGCCAACCGGCTGGCGGCTGTGGCCATCCGCAAGGGCCGCGCCGCCGTCGCCGTGGTCGAACTGTCGGCCGGGGCGGTGGATTCCGTCGCCTGTGCGCTGGAGGATCTGGCCGCGACCCTGGCCGCCTTCCGGCCTTCCGAGGTGCTGGTCCCCGACAAGCTCTTCTCCGACGACGCCGTCCGCCCCGCGCTGGACGGCTCGGGCGGGGTGGTTCAGGCCATGGCCTCGGCGGTCGCCGAACCCGGCGCCGCGCGCGACCGGGTCGAGCGGCTGTATGGCGTCTCGTCGCTGGACGGCTTCGGGGCGTTCGAGGAGGCCGAGGTCTCGGCCCTCGGTCTGGTCGCCGCCTATCTGGAAACGACACAGGCCGGCAAGGTCCCGGCCCTGACCCCCCCGCGCCGCTCGGGCGAGACGGGCTTCCTCGCCATCGACCCGGCGACTCGCCAGTCGCTCGAGATCGACCGCACCCAGCGCGGCGAGCGCGAGGGATCGCTGCTGGCCTGTCTGGACCGCACCGTCACCTCCGGCGGGGCGCGGGCCCTGGCCGAGCGTATCTCGCGGCCCCTGCGCGATCCGCTGGCCATCAATGAGGGACTGGACGCCGTCGAATGGCTGCTGGAGCGCCGCGACCTGCGCCGCGATCTGCGAGACGCATTGAGAGCCTCCGCCGACGTCGCCCGGGCCGTATCGCGGCTGGCGCTCGGGCGTGGCGGACCGCGCGATCTGGCCGCGATTCGCGCAGGCCTGGCCATCGCCGAGGGCATCGCCGGACTGTTCGTGGTCCCGGCCAATCCGCTCAGCGCCCCGCCGCAACGCATCCTCGGCTGCCTCGATCGCCTGACCCTGTCGCCGGATCTGGGGCGGTTGAAGATCGATCTGGCCGAAGGGCTGATGGAGGAGCCGCCGCATCTGGCGCGCGACGGCGGCTTCGTCCGTCCCGGCTTCCGCCCCGAGCTCGACGCCGCCCGCACCCTCAGGGACGACAGCCGCCGGGTCGTCGCCGACCTCGAGGCCCGCGCCGTCGCCGAAAGTGGCGTGCCGTTCAAGATCAAGCACAACGCCGTCCTCGGCTATTTTCTCGAGACCACGGCCAAACACGCCGAACCCCTGTTCCGGGCGGGTCCCGAAAGCCCCTACATCCACCGCCAGACCCTGGCGGCCCAGGTGCGGTTCACCACCGTCGAACTGTCGGAGCTGGATGCGAAGATCAGCCAGGCGGGGTTCCGGGCGCTGGCCATGGAGGGCGAGACCTTCGAAGGCTGGCGTCAGACCGTACAACGTCTGGCCCAGCCGCTGCAGGCCGTCGCCGACGCCCTCGCCGAACTGGACGCCACCTCGGCGCTGGCCGAATGGGCTGAAGAGGTCGGGGCCGTGCGGCCCACCGTCGATTCCAGCACCGTCTTCGAGGTTCAGGCGGGGCGCCACCCGGTGGTCGAGGCCGCGGTCAAGAAGGTCGGCGATCCCTTCACCCCCAACGACTGCCGGCTGGACGGCGCGCCGATCAAGGGGCCCGGTTCGTGCGCCCGCCTGTCGATCGTCACCGGGCCGAACATGGCCGGCAAGTCGACCTTCCTGCGCCAGAACGCCCTGTTGGTGATCCTGGCCCAGGCCGGATCCTTCGTGCCCGCCCGGTCGATGCGTCTGGGCGTGGTCGACCGGCTGTTCTCACGTGTCGGCGCCGGGGACGACCTCGCGCGCGGCCGCTCCACCTTCATGATGGAGATGGTCGAGACCGCCGCCATCCTGACCCAGGCGACGCCCTCAAGCTTCGTGGTGCTGGACGAAATCGGGCGCGGCACGGCGACCTATGACGGTCTGGCCATCGCCTGGGCCTGCGCCGAGGCCCTGCACGAAACCAATCGCTCGCGCACCCTGTTCGCCACCCACTATCATGAGCTGGCGCGGCTGGAGGACCGGCTCGACCACGTCTCCAACCTGTCGATGGTGGCCCGGGAGTGGAACGGGGAGCTGATCTTCCTGCACGAGGCCGCGCCGGGCGCCGCCGACCGCTCCTACGGCGTTCAGGTCGCGAAGCTGGCCGGGGTGCCGCCGTCGGTGGTTGCCCGCGCCCGCTCGGTGCTGGATCGTCTGGAGGCCGAAAAGGCCGCCAACGACAAACTGGACGACCTGCCCCTGTTCGCGGTCGCCGAACCGCCGCCCCCGCCGATCAGGTCCGTCATGGACGAGGCCGTCGCGGCGCTGGATCCCGACGCCATGAGCCCGCGCGAGGCGCTGGAGGCGCTCTATCGGCTGAAGGCCCTGAAAGCCTAGCGCCGCTTCACCGGCTCATAGCCGTAGTCGATGACGCACATGTGGTTGAACACCGCGTGCGGGCCGCAGCTGACGCCGGCGCGGACATAGCCGTCGCGGAACAGGTTCACCCGGTGGCCCCGGTCGGCGATATTGTCGTCCACGAGCAGCTGGATGATCACCTCGCGGGCGGTGTCATAGCCGTAGGAGATGTTCTCCCCGCCGTAGGGATCGCCACCCCGGCGGGCCACGCGGGTCGCGAAATCCCAACCGTCCGAGCCATAGTGGCCGATGAAGCCCGACGGTCCCTGATCGGCGACATGGTCCCCGGCCGTCAGGGCCAGAATCAGGTCGGGCGATAGAGGCGCCATCGGCTTCTGGCGGCGCAGGAAGGCGATGGCCTCGTCGACCGCCGCCACCCCTTCGCGGGTCTGGATGTTGATCCGGCCGGGACGCACGACGATGTCGCCCCGGAACTGGGTCCGATAGTCCTGCAGCACGGCGATATAGGCCTGGGGGTCTGACCGCATCAGGTTCATCTCGGCCAGAACCTCGCGCGACAGCTGGGCGTCGC
Source organism: Brevundimonas sp. GW821-FHT02A10 (assembly GCF_059422025.1). NCBI lineage: Bacteria > Pseudomonadati > Pseudomonadota > Alphaproteobacteria > Caulobacterales > Caulobacteraceae > Brevundimonas > Brevundimonas sp. GW821-FHT02A10. The sequence goes on from NZ_JBWKWC010000001.1 coordinate 1,166,696, forward strand.
CGCCGACCGGACCGTAACCCGCCGCCGCCATGGCCAGACCGTCCGACCAGTGCTCGCGCCGAAGATCACTGCGGATCGCCGTCGCCGAACCGCCGTCCGGGCTTGCCGAGGCCGAAGCCGCGGGCGCGGTCACGGCGACACCCGCACCGGCGCCGTCTCCATCCCGGGCGTCGGCGTGCAGCGGCAGGCCGAGGCTCGACGCCACGGCAGCCACAACGACGACAATGACCTGGCGCGGGGTCAAAAAAGCTCCGGGGAAACAGTGTTCCGGAACCCTGCCTGAACGGGCGGAAAGACTCCAGCGGGCTCCCCGCGTTGGCGAACAGCCGCGGCGCGGGCGCCACACCGGGGGAAAGGCCCGATGGTTACGGCGGGCGAGACGTGCCGTCGTCCTGTCCCTATATTGCTCCGGCCGATGACCGCAGCTCCCCCCGCCCCTCCTTCCGGACCGACCCGGACCGCGCTTGACGACCGCCTCGACGCCCTCGTCGGCGGGCCGGACATGCGGGCCGGCGTCGCCGCCGTGCTCAAGGCCCATTACGACGCCGCACGCGAGAAGATCGCGGCCCGTCTGGCCGGAGGGCTCGGCGGAGTGGAGGTAGCCCGACAATACAGCGCCGCCGCCGACGAGATCCTGATCGCCCTGTGGCGGTTCACTTCCGAGACCCTCTATCCCTCGCACAATCCGACCGAGGCCGAGAAGCTGACCCTGATCGCGGTCGGCGGTTACGGGCGTGGGGTGCTGGCTCCCTTTTCCGATCTGGACCTGCTGTTCCTGCGGCCGTGGAAGACCACTGCCCGAACGGAAACCGTCGCCGAGTTCGTCCTTTATGTGCTGTGGGACCTGGGGCTGAAGGTCGGATCCTCGGCCCGATCGGTCGATGAATGTCTGGCCCTGTCGCGCACCGACATGACCGTCCGCACCGCCCTGCTGGAAGGGCGCTGGCTGGCCGGCGACCGGCATCTGGCCGAGGACTTCCTGTGGCGCTTCCGGGGCACGGTGACCAATGCCGACCCGAGGCCCTTCATCGCCGCCAAGCTGGAGGAGCGTCAGGCGCGTCACACCAAGGCGGGCAATGTCCGTTATCGCGTCGAGCCCAACATCAAGGACGGCAAGGGGGGCCTGCGTGACCTCAACACCCTGTTCTGGATCGCCCGGGCCCTGGCGCCCGAAAGCCCGCTGGGCGCGGCGGTGCTGGACGACCTCCTGACCGCGCGCGAACGGCGCACCTTCGAGGAGGCGTTCGACTTCCTGTGGCGGGTGCGCTGCCACCTGCACCTGATCGCGGGCCGGGCCGAGGAGAAGCTGACCTTCGACCTCCAGCCCGAGGTGGCGCGGCGGATGGGCTGGCGCGGACGTGGCGACGAGCCGGCAGTGGAGCGGTTCATGCGCCGCTACTTCCTCGTCGCCCGCGACGTCGGCGCCCTGACCCGGGCCATGAGCGCGACCCTTGAGGCGCGCCAGCAGAAGAACACCCTGAGCCTGTCGCGGCTGATCCCGGGGCGGAAGCGCAACCTCGGCGTCCCCGGCTTCATCGAGGACGGCGGCCGGCTTTCGGTCGAGAGCGCCCAGGTCTTCATCGACGACCCGGTCAAGCTGCTGACCCTGTTCGTGACCGCCGACCAGCACGACCTCGACCTGCATCCCCACGCCTTCTCGGCCGTGACCCGGTCGCTGGGGCTGGTGACGCCGAAGCTGAGGCGCGACCCGCGCGCTACCGCCGCCCTGCTGCACATCCTGGCGCACGGCCAGAGGCCCTACCGCGTTCTGACCATCATGAACGAGACCGGGCTGCTCGGCCGGTTCCTGCCCGAATGGGGGCGGATCGTCGGCCAGACCCAGTTCAACATGTACCACGCCTATACGGTCGACGAGCACTCGCTGCAGGCCATCGGCATCATCAACGACATCTTCCGCGGCAAGCTGAAGGACGATCATCCGCTGTCGTCCTCGACCATCCACCTGATCGCCGATCTGGAGGTCCTGATGCTGGCCATGCTGCTGCATGACGTCGGCAAGGGCGGCGAGCGCGGCCAGCTGGAGGACGGGGCCATCGCGGCGCGCCGGGCCTGCGAACGCCTCGGCGTCGATCCGCGCCGGATCGAACTGGTGGTCTGGCTGGTCCGCAACCACCTGGCCCTGTCCGACTATGCCCAGAAGCGCGACACCTCCGATCCCCAGACCATCCGCGACTTCGCCGAACTGGTCGGCGACCCCGAGCGGCTGCGGCTGCTGCTGGTCCTGACCGTCGCCGACATCCGCGCCGTAGGTCCCGGCGTCTGGAACAACTGGAAGGGCCAGCTGATCACCGCCCTCTATACCCGGGTCGAAGCCCTGTTCCGGGGCGAGGACGTGGATGTGATCGACCCCCTGGCCGAGCACGCCGCGCTGATCGCCCGGGCCTTCGAGGCCGGGGCCGCCGCCGAATGCCGTCAGGGGCCGGGCCGGATCGAATCCACCACCGAGATCGCCCTGGCCGCCCGCGACCGCCCCGGCCTGTTCGCCGACCTGACTGCCGTCCTCGCCGCCGCCGGGGCCGATGTGACCGGCGCCCGGGTTGCCACCGCCGCCGACGGCACGGTGCTGGACGTGTTTCAGGTTCAGGACGGAGCCGACGCCCCCTATGGACAGGCCGAACCGCGTCGGCTGAAGACTCTGGTCGCCGCGCTGGAAGCCGCCGCCCGGGGCGAGGCGCCGGTGGAGCCGCCCGCCATGCCCGCCTCGACGCCGCGCCGCGCCGTCTTCGACGTCCGACCCGTGGTCATGATCGACGCCGGGGCCAGCGAGACGGCGACGGTGATCGAGGTCTCGGGCGCCGACCGCCCCGGTCTGTTGGCCGAACTGTCGCGCACCCTGACCGATCTGGATTTGTCGATCCGCTCGGCCCACGTCGCCGGCTTTGGCGAGCGGGCGGTCGACAGCTTCTATGTGGTCGACCGCAAGGGGCGGAAGGTCTTCTCCGAAATGCTGCTCAACGAGATCCAGTCTGCGCTCGAGGCCGTGCTGGAGCGGGCCCCCGCCGCGCCCCAAGGCCGCCAGATCATCGCCGCCCGGGCCAGCGCCCGCGACGTCTCCGATCTCAATCGTCCGATCCGCCGCGCAAAGGACGTTTCGTCGCAGGCGGAACCGCGCTAAGCGCAAAACACCCGCACATTCCGGCGGTTCGGACCTCCCCACATGAGCCTGGCTCGCAATACGATCGTCCAGTCCACCCTGACGCTGGGGAGCCGCGTTCTGGGCTTCGCCCGCGACCTGGCCCTGTCGGCCCGGTTCGGTCAGGGGCCGATGATGGACGCCTGGGCCACGGCGATCATGTTGCCCAACCTGTTCCGCCGCCTGTTCGCCGAGGGCGCCTTCGCCCAGGCCTTCGTGCCCATCTACGGCGGGGTCCGCGCGGCCGAAGGCGAGGAGGCTGCAGCCGTCACGGCGTCGGAGGCCCTGTCCTTCATGTTCGCCGTGGTCACCGGCTTCTGCATCGTCATGCAGATCGCCATGCCGTGGATCATTCCGCTTCTGATGTCGGCGTGGAAGCATGATGCGGGCGTCATGTCGGTGGCGGTGACCGCGACCCAGCTCGCCATGCCCTATCTGGCCTGCATGACCATCGCCTCGCTGCTGTCGGGCGTGCTCAACACCGGTGGAAAGTTCGCCCTGTCGGCGGGTGTGCCGGTGTTCCTGAACATCTGCACCCTGTTCCCGCTGCTGGCCCCCAGCTTCATCCCTTCGATGAGCCAGCCGGACACTCTTCTGGCGGTCAGCGCCGCGGTGACCGTCTCGGGACTCATTCAGGCGGGCCTGCTGTGGTGGGGCGTGCGGCGGCTGGGCGTGAGGCTGAAGATTTCCGTGCCGAAACTGACCGCCAGCGTGAAGAAGACCCTGGCCCTGGCCATCCCCGGCGCCATGGCCGGCGGCGCCCTCCAGCTGAACTCCGTGGTCAGCCAGGTCCTGACCGGCTCGGACGCCGGCGCCCGGTCCGTGCTCTACAACGCCGACCGCCTGTACCAGCTGCCGCTCGGCCTCGTCGGCGTGGCCATCGGCCTGGCCCTGGTCCCGCGCCTGACCCGCGCCTTCGTCCAGGGCGATCATGAGGGCGGGCAGAAGACGCTGGACGACGGCATCAACCTGGCCATGGCTTTCACCCTGCCGGCGGCCGTGGCCCTGTTCGTCATTCCCTATTTCATCATCGACTCAACCGTGACGCGCGGCGCCTTCACCCATCAGGACGCGGCCCGCACCGCCGACACCCTGCGCCAGTTCGCCTGGGGGGTGCCCGCCTTCGTCCTCGCCAAGGTCCTGACCCCGCCCTTCTTCGCCCGCATGGATACGCGCCGGCCGATGATCTTCGCCGTGACCTCGGTGGTGATCACCGTGGTGCTGGGCGCGGGGCTGTTCTTCTGGTTCTCGCGCATCGGCGTGGACGGCGTCCTGGGTCTGGCCATCGCCACCAGCGTCTCGGCCTGGATCAACGTCGCACTCCTGTGGGGCACCCTGATCCGCGAGAAGGCGTGGTCGGCCTCGGCCAGCTTCGTCTCGCGCATCTCGCGCGTGCTGGCGGCCAGCGGCGTGATGGCAGCCCTGCTGCTGGCGGCCGGCATCTTCTATCCCGAGCTCAGCAAGCTCTTCCTCGCCAAGGAGATCGCGGTCCTGATCGTCTGCGGGGCCGGGGCGGTGGTCTATGGCGCCTGCCTGTTCCTGTTCCGCGCGGTCACCCCGGCCGAGCTGAAGGCCGTCCTGCGTCGCGAGCCGGGCGCCTCGGTCCCGGGCGGCGGGCTGGACCAGGGGTAATCGCGTAATCAGCCGGGTCGGGGAACTTGCTCTCTCCGCCCGGCTGAGGCATCTGCGAGCCCATGTCTGATGCTACGCCCGCCTCCCCCGCTCCCACCTCACAGTACGCCGGTCCGCGCCGGGTGCTTTCGGGCATCCAGGCCTCTGGCGCCCTGCATCTGGGCAACTATCTCGGCGCCCTGAAACGCTTCACCCAGCTGCAGGATCAGGGCGCGCCCTGCTTCCTGTTCGTCGCCGATCTGCACGCCATCACCGTCTGGCAGGACCCGGCCCTGCTGACCGCCCAGACACGCGAGATCGCCGCCGCCTATCTGGCCTCGGGCCTCGATCCGGCGAAGTCCGTCATCTTCCCGCAGTCGGCCGTGCGCGCCCACGCCGAACTGGCCTGGATCTTCAACTGCGTCGCCCGCCTCGGCTGGCTGGACCGGATGACCCAGTTCAAGGAGAAGTCGGGCAAGCACAAGGAACGCTCGAGCGTCGGCCTCTACACCTATCCGGTGCTGCAGGCGGCTGACATCCTGCTCTACAAGGCCACCGAGGTGCCGACCGGCGAGGACCAGAAACAGCATCTGGAACTGACCCGCGACATCGCCGCCAAGTTCAACAACGACTTCGGCGTGCCGGACTTCTTCCCCCTGCCCGAACCCCTGACCCAGGGCCCGGCGCCGCGCGTCATGAGCCTGCGGGACGGCTCGGCCAAGATGTCCAAGTCGGACCCGTCGGACCAGTCGCGCATCAACCTGACCGACGACGCCGACGCCATCGCCGGCAAGATCCGCAAGTCCAAGACCGACATGGGTGTCATGCCCGAGGTCGGCGAGGCGCTGGACGACCGGCCCGAGGTCAAGAACCTGATCTCCATCTATGCCGCCCTGTCGGACCAGACCAAGGATCAGGTCACCGCCGAGTTCGCTGGTCAGGGCTTCGGCGCCTTCAAGCCGCGCCTGGCTGATCTGGCCGTCAGCGCCATGGCCCCGATCACCGCCGAGATGCGCCGCCTGATGGCCGATACGTCCGAGATCGACCGCGTCCTCAAGGATGGCGCCGAACGCGCCGCCGCCATCGCCGATCCGGTCGTGGACGAGGTCAAGAAGATCGTCGGCTTCTGGAGGGGATAATGATCGCACTGCTGCTGGCGCTGGCCGCCGAACCGGTCGTGCAGGAGGCGCCCGCGCCTTCGCCCGCCCAATCGCCGGTCGTGGTGCGGGACACCGCCATGATCGTCTCGGGCCTGCAGGCGCCGTTCGAGGCCAATATCCGCGTCGTGATCGAGAACACGGGGACCGAGCCGGACGAGGTCGTCTCCGTCAGCACCCCGCTCGGCGAGACCCTGGAGTTCCGCACGGACGGAAACATGTTCAGCCGTCAGGCCCCGGTCGCCCTGCCGATCCCCGTGCCGGTTCGTACGGACGCGAGACCGATCTATCTGCCGCTGGTCGTACGCGTCGATGGACTGGAGAAAGGCGACTACTGGTCGACCGGGGTTCCGATCACCGTCCGCTTCGCCCATGGCGGCGAGCGGGTGCTGACAGCGACGCAGGTTTCGCCCGCCCCCTGACGGCGGCGATTTTCGGACGCCGCGTCGCGACCGCCCGTTCCGCTTTGCGCCGCGCCCGCCTAAAGCGATCAGGCCATGTCTCATCCGCTCGACCGCACCACCTGGAACGCCCTGACCGGCCGGCTGAAGGCCTATGCGCTCGGCGACGAACACGCCGTGCGGCTCGACCCGGACCTCGGTGTCTTTCTGGCGGCGCGCGACGACAGCCCTGAAAGCCGGGCGGCGCTGAACGCCCTCGCGGCCCGTTATCCCGGGTCAGGCCTCGTGGAGCTGGAAGGTTCGGCGATGGAAGACGTTCTGCCCGACCAGCCGGTGGTCAGTCGCAGCCCCTGCGCCCAGATGGTCTGTTCGACCCTGACCGCGTCGGACGCCGCTGACATTGATTTCGAGGAATTGGGCCCCGACGACGCCGCCGAAATGCTGGCGTTGGCCACTCTGACCAAGCCGGGGCCCTTCCGCGGCCGGACCCAGGAACTGGGCGGTTTCGTCGGGGTCAAACGCGAGGGACGGCTGGTCGCCATGGCCGGCAGTCGGCTGCGGGTCGAGGGCTTCACCGAACTGAGCGGTGTCTGCGTCCACCCCGACCACCGGGGACAGGGTCTGGCCGGCGCCCTGTCGCGGGTGGTGGTCGAGCGCGTTCTGCAGACCGGCGATCACGCCTTCCTGCACGCCTATGCCGGGCATGAGGCGACGATCCGGCTTTATCGCTCGCTGGGCTTCGACGTGCGGACGCGGGTGACCTATACGGTGCTGGCCGGTCAAGCTTGAGAGGTCACCGATGAGCGCACACCACACCACCGTCGAATGGAAACGCGACGGTCAGGTCTTCATCGACAAGAAATACTCGCGCGCCCACGTCTGGACCTTCGACGGCGGAGCGGTGGTGCCGGGCTCATCGGCGCCCGAAAGCGTGCCGGTCCCCATGTCCGACCCGACGGCGGTGGACCCGGAAGAGGCCATGGTCGCCTCCCTGTCCAGCTGCCACATGCTCTGGTTCCTGGCCTTCGCCGCCGGCGACGGCTTTGTGGTCGACCGCTACGTCGACGAGGCCTCGGGCATGCTGGGCAAGGACGCGGGCGGCCATCGCTACATGAACCGGGTGACCCTGCGTCCCGTCACCACCTTCTTCGGGCCCGCCCCGACGCAGGCCGAACTCGACGCCCTGCACCACGCCGCCCACGAACACTGCGAAATGGCTCACTCCGTCCGCGCCGAGATCGTGGTCGAAGCGAAGATCGGCTGATCGTCAGCGCGGAACGGCCGCCGTGTCCTCCAACAGGGCCTTGAACCGCCGGATGGCCTCGTCCGACAGTTCGGGGTGATAGCGCATCGGCGGGGCCGTCATCGGCTCGTCGAAACTATGGGTGCCCTCGGCGATCCAGGTCTCGACCTCCGCGCCGCAGTTGCGGACCATGTCGTGGACCTTCTGCGCATTGCGCACCGTGGTCAGGTGATCGTGGCGCGAGATGACCGCGAGCGTTTTGGGGCAGTGCCGCCACGGCCGCATCCGGTTCAGGGCCGCGAACCCGACGTAAGGATAGGCCAGATAGGCCGCCTTGACCCCCTCCAGCGAGACATCGCCCGGATCGGCGAGGCCGAGCGAGTTCGCGCGCCGGTCGGCGCTCATCGCCTCCATAATGCCCCAGCCGCCGTGGCTCCAGCCGGCCAGGGCGATGCGCGAGGCGTCGACGTCCGGTCGCGCCGAAACGCCAAGGATCGTCGCCAGAATATCTCCCGCCCGTTCGTGACCGCGCAGGATCAGTCCGGTGCAGACCGTGGCCATGGCGAACTGGCGGCTAAAGCCGCGCGGGGCGTAGGAATCGACGATGAAGGCGCGCCACCCGGCCGCCTTTGCCGCCGCGGCGTATTTCGGCAGATGGTCACGCAACCCGCCGCAGCCGTGGAACAGCAGCACCGCCGGACGCGGCCGGTCGTCGTCCGGCCCGACCACCGTCGTATGGGGCTCCAGTTTCGCCCAGCGCGCGCTCAATGTGTCCATGAGCGTCACCATAACCGCCCCGCGAGACTTGGGAAGGTTCAGGCGCGCCGCAGGGCGTCCACGGCCGCGACCAGCCGGTCGAGGTCGGCGGGGGTCGACAGACGGTGGTCACCGCCCTCGATCAGATCCAGCCGCACGTCGCCGCCGGTCAGCCGTTCGACCAGCTGGATCGAATGCCCCCATGGCACCACATCGTCGGCCCGCCCCTGAAGGATATGGACCGGCGCAATGATGCGGATCGGCGCGCCGAGCAGCAGCCAGGTCCTGGCCTCCTCGAACATGGCGCGGGTCAGGACATAGGAGCCCAGTCCCTCCTCGACCACAACCGTCTCCCCGTCGCGCAGGATGGCCTGACGCTCGTGATCGGCGAGGCCGGGCCACATCAGGGTCTCGGTGAAATCCTGGGCCGGATTGATCAGAACCAGCCCCGCCACCGTCCCGGGTCGGGCCAGAGCGGCCAGCAGGGCGACCCAGCCGCCCATCGAGGAGCCGACCAGAACCACGGGCCCCGTCAGGCTGTCGATCAGGGCGATGGCGTCCTCTCGCCAGCGGCCAATGGTCGCCTGACGCCAGTCGCCCGAGGACTGGCCGTGGGCGAAATGGTCGTAGCGGACATAGGCCCACCCACGCTCGCGGGCGGCGGCGTCCAGCGCCAGGGCCTTGGTCCCCTCCATGTCCGAGCGGAAGCCGCCGATCCAGACCACCGTCGGGGTTTTGCCCGGGACCTGTTTGTAGGCGACCGTCTCGCCGTCGGGCCGGGTCAGATGCTGGACTTCGTTGTCGTTGGTATCGTCGGTCATCACGGCCTAGTCTCGCGCAAACGGTCCGCGCCTGATAGCGAACGCCGACGAACGAAGCGAAGGTCAAAGCGTGCCGTCCACTCCCAAGGTCCTTTTCGTTAGCTCCAACCGCATCGGCGATTGCGTCATCTCGTCGGGCGTGATCCGCGAGATCGAACGGCAACTGCCGGGCGCGGCGATCACCGTCGCCTGCGGTCGGCCGCCCGCCCCCTTCTTCCGCTCTGCCCCCGGCGTCGAGCGGGTCATCATCCTCGACAAGAAGAAGATGGCCGGCCACTGGGTCGATCTGTGGAAGCAGGTCTCGGGGACCCGCTGGGACATGGTCATCGACATCCGCGGCTCGGCCCTCAGCTGGCTGATCCCGGCGAAGAAGCGCGTGGTCTACAACCGCTCGTGGGAGACCGGCCTGCGCAAGGTCGAGATGGTGTCGCGGCTGATGGGCTCCGACACGCCGATCGATCCCGAGGTCTTTCTCGACGATCAGGCGCGCACAGAGGCCGCCGCCGTCATCGATCCGCAGCTGGCGGGCGGCGCCGGACCCGGTCCGATTATCGCCCTGGCCCCCATCGCCCACCAGCCGGGCAAGAGCTGGCCAGCCGGACGCTGGGGCCAGCTGGTCGAGAAGCTGAAGGCCGAGCCACGTTTCGACGGCTGGCGGTTCATGCCTGTCGGCGGTCCGGGCGACCGGCCGCCCGCCACTCCGGCTCTGGAGGCCGCGGGATCGCGAGGCATCGACTTCGTCGGAAAGGGCGACATCCTGGCCTCGGCCGCCGCCATCGACCGGGCGGCCCTGTTCGTCGGCAACGACTCCGGCCTGATGCATGTCTCGGCGGCTCTGGGACGGCCGACGCTGGGTCTGTTCGGTCCGACGGAGTGGTGGCTCTATGGCCCCTGGGGCCCGCGCACCCGGATCGCGGCGTCCAATGAGACGCGCGGGGAGTTCTCGCCGATCGAGGACCTGACCGTCGACCACGTCTTCGAGGCGGTTCTGGCGCTCCACGACGACTATATCGCCAGCTGAGCCGTTAACGGCTGATCAGCCTCGCCTTGATAAAACGGGCTTTCAGGCGCATATAGCCCGCCTCAGGGAACGCGGCGCCGAGCCGTGCGCTGACCCCTGCAAGCCTGCAAGACTTTCGTCCACACAAGGAAACGACGCTCATTCGCCGTCCGATGCAAACGCCGCCCGTCAAGGATGGGCCGCCCATGAACCACGATATCCGCGCGCCGCGCGTTCTGCTGATCGATCAGAACGGCGAGAAGCAGGGCGTCATGCCGACGTCCGCCGCGCTGGAAGCCGCCGAAGAAGCGGGCATGGACCTGGTTCAGATCGTGTCCACCTCCGAACCGCCGGTGGCCAAGATCCTCGACTACGGCAAGTTCCGTTTCCAGGAGCAGAAGAAGAAGGCCGAGGCCCGCAAGCGCCAGAAGATCGTCGAGCTGAAAGAGATCAAGCTCCGTCCGAACATCGACACCCACGACTATGAGGTGAAGGCCAAGGCCATGCACCGCTTCTTCGACGAGGGCGACAAGGTCAAGGTGACCCTGCGCTTCCGCGGTCGTGAGATGGCTCACCCGGAACTGGGCATGAAGCTGCTCAACAAGGTCCAGGAAGACTTCGACGAGATCGCCAAGGTCGAATACGCCCCGCGTATGGAAGGCCGCCAGATGATCATGATCCTGGCGCCGAAGTAACGGCGGCGACCCGGCCTGTCGGGCTCAAGTCGCGCGACCGCGCCATAGCCCAAAAGACAATGCCCCGGCCCTCGCGCCGGGGCGTTTTCGTTTGCGGATCCGGTTTCAGGATCGGGCGGCTCAGGCTAGCGTCCCGTCATGACCGTCCAGCCGCCGCCCTCCGAAGCCGTCCCGTCGAAACGCCAGGCTCCGGCCTTGGTGGTGTTGTTCGCGGTGGTGTTCATCAATCTGGTCGGATTCGGCCTGGTGGTGCCCCTGCTGCCGTTCTTCGGCCAGAGCCTGAAGGCTGAGGCCTGGCAGGTCGCCCTGATGTTCTCGGCCTATTCGCTGGGACAGTTCTTCGCCGAACCCTTCTGGGGCCGGTTGTCTGACCGGATTGGCCGCAAGCCCGTCCTCCTGATCACCGTCCTGGCCAATGCCGTCGGCTATCTGGCCCTGGCCTTCGTGCCGAACATCTGGCTGGCCGTCGCCGTGCGGCTGTTCACCGGTCTGGGCGCGGGCAACATCTCCACCGTTCAGGGCTATGTCGCCGACATCACCCCGCCCGAGCGCCGCGCCGGACGCATGGGCATGATCGGGGCCGCCTTCGGCCTGGGCTTCATCGTCGGACCGGGTCTGGGCGGACTGATGGTGCATCCTGACATGGGCCGGCTCGGCTATCAGCTGCCGATCTTCGCGGCGGCGGGCCTGTGCCTGCTCGCGGCGCTCGGTGTGGTGATCTTCCTGAAGGAAAGCCGCGCGAAAGCCGATCCGGCCGCCCCACGTCCGCCCTTCCTCGGAGGGGTGCGCGACGCCGTGGCCAATCCGGTCATCTCGCGCGTCCTGCTGGTGACCCTCATCTATATGGCCGGCTTCTCGGGCATGGAATCGACCTTCGGCCTGTGGGTGGAGGCCCGCTATGGCTGGGGTGCGCGCGAGGTGGGGCTCAGCTTCATGGCCGTGGGCGTGGTCTCGGTCATCTGCCAGAGCCTGGTCACCGGCCGGCTGGCGAGGCGGTTCGGCGAGAGCCGGGTCCTGGCCTGTGGCTGCCTGTTGTTCGGTGTCGGACTGGTCGGGCAGGTCTGGTCGCCGGTCGCCTGGGCCGTGCCGGTGATGATGGCCGTCGGCGCCTTCGGCATGGCGATCACAATGCCCAATATCTCGGCCCTGATCTCGCGTTCCGCCCCACCCGACAGACAGGGCGCCATGCTGGGCCTGAACATGGCCGCCAGCTCCAGCGCCCGGATCGTCGGCCCGATCGTCGCTGGCGCCGTCTTCTCGGGCGTAGGCCACGACTGGCCGATGCTGATCGGCGCCCTGTTGACGGTCCCGGCCGCCGTGGCGGCGGTCAATGCGGGTCGGGCCTTCCGCCGCCGCCAGTCCGGGGAATTTCCGACGACCTGAACGTGAAATACTCTTGAGCCTTCAGCCTTGCCGCGCAAAAGTAGCGGCGTTCAGTATCGGCGGGGGCCAATCTTGTATCGTAGTGTGACGACGGCGCTCGCGGGCGCCCTGCTTCTTCTCGCGCCTTTCGCGGCGCACACCCAGACAGTAGCCTCTTCGGGCGGCCCGGCGACAGCGCCGACGCTCGCGCCACTTTCAGCCTACGGCGCCCTGCCGTCGCTGGAGCTGGTGCAGATCTCACCTTCAGGCGACCGGATGGCCTTCGTCGCCGTGGTCGGCGACCAGCGCACCATGGCGCTCGCCGATCTCAGGTCCAACGCCACCCTCGGCACCGTGGGGGTCGGACTGACCAAGGTCCGGGACATCCAGTGGATCGGCAATGAAAAGGTGCTGGTCACCACCTCCACGACGGAATCCCTGACCGACTTCGGCATCAGCAAGACCGAATTCTTCCTCGGCCAGATCTATGACCCCGCGCGACGTCGGGTCACCCGGATGCTCGACGGCTCCGCAGGCATCTTCCCCGCCCTGATGGACACGCCGCGCGTGCTCCCCAACAACGGGCGGCCTCTGGTGCTGGTCCGCGCCTATGACCTCGGCCTGCGCAACCACCTCGATCTCTATCGCATCGATCCCGACAGCGGCCGTCCCCGCACCTTCGCGCCCCTGTCCGACAAGGTCGTGGACTATGTCCTGGACACGGAAGGCCACCCGCTGGCCAAGGCCGAATACGACGAACGCAATGGCCGCTGGAGCCTGCAGCTCAAACAGGGCGATGATTTCCGCGAGGTCTGGACCGTCGACGCCCTTCTGGACCGGCCCGAGCTGATGGGCCTGGGCATGAACGGCGACAGCGTCGTCGTCTGGGCTGACCGGCCCGACCTGACCCGTCAGGGCCAGGGCGTGAAAGGCCTGTTCGACGTCAATCTGGCGACCGGGGTCTGGCGTTCCCTGCGCTTCGAGTTCCCTACCCAGGGGGCGCTCTTCCATCCGGTGACGGGAAGGCTGATGGGCGTCACCCGGCGCGACGAGGACGGCCTGCGCTACAGCTTCGTCGAACAGGGCGCGGGCGAACTCTGGGCCGCGGTCCAGAGTGGCCTCCCGGACAGGAAGCCGGAACTGATCAGCTGGAGCGATGACCTGCGTCAGGCAGTGGTCTTCACCAGCGGCGACGGAGATTCCGGGACCTATCATCTCATCGACATGGACGAGGGCAGCATCAGCACGGTCGGCGCCGCCTATGCCGCCATCAAGCCGGAGATGGTCGCCCCGGTTCGGGCCGTCACCTATGAAGCCGCCGACGGTCTGGAAATTCATGGCTATCTGACCCTGCCGCCGGGCCGGGCGGACGCGAAGGGCCTGCCTCTGGTGGTCCTGCCGCACGGCGGGCCCCAGAGCCGCGACGAAGGCGGTTTCGACTGGTGGGCGCAGGGGATGGCCTCGCGTGGCTATGCCGTGTTGCAGCCCAATTTCCGCGGCTCCAGCGGCTATGGCAGCGACTTCATCGAGGCCGGTTACGGCGAATGGGGCCGCAAGATGCAGACCGACCTCTCGGACGGGGTTCGCTATCTGGCCGACGAGGGGATCATCGACCCCAAACGCGTCTGTATCGTCGGGGCCAGCTACGGCGGCTATGCGGCCCTGGCCGGTCCGACGCTCGATCCGGGCGTCTATCGCTGCGCGGTGTCCGTCGCAGGCGTCTCGGACCTCAGGGGCATGGTCGCCTATGCGGCGTCGCGTGGCGAGCGCAAGCAGAACGAGTCCGTCCGCTACTGGAACCGCTTCATGGGCGGCGACGGTCCGGGCGATCGGTCGCTGGACGCCCGGTCGCCGACGCGCCTTGCGGACAGCGCTGATGCCCCGATCCTGCTGCTTCACGGTCGCGACGACACGGTGGTGCCGATCGCACAGAGCCGGCAGATGGCCGCCGCCCTGCGCCGGGCGGGCAAGCCGGTCGAGCTCATCGAACTGTCAGGCGAGGACCACTGGCTGTCCCGCGAAGAGAGCCGCACCCGGACGCTGATCGAAACGGTCCGCTTCCTGGAAGCCAACAACCCGCCGAACTGAGTCGCAAGACCAGGGCCGGAATCCAGACTCCGCTTGCCTTTCGGGCCGGGTTCCCCTACTAGCCGCGCCTTCGCCTACGAACCGCCGGGCTAATGGCATGCCTTGGCGGTTTCGAAACCGGGTTACCCACGACGGGCTCAAGTAGCTCGAAGAGCGGTAGCCCACTCAAACTGAGAGTGGAAAATGCCGAAACTGAAGACGAAGTCGGGCGCCAAGAAGCGCTTCAAATTCACCGCGACGGGCAAGGTTAAGGCCGGTGTTGCGGGCAAGCGTCACCGCTTGATCAGCCACAACTCCAAATACATCCGCCAGAACCGCGGCACCTCGGTCATGGCCGACGCCGACGCCAAGAAGATCAAGTCCTACATGCCGTACGCCTGATCGGCGCGCGCATCCTGAACTGATCTCATCGCAAAGAATTTGAAGGACTAAACACATGGCTCGCGTCAAACGGGGCGTAACGTCCCACGCCAAGCACAAGAAGGTTCTGGAGCAGGCCAAGGGCTTCTCCGGCCGCCGCAAGAACACCATCCGCACGGCCAAGGCCGCCGTCGACCGCGCCGGGCAATACGCCTACCGCGACCGTCGCGTGAACAAGCGCAACTTCCGCGCCCTGTGGATCCAGCGCATCAACGCCGCCGCCCGTCAGGAAGGCTTCACCTACTCCCAGTTCATCCACGGCCTGGGCAAGGCCGGCATCGAGCTGGACCGCAAGGTCCTGGCCGCGATCGCCATGGAAGGCGTGGGCTTCAAGGAAATCGCCGACAAGGTCCGCGCCGCCCTGGCGTAGTCTTCCGGTTTCAGACGATCTGAAACGCCCGTCCCGGTCGCCGGGGCGGGCGTTTTCGTTTGCGGCGCCCTCATCGGACGTCACATGGGTGACGAACGCTTCGCCAGCCGCTAGATGCTCCCGGCAATGACCGATCTTCCCCAACTCGAACTCGATCTGATCAACGCCATCGGCGGCGCGACCACCGTCGCCGAGGTGGAGGCCGTGCGCGTCAACGCCCTGGGCAAGACGGGCGTCATCTCGGGCCTGCTCAAGGGCATGGGCGCGATGAGCCCCGACGAGCGCCGCGAACAGGGGCCGATGATCAACGGCCTGCGCGATCGCGTCGCCGCCGCTATCGCCGACCGGAAGGCCGAACTCGAAGCCGCCGAGCTCGACGCCCGCCTGCTGTCCGAAAAGCTCGACCTGACCCTGCCGGCCCGTCCACGCCGCAAGGGCGGGGTCCATCCGACCATGCAGGTCATGGACGAGATGGTCGCCATCTTCGCCTCCATGGGCTTCGCCGTCGCCGAAGGCCCGGACATCGAGGACGACTTCCACAACTTCACGGCCCTGAATTTCCCGCCGAAGCACCCAGCGCGGGAGATGCACGACACCTTCTTCCTGAAGCCCGATCCGGAAACGGGCGAGCGCAAGGTGCTGCGGACCCACACCTCCCCGGTGCAGGTGCGGACCATGATGTCCCAGCAGCCGCCGATCCGCATCATCGCGCCGGGCCGGACCTTCCGTAAGGATTCCGACGCCACCCACACCCCGATGTTCCATCAGGTCGAGGGGCTGGTGATCGACCGCGACATCCACATGGGCCATCTGAAGACGACGCTTCAGACCTTCATCGCCCGGTTCTTCGAGCTGGACACGGTCGACGCCCGCTTCCGCCCGCACCACTTCCCCTTCACCGAGCCTTCGGCCGAGATGGACATCCGCTGCGATCGCTCCGGCGGCCAGATCCGGTTCAACGAAGGGACCGACTGGCTGGAAATCCTGGGCTGCGGCATGGTCCATCCGAACGTGCTGCGGTCCTGCGGCATCGACCCGGATGAATACCAGGGCTTCGCCTTCGGCATGGGCGTCGACCGGCTGGGGATGCTGAAATACGGCATGCCGGACCTGCGCCCCATGTTCGAGGCCGACGTCCGGTGGCTCGCCCACTACGGCTTCTCCGCCTTCGCCGCGCCCAACCCCGCCAGCGGACTGTCCTGATGCTGCGATCCAGCCTGCCCCTCACCCGCCCCGTGACGGTCGCCACGCTCGACCAGCTGTCCGCCGATGTCATCCGCGACGTCGACTTCACCCTGCACGACCTGTTCGCGGCGACGGCGCGCGGCGCCTATACGGCCCTGATCAGCGGCAAGACCATCGAGCGCTGCCGCATCCAGGGTCCCGGCATCCTGCTGTCCTCCAGCGGAACGACCTTCACCGACGTCAATTTCGGCGACCATCGCGGCGGCATGGGCAATCTTCTGGTGCGCAGCCTGGGCGACAAGCTGATCGGCTCGGTGCCCTTGCGCGACTGCGCCTTCATCAGCTGCGAATTCTATGGCGTCGGCTTCTCCGGCTCCGAGGATTTCCTGCAGGAGATGATGAAACTCGCCGACGGTCCGGCCCGATGACGTCCGCGCGAACCGCCACCCTGCCTTTTCGGACCCCTGTGAACCGAGCCGAGCCCTGACATGCTGACCCCGATCCCCAATCCCGCGAACCTCGCGCGCCTCGCGCTCTACACCGACATGCACCTGCCGCTGTCGGTGCTGTTCCAGCACATCTCCGAGGCCGGAAAGTCCGTCATCGAGGCCAAGGTCTTCACCCGCTGCACCATCACCGGCCCCGCCGTCTTCCTCGCGGCGGGCGGTGTCGAGTTCCAGGGCTGCAACATGGGTCCCCACGGCGGCGATGTCCGCAGCCTGCTGCTCAGGCCGGTGGGGCCCAAACAGGTCATCGGCGCCATTCCGGTCCAGAACTGCCGCTTCGTCGACTGCCAGTTCCACGCCATCGGCTTCACCGGCAGCGATGCGTTTTTCGACATCTTCCTCCAGGGCCTGGGCGAACCCGGTCTCGCGGAACTGAACGCCCGATGAAATTCACACTTGGCTGGCTGAAGGATCATCTGGAGACGATCGCGGACGCCGCGGCCGTCGCCGACGCCATGACCATGGCGGGTCTGGAGGTCGAACACGTCTCGGATCCCACCGTCGCTCTCAAGGCCTTCACCGTCGCCCGCATCGTCGAGGCGGTGCAGCACCCCAACGCCGACCGACTGCGCGTCTGCCAGGTCGAGACCGTCGACGGGATGAAGGAGATCGTCTGCGGCGCCCCGAATGCGCGCGCGGGCCTGACCACCATCTACGCCCCCATTGGCGCATACGTACCCGGCCTCGGCGTCACCCTGGTCGAGAAGCCGGTGCGCGGTGTTGTGTCCAACGGCATGCTGTGCTCGGCGGAAGAACTGGAGCTGCCCGGCGAGAGCGACGGCATCCTTGAACTGCCGCCCTCGATCCCGGTCGGGACCCCGGCCGCGACCGTCTATGCCCTGGAACCGGTCATCGACTTCGAGGTGACCCCCAACCGCCCCGACTGGCTGGGCGTCGCCGGCATCGCCCGCGATCTGGCCGCCACGGGTCTGGGCAAGCTCAAGCACTATGACATCGCCGTGGTGCGCGGCGCCTTCGCCTCGCCAATCACCGTGCGGATCGAGGCTCCGGAGATGTGCCCGGTCTTCGCCGGCCGCCTGATCCGCGGCGTGAAGAACGGCCCCTCGCCGGCCTGGCTGCAGACGCGGCTGCAAGCCATCGGCCTGCGCTCGATCAACCGTCTGGTCGATGTCACCAACCTGATCGCCTACGACCGCGCCCGCCCGCTTCACGTCTATGACGCCGGCAAGCTTGTCGGTGACGAGATCGTCGTCCGCGGCGGCCTGCATTCGGCCGAGACCGGGGCGGTCGAACATCTGATCGCGCTCGACGGAAAGACCTATCCGGCCGAGGCCTCGGTCTGCGTCATCGCCGACGCCAATGGCGAGCGCCCGATCGGCCTCGGCGGCGTCATGGGCGGCGAGTCGACCGGCTGTTCGGACGAGACCACCGACGTCTTCCTGGAAAGCGCCTGGTTCGATCCCATCGTCACGGCCCAGACCGGCCGCAGCCTGACCATCTCCTCGGACGCCCAGTACCGGTTCGCGCGCGGCGTCGATCCGGCCTCGGTCGTCCCGGGGCTGGAGCTGGCCACCCGCCTGATCCTCGACCTGTGTGGCGGCGAGCCGTCGGAGATCGTCCTGACGGGCGAACATCCGGCCAATCCCCTGCCCTTTGCCTTCGACCCCGCCTATGTGAAGCGGCTGTCGGGCATGGATCTGGAGGACGACCGGATCGGGACCATCCTCGGCCAGCTCGGCTTCCTCGTGAAGGCGGGCGAAGCGGGTCAGGCCGAGCCCTGGACCGTGACCCCGCCGTCTTGGCGCCGCGACGTCGAGGGCAAGGCGGATCTGGTCGAGGAGGTCGCCCGCATCGTCGGCTTCGACCACCTGCCCAACACCCCCCTGCCCGACCAGAACCCGTCCTCGAAGGGCGTTCTGAACCCGCGTCAGGCCCGCATCCGTCTCGCCCGCCGGGCGCTGGCCGCCATGGGCTATGCCGAGGCCGTGACCTGGTCCTTCACCAGCCAGAAGACCGCGGCCCTGTTCGGCGGCGGAGACGAGCGTCTGGTGCTGGAGAACCCCATCGCGTCCGAGCTGGACTGCATGCGGCCCTCGGCCCTGCCGAACCTGATCCAGGCCGCCGCCCGCAACGCCGCACGTGGCCACGCTGACGCCGCCCTGTTCGAGATCGGCCCGATTTATCCGGGCGACGGTCCGAAGGATCAGCGCACCGTCATCGCCGGCCTGATCGCCCCTCACGCCGCCCGTCACTGGACCGGGAAGGATGCGGCCGACGATGCCCTGTTCGGCCTCAAGGGCGACCTGCTGGCTCTGCTGGAAGAGATCGGCGCCCCGGTCGGCTCCCTGCAGCTGACGCAGGGACAGAACCGCGACTGGTGGCACCCCGGCCGTTCGGCGCGGCTGCAGCTGGGTCCCAAGACCGTCATCGCCGAGTTCGGCGCCCTGCATCCGCGCGTGCTCAAGGCGCTGGACGCCGACGGACCGATGCTGGCCTTCGAGATCGTGCTGGAAAGCGTTCCCGAGCCCAAGGCGAAAGCCAAGACGCGCGGCGCCGCTGACCTGTCGGTGCTCCAGCCCCTGACCCGCGACTTCGCCTTCGTGGTCGAGGACGACAAGGCGGCCGGCGATCTGGTCCGCGCGGTTGCGGGCGCCGACAAGGCCTTGATCGAGGAGGTCCGGGTGTTCGACGTCTATCGCGGCGCCGGCGTCCCCGAGGGCTCCAAGTCGGTCGCGCTGGAAATCGTCATCCAGCCGCGCGAGGCGACCCTGACCGAGGCCGAGATCGAGGGCCTGTCGGCCAAGGTCGTGGCGGCCGCGACGAAACTGGGCGCCCAGCTCAGAGGCTAATCCAACAGATGTCTGGTGCTCGCTGCTTGTCCTTGCGCTCAAGCAGCGAGCGACCGCGTCGCGAGCGTTAGCGCCCTAAGCTTCTGTTAACCCTGACGCCGCAAGGCTGCCGCAAAGGCCCGCGAGGTTGACGGCAACGCTCGCATGACGGGCGACTCACCGCCGGAGACCTCGCCATGCATCGCCGCCACCTCATCCAGACCGGTTTCGCCGCCGCCGCCACCTCCGCCCTTTCCGGGAGCTTGGGCGCCTGCGCCAGCGGCGGCGTGGCCCCGCGTCAGGGCACCGAGCCCGCCTATCCGATCGCCTCGGACGCCAACGCCCCCGCCTATTCGGCTGACGAACTGGTCGCCGCCGGCTCGCGCCAGCTCGGCATCGCCGCCGAGGCCATGGGCGGCGCCATCGAGCGCATCTTCCGCGACCAGGGCGACAGCCCGACCGGCTATATCGCCGGTGAAGAGGGCGCGGGCGCCGTCGCGCTCGGCGTCCGCTACGGCCGCGGCGCCCTGCATATGAAGGACCTCGGCACAGCCCAGGACGTCTACTGGCAGGGAATTTCGATCGGCTGGGACCTGGGCGGCAACGCCAGCCGGGTCTTCACCCTCGTCTATGGCCTCTACACGCCCGACGCCATCTACCGCCGCTACCCGGGTGTCGAGGGCTCGGCCTATCTGGTCGGCGGTCTGGGCGTGAACTACCAGCGCGCCGACGGCATCGTTCTGGCTCCCGTCCGCACCGGCGTGGGCCTGCGCCTCGGCGCCAACGTCGGCACAATGGCCTACAGCCGCCAGCGCAACGTCCTGCCGTTCTAGGAACCCCCCGGTGACGGAACAGGAACGCGACATTCTCCGCCCGCTCGCCTGGATGTGCTTCCAGTATCTGGGCCGCGAAGAGCTGGATAACCAGTCCATGTCAGCCGGTGAGCGTGCCCTCTCCACGCTTGAGAAGCATGGCCTCGTGCAAACAAGCGGCGGCGGCCGTCTGGGGGTCTGGACCGAGACCGGTCGCGCCTTGCTCGACAGCTAGAGCAGACTCTCCAGCCCCTCCCGCCACGACCGGTACTGCGGCCGCCAGCCCAGTTCGGCCTTGGCGCGGGCGTTGGAGATGCGCTTGTTGTCCAGATAGAAGCGGCGCATGGCGTCCGAGACCTCGGGGTCGTGCCAGTCCACCTCGGGCGGGCGCGGCAGGCCGAGGCGGTCGGCGGCGCCGGCAATGACCACATCCGCAGGCGTCGGTTCGTCGTCGGCGAGGTTATAGGCCGCGCCGGGCCGGGGCCTGGCCATCGAAGCGAACAGGCCCGCCACCGCATCCTCGACATGGACCCGGTTGAAGACCTGACCGGGCTTTCGCACCAGCCGGGCCGAGCCGTCCCTGAGCCGGTCCACCACCGACCGGCCGGGGCCGTAGATCGCCGGCAGGCGGAAGATCTGCACCGTCAGCCCCATGCCGCGCCCGGCGTCCAGCCAGTCGGCCTCGGCGCGGACGCGACGGCCGCCCTCGAGGCTGGAGGCGTTCAGGGCGTCGTCCTCGAAGGCCCAGCCGCCGTTGCGGTCGCCATAGACGGCGGTCGAGGAGACATAGCCGATCCAGTCGGGCCAGGCCGTCGAGACCGATTCCGCGACCGCCAGGGCCCTGAGCGCCGGACACCCCTGGGCGTCGGGCGGGGCGGTGACCAGGACGGTCGTAGCGTCGGCGAGAGCGGCCGACAGAGCCTCACGGTCGGCGGGGTCGACGGCCATGATCCCCTCGGCCTCCAGCGCGAGACGCCGCGCCGGATCACGGGAGGTCGCGACGGCGATTCCGCCCCGGCGGATCGCCTCCAGCGCCGCCGCCCGGCCCAGATAGCCGCCGCCGAACACCAGAAGCTTCAGGGAATCACTCAACTCGACCTCGGGCTCAGGCCCGCACCCGGGGCCGCAGGGGCTTGATGTCGGCCGAGGGTCTCGGATCGACCGGACAGGCCGCCATCTCCAGCGCTTCGGCGCGGTCGGCGTTCCAGGCGGAGACGCAGGGGATACGGGCGAGATCGGCGCGGTCGGCGTAACGGCGGGCCACCTCGGTGACGTCGGCCATCAGACCCTCGGCCAGGGTGATCGGCTTCAGCCCCAGATCCCTGAACTGGTCATTGGCCACGACCAGCTCGTTCTCGTCGGCCTCCTGACGCGGATTGGCGACGTTGTGGACCTCGGCGCCCGTCATATGGGCGACCATGGCGGCCAGATCGCGCACACGGCGGCTCTCGGTCATCTGGTTGAGGATCTTGACCCGGTCGCCGCGCGACGGCGGGTTGGCGAGCGCCAGTTCGACGCAGCGGACCGTGTCCTGGATGTGGATGAAGGCCCGGGTCTGGCCGCCGGCGCCGTGTACGGTGAGGGGGTATCCGACCGCAGCCTGCATCAGGAAGCGGTTCAGCACCGTGCCGTAGTCGCCGTCATAGTCGAAGCGGTTGATCAGCCGCTCATCCATCCGCGTCTGCTCGGTCTGGGCGCCCCAGACGATGCCCTGGTGCAGGTCGGTGATCCGCAGCCGGTCGTTGCGGGCGTAGAACTGGAACAGCAGGGCGTCCTGCGTCTTGGTCATATGGTAGATCGAGCCCGGGTTCGGCGGGAACAGGATCTCCTGCTCGGTCGGGCCGTTGTCGGTCTCGACCGTGACCTTCAGATAGCCCTCGGGGATCTTCAGCCCCGCGGTGCCGTAGCCATAGACCCCCATGGTGCCCAGATGGGCCAGATGGACGTCGCGACCGCTCTCGACGATGGCGGCCAGCAGGTGGTGGGTGGCGTTGATGTTGTTGTCGACGGTGTAGAGCTTGTGCCGCGCCGACTTCATCGAATAGGGGGCGGCCCGCTGTTCGGCGAAATGGACGACGCTGTCGGGCTTCTCGTCCTTGATCAGGGCGACCAGCCGGTCGAACTCCTTGCCGACGGTCATATTGACGAAGCCGATCGTTCGCCCGGTGAGTTCCTTCCAGGCGGCGATCCGCTCGCCCATGGTCCGGATCGGGGTCAGGGACTGGACCTCGAGCTCATTGTCGATGTTGCGGCGGCTGAGGTTGTCGACGATCACGACGTCCCAGCCCTTCGCCGACAGATGCAGGGCCGTGGGCCAGCCGCAGAAGCCGTCGCCGCCGAGAATGAGTACTTTCATCTTACGCCACCTTTGACCTTCCCCGGCCTGCCTAGACCAGGTCGGGCGCCGGAGCAAAGCGGGGCGATGGTCGCAGGGGCGATGCCCTCTGGGATGAGAGGCTTTCACAGCCTATATGGCGGCCATGGTCGACACCCCCGAAAATCCGCCCGAAGCCACCCTTAAAGACGCCGCCAACGATCCCGGCTTCAATCTGGACGTGCCGGGCGCGACGCGGGAACGGCCCCTGACGCCCGCCGCCCGACGGGCGCTGGAAGAAGCCGCCGAGCGGCGCGCGGTCGAGACCGCCGCCATGGAGCTTGAGCATGGGGGCCCGACCGGACCCGAGCCCACCCGCTACGGCGACTGGGAGAAGAAGGGTCTGGCGGTCGACTTCTGACGCCGCATCCGGATCGAGCCCCTCCACCACGGCAAACGCGCTGCAGCCTCGCTCCCCGCTTCGTGGAGAGGAATCGCCGTTCGGCCTCATTTTCCAGCTACTGGTCTTTTTCGTCGCGCCCCTGTATGAGGCGCGCGCTCCCCGCAGACGCACATCCCAGAGCGGCCCCCGATTTTCGGCCGCCTTTTCGCATTGAACGATCCGATATGAACCTTCGCAACGTCGCCATCATCGCCCACGTTGACCACGGCAAGACGACCCTGGTCGACCAACTCCTGGCCCAGTCGGGCGTGTTCCGGGCCAATGAGGCCACGACCGAACGCGCCATGGACTCCAACGACCAGGAAAAGGAACGGGGCATCACCATCCTGGCCAAGTGCACCTCGGTGCTCTGGAACGGTGAAGCCGGCGAAACCCGCATCAACATCATCGACACCCCCGGCCACGCCGACTTCGGCGGCGAGGTCGAGCGCATCCTGGGCATGGTGGATGGCTGCGTCATCCTGGTCGACGCCGAAGAGGGCGTCATGCCCCAGACCAAATTCGTGCTGACCAAGGCCCTGAAGATGGGCCTGCGTCCGATCCTGTGCATCAACAAGGTCGACCGCGCCCACGCCGATCCGGACCGCGTCCACAACGAGGCCTTCGACCTGTTCGCCGCCATCGGCGCGACCGAAGAGCAGCTGGACTTCCCGCACATCTACGCCTCGGGCCGCGCCGGCTGGGCGACGCTGGACCTGAACAAGCCCAACGACACCCTGGCCCCGCTGTTCGACCTGATCGTGCGCCACGTGCCGCCGCCCAAGGTTCAGGAAAACAAGGACAAGCCGTTCCGCATGCTGGACGTGCTGATCGAGTCCGACCCGTTCCTCGGTCGCATCCTGACCGGCCGGATCGAGAGCGGCAAGGCCATCCCCGGCATGGCGATCCACGCCCTGGACCGTGACGGCAAGGAAATCGAGCGCGGCCGAATCACCAAGGTTCTGGCCTTCCGCGGCCTGAAGCGTCAGCCCCTCGACGAGGGTTCGGAAGCGGGCGACATCGTCGCCATCGCCGGCATGTCCAAGGCGACCGTGGCTGACACCCTGTGCGCCATGGAAGTCACAGAGCCGCTGGACGCCCAGCCGATCGACCCGCCGACCATCTCCATGACCGTCTCGGTCAACGACAGCCCGCTGGCCGGCCGCGAAGGCGACAAGGTCCAGTCGCGCGTCATCCGCGACCGCCTGCTCAAGGAAGCCGAAGCCAACGTCGCCATTCGCGTCACCACCACCGAAGGCGGCGACGCCTATGAGGTGGCCGGCCGTGGCGAACTGCAGCTGGGCGTTCTGATCGAGAACATGCGCCGCGAAGGCTTCGAAGTGTCGATCTCGCGTCCGCGCGTGGTCTATCAGACCGGCGAGAACGGCGAGCGTCTGGAGCCGATCGAAGACGTCATGATCGACGTCGACGACGAGTTCACCGGCGTGGTCATCGAGAAGCTGTCGGCCCGCAAGGCCGAGCTGTCGGACATGGGCCCGTCGGGCGCCGGCAAGACCCGCATCAGCCTGAAGGCCCCGTCGCGCTCGCTGATCGGCTATCAGGGCGAGTTCCTGACCGATACGCGCGGTTCGGGCGTGCTGAACCGCGTGTTCAGCCACTACGAGCCGCACAAGGGCGAGATCGCCGGCCGTCTGAAGGGCGTGCTGATCTCCAACTCGGACGGCGACACGGCGGCCTTCGCCCTGTGGAACCTGGAAGACCGCGGCATCATGTTCGTGGGCGCCGGCGAGAAGACCTACGAAGGCATGATCATCGGCGAGAACGCCCGCTGGGACGACCTCGACGTCAACCCGATCAAGGGCAAGCAGCTGACCAACGTCCGCGCCTCGGGCAAGGACGAAGCGGTTCGCCTGACCCCGCCGCGCGTCATGTCGCTGGAACAGGCCATCGCCTATATCTCGGATGACGAGCTGGTCGAGGTCACGCCCAAGTCGATCCGTCTGCGCAAGCAGATCCTGAACCCCTCGTTCCGCAAGAAGCGCGCCCGTCCCGAGTAGGGATTGGCGCCGGAGCGATCCGGAATTGAAAAGGCCGCCCCGGCGACGGGGCGGCCTTTTTGCTGTCCGGCGGCTCAGTGGGTCTCGGTGAAGACCAGCCGGGCCTGGGCGCCGTCGCCCGAGCCGTAGCGGCCGATCCAGATGTCATAGACGCCGCTCGGCGGATTGGCCCAGCGCAGGCCCGGATTGACGTTGCCGCCGTCGCCGGCGCCGTCGTCATTGCAGTTCCAGTTCCCGTTGGGATCATTGACCACCAGGGTCGTGTCGACGTCCGCATAGACCCAGATGTTGAGCGGCAGGCCGCCGGCCGTATAGGTCAGCCGATAGTCGGGCGCGTCGCCCACCATGCCGACGCACGATCCGCCCAGATGCGAGGCGTCCTCGGTCCCGCCGGCGACGATATCCACACTGCGGGGATCGGGCTTGAACCCGGATTTCAGCGCCAGGGAGCCAAACACCGGATCCAGCGAGGCGTCCTGGGCCAGGGCCGGGGCGCTGACGGCCAATCCGGCGGCGAACAAGGCCGCTCCGAATACGCCCTTGATGAGTTTTGCGATCATGGTCTTCCCCCCGATGACGGACCTCGAAGCGGGTCCGGTCATCGTCACGCTATCACGGATATGCGAACCGGAGGAAGCGTCCGCGGCCTGACGGAATCCGTCTGAACCGGAAGCAAAATCGCCTGGTGGAGCCGAGGGGAGTCGAACCCCTGACCTCGTCATTGCGAACGACGCGCTCTACCAACTGAGCTACGGCCCCCTTCTCAGGGTGCAGGCGAGGGCGGGACATACGGGGGGCGGGGGTGTGGTGTCAACAGCCTGACCGCCCCGACCGCCAGCCCGTGCGACGTATCGGCGTTTGTGGCGTTGGGCGACCTCGGCTAGAAGCGGCGTTCGGGCCGGTTTCCGCCCCGGTCTCACGGCTTCGGAGTGCTTCCATGGGTTACGCCATCGTCTGGCTGGTCGACAATATCATCGGCCTGATGATCCTGTTCATCATCGCCTCGGCCATCCTGAGCTGGCTGTTCGCCTTCGACGTGATCAACCACCGGAACCGGTTCGTGAACCAGCTGGCCGGCTTCCTCGACGCCGTGACCCGTCCCCTGCTGGAGCCTTTCCGCCGCATCATTCCGTCGCTGGGCGGGATCGACATCTCGCCGATCGTGGTGCTGTTGCTGCTCAATTTCGCGCGCATCCTGTTCAACCGGATGGCCGCGCCGATCCTGATCGGCCTGCTGGGCTAGGATTGGGCCGTGGGGCTCGTCCGCGACGCGAAACCGTGTCTCCGGCGCCGCCCCGGCTGCGGCTCTGTTGCTGCATTGCACGATTCCAGCCTTGCACCGTCCGGCGACCCTCTTAAGGTGCCGCCGACTGGCCACAGGCCGCTGAACACCACGACTAAATGACCACGATCGGAACAGTCGCCGTCATCGGCGCCGGACAGATGGGCGTCGGGATTTCCCACGCCGTGGCTCTGGGCGGCTATTCCGTGCGGCTGTACGACATCGCGGCGGCGCGCCTGCCCGTGGCCATGGGCGAGATCGCCGCCAACCTGGCCCGTCAGGTCGGCAAGGGCAAACTCAGCCAGGCCGAGGCCGACGCGGCGCTGGCGCGGATCACGACCACCGACAGCCTGACCGAGGCCGGGTCGGCCGATCTGGTCATCGAGGTCGCGGTCGAGGACGAGGCCGTCAAGAAGGCGCTCTACGCCGAACTGGTCCCGCATCTGGCGGCCCATACGCTTCTGGCCTCCAACACCTCCTCGATCTCGATCACCCGACTGGCCTCGGCGACGGATCGCGCCGATCGTTTCATCGGCCTGCACTTCATGAAGCCGGCGCCGGTCATGGGCCTGGTCGAGATCATTCGCGGCATCGCCACCTCGGCCGACACCTATGAGACGGCTGTCGCCTTCGCCGAAAGCCTGGGCAAGACCACCACCAACGCCGAAGATTTCCCGGCCTTCATCGTCAACCGCATCCTGGTGCCGATGATGAACGAGGCGATCTTCACCCTCTATGAGGGCGTCGGCGACGTGGCCTCGATCGACAAGGCGCTCAAACTGGGCGCCAACCACCCCATGGGTCCGCTCGAACTGGCCGACTTCATGGGTCTGGACGTGGTTCTGGCCATCATGAACGTGCTCTACGACGGTCTGGCGGACTCGAAATACCGCCCCTGCCCGCTGCTGGTGAAATATGTCGAGGCCGGCTGGCTGGGCCGCAAGTCGGGCCGCGGCTTCTACGACTATTCCGGCCCCACCCCGGTTCCGACACGATGATCCCGAGCTTCGACACGCCCGAGAGCCTGCCCGGCCAGACCCGGGTCATGTGGCGGCGCACCCCGGGGTCGCGGATTCTGGCCAGTCTCGCCGCCGTCTGCTGGCCGCCGCTGATCGCCACCTTCTTCATCTGGCCGCCCAGCGCGCCGCACTGGATTCCCGGTCGGGAATTCGACTGGCGTCTGGTGGTGCTGGTCATCGGCCTGATCGCGGCCCCGACCGGCCTGTGGTTGCTGGCGCGCGAGCGCGACCGCACCGGCCGCCCGGCCTCGCGCCTCGGCATTATCTGGCGCTTCATGCTGTACGGCGGCCTGCTCGGCGCGGCGCTCGCCGTCCTGTTCGCCCTGATCCAGATCCTGATCGGGGCGATTTCGTCGGGCAGCCTCATGCAGGCTCTCGGCTCGACCGAGACCATCCTGCTGATCTACGGGGTCGGCGGCCTGCCGGTCTGTATTCTGGTCGGGGTCAGCTATGCGCTGTGGGCCGGGCTCTGCGCCGCCTTCCTCGCCTTCCAGCCCGCGCCCGAGAAGGTCCGCGATCGTCTGGGCCTGATGAGCGACGAATAGGCCGCGGGGCCACACTCCCGCGCCTTTGCGCCTCGGGCGTATTGCCTCGCACACCGCTGTTCGGCACCTTCCGCCCGGGCCCATCCAGGGACCGGGGGACATCATCATGACGGAAGCGGCAACGGCCATCGCGCCGGAGGCTCAGCCTGCCCTCAAGACGGGACCGGTCAGCCGCGCCGACCGGATTGAGACGCTCGACATCCTGCGCGGCTTCGCGGTGCTCGGCATCCTCGCGGTCAACGCCATGGCCTTCGCCTGGCCGGGGATGATGGACGCCCCCTCCCCCGCCGCGCCCTACGACATGGACACCGGCAACACCTGGGCGGTCTGGGCGGTCGAGGTGCTTCTGCACAACAAGTGCCGGACCCTGTTCTCCATGCTGTTCGGGGTGTCGATCTTCCTCGTCGGCGGCGAACGCAGCGACAAGGCGCGGGGCGCGATTCTCAGGCGGCGGCTGCTGGTGCTGGCCGTCTTCGGCCTGATCCACGGCCTCGCCCTGTGGTTCGGGGACATCCTGCTGCTCTACGCCTGGTCCGGCGTCTTCATGATGCTGTGCCGGTCGTGGTCGCCGAAGCGGCTTCTGTGGACCGGGATCGGGATCGTGACCGCGTTCCCCCTGCTGGAGTTCGGCGGCAACGTCTTCGGGGCCTTCCAGCCCTATGACGCGGCCAAACATGCAGCCGACCTCGCCAGGGATGCCGCCGCCACCCTGAAGACGATCGAGACCGTCCGCTCGGGCTGGGGCGGAGCCCTGTTCGAGAACCTGAAGATGTGGGCGCTCGTTCAGGGGATGAGCGTTGTCCTGTTCGTCTTCCCGACGGTGGGGTTGATGATGATCGGCCTCGGCCTGTTCAAGACCGGCTATCTGGCGGGCCGGTCGCCGGCCTGGGCCTATGGACTGATGCTCCTGATCGGGATCGCGATCACGGCAGTCTTCGGCTGGTACGACTGGATCGACCTGATCCCCGGCCGCGCCCCTGCGGAGGTCACCCTGCTTCGGGCGGGGATGGACGCTCTCGCCCCCTTCTGCACGCTCGCCTATGTCGGGCTGCTGGTGCTGATGACGCGCCATGGTCTGGGCTGGCTGACGCGCAGGCTGGCGCCGGTCGGGAAGATGGCCTTCACCAACTATCTGACCCAGACCCTGATCATGACCAGCCTGTTCTACATGCCCTGGGGGCCGCTGCTGTACGGCAAGGTCGAGCCGGCGCCGCTGTGGGGCATCGTCGGCGGGATCTGGCTGCTGCAGCTGATCTGGTCGCCGCTGTGGCTGTCTGTGTTCGAGATGGGGCCGCTGGAGTGGGTGTGGCGCTGCCTGACCTATGGGCGGTTCGTGCCGCTGCTCAAGCAGCGCTGACCCTTCAAAACATTGCCGCAGCGGGCCGCATGGCTTAATCGCCCGGCCATGACCGATACGCCTGAGACCGCCGCCGAGAACACCCCCGCCCGCCCCGAAGCCCGCAGCCCGCGCGGCTTCGGCGACAAGCGTGGCCGCGACCTGATCGCCGAGCGCCGCATCGTGGCGAAGGTGTCCGAGGTCTATGAGCGCTGGGGCTTCGAGCCGCTGGAGACCCCGGCCTTCGAATATGTCGACGCGCTCGGCAAATTCCTGCCCGACACCGACCGGCCGAACGAGGGCGTTCTGGCGCTGCAGGACGACGACGACCAGTGGATGGCCCTGCGCTACGACCTGACCGCACCCCTGGCCCGGTTCGCGGCCCAGAACTGGGAGACCCTGCCCAAGCCCTTCCGCCGCTACGCCTTCGGGCCGGTCTGGCGCAACGAGAAGCCCGGCCCCGGCCGCTTCCGGGAATTCTGGCAGTGCGACGCCGACACCGTGGGCTCGGACCGGCCCGAGGCCGACGCCGAGATCATCGCCATGGCCTGTTCGGGCCTGAGGGCGGCGGGTCTGGCCGAGGGGCAGGCGGTGATCCGCGTTTCCAACCGCAAGCTCTTCGACGGCCTGTTCGACGCCGGCGGCGTGACCGACCCGGCCCAGCGCCTGACCGCCCTTCGCGCCGTCGACAAGTTCGACCGTCTGGGCTGGGAGGGGGTTTCGGCCCTGCTGGGCGAGGGCCGTCTGGACGAGAGCGGCGACTACACCAAGGGGGCGAAGCTGCCGCTGGGCGTCGCCGCGACCATCGAAGCGTTTCTGGCTTCGGCCGGAGACGTGACCCTGTCGCGCGCCGAGACGCTGGAGGCCGTCGCCCGCGCCGGCGGGCTGGGCGCCGCCGGCGAGGCCGCGCTGGAGGAACTGGCCGGGATCGACGCGGCCCTGAAGGCCATGGGCGTCGATCAGGCCTCGGTGAAGTTTGACCCGACCATCGTGCGCGGTCTGGAATATTACACCGGCGCTGTCTTCGAGGCCGAACTGTTGCTGGAGACCAAGGACGAGAAGGGCCGGCCGATGCGTTTCGGTTCGATCGGCGGCGGCGGCCGCTATGACGATCTGGTCGCCCGCTTCACCGGCCAGTCGACCCCGGCGACGGGCTTCTCCTTCGGGGTGTCGCGCCTGGCCTCGGCCCTGAAGGCCGCCGGGCGGGAGGACGGTTCGGTGCGAGGACCGGTCGTGGTCATCGTCTTCTCTCAGGACGACATGCAATCCTATCTCGACGCCGTCTCCGAGCTTCGGAACGCAGGCATACCGGCCGAGCTCTACCTCGGTCGGGCCGGTATGAAGGCGCAGATGAAATACGCCGACCGCCGGGGCGCTCCGGCCGCCGTCATGCTGGGCGGGGACGAGATCGCCGCCGGTCAGGTGACCATCAAGGATCTCGACGCCGGTCGGGCCCTGGCTGCCGGCGTGGCCGACAATGAAGCCTGGAAGGCGGCCCGTCCGGGGCAGGTCACCGTCGCCCGGACCGACCTTGTGCAAACCATTCGCGCCATTATCGAATAAGTTTCGATAAAATCCGCCCTCGCGGATGACTTATCGACGATCACTCATAAAAGTTTCGATTTTTGCGTGACGGTTCATTGACGCCGCCCGGCCATCCGGGTCATTTGGCCTCACTCGAACGGCGCAACGCGGAAGCACAGCTGCCGGTCGGAGGCGTTTCGGGGAGGAAACGTCCGCTCCACAGAGAGCGTGAAAGCCCGCTGCGATGTATCCCCCGCAGCGGGCTTTTTCACGTCTGGAGTTCTGGTTCGCGCTATCGCTCGCGACGCGGTCGCTCGCTGCTTGAGCGCGAGCCCTCTCAACGGAATCACCGCGCGCCTGTAATTCGCCGCTCTCTTGCTCTATAGGGCTCGCGCTCAAGCAGCGCGTCTCCGCGAGACGCGCGTTAGCGCCCAAAGCAAAATGAAATTTCTCGACCAGGCCAAGATCTATATTCGTTCCGGCAACGGCGGCGGCGGCTCCGTCTCCTTCCGGCGCGAGAAATTCATCCCCAACGGCGGCCCCGACGGCGGCGACGGCGGCAATGGCGGCAACGTCTGGATCGAGGCGGTCGAGGGCCTGAACACCCTGATCGACTATCGTTACAAACAGCATTTCAAGGCCGGCACCGGCCACCACGGCCAGGGTCGCCAGATGCACGGCGGCAAGGGCGAAGACGTGGTCCTCAAGGTCCCCGTCGGCACCCAGGTGCTGGGCGAGGACAAGGAGACGGTCGTCCTCGACATGACCGAGGTCGGCCAGACCGAATGCCTGCTGCGCGGCGGCAACGGCGGTTGGGGCAATGTCCGCTTCAAGGGCCCGCAGAACCAGGCGCCGCGCTTCGCCAATCCCGGCCAGGAAGGCCAGGAGATGTGGATCTGGCTGCGGCTGAAGCTGATCGCCGACATCGGCCTGGCGGGCCTGCCCAATGCGGGCAAGTCGACCTTCCTCGCCGCCGCCTCGGCCGCCCGGCCCAAGATCGCCGACTACCCGTTCACGACCCTGGCTCCCAACCTCGGCATGGTCGACCTGTCGCCGGGCGAGCGCTTCGTCATCGCCGACATTCCCGGCCTGATCGAGGGCGCTTCGGAAGGCGCCGGGCTGGGCGTGCGCTTCCTCGGCCATGTCGAACGCTCGGCCTCCCTGATCCATCTGATCGACGGCACCCAGGACGACGTCGTGGAAGCCTACCGGATCATTCGCGGCGAGCTGGATGCTTACGGAGAAGGCCTTGGCGACAAGGCCGAAATCCTGGCCCTCAACAAGATCGACGCCCTGACCCCGGAAGCCCGCGAGGAAAAGGCCGCCGAGCTGGAGGCCGTCGCGGGCCGCCGGCCGATGCTGGTCTCGGGCGTCTCCGGCGAGGGCGTGCCCGAACTGCTGCGCGCCGCCTGGGCCGAGGTCCGCAAGAACCGCGGCGAGATCGACGCCGACGGCGACGAGCGCGTCCAGCTGACCGAGGCCTGGCGTCCCTGAGAAGACACTCCGGGTGTCAAACGATGCGCGACAGACACGTAACGCCGTGATAGCGCAGCCTTGAGCATAAGCCTGTCAGAGCCCTCTCCGCCTTGTCCTTCTTCCACGCCGGTCCCGCGCCCCGGATCTCCGGGCCCCGTCACGGGGCGCTGAGGGATGGGCTGGCCCTGACGCGAGGGATGCGGGTCGGCCTGTTCGGCGGGTCGTTCAACCCGGCCCATGACGGCCACGCCCACGTCGCCGAGACGGCCATGAGCCGGCTGGGGCTGGAGCGGGTGATCTGGCTGGTCTCGCCCCAGAATCCCCTGAAGGGCCGCCAGGAGACCGCGCCGCTGGAAGGTCGCATGGCCTCGGCCCGCGCCTTCGCCAAGGGCCCCGGAATGATCGTCTCGGATTTCGAGACCCGCATCGGCACCGCCTGGACGGTCGATACTCTCCGGGCCCTGAAGGCCCGGCACCCGGGCGTGCATTTCGTCTGGCTGATGGGGTCTGACAATCTGGCCAGCTTCCATCGCTGGCGGGGCTGGACCGACATCATGCGGATGATGCCCATGGCGGTCATCGCCCGTCCGGGATCGCTGCTGGAAAGCCGCTCGGCGCCCGCCGCACGACGGTTCGCGGGCGCCAGGGTGTCCGAGGCCGAGGCCCGCCGCCTGCCCGATATGGCCGCTCCCGCCTGGACCTATCTGACCGCGCCGCTGAACCTCAGTTCGTCCACGGCCCTGCGCGCGAAAGCCCGGGATTCGATCTGATTCGGCGGCCCGGCTTGAGTCGGGTGACCTCGGGGGCCATCTGTGCTAGAAGCCCTCTTTAGTCACCGCCCTGGAGCCCTCCGCTGACCCCCTCGCCCGCGTACGATACGCAAGACGAAGCCGTTTCCAACACGGCCCATGAGATGGACGATTTCGAGCCCATCCATTCCGAAGACGGCGACGAGTCTACGGGGTTTGACGGTCCGCGCGCGGCCCTGCCCGCCGGTTCGACCGCTCTGGAAAACGCCATCCTCGCCAAGCTGGACGACGACAAGGCGCTGGACATCGTCCTGATCGACCTCAAGGGCAAGTCGCCCATGGCCGACACCATGATCGTGGCCTCGGGCCGTTCGCACCGCCACGTCGGCGCGCTTGCCGACCACCTGCTGCGCACCCTGAAGGACCACGGTCTGGGCAAGGCCAAGGTCGAAGGTCTGCCGCACTGCGACTGGGTCCTGATCGATTCCGGCGACGTGATCATCCACCTGTTCCGGCCGGAAGTGCGGATGTTCTACAACATCGAGAAAATCTGGGCCGTCGACAGCGCCCACCGCACCCAAGCCGCCGTCTGATTTGAAGCTGGCGATCGCCGCGATCGGCAAGCCGGGGCGCGGGCCTGAAGCCGCGCTCGCGACAGACTACGCCCAGCGCGCCACCCTTTCGGGCCGGGCGCTGGGTCTGGGTCCACTGGAGCTGGTCGATCTCGACGCGAAGAAGACGGGCAAGGGCCCCGAGGCCGAACTGCTGCTGGCGGCGGCCGAGGGCGCACACCTGATTGCCTGCGACGAGCGTGGCAAGACCTACTCCAGCCGCGCCTTCGCCGACCATATCGCCATCCTGCGCGACCGGGGCGAGCGCAAGCTCGTCTTCGTCATCGGCGGGGCGGACGGGCTCGACAAGTCGGTGCTCGACGCCGCCGGATCGACCCTGGCCTTCGGGCCCCAGACCTGGCCGCACGCCCTGGCCCGCGCCATGCTGGCCGAACAGCTCTATCGGGCCGTGACGATCCTGGCCGGATCACCCTATCATCGGGACTGAACCCCTCCCGACCCCGGCCTGACCTCTTGAAACGCCTTCTCCTCCTCGGCTGCGCCTTCGCGCTGGCGGCGACGCCGGCGGCGAGCCTGCGCGCGCGTCAGGAGAACAGTGAGCTGGCGGGCCTTCAGTCCGAATACCGCGACGAACAGGTCAGGGCGCGCCGTCTGAGGGCCGACGCCGCTGACGCCGCGGCCGAGATCGTCGATCTGGACCGCCAGTTGGCCTCCCTGCGGCAGGCCGAAAGCCATGACGACATCCAGATGGCCGCCCAGCGGGCCCGGCTGAATGAGCTGAGCCGGCGCGAATCCGTGCTGCTGGTCGCTCTGGCCAAGGACCGGGGCCAGCAGGCGCGGTTGCTCTCGGCCCTGCAGATGATGAGCCGCGATCCGCCGCCGCCCCTGCTGATCCCCGCCGACAAGGCCGTCGACACGGTCCGCGCCGCCATTCTGATGCGGGCCATGACCCCCGAACTGCAGCGCCGCACCCGGGCCCTGGTCGACCAGCAGACCGAGATCGCCCGCATCCGCCGCCTCGCCGTCCTGTCCAGCGAACAGCTTATGACCACCGAGAGCGCGCAGGGCGACCGGCGTGGCGAGATCGAGAGCCTGTCGGCCCGCAAGGCCGCCCTCGTCGCCGTGCTCAAGGCCGACGCCGAACGGTCCGAACGCGCCGCTAAGGTGCTGGAGGCCCGCATCCGCAGTCTGGGCGGCGAGATCCAGCCCCTGTCCGCCGCCGAGGCCGACGCCGAGACCGTGGTCACCCGCCTGCCGGGCGGCCGGTCGCGCCTGTCGCCTCCAACGTCCGGCCAGCCCGACGCCGTCTTCGGCCGGGGTTCCTCCGGCTGGCGCTGGCGGACGGGCGCCCGGACCATCACCGCCCCGGCCAATGCCGTGGTCGACTACGCCGGTCCGCTGAGTGGCTGGGGTCAGGTGGTCATCCTCGACCTCGGCCCCGGCTGGCGCGCCGTCATCGCCGGGCTGGACACGGTCTCGGTCGAGGCGGGCGGCCGGGTCGCGGACGGTCAGGCCCTGGGTCGCTCCGCCGATGACGGCGAGGTCTATTTCGAACTGCGTCGCGACGAGCGACCGGTGGATCCGGCGCCGTGGCTGCGGTGACCGGTTCGACGAACGTGAAACCACTTTCCATCTGTCCCCGACGCTGATTTTATCCGGAGCAAGGGTCGGCGCCACGATTTCGTCGTGACTTCGGCGCTCCTGACCCTGATACCGGACGCCTGAAGGCTTCGGACCCGAAGCCTTTTGAGACGACCGCGAAAGAGACCGAATGCGTAAACTGCTCCTCGCCGGCGGCGCCGTGCTGGCCCTGGGCCTGAGCGGCATGACCGTCGCCACCCAGACGCCCCGGAACGAGACCTTCCGGATGCTGCAGCTGTTCGGGGACGTCATCGCCGTGGTCGAACAGGCCTATGTCGTGCCGGTCGACAACAAGAAGCTGATCGAGGCCGCGCTGGCGGGCATGATGTCGGCTCTGGACCCGCACTCCAACTATCTGTCGCCGGATGGCTATGGCGACCTGCAGGAACGCACCTCGGGCGAATATTCGGGCGTCGGCCTGACCATCACGGCCGAAGGCGGTCTGGTGAAGGTCATCTCGCCGATGGACAACTCGCCGGCCAGCCGCGCGGGAATCCAGGCCGGCGACGTCATCTCGGCCATCGACGGCCAGAACGCCGCGGGCCTGAGCGTCTCGGACGTCTCCAACAAGCTGCGCGGCGCCATGGGCACCTCGGTCAAGGTCACCGTGCTGCGCGACGGCGAGGAGGCCCGCGAGGTCACCCTGGTGCGCGAGGTGATCAAGGTCGAATCCGTCACCGGCCGTCTGGAAGGCGACTTCGGCTATATCCGCATCTCGACCTTCAACGAGAACACCGGCCGCGAGCTGACCCAGGTCATCACCCGTCTGAAGACCGAGAAGCCCGGCATCAAGGGCTTCGTCCTCGATCTGCGCAACAACGGCGGCGGTCTGCTGACGGCGGCGATCGACGTCTCGGACGCCTTCCTCGAGCGCGGCGAGATCGTCAGCCAGCGTGGGCGCAAGCCCGACCAGATCGACCGCTACGCCGCCAAGCCCGGCGACCTGACCAACGGCCTGCCGCTGGTCGTCCTGATCAACTACGGCTCGGCCTCGGCCTCCGAAATCGTGGCCGGCGCCCTGAAGGATCAGGAGCGGGCGACGATGGTCGGCCTGACCAGCTTCGGCAAGGGTTCGGTCCAGACCGTGATCCCGCTGAACCGGGGCAAGGACGGCGCCCTGTCGATCACCACGGCGCGCTACTACACCCCGTCCGGCCGCTCGATCCAGAAGATCGGCATCGAGCCGGATCTCGAGGTCGCCCGCTCGGAGGCCGAGGGCCGGATCGTGTCGCGCTCCAGCTTCATCTATTCCGAGGCCGCCTACGCCACGGCTCTGGACGCCTCGATCGGGGCCGAGCGCAAGGGCGCCCACACCCCGCACGAGGCCCCGGGCCCCGACTTCGACAAAGCCAAGGACTATCAGTTGGAGCGGGCGCTGGACGTGCTGCGCGCCGGCGGCGACCTGTCGAAACTGGCTGCGGCCCCGGCCGGGATCGTGGTCTCGGACGGCGCGACGGAAACGGCGGCCAATGACGACGCGGCGCCTGCACCGGACGCCAAACCCGAGGCCGCTCCGGAAGCTACGCCGACGCCGCAGCAACGCCGCCGGTAAGCCTGATTCTTGGTGAACGGGCCGTTAGGGTTTCTTAACCGCCGCACGGCAGAGTGACGCCCGAGAAGGACCGCCCGTCGTGGTCCCTGACCGAGCGTCCTGTCGCCGTATGTTCGCCAAGAGAGAGTCCGCCCTCGCCGCCGCCGCCGGCGCTCCGCCGCAGAGCAAGCTGCCGCGCCTGAGCCTGGCCCCGATCGTCGACGCCCTGAAGCGACCGCCCGTCGCCGTGGGCGCCGCGGGCTTCCTGCTGCTCGGAACCGTGGCCCTGTTCCTGACGGTTCTGGGCGATCCCACGGCCGGGACGCCGTCCGCCCGCGCCGCCCTGCACCGCGAAGCCCACGCCCCCGCCGCCGGACCCGAGGCCCCCACAGGACTGGAAGCCTTCGGCGTGGGCGGCGACTGGGCCGCCTGGCAGACCCTGGGCGACCCCAATGCCGATCCCGCGTCCGGCGCCGCCGGTGGCGACGCCCTGATCACCCTGCCCGACGGCGCGACCGTCGCGGGCGGCGGTGGAGCCATCTCCGCGCCCAAACAGGCGCCCCAGCCCTTGGTCTCCGCCCCGATCGCGGGGCTGAGCCAGCCGGGTCCGAACGGCCCCCTGCCGACCATCGCCGCCGACGGCCGCGTCCCGGCCCAGGCCTATGCCCGTCCCTTCCGTCCGAACGGCAAGCCGCGCGTCTCCCTGATCGTCGGCGGCCTCGGCCTCAACGCCGTCACCACCCGCGCCGCCATCGAGCGGCTGCCGGCCGAGGTGACCCTGAGCTTCGTCCCCTATGCCGACGGCCTGCAGGGCTGGATCGACCTGGCCCGCGCCCAAGGGCACGAAGTCATGATCGAAATCCCCATGGAGCCCTCGGGCTATCCGGATAACGATCCGGGTCCGCAGACCCTGCTCGCCTCGGCGACGCCCGACGACATCATCGCGCGCATGAATTGGCTCATGGGCCGCGCCACCGGCTATTTCGCGGTGACCAACTATCTGGGCGACCGGTTCGTGACCTCGGACACCGGCATGTCCGCCTTCCTCAGCGTGCTGCGCCAGCATGGCGTCGCCTTCATCGACGACGGCTCGGCCCGCCGCAAGCCGGGCGCCTGGGCCCGGGCCAGCGCCGATTCCATCATTGACGAGACCCAGACCCCGGCCTTCATCGTCGGCCGCCTGAAC
Organism: Brevundimonas sp. GW821-FHT02A10; assembly: GCF_059422025.1. Taxonomy (NCBI): domain Bacteria; kingdom Pseudomonadati; phylum Pseudomonadota; class Alphaproteobacteria; order Caulobacterales; family Caulobacteraceae; genus Brevundimonas; species Brevundimonas sp. GW821-FHT02A10. Next base: position 1,204,701 of record NZ_JBWKWC010000001.1, read on the forward strand.
GCGCTCGAGGCCCGCGCCAAGGCCACCGGCGCGGCCCTCGGGACCGGCTTCAGCTATCCGGTCACCGTCGAGGCCGCCGCCCGCTGGACCGCTGGTCTGGACGCCCGCGGCCTGCAGCTGGCCCCGGCGTCGGCGATGACGCAGAGGCCGGGCCGCTAGACCGGGGCCCCGGGCTTGTCGAGGAACCCCCACCCGTCGTTCTGACCATCAAACGGACCGGCGGCCTGCGCCAGCATGTCTTCCATGGCGGTGATGGCGACCACCGTCGGCGCCATCTCGACGGTGACGATCGCATCCCATTCCTCGAACCCTTCGTCGGGCGCACGGACCTCACACGGCAGGCCCGCGTCTTCAATGACGCCACGAAATCCCTCGGCCGACGCCTGATCCGGCAACAGGACCACGAACTCGACCTGTCTGGAGAGAGTCAGATCGACTCCCCGATCCTTTAGCCGCTGGAGGACGGCTGCGTTTTCAGCGCCGGAATCTGAAGTCGTCATCGCGCACTCGCCTCCCGCAGGTTCGGGCTGTATCTGGACACCATGACAGAGCCCGATCTCTCCCTCTACCGTCCCAACGTCGGCGTTGTGCTGTTCAATGCCGCGGGCAAGGTCTGGTACGGCCGCCGTCACGCGACGGAGGGGCCCTGGAACTGGCAATTCCCGCAAGGCGGCGTGGACAAGGGCGAGGACGTCGCCGCCGCCGCCCTGCGTGAACTGCAGGAAGAGACCGGGGTGACCTCGGTCGAACTCCTGGGCCGCACCGACAACGAGATCCTCTATGACTTCCCGGCCGAACTGATGGCGCAGCACCTGCGCGAGAAGCGCAAACCCTGGAACGGCCAGCGCCAGACCTGGTTCGCCTTCCGCTTCACCGGCGACGAGAGCGAGATCGACCTGAACCAGCACGAGGAGGTCGAGTTCGACGCCTGGCGCTGGGGCGACCTGTCGGAAGCCTGCGAGCTGATCGTGCCGTTCAAACGCGCCGCCTATGAGCAGGTGGTCGCGGCGTTCGGGAAATTCGCTCGATAGTCCCCGTCATCCTCGGGCTCGTCCCAGGGATGACGGACTCTATTTCCGCTTCAGCGCCAGCCTTACCAGCCCCGCCACGGCCACCAGGGCCCACGCGCCCTCCATCAGGGCCGCCGACAGGTTGAAGTCGACCGACAGGGACCAGAGGATCAGGAGGGCGCCGACGAGGTTCAGCGTCAGGGCCGGCCACTGTTTCGGATCCAGCTTCCCGGCGGTGGCGCCGGCATAGGCGATGAGGATCAGCAGGACGCCGGACACGCCGGCGATGTCGATGAGGGTCAAGGCCATGGGGGCCCTCCTTGTACAGGAGCCGGGCCGTCCCGGGCTTCACGCCGATCTCTGACCAGCGGTGGGGACGTGGCCCCATGGCGCCCAGTCTAGGGCCCCGAACCGCTCGTTCAAGCGGTGTTGGTCAGTTTGGCGATATTGGTGATTTCGCCGCCCCGGCCTTGGTTGAGTTGGCGCCCGGCTCTGGCGACCGCTTCGGGGCTGAACGCAAAACAGCCGACGCTTTCGCATCGGCTGTTCGCAAGGGGATCAAGGCGTCCGCGGACGCCCTGTAGGTCTTTAGCCCGCGACGACTTCCGTCGCCTGTTCGGCCAGGATGGTCAGGCCGGCGGGGGTCACGTCGGCGAAGCCGCCGTGGACGGTGAAGACGCGCTTCACATTGCCGTCGAAGACGGTGACCGGGCCTTCGCGCAGGGCGGTCATGAAGGGCGCGTGGTCGGGCAGGACGCCGAAGTCGCCTTCGACGCCCGGCGCGTCAACCTGATCCACGAGGCCCGAAAAGACCTCGCGTTCAGGCGCGACCAGCGAGAACTGCAGCTTGCCGGCCATGGATCAGGCCGCCTCGGCAGCCAGTTTGGCGGCCTTCTCGACGGCTTCCTCGATCGGGCCGACCATGTAGAAGGCGGCTTCCGGCAGGTGGTCGTATTCGCCGGCCACGATGCCCTTGAACGAGCGGATGGTGTCTTCCAGCGAGACGAACTTGCCGTCGGCGCCGGTGAACTGCTCGGCGACGAAGAAGGGCTGCGACAGGAAGCGCGAGATCTTGCGGGCGCGCGACACGACCAGCTTGTCGTCTTCCGACAGCTCGTCCATGCCCAGAATGGCGATGATGTCCTTCAGCGCCTTGTACTGCTGCAGGACTTCCTGGACCGAGCGGGCGACGTTGTAGTGCTCTTCGCCGATGACCAGCGGGTCCATGATCCGCGAGGACGAGTCCAGCGGGTCGACGGCCGGGAAGATGGCCTGGGCGGCGATGTCGCGCGACAGAACGGTGCGGGCGTCAAGGTGGGCGAACGAGGCGGCCGGGGCCGGGTCGGTCAGGTCGTCGGCGGGAACGTAGATGGCCTGGATCGAGGTGATCGAGCCCTTCTTGGTCGAGGTGATGCGTTCCTGCAGGTTGCCCATCTCGGTCGCCAGGGTCGGCTGATAGCCCACCGCCGACGGGATACGGCCCAGCAGGGCGGACATTTCCGAACCGGCTTGCGTGAAGCGGAAGATGTTGTCGACGAACAGCAGCACGTCCTTGCCTTCCTCGTCGCGGAAGTACTCGGCCTGGGCCAGACCGGTCAGGGCGACGCGGGCGCGGGCGCCGGGAGGCTCGTTCATCTGGCCGTAGACGAGGGCGCATTTGGAGCCTTCGGTCGAGCCGTTGTTCTTGGTCGGGTCCACGTTCACGTTGGACTCGATCATCTCGTGATACAGGTCGTTGCCTTCGCGGGTGCGCTCACCCACGCCGGCCAGAACGGAGTAACCGCCGTAGGCCTTGGCGATGTTGTTGATCAGTTCCTGCATGGTGACGGTCTTGCCGACGCCGGCGCCGCCGAACAGGCCGGTCTTGCCGCCCTTGGTGTAGGGGCACATCAGGTCGATGACCTTGATGCCCGTGACCAGGATTTCCGACGAGGTCGACTGCTCTTCGAACGAAGGCGCCTCGCGGTGGATCGGGCGGTACATGGTGGTCTTGATCGGGCCCTGTTCGTCGATCGGCGCGCCGACGACGTTCATGATGCGGCCGAGCGTGCCCGGGCCGACCGGCGCCAGGATGGACGAACCCGTGTCGGTCACCGGCTGGCCGCGCGTCAGGCCTTCCGAGGTGTCCATGGCGATGGTGCGGACCATGTTCTCGCCGAGGTGCTGGGCGACTTCCAGAACCAGGGTAAAGGGCTCGCCCGTCTTCTGGTCGACGTTCTGGGTGTGCAGGGCGTTCAGGATCGCCGGCAGCTGGCCGGTGAACTCGACGTCGACGACGGCGCCGATGACCTGGGCGATCTTGCCCACGCCGGTTCCGGCGGTGACGACGGCGTTACCCGTGGCGGCGGCGGCCTTCGGGGCCTTGGGAGCCGCGGGCTTGCGGGCGGCGGGTTTCTTGACGGTGTCGGTCATCGGTGGAGGGTCCGTTTCGGTCTGTTCTGTCAGGATCGGAGGATCAGAGCGCTTCCGCGCCGGCGATGATCTCGATCAGTTCGGTGGTGATCTGGGCCTGGCGCTTGCGGTTGTACTGCAGCGTCAGCGAGTTGATGAGGTCGCCCGCGTTGCGCGTGGCGTTGTCCATCGCGGCCATCTGGGCGCCAAAGAAGCTGGCCTGGTTCTCATAGAGGGCGGCCAGGACCTGGGTCGTGATGTTGCGCGGCAGGACGACGTCGAGGATTTCCTCTTCCGAGGGCTCGTACTCGTACACGGCGCCGTTCAGGTCGATGGGGGCGGCATCGCCGTCCACCACCGCCGGGATCAACTGCTTGGGCGTCGGCACCTGCGAGATGGCCGACTGGAAGCGGCTGTAGAACAGGGTCACGACGTCGGCGTGGCCGGCCTCGAACTCTTCGGCGATCAGGGCGGCGATCGGCTCGGCCGCCGGCATGCCGATGACCTTGTGGTCCGAGAGCTCGAAGGTGCGGATCAGCTTGTCGCCGTACAGGCGCGACAGGCCGTCACGAACCTTGCGGCCCACGGCGACGATGCGGACGTCCTTGCCCGAGGCGATCAGGCTGTTGATCCGTTCCTTGGCGGCCCGGATGACGTTGGTGTTGAAACCGCCCGCCAGACCCTTGTCGCCGGTGGCGACGATCACGAGGTGCTTCTTGTCCGAACCCGTGCCGGCCAGCAACTTCGGCGCGCCGTCGCCGGACACGCCCGCCGCCAGATTGGCGATGACCGCGGCCATCTTGCGAGCGTAGGGACGCGCGCTTTCGGCCTGATCCTGGGCGCGTTTGAGCTTGGCCGCGGCGACCATGTTCAGGGCTTTCGTGATCTTCTGCGTGGACTTCACGCTGTCGATCCGATTGCGCATTTCCTTGAGGCTGGCCATCGGGCGCTACTCTTTCAGCTTCCGGTGATCAGGCTTAGGCGAAGGTCTTGACGAAGGCTTCCAGCACCGACTTCAGCTCGGCTTCGAGCTCGGCGGTGAGGTCCTTCTTGGCGCGGATGCCGTCCAGCAGCGAGGCGTTCGACGAGTGGACGCGGGCCAGGAGCTCGCTCTCGAAACGACCGATGTCGGAAACGGCGATGCCGTCCAGATAGCCGCGCGTGCCGGCGTAGACCGAGATGACCTGCTCTTCCATGGTCAGCGGCGAGTACTGGGGCTGCTTGAGCAGCTCCGTCAGGCGCGCGCCGCGGGCCAGCAGCTTCTGGGTCGAGGCGTCCAGGTCCGAACCGAATTTGGCGAAGGCGGCCATTTCCCGATACTGGGCCAGCTCGCCCTTGATCGAGCCGGCGACCTTCTTCATCGCCTTGGTCTGGGCCGAGGAGCCCACGCGCGACACCGAGATGCCGACGTTCACGGCCGGGCGGATGCCCTGGTAGAACAGGTCGGATTCCAGGAAGATCTGGCCGTCGGTGATCGAGATCACGTTGGTCGGGATGTAGGCCGAAACGTCGTTGGCCTGGGTTTCGATCAGCGGCAGGGCGGTCATCGAGCCCGAGCCGTAGTCGCTGTTCAGCTTGGCCGAACGCTCCAGCAGGCGCGAGTGCAGGTAGAAGACGTCGCCCGGGTAGGCTTCACGGCCCGGCGGGCGGCGCAGCAGCAGGGACATCTGGCGGTAGGCGACGGCCTGCTTGGACAGATCGTCATAGACGATCAGGGCGTGCATGCCGTTGTCGCGGAAGAACTCGCCCATGGCGGTGCCGGCGAACGGGGCCAGGAACTGCAGCGGGGCCGGTTCCGAGGCCGTGGCGGCGACGACGATGGTGTAGTCCAGGGCGCCGCGCTCTTCGAGCGTCTTGACGATCTGGGCGACGGTCGAGCGCTTCTGACCGATGGCGACGTAGATGCAGTACAGCTTTTCGCCTTCCGACGCCGCGGCGGCGTTGGTCGACTTCTGGTTCAGGATGGTGTCGATGGCGACGGCGGTCTTGCCGACCTGACGGTCGCCGATGATCAGCTCGCGCTGGCCGCGGCCGACGGGGATCAGGGTGTCGATGGCCTTCAGGCCGGTCTGCATCGGCTCGTGCACCGACTTGCGGGGGATGATGCCCGGCGCCTTGACGTCGACGCGGCGACGCTCGGTGAACTGGATCGGGCCCTTGCCGTCGATCGGCTCGCCCAGCGGGTTGACGACACGGCCCAGCAGGCCCTTGCCGACCGGAACGTCCACGATCTCGCCGAGGCGGCGGACTTCGTCGCCTTCAGCAATGGCGGCGTCGGCGCCGAAGATAACCGCACCGACGTTGTCGCGCTCGAGGTTCAGGGCCATGCCCTTCACACCGGCCTTGGGGAACTCGATCATCTCGCCGGCCTGGACGTTGTCCAGACCGTGGATGCGGGCGATGCCGTCGCCGACCGACAGCACCTGGCCGACGTCGGACACGTCCGCTTCAACGCCGAAGGAGGCGATCTGCGACTTGAGGATGGCCGAAATCTCGGCGGCGCGGATGTCCATTTGGATCTCTCTGTCTTCGTCTTCGTTCAGCGGGCCGTGAAGCGCGCCATATTCGTGTGGGTCGGTGCGTGCTTACGCCCGCTGCATTCTGGTTCTGAGCGGGTCAGGCCCGCTTCAGGGCGAACTTCATCTGGTCGAGCTTGGTCTTCAGCGAGGCGTCGAACAGCTTCGAGCCGACCTTCACCTTCAGACCGCCCAGGATCGACGGATCGACCCGGGTGGTGATTTCGGGGTTCTTGCCCAGGGCCGTCGTCAGGGCCGTGGTGATGGTCTTCAGCTGGGCGGCGCTCAGGGCCTGGGTCGAGACGACCTCGGCGGCGACGACGCCCGTGTGCTTCGAATACAGAGCCTCGAAACTGGTGATGACGGCGGCCAGATCACGGGCGCGGCCGTTCTGGGCCAGCAGGCCGAGGAAATTCTTCGTGGTGGTCTCGAACTTCGCCTTGGTCGCGATGGCGATCAGGCCCTTGCCCTGGTCCTCGGCCGAGATCACCGGCGAGGTGGCGAGGCGGCGCAGGTCGGCGCTTTCGGTCCAGGCGGCCTTCAGCGACTTCAGATCGGCGCGCACGGCGTCGAGTTTCTTCGTCTCGAGAGCGAGGTCGAACAGCGCCTGTGCGTAGCGCTCGCCGACTTCCGTCGTCCTGAAATCGTCTGCCAAGGTGTCGTACCCGTTCGGTCAAGCTTTTGTGGTCGCGACCGGCGGTGGATGCCCACGCCGGCCAAGGGCCTGTAATGCTTAAGGAAAGCACGCATAGGGCCGTTTCCTCAGAAACGCCCCTAGGAAGCCGGGCGCCTGATAGCATGGGGTTTTCCCGGTCGCAACAAGTCGTGATCGAGCCTTGACGCAACCGGGCGAGCGACAATCCGACGCGGCATGAGGATGACGGGATTGCAGAGTCCTGCATTATCTAGGCGGCCACGCTTTCAAGGACCCCCATGTTCGACGCCATCGTCCCTCTGCTGACCGATCCCGCCGCCTGGCTGGCCCTGACCACCCTCATCGTGATGGAGGTGGTGCTGGGGATCGACAACCTGGTCTTCATCTCGATCCTGTCGAACAAGCTGCCGCCCGAGCAGAGGCAGAAGGTGCGACGGCTGGGCATCGGCCTGGCCCTGATCATGCGTCTGGGCTTGCTGGCCACCATCGGCTGGATCGTCGGCTTGACCGCCCCGGTGTTCGACCTGGGCTTCCACGGCCCGCTGAACAGCCACGGCGAGCCGTCGTTCGACACCACCTTCAGCTGGCGCGACCTGATCCTGATCGCCGGCGGCCTGTTCCTGCTGTGGAAGGCGACCAAGGAAATCCACCACACGGTCGATCCGACGCCCAGCCACGACGTCCTCGACAAGAAGGCGGTCGTCATCAACAACGCCGGCGCCGCCATCGTCCAGATCATCCTGCTGGATCTGGTCTTCTCGGTGGACTCCATCCTGACCGCCGTCGGCATGACCGATCATGTGCCGATCATGATGGCCGCCGTGATCGTCGCCGTGACCGTGATGCTGCTGGCCTCGGACCCCCTGGCCAACTTCATCGACAAGAACCCGACCGTGGTCATGCTGGCCCTGGGCTTCCTGCTGATGATCGGCGCGGTCCTGATCGCCGACGGCTTCGGCGTCCATGTGCCCAAGGGCTATATCTACGCCGCCATGGCCTTCTCGGCCCTGGTCGAGGGTCTGAACATGGCCGGGCGCGCCTCGTCGAAAAAGAAACAGGCCGCGCTCGACGCACATCAGGCCGAACTGAACGCGCGCGAAACGGCGGGACCCGGGGTATAGGCGAAGGATGCGCGCCATCCTTCCTGCCTTCCTCCTGCTGCTCGGCGCCTGCGCCGCCCCGATGGGGGCAGCCTCGGCCCCCTTGCCGGCGCAGGCTCAGGCGACGGCTGCGATCGCGACCATCCCGGTGCTGGGCTATGAGGTCGTGCGGACCTTCCCGCATGCGACCGACGCCTTCACCGAGGGCCTCTTCTATCGCGGCGAGGGCGCGGACGCCGAACTGGTCGAGAGTACAGGCCGCTTCCCGTCGGACATCCGTATCGTCCGGCTGGCCGACGGCGAGATCCTGAAGAAGCGGGTGCTGGACACCGCCTATTTCGGCGAGGGCATCGTCCAGGTCGGCGACCGGCTGATCAGCCTGACCTGGCGTAACCATCTGGGCTTCATCTGGAACGCTGCGGACCTGAGCCCGATGGGGCTGTTCTCCTATACGGGCGAGGGCTGGGCCCTGACGAAGGACGACCACCGCATCATCATGAGCGACGGCACCCCGGTCCTGCGCTTCCTCGATCCCCAGACCCTGACCGTGACCGGCCGGCTGATGGTCACCGCCGAGGGCCGCGGCGTGGAGCAACTGAACGAGCTGGAGTGGGTCGCCGACGCAGATGCGCCCGGCGGCGGCTATATCTACGCCAACATCTGGCAGACCGACCGGATCGCCCGCATCGACCCGACCACCGGCAAGGTCGTGGCCTGGATCGACCTGACCGGCCTGTTTCCCGAGAGCGAACGCAAAGACGTCAACGACGACGTCCTGAACGGCATCGCCTGGGACGCCGCGGGCCAGCGGCTGTTCGTCACCGGCAAGAACTGGCCGCAGTTGTTCGAGATCCGGATCAAGTAGGGTCGACCCTCGACCCTGATCGCCGTATCGGAAGCCCATGACCGCTTCGAACATGACCTACGCCCGCTACCTCGGGCTCGACCGGCTGCTGTCGGCGCAGGATCCGATCTCGGACCAGCACGACGAGATGCTGTTCGTCATCATCCACCAGACCAAGGAGCTGTGGCTCAAGCAGATCCTGCATGAGGTCGCCCTGGCCCAGTCGATGGTCCGCAACGGCGATCTGGTCCCGGCCTACAAGAGCCTGGCACGCGTCAGCCGCATCCAGGCGGTGATGACCCAGAGCTGGGACATCCTGGCGACCATGACGCCCGCCGACTATCTGCGCTTCCGCGACGTGCTGGGCTCCAGCTCGGGCTTCCAGAGCGACCAGTTCCGCCGTTTCGAGGCCATGCTGGGGCTCAAGGACGCCCGCTTCCTCGCCTTCCAGGAAGACCGGCCCGAGGCCCACGCGGCGCTCAAGGCCGCGATCGAGGCGCCCAGCCTCTACGACGATGCCCTGGCCCAGCTGGCGGCCGCCGGCCTGCCGGTCCCCGCCGACATCCTGAACCGCGACGTCAGCCAGCCGTACGAACCCTCCGAGGGCGTCGAGGCGGCCTGGCTGGAGGTCTATCGCGACACCGACCGCTGGTGGGCCCAGTACCAGCTGGCAGAGAAGCTGGTCGATCTGGACGACGCCCTGCTGACCTGGCGGCACAAGCATGTGGTGACCATCGAGCGGATCATCGGACGGCGTCGGGGCACCGGCGGGACCGAGGGCGCGGCCTATCTGATGACGACGCTGGAGAAGCGCTGCTTCCCCGAACTCTGGTCGCTTCGAACGAAGCTCTAGAAGGGTTTGGGCACGAAGCTGTGATGACTTGCTGATCCGACGGTGATCGGCCGGTCGCAATCGCGCCGCAACCCGGGGCGAGGCTGGGCCGTTCCAGTGGGTAAGTTTGGAGACCTCCCATGCCCAACCGTCACGATATCCACGTCCTCAACGGCCTGATCGCCGCCACGCTCGACAGCGCAGAGCGGCTGGACCAGATCGCCGACGACAGCGAAAGCTCTGGCCACGGCAGCCTGTTCAGCAGCCTGGCCGAAGAGCGCCGCGACATGGCCCGCGTCATGGCCGCGACCGTCACCGCCCTGGGCGGCCATCCCGACACCTCGGGCTCGATCCTCGCCAAGGCCCAGCGCGCCGTCATGGACATGAGCCATGCCCTGATGCGCGACGAGGCCGGTCTGGTCGACGCCGCCGACCGGGGCGAGGCCGCGCTGGACAAGCGGTTCCACGCCGCCGTCGCCGACGAGAAGCTGTCGGCGACCACGCGCGAGACCATCCGCCGGGCCCATGCGGCGATCCACCGCGAGACCACCGAGGTGCACAGCCTCAGACGCAGTGTGGATGGCCAGAAGGACGCGTCCAACAGTCTGTTTCCGCAGTAGAAAATGAAAAAGGCCCCGGTCTCGCGACCGGGGCCTTATCATATCGGGCTCAAGTAGCCCGAAGGGCGGTAGCCCCAATATTATGCTTCGTCGCCGGCCTTGTCGGCCGAACCGGTGACCGGCACCTGGGCGCCCTTGGCCGGACGAACCGTCTGGCGCTCGGCGATCCGGGCCGACTTACCGCGACGGTCGCGCAGGTAGTAGAGCTTGGCGCGACGGACGACGCCGCGGCGCTTCACTTCGATAGCGTCGATGTTCGGCGACAGGATGGGGAACTTGCGCTCCACGCCTTCACCGAACGAAATCTTGCGGACCGTGAAGGTCTCGTTCACGCCGCCGCCGTCACGGGCGATGCAGACGCCTTCAAACGCCTGGATGCGTTCGCGTTCGCCTTCCTTGATCTTGACCATGACGCGCAGGGTGTCGCCGGGCTGGAAGTTCGGGATTTCACGAACCGCGATCAGGCGGGCTTTTTCTTCGGCTTCGATGGTCTGAAGGATGTTGGCCATAGTCTTATTCTCCTCGGGCTTTTTTGCCCTTTAGCTTTGATTTGGCGGAGGATTCCGCTGGTCTATTCGCCAGATGCGCGGCCCACAGATCAGGCCGACGCTCTTGCGTAGTGAGTTCCCGCTGTTCCTGACGCCACACGGCCATCCTGCGATGGTCGCCCGACAACAGCACCTCGGGGATATCCAGCCCCTCGAACGTCCGCGGTCGCGTGTACTGCGGATGCTCCAGAAGCCCGTCCTCGAAACTCTCGGTCGACAGGCTTTCGCCTGAGCCGAGCACTCCGGGGATCAGTCTTACGCACGCCTCGATCACCAGCATCGCCGCCGCCTCGCCGCCGGCGAGAACCGCGTCTCCTACGGAGACCTCCTCGAACCCCCGGGCGTCGAGCACCCGTTGGTCCACCCCCTCGAACCGGCCGCAGAGGACGGTGATCCCGTCCGCCTTCGCCCATTCCTTCACCCGCGCCTGCGTCAGGGGTCGACCGCGTGCGCTCATGTACAAAAGCGGCCGGGACGGCCCCTGCACACTGTCGAGTGCGCGAGCCACCACGTCCGCTTTGAGTACCTGTCCCGGGCCTCCACCCGCGGGGGTGTCGTCCAGGAAGCCGCGCTTATCTTCGGAAAACTCCCGAATGTCCAGCGTTTCCAGACTCCACAGCCCCTTCTCGCGCCAGGCCGTGCCGATCAGGGACACGCCGAGCGCGCCCGGAAAGGCCTCGGGGAACATGGTCAGGACGGTGGCGGTGAAGGGCATGGAGGGTCGGGTCGGTCCGGAGATGGCAGTGAGCGCCACCGAAAAACACACTGACAGACTGCCAAATCCTGCCAAACGATCGCGAAGACAGGAAAGGGGAGCGGGCCGCGCGCCCAATATAGCCCCGTTGCGAAGGGCGCCATGCCGAAGTCGCCGACTTTCGGTCTTCAGACTGAAATAACGCGGAAAAATCCCGGCGGGGATGCGCGTCTGAAGCCCCTCACCCCGGCAACAGGGTCTCCGCCTGCAGCCGCGATGTCCAGCGCGCCGCCCTTTCCTTCAGCTCGTCCCTGAGCCGCAGATCCGACAGGTCGGTGGGCAGCCGGTCCAGCTGTTCGAAGCGGAAATCCTCGGGCGCATGGGCGTTCCAGGCCGCCTGCAGCGAGGGATCACGGCCCGAGCCGGTCTTCAGGGTGAAGCTGAGGCCGTTCCAGCGGGTGTCGATATGACGGCTCTGGCCGACCCAGACCTGCCCCGTCGCCGAACAGATGACGGCATAGACGCCCGCGACAGTCGGGCTGTCCTTGTAGCCAGCGATCAGGGCTTTACGGGCGGCGGGGGTCATGACGAGCATCCTTTTTGCCCGGACATAAATAACCGCTTATTTCACCCGGGTAAATAGACCGGATGGATAGGGAAGAACCTTGACCTGTGACGGTGCATCTCCACAACTCCGCTCGACGTTCCGCGAGGCCCCATGCGCAATCTTCTGCTGTTGTTCGCCGCCCTGTCCTTGTCAGCCTGCGCAAGCGCGGACTCGACCGACATTGTCCGGGGAACCATGCCGCTCAAGATTTTGCGCGACGAGGGCCAACTGCCCCGGCTTGGCGAAGTCCGCGTGGAGGCAGGCGGGACAAGCGAAGACGACAGGTTTCTCTTCAGCATCTATTTCGACAGCGATGGAACCACGCTTGGAGCACCAAGCTCCGTATCGTGGCAGATGAGGTTCACGGGTTATTGCCGCGACACGGCGGGCTGGCTTCAGTCCGTGCTGATCGGACCTTCTGGGCAAAAATGGAGCGTCCGCCGCGTCTTCGTGCCCGCCGGTCCCGACCGTCAGCTGGACTGGAGCAGCGGCGGGTTTCAGGCCGGAGATGGTCCTGAGGCGCAGGCCCTTCTTGACGCCGCTGCTGCCGGCGGGCGCTTCACCCTCGCACTTGAAGACGATGAAGGCCGTCTCTGGAACGAAACGGTGATCGACACCCTCACCCACCGGCAGCGAGAACGATTGTTTGCGGCCAATCGCGCTGCTGTGGCGGCTGCCGATCCGGTGACCACGCCGGTCGCCGGCGAGACGATGCTTCTCGTTGTAAGGAGGGAGCCGGTAAGGCTTCCGTGGCCGCCGCGAACCTGCCCCGCCTTACCAACGGCGAACGGGTCTGCCGGACCGGCCGGAACCGGTGCGACGACTCCCTAGGAAATCCAGGTGTTCCGGCACTCGGTGACCGTCCAGCCGGCGAAGCCCGAGACCACCGTGCAGCGGACGCCCATGCCGGCCAGCGGGCCGTGCAGGATGCCGCTCTCGATCGTCGCGCCGCGGCCGTCGTAGACAGGCTTTTCGAACGACACCCACTGGACCCGTTCGGGGCCTCTACGATTGACGACCGGGACATAGGTCCGGGGGAAGCTGAGGCCGTAGCGGCTCCAGTCGCAGCGGAGGTTCCAGGCGCGGTCGCCGTCCTTGAGCCACAGGGGCGGCGGCAGGCGGTCGGTGGTGTTGAAGCCGTAGTGTTCCTTCGCCACCGCCGCGATGACGGCGCAGTCGTTGCCGTTGTCGGCGCCTTGCCCGGGAGGCGGGGGACCGCCGGGGCCGTAAGGGTCCGTGGCGCAGGCGGACAGGGCGGTGGTCGCGAGCGCGATCGACAGGACGGCAAGGCGCATCACAGGTCTCCCGGAACTACCCGCCTCTGAGGGCGGTGATGGTGCGGCCGGGGGCGATGTCCTCGGCCGAGGTGATCAGATGAACGATCGCGGGGACCCCTTGGCTCCCGGACGCGGCCTCACGCGCCGCGGCGAAGGCGGCGGGGAAGTCTTCCGTCGTCTCGCAGCGGACACCGAAGGCCCCGAAGGCCCGGGCGTACTGGACGAAGTCGGGGTTCTTCAGGTCGGTGGCGATGACCCGGCGCGGATAGTCGCGCTCCTGGTGCATGCGGATGGTGCCGTAGGTGCCGTTGTCGACGATGACGGTGACGGTGTTGATGCCGTACTGGACCGCCGTCGCCAGCTCCTGCCCCGTCATCAGATATTCGCCGTCGCCGGCGATGCAGACGACGTCACGGTCGGGATAGAGGCTCTTGGCCGCCACCGCCGCCGGATAGCCATAGCCCATGGCCCCAGAGGTCGGGCCCAGCTGGGTGTGCATGGCCGTGTGCTTGTGGAACCGGTGCAGCCAGGCGGCGTAGTTGCCGGCGCCGTTGGTCAGGATGGCCTCGGGCGGCAGGACCGACCGCAGATGGGCCATGCACTCGCTCATATTGGCCGCGCCGGTGACCGCGACCGGGGTGGTGAAGGCCTCATAGGCGGCATGCCCCGCCTCGGCCTGATCATGCCAGGTGCAGCCCGGCTCGATCTCCGACAGGGCCATGGCCGCGAGCGACACATCGGCGCAGGCGCTCATCAGCGGCGGCCACACGCGACCAAGCTCCTCGGGGCCGGGGTGGATGTGGATCAGGGTCTCGGGCGTCCGGGCCCGGTCCAGCAGGGTGTAGCCTTGCGTCGGATTCTCGCCGAGGCGGGCGCCGATGGTGATGATCAGGTCGGCCTCGCGCACCCGCTGCAGCAGGACCGGATTGGGGCCGAGGCCGAGGTCGCCGACATAGTTGGGTCGGTCATTGGAGATCAGGTCCTTGCGGCGGAACGAAAGGGCGACCGGCAGGCCGATCCGCTCGGCCCAGTCGCCCATGGCCGTGGTGGCCTCCTGCGTCCAGCCGGAGCCGCCCAGCACCAGCAGGGGCCGTTCGGCCTTGGCCAGATGGGAGCCGACCTCGGCGACGAAGGCGGCGTCCAGCGCCGATCGCGCGGGCGCGACGGGCCGCACCGGGGCCGGGCCGCCGTCTGCCTCCAGCACATCCTCGGGCAGGGCGATGACCACCGGCCCCATCCGACCCTGAAGGGCGGTGGCGAAGGCGCGTTCGACCACCTCGACGGTGCGGGTGCTGGTCTCCAGCTCGGTCGCCCATTTGGCCAGGCCGCCGAAGACCTCGCGGTAGTCGACCTCCTGGAAGGCGCCGCGGCCCCGGTCCGACACGGCGATCTGGCCGACGAACAGGATCATCGGGGTCGAGTCCTGATGCGCCGTATGCACCCCGATAGAGGCGTGGGTCGCGCCCGGACCCCGCGTGACCATGCAGATGCCCGGCTTGCCGGTCAGCTTGCCATAGGCCTCGGCCATGTTGGCGGCGCCCGCCTCGTGCCGGCAGGTGATGACCTGGATCTGGTCGGTCACGTCGGCGAGGGCGTCCAGCACGGCCAGATAGCTCTCGCCCGGGACGCAGAAGATCCGCTCCACCCCGTTCATGACGAGGACATCGACGAGACGGCGGGCGGTGTTGGCGACGGCTTGGGTCATGCCGCTGACCTAGCAGACCGAAGCCTGAATTGACCATGCAACCCTATGGTCACGCTTGGCGTTACGGCGAAGGTTCAACAGTTCCCCCCTTGGAGAAACCCCCATGCGCAAGATCATCGCCCTGTCCATCGTCGCCGCCGCCCTGGCTGTTTCGGCCTGCAACACCGTCTCGGGCGTCGGCCGCGACGTCTCGGCCGCCGGTTCGGCCGTCACCTCGGGCGCCGAGACCGCCAAGAACTGAGGCCAGAGCCTCTGACGACTGAAAGGCCCGCCCTGACCGGCGGGCCTTTTTGCATTGTTTTACGGTGTCGGGCGTCACGAAGGCGTAGGCTTGCGGGCGCACCGTGGGGTGCGAAACCGGAGAACGATCATGGGACTTCTCGACAACGTCATGCACGGCCTCGGCGACGACGCCGCGGGCGGGCTCGCCGACCTTCTGAAAGGTCAGGGCGGGGTTCAGGGTCTGGCGGACAAGTTCGGCCAGCACGGTCTGGGCGAGATCGCCGCCAGCTGGATCGGCAAGGGCGGCAACCTCAACATCACCCCGGAACAGATCCAGTCGGTCATCGGCCATGGCCCCATCGCCGATCTGGCCGGAAAGCTGGGCGTCTCGCCCGAACAGGCCAGCCAGACGCTTGCCGGCCTCCTGCCCGAAGCCATCGACCGGCTGACGCCCAATGGCCATACGAACGACGCCGGCGCCCTGCTGGACCAGCTGCCCGGCGGTCTGGGCGGGATGATCGGCGGGTTTCTGAAGAAGTAGGCTTTCTGGTTGGCCTAGTCGTAGGCCACGCCCGTCAGATAAAGCCCGTCCGACGGCGCCACGGGTCCACAGGCCGTGCGGTCACGCGCGGCCAGAGCCTCGGCGACGTCTTGCGCCGTCCAGCGACCGAGGCCGACCTCGACGAGGGTGCCAGTCATGGAGCGGACCTGACGGTGCAGGAAGGACCGGGCCTCGAACACCAGATGCACCTCCTCGCCGACGCGGGTGACGCGGGCGACGTCCAGGGTCTTCTCCGGCGACTTCGACTGGCAGGCCAGGTCGCGGAAGGTGGTGAAGTCGTGATGGCCGACCAGAGCCTGGGCCGCCGCATGCATGGCTGCGGCGTCCAGCGCCTTCTTCATATGCCAGACCTTGCCCCGCTCCAGCGCCGGGCGGCCGGGGCGGTTGAGGATGCGGTAGAGGTAGCGGCGGCCGGTCGCCGAGAAGCGCGCGTGCCAGTCGTCGCCGACGGCCGTCGAGTCGAGGACGGCGACCGCCTCCTTCACTAGATGGGCGTTCAGCGCATTCATGACGGTGTCGGCGGGCCAGTCCTTTTCGAGATCGACATGGACGACCTGACCCGTGGCGTGAACCCCGGAATCGGTGCGTCCGGCGGCGGCGATGCGCACGTCCTGACCCGAGAAACCCTTCACCGCCATCTCGATCGCGCCCTGCACGGTCGGCAGGCCCGCCTGGGCCTGGAACCCGGCATAGGTCGAGCCGTCGTATTCAATGGTCAGGCGGTAACGGGGCATCAGCCCAATACGGTCCCGGCGGGCAGTGGGAAGCCCTTGAGCAGGTCCGACGCCGGCTGCGCCGCCTTGCCCTCGCGCTGGACGCGGGTCAGGCGGACGGCGCCCTCCCCACAGGCGACCAGAAGCTCGTCATCGAGAACCTCACCGGGGGCGCCGGTTCCCTTCAGGCTGGTCCGCGACATCAGGGCCTTGACCCGCGTGCCGTCAGGCGCGGCGAACCAGGCGCCGGGGAAGGGCGACAGGCCGCGGATATGGCAGTCAACCTCGGCCGCCGGACGGGTCCAGTCGATACGGGCCTCGGACGGCGTGATCTTCTTCGCATAGGTCGGTTCGCCCGCCTGGGGCGTTTCGGTGACGCCACCGCGTTCGATGGCGGCGAGCGCGCGGGTCCACAGGGTGGCGCCGGTGACCGACATCCGCTCGGACAGGCTGGCGGCGGTGTCGTCGGGATGGATCGGCAGGACCTCGGACAGCAGAATGGCGCCTTCGTCGAGGCCTTCGGACATGCGCATAATCTGGACGCCGGTCTCACGGTCGCCGGCCATGATGGCGCGCTGGATCGGGGCCGCGCCGCGCCAGCGGGGCAGCAGGGAACCATGCAGGTTGAAACAGCCCAGACGCGGCGCCTCCAGCACGGCGGGCTTCAGGATCTGGCCATAGGCGACGACGCAGGCCGCATCGAGGTCGAGGCTCTGGAAGATCTCGATGGCCTCGGCAGACTTCATCGACTCGGGCGTGAACACCGGCAGGCCCATGGCCTCGGCGAAGGCGTGGACCGGCGACGGCGTCAGCTTCTGGCCCCGCCCCCTGGGGCGCGGCGGCTGGGAATAGACGGCGACGATCTCATGGCCCGAGGCGATCAGCTCGGCCAGCGAGGGCACGGCGAATTCGGGGGTGCCCATGAAGGCCAGGCGCATGGAATGCCCTCGGATCGTTGAAAGACGGGCTCCCCTAGCCCGACATTCGTCCGGACGGAAGGATCAGGCCAAAACCGCGCTCAAGTCGTGAGCGACCGCGTCGCGAACATAGCGCCCAAAAAGAAGCTGGGACGTCAGTCCCAGCGCGAGGCCACGCCGCCGCCTTCGTCCCATTCGCCGCCCGCGTCGAGCGCGTCGTCGAAGTCGAGCAGGCGGTCCAGCAGGACCCCGGCGACCAGACCGATGGCGGCGACGCCGATGATGGTCGCCAGGCTGCCGATGCCGATCTTCTCGGAGCGGGTCAGACGGCGGCGGCCGTGGGTGTCGATCACCGTCGATCTGCGGCCCATCATGCGTTCTCCAGCGCCATCGAGCGCATGTATTTCCGAACCTTGGTCACCGCCCGGTCGCGCTTCAGGCGCGACAGGTGGTCGATGAACAGAACGCCCTCGAGATGATCCAGTTCGTGCTGGAAACAGACGGCGTAGAGGCCGTCGATCTCTTCCTCGATGCGCTGGTTGTCGCGGTTGAGATAGGCGATGCGGATGCGGGCCGGGCGCGAGACCGTGTCGAAATACTCCGGCAGGGACAGGCAGCCCTCCTCGTACTGGAACAGCTCGTCCGAGGCCCAGAGGATTTCCGGATTGGCGAAGAAGCGCGGATTGGCGGCCAGATTGGGCTCGGCGTCCTCGCCGGCTTCGTCGACCACTTCGGCGTCCGTGGTCGGTTCGCCGTCGTGCAGGTCCATGACCACCACGCGACGCAGATCGCCGATCTGGGCCGCGGCCAGACCGATGCCCGGGGCGGCGTACATGGTCTCCAGCATGTCGTCCATCAGGGCGCGAACGTCGGCGTCGACAGCCTCCACTGGCTTGGAGATCTGCTTGAGCACCGCCAGGTCGGCGGGGTTGTCGATGGTGAGGATACGTCTGACGGCCATGGGGCTCAGGTAGGCGCGAAGGCCCTTCGGGTCAAGATTTCCGGGGGTTTGGCCCAGCCAACGTGGCCTCAGGCGGTCGCCATGATCGCGCCAAAGGTCGTCCAGAGCGTAACGCCGATCGCGGCGGCCAGACACAGGGCGCCGGGGGCCATTCCCTTGAATCTCTGGGCCACAAGCCGCTTGAAGCGGTCGGGATCCTCGGCGCGACGAACCACCTCGCGTCGCGCCCCTCGTGTCTTGATGGATCCGGATGTGACGGCGCCGGCCCACGGAATACCGTCCTTCAGCAGAAGGAAAAGCGCGGCCAGATAGAGTGCATAGATGATCATCGGCGATCTCCCCCGAGGACAGGATCGCAGTTTGATCGGTCGGCGGTCAATCGACAGGAATGGCGCGCGGCTTGCGGTGTTCGTCGATGGCGACATAGGTGAAGACGCCTTCGGTCACCCGGATCACGGTGTGCGAGGCGCGCGGACGTTTCCAGGCCTCGACATGGACGCGGATCGAGGTGCGGCCGACCCGCAGGACCTTCGCATAGATCGAGATTTCGTCGCCCACCGAGACGGGCTGGTGGAAGACCATGCCGTCGACGGCGATGGTGGCGCAGCGGCCGCGCGCCAGATCGAAGGCCGGGGTCGAGCCGGCGAGGTCCATCTGGGCCAGCAGCCAGCCGCCGAAGATGTCGCCCTCGGGGTTGGTGTCGGCCGGCATGGCGATGACGCGCACGACCGGTTGCTGGTCGGGGGCCTGAAGCGGAGTTTCGGGTTGGACGGTGTCGGTCATGGGATCCGCTTTACGCCTGCCGGTCCGGACGGCAAGCCAACTCGAGTTTCAGATTATCACTGATCACCTACGTCTACCCCTGAGCGTTGCGGATCGCGGCGGCGCCGGCGAAGGGGGCGATGACGGCGGCGAACAGGGCGTAGGCGGCCAGAAGAGCGAGGGCCGGTCCCGGCGGCAGGCCCTGAACCGCCCGGGCCAGCGCCCCCGAGCCGAACACCACCGGCGGAATGAACAGGGGCAGGACGACGACGGCGATCAGCAGCCCTCCCCGCTTCGCTCCAAGAGCGAGGGCCGCGCCCAGCGCCCCGGTGAAGGCGAAGCCCAGCCCGCCGAGGCCGGCCGCCAGCGCCGTCAGGGGCGCCAGTCCAATCGGTTGTCCAAGGGCCAGCGCCGCCACGGGCGCGGTCAAGGCCAGAGGCAGGCCGGTGGCGATCCACTGGCTCAGGGCCTTGATGATGAAGACGGACTCCAGCGGCAGATGGCCAGTGGCCAGCAGGTCCAGCGCCCCGTCGTCCAGATCGCGCTCGAACAGCCGCTCCAGCGACAGCAGGGACGACAGGGCCAGGGCCAGCCAGGCGACGCCTGCCGCGACCGGAGCGAGGGTCTTGAGCTCGCCTCCCGCCGCCAGAGGCAGGATGGCGGTCACACAGGCGAAGAAGGCGCAGGCCAGCAGCGGACCCCCTCCCCCGCCCCAGGCCAGCGACAGCTCGCGTTCGAACAGCACCCGCGTCGCCCCGCGCAGGCCCGGCGCGCGCGGCTCCGGCGCACCGGGCTCGGGCTTGCCGGGTTTCGGGTCGTCCCATTTGGGCAGGCGGGGTTCGTTCACGCCAGCCCTCCGAGATCCAGCGACCGCACAGGCATGGGCAGGGCGTCGTGGACGGCGGCGACGATCAGGCCGTCGGACCGCAGATGCCGCTGCATCGCCTCGGCGAACACGGCGCGCCAGCGGGCGTCGAGCGGCCCCATAGGCTCATCCAGCAGCCACAGGGCGCGCGGCGACCCGACCAGCCGACCGAGCGCCAGTCGGCGCCTCTGGCCCGCCGACAGTTTGCGCACCTCCAGATCCAGCAGGGGCTTGAGGCCGAAGGTGTCGATCGCCTCATCGACCCCGTCCTGGGTGTGGCCCAGCCAGTCGCACTGGAACGCCAGTTCGTCGCGCGCCGTCCGCGCGCCCTTCAGCCCGTCCAGATGGCCCAGCAGATGGATCTCCCTGCCCCGCGCCTCGCGCGGATCGAGCCGGTTGTGGTCGCCGTCGTGGAAGGTGATCTCGCCGGCCTCGGGCCGGATCAGACCGGCGACGGCGCGCAACAGGCTGGTCTTGCCCGCGCCATTGGCCCCGGTCAGGGCTGAGACCTCACCGGCCTGAAGTTCGAAGTCCAGTTCGCGGAACAGGACCCGTTCGCCGCGGACGAGGGAAAGTCGGCTCAAGCTCAGGGAATGGATCACTTTTTGCGACCCGTTCTCAATGTCCCCACAGAGGACGTGGATACATGGACTGTATACATCTGCGGAGCTATAGCCCCCCGTGCCGCAGCAGGCTTTCGCCGCGCGCGTCGGGGACCTGTGTGACCCGGCGTCTGTCGCGCGGAGGCGCAACCGGATTGTCGGGCGGCGTACACCAGAGGAAGACTCTCCATGCCGTCGAATGACAGCCTCAAGACCCGTCAGGATCTCACCGTCGGGCGCAAGAAATACGCCTATTACAGCCTTCCCGCCGCCGAGGAAGCCGGTCTGACCGGGATTTCCCGTCTGCCGCGCTCGATGAAGGTGCTTCTCGAGAACCTGCTGCGCAACGAAGACGGCGTTTCGGTCACCGAGGACGACCTCAAGGCCGTCGCCGCCTGGATCGAGAACAAGGGCTCGGTCGAGCACGAGATCGCTTTCCGCCCGGCCCGCGTCCTGATGCAGGACTTCACCGGCGTTCCCGCCGTCGTCGACCTGGCCGCCATGCGCGACGCCATGACCGCCCTGGGCGCCGACGCCTCCAAGATCAACCCGCTGAACCCGGTCGACCTGGTCATCGACCACTCGGTCATGGTCGACAATTTCGGCACCGCCAAAGCCTTCGGCCAGAACGTCGAGCGCGAGTATGAGCGCAACATCGAGCGCTACAACTTCCTGCGCTGGGGTTCGTCGGCCTTCGCGAACTTCCGCGTCGTCCCGCCCGGCACCGGCATCTGCCACCAGGTGAACCTGGAGAACCTGGCCCAGACCGTCTGGATCCTCGAAGAGGGCAAGAAGACCGTCGCCTATCCCGACACCGTCGTCGGCACTGACTCGCACACCACCATGATCAACGGCCTGGCCGTTCTGGGCTGGGGCGTCGGCGGCATCGAGGCTGAAGCCGCCATGCTGGGCCAGCCGATCCCGATGCTGATCCCGGAAGTCATCGGCTTCAAACTGACCGGCCGTCTGCCGGAAGGCGCGACCGCCACCGACCTCGTCCTGACCGTCACCCAGATGCTGCGCAAGAAGGGCGTGGTCGGCAAGTTCGTCGAGTTCTTCGGCGACGCCCTGACCGGCCTGACCCTGGAAGACCAGGCGACCATCGCCAACATGGCCCCGGAATACGGCGCCACCTGCGGCTTCTTCCCCGTTTCGCGCGCCACCATCGACTTCCTGACCGCCACCGGTCGTGACAAGGCGCGCGTCGCCCTGGTCGAAGCCTATGCCAAGGCGCAAGGCCTGTGGATCGACGAGAACTCCGAAGACCCGATCTTCACCGACACGCTCGAACTGGACCTGGCCTCGGTCGTCCCGTCGCTGGCCGGCCCGAAGCGTCCGCAGGACCGCGTCGAACTGACCACCGCCGCCCCCGAATTCGAAGGCCATCTGACCGGCACCTTCGGCCGTCCGTCGGACGCCCCGCGCTACGACGTCGAGGGTGAGAAATTCACCGTCGGCGACGGCGACGTGGTCATCGCAGCCATCACCTCGTGCACCAACACCTCCAACCCGTCGGTGCTGATCGCCGCCGGTCTGGTGGCGCGCAAGGCCAATGCGCTGGGCCTCAAGGCCAAGCCCTGGGTCAAGACCTCGCTGGCTCCCGGTTCGCAGGTCGTCACCGACTATCTCAACGACGCCGGCCTTTCGAAGGATCTGGACGCGCTGGGCTTCAACCTGGTCGGCTACGGCTGCACCACCTGCATCGGCAACTCGGGTCCGCTGGCTCCGGCGATCTCCAAGTCGATCAACGACAACGCCATCGTCGCCACCTCGGTCCTGTCGGGCAACCGCAACTTCGAAGGCCGGGTGAACCCCGACGTCCAGGCCAACTACCTGGCCTCGCCGCCGCTGGTCGTGGCCTACGCCATCGCCGGTTCGATGCGCATCGACATCACGAAAGACCCGATCGGTCAGGACAAGAAGGGCAAGGATGTCTTCCTCAAGGACATCTGGCCGACGTCGCAGGAAGTCGCCGACATCCAGCGCAAGTCGGTCACCCCGGCCATGTTCGCCAAGCGCTACAAGGACGTCTTCAAGGGCGACAAGCACTGGCAGGCGATCAAGATCGAAGGCGGCCAGACCTATGACTGGGATGCGGATTCGACCTACGTCCAGAACCCGCCCTACTTCGAGGGCCTGTCGATGGACCCGGCTCCGGTCACCGACATCGTCGAGGGCCGCGTCCTGGCCATCTTCGGCGACTCGATCACCACCGACCACATCTCCCCGGCCGGTTCGATCAAGTCCTCGTCGCCCGCCGGCGCCTTCCTGATCAACCACGGCGTCGACCCGCTGGACTTCAACGGCTACGGCGCCCGCCGCGGCAACCACCAGGTCATGATGCGCGGCACCTTCGCCAACATCCGCATCCGCAACAAGATCACCCCGGACATCGAAGGCGGCGTGACCAAGCACTTCCCGTCGGGCGACACCATGTCGATCTATGACGCGGCCATGCGCTACCAGTCGGAAGGCCGTCCGCTGGTCGTCTTCGCCGGCAAGGAATATGGCACGGGCTCGTCGCGCGACTGGGCGGCCAAGGGCACCAAGCTGCTGGGCGTGCGCGCCGTCATCGCCGAAAGCTACGAGCGCATCCACCGCTCCAACCTGGTCGGGATGGGCGTGGTGCCGCTGCAGTTCAAGGCTGACGGCTGGCAGAAGCTGGGTCTGACGGGCGAGGAAATCGTCACGGTTCGCGGCCTGTCCGACGTCAACATCGGCAAGCTGAAGCCGCGTCAGGACCTGTGGGTCGAGCTGTTCCGTCCGTCGGACGGCAAGATGGCCCGCTTCCCGGTCCGCTGCCGCATCGATAACCAGACCGAGCTGGACTACTTCCGCGCCGGCGGCGTCATGCCCTACGTCCTGCGCAACCTCGCAGGCGGCGGCTCGACCCCCGAAGCCGAGGCCATCGCGGCCGAGTAATCGGCCCCAACGGTTTGAAATGAGAAAGGCCGGTGGAGCGATCCACCGGCCTTTTTGTTTGCCCGTTATCCGACCGCGGTCGCGGTCACCCCATCGGCGGCGGGCCTGCAAGGACGTCGCGCTTGCCGGAGTGGTTGGCGGGGGAGACGACGCCCTCCTGCTCCATCCGCTCGATCAGGGAGGCGGCGCGGTTGTAGCCGATCTGCAGGCGGCGCTGGACGTAGGAGGTCGAGGCCTTGCGGTCGCGGGTGACCACGGCGACGGCGCGGTCATAGAGGTCGTCGCCGGAGGAGCCGCCCTCATCGCCGCCCATGGCGTTGTCGCCGTCACCGTCCGGATCGTCGGTGATCAGGTCGAGGTAGTCGGGCTCGGCCTGGGCGCGCAGATGGGCGCAGACGCTTTCGACCTCGCCGTCGGTCACGAACGGGCCGTGCAGGCGGGTGATGCGGCCGCCGCCGGCCATATAGAGCATGTCGCCCTGACCCAGCAGCTGTTCGCCGCCCTGCTCGCCCAGGATGGTGCGGCTGTCGATCTTGGAGGTGACCTGGAAGGAGATCCGGGTCGGGAAGTTCGCCTTGATGGTGCCGGTGATGACGTCGACCGACGGGCGCTGCGTGGCCATGATCAAATGAATGCCGGCGGCGCGGGCCATCTGGGCCAGACGCTGGACGGCGCCCTCGACGTCCTTGCCCGCGACCAGCATCAGGTCGGCCATCTCGTCCATGACCACGACCAGATAGGGCATGGGCTCGGGGCGGATCTTCTCGCTCTCGTAGATCGGGCGGCCCTGTTCGTCGAAGCCGGTCTGGACCGTGCGTTCGAAATGCTCGCCCTTCTTCTGGGCCTCGACCGCGCGCTCGTTGTAGCTGGCGACGTTGCGGACGCCGAGCTTGGACATGCGGCGATAGCGGTCCTCCATCTCGCGCACCGTCCACTTCAGGGCGACGACGGCCTTCTTCGGATCGGTGACGACGGGGGCCAGCAGGTGCGGGATGCCGTCATAGACCGACAGTTCCAGCATCTTGGGGTCGATCATGATGAAGCGGCACTCGGCCGGCGTCAGGCGGTAGAGGATCGACAGGATCATGGCGTTGACCCCGACCGACTTGCCGGAGCCGGTGGTGCCCGCGATCAGCAGGTGGGGCATGCGCGCCAGATCGGCGACATAGGGCTCGCCGCCGATGCTTTCGCCGAGCGCCAGGGGCAGGATGTGCGAAGGCTTGGCGTATTCGCCCGAGGCCAGCAGGTCGCGCAGATAGACGGTCTCGCGCTTGGCGTTGGGCAGTTCGATGCCGATGGCGTTGCGGCCCTGGACCACCGAGATGCGGCAGGCGCGGGCCGACATGGAGCGGGCGATGTCGTCGGACAGGGCCACGACCCGGCCGTGCTTGACCCCGGCGGCGGGCACCAGTTCGTACAGGGTGACGACCGGACCCGGGCGGATCTGGTCGATGACGCCCTTGACCCCGAACTCGGCCAGCACGCCTTCCAGCATCTTGGCGTTCTGCTTGAGCGAATCCTCGTCGATCATACCGACGCGGGCCTGGGGCTTGGCCAGCATGCCCAGCGGCGGCAGGTCGAAGTCGCCTTCCGGCCGGTCGAAGACGAAGGCGCCCTGATCCGGGTCGGCGTTGCTTTTCGCGGGTTTGGGTGTCTTGGGCGCGGCGACGCGCGGCTCGACGGCGGCGGCGAGAGAGGTCGGCGCCATCGGCGCCTCGTCCCACGGCGGGCCGTCGTCTGCCCAGGCGCCATCCGTATCCGCGTCGTGAGCCCAGGCGGCTTCCGGAACAGGCTCGGGCGCCGTGGGGGCGCGGGTCGCGACCTCAGGGCCCGGGGAGGCCATCCGCTGTTCGGACTGGATGGCGGCGGCTTCGGTCATCGGTTTGGGCCGGGGCGCGCGCGGCTTGCGCGGCGCCGGGACCGGCTGGGGATCGGGCTGGCGACGCAGGGTCGAACCCCAGTGCAGGGCTTCGGAGAAGTCGGTCAGGCGCACGCCCACGGCATAGGCGCAGGCCCACAGGCCCAGACCCGCGAACAGCAGGCCGACGATGACCCGGGCGCCGGGCAATTTCAGCGCATGCAGGCCGCCCGCGAGCAGGCCGGTGAAGGCGTCGCCCCACAGACCGCCCATTCCGGTCGCCAGAGGCCATGCGGCGGGCGCGGCGAGGGCCGACAGGGCCCCGGACAGCAGGAGCACGCCCGCCGAGGCGGACAGGGCCTTCAGCGGCGTCGGCTTGAGCCTTTGCTGGATCGCCTCCCCGATGGCCGTGGCGAGGCCGAAGGCGATCAGCAGCACCGTCATCGGCCAGGCGGCCAGACCCACGGACTGCATGGCCAGATCGGCGAACAGGGCGCCGTTCGAACCCAGCCAGTTGGTCGCGCTCGTCGAGGAGGCCGCGTTCAGGCTCGGATCGGCCGGATTCCACGAGATCAGGGCGACCAGCAGCAGCGCCGCCAGCAGGGCCTGAAGCACGCCCCGGAAGCGCACCACGAAGGGCGCGTCCCACAGGATGCGGGCGCTCGACCAGGCGCGATTGCCGATAATCAGAACGGCGGACATGGAACGGCTTACTCCGGACGAAACGGTCTCTCCGCCGTTATCGCCCGAGGGTGGTTAAGGGGCGTTTACCAAGCGTCGCTTGCAGAGGCGGGTCTGTGGACCTTCTGACCTCTGGACGTGGACCCTTCGCGGCGCGACAAGCGGGGCATGAGTACGCCCTTTACGCATGACGTCATCATCGCCGGCGCCGGTCTGGCCGGGGCGACATTCGCGCTGGCGGCGGCACAGGGCGGACTGAAGGTGGTTCTGGTCGATCCGCAGCCCTTCTCGGCCCAGCTGGCCCCGACCTTCGACGGTCGCTCGACCGCCATCGCCTACGCCACCTTCCGCATGTGGGATGCGCTGGGCGTCGGCGAGGGCCTGCGTCCCCACGCCTGCCGCATGGACCATATTCTGGTGACTGACGGCCATCGGCCCGGCGCGGCCTCGCACAGGCCCCTGCCCGCCTACCTTCGATTCGACGCGGCCGAGATCGGTGACCAGAACGGTGATGAACCGCTCGGCTATATGGTCGAGAACCGGCAGATCCGCACGGCGCTGGCCCGCGCCGTCACGGAGGTCGGGATCGAGGTGCGCGCGCCGGTTTCCGTCGCCTCGGTGGAGACCGACGGCTTCGGCGCGACCGTGACCCTTAGCGACGGCGTAGTGCTGAAGGCGCCGCTGGTCGTGGGCGCCGAAGGCCGCGGCTCGGTCGTGCGTCGCGCCGCCGGGATCGGCACGGTCGGTTGGGGCTATGGCCAGAGCGGCGTCGTGGCCACAGTGCGTCTGGGCCGGCCCCACGGTGGCGTCGCCCACGAATATTTCCTGCCCGGCGGTCCCTTCGCGATCCTGCCCCTGACCGACCAGCGCGCCAGTCTGGTCTGGACCGAGACCACCCGCCGCGCCGAGGCCCTGAAATCCGCCTCGGACGAGGCCTTCAACAGCCATCTGATGCGGCGCTTCGGCGAGTTTCTGGACGGCGCCGTGCCCGAGGGCCCACGCTTCGTCTATCCGTTGTCGCTGGAGCTGGCCGAGAAACTCACGGCCCCGCGCACGGCCCTGCTCGGCGACGCGGCCCACGGAGTGCACCCGGTAGCGGGTCAGGGGCTGAACATGGGACTGAAGGACGCCGCCGCCCTGGCTGAAGTCCTGATCGAGGCCGTGCGTCTGGGCGAGGATTTCGGCTCGGAGATGATTCTGGACCGCTACGCCCGCTGGCGTCGGTTCGACAATGCGGCCCTGGCTGCCGGTTTCGACGGCTTCGTGCGGCTGTTCTCCAACGACCTGCCGCCCGTGCGGCTGGCCCGCGACCTTGGCATGGCCGCCGTCAACCGCATCGGCCCCCTGCGCCGCGCCTTCATGCGCGAGGCCGGCGGCGCGACGGGCGATCTGCCGAAACTGCTGCGGGGTGAGGTGGTCTGACCTGATCCTTCTCCTCTTGCGGGAGAAGGTGGCCGAGCGCAGCGAGGTCGGATGAGGGGTCGCGCAGGCGGCTGAAGCTCTGTGCGATGAAAGGCCTTACCATCATCGACGGCGTGACCCCTCATCCGTCAGCCTTCGGCTGCCACCTTCTCCCGCAAGGGGAGAAGGGACCATTACCCCCGCTTCGACGCCTTTTTGAACGCCGGCTTGGCCATGTTCGCGCTTTTGGCGCTGGCGGCCTTTTCGGGATGTTGGCCGGGCTTGAAGGCCGGGCCGCCTGCGCCTGTGGCGTTCGCCTTCTTGGCGGCGAGGACGCGTTTCAGGGCTTCGGCGGCGGTTTCGGTCTTTTCAGTCATTCGCCCAGCCTAGCACAAAATCCGGATCAGCCGCGCATCAGGCGGCGGCAGAGGTCGTCCAGCTGCTCCAGCGAGCCGTAGCGGATGGTGATCTCGCCCTTGCCGCCCTTGTCGGCCAGCTGGACCTTCAGGCCCAGGGCGTCGGCCAGATCCTGCTCCAGCGCCTGAACGTCGGCCGAGCCTTCGCCCGAGGCCGCAGCCGGCTTCGACGACGCGGGCTTCGGACCCTCGGCTGCGCGACGGGCCAAGGCCTCGGCCTGACGGACGTTCATGCCTTCCTTGAAGACCTGTTCGGCCAGTTCGCCCGGGTTGGGAGCGGTGATCAGGGCGCGGGCGTGACCGGCGGTCAGCTTGCCGTTGCGGACGTACCAGAGCACTTCCTCCGGCAGCTGCAGCAGGCGCAGGGTGTTGGCCACATGGCTGCGGCTCTTGCCGACGACGCCGGCGACCGTGTCCTGGGTCCGGCCGAACCGTTCCATCAGCATCCGATAGGCATCGGCCTCTTCCAGAGGATTCAGGTCGGCGCGCTGGACGTTTTCAATGATTGCGACCTCGAACACCTCGACGTCGTCCATCTCGCGCACAACGATCGGCACCTCGGTCAGGCGAGCGGCCTGGGCGGCGCGCCAGCGGCGTTCGCCGGCGATGATCTGCCACATGCCGTCCTGACCCGGCTGGGTGCGCACGAGGATGGGCTGAAGGATACCCTTGTCGCGGATCGAATTGGTCAGTTCGTCGAGATCTTCCTGGGTGAAGATCTTGCGCGGCTGATCGGGATTGGGCTTGAGGCTCTCGATCGGGGCGGTCTGGATTCCGGCCGCCTGCACGCCCGAAACCGGCACGGCCTCGGCGGCGTTCTCGCCCAGCAGGGCCGACAGGCCGCGGCCCAATCCTCTTTGACGTTCAGACAAGTCTTTGTTCCGTTTCTTTTATTGTTTTCAGGCGGCGGCCGGTTCGGCGCGGCGGCGACGTTCGCGGCCGACCACCTCCTTGGCGAGGCGCAGATAGGCCTGGCTGCCGGTGCATTTCAGATCGTAGATCAGCACGGGCTTGCCGAAGGACGGCGCCTCCGACACCCGGACGTTCCGCGGGATGACCGCATCATACACCTTGTCGCCGAAATGGCCGCGCACGTCGGCGGCGACCTGGGCCGACAGGGCGTTGCGGCGGTCATACATGGTCAGGACCAGACCCTGGATTTCCAGCGCCGGATTCAATGATTGACGGACCATGTCGATGGTCTTCATCAACTGTGTCAGGCCCTCCAGCGCGAAGAACTCACACTGCAGCGGCACCAGCACGCCGTCAGCCGCTGCCATGGCGTTCAGGGTCAGCAGGTTCAGCGACGGCGGACAGTCGATCAGGACATAGTCGTAAGGCGCCGGGTCATACCCGGTAGCGCCATTCTGCTGCGCTTCCAGAGCGTCGCGCAGACGGTAGGAACGCCGGTCTGCCTGGGAAAGCTCGATCTCGACACCCGACATGTCGGCATCGGCGGGAATGATATGCAGTCCCGGTACGGCCGTCGGTACGGCCGCGTCATGGATCGAGCGACCGTCGACGATGACATCATAGATGGTGATGCGGCGCGTTTCACGTGGAACACCCAGACCCGTGGAGGCATTGCCTTGGGGGTCCATGTCGACAATCAGCACCTTTTCGCCGATGGCGGCCAGGGCGGTGCCCAGATTGATCGCGGTCGTGGTCTTGCCCACCCCGCCCTTCTGGTTGGAGACGGCGAGGACGCGGGTCTTCTTCTCGACTTCAGGCATGTTTACGCTTTTGGGGGCCACGGCGAAGGGTCCTGACGGTGACGATACGACCGCGGGGATCGCTGCGGGAAACGGAGAGGTCAGCCTCCAGATGCCAGACCTTGGCCGCCTCCTGCAACTCCGCCTCGGCCTTCTCTCCCTTGAGAAACACAGCTTGTGCACCGCGAGAGAGGTAGGGCTGTGCATAACCCAGAAGCTTGTCCATCGGGGCCACCGCGCGGGCGGTCACGACGTCCACCTTGACGTTCTGCTCCTCCGCCCGGCCCCAGATCACCGTCGCCGGCAAGGCCAGTTCGTCGACGACGGTCTGCAGGAACCGGCAGCGTTTTTGAAGGGAATCGATCAGCCAGACGTGGGCGCCGGGCCGATCCTTCAACAGGATGGCGAGGACCACGCCGGGGAAACCGGCCCCTGCCCCCAGATCCGCCCAGGTCTTCGCCTCGGGCGCCAGATCCAGAAGTTGGGCGGAATCCCAGGCATGGCGGTTCCAGAAGTCGGGAATGGAGTCGGGCCCGACGAGGTTCATGACTTCGTTGGCCTCGGTCAGCCGCTCGAGGAAGACGGCGAGGTCGGCCATGCGCTCCGGCGATGCGCCGGTCAGGGTCTGGAATTCGGTCGGGGTCATCTTATGCGGCGGCTTCAGTGCGCGCGCCCTTGCGGACGTGGGACAGAAGCGCGGTCAGGGCGCCGGGGGTCATGCCCTCGATCCGGCCCGCCTGCCCGAGAGTTTGCGGCTGGATCAGGCTGAGCTTCTCGCGCACCTCGTTCGAAAGGCCCCCGATCAGGGCGTAGTCGAGATTGGCCGGCAGCTTCAGCTGCTCCTCGCGGCGCAGGGCCTCGGCGTCGGCGGACTGGCGATCCAGATAGCCGGCATAGCCCGCATCGATCTGGACCTGTTCGCGCACGGCGGCGGGCCAGCTCGCGATGACCGGATGCTGGGCCTCGAAGGCGGTCAGGTCGACGCCCGGATAGGCCAGCAGGTCGCGCATCGAGCGGCGCTGGCCGTCGGGGTTGACGGCGATGCCGAGCGCCTGGGCCTCCTTCGGCGTGTACCGCATTTCACGTGCAAGGGTCATGGCCTCGGCCAAGGCCGCTGCCTTCTCACTGAACCGGGCGGCCCGGCCGGAGCCGACGACGCTGGCGGCGATGCCGATGGGCGTCAGACGCTGGTCGGCATTGTCGGCGCGCAGGGTCAGGCGGTACTCGGCCCGGCTGGTGAACATCCGATAGGGTTCGGTGACGCCCCGGGTGACGAGGTCGTCGATCATTACCCCGATATAGGCCTGGTCGCGGCCGAGGATGATCGGGTCCGAACCGGCGGCGGCGCGGGCGGCGTTGAGACCGGCGATCAGGCCTTGGGCCCCCGCCTCCTCGTATCCGGTCGTGCCGTTGATCTGGCCGGCGAGGTACAGGCCCGGACGGCGCTTGACCTCCAGCGCCGGAGTCAGCTCGCGCGGATCGACATAGTCATATTCGATGGCATAGCCGAAGCGGAAGACCTCGACCGCCTCCAGCCCCGGCATGGTGCGCAGGAAGGCCAGCTGGGTCTCGGGTGAGACGGAGGTCGAGATGCCGTTCGGATAGACGGTCGGATCGTCCAGGCCCTCGGGCTCGAGGAAGACCTGATGCGAGGTCTTGTCGGCGAACCGGACCACCTTGTCCTCGATCGAGGGGCAGTAACGCGGGCCGCGTCCGGTGAGGTGGCCGCCATAGACGGCGCTTTCGCCGAGGTTGGCGGCGATGATGCGGTGGGTCTCTTCATTGGTCGAGGTGATGCCGCAGGCGATCTGGGGCACGTCGATCCGGTCGGTCAGGAAGCTGAACGGCACAGGCTCTTCATCGGCGGCCTGCATCTCCAGCCGGTCCCAGCCGATGGTGCGGCCGTCGAGCCGGGCTGGAGTGCCGGTCTTGAGGCGGCCCATCATGAGCCCCGCGCCGTAGAGATCGGCGGCCATGCCGGTCGACGGATCCTCGCCGTGACGGCCCGCCGGAATACGCTCGTCGCCGCGATGGATGACGCCATTGAGGAAGGTGCCCGTGGTCAGGACGACGGCGGCGGCGCGGATCTGTTCGCCACCGAGAGTCACGACGCCGACGACGCGGTCACCATCCATGATCAGGCCCTCGGCCGTACCGGCCATCAGGGTCAGGTTCGGAGTCTGCGCCAGCTCGGCCTGCATGGCTTCGCGGTACAGGCGGCGGTCGATCTGGCTGCGCGGGCCCTGGACGGCGGCGCCCTTGGAGCGGTTGAGCAGGCGGAACTGGATGCCGGAGACATCGCCGAGCCGGCCCATGAGGCCGTCCAGGGCATCGATCTCACGGACCAGATGGCCCTTGCCCAAGCCGCCGATGGCCGGGTTGCACGACATTTCACCGACCGTCTCCAGCTTCTGGGTGAGCAGAAGAGTCCGGGCGCCGGCGCGTGCGGAGGCCGCCGCGGCCTCACAGCCGGCGTGGCCGCCGCCGATGACGATGACGTCGAAAGATGAGGTGGAATGCATGGCGGGGGACATAGGGGAAATGGGCCGAAAAAGCTACTGAAGGCGGTGTTTCACGTGGAACAGACCGCCCTCACTTTCCGATACAGAAGGTCGAAAACACCTCACCGAGAACATCCTCGACGCCGATCGCCCCGGTGACCCGGGCCAGGGCCTCGGCGGCGCGGCGGAGATCGTCGCCCGCCATCTCGGGCGCACGCTCCAGTGCGGTGCGGCCGGCCTCGACCGCAGACAGGGCTTCGGTCAGTCGGCGGCGGTGTCTTTCACGTGTAACGGCGGGGAAGTCAGCGCCCGACAGATCGCGAGCCAGACGGGCGGCGATCCAGTCGTGGAGCGCGCCGAGCCCCTCCCCGGTCGTCGTGCTGACGGTCAGGACTTCGGCGGCCTCAACCGAAGCGGCGCCCAGATCGGCCTTGGTCAGAACGACCAGATCATCCGGCTTTGCGAAGTCGGCGGCGACACCGTCCGGGTCACCGGGCGCGCGGACCCACAAGCGGAGGTCGGCCTCGGCAGCCCGGGCGCGGGCCCGGCGAACACCCTCGGCCTCGACGAGATCGTCACTGTCGCGCAGGCCGGCGGTGTCGGACAGGGTCACGGCATAGCCGCCGATGACCAGCTCGGCGTCGAGGACGTCGCGCGTCGTCCCGGCGATCGGGGTAACGATCGCCGCCTCCCGCTCGACCAGGGCGTTGAACAGGGAGGACTTGCCGGCGTTGGTCTCGCCGATCAGAACGATGCGATAGCCTTCGCGCACCCGCCGTCCCCGGTCGGCGTCGGCCAGGGCCGCGCGCAGATCGGCGGCCAAGGCGTCGAGCACCGGCCCGGCGGTGCGCGCGAGATTGTCGGGGACGTCCTCATCCGGAAAATCGATCTCGGCTTCGACGAGGGCGAGCGCCCTGAGCAGGTCGCGACGGAAGCCGGCGTAGGTCTGGCTGAGAGCGCCGTCGAGCTGGCCCAGCGCCTGACCGGCTTGGGCCGTGGTCTCGGCGTCGATCAGATCGGCGACCGCCTCGGCCTGGGCCAGATCCATACGGCCGTTTTCGAAAGCGCGACGGGTGAACTCGCCGGGCTCGGCCGGGCGCAGGCCCAAGGCGATCAGGGCGTTGGACGCCGCCTCAACCACGGCCCGGCCGCCATGGAGATGGAGCTCAGCACAGTCCTCGCCCGTGTAAGAGTTGGGGCCGGGGAAGCGGAGGACCAGCGCCTGGTCGATGACAGCGCCGTCGTGGATCAGGGTCCGCAGCGAAGCCAGACGCGGCTTGAGGCCGCCGGCGCCGAGGGCGGTCAGGGCGGCGTCGGTCTGCGGCCCCGACAGGCGGAGGATGGCGATGGCCCCGCGACCCGGCGGAGTGGCGAGGGCGAAAATGGTGTGGGTGGTCACAGGGAAGAGTCCCCTCTGTCATGGCGCGAAGTGGCGCCATGCCACCTCCCCACTGCGTGGGGAGGAGACGTCGCCTCCATCGTCACTTCGTCGAAGTCGTGGTCGCGGCTTCCATAAGGCGGCGGAACTGGTCCTGGGCGGTCAGGCCGAAGCTGGTCCAGGACTTCATCAGCTCTTCGGGCTGCATGGCCGAGACGTTGGCGTCCATTCGCTTCTTCATCTCCTCGACCAGATGGTCATTGAGCGAAGTGACGTCGGGAAGACCCAGAAAGGCCCGGGCCTCGGCGGGTTCACACTCGATGTTGATGGTGACCTTCATGGCTTCACTCCGATTCCGGAACCCGATGTTTCACGTGAAACTACGTAGTACCCGGTCATACCGCCGCTCGCCCAATGGCGGTCGACGATCAGGTGTTCATCGACTGGAAGAAGTCGCCGTTGTTCTTGGACTGGCGCAGCTTGTCGAGCAGGAACTCGATGGCGTCCTGCGGGCCCATCGGGTTCAGGATACGACGCAGGACATAGGTCTTGGTCAGCTGTTCCTTCGGCGTGATCAGCTCTTCCTTGCGGGTGCCGGACTTGAGCACGTCGATGGCCGGGAAGATGCGCTTGTCGGCGACCTTGCGGTCCAGCACGATTTCCGAGTTACCGGTGCCCTTGAACTCTTCGAAGATGACCTCGTCCATACGCGAGCCGGTGTCGATCAGGGCCGTGGCGATGATGGTCAGGGAGCCGCCCTGCTCCACATTGCGCGCCGCGCCGAAGAAGCGCTTGGGCCGCTGCAGGGCGTTGGCGTCGACACCGCCGGTCAGGACCTTGCCCGACGAGGGGACAGTGGCGTTGTAGGCGCGGCCCAGACGGGTGACCGAGTCCAGCAGGATGACGACGTCGCGCTTGTGCTCGACCAGGCGCTTGGCCTTTTCGATCACCATCTCGGCGACGGCGACGTGGCGGCTGGCCGGCTCGTCGAAGGTCGAGGCCACGACCTCGCCCTTCACGGTGCGCTGCATGTCCGTCACTTCTTCCGGGCGTTCGTCGATCAGCAGGACGATGAGGAAGACCTCGGGATGGTTCTTCTCGATCGACTTGGCGATATTCTGGAGCATGACCGTCTTGCCCACGCGCGGCGGGGCGACGATCAGGCAGCGCTGGCCCTTGCCGAGCGGGGCGACAATGTCGATGACCCGGCCCGAACGGTCCTTCAGGGTCGGGTCCTGGATTTCCATGTGCAGCCGCTCGTCGGGATAGAGCGGCGTCAGGTTGTCGAACAGGACCTTGGTGGAGACCGTTTCCGGGCTCTCGAAATTGATCGTGTCGACCTTGAGCAGGGCGAAGTAGCGTTCGCCTTCGCGCGGACCGCGGACGGCGCCGTGGACGGTGTCGCCGTTGCGCAGGCCGAAGCGGCGAATCTGCGAGGGCGAGACATAGATATCGTCCGGACCCGGAAGGTAATTGGCGCCCGGGCTACGCAGGAAGCCGAAGCCGTCCGACAGGATTTCGAGCACGCCGTCGGCGATGATCTCGACTTCCTCGTCGGCCAGGGCCTTGAGGATGGCGAATAGCAGATCCTGTTTGCGCAGGTTGCCGGCGTTCTCGATCTCGAGCTGTTCAGCGAAGGCGACCAGATCGGCCGGCGTCTTGTCGTTCAGCTCTTGCAGGGTGATGCGGCCGGAAGGGACGACGGCTTCGCCCTCCTCCTCGTCTTCCGCCTCGGCGGCCGCGATGGCGCTCTCGGCGGCGGCGATCTCTTCCGCAGTGTTTTCGGGGGCCGAATTCTCGGGAGTCAGCCCTTCGAGCGCTTCGGCTTCGGGGGCGGTGGGGTCGGTGTCGCGTACGTCGGTCATGTCAGGATAGCACCCGGCCTCGCGCCCGGACGCCGTAAGGGCGCGGGACGAAGAGGCGTTGGAAAAGTCTGGCCTTGCGGCCCAAGGGATTTGCGACGGGCTCCAGCGGGGTCAACCCGGCCGGCGTCGCGAAGAGAGAGGGACCGTGGGCGGATCTCGCCTCGCGGTTCGCGCCAGCGAAACCACGGATCGGGGGCCGAGGTCAAGCTGAAGCAGAACGAGACCAACCGCGCTCAAGCAGTGAGCCGCCGCGCGGCGAACGATAGCGCCCTAGGAAAATGTCCACTCCGTCGTCACCGACAGCACCATGATGATGGCCAGGACGAATGGGATTTCATTGGTCATGCGCCAGAATTTGCTGGTGCGGACCGAGGTCCCGGCGGCGATCCGCTTGCGCTCGGCCGAGAGATAACCGTGCCAGCCGTAGAGCAGGACGACCCCGACCAGTTTGGTGATCATCCACGGCTGGGCGAGGAAGCCGGCGCCGCGCATCTGGATGTCGA
Organism: Brevundimonas sp. GW821-FHT02A10; assembly: GCF_059422025.1. Lineage (NCBI taxonomy): Bacteria > Pseudomonadati > Pseudomonadota > Alphaproteobacteria > Caulobacterales > Caulobacteraceae > Brevundimonas > Brevundimonas sp. GW821-FHT02A10. The sequence goes on from NZ_JBWKWC010000001.1 coordinate 1,240,341, forward strand.
GATGGATCAGCCAGGCGCCGAAGATGAAGACGAGGATGGAGGCCGGGTTGATGATGATCTTCATCAGCCGCGCCTGCCAGGTGCGCAGCAGGGTCTGCATCTCCGACTTCAGCGGCTCGGGTTTCGCGTTCTGCTCGGCGTCATAGGCGAACAGGCGCGGCAGGAAGAGCAGGCCGGCCATCCAGGCGATGACCGCCAGGATATGAAGGCCGCGGGCGAGATCGTACTGGTTCACGCGGCTCTCTCCTGATGTTGACCAGACTGCTGGAACGGACAGGCCTTCCACGCCGCCCGACACCCCGGACCATAGGGGGCGACGCCCGTGCGGCCCAGCGAACCCACGACCGCGTCGGACAACATGCCGATGAAGGGTTCGGACAGGCTGACCGTCGGGGTCCGCAGATAGGGAGCGACTCCCGTCTGCTCCGCCAGATGGCGGTATTCGATGTCGAGCTCGACCAGGGTCTCGATGTGCTCGGAGACGAAGGCGACCGGGACGACCACGGCGCCGACCCCGTCACGGCCGGCCTCGGTGATGGCCTCGGGCGTCGAGGGGCCCAGCCATTTCATCGGCCCGACCCGGCTCTGGTAGCAGATCTGGTGATCCACACCTCCCAGCCGGGAAACGATGGCGGCGACCGTGGCCTCGACCTGCTCCTGATAGGGATCGCCCCTAGCCACCAGTTTCTCGGGGATGCCGTGGGCGGAGAAGAGGAGGCGCACGGGTTTATCGCCGGCTTCGGTCAGGGCGGAGCGGACGCTGTCGGCCTGGGACTCGATCCAGCCGTCGCCTTGCGGATAGCAGCAGATGGCGCGCGACCGGCCCGACCCGGCGTAGGTTTCATTCCACGCCTTGAGCGAGGACTGGGTCGTGGTGGTCGAGAACTGGGGATAGAGCGGCAGAAGGACCACCTCATCGGGACCGAAGGCGGCGACGTCGACGGCTGTCTCTTCGGTCAACGGATGCCAGTAACGCATGGCGATGAAGACCCGGACCTCGTCGCCGGGCAGGGCGGAACCGAGCACCGTCTCCAGAGCCGAGGCCTGGCGCCGGGTCTCGCCGAGCAAGGGGGACCCGCCGCCCGCATCCATCATCGCATAGTTGGCCTGGGCCGAGGTCTCGCGCCGCGAGGAGATCAGCTTCGCCACCCCCGTCCGTAGAAAGCCGGGCAGGCCGATGATGGCCGGATCGTTGAACAGGTTGAACAGGAAGGGCTTCACCGAGGCGGCGTCATCCGGCCCGCCCAGATTGAACAGCACCACTGCGATGCGGCGACCGCCCCTGCCCTCCCCGGTCGCCATTACTGGGCGCCGATCCGTTTCAGGACCTGTTCGACATGGGCGATCGGCACGTCGGGCAGGATCCCGTGGCCGAGGTTGAAGATCCACGGCCCGTCCCCCCAGGCCTCGAGCAGCTGATCGACGCGGGCGTCCAGAGCCTTGCCGCCGGCGCGCAGCAGCAGGGGATCGAGCGCCCCCTGGATCGGCTTGATCTTCTGGACCCGTTGACCGACCGCGAGCGGACAAGCGGTGTCGAGCGCCACGGCCTGGACGTCTACTTCGCTCGCATAGCGTTCGGCGTGGATGGCAGACCCGCGCGGGAAGCCGATCAGGGGGATGGTCACCCCCAGCTCGCGCGTCCGGGCGACCAGGGCCTTGTGAGGATTGAGCACCAGACGTTCGAACAGGTCGTCGGGGAGCCCTTCGGCCCAGCTCTCGAAGATCTTCAGGACCTGGGCGCCCGCATTGGCCTGCATGACGAAATAGCGGGCCGTGGCCTCGACGAGAACCTCAAGCAGGGCGTCGACCGTCTCGGGATCCTCGTAGGCGTATTTGCGCGCCGTGGCCCGTTCGCCCTTGCCAATCTTATTGTGATGGCCGTCCAGCATATAGGTGGCGACGGTCCAGGGGGCGCCGGCGAAACCGATCAGGGCGCGCTCGGGCGGAAGCTCTTCGCGGACGAGAGACAGGGTCCGGCCGATCGAGGCCAGGTGTTCGCCCGCGCCCTCGGCAAGCTCGGCCATTCGCCCCACCGGCGGCATCTCGCCGAGCCGGGGTCCCTCGCCGGTCTCGAACCAGACGTCCTGGCCCAGCGCCTGCGGGATCAGGAGAATGTCGGCGAAGACGATGGCCGCATCGAAGCCGAACCGCTTCATCGGCTGCAGCGTCGCCTCGGCCGCCATCTCCGGGTTCATGCAGAAGGCGATGAAGTCCGGGGCCTCGGCGCGCAGGGCCCGGTATTCCGGCAGATACCGCCCGGCCTGACGCATGAACCAGACGGGAGGACGGCTGGTCTTCTGGCCCGAAAGGACCTGAAGGAGGAGAGGCTGGACCGAAGGCGTTGTCATGAGCTTGGTCCTACGGGGAGCCCGGCCTTCGCTCAAGTGCCCGGTTTGTCCAAGGGGTCACAGGCCCTCCCCTTACTCTGATCAAGAATTTAAAAAGATTGGAGGAAAGCGGTAGGGGACCGGGACGGCGGGGATGATTTTCAGGTGGCGCCGTGAACGGAAAGCGAACCTTCACCGGTCGTCCGGGACCAATCCAGACCCCGGGATGAGGCTGTAGAAACCGGGGATAATCCTTAACGAAGCCTTAACGGACGGGGGTTTGAGCGCCGCCGCATCTGGGCATGACTGACGGGCGCCGTTTACCTCCTGTTAACCTTATCCACGGCAGCGCGGTGGAGACCCGTCTGCCTTTGGAAATCTCAGGGTTCGGAGGGATGAATCCTCCCCGCTGTCCCCGCTCGCCCCCGCTGACGGGCGCGGCTATAGAGATCGGCGCCCAGTCCGGGGATTTCGGCGCCCAGAAAGCGAACCGGGGTTTCCACAGGAATCCGTTGATGAGTCCCACCGCATGACGCCCAACTCTCCCGTCGGCAAACCGGCCGGTCCCGTGCGGCTGGCGACCTATTTCCACGTCCATCTGGTCTCGGACTCGACCGGCGAGACCCTGAACGCCATGGCCAAGGCGGTGACCGCCCGGTTCGAGGGCGTCATCCCGATCGAGCACATCTACGCCCTGGTCCGTTCAGAGAAGCAGATGGAGCGGGTGCTGGAGGAGATCACCATGGCGCCGGGGGTGGTGCTGCACACCCTGGTCGACCGCGATCTGCGTGCCCAACTGGAGGAAGGCTGCCGTCAGGCGGACATGCCGCAGATCGGGGCGCTGGATCCTCTGGTCGGGGCCCTGTCCCGCTATCTGGGCGCGGCCCTGTCGACGCGGGTCGGCGCCCAGCACGCACTGGACCATGAATATTTCAACCGGATCAGCGCCCTGGACTACGCCATGGCCCATGACGACGGTCAGGGCACGGCCGAGCAGCTGGAGGGCGCCGACGTCGTCCTGTGCGGTGTCAGCCGGACCTCCAAGACCCCGACCTGCATCTATCTGGCCCACCGCGGCATCCGGGCGGCCAATGTGCCCCTCGTCCCCGGTCAGGAGGACGGGGAGCGTCTGGTGGGGCTGAAGAACCCGCTGGTCATCGGCCTGACCGTCTCGCCCGATCGTCTGGTCCAGATCCGCCGCAACCGACTGGACGGGCTGAACGCCGACCACACCTCGGCCTATGTCGATCATGACATGGTGCGCGAGGAGACGGTCAAGGCGCGCCGGGCCTTCGAACGGCGTGGCTGGCCGACCATCGACGTGACCCGCCGTTCGGTCGAGGAAACGGCGGCAGCCATCGTCAATCTGTTGAGCGAGAAACGCACCCGTCGGATCGGAGCGGCCTGGTAATGACTGGCGAAAGACTGATCCTCGCCTCCCGCAGCGCCGCGCGCCGGGCCATGCTGACGGATGCCGGCGTGACCTTCGGACTGGAGGACGCCGGGGTCGACGAGGACGCGATCAAGGTCGCCATGAAGGGCGCGGGCGCCGATGAACTCGCCGTCGAACTGGCCTGCGCCAAGGCGCTGGCGGTGTCGCGGCGTGATCCCGACGTCTGGGTTCTGGGCGCCGACCAGACCCTGGCCTTTGACGGGGGCCTGATTTCCAAGGCGAAGTCGCTCGACGAGGCGAAGGCGCGGCTGAAATCCATGCGTGGCAAATCGCACCAGCTGCATTCGGGCGCAGCCATCGCGACGAAGGGGCAGGTCGTCTGGTCGGGTGTGGATACCGTCCAGATGAAGATGCGCGACTTCTCCGACGCCTTCCTCGACGCCTATCTGGCCGCCGAAGGGAATGAGCTGCTGGCCTGCGTCGGCTCCTACCGGCTGGAGGGGCTGGGTTCGCAGCTGTTCGAAGCGGTGGAGGGCGACTATTTCACCGTCCTAGGCCTGCCGCTGTGGCCGGTCCTGGCCGAACTGCGCCGCGCCGGAGTGATCGCCTCGTGAAGCACGTCATCTCCGGAGCCGCCAAGGTCGGCGGCATCGCCGGCAATCCGATCGGCCATTCGCTCAGCCCGGTCATCCACAACGCCTGGATCGCCGCCGCCGGCATGGACGCTGCCTATGTCCCCTTCGCCCCCGGCGATGAGGCCGGGTTTGCGGCCCTGGTCGCCGCCGGTCGCGCGGGTCTGCTGATGGGGATCAACGTCACCGCCCCGTTCAAGGAACAGGCCTTCGCCCTGGCCGACAGCGCCAGCGACGCCGCCAAGGGTTCCGGCTCGGCCAATGTCCTCGTGTTCCGCGACGGCCAGATCGCCTGCGACAGCACCGACGGCTTGGGCATGATGTGGGCGATTTCCGATCAGGCGCCGGGTCTGAGCGTGAAGGGCCAGCCTGTGGTCATCCTCGGCGCGGGCGGCGCCGCCCGGGCGGCGGCAGGGACCCTGATCGCCGAGGGAGCCCAGGTGCGCATCCTGAACCGCTCGCGGGACCGGGCCGAGGCCCTGGCCGCCGATCTCGGGCCGTCGGTCACCGTCGTGGATGAAGAGACGGTCTTCGAGGGCGCGGTGCTGGTCATCAACGCCCTGAGCGTGCGGCCGACGCTGGATCTGGCGCGGCTGGAGGCGGAGACGGCGGTGATGGACATGACCTATCGCCCTGTGGACACCGAATTCCTTTTGGCCGCGCGCGAACGGGGTCTCAGGACCGTCGATGGTCTGGGCATGCTGATCGGTCAGGCGGGGCCGTCGTTCCGGGCCATCTTCGGGGTCGAACCCCCTGCCCTGCCGCTTCGGCCCCTGCTGCTGGCGGCGATCGAGGCGCAGAAGTGATCCTGCTGGGCCTCACCGGCTCCATCGGAATGGGGAAGTCGACGACGGCTGAGATGTTCGCCGACGAGGGCGCCGTGGTCTGGAACGCCGACGAGGCCGTGCACAGGCTCTATTCACCGGGCGGGGCGGCGGTCGGGCCGGTCGGCGAGGCCTTCCCCGGCGTGATCGTCGAGGGCGCGGTGGACCGGACCCGGCTGGCCGAGGCTCTGGGCCGGGACGACGCCGCCTTCAAACGTCTGGAGGCCATCGTCCATCCGCTGGTCGCCGCCGGTCGCGCCGGCGAACTGGCCGAGGCGGCCGAACGGGGGGTGAAACTGGCGGTGCTGGACATCCCCCTGCTGTTCGAGGGCGGTGGCCAGAAGGCCTTCCATGCGGTGGTGGTGGTTACGGCGAGCCCGCAGGTTCAGGCTGAACGGGTCCTCGCCCGTCCCGGCATGACCAGCGAGCGCTTCGAAGCCATTCTGGAGCGGCAGGTTCCCGACGCCGAAAAGCGCCGTCTGGCCGACTTCATCGTCGACACGGACCGGGGTCTGGGGGCGGCGAGAGAACAGGTGAAGGCCATCGTGGCGACGGTGCTCGATCCGGACTGGGTTTCTCCCCGGTCGTGACCTTTGTCAGTCTTTCGCACGAGCCCAAAGCACACCATTAAAGGGCATTCCAGTGAGCGGGGTTTGATCCGAAAACCGCTCACACTTTTCGGAACCCCGCCGATGTCCCGCGAAATCGTCCTCGATACTGAAACCACCGGCTTCGACCCGCGCACGGGCGACCGGCTGATCGAGGTCGGCTGTATCGAGATCATGGACCTCTTGCCGACGGGCAGGACCTTCCACCGCTACTGCAATCCCGAGCGGCTGATCCCGGAAGACGCTATCCGGGTGCACGGCATCACCGACGAGAAGGTGAAGGACGCGCCGAAATTCGCCGAGATCGTCGCCGACCTGATCGAATTCATCGGCGACGCCCCGGTCATCGCCCACAACGCCCAGTTCGACCGCAACTTCATCGACCATGAGTACGGCCGCTGCGGCTCGCCTCTGCTGCCGGCGGATCGATGGATCGACACCCTGCAACTGGCCCAGAAGCGCTGGCCGGGGATGCCCAACTCGCTGGACGCCCTGTGCAAACGCTACAAGGTCTCGCTGGCCGACCGCTCGTTCCACGGCGCCCTGATCGACGCCCGCCTTCTGGCCGAGGTCTATCTGGAGCTGAGGGGCGGCAAGGAGCGGGTGCTGGACCTGACCAGCCGCAAGGGCGCCGAACAGGCCGCCGCCTTCGCCGCCGCCGGCGGTCACGGCGCCCGGCCGCGTCCCCTCGCCCCGCGCTCGACCCCGGCCGAGCATGAGGCGCACCTGGCCTTCCTGACCGCGACCCTGAAGGACCGCTCCCTGTGGCAGGGTTACGGCGTGACGGTGGAAGCGGACATGGAAAAGGCGTCCGCCGGCTGACGGACGCCTTTCCGGTCGTCTGATTTCAGAGGCTTACGCCTGGCCGGCGCCCGCGTCGGCGTTGGCGGCCATCTGCTGCTGGCGAGCCATATAGATGGCCACGAAGTCGATCGGGTCCATCATGAAGGGCGGGTAGAAGCCGCCGTCCGCCGTGGCGCGGGCGACGATCTCGCGGGCGAACGGGAACAGGTAGCGCGGGCATTCGATCAGCAGCAGGGGCTCGATGTCGGCCGGGGCGACATTGTTCAGCTGGAACAGGCCGCCATACAGCAGTTCGACGTTGAACACGGTCATGGCGTCGGTCGAGGCCTTGATCGACAGCTTCAGGTCGACCTCGAACAGGCCGTCGGGACGGCCCTGGGCGTTCAGTTCGACGCCCATGTCGATGCCGGGCTTGCCCTCGATGCGCAGGCTGTCCGGGGCCTTGGGGTTCTCGAACGACAGGTCGCGGACATACTGGGCCAGGATGCGGAAGCCGCCGTTGGGCGGGGCGCCGTCCTGGTTTTGCGGGGCGTCGGCGGCGGTGGGCGAAACGTCGGTCATGGGCGAAGGGGCCGTGAATGGAGTGGACCGGTTGCGTCTCACGCGACCGGGTGAAGGCGCGGCGACTACCACGGCGGATGGGCGTGCGGCAACGGCGCGCGCCTGTCGGGGCATGTCGGCGGGTGCGTCTCGCCTTGCGCCGCCCTATATGAGACCCTAATCGTCCGTCGCGCGTTCCGGTTTGGCCCTGATTTGGGGCCGTCGGGCCCGACGTCATTCAGGATAGAGTCTTGCCGGTCCAGTTCCAGATCTTGCTCTTCGCGGGCATCGCCGTCTTCGTCCTGTTCCAGCTGTACAATGTGCTGGGCAAGAAGGTCGGGCGTCAGCCGCAGGACGACGCCCGCGCCCCGGTCCTTCCGACCTCCGAAGCCGTTCCTGTCCGTCCGGCGCTGGACGCGATCACCCTGGCCGCCATCTCGGGCCTGCGCGCCCGCGACCCCCAGTTCGATCCGCAGAAATTCCTCGACGGTTCGCGCCAGGCCTATGAGACCATCGTGCGCGGCTACGCCTCGGGCGACCGGGCTGCGCTGAAGCCGCTGCTGGCCCCCGCCGTGATGGAATCCTTCGAGCACGGCATCGTCGCGCGCGAGACCCGCGGCGAAACCGAACAGATCGAGTTCCTTCACGCGCCGCGCGCCGATCTGGAAAGCGCCACCGCCGAGGGCGACAAGGCCATCGCCAAGGTCCGCTTCCTGTCCGAGCTGCGCAGCAAGATCATCCCGCCGGAAGGCGAAGCCACCCCGGGCGCTCCGGGCGAGCCCCGGATCGAGGAACGCCGCACGGCCGAACACTGGACGTTCGAGCGCACCCTCGGCGCCGCCGATCCCAACTGGGTCCTGGCCCGGGTCGAGCCGGCCAACGCCTGATGCGGTCCGTGAGCGTGAAGGGTCTGCGGTCGGCCGCGACCGGCCTCGGCCTGGCGGTAACCGCCCTTCTCGCCGCCTGCGCCTCGACCGCGCCCGCCGTGCCGAACCGGCCGCCGGTGGTCTCGCCGGTTCCGACCCCGGTTCCGCCGCTCGTCCCCGGTCCGGCCGGGGCCGACAGCCCCGCGCGGTTAGCCGGCTGGGACAATGAGGATTTCGTCGCCGCCTTCGACGCCTATCTGAAGACCTGCGGCGTGGCCCGCGATCCGGCCGGCGCCCGCCAGTGCGCGCGGGCCATGGATCTGCAGCGCACTTCGCGCCCCGTGACCCCCGCCCTCGCCCGCGCCTTCTTCGAGACCGGCTTCCGGGTGGTTCAGGCCCGCACTGCCGACGGCCGCGACGGCCTGCTGACCAGCTATTTCGCGCCCGAATATTCGGCGAGCCATCGCCAGACGCCCGAGTTCGACATGCCGGTGCTGGCGAAGCCTCTGGATCTGGAACGCGCTTCCGGCGGGGTGGTCCAGCGCCGCCCGGACGGTTCGACCGGCCCCTATGCCGACCGGGCCGCCATCGAGGCCGCGGCCGCCGCGGGTTCGCCCTCGGCGCCGGTTCTGGCCTGGATGCGGGCCGAGGACCTGTTCTTCCTGCAGATCCAGGGCTCGGGCTATCTGACCTTCGAGGATGGAACTACGGGCCGCGCCGCCTATGCCGCCGACAACGGCCGCCCCTTCGTCGGCATCGCCCGGCCGATGGAGCAACAGGGCCTGCTGCCCCGCAACGGAACCTCGGGCGAGGCCATCCGCGCCTGGCTGGCCGCCCATCGCGGCCGGGAAGCCCGGGAGATCACGGCCCTCAATCCCCGCTATATCTTCTTCGACCTCCAGCCCGACGACGGCGGCAATCCGGCTGGAGCGGCGGGCGTGCCCCTGCCCGCGCGCCGGGCGATCGCGGTCGATCCGGCCAGCTGGACCTACGGCGACCTCGTCTGGATCGACGCCGACGGCGGCAATCTGAACGGCGCCCACGCCTCCTATCGCGGACTGGTCATGGCGCTGGACACCGGTTCGGCCATTCGCGGCCCGGTCCGGGCCGACTTCTACATGGGCCGGGGCCAGTCGGCGGGCGCCGAGGCCGGGACGGTCAGGCATCCCCTGCGGATGTGGCGTCTGGTCCCGAAACCTTGAACCCATCACTCGTCCCTCACGCAGATATGAGGGGCGGTCCCCGCCGCCGCCCGCTACGGTTCGCGGCATGACACTCAGGGGATGGATGATCGGGGCGGCGATGGCGGTCGCCGGGACCGCGACCATGGGGACGGCCCTTGGGTCGGCCATGGCGTCGTGGGCCCAGCCGGCGCCCTCGCGCAATCATGCCCCCGCCAACCGCCGTCCGCCGTCCGAGCCCGTGGTGGTCGAGCTGTTCACCGCCCAGGGCTGCCCCGGCTGTCCGGACGCCAATCAGGTGGTCGAGACCATCGCCGACGAGCCGGGCGTAATCGCCCTGACCTATGCCGTTGGCTACTGGGACTATATGGGCTGGCCCGACACCTTCGCCCGGCCCGAGTTCGCCCAGCGCCAGCGCGCCTATCAGACGGCGATGCGGCTGCGCGGCGTTTATACGCCCCAGGTCATCATCGACGGCCGCCGTCAGGTCTCGGGCGCCGAGGCCCCGGCCGTTCAGGCGGCGGTGGACGAGGAGGCGACGCGCCGGATCTTCCCGCCCCAGGTCGAGTTCCGCGAGAGCGGCGACCGCGTCGGCGTCGGCTCGGGCCGGGCCCCCGTCGGCGGCGCCGAGGTCTGGGCCGTGATCTACAAGCCCGGCGCCCAGACCGTGACGGTCAGCGGCGGCGACAACCGCGGTCGGGTGGTGCGCCACGTCAATGTGGTGCGCGACCTGCGCAAACTGGGCGACTGGAATGGCCGTCCGGTTCTCTATGCTCTTCCGGCGCAGCGCGATGCGGGTGAATCCGTCGCCGTCATGGTTCAGGCCAAGGGCGACCGCCGCATCCTGACCGCCGCCACCCTCTAGAGATGCGTCGGAAACGACTGGCGTTCGCCTAGTCAGGTTCTGGCAGTTTCGAAAAAACCGTTTACCGTCCAGCCTGTTGTCCGATCGGCTCGTCTGAAGCTGACGGTAACGGGGGATGTCATGAACACGCGCAGGGTCTGTGGGCGAACTGGACTGGTTTTCGGGGTCCTGCTGGCCGGGATCTCGGCCGCCTGCGCCGCCGTGTCCCAAACCGCAGAGGCTCCCGCGTCCGGGGCGGCCCGGATCACGCCAGAGGCCGACGGGGTTCGCCAGATGGTCACCGCCGCCGAGGTCGCGGCCTGGGGGCGGCGCAATTCGGACCCCGGCGCCCTGATCATGGCCGCCCGTCTGCTGGCCGAGGTGCCGGTGCGGCCGGGCGCCGACAGCGACACCGGCCTGACCCCCTCCCTGACCCCCGACGCCCTGCTGGACGAGGCCGCGGCGCTGGCGGCCGGACGACAGGGGGTGCTGGACGCTATCGAACGCCTGCGTGAGGGCACGCGCGGGGTCCAGTCCTCGCCCTTCGGCCGCGGGCCCATCTATCTGGTCCGCCAGATCCGTGCGCGTGAGACCTATGGCTTCGACCTGGAGGCGCGGGGCGGGGAGGTGCTGCGCGTCGCCGCCATCGGGGATGGCGACACCAATATCGACATGTCCGTGCGCGACGCCGACGGAGCCCTGCTGTGTCAGGACGGCTTCGGCGACCATTATCCGGTCTGCACCGTGGCCCGGGCCCGGTCGGGCAAGATGCGCGTCGACATCGTCAACCGCGGCGCGGTCTGGACCAAGGTCCAGATCCTGAGCAACTGAGGCCGCGCATGCTGAAGAGGGCAGGGGGCGTTCTGGCGGCGGTGGTTCTGGGCCTCTCCACGCCCGCCTTCGCCCAGACGCCTGCAACGGACACCCCTGAGGCCCTGCGCGCCGAGGCCTTCGAGGCGGCGCAGTGGGCCATCGCCTCGGACGCCGCCGACGCCCTGGCGAAGGTTTCGGCCCGGTTCGCCCAGGGCGACGATGCGCTCGGGCGTCTGGCCGAGGAACGCGAGACCCTGATCACCCGCCGCGACGGGCTGGAGCGGACGCTGGAACAGCTCTACGCCGCCGATGCGCCGGAGGCCCAGGCGCGCCGCGCTGCGACCCGAACCGACTATGAGGCGGTGCTGGCCCGGCTGAAGACCGTCGACGCCGATATCGAGACCCGCTTCCCCGCCTATTCCGAACTGACCAGCCCCCGGGCGCTCAGCGTTTCGGAGGCGCAGGGGCTGCTCAAGGACAATGAGGCCCTGCTGCTGGTCCTCGTGAATCCGGAAGCCACCTATGTCTGGGGCGTGTCACGCGACCGGATCGCATGGGCCCGGGCCGCCGATCTGGGCGACGTCGAAATGACCAGGGCGATCAATGATCTGCGCGGCGCCCTGACCACCGGCGCCTCGCGTGGCGATCCGACGCTGGATCCCTCGATCTTCGCCGGGCGTCCCGTCGCGGCCTTCGATCGGGCTCAGGCGTATCGCCTCTATTCGGAGCTGGTGAAGCCGGTGGAAGAGGTGTTCGAGGGCAAGACCACACTGATCACCGTGGTCACCGGCGCCCTGACCACCCTGCCTCTGGCGGTGCTGGCGACCGAGCCCCCGACCGGACCGGACACGGCGCCCGAGGCCCTGTCGACGACAAGCTGGCTGATCGATCGTTACGCGCTGGCGACCCTGCCGTCGGTGTCCAGCCTCAAGGCCCTGCGCTGCTACCTCGTCGCGGATCCGGCCGAGCGCAGCTCGGGGTGCCCGACGATGGCGGCGTCGCCGGTCCAGACGGCGGCCATTCCGTCTACGGCGCCCGGCTTCTCGCTGGCGGCGTTCGGCGCGCCGATCCTTCAGGGCGCGCCCCAGGACGGATCGCGCGGCGCCCCGCCTGCTGACGGGATCCTTGGCGAGGGCCGTCTGGCAGACGTCGCCAAGCTGAGGGCGCTTCCCTATCTGCCCGGCTCCAAGGCCGAGCTGGACGCGCTCAAGACCCGCTATCCCCGCGCCCTCGTTCGCACGGGCAGTGCGGCGACCGAAACGGCCGTGCGTCAGGGCGATGCGACGCCCCTGTCGCAGGCGCGGTTCGTGGTCTTTTCCACCCATGGGTTGATGGCCGGATCGACGGCGGGGGAGCCGGGTCTGGTCCTGACCCCCCCCGCCGAGGCCACCGAGGCTGACGACGGTTATCTGAGCGCCTCCGAGGCGGCCCAGCTGAGACTGCACGCAGAGTTCGTGGTCCTGTCGGCCTGCAATACCGCCGCATCCGACGGGCGGCCGGGCGGGGAGGGGCTGTCGGGGCTGGCCCGCGCCTTCTTCTACGCCGGAGCCCGGTCGGTTCTGGTGTCCCACTGGGAGGTCTCGGACACGGCGACCACCGAACTGATCTCCGACACCTTCGCGGCGCTCGACCGACCCGGCGCCGACGTCGGCGACCGCGCCCGGGCCCTGCAGAGCGCCATGCGCAGTGTCCGCGCCGACCGCCGCTGGACCCACCCGGCCTATTGGGCGGCTTTTACCTTGGTGGGTGAGCCGGGCTGAGCCCGGCGGCCCCATCATTCGCCGCGCCCCCCGGTCCGATCTTCGATCGGCCGGAGGACAGGCTCTGGCTCACTGCTTGAGGGCCTTCGGTTAGTTGGCCCCCGCCTTCTTGGCGAAGCCCCAGGCGGCGTCGGAGAGGGGGCCGACCTGGGCGGCCATGGTGCGGGCGTGGGCGCTGGAGGCGGTGCCGTCGCGGACGCGCCCGGCGATGCCCTGACAGATGGCGCCCAACCGGAACAGATTATAGGCCATCAGCCAGTCGAGATTGGCCGGGGCGCCCGCCCCGGTCTTCTCCGCATAGCGCGCCACCGTTTCCTCGATCGAGGGAATGCCCAGCGCCTTGAGGTCGACTCCGTTGATGCCGTTCCTCTGGCTGGCCGGGAGGACCCAGCCGATCAGCATGTAGGAAAAGTCCGCCATCGGATCGCCGAGCGTCGACAGCTCCCAGTCCAGCACGGCCCGGACCTCCGAGGCCTCGGCGGCCATGATCAGATTGTCGAGGCGGAAGTCGCCGTGGACGATCCGCGCCGGCCCCTCGGGCGGCAGGGTCGAGGGCAGGTAGTCGATCAGCCGGTCCATGGCCGGGATCGGGTCGATCTCCGAGGCCCGGTACTGTTTGGTCCAGCGCCCGACCTGCCGCTCGAAATAGTTGCCCGGCTTGCCGTAGTCGCCCAGGCCGATCGCGGCGGGGTCGAAGGCGTGCAGGGCGGCCAGCGCATCCGTCTGGGCCTCATAGATGGCGCGGCGCTCGGCGGGCTCCATCCCCGGCAGTTTCAGGTCCCACAGAACCCGGCCCTCGACCTTGTCCATGACGTAGAACATCGAGCCGATGACGGCATCATCCGTACACAGAGCATAGGGGCGGGCGACCGGATAGTTCTGTTTCCACAGGGCCGAGATGACGGTGAACTCGCGGTCCACGGCGTGGGCCGAGGGCAGCAGGGTCCCGGGCGGCTTGCGGCGCAGGACATAGGACCGGCCCGGGGTGATCAGCTCATAGGTCGGGTTGGACTGGCCGCCCTTGAACTGGCGGACGGTCAGCGGACCCTCATAGCCTTCGACGTTCGCCGCCAGCCATTCGCCGAGTTTGCCTTCGTCGAGGGCGTAGCGGGGGTCGACCTCGCGCGTGCCGGAGAAGGCTGCCTGGGCGTCGAGATTGGGGGAGGCGGCGTCGGTCATGGATCTTCCTCGGTCGGCGTCTTGAAGACGCTCTGTCGTTCAGTTCGCGGCGATGATGGCGGCCTTGACGGCCTTGCGCCAGCCCTTGAGCAGCCGGTCGCGCTCGGCGGCCTCCATGCGTGGAGTCCAGACGGCGGGCGCCTCGGTGGTGTGGACCTCGAGATCCGCGATCAGGCCGACGCCCAGCGCCGCCAGCTTGGCCGCGCCCAGAGCCGTCATCTCCTGGAAGGCGGGCCGTTCGACCGTGACCTCGCAGATGTCGGCGACGAACTGCATGGCGAACGAATTGGCCGTCACCCCGCCGTCGACCTTGAGCACGGCCAGCCGGGGCGCCCCGTCGGCGGCGAGGGCGTCGAGCAGGTCGCGCGTCTGATAGGCCAGGGCCTCCAGCCCGGCCCGGACGAAGTGCGCGGGCTTCGAATCCCGGGTCAGGCCGATGACGGCGCCGCGCGCGTCGGGCTCCCACCAGGGTGCGCCCAGACCGGTGAAGCCGGGGACCAGATACACCCCGCCATTGTCCTTCAGCCCTTGGGCCATCGCTTCCGAGTGGCGGCTTTCCGAGATCATCCCGACCCCGTCCCTCAGCCACTGGATCGCCGACCCGGCCGAGAAGATGGAGCCTTCCAGCGCATAGGCCGCGGTCTCACCGACCTGATAGCCGAGGGTGCCCAGCAACCGACGGGTCGAGGCGACCGGCTGGTCCCCGACATTGGCGACGAGGAAGGCGCCGGTGCCATAGGTGATCTTGGCGTCGCCGGGGTTCAGGGCGCCGTGGCCCACCAGCGCCGCTTGCTGGTCGCCCGCCGACCCGGCAATGGGCAGGGGGCGGCCGAACAGGCTGGGGTCGCTCTCGCCGCTGATCTCCGCGCAGCCGACGATGCGGGGCAGGGCGGCCTTGGGCACGTTGAACAGGTCGCACAGGTCGTCGCGCCATTCCCGGGTGCGAAGGTCCATCAGGGAGGTGCGGCTGGCGTTGGTGGCGTCGGTGGCGTGGCTCTGGCCGTTGGTCAGCTTCCACACCAGCCAGGCGTCGATGGTGCCGAGTTTCACCTCGCCCTTTTTTGCTCGCTCCCGCGCGCCGGGGACCTTGTCGAGCAGCCAGGCGAATTTGGTCGCCGAGAAATAAGGATCGAGGATCAGGCCGGTCGCCGCCTGGACCATGGTCTCATGACCTTCGGCGGCGAGGCGGGCGGAGACGTCGGCGGTGCGCCGGTCCTGCCAGACGATGGCCCTGTGCAGGGGCTCGCCGGTGGCGGCGTCCCAGATGACCGAGGTCTCGCGCTGGTTGGTGATGCCGATGGCGGCGAAACGCGACACACCGCCGGCTTTGCGGATGACCTCGCGGCAGGTCTGCAGGGTCGCGGTCCAGATCTCGGCGGCGTCGTGCTCGACCCAGCCGGAGTGGGGGAAATGCTGGGCCAGCTCGATCTGGCTGATGGCGACGGCCCTGAGCGACTGATCCTCCGCGACCTCGAAGGCGATGGCCCGGCTGGAGGTCGTGCCCTGGTCGATGGCGAGGATCAGATTGGACAAGGACGTCTCCCGGAACGGCTTGGCGGAAAGTCAGGGCAGGAACTCTTGAACTGGCCCTTACGCATGACTTCGGCTTTGGTTTAAGCAGCGGGACATGACCTTGCACACCCCCTCGTTTGATGGCGTCCGCGACGCCGCCCGCCAGATCGCCGGCGTCGCCGTGCGCACCCCCCTGATCGAGAGCCGGGCGCTGAACGAACGTCTGGGCGGACGGGTGCTGATGAAGGCCGAGACCCTGCAGCACGCAGGGGCCTTCAAATTCCGCGGCGCCTATAACCGGATCAGCCGGCTGACGGATGCGGAGAAGGCGAGGGGGGTCGTGGCCTATTCGTCGGGCAACCATGCCCAGGCGGTCGCGGCCGCCGCGAAGATGGTCGGAACCTCGGCCATCATCGTCATGCCCGCCGACAGCCCCAAGGTGAAGGTCGAGGGCGTCATCGGCTTCGGCGGCGAGGTGCGGATGTACGACCGCTACACCGAGAGCCGCGAGGACATCGGTGAGGAGATCGCGGCCTCGAAGGGTTCGATCCTTGTCCGCCCCTTCGATGACCCCTTCATCATCGAGGGCCAGGGCACAGCCGGGCTGGAGATCGTCGAACAGGCCGCTGAAATCGGTGTCGGCGCTCTGGATCAACTGTTGTGCGGCACGTCCGGCGGCGGTCTGATGGCCGGGATCAATCTGTCGATGGCCGCCCTGTCGCCGACGACGACCTGCTGGGGCGTCGAGCCCGCCGACTACAACGACACCCAGATTTCACTGGCGGCGGGCGAACGTCTGACCCATGCCCCGGCCAGGGGCACCATCTGCGACGCCCTGATGACCGACCGGCCGGGCGAGCTGACCTTCTCCGTCAACCGTCGGCTGGCCGGAATCCTGACCGTCACCGACGCCGAGGTCGCCGAGGCCGTGCGCTACGCCTTCCGGACCCTGAAGCTGGTGGTCGAGCCGGGCGGGGCGGTGTCTCTGGCAGCCCTGCTGACCGGCAAGGTTTCGACGACGGACAAGACGACCGCCATCGTCCTGTCGGGCGGCAATGTCGATCCGGCCCTGTTCTCGGCCATCATCGAGGATCGCTTCGAGGATCGCTTCGGGGGCTGAAAACGCGCTGGCCTACCCCAGGGGAAGGCGGATAGCCTCACCCAAAATCAAGGGAGCGATGTCATGACCAAGGCCACCGAACTCGAAGGACTGATCGGCACGGAGGTCGGGGTCTCGAAATGGATCGAGATCGACCAGAAGCGCATCGACGCCTTCGCCGACTGCACCGAAGACTGGCAGTTCATCCACATCGATCCCGAAGCGGCGGCCAGGACTCCGTTCGGCGGCACGATCGCACACGGCTTCCTGACCCTCAGCCTGATGTCGGCCATGAGCTATGACGGCGTGCCGAAGCTCGAGAACGTCGTCATGGGCGTCAACTACGGCTTCGATAAATTGCGCTTCATCAGCCCGGTCGCCTCGGGCTCCAGGGTGCGCGGCCGCTTCAAACTGCTCTCGGCCGAGAACAAGGGCTCGGACGGCGGCGTCACCCGCTGGCTGATCAAGCATGAGGTCACCGTTGAGATCGAAGGCGGCTCCAAGCCTGCCCTGATCGCCGAATGGCTGGGCATGCAGATGGTGACCGACTGACGCAAAACGGGAGCCCTTGAGTCTGAAGCACTCGCTCAGGTGGTGGTGGGTGGCCTCTTAACCTGTTTCTGCTACGGACCGTACCAAAGGGTCTTTGTAAGGGATCAACCTTGCACCACCACGGCGGCGTCTTTCTTCTTCTGGCCTATGCCGTCGCGGTTCTGGCGGGATGGACCGCGCTCGACCTGTTCCAGCGCATCCGGGGCCGCGAGGGCCGCGACCAGACGCCCTGGCTGGCGGCCGCGGCCGTGGCCATGGGTGGCGGCATCTGGGCGATGCATTTCATCGCCATGCTGGGTTTCGATCCCGGCGCTCCGGTCCGCTACGATCCCGCCCTGACGGTCCTGTCCTTCCTGCTGGCGGTGCTGGGCACGGCCGGCGCCTTCTTCACCGCCTCGCGGGACGGGCTCGGGGCCAAACGCATCCCCTTCGCCGGCGCCGCCATGGGGACGGCCATCGCCCTGATGCACTATGTCGGGATGGCGGCCATGCGCACGGCCGCCACCGTCGGCTGGCGTGCGGACCTGATCGCCTTTTCCATCATCATCGCCATCGGCGCCTCGATCACCGCCCTGTGGGCTGCGCGGCGCGAAACCTCCATCGGCTGGCGCGCCGCCGCCGCCGCCATTCTCGGCCTGGCGGTGGTGGGCATGCACTACACCGGCATGGCGGCGCTGGATCTGAGACCCGTCGCTGACGTCATGGACGACGCCGGCGCCCCGCCCCTCGCCATCGCCGTCAGCGTGGCCGCCGTCACCGCCGTCATCCTCTTCATCGCCCTGGCCGCTTCCATGGCCGACGACCGTGCCCGGCTGGTCTCGGTCCTGGCCGCCGCCGACGTCGGATACTGGGAGCTCAATCTCAGGGACCGCACCTTCACCCTCTCGGCCCGGGCGCGCGAACTGGTCGGCCTGGCCGATGACGATCCGACCGGCGCGATCGAACACCCCGTCTGGATGAACGACGACCATCTGGCCGCCCGCGCCGAGGCGCTGGAGAAGGCCATCGCGGGCGAGGCCGACTATGACGTCGAATATCCGATCGGGACCACCGGCCGCTGGGTCCAGTCGAAGGGCAGTCTGGTTCGCGCCCGCTCGGGCCGACCTCTGAAGCTGGCGGGGGTGGTGTCGGACATCACCGACCGGAGGCGCG
The DNA here is from genome assembly GCF_059422025.1 of Brevundimonas sp. GW821-FHT02A10. Classification (NCBI taxonomy): domain Bacteria; kingdom Pseudomonadati; phylum Pseudomonadota; class Alphaproteobacteria; order Caulobacterales; family Caulobacteraceae; genus Brevundimonas; species Brevundimonas sp. GW821-FHT02A10. Next base: position 1,258,427 of record NZ_JBWKWC010000001.1, read on the forward strand.
CCTTCGAGGATCTGGAGACCAGCGAGCGCCGCCAGAAGCTGCTGATCAACGAGCTCAATCACCGGGTGAAGAACACACTGGCCACCATCCAGTCGATCGCCATGCTGACCGCGCGACGCACGGAATCGGTGCCCGAATTCTCTGCCCAGTTCGAGGCGCGGCTGATGGCCCTGTCGGACACCCACAATCTGCTGACCGCCACCGGCTGGGAGCAGGCGATGTTGCGCGACATGCTGGGGCGCGAGATGCGGCCCTATTCGCCCGAACAGTTCGCGCTCGACGGGCCTGATGTCCTGTTCGCTCCGCCCCAGGCCCTGGCCATGGGGATGATCATCCACGAACTGGCCACCAACGCCGCCAAACACGGCGCCCTGAGCCGCCCCGGCGGCCGGGTCTCTGTGCGCTGGACCGCGCCGGACGCGCAAGGTCGGGTCGCGCTGGACTGGATCGAGACGGGCGGGCCGAAGGTGGCCAGATCCAAACCCGAACGCTCCGGCTTCGGCTCACGCCTGATCGCCACCAGTCTGAAGGGCGACCTCGGCGGCGCGGCCGAGCTGGACTACGCTCCCGAAGGTTTCCGCGCCCGCCTGACCTTCAAGCCGGCGCCGCAGCGGGCGACTGCAGCCGCGGTCTGACGCGGGCCTTCAAAGCGAAAGCCGTTTTCCTCGGGCCTGCCACCCGCAAACGCCGGCTGCGACCCCGCCCGGCAGGATGGCGACCATGAACAGCATGATCCCGAAGTGCGGGGAGAACAGAAGTCCGACAAGGCCGGACATCGCCGCTCCCACCACCGCACAAGCGATGACCCAGAACCAGACCGGCATGGAGATCCGGGACACCGGGAAGCAGACGAACCCAGTGAAGAGGGCCGGTACGATGGCCAGACCGTAGGCGAAGACCAGCGAGAAGATTGAAAGGCCGATCATCTGGCCGAGCCCCGTCAGAAGGGCCTGCCCGCTCGTGATCGCAGGAAGACCTGATCGGTAGACGAGGATGCCCAGAAGCTCGACCCAGATGATCAGCCAGCCAAACAGCGGGCCCTTCGCCGCAAAGCCGCCGGCGAAAAACATCCAACGATCACTGGTGAGCGGCTGGGCCACAGGGAACAGCTACGCTTGTCGGGCAGAAACCAATATGCGGCGCGAGGCCGCATATTGGTTCACTCTGATCACTGTCCCAGGCACCTCAGGGCGACCTCGAGGTTGCGCAGGCCGTCCTCGCCGGTGACGGCGGGGGTTTCACCAGTGCGGATGGCGTGGGCGAAGGCTTCCAGCTCCTTCTTGAGCGGTTCGTTCGGCCAGCTCATCACGCCGCGCGTGGAGTAGGAGCCGTCCGGCTGCTGGCCGAAATATTCGGTGACCTGACGCGTCATCAGATCGGCGACGACGAATTTGTTGTGGGTCGCGACCTGCAGGGTGCGGGTCTTGTAGGGCGTGACCCAGTTGGTGGTGATGTGGGCGATCACCCCGTTCTCGAGGCGGAACTGCAGCAGGGCCGTGTCCTCGCGGTCGGCGCGGGTGCGGGCCAGCTGCGGCTGGACTTCGGCGATCTCCGAACCGGTGAGGTGGCGGATGATGTCGATGTCGTGCACCGCCAGGTCGATGACCACCCCGACCTCGCCCATGCGCGGCGGGAAGGGGCCGACGCGGGTGATCTGGATGGAGATGACTTCCTCGCCGGCGATGGCGCGTTTGACCGCCTCGACCGCCGGGTTGAAGCGCTCGACCTGACCGACCATCAGGACGCGGTCGTTGGCCTTGGCGGCGTCGATCATCCGCTGGGCGTCGGCGACGGTGGCGGCGATGGGCTTTTCGACCAGGACGTGGACGCCCGCTTCCAGCAGGGCGACGCCCAGCTCGGCGTGGTGGCGGTTCGGGGTGGCGACGACGGCGGCTTCCAGACCGGCCGCGACGAAGTCGGCGGCGGTGGTCAGGGGCTGGGCGTCGAAGGCTGTGGCGACATTGCCGGCCGTGGCGCTGTCGGGGTCGAAGACCACGGCGAGTTCGAACTCGCGCATCTCGGACATGACGCGGGCGTGGTTGCGGCCCATGACGCCGACGCCGGCGACGCCGGCGCGCAGGGTGGTGTGCAGAACGGTGGGGTTCATGTCGGTCCTCAGGCCTTGAAGCTGGCGACGGCGGCGATGACCTTGTCCTGGGTCGCCTCGTCCAGGTCGGCGTGCATCGGCAGGCTGATGACGACCTCCTTCAGACGCTCGGTGACCGGCAGGCCCTGGGGACCGCGCGGATAGTGCTCATAGGCCGGCTGGAGGTGCAGCGGGATCGGATAATAGACCGCCGTCGGCACGCCCTGTTCCTTCAGATGAGCTGCCAGCGCATCGCGGTTCGGGTGTTCGATCGTATACTGGGCCCAGTTGGAGATATTGCCCTCGGGCACCTCCGGCACTGCGGCGACGTGGGGCGCCAGCGCTTCGTTGTAGCGTTTGGCGATACGGTTGCGCCATTCGATCTCCTCGCCGAAGACCTTCAGCTTCTCGATCAGGACGGCGGCCTGGATGGTGTCCAGACGACTGTTCAGGCCGACGCGCATGTTCAGATATTTGGGGTCGTGGTCGAAGGTGCGATCCTTCAGGTCCACCGCCACGGCCTTGCCGTGCACCCGGATGGAATCCATCAGCTGGGCCAGTTCGTCGTCGTCGGTCAGGACCGCGCCGCCGTCGCCGTAGCAGCCCAGCGGCTTGGCCGGGAAGAAGCTGGTGGTGGTGACGTCGGCCCATTTCAACGGGTGGTCGCCGTCGATGGTGCAGCCGAAGCCCTGGGCCGAGTCCGAGATCAGCTTCAGGCCGTGCTTGTCGCAGACCGCCTTGATGGCGGCGTAGTCGGCGGGCTGGCCGAACAGGTCGACGGCGATGACGACCTTCGGCGTCAGTCGGCCTTCCTCGATCGTCGCCTCGACGGCGGCCGCCAGATGGCCCGGGTCCATGTTGTAGGTCTTCTCATCGACGTCGATGAAGACCGGCTCGGCGTCGAACCACGGCACCACCTCGGCGGTGGCGGCGAAGGTGAAGGAGGGCACGAAGACGGCGTCGCCGCGGCCCACGCCCCAGGCCATCAGCGGCAGGGCCAGGGCGTCAGTGCCGTTGGCGCAGCCGAGAGCGTGCTTCGCCTTGCCGAAGGCGGCGAGGTCGGCCTCGAACTGGCGCACCTGCGGACCCATGACCCAGGCGCCGCCGACGACGGCGTCCTGAACGGCGGCCTCGATCTTGCCGCCGAGGCGAAGGCGCTGGGCCTGAAGGTCGATGAAGGGGATCATGGGGTTATCGTTTCATCTCTTGTCCGGCGCGTCCCGCTTCAGGAGAACACGGCCGGAGCGACGCAATGGCGTCCGCCCGGGAAAAGCCTCCGCAAATCAGCTCGGAGGCGACGATGGTGGGGCGGTCTAGCAAATGACGGTTCCTGACGCCAAACACGACAGGGTCACTTCGCGTTGCGACTTGCAACGTTGGGCGATAGACCCGAAGGGCATGACGACAGAATCCGCCTCCTCCCCGACTTCCGCCCCCATCGCCAATCCGACCGGCGTCCCGGCTGTCTTCCTGGACCGCGACGGGGTGATCAACGTCGACGTCGGCTATCCGCATCGTGAACAGGATCTGGAGTTCATTCCGGGCGCGGCCGAGGCCATCCAGCTGCTCAACCAGCAGGGCTATCTGGTCGTCATCGTCACCAACCAGTCGGGCGTGGCCCGGGGGCTGTTCGACGAGGCCACGATGAACGCCTTCAACGCCCTGATCGTGCGGCGACTGGGCGCCAGGGGCGCGCTGATCGGCGCGGTCTATGCCTGCCCCTGGCACCATGAGGCGCGGGACCCGGCCTGGTTCCACGAGGATCACCCCGACCGCAAACCCAATCCGGGCATGCTTCTGCGGGCCATAGCCGACCACAATATCGACCCGGCCAAGTCCTTCATGATCGGCGATCGTGAGTCAGACATGGAAGCCGCTCGTCGCGCCGGGGTGAAGGGCTTCCTGTTCCACGGCCCTGATCTCGCCGACTTCGTGCACGACGTTCTGGGCCTCTGACCACGCTCGCGCGTTAAGCGTCCCGGGAGCCACAGAGCTCGCCTGTTCGGAGAGTTGCCCCCGGCGGCGGAATCGCAATTCGCCCGACGTTGAAATACGCTGTCCGGGCGGGGGCGCATCGTGGGTTACGGGGTACTGAGATCATGGCCGCGCCAAATATCGCCTTCACCGAGCGTCGCTGGACCTCGCCCGACGGGCTCAGCCTGTTCGCCCGCGACTATGCGCCGGGGTCTGGGCCGGCGAAGCTGCCGCTGATCGCCATCCATGGCCTGACCCGCAACAGCGCCGACTTCGACGGCATCGCCCCGCTGGTGGCCCAGAGCGGACGCCGGGTACTGGCGCTGGACGTGCGCGGCCGGGGCCGGTCTGACCGGGCGCCCGATCCGATGACCTATACGCCGGACGTCTATGCCCGCGACGTCGTCGCCCTGATGGAACAGGCCGGGATCGAGCGCGCCGTCTTCATGGGCACCTCCATGGGCGGACTGATCACCATGGCCCTGACGGCGATCAAGCCCAGGGCCGTCACAGCCGCCATCCTCAACGACATCGGGCCCGAGGTCGCGCCCGAGGGTCTGGCCCGGATCGCCGCCTATTCCGGCCAGCCGGTGGACACCCCGACCTGGGCCGCCGCCGTCGACTATGCGAAGCGCATCAATGAGGTCGCCTTCCCCCACTATGGCGACGCCGACTGGGAAGCCTTCGCCCGCCGCATCTTCCGCGACGGCACGGAGGGGACGCCGGTGCTCGACTATGACCCCGACATCGCCGTGCCGATCCGGGCGGCCGGGGCCAAGGCCCTGGTCCCGAATCTCTGGCCATGGTTCCGTAAACTGGCGAAAAACCGCCCAACCCTGCTCGTTCGTGGCGGAAACTCGGACCTTCTGAGCGCCGGGATCGCCGCGAAGATGAAGAAGGCCGCACCCGCCATGGACCATGTCGAGGTTCCCGGGATCGGCCACGCCCCAATGCTGGACGAGCCGGAGGCCAAGGCGGCGATCTTCGAGTTCCTCGCCGGGGTCGACTAGACAAGGATTACCCCGGGTCAAGTTCGGCCCGGGTTGTCCCCTCGCCAGCGTCGCTCTAGGAACAGTCGGGTTCCGACACGATCCGCAGACGCGCGCGAAAAGGCCCCCATGCCCGACCTGACTGACAAACAGACCTTCTCCGATCAGGACGCGCTGGATTTCCACAAGGTCCCGACGCCGGGCAAGATCTCCATGGCGCCGACCAAGCCCATGGCGACCCAGCGCGACCTCTCGCTGGCCTATTCCCCCGGCGTGGCCATTCCGGTGCTGGCGATCGCCAAGGATGCGGACCTCGCCTACGACTACACCTCCAAGGGCAATCTGGTCGCGGTGATCTCCAACGGCACGGCGATCCTGGGCCTCGGCAACCTCGGTCACATGGCCTCCAAGCCGGTGATGGAGGGCAAGTCGGTCCTGTTCAAACGCTTCGCCGACGTCGACAGCTTCGATGTCGAGGTGAAGACCACCGACCCGGACGAGTTCATCACTGTCGTCAAGAACATCGGCGACACTTGGGGCGGCATCAATCTGGAGGACATCAAGTCCCCGGAATGCTTCGTGATCGAATCCGAGCTGCAGGACCTGCTCGACATCCCGGTCTTCCATGACGACCAGCACGGCACGGCCATCATCTCGACCGCGGGCCTGATCAATGCCGCCCATATCGTCGGCAAGAAGCTGGAGGACCTCAAGGTGGTCCTGGCCGGCGCCGGGGCCGCGGGCCTGTCGTCCATCGCCCTGATGAAGGCGGCGGGCGTGAAGGCCGAGAACACCGTGATCGTCGACCGCGACGGCGTCGTCTACAAGGGCCGCCCGACGGGCATGGACCAGTGGAAGGCCGCCCACGCCACCGACACGCCCCACCGCACCCTCGCCGAAGCCATGGTCGGCGCCGACGTCGTGCTGGGCCTGGCAGCCAAGGGCGCGATCACCAAGGAGATGGTGGCCTCCATGGCCCCCAATCCGATCATCTTCGCCATGGCCAATCCTGATCCGGAGATCACGCCCGAGGATGTGATGTCGGTGCGCACCGACGCCATCATCGCCACCGGCCGCTCGGACTATGTGAACCAGGTCAACAACGTCCTGGCCTTCCCCTATCTGTTCCGCGGCGCGCTCGACGTCCGCGCCCGCCGCGTCAATCACGAGATGAAGATCGCCTGCGCCCAGGCCATCGCCGCCCTGGCGCGCGAGGACGTGCCGGATGAGGTCGCCGCCGCCTATTCGGGCCGCAAGCTGAAGTTCGGCCCCGACTACATCATCCCGACGCCCTTCGATCCGCGCCTGATCTGGTACATCCCGCCCTTCATCGCCCAGGCGGCGATGGACACGGGCGTGGCCCGCCGTCCGATCGAGGACATGGAGGCCTATCGCAACTCGCTGCGCGAGCGCGTCGATCCTTCGGCGGCCCTGATGCAGAAGATTTCCTCCGCCGTGCGCGCCGCTCCGAACAAGCGGGTGGTCTTCGCCGAGGGCGAGGAGACCCCGGTCATCCGCGCCGCCTGGGCCTTCAAACAGTCCGAACTGGGAACCCCGGTCCTGCTGGGCCGCGAGGACCTGATCCGCAAGAACGCCATCGAGGCCGGCCTCGACTTCGACGCCCTCGGCATCGAGATCGTCAACGCCCGCGTCAGCCACAAGAACGTCGAATACACCGATTGGCTCTACGCCAAGCTGCAGCGCCGCGGCTATCTGCGCCGCGACGTCCAGCGGATGATCAATCAGGACCGCAACTATTTCGCCGCCGCCATGGTCGCCCTGGGCGACGCCGACGCGGTGGTCTCGGGCACGACCCGGAACTTCAACATGGTCCTGCGCGAGGTGCGCCGGGTCATCGACGTCAAGGACCGGCTGATTGGCCTGTCGATCGTGCTGGCCAAGGGCCGGACCCTCTTCGTCGCCGACACCTCCATCCACGAACTGCCCGACGCCCAGGAACTGGCCGAGATCGCCGTCCAGGCGGCCTCCGCCGTACGCAAGCTGGGCCGCACTCCGCGCGTCGCCTTCCTCAGCCACTCGACCTTCGGCGACCCGCCGGGAGAACGCGGCGAGAAGGTGCGTGAAGCGATCCGCATTCTCGACAGCATGGATGTCGACTTCGAATACGAAGGCGAGATGCCGCCCGAACTGGCGCTCGACCCGTCGGCCCGCGCCAACTATCCCTTCATGCGGCTGTCGGCCGACGCCAATGTGCTGGTCATGCCGGCGATCCAGTCGGCCTCGATCTCGACGCGTCTGGTCCAGTCGCTGGGCGGAGCGACCGTGATCGGACCGCTGCTGGTCGGATTGGAGAAGTCGGTTCAGATCGTCAGCCTGGGCGCCTCGGTTTCCGAGATCATCACCGCCGCCACCTTCGCCGCCTATGAAGGCGGAGCGCCGGAGCTCTAGGCTCCGGCGTCAGCGTTCCCAGGTAAGCCCGATCAGGAAGGCTGGGCTTCTGTCGCGGCCTCGGCCAGCGCTGCCTCCTCGCGCGCCTTGGCCTCGGCCATGACCGCCGGCTGGCGTTTGGCGACGTAGAAAGCCAGCACGATGGCGAAGATGCCGATCGCCGCCGAATAGAGGAAGAAGGTGAAATAGCCGGCGCCCAGACCCTGAACGGTCACGCCGCTCTTGGCTGCGCCCTCGACCAGCGAACCTTCGGGAAGCCGGTTGAACATCGGCTTGAACAGGGCCAGCGGCCCGCCCGCGTCCGCCGCCCGCGCCGAGGCCTCGATGATCTTGCCCGACTGGGAGGCGATGATCTTGCCGGGCAGGGCGTAGAGCGAGCTGAACAGGGCGTACTGGGTCGCGGTGAAGCCGATCGAGGTCAGGCTGGACATATAGGCGATCAGGGCCGTGCCTGCGTAGCCGGTGGCGATATTGTCGACCCCGATGGCCACGAACAGGGCGCCGAGGTCATGCCCCTGGGTCGCCAGCCAGCCGAAGACCAGATTCGACACCGGGCTCATGAAGGCGCCGATGACCATGGTGCGGATCAGGCCCAGCTTGGCCACCGACCAGCCGCCGATGAAGACGCCGAGCGACAGCATGACCACCCCGAAGACCTTTCGCACCTCGGCGATCTCGATCTTGGTGAAACCCAGGTCCTGATAGAAGGGGTTCATCATGTTGAGCACGAAGTCGGCCAGCCGGTAGAGGCAGATCAGGGCCAGGATCGGCAGGGCCAGTTTGGCGAAGCGCACGAAGAAGTCGGCCAGCGGCTGACCAAACGAACCGGCCAGATAGGCGCCGGGCCGGGTCTTCACGCCGGGGATGGGCCAGCAGGCCACGGCCATCAGGATGAAGCCACCGATGACATAGGCGAACTGGATCAGGACGCCGGTCGCGGTATTGTCCTCCAGCCCGGCCTTGATCGTCTCCGCCCCCGCGCCGAGCACACCGCCGAAGGCCCAGAGCAGGGCGTCAGGCTTGTCCGTCAGGCCGGTGCCGATGACCAGGGCGGCGATGAAGATCAGGCCCAGCCGCACGATCCACTCGACGACCTGAAGCACCGGCCGGGCCGGGATGTCGCCGACGGGGATTTCGCGGATGGTGTGGGCCTTCTCGCGCGGCGCCAGCAGGACCCCGACCACGCCGATGGCCATCAGGGCCGCCATGACGGCGTAGGAGAAGTTCCAGTTGTAGAGCTCGGCCAGCACCAGAGGCGCGGCGCCCGCGACGATGACGGCGACCCGGTAGCCCAGCTGATAGGCGGCGGCCATGGCGCCCTGACGGGCGTCGTCGGAGACCTCGATCCGCCAGGCGTCGATGGCGATGTCCTGCGTCGCGCCGAAGAAGCCGACCATCAGGGCGAACAGGGCCACGCCCACCAGATTGGTCTGTGGATTCTGCCCCGCCAGCATCCACAGGCCCAGGACGATCATCGCCTGGGTGGCCAGCATCCACGACCGGCGATGGCCCAGCCATTTGGTCAGGAAGGGGATATTGGTCCGGTCCAGCAGGGGAGCCCAGACGAATTTCAGCGCATAGGTGAGGGTGGCCAGGCCGAAGAAGGTGATCAGCTCCAGCGTCACCCCGGAATCGCGCAGCCAGGCGGTCAGGGTGTCGTAGATCAGCAGGTTCGGCAGGCCGGCCGAGAAGCCCAGCAGCAGCTGGGCCATGACGCGCCGCTCACAATAGACGGCCAGACCGCCGAGGCGGCCGGCGGGCTTGGTGGTCACGGCGTCGGTCATGGGCAGGCTCCGGGGGCGACGCCCCCCGGCGTCAGACGGCGACCTTGAAGCGGTTGTCGCGGTTCGTCCAGCGGGTCAGGGCGGCGCGGAGGGCGTCGGGCTCCAGCGGCTTGACCAGATGGTCGTCCATCCCGGCCTCCAGACACGCCTTGCGGTCCTCGGCGAAGGCGTTGGCGGTCAGGGCGACGATGGGGGTGGTGTCCCCGACCGCGCGGATGGCCCGCGTCGCGTCCGGCCCGTCCATCCCGGGCATGCGCATGTCCATGAAGACCATGTCGTAGCGGGCGCGCTTCATGGCGGCGACGGCTTCGGCCCCGGTAGCGGCGGTTTCGACCACACAGCCCTCGCGACGCAGCAGGGTCTTGGCCAGCAGGGCGCCGACCGGATTGTCCTCGGCCAGAAGGACGCGGATGCCGGCGAAGCGGACGGGAACGACGCGGTCGTCCTCGGCCAGGGCCTTGCGCGGCGCCGCGTCATTGACGGGTTCGGCGGCCTGGACCGCGGCAAGCACCCGCTCGGCCAGGGAGGCGCGGCGCAGGGGCTTGATCAGATAGCCGTTGAAGCCGATGGCGCGGTAGCGGGGGATGAGCTCGCGTTCGGAGGGCTTGAGCAGGATCACGCCGCGGCCCGAGGCGGGCAGGGGGGCGACGGCGCCCGGACCGAATTCCTGCACGGCGCCGGCGTGATCGACCAGGACGATGGCCGCGTCGTCGCTGGCCTCGCCGCCGCTGGCGACGATCTGGTCCGTGGCGGCCCGGGCGACGAAGGGATCGGGCGAGCGCACGGCGACCGCGATGCCAGTCAGGGGTTTGCTGCGGGCCGGGGCGCCGGCGACGGCGTCGAACACGGCCTCGAAGCGGAAGCGCGACCCGGTGGAAACGTCCGAATTGTCCTGACGCGGCCGGTCGGTGACGGCGACCGTCCCGCCCATGGCCCCGGCCAGACGGCGGACCACGGCCAGACCCAGGCCGGCGCCGCCGAAGCGGGTGGCGTCCGAGGCGTCGACGTGGCCGAACTCCTCGAAGATGCGTTCGCGGGCCTCGGACGGGACGCCGGGGCCGGTGTCGTCGACGATGAAGGCCAGACGCGGCCGGGCGCGGCTGCCCCCGATCCGCTCGACGGCGATGCGCACGCCGCCCGCGTCGGTGAACTTGACCGCATTGCCGGCGAGGTTGAACAGCACCTGCCGCAGCCGGCCCTCGTCGGCCATGATGTCGGACACGTCGCCGGAGACCGACCAGACGATCTCCAGCCCCTTGTCGTGGGCGCGCGGGCTCAGCAGTTCGGCGACGCCGCGCACCAGGGCCTCGACCTCGACCGGAGCCGGATCGAACTCCAGCCGCCCGGCCTCGAGCCGCGCATAGTCCAGAAGATCGTTGACCAGACCCAGCAGATGTTCGGCCGAGGACTGGGCCGCCTCGGCATAGGCGCGCTGGGCGCCGTCCAGACGGGTGCGGGTCAGAAGGCCCAGCATGCCGATCACCCCGTTCAGGGGCGTACGCATCTCATGGCTCATCAGGCGCAGGAACTGGTCGCTGCCGTCCGTGCCGGAAACGGTCGGGGCAGGGGCCGAAGACGGAGCCGGGACGGCCACCGGGGCCTTGAGAGAGTCTTCGCCGGTCTTCGCCCTTCGGGCCATGGTCGCGTCCGTGGATCGCCTTCGTGACCCTCACCCTGCACTACCAAGGGTTAAGGCCGGCTCAAGCGTCCAGAGAAATGTCGCTGCCCGAGAGGGGCCCGTCGCCACCTGCCAGTCTCCCTGCCGGGGTCACCAGGCCGGAAGGCCGGGACGGGCGTCGGACAGGTCCGGGTCGTGGCGGGCGCGCTGGCGGTCGAAATCTTCCTGCGCCCCGGACGAGGCGCGGCGGTAGATCAGGGCTTCGGCGATATGGCGGCGCAAGACCCCTGTGGAGCCCTCCAGATCGGCGATGGTGCGGGCCAGCCGCAGGGTCCGGGTCCAGCCGCGCGCGGTCAGTCCCCCCGCCTCCCCGGCCCGCATCAGCAGGGCCCGGCCGGCCTCGTCGGGGGTGGCGAAGCGATCGAGCACCTCCCCGGAGCAGCGGGCATTGATCGCCTGATCCCGGGCGTGAACCGGATCGAGCCCGAGGGTCGCCACCCGTTCGGCCTGCAGGGCGCGGGCGACAGCGACGCGGGCGGCCGCTTCCGCCGTGCCTTCCGACGGCGGCGGCAGGGCCATGTCGGCCGCGGTCACCGGCGGGGTCTCCACCGTCAGGTCGATGCGGTCGAACATCGGGCCGGAGATGCGGTTCTGATAGTCGCGCTGGCAACGCGGGGCCTTGCCGCAGGCGCCCTTGCCAAAGCCGCCGACGCCGCAGCGGCAGGGGTTCATGGCCGCCACCAGCTGGAACCGCGCCGGATATTTCACATGGTGGTTGGCGCGGGCGACGACGATCTCGCCGGTCTCCAGCGGCTGACGCAGGCTGTCGAGCGCCTGGGCCGAATATTCGGGCAGTTCGTCGAGGAAGAGGACGCCGTTGTGGGCCAGGGACGCTTCGCCCGGCTTGGCCCTCAGCCCGCCGCCGGTCAGGGCCGCCATCGAGGCCGAGTGATGGGGCGCCCGGAACGGCCGCTCATGGGTCAGGGCGCCGCGTTCGATCATCCCGGCCACCGACCAGATTCGCGAGGTTTCCAGCAGTTCCTGCGAGGTCAGTGGCGGTAAAAGACCCGGCATCCGCGCCGCCATCATCGACTTGCCCGAACCGGGCGGCCCGATGAAGAGCAGGTTGTGCCCCCCGGCGGCGGCGACCTCCAGCGCCCGCTTGGCGCTCTCCTGACCCTTGACCTCGCGCAGGTCCGGGACGCGGGTCCCGGAAACCACCGGCCCGCGTTCGGGCGCGCGCAGCACCTGGGTCCCCTTGAAATGATTGACCAGCCCGATCAGGGAGCGGGGCGCCAGCAGGGCCACGTCCCCGGCCCAGGCGGCCTCGGGCCCGTTGGCCTCGGGGCAGATCAGCCCCAGTCCCATGGCGTTGGCCGCCATGGCCGCCGACAGACTGCCGCCGACCGCCGCGATCCGTCCGTCCAGCCCCAGCTCGCCGATCGCCGCCCAGCCCTCCAGAGCGTCGGGCGTGATCACCCCCATGGAGGCCAGCAGGGCCAGGGCGATGGGCAGGTCGAAATGGCTGCCTTCCTTGGGCAGGTCCGCGGGGGCCAGATTGGCGATGATCCGCCGGGACGGCAGGGACAGACCGATGCCGGCGAAGGCCCCCCTGACCCGCTCACGGCTCTCGGCGACCGCCTTGTCCGGCAGGCCGACAATGGCGAAAGAGCCCTCGGCAGCCCCGATCTGCTGCACCTGGACGTCGACGCGCCGCGCCTCCACCCCTTCGAACGCGACTGTGGCGATACTGGCCAGCATGGACGTCCTCCCGCTTCGGAAGAGAACAAACCATGAACCTGAACGGAATGCAACCCCGCGTGGTTTAGGCCGCGCGTTTCGCCTCGATGACGTCCCACATCAGGGCGGTGGCGTCGATGCCGGTGAACCGCTTCAGCTGCTGGGCGCCGGTGGGGGAGGTGACATTGATCTCGGTCAGATAGTCGCCGATCACATCGATGCCGACGAAGATCAGACCCTTCGCCTTCAGGGTCGGGCCGATGGCCTTGCAGATTTCCAGATCACGCGGTGTCAGTTCGACCGGCATGGCCGTGCCGCCCACGTGCAGGTTGGAGCGCACCGCGCCTGCCGCGGGCACCCGGTTGATGGCCCCGACGGGCTCGCCGTCGATCAGCAGGATGCGCTTGTCGCCTTTCGACACGGCCGGGATGAATTTCTGGATCACCAGCGGGTCGCGCGAAGCGCCCTGATGGATTTCGATCAGGGCGTCGAGGTTGGGGTCGTCGGCGCGCAGCTTGATCACGCCCGAACCGCCGTTGCCATGCAGGGGCTTGAGCACCACGTCGCCGTGCTTTTTATGGAATTCGGTCAGGGTGACCGGATCGGAGGTGATCAGGGTCGGGGGCTGCAGGCCCGGGAAGGCCGTGACCATCAGCTTCTCGGGCGCCGAACGCACCTCGGCCGGGTCGTTGACCACCAGGGTCTTCGGATGGACCGTCTCCAGCATATAGGTGGCGGTCACATAGGCCATGTCGAACGGCGGGTCCTGACGCATCAGGATGACGTCGACGTCCTCGGCCAGGTCCAGCTTCACCCAGTCGCCGAAAGCCACGTGGTTGCCCGCGACATGCTGCAGGGTCACCGGACGGGCGCGGCAATAGAGGCGGCCCTCTTCCAGCGCCAGGGTGCGGAAGTCATAGACCCACTGCTGATGACCCCGCTCCTGCGCCGTCATCATCATCAGCCAGGTCGTGTCGACCTCGATATCGACCCCTTCGATGGGGTCCATCTGGATCGCGACCTTGAGCATGGGAAACCTCTGAACGGCGAGGCTTGGGGTATGGGCGCCCGACGCCGGACGCGCAAGGGCCGGAGCATGTCCTCACGCGTCCGGGGCTCGCTTCAACTCCGACGGCTGAACAGATCGACCACACTGCCCGGCGTCCCGTCTTCGAAGAAGCGCCGCAGGTTGGCCGCGCTTTCCGCCGCTGCTGCTTCACTGCGCGGAAAGAGGTCGGCCTCATAGGCCGCCAGCGCCGCCTCGACGTCGTCCGGAGACGCCAGCAGGGTCCGGGCCAGTTCGGCGCCGTCCAGAAGGGCGAGGTTCGCCCCCACCCCGGTGAAGGGCGACATCAGGTGGGCCGCGTCGCCCAGCAGGGTCACGGCCGGTGTCCGGCCCCAGCGATGGCCGACCGGCAAGGCGTGGATGGGCCGCAGCACGATCGGGACGTCGCTTTGGGTGATCAGGGCCGTCAGGTCTGGGGACCAGCCTTCGAATTCGGCGGCGAACCGGGTCAGGGCGGCCTTGTGATCGGCGACGTCGATCCTGGCGAACCACTCCTCCGGCCGCTTCAGGGCGGCATAGGCGTGCAGCCGGCCGTCGGCATAGCGATGGGCGAGGATGCCGCGTCCCGGCTCCAGCGCCATCAGGGTGCCGGTCCCGATCAGATCGGCCGTGGCGGGCAGGCGGACGGCGCCGTCTGAAAGGCCGGTCTCGACGAAGGACAGGCCCTCATAGGCGGGGCGGGCGTCGGACAGCAGGGGCCGCACCTTCGACCAGGCGCCGTCGGCCCCGATCAGAAGCATGGTCTCGATCGTCGAGCCGTCGGTGAAGGTCACCCCGTGCTGTCCCTCGCCCAAGGGCCGAACGGAGGCGAGCTTGCGGCCCCACCGGATCGTCCCTGCAGGCAGGGCGCCGATGAGCAAACGCCTGAGGTCGCCGCGGTCGATCTCGGGCCGGCCGTCTCGGCCGCCGGGGTCGTCGAACAGGATGTGGCCGGTCCGGTCGGCGATGCGTTTGGCGTCCTCGCCGGGGCGGACGAGGGCGGTGAATTCCTCGAACAGGCCGGCGGCCTTCATGGCGATCTGACCGCTGTCTTCGTGCAGATCCAGCAGTCCGCCCTGGGGGCGGGCGTCGGGCGAGGCCTCCGCCTCATAGACGGCGACCGGAACGCCATGCAGCGACAGGATCCGGGCGAGGACGAGGCCGCCGGGTCCGGCGCCGATGATGGTGACGGGGGCGGCAGTGAGGGCAGGCATGGGCGCGCTCCATTTGAGGCGCGGCGCCACAAGCGACCACCGCGCAACGCCTGATCAGGTCAGGCCGGGATTTCAGGAGACGCTGGCCAGCCGCGTTCGGAATGCGGGCGGCGTATGCGCGACGACCAAGGCCGTCGTTTTTCGCGACAGGAGTAGAGATATTGCCGGTCCGCGAGCGACGCAAGCGGAGCCGTTCGTGGGCTAGTTCAGCCGCATCCTCAGCCGGTCGAAGCTGGCGGTCTGGACGACCATATCCTGCCCGCCGATCACGCGGGCGCGGTTCAGGGCGTCGAGGGCGCCGTTCAGGGCGCCCTGTTTCTCACGCGCCGAGGCGACGTCCAGCCAGGGCCGGTGGTCCTCGGGATCGAGCAGGGCGCGGCGCATGGCCGAGCGTTCGGCGCCCTGATAGTCCTCGGCCTTGATGGCCCGGCTGAACAGGACGTTCTGCAGCCGGATGAGGGCCTGACGGTCGGTGACCGGGGCCATCAGCAGGTCCAGCCGGTCGGCGATGTGCGGCGTCAGCCCGGCGCGCAGGGCCCGGCGGCTCAGCTCCGAGGGCAGGACGATCCGGCCCTGGCTGAACGGATCCAGCGCCACCGGCCCGGCCGGGGTTTCGACCCGCAGCAGGAAGTGGTTGGGGAAGTCGACCCCCTGCGCCTCCAGTCCCACCCGCTTGGCGGCGTCGAGGTAGAAGACGGCGAGGGCCGCCGACAGGCCGCGCCGGCGTTCGGCGACGTCGATCACATCCGTATTGGCCGGGTCGTCATAGTGCAGCAGGTCGCCGTTCAGCCTCAGGTCGGCGGCCATGGTCTCGGCCAGGGCGTCGTCGGGGCTTTCGCGGTCCATCCGCTCGCCCAGCCGCTCGGCAGCGTTGCGGGCCAGGGTGCGCACCGGCTCGGTGTCGCGGAACGGATAGTCGTGGATGGCGCAGGCGATCGCGGCTTCCAGCAGGGGGAAGTCGTCGTCGTCGGCCCGACCGGCCTCGACCAGGATCGCTTCCGCTTCCTCGCGCGTCACGCCCACTCCCCGGAGTCTTGCCCCAACCAGCCGGGATTTCTTCCTGAAATTCAGGGCCCGGGAAAACTTATGGCTGAAACATGGCGCGGAAATCGTCCGGGAGCCAGCGCCACCATATCGATTCTCAATTCATGTCCGGCCAAGCTGGGTCGTCCGTGCAACACTGCCTTGCCCGCTGCGACCAGCCTTTGATGCTGTTCCGGAGTCAGGGCGGTCAGAGCGGCCTCCATCGTTGCGCGCCGTTTGACCTCGACGACGGCGAGTATCCGGCCCCGGCGGGCGAGGATGTCGATTTCCCCGCCGCGCCCCTTCAGCCGGAAGCCGAGTATCTGATAGCCCTTGAGCATCAGCCAGACGGCGGCGGTCCATTCCGAGGCGTGGCCCTGTCGAAACGCCTTGCCGCCCAGCGCCTGCCGCCACGCCGCCTTGGGGCGGGGGGCCGGCTTCGGGGCTTTCAGGCGTTCCGGCCTCATCCCTTGCCCTGAAGCTCCAGGGCCCGGCGATAGAGGGCCTTTCTCGGCAGATCGAGGGCCTGGGCCACCTCCGACGCCGCCTCGCCGGTGGGCAACCGGGCCAGGGCCTCGATCAGGGCCGCATCGGCGTCGGCGGCCGAGGCGACCTCGACCGCGCCGGGCCCGATGACGATGACGATCTCCCCCTTGGGCGAATCGCAGCGCGGATCCGTGGCCAGTTCGGCCAAGCTGCCCCGCACCGCCTCCTCATAGAGTTTGGTCAGTTCGCGGGTGACGGCAGCGGGGCGGTCGCCCAGCACCTCGGCCATGTCGGCGAGACTGGCGGCGAGACGGGGGCCGCTTTCGAAGAAGACGAGCGTTTGACGACCCTGCTTCAGCTCGGCCAGCATGGTCTTCCGCGCCCCCGACTTGGGCGGCAGGAAGCCGGCGAACAGGAAGCGGTCACTGGGCTGGCCGGCGATGCACAGGGCCGCCAGCAGGCTGGAGGCGCCGGGGATCGGATGGACGGGCAGACCGGCGGCGATGAAGGCGCGGGCCACGACGAAGCCGGGGTCGGAGATCACCGGCGTTCCGGCGTCGGACACCAGCGCCACGACCTTGCCTTCGCGCACCCGCTCGATGGCGATTTCGGCGGCGCGAGCCGAGGCGTGATCGTCGCAGCGCTCCAGCTTCGCCTTCAGCCCATAGGCGGACAGCAGCTTTGCGGTGACGCGCGTGTCCTCGGCCAGGACCAGATCGGCGGCGGCGAGGACGTCCAGCGCCCTCAGGGTGATGTCGCGCAGGTTCCCGATCGGCGTCGCCACCAGATAGAGGCCGGGCGAAACGAGACGCGACGGCGGGGCGGAAGGGGGGAAAGGCGAAGGTTCACTCATGGCGCGGGACCGTGCCAGCCTGACGACCTCAGGCCAAGTCTTCTATGTCAGCAAGACCTTCAACACCGCGTCGAGCAACGGCCGACCGGTTTCGGTCGCGACGACCCGTCCGTTCGAAACCGTCAGGAAGCCGTCCTCGGCCAGGCCCGCGACGCGGTCGGCGATTCCGAGCGTCCCGAAGGTCGAGGCTTCGGCGCCTTCGACGGTTCTGAGGCCCAGCAGGATCCGCTCCTCGGCGGCGCCTTCGGCGTCCAGGGCGTCGCGCTCGGCCCACGGCTTTCCTTCCGCGACGCCGGCGACATAGTCCCCGATACGGCGGTGGGCGATGGTGGCGGTGCGAATGCCGTCCAGCGTCAGCCGCCCGTGGGCGCCGGGGCCGAGGCCCAGATAGTCGCCGCCGCGCCAGACATGCAGATTGTGCGTCGACCGGGCCGCGACGCCGCGCGCATGGTTGGACACCTCATAGGCCTCGAAGCCGGCGGCGCCGAGCATGGTCTGGGTCGTCTCATAGAGGGCGGCGGACAGGTCCTCGTCGGGCGGGGTCCAGTCGCCGCGCGCGAAGGCCCGGCCGAAGGCGGTCGTGGGCTCGATGGTCAGCTGATAGGGAGAGATGTGCTCGAAGCCGAGGTGGACGGCGGTGGTCAGTTCGGCGGTCCAGTCGGCGACCGACTGATCGGGCCGGGCGTAGATCAGGTCGATCGACAGCCGGTCGAAGGCCTTGCTGGCGACTTCGATGGCCCGCCGCGCCTCGCCCGCCGAATGGTTGCGACCGAGGAACCTCAGAGCCGCGTCATCCAGCGACTGGACGCCCAGCGACAGCCGGTTGATCCCCGCCTCGGCCAGGGCACTGAAATGGGCGGCCTCGGCGTCGGTCGGATTGGCCTCCAGCGTGACCTCGACGGGGCGGCTCGCCGGGAAACGGGCATGGATCGCCGCGATCACCGCCGCCACGACCTCGGGCGGCATCAGGGACGGGGTGCCACCGCCGAAGAAGATGGAGGCCAGCTTCCGCTCGCCGACCAGCCCCGCCTGCGCCTCCAGATCGCTCAGGATCGCCGAAACCAGCCCGGCCTGTTCCTCCGTCTTCCCCCGGTCGCGCACGACGTTGAAGTCGCAGTAGGGGCAAATGCGGGCGCAGTAGGGCCAGTGGACATAGACGGCGACGTCCGAGCCCGGATCCAGATCAGTCAATCAGGGCGGCCTTGAGCTTGGCGAAGGCGCGGGCGCGGTGGCTCATGGCGTCCTTGGCCGCCGGCTCCATCTCGCCGAAGGTCTGGTCGAAGCCCTCGGGGATGAAGATGGGGTCGTAGCCGAAGCCGCGCGCGCCACGCGGCGGGAAGGTCAGCTCGCCGTGGACCTCTCCTTCGACGACGACACAGGGTCCGTCAGGCCAGGCCACCGCGAGGGCCGAGGTGAACCAGGCGCGGCGGTCGGTCGAGCCGATCTCCTCCAGCCGGTCCTCCACCTTCTTCATGGCCAGGGCGAAATCCTTGCCCGGTCCGGCCCAGCGCGCGGAAAAAATACCCGGCGCCCCGTCCAGCGCCAGAACGGACATTCCCGAGTCGTCGGCCAGCGAAACCTCGCCCGAGAGCCGGGCCGCGTGGCGCGCCTTGAGCATGGCGTTGCCGCCAAAAGTGGTCTCGGTCTCGTCCGGCTCGGGCAGATTCAGCTCTCCCGCCGTGACAATCTCGTAATTTCCATCCAGCAGGGCCGCGATTTCGGGGACCTTGCCGGGGTTATGTGTGGCCGCGACGAGGCGCATCCCTTTGATAAGCTTGAGTTTCATCGCTGTTCACGCACCGCGTTACAATCCATTGCCAAAGTTTAATATCGTTAAACGATATGTAACGTGACCTTCCCCGTAGCAAGGCCTATCTATGTTCTCACGAACGGGGGCTGCGCCGTTCCAGAGATTAGCGGAAACGCACAATCTTTACCTAGCAGTCATAACCGAGTGGGCAATAAACGACCCCCTCAATCAGGAGAACCACGATGAACACGATGAACGCTTCGCTTTTCATGGACAAGGTCGGCAACGTGCTGGTCAACGCCGCCCTGCTCGCCGCCCTGCCGACCGCTCTGGTCGCCATCCTCGTCCAGGCCTTCTGAGACCGTCTACCGCGCTTTGCACCGTCACCGGTGCACGGATTTGACCATGGGGGTCAGCGATGACCCCCGGTTCACGGTAAAGACGTCCTGTGAGGCTTTGACGAGACCCATGAAGATCGCGATGAATAAGACCGCGACGGGGTTCGCCGGACCCCGCGCGGCATTCGCCTCCTTCCTTCCGGCCTGAGCGACACGGCCGATGCGTCTTCCGACCCTCGAGAATCTGAAAGGTCGGCTTCCCGCCAGGGGCTTCAGGCCCCGGTTCGGTCTCTCCTTCCTTCTTCGCGGCCCCCTGAGGACCCTGGGTCCCGGCTCGGTCGCCAGTCTTCTGAAGATCGCCCTCGACGTGGCCTATGTGCTGCTGATGCTGCTGACCGCCGGCCTGCTCATCGCCTTCGTCGCCGCCATCTTCATCCCCATCTCCAACTACAACGTCACCGTCACCGCCCATGATGGCGGGCTGCAACAGCCCCTGACCCAGCCGCTGCTTTTGTTCGGCCTCGGGGCCCTGACGGCCTGGGTTGGCGGCTTCCTGCTGATCCTGCGCAACCTGCGCCTCATCTTCCGCACCCTGACCGCAGGCGATCCCTTCCGGCCCGAGAATGTGCGCCGTCTGCGCGCTATCGGCCTGACCTTGGCCACGGTGACCGCCGGCGTCTGGGTGGCCCAGGGCATGGTCGCCGCCGGCCTCGTGCCCGGACAGATGGACCCGCAGGGGTTCGGTGAGCTATTGACCCCCATCTTCTCCGTCCTGGTCGTCTTCGTCCTCGCCGAGGTGTTCCGCGAGGGCGCCCGGCTTCGACGCGAGAGCGAACTGACGATCTGATCGAGCGCACATCTTCCCATGGCCATTCGAATCCAGCTCGACCGCATCCTGCTTGAACGGCGCATGTCGCTGACCGAGCTCGCCGACCGCGTGGGCGTGACCCTGGCCAATCTGTCGATCCTCAAGACCGGCAAGGCGCGGGCGATCCGCTTCACGACCCTGGACGCCCTGTGCCGCGAACTGAACTGCCAGCCGGGCGATCTGCTCAGCCACGAGCCGGGGCCGCAGGAGATGGGCTCCGACGGCGATAGCGACGACTGACCCGTGGCCAAGGGGCCTCCGAAAAAGTCTGCGAAGGCCTCAGGAGATCTGACGTCCGAGGACCGCCGCATCTGGGCCCGGGTCTCGGGCTCGGTCACCCCGCCCAAAGCGCGCAAGGCCGCCCTCGTCATCCCCGGCGGCCCGCTTCCCGCTGATCCGCCTGCCAGTATCGCCGTGGCCGGCCTCCCGGCGAAAAAAACACCTTCCCACAAGGCCGCCGCGAAACCCGGATCATCCGGAGCCCGAACGGCTGCGCCCCATCCCGCCCCCCGTGGCGCCCCGGAAGAGCTGGAGCCGCGCCGCCAGCGCCGGCTGTCGCGCGAGCGTGATCCGATCGAGGACCGTATCGACCTGCACGGCTTTGGCCGGTTCGAGGCCGAGGACCAGCTGAAGGCCTTCCTCATGGGTTGCCAGGCGCGAGGCCTGAAGTCGGTGCTGGTCATCACGGGTCAGGGACGGCGCGGCGGCGGCGTCATCCGCGCCTCCATCCACGAATGGTTGCAGTCCCCGGCCCTGCGTCCCCTCGTCTCCGGCTTCGCCTCGGCCCACCGCCGCCACGGCGGCGAGGGCGCCATCTACGTCACCCTGCGCAAGAGCTGAGCTGGCAAAACGAAAAGGGCCGGAGCATCGCTGCTCCGGCCCTCGCCGTCGGGGATGGAAATCCGTCTTACCAGATGTGAACCCGGTCGGCCGGGGTCAGGTAGTATTTGGCGCCGGGCTGGACGTTGAACGCCTCATACCAGGCGTCCGAGTTGCGCAGCGGGCCGATGACGCGGAACATCGCCGGGCTGTGCGGGTCGGTGGCGACCTGCTGCTTGGCGGCTTCGTCGCGCATCTTCGACTGCCACACCTGGGCCCAGCCGTAGAAGAAGCGCTGGTCGCCGGTGGTGCCGTCCAGAACCGGGGCGGCCTGGCCGTTCAGGGAGATGTGGTAGGCCTCCAGACCCACGGCCACGCCCGAGGCGTCGCCGATGTTCTCGCCCATCGTGAGCCCGCCCTGGACGTGATAGCCGGGGATGGGTTCGAAGGCGTCGTACTGGGCGCCCAGACGGGTGGTCAGGGCCTGGAAATTGGCCTTGTCAGCCGGGGTCCACCAGTCACGCAGCACGCCGTTGCCGTCCGACTTGGAGCCCTGGTCGTCGAAGCCGTGGCCGATTTCGTGACCGATCACGCCGCCGATGCCGCCGTAGTTGACGGCCGGGTCCGCGTCCGGGTCGAAGAAGGGCGGCTGCAGGATGGCGGCCGGGAAGACGATCTCGTTGTTGGACGAGTTGTAGTAGGCGTTCACCGTCTGGGGCGTCATGCCCCACTCGGTCTTGTCGACCGGCTTGTTCAGGCGCTCCAGCTGGTAGTTCCACTGGAAGATGCCGGTGCGCTCGGCGTTGCCGAACAGGTCGTCGGGGCGGATTTCCAGGCCCGAATAGTCACGCCACTTGTTCGGATAGCCGATCTTGACGGTGATCTTCGACAGCTTGTCCTGGGCCTGGGCCTTGGTCTCGTCGCCCATCCAGGTGAGGTGAGCGATCCGGTCCGACAGGGCCGAACGGATGTTCGAGACCAGCTGCTCCATCTTGGCCTTGGATTCGGCCGGGAAGTATTGGGCGACATAGAGACGGCCCGTGGCCTCGCCCAGGGTGCCCTCGGCGAAGGAGATGCCGCGCTTCTCACGGCTGCGCTGCTCGGGCTGGCCCGACAGGTCGCGCGAGCGGAACTCCCACTGGGCGTCGGCGAAGCGACGCGACAGGCGCGGCGCGGCGTCGTCGGCGGTGTGGAAGGCTTCCCACGCCTGCAGCAGCTCGACCGGGGTCTGGGCGTAGATGGCCGCGATCTTGGGCATGGCCGTGTTCTGCGACACGATCAGGCGCGGCGCCGAACCCAGCTGGGCGGCGTCGAAATAGGCCTGCCAGGGGAAGCCCGGCGCTTCTTCGGCCAGTTTGGCGATGGTGTATTCGTTATAGGTCTTGTCGCGGTTGCGGTTCTCGATCGGGGTCCAGTGGGCCTCGGCGATCGAGGTTTCCAGGGCGACGATGGCGGCCGCGTTCTCGGCGGGCTTGTCCCAGCCGATCATGGTCAGCATGCGCTCGACATAGGCCTGATACTTGACCTTCTTGTCGGCGTAGAGCGGCGACAGATAGTAGTCGCGGTTCGGCAGGCCGATGCCGCCCTGGCCGGCGGCGACGACGTAGCGGTCGGGCGCCTTGGCGTCGATGGTGATGCCGGTGCGGAAGAAGGACGTGCCGAGGCGGCCCTGGGTGCCGCCCATCAGGACGGCCATCTTGTCACGGCTGTCGGCGGCGCGGATGGCGGCCAGATAGGGCTGCAGCGGCTGGGCGTCGAGCGCCTCGATGCGGGCCTCGTCCATATAGGCGCGATAGGCGTCGGCGATCTTGGCCTCGTCCGTGCCCGGCGTCAGGTCGGTGCGGGCAGCCAGACCCAGGACCAGTTCCTTCATCCGGTTGTCCGACAGTTCGCGCAGCAGGGCGAACGAGCCGTAGGAGGTGCGGTCCGACGGGATGACCAGCGACTTCAGCGCCGTCCCGTTGGCGTATTCCATGAAGTCATCGCCCGGGTTCACCGTGGTGTCGCGGCCGGCGAGGTCGAAGCCCCAGGTTCCGTATTTGGGCGCGACCGTGCCCTGATAGCCCGAGCCGGTCGGACCCGACTGGAACAAGGCGACCATGGTGCAGGCGTCGTCGATGCACTCGTGCTCGTCGCCCTGGGCGCTGAACAGACCCGTGTCGGCGGTCTGGGCGAAGGACGCAGCAGGCACGAGCAGGGCGCCGAGGGCGGCGCCGAGGAGAAGCTTCTTCATGTAGGAAAACAGTCCTGAAAGGGCGGCGATAGTCGTCGAAAAAGGCGGCGAATGAGGCCACGCGCGGCCGAAGCCAATATGGCGGTTCGGCGGCGAACCTACGCCGGACAGGTGGGGTGTCGCCTTAAAAAAGATTCATGAATCTCCGCGACGGGATGGCGCCGGAGCTGCGTTGAGACAAGATTGTCCCCACAGCGAATTGGGGGACGAATGGCGGGCGGACACGGCGGCGGCGGCGAATACAAGGATCTGGTCGTCTTCCTGGCGGCCGCGGGGGTCGTGGTGCCCCTGTTCAGCCGTCTGAAGATCAGTCCGGTGCTCGGCTTTCTGGCCGCCGGGGTCGTTCTCGGCCCGCACGGCTTGGGTCAGCTGACCGATACCCTGCCTTGGCTGTCGTGGTTCACCATCAGCGACCCGGCCCAGATCGCCCAGCTCAGCGAGCTCGGCGTCGCCTTCCTTCTCTTCATGATCGGGCTGGAGCTGTCCTGGGAGCGACTCAAGGCGATGCGTCGCCTCGTCTTCGGCTTCGGCCTGCTTCAGGTGCTGGTCTGCGCGCTGGTGCTGGGCGGCGGCTTCCTGCTGCTGGGCCAGTCGCTGGCCGCAGCTGCCGTGCTCGGCATGGGGCTGGCCCTGTCCTCGACCGCGGTGGTCATGCCGGTCATGGCCGAGAGCGGACGGATGAAGGGATCGACCGGCCGGTCGACCTTTGCGGTCCTGCTGGCCCAGGACCTGGCCGTCGCCCCGATCCTGATCACCGTCTCCTTCCTCGCCGCCGCCTCCCATCCCGGCGGCCTGCTGCAGCCTGACCAGATCGGCCGCACTCTCTTTACTCTCGCGCCAGCCGCCATCGGCCTGGCCCTGATCGTGGTGTTGGGCCGGGTGGTGCTGCGCCCCCTGTTCCGCTCGGTCGCGCGCAGCCGCAAACGGACGCATGGCGGTCAGGAGCTGTTCGTCGCCCTGTGTTTGCTGGTGGTCGTCGGGACGGGCGTCGCGGCCCAGGCCGCCGGTCTGTCGATGAGTATCGGCGCCCTGATCGCCGGCCTGCTGATCGCCGAGACCGAGTACCGCCGCGAGGTCGAGATCAATATCGAGCCGTTCAAGGGCCTGCTGCTGGGCGTTTTCTTCGTCGGGGTCGGCATCGGGCTGGATCTGAACGTCCTCGCCGCCGATCCGGTCTTCGTCTTCAGCCTGGCCGTCGCCATCACCGCCATCAAGGCCGCCGTCATCTTCGGGCTGGCGCGGCTGTGGAAGCTGGGCGCCCGCACCGCCATCGAGACCGCCCTGATCCTGGGGCCCGCAGGGGAGTTCGCCTTCGTCGTTCTCAATACCGGCATGGGCGAGGGTCTGGCCGCCCCGGCCTTCACCCAGGCCGTCCTGGTCTCGGCGACCCTGTCGATGTTCACCGTGCCCCTGATGGGCTGGCTGGGGCTGAAACTGGCGCGCCGGCTTGAGCCGAAGGACGTCGAGGCGCCGCCCGTGCCGGCCGAGGCGCTGAACCCGGTGGTGCGCGAAGGCGCCGTCCTCATCGTCGGCTTCGGCCGGGTCGGGCGGCTGGTCGGCGAGATGCTGGCCGAACACAAGGTGCCCTTCATCGCCGTGGACACCGATCCGGCTGCGGTCAGCGAGGCCCGGCGCGAGGGCTTCGACATCTATTACGGCGACGCCGGACGCGCCGAGATGCTGACGGCCTGCGGCATCGACAGCGCCCGGGCCCTGGTCGTGACCATGGACGCGCCGTCCAAGGTGGACGAGGTGGTGATCGCCGCCCGGCGCCTACGCGACGATATGACCGTGATCGCCCGTGCCCGCGACGACCGTCATGCGGCGCGGCTCTATGGCCTCGGCGTCACCGACGCCGTGCCCGAGACCACCGAGGCCAGTCTGCAGCTGGCGGAGAACACCCTGGTCGACGTCGGCGTGCCGATGGGTCTGGTCCTGGCGTCTATCCACGAAAAGCGCGACGTTTTCCGCGCCGTCTTCCAGGCGGCGATCCCTGAGGACCGTCGCGGGCGCGCGACCCGGGCCCTGCGCGGCTCTACCCTTCGGAAACCTTTGGAAAATAAAGCTTGACCGTTCGCGACGGAATGTCGGGATAACATCGTTTATCCATGTCAAACCTCCCCTGACGTCAGGCCGCGTGGAACCGCGCCGTTAATATTTGGACCCCATTTTCGTCATCGTTCCGTGATGAAGACCCCCGTTCTCGGGGTAGCGTCTTTTGAAAACCGGTAAATTCCGGGGCTCTCGGTCGCCCCCCTTCTCCCCATCGTCCCGGCGGTCCCCCCGCCGTCGGGTTTGAGTAAAGCATCTCCATGTCCCAAACCGCCGCGATCGCCGACGCCCAGTCCCCCGAAGACGTCGCCGGATCCGAAGCTCCCCGCATGAACCGCCGTCAGGCCGCCAAGGTCCGCACCCGTCAGAAGGTGCTGGACGCCGCCCGTGGCCTCTTCGCCGAGCGGGGCTATGAGCCCGCCACCATCCGCGACATCGCCAAGGGCGCGGGTATGTCCACCGGCGCCGTCTTCGCCAACTTCCAGGACAAGGCCGAGCTGTTCGAAGCCGTCCTGACCGAAGACATGACCAAACTGGCCGACACGGTGAAGGCCGGCGCCGGCGAGGGTTCGGTCAAGGCGCGTCTGGCCGCCGCCCTGACCGCCGGTTACCACGGCTCGCTGGACCAGCTGCCGCTGTTCCAGGCCATCGTCGCCCGCTCGTGGTTCCAGCCGCTGGCCGCCGAGACGCGCGCCCGCGCTGTGACAAAGCAACTGCTGGCCGTGATCACCCAGATCCTGCGTGACGGCGTCGGCAAAGGCGAGCTGTCGCAGGACGCCGACGTGCCGCTGCTGACCGACCTGCTGTGGGACGCCTATCTGTCGAACTACCGCCGCGCGGCCTACGACAGCTGGACCGAAGAGCAGCTGTCGGCCCATGTCGCCAAGCAGATCGACGTGATCCTCGCGGGCGCTCTCACCCGCTAGGCGTTGAAGGTGGGAGAGCCTAGCTCTTCCACCTCAGCACCCCGGCCTTGACCGGGTTCACGAAGCCGCGTCCCTCGACGCGGCTTTTCGTCCATTCGCGCTTGAGCTGCTGGTACCACTTCGCCTGTTTGTCGGCGTCATCGATCCAGATCAGGGCCGGGTCGTAGCGCAGCCCTTCGTTCTGCAGGTTCACCATCCCGCCGTCCTGTTTCAGGAAGGCGACCACGCCCATCCGCAGGAAGGGTTTGGCGATATTGAACACCCAGTGGTCGGACCAGAAGATCTGGGTGATCCGGGTCTTCGTCTCGGTCACCGGCGTCAGGCAGGTCAGGGCCAGGACCTGTTTCTCACCGACCTGGATGTGCTCCCAGCGATAGCCGGGCAGACGGAAGGTGATCTCGGTCGCCGGCGCGCCGCCGAGGATCTTGTAGGCCCTCGAGTTTGACGAGGGGGCGTGGCGCACCATGGCGAAGCCGAACTCGCGCGGTTCGAAGGCCTTGGCCTTCTCATGCATCGAATGCTCGGACCGCCACCACCACTGCTGATGCACGAAGGGCCCGTGGGCCGGGTCCATCAGGCCGACGACGGCGTGGTCGATATGGCTGTCGAAATCCATCCATTCGACCAGTTTGGCCTCGCCGCCGACCACCCCGGGGAAGACCGGTGGCGCATGGTCGGGCGCTTCCTCGGAGCGCGGGTCCGAGCGCATGAAGACGAAGACCAGACCCTGGCTCTCGACCACAGGATAGGAGCGGACGCGGATGCGGCTGGCCTCGAAGGCCTGTTCCTCGACCAGCGACGGAATGGCGGCGCAGACCCCGTCGGTGCGGAAGCGCCAGCCGTGATAGGGGCATTCGATGGTCTCGCCCTCGCCGGGCTTGTCGACCAGCCGTCCGGCCGACAGGGGCGCGGCCCGGTGCGGGCAGATGTCGCGCATGCCGTAGACGGCGCCGGCGTTCGTTCGCCCGATCAGGACCGGCTCGCCCATGATCTCGTATCGTTTCAGCGAGGCTTTCGCGACATCGCGCGACAGGGCCACGAAATACCAGGCGTCCAGCACGAACCCCTTGCCGAAGGCGGTCGGCGGAGCCTTGGCCTCGGGGGCGCTGGACGAGACGGGAGCGGAGTCGGCGGAGGGCATTCCGGCATTCTAGGCGTCCGCGTTCGTGACGTCATCACGCAGGATTTTTTCCACGGCCCGCTTCCGCCCGCATCCAATCGTCCCCACAGTGACGACGAGGGATGAGAACGCGGGTGAACGGCCCGCTCCGGAGGGAAACCCAGATGAACACCCAGCTGTTGACCGGACTGGTCGCCGCCGTCGGCCTGATGATCAATTTCGGCGCGGTCGGCCTGGCCTCCGCCCAGGACGGCCATACGGAACATGCCGAACACCACCGCCATGCCGACTTCGCCTCGGACCGGCTGCATGTCCGCATCGACGGTGAGGCCGGCGGGCGCGACATCATCCTGATCCCGGGCCTGAGCTCCTCGCCTGAGGTCTGGGACGGCACGGTCGAGCATCTCGGCGCCGGCTGGCGCGTCCACCGCATCCATATCCAGGGCTTCGCCGGCGCGCCGGTCGAGGGCAATGGCGAGGGCCCGGTCGCGGCCCCGGTCGCCGAGGAGATCGCCCGCTACATCACCGAAAACCATCTGGATCATCCGGTGATCGTCGGCCATTCCATGGGCGGAACCATCGGCATGATGCTGGCCGCCCGTCATCCCGATCTGGTCGGCAAGCTGATGGTCGTGGACATGGTGCCCTTCATGGGGGCGATGTTCGGCCCCCCCGGAACCACGGCCGAGAGCGTCGCCGCCACCGCCGACATGGTCGGGAACGGCATGGCCACGGCCAGCCCCGCCGACTATCAGGCCCGGGCCGCCGCCTCTGTCACCGGCATGATCAATACGGAATCGAAGCGAGCCGGGCCGCTGCACGACACCGCGACCAGCGACCAGCAGGTCTCGGCCCATTCGATGCGCGAACTGATCGCCACCGACCTGCGCCCGGAACTGTCGAAGATCACGGCCCCGACCGAGGTCCTGTATGTGAAGTTCAACGATGCCCGCATGACGCCGGAGATTACCGACGGCATCTACCGCGCCTCGTTCGCCAACCTGCCGGGCGCGAAGCTGCAACGCATCGACGACAGCGCCCACTTCATCATGCTGGACCAGCCCGAGGTCTTCTATTCGGCGCTGGACGCCTTCGTCGCGCAGTAGGCGGATCAGCAGGCCGATGACCCACCCGTCCGCGGACAGGATCATCGGCCTCTATTCCGACAAGGCCGGGGACTGGATCGCCGACCGGCGTCGGACGTTGGGGACCGGCGGTCCGGGCCTGACCGAGGCCGGCTGGTTCGAGCGGTTCATGGCCGCGCTCCCGCCCGGCGGGATGGTGCTGGACGTCGGCTGCGGCGCCGGCTGGCCGGTGGCGGCGACCCTGATCGAGCGGGGGTTCAGGGTCACCGGCGTCGATCCGGCCCCGGGCCTGCTGGCCCATGCAGCCGAGACCCTGCCGTCAGGCGAATGGCTGGCCGGCGACATGCGCACTCTCGACCTGGGGATGCGGCGCTTCGACGGCCTTCTGGCCTGGCACAGCCTGTTCCACCTCAGCCCCGACGACCAGAGGATCGCCCTGCCGCGCATCCTGTCCCACGCGGCGGAGACCTGCGTCTTCATGACCTCCAGCGGCCCGCACGAGGGCGAGATCGTCGGCGAATGGCGTGGCGAACCCCTCTACCACGGCAGCCTCGCGCCCGAGGAATACCGCGCAATCTTCGCCGCCCACGGCTTCACGCCTGATCGGGTCGAGGCGGCCGAACAGGACGGGCACGGAGTGGTCTGGGTGGCGCGGCGAGGTTAGTTGCGAACCGGCTCTGCCAACCGCCACTCCCCGACATCCCAGTCAAAGACTTCGCCGGTCGATTTCCGAACCGCGAACCAGCCGAGATTGGTGCTGCAGATGCCGTCGCAATCGCGATTGCTGTGCAGGGCCAGAACGAAATAGCCGCGCGGCAGATCGGCGCCCATCGAGGGGTCGCAGAAGGCGAGTTGGGACTCCGGATAGCGATCAACCGCGACGACACGCTCTTTCACCAGACTGCAGGCCTCTTCTGCGTTCGAGGCGCTGAGCTGGGTCGCGCAACCGGCCAACGCCAACAACCTCACAGGCAGCAGCCAAGAGACAACCTTCATGTCAGCGCCTTTCTCCAGTAGCGACACGCTATGCCGTCCAGCGATGGCGGCAAGGGTTCTCGACGCCCCTGCACCGCTCCTGCACCCCTGCCTCACCGATCGTTAACCGCTCCGCCCTGATTTCACCGGAAACAACCCTCACGTTCCCGTGACATCTTCACCGCCTGTTCACCACGCGGGCTGTTTTGATGGGCGACGTGTGGGATAGCGCCGGATCGGGTAGAACCCTTCCGCAGCGGGACTTTGAGGATATCCATGGCCGGTCCAGGTTTCGGCAGACAGGGTGGCCACTCGGGTGGTCGCCCGACGGGTAACGGCGGCGGCGCCAAGCCGCAGCGCACCCGTCTGCAACAAGCCCTCTACTGGGGCGGCGTCCTGGCCATCTGGGGGGTGATCTTCCTGGTGGTCTTCTTCGCCGTCTTCGCGCGCGGCCTGCCGGACACCTCCAGCCTCTACAATGTCTCGCGCCAGCCCTCGATCACCTATCTGGACCGCAACGGCGCTCTGATCGCCACGCGCGGCACGCAACAGGCGCCGCCGGCCGATCTCGACAGCCTGCCCGACTACGTCCCCGCCGCCTTCATCGCCATCGAGGACCGCCGCTTCTGGTGGCACCCGGGCTTCGACCCCATCGGCATGATGCGGGCCGCCGCGCGCAACATGCGCGCCGGTCGTGTCGTCCAGGGCGGCTCGACCCTGACCCAACAGCTGGCCAAGAACCTCTTCCTGACCCCCGACCAGAACATGCGCCGCAAGGTGCAGGAGCTGATGCTGGCTGTCTGGCTGGAGATGAAATTCTCCAAGAAGGAGATTCTCGCCCTCTATCTGAACCGGGTCTATTTCGGCGCCGGCGCCTATGGGATCGAGGCGGCCTCGCAACGCTATTTCGACAAGCCGGCCAAGGATCTGACCGTCGGCGAAGCCGCGCTTCTGGCCGGCCTGCTCAAGGCCCCGTCCCGCTATTCGCCGGTGTCCGAGCATGAGCGCGCCGCCACCCGCGCCACTGTGGTCCTGAACCAGATGGTCGAGACCGGGGTCATCACCCCGGCCCAGCGCGAACAGGCGGTGCTCGAGCCCGTCCGCGTCTCGCGCACCCTGGCCAGCCAGCATGCCCAGTATTTCATCGACTGGCTCGACAAACAGATCCGCGGCCTGGTCGGCGAACCGACCGAGGACATGGTCGTCGAAACGACGCTGGACCTGACCATCCAGACCTCGGCCGAGCGCGCCGTGAACCGCATCCTGACCCGCGACGCCGGCAAGGGCGTGCAGCAGGCGGCTCTGGTGGCGCTCGACGGCGACGGCCGCGTCCGCGCCATGATCGGCGGCGCCTCCTATGCCGACAGCCAGTTCAACCGCGCCGTCGACGCCCAGCGTCAGGCCGGCTCCTCGTGGAAGCCCTTCGTCTACCTGGCGGCCATGGAGGCCGGCTATACGCCCCAGACCCCGGTGGTCGACGAGCCGATCACCATCGGCACATGGTCGCCCAAGAACTATTCCGGCACCTTCGGCGGCCCGACGACCATCGCCAACGCCGTGGCCCATTCGACCAATACGGTCGCCGCCTCGGTCGCCGACAAGATCGGCCGCGACAGCGTCTCGCGCGCCGCGCGACGTCTGGGCATTACCAGCCGGATCAGCCTCGATCCGGCCATGGCGCTCGGCACCTCGGAGGTTTCGCCCATCGAGATGGCCCAGGCCTATGACGCCTTCGCCAACGGCGGTCGCCGCGTCGAGGCCTATGGCATCAGTCGCATCCGCACCCCTTCGGGCCGGGTCATCTACCAGCACTCGAACTCCGGCGCGATCGGCGGTCAGGCGATCAACAATCCGCCGCTCTACTATATGAACCAGCTGCTGCGCGGCGTGATGACCGGCGGCACGGGCGCCTCGGCCTCGATCCCCGGGCGCGATCTGGCGGGCAAGACCGGCACGACCTCGGACTACAAGGACGCCTGGTTCGTCGGCTATACCGGCGGCTTCGTCGCCGCCGTCTGGGTCGGCAAGGACGACGCCACCCCGATGCGTGGCGTGACCGGCGGCGGCTCTCCGGCCGCCATCTGGAAGGACTTCATGTCCGCCGCCCTGCCGCGCCTGAACGCCCCGGCCATCCCCAACGGCCCGCCCATGCCCGAGGGCTGGGTCCCGCCCGATCCGGTCGGCGATCTGATCGGTCAGGTCGAGGATCCTTACGGCGGCACGGTCGTGGCCCCGGTCGATCCGAACGCCGGCGAGCCCTATGACGGCCAGCAACCCGCCGCGCCGCGCGTCGAGGTCCGCCCCACTCCGGCCCCGGCGCCCAAGCCGCGCCGAGAGGACACGCCGCAGAAGCTTGAGACCCTGCCGCCCGAGAAGCGTTCGGACCCGCTGTTCTTCTGATCCCCTTGATCAGGGCTGGCGCTTCGTCTTCGCCTTCTTCTTCATTAACCGGTCGGCCACCGCCTCGGCGTGTTTGAGGGTGAAGTCGAGCGCCGCCGGCGACCCGCGCTTCGGCCCGATGGTGTCTGCGACCAGGGCGCCGCGCTCGCCCAGCGGCCGGGGCGCGCCAGTGGTGGTGTCGATGGCCGTCTGGTGCTCGATCTCGGCGTTGACCTCGGCGCCCATCAGGATGATCTGCACCGAGAACCAGATCCACAGCAGGAAGCCCATGAAGGCCGCCAGCGGGCCGTAGCTGTCCAGCCGCACGAAGTTGGACAGATACCAGCTGAAGACGAAGGACACGATCACGCTGAGCACCGCCGCGAAGATCGCCCCCGGCGTCAGCCAGCGCCAGCGCGCCTTCTGGCGGCACGGGCCGAAGCGGTAGATCGCCGTCAGGGCGGCGACATAGCCGACGAACAGCAGGGGCCAGCGCAGCAGGGCCAGAAGCCCGAAATCCTCCTCCAGCCCGAAGACCGACAGGACAATCGGCGCTCCGACCACCAGCCCCGCTGAAAGCAGAACCGCGGTCAGCCCCGACAGGGTGAAGGCCATGCAGATCAGGTTGTAGTGGACCAGATTGCGCTTCTCGACCTCGTGATAGGCGACGTTCAGCCCGTAGAAGAGGGTTTTGATCCCCCCATTGGCCGTCCATAGCGACAGCAGCAGCGTCCAGACCAGGGTGAAGGTCAGCTGGCCCGATGAGTTCTCGGCCAGCCGTTGCATCTCGCCGCCGAGGAACTGGGCCACGTTCGAGGGCAGGACGGAATAGAGGAACTGCAGCCGGCTCCAGGCGTCGGCCGGATCGGCGAACAGGCCGTACAGGGTCACGAAGGCCGCCAGCGTCGGGAACAGGGACAGCACCAGGAAGAAGGTCACCCCGCCGGCGAAAAAGCCGACCCGGTCGCCGAAATAGGCCGCGCCCACCCGCCAGAGGATATCCATCCAGCCCTTGTGCGGGATGTGTTCAGGCCGCGTCGCCAGCCGCCCCCGGCCCGGATCGCGGGCGTCATAGTCCTCGGGCGTCGGTACCTTGGGCGGCAGGATCTCGGGCCGCTTCGGCCGCAGCTCCACGCCGTATTTGTGGCCTTGGGTATAGAGCAGATGCGCCGCCCCGGCGCCCGCCGCCAGACCGCCCGCGACCGCGGCGACAAACCGCCAGACCGAAGCCTGGCTTCCGACGCGGGTCAGTTTGAAAGGAAGCTTGGGAGAAGACGCCATCGACGGCTAACGGCGAAGCTGGCGCCCCGTTCCCGCCTTTACCCTCCTCTTGCCCGATCTGCGTTCGTCGGGCAGTCATCGCGCATGTCTTCCGTCGCCGCCCTCTACCGTCATCCGGTCAAGGGGTTCACGCCCGAGCCCCTGACCGAGGCCGTCCTGCCGACGGGCGGCTGGTTCCCCGGCGACCGGATGTGGGCGGTCGAGAACGGCCCCTCGGGCTATGATCTCTCAGCCCCCGAACAGATCCCGAAGCAGAAGTTCACCGTCCTGATGCGTCAGGCGATCCTCGCCCGGGTCCGCACCCGCTGGGACGAGGCGACAAACATCCTGATCGCGGAGATCGACGGCGACCAACTCTCTGTCCGGCTCGACGACCCCGATGATCGCGCCGCCTTCGAGGCCCGGCTGGCCGCCTTCCTCGGCGAGGAGGCGAGAGGGCCGCTGAAGCTGATCGACGCCGGGCCCGACCATCGCTTCATGGACTCGTCGAAGGGCCGGGTTTCGATCCTGAACCTGAACAGCGTGCGCGACCTCGAAAAGCGTTGGGGCCAGACGCTGGATCCGCTTCGCTTCCGCGCCAATGTCTGGGTCGAGGGCTGGGCGCCCTGGGTCGAGAACGACTGGGCGGGGGAAGTCCTGACCATTGGCGAAACCGTCCTGCGCGGGGCCAAGCCCATCGTCCGCTGCGCCGCCACCGAGGTCGATCCGAAGACGGGCGAGCGCGACCTCGCCGTGGTCCGGGCCCTGTTCGACACCTATGGCCATATGCTGTGCGGACTCTATGTCTCGATCGAGGAGGGGGGTCGCATCGCGCTCGGCGATCCGGTAGCGAGACCCGCATGACCGACGCTTCTTCTACTCCGACCCTCGTCTCCGCCTGGAAGGCCGCCCAGGCCCGGCTCAAGGCCGCGCGCATCGACAGCCCCTCCATCGACGCTCGCCTGCTGCTGGAAGCCGCGACCGGCGCCAGCCGGATGGACATCCTGACCGACCCCTATCGCGCCGTCAGCGCCGACCAGATGGCCATGCTGGACGGCTTCGTCGAACGCCGCCTGAAGCGGGAGCCGGTGTCGCGCATCCTCGGCCGCAAGGGCTTCTGGAAGATCATGCTGAACGTCACCCCCGACGTGCTCAGCCCGCGCCCGGACACCGAGACCATCCTCGACATCGCCATGCTGGCCCACGCCCCGCACGAGGCTTTCACCGTCGCCGACCTCGGCACCGGTTCGGGCGCCATCCTTCTGGCCATCCTGTCCGAGCGCCCGGCGGCCAAGGGCGTCGGCACCGACATCTCGTTCGAGGCCCTGGCCGTGGCGCGGGAAAATGCGACCAACCTCGACCTCGATGGCCGCGCCACCTTCCTGCGCACCGAATGGGCGGCGGGCTTCGCCGACCACAGCTTCGATCTGGTGGTGTCCAACCCGCCCTATATTCCGTCGGACGACATCCCCGGCCTCGACCCCGAGGTGCGCGAGCACGATCCGATCCTGGCGCTGGACGGCGGTCCCGACGGCCTCGTCGCCTATCGCGAACTGGCCCCCGAGATCCGCCGCATCCTCAAGCCCGGCGGCGTCTTCGCCGTCGAGATCGGCTGGGATCAGGGCGAGGCGGTCAAGGCCCTGTTCGACGCCGAAGGCTTCGAGAACGTCATCGTGGTCAAGGACCTCGGCGACCGCCACCGCGTCGTCACCAACGGCCCGGATCCGCGCACCAACCCGATTCCGAAGGGGTAATCGTGACCATCGCCGATCGGGTGGTGCGGCTGCATCCCGTCGTTCTGATGATTTCATTCTTCGCGGCCATCGTCCTCGGCAGCGTCGCACTGCCGCTGTCCGAAGTCGCGCCCGTTCTGCCCCTTGTTCGCGGCATTCTTCTGGGCGGCATGATGGGACTCATGAGTGGTTGGCTCTGGGCGGTGTACAGGATCTCGGAGCGCGCGGTCGGCAGGGGCCGGCCGGGAGTGTGGGACTGGTCGTTTGCCGTCTCGCCCCTGATCGCCCTGATCGCGGGCCTAGCAGGTTGGTCGACCCACAACAGTCCCGCCGCCTTCGCGATCTTTGCCGGCCTGTTCGTCAACATCACGCTGGCCGCGAAGGGACTGGAGAATGCAGACGACGCCCGCGGCAAGGCATCTGTCTCGCAAATTCTGACAACAGCGATCGTGATGTATTTCGGGCCGATCGGGGGCTTCTGGATTCTGGATCGCAAAATCCGGCGGGTTGCGTCGACCACGGCCACCGCGTGAACGGATAGTTGAGGGGGCGGCGCGCGCCGGAAAGCTATCGGTTCCTCGCCAAACAAACCCCTTGGAAAACAGCCGGGCGCGCGCTAAGTCAGAAGCTGTCTCCCACCCAAACCGCACGCCTCTGCCGCCTACCGGCCCAGACACGCGCGCTCGGGGCATGTGACGGTCGGGCCGGAAAGCCCGGCGGACCACGGGGCGACGACGGATTTCCGACCATATCGTTTTTTGGGGATTGGCCCCGAACGAAGCGGAACGACGAAACGGACAGGCTCTGGACGCGCATCGCGATCCGGCTGTCCTCTCGAAAGCACGGTAGCGTCTCATGAGAGATTTCAAGGGCATGAAGCGTCAACGCGGACGCAACAGAAAGCCCGGCGGCGGTCAGTCGAACGCCAACAACGCCAATCCGAACCGGTCGTGGGATTCCCAGGGCCCGGAGAACATCAAGGTCCGCGGCAACGCCCAGACGGTCTATGAGCGCTATCTGCAGCTCGGCCGCGACGCGACGGCCTCGGGCGACCGGGTGCTGGCGGAGAACTACCTCCAGCACGCCGAACACTATTTCCGCGTCCTGCGCGCCCTGCAGCCGGCCCGTCCCGTCAGCGAGATCGCCGCGCGCGAACTGTCCAACCAGGGCTTCGACATCGACTTCGAGGATGAGACCGGGGCCCAGGCCGCCGCCTTCCTCGCTGCGCAACAGGCCGCCGACCGCGCCGCCCAGCAGGCCAATGAGCCGCGCGAGAATGATCAACCGCGCGAGCAGAACCAGAACCGCGACCGCGACCAGAATCGTGATGGCGGTCAGCAGCGCGAATGGCGTGACCGCGACAACAACAAGGATCGCGACCAGAACCGCGACCGCGACAACAATCGCGACCGTGACCAGCAACAACCTCGCGCCGAGGGCGAAGAGGGTGGTCCGCGCCGCGAGACCCGCCGCGAACGCTGGGAGCGCCGCCGCGAGGAGCGCAACCGTCGCTTCGAGGCCGAGGGCGGCGTGGGCGAGGCGCCCGACAACGCCCCCTATGACGCCGGCGCGGACTCCGCCGCCGACGCCCAGACGGAATCGCCCGCCGAAGCCCTGACCGGCACGCCCTATGAGCCCGCCGCCGACGACGCCCCCAAGGCCCAGCGTCCGCGCCGCGCCCGCATGCCGCGCGAAGGCGACGGCGATGACGCTCCGGCGGCCCTGCCGGGTTTCCTGACCCGGTCCTCGGCGCCCGCCGCCCCGGCCGCGGAAGCCCCGGTCACCGCGTCTGACGCCGAGGCCGCGCCGAAGAAGCGCGCGCCCCGCCGCAAGGCCGAAACCGCCACCGAAGAGTAGTTTTCACCCCGGACCGTTCGCGGCTCCGGGGTTTCTTCGGCCTCGTAATACAACCTCTGGTTTTACCATAATGCAATCTATGGCCGTCATCCTTGGGCCAAGGAGGACGTGCGATGGAATGCATTCTGATGCTGCTGGCCCTGGCCCTGTCGGGCGCCTGGGCCGGGGTGAGGCTGGCCTTGAAGGCGCGGGCGGAGGCGCGCCGACTGCTGGCGCTTAACGCGACGATCAGCGAGCAGGCCGAGGCCGACGCCCGCGATCTGGCCGAGGCCAGACAGGCCGCCGCCGACGGCGTCCGCCGTCTGGCTGACGCCGAGGCGGCTCGGGCGGACTTCCTCACCGGCCTGTCGCATGAGCTGCGCACCCCGCTGAACGCCGTCATCGGCTTTTCCGAACTGATGCGGATGAACGTCCAGGCCGAGCCCATGACCCGGCGCCAGTCCCAGGCCGTCGACCATATCCTCGCCTCGGGCCAGCACCTGCTCGGCCTGATCGAGGAGGTGCTCGAGCTGGCCCGTATCGAGTCCGGCAAGGTGTCGATGTCGATCGAAGCGGTGGATCCGCATCTGGTCGCGCGCCAGGTCTGCGACAGTCTGAGACCCCAGGCCGAGGCCGCCGGGATCGCCCTGACCCCGCCGCCGCCCACCGCCGGCTTCGGCGTCGTCGCCGACCGGACCCGGCTGCGGCAGGTGCTGCTCAACCTCGTGTCCAACGCCATCAAATACAATCGCCCGGGCGGCGCGGTCTTCCTGCAGCTGCATCAGACCGCCGAGGGCGTGGCCCTGGCCGTCCATGACACCGGCGTCGGCATTCCCGAGGCCCGGATGACCGATCTGTTCCAGCCCTTCAACCGCCTCGGCCGCGAGCCCCTGGAGGTCGCCGGGACCGGTATCGGTCTGGCCGTGTCGCGCCGTCTGGTCGAGGCCATGAAGGGCCGGCTGGAGGCTGTCAGCCGCGAGGGCGAGGGCTCGATCTTCACCCTCAGCCTGCCTCTGGCCCGGTCGCTGGCGCCCGAGGTCGTCGCCTCGCCCATCCCGACGCTGGACATGCCCGTGATGCCGGGCGGCGCGGCGACCCTGCTCTATGTCGAGGACAATCCGTCCAACATCGCCCTGATGCGGCATGTCATCGCGGCTCTGGGCGGCATCCGCCTGCATGTCGCCGAGACCGGGCATGAGGGACTGGCCCTCGCCCGCGATCTGAGGCCCGACGTCATCATCCTCGACATCAACCTGCCGGGGCTGGACGGGTTCGAGCTCAAGGCGCGCCTCGACGCCGATCCCCTGACGCAGGGCCTGCCGGTGCTGGCCCTGTCGGCCGGCGCCCTGCCCGGCGACCTCCGGCGCGGTCGGGCCGCCGGCTTCCGCGACTATCTCACCAAGCCGCTCGACATCCCCGTTCTCGCCCGGGCCCTCAATCGCGCGCTGATGGAAACAGCGGCCCGGAACGAGGCTCAAGACGACGCACGGGCGGCGTAACCGCTTGACGGGGCGGGCTGCGAGCGCTCTGAAGGCCACGCGTCTGTCGTAGCTCCAGGGTCGTCCATGCGTCTCGTCGTTCTCGCCGGTCTCGCCGCCTCGCTGGTCCTGTCCGCCTGCGCCGCGGGCGCACCTCCGCCGCCGCCGCCGCCACCGCCGAACCAGCCCGCCTATCCGGCCGCACCGACGGCGCCGACCGGCGCGGCCCTCATGGACTGGCGCGGGGTCATCACCGCCACCGACCGCGATCGCTACCAGCGCCGCGACGCCGCCTGGTCCCTCGCCCTGCAGCAGGCGCGCCGTCAGACCGGTTCCGGCGACCTGAACAGCCTCGGCGATCTGATCGATCCCCGCGCCGCCTTCGCCCCTGTCACCCCGCCCGTCGGCGACTATCGCTGCCGCACCGTCAAACTGGGTTCGCAGGGTGGCGAGGACGGTCTCGGCTATGTCGTCTACGGCTGGTTCGCCTGCCGCATCGAACAGACCCCGCGCGGCCTGAAATTCTCCAAGCTGACCGGGTCCCAGCGGCCCAGCGGTCTGCTCTTCCCCGAGACCGACCGGCACATGGTCTTCCTCGGCTCCGTCGCCCTCGCCGCCGAGCCCCCGGCCAACACCTATGGCCGCCGCCCCGACCGGGACGTCGTCGCGACGCTGGAGCGGATCGGCGACCGCCGCTGGCGTCTCGTCCTCCCCTGGCCCCAGAACGAGTCGAACCTTGACCTGATCGAACTGGTCCCCGCCTGACGGTGGTGAAATCTGTCGCCGTCGCCGGGGCCGGGCCCACCGGCCTCGCCGCCGCCCTGATGCTGGCCCGGCAGGGGCGGCAGGTGGTCGTCCATGAGCGGTTCGAGCGAGCCCGCCCTGTCGGCGCCGGCTTCATGCTCCAGCCCACCGGCCTGCATGTGCTCGACCGGCTCGGTCTGACGGCGGAGGTCGAACGCTACGCCCAGCCCCTGACCCACATCTTCGGGCGCGAGGCGCGGCGCGGCCGGGTCGTCCTCGATATCCGCTACGGCGACCTCAAGACGCCGCGTCCTTCGCTGGGCGTGCATCGCGCGGCCCTGTTCCATGTCCTGCACCGCGCCTGTCTGGCCGAGGGGGTGATCTTCGAGACCGGGCGCGAGATCGTCGGGGCTTCGGAGGGGCGGCTGACCGGCGCCGACGGCTGGACCAGCGCAGCCTTCGACCTGATCGTCGACGCCACCGGCGCCCGTTCTCCCATCGCGAAAGCCCTCGGCGCCCGCCGTCAGGAACTGGGCTGGTCGGGTCTGTGGGGCACGGTCCCCTGGCCGGGCGGCGGTTTCGACGAGGGGGCGCTGGAACAGGTCTATCGCGGCGCGTCGAAGATGATCGGCGTCCTGCCCTGTGGCGGTCTGCCGGATCAGCCCAACCAACGCCTCGCCACCTTCTTCTGGAGCCTCAAGGGCGACGACCATCCGGCCTGGCGCGCGGCGGGCCTCGATCTGTGGAAGGCCGAAATCCTGTCGCTCTGGCCCGAGGTCGCGTCGGTGCTGGACGCCATCGTCGATCCCGACGCCATGACCCTCGCCCGCTACGGCCATCACACCCTGACCCGGCCCGTCGCTGACCGGCTGGCGGT
This sequence comes from Brevundimonas sp. GW821-FHT02A10, assembly GCF_059422025.1. Classification (NCBI taxonomy): domain Bacteria; kingdom Pseudomonadati; phylum Pseudomonadota; class Alphaproteobacteria; order Caulobacterales; family Caulobacteraceae; genus Brevundimonas; species Brevundimonas sp. GW821-FHT02A10. Next base: position 1,298,121 of record NZ_JBWKWC010000001.1, read on the forward strand.
GCTCGGCGACGCCGCCCATTCGACCAGTCCGCAGCTGGGGCAGGGGGTCAATATGGGCCTGCTCGACGCCCTCGCCCTCGCCGATGCGCTGGAGACCCACGCCGATCTGTCCGACGCCCTCTCCGCCTATGCCGCCGCCCGGCGCTGGCATGTGCGCCTCTATCAGGCCCTGTCGATGGTCTTTACCCCCTTCTACCAGGCCGACGGCGTCGTCCTGCCGTGGATCCGCGACCACATCCTCGGCAAGGTCGCGCGCCTGCCCTTCGCGCCCCGTTTGCTGGCGGCGACCGTGTCCGGGCTGTTGCTTGATCCCAGAGGGCGTTGAACTCCATCCGCCCCGGTCCGTTCGTCTCCCTCTGATCGAAGGAGCGCCCATGACCGCCCGTCTTCTCGCCGCCGCCCTCCTGCTCGCCGCGGCAGCCTGCAGCCAGAATCCGTCGCCCTCGACCGAAGACCCCCAGACCACGCCCCAGGACGGGGTCACCCCGCCCGCCTCGGCGCCCCATGATCCGGCCGCGGGAGAGTCGCTGAGCGGACCGACGCCGCCGGCCGTGGATCCGGCGCCCGCCGTCGCGTCACAGGCGCCCGGCGTGCAGGGTGGAAGTTCGGACTGGCGGCAGCTGGCCCGGGCCGCCGACGCCTCGGCGCTCGGCCGTCTGGATCAGGCCTGGCGGCTCGGCCGCGCCGAGGCCGAGGACAAGGGGTTCGCCGATCGGGTCGAGGCTCTGGGCCCTCTCGTCGATCCCAACGCCGCCCTGACAGGCCGTCTTAAGCCTCCGCCCGGAACCTACCGCTGCCGCACGATCAAACTGGGTTCGAAGGACGAGAAGGGCCCGGCCTTCCTTTCCTACCCGAACTTCCGCTGCACGGTGGAGCTGACGCCCGGCGGCGACCTGATCCTGACCAAGGCCACCGGGTCGCAGCGCTCGCGCGGCCTGCTCTATCCCCACTCTGACAATCAGCTGGTCTTCCTCGGCGCCCAGGCCTGGGGCGACGAGACGACGTATCCGACCTATGGCCAGACCCGCGCGCGCGACCAGATCGGCGTCCTGGAACGTATCGGTCCGCAGCGCTGGCGTCTGGTCATCCCCTGGCCCAAGCAGGAGGCCAAGCTCGAGATCCTCGAACTGACGCGGTGAGGATTCAGATCACTCAGCGGGCACGACCCAATAGAGCCCCCGTCTGGGGTCGAAGACGAAGACCACCCGGGTCTCGCCTCGCGAGACATGGACGGTCGGCATCCCGCTCGTCCGGCCCGGCACGACATCCAGCCGGTCCAGCGCAGGATCATAGAGGAATGCGCCGGGAGTCAGGTCCGTCCATCCCCCGTCCGACCTGAGACCATAGAGCTCAAGTCGTGTCTGGCTGGGTAGAGGCAGGGAAACCACGGCCAGACGCGCATAAGTTCGCGGGTCGGCGGCATCGAAGACGGCTACGCAGCTTCGTCGTGCCACTTCGGAACCATGACCGACAGCCAGCCGCGCCCGAATTCCGGCAAGGGCCGAAGCCTCGTCGGTGCAATCCAGAACCACGCCGTTCCCGGACTCTGCTCGGGCGGTTGCAGCGAACAAAGGCGATCCGGCCAGAACCGAGGCGACCACCAGGATCGGAAGACGGGGCAGCCGGCGCATCGACCCTCAAACCTTAGTCAGTCTAAGATCTTGATAGTCGTACGAGAAATCGGCGTCCGGGCTCAGGGCCTTCATCCGCGCCGTGGTCGGCTTGCCGTCCGTCAGGGCGAAGGTGACCAACAGGTCCTCCTCGCGCTTGTCGAGGAACCGCGTGCGCATCGTCTCGCCGTCATAGGGCTCGACCGGTCCCTTGAGTGTCGGGGTGTGGGTGAAGGCCATCCACAACCCACCGTCCTTCATCTCGAGGGTGATGTCGCCGTACCAGGGATCGCGCCAGGTCCCGGCATAGGCCTCCAGCGGCAGGGACGGCTTCGTCCCCGCGGCCTGACGCGCGTCGATGCCCGCGGCCGCGGCGACCGCCTTGGGCTCGGCCTCGGCGGCCAGGCGCACAGAGTCGGCGATCCAGTCGAACGACCCGCCCTTTTCCATGCAGATGTCGGCGATGCCCGAGCGCAGGGCGCGCAGCAGCATCCCCTCCTCGGCGTTGGAGAAGACCGAGAAGCCGACGTTGCGGCCCGGGATCATCACCGTCGCCGAGATCCCGCCCGGCGAGCCGCCGCCGTGGCTGATGTAGCGCTCGCCGCGATAGTCCTGCACCTGATGGCCCATGGCATAGGTCGAGGCGATGGCCCGGCCCGGCATGGCCGCCGTCGGCCCTTCCGAGCCCGAGACGATGATGTTGGGCTTCCACATCTCCTTGGCCGCCGCTTCGGAGAACAGCCGCGTTCCGTCCGGCAGCTTGCCCATCGACAGACGGACATTGATCCATTTGGCCCAGTCGACGGGCGTCGTGCAGATGCCGCCCGCGGCCGCCGCCGAATCCCAATTCCAGACCTCGGCGATGGACTCCGCGATCAGGGTCATCGGCCCGTGGGTCCGAAGCGGCGGTCCGACCCGGGCGTGGGGCAGGGCCGACTTCGCCGGATCCGCCAGGGTCGCCAGCGGCACGGTCTCCGTCATGCCGACGCGGTCGAGGACCCGGGTCTGGACGAACTGCTCCCAGCGCATCCCGGACACCTTCTCCAGTACCGCGCCCGCGACCACGAACATGAGGTTGCAGTAGTGATAATTCGCCCGGAACCCGTCCTCGATCGGCACGAAGGCGGCCTGACGCACGACCTCGTCGCGGGTCCGGTCGCTGTTGGGCCAGAACAGCAGGTCCCCGGCGCCCAGACCGAAACCGGCGCGGTGGCTCAGGGTGTCGCGGACGGTGATGTGCTCGCCGATATAGGGGTCCGACAGGGCGAAGTCGGGCAGGTAGGTCTTGACCGGCTCGTCCCATTTCACCTTGCCCTCGTCGACCATGATGGCCAAGGCCGCGGCAGTGACGTTCTTGGTGTTCGACGCGATGGCGAACAGGGTGTGTTCGTCGACCGTCCGGGCCTCGCCCATCTTGCGGATGCCGTAGCCGCGCGCCAGCACGGTCTGGCCGTCCTTGACCACGGCGATGGAGATCGCCGGCTGATCCGGGAAGGCCGCCATGGCCCGCTTCACATAGGCGTCCACGGCCTCGGCCAGGGCGGCGCCCCCGTCCGCTCCCGGCGCCGCCGTCGAAGTCTGGCTCCAGGCGAGAGACGGGCCGGCCAGGCCGGCCATGCCCAGACCGGCGCCCAGACCTGCGGACGACAGGGCCTGACGGCGAGACAGACGAATGGACATGGCGAAAGCTCCAGCGAAACCTGAGCGGCGACGCTACCCGCCCATTCAGACGGGCGCCAGAGTCCGGCTCCGGGGATCAGCCTCTTACCAAAGCTTAACTGGCGCCCGTCGTCGCAGGCGCGGCAAATGACCGGGCTGCAGAAGGGCTGACGATGAAGTCGATCGCTGGACGGATCGCGACCCGGCTTGCCGTGGTCGCAGGCTTGTTGACGCTGGCCGGCGCGGCCGTGGCCCAGACGTCCGACCGCACAACCGTCGCCGGCGGCAGGATCATCGGCGAGCGGCATGACGGAGTGCGCGTCTTTCGCGGCGTTCCCTATGCGGCGGCGCCCGTCGGCCCCTTACGCTGGCGCGATCCGCAACCGGCGCCGCGCTGGACAGGTGATCGCCCCGCGACCCGCTTTGCCCCGGCCTGCCCCCAGACCGGAACCTCCATGCCGGGCGAGCCGCCGTCGCCGTCCAGCGAGGACTGCCTCTATCTGAACGTCTGGGCGCCGACCGCCGGTGGGGCGCCGCGTCCGGTCATCGTCTGGTTTCCCGGCGGTGGGCTGGCCAATGGTTCGACCTCCATTCCCCTCTATGACGGCGCAGCCCTGGCGAAACGCGAAGCGGTGGTGATCACCGTCGCCTATCGGCTTGGCGCGCTCGGCTTCCTCGCCCATCCCGCCCTCAGCGCCGAATCCCCCGACCACGCTTCCGGCAACTACGGTCTGATGGATCAGGTCGCGGCCCTGGAATGGGTTCGCGCCAACGCCGCAGCTTTCGGCGGCGACCCCGACCGCGTGACCATCGCCGGCCAGTCGGCGGGCGCGACCTCGGTCAGCATCCTGATGGCCTCGCCCCGCGCGAAGGGGTTGTTCCAGCGCGCCATCGGCCAGTCGGGCGGCCTGTTCGAACCCACGGCCCTGGCCCCCCAGTACCAGCTGGCGAAGGCCGAGGCCGACGGCGCCGCCTTCATGGCCCGGCTGGGCGCGACGACGCTGGAGCAGATGCGCCGCCTCCCCGCCGAACGGCTGCTGGCCGGCGCCGGCGGGGTGACCCATCCGGTGATCGAGCCCCGCCTTCTGCCCGAGGCGCCGTTCGAGGTCTTCCGCGAAGGCCGCCAGAACGACGTCCCTCTGCTGATCGGCTATAATGCGGAAGAGGCGCGGTCCCTGACCGATGTCGCGGACGTCACCGCCGCCAACTTCAACGAAAAGCTGACCGCCCGCTGGGGCCGGTTGCCGCCGCTGCTGCTGGAGCCTTACGTTTTCACGACCGACGATCAGGCGCGCACCGCACGGCTGGATTTCGAGCGCGACCTGCGCTTCGGCTGGGACATCCGCACATGGGCCCGGTTGCAGGCGGAGCATGGCCGAAGCCCGGTCTACCTCTATCGTTTCGACCGCCGCCCGCCCTGGCCCGCCGGGTCGGTTCGGGCGAACTGGGGCGCCAGCCACTTCGCCGACCTCTGGTACATGTTCGACCATCTGGACCCCGCCGACGGACACTGGACGGCGGCGGACCGCGCCCTGGCCGACCGCATGGCCGACGCCTGGGCCGCCTTCGCCGCGACCGGTGATCCGAACGGTGGCCAGGCCCCGGGGTGGACGCCCTTCACCCTCGCCGATCCGAAAGCCATGCGCCTCGGCGAGACCCCGGGCATGGCCAGCCTGCCCGAGGAGCCGGACTTCCGCGCCTTTGACGCTGTCTACGACAGTCTGCGCGGCCCGCGATGATTACGGATGGAGGTTTCTGACACCGGTGTCTTTCGCGCGTCGCGGACCTGATGTAGCGTCCCGTCCAGACCTCGCCGTCCGGGACGGAACGAGGCGGGCCGGAAGGTCCATTCGGGAGGAGCCCATGCCGTATTCGTCGACCGCTCGCGGCCGCGCCCAGACCCGTCAGCTGATCGCCGCCGCGTCCCTGCTGGCGGTACTGGCCGCCTGCGCACCGGCTTCGGCCGCTGCGCCGCAACCCGTCGCCGCCCAGAGTTCTGCGCCCGTCCGCTGGGGCAGCGCCGTCCTGCGTCAGGACGCGGCCTGGTACGCCTCGGCCGAGGCCCGGCGTCTGGCCGACAGCGTCCTGCTCTACCAGTTCGAAAACGGCTCCTGGCCCAAGAACACCGACATGAGCGCGCCCCCGGCCGCGCCCGTGGACCGCGAGCTCGGCGACACTATCGACAACCAGGCGACCACGCTCGAGATGGAGTTCCTCGCCAAGGTCGTTCAGGCGGGCGGCGCCCCGAACAGCCCAGCCTACATCGCGGCCTTCGACAAGGGTTTCGACTATCTGCTGGCCGCCCAGTATCCGAATGGCGGCTGGCCCCAATTCTTCCCGCTGCGGACGGGCTACTACACCCACATCACCTACAATGACGACGCCATGGTGCGGGTGCTCAACGTCCTGCGCGACGTCTCGAACGGCGCCGGCCCCTACGGCTTCGTCGATGCGGGTCGCAAGGCGAAGGCGGCCGAGGCGGTCACGCGCGGCATCGACATCATTCTCAAGACCCAGATCAGACAGGACGGCAAGCTGACCGTCTGGTGCGCCCAGCACGACGAGGTCACCCTGGCGCCCGCCTGGGCGCGCAAATTCGAGCCGCCGTCGCTGTCGGGCTATGAGAGCGTCGGCATCACCCGCTTCCTGATGGGTATCCCCAACCCCTCGCCCGAGGTCATCGCCGCCGTCGAGGGTTCGGTCGCCTGGTTCCGATCGACCGTCATCCCCGACATCGCCGTCGAGCGCTTCACCAATGCCGAGGGCCAGAACGACCGCCGCGTGATCGCCTCGCCCGGCGCCCGCCTCTGGGCCCGCTTCTATGAGCTGGGGACCAACCGACCGGTCTTCATCGACCGCACTTCTGTGCTCCAGCCGGCCCTCGCCGATCTCGATCGCGAACGTCGTGCGGGCTATAATTATTACGACGGCGCCGGGGCCAATCTGATCGACCGCGACTACCCGGCATGGCGCCGCCGGGTGGGGCTGCCGGCGACCTGACAACCGCGCGCGAAAACGCCCGCCGTATCGCTACGGCGGGCGTCTTCATTTGCGGGGTGTCGGCCTAGAGGCGGCAACGGGCGTAGACGCCGCGGCGGACCGTGTAGGTGTCGGTGCGCGAGTTGTAGCTGCGGTAGCGCTGCGAGCAGGCGCGGACGTGGCGATACCAGTCGTTGTTCCGGCTCCAGCCGCGCGGCGGGGCGGGCGGACGGGCGCCCCAGTGGTCATCCCAGGTGCCGTACATATGGTCCGGACCCGCGCCGGGACCGCCGTGGTTGGGCCCGCCTCGATCCGGTCCACCTCGATCCGGACCGTGATTCATCGGCCCGTTCATGGGGCCGGAGTTATAGGGACGTTCCTGGCCGACGGTTCCGGCGGCGGCAGGCAGGGCGCTGAGAGTCATCAGACCCGCGGCGGCGGCGATCAGCAGTTTTCTCATAAGCGTTTCTCCGATGGCCGGGACCCGCCCGGCGTTCACCAAGAACACCCCGCCCCCTGCGACGTTGCACCGCAGGTGAGATTTCACCGCTCGACCCGCCGGGGCCGCAACCCCGGCGGGTTTCTTCAGCGATTACAGGCGGCAGATCGCCGTCTGGCCGCGCCGCACGGTGTAACGATCCGTGGCCGGATTATAGCTCTTGTACCGCTGGCCGCAGGCGCGGACGTGGCGATACCAGTCGCTGTGGCGGGTGAAGCTGCGCGGCGGCGCGGGCGGGCGCGCGCCCCAGCCGGTGTTCCAGCTGCCGTATTCATTACCGCCGCCGTTGCCACGGTTGTCGTGGTCATTGCCGCGCTGCTGTTGCTGCGGCGCGTTGTTGTGCTGCTGCGGAGCGGCCGAGGCCGGAATGGCGCTGAGGGTCATCAGGCCGGCGGCCATGGCGGCCAGGATCGTGCGGGTGTTGCGCATGAGGGGTCTCCTTCTTGATCGGTGAACTCCGATGTCGATGAAACGTCCGCACCGCCGATTTCGACCGCTCCTCGAGATATTTCTCTTTGCGTTCAACAGGTAACAAGACTGAAACATTGAGGCTTCATCCTCGCCGTCGCCTCTTGTGTGATCGCCCCGACACACCCAAATCTCGCTCGACCGAACGGCGCGTTGCTTGCATCAGAGGACGCGCGGTCGGTCGCATCTGATTTCCGGACTTCCGCCTCTACAGGGGATACGTTTTGAACCTCGACCTCTATTCCGACCGCGCCAAACAGGCCGTCCAGTCGGCCCAGTCCCTCGCCCTCGCGCGCCGTCACCAGCAGTTCGCCCCCGAGCATCTGCTGAAGGTGCTGCTGGAGGAGCGCGACGGTCTGGCCCGCAATCTGATCACCGCCGCCGGCGGAGATGCGGCGAAGGCCGAGACCGCCACCGAAACCGCCCTGCAGAAGCGCGCCCAGGTCTCAGGCGGCTCGGGCCAGCTCTATCTCGACGGCGACACCGCCCGCGTCTTCGCGACCGCCGAAGAGTCCTCGAAGAAGGCCGGCGACGCCTTCGTCACCACCGAACGCCTGCTCTCGGCCATCGCCCGCGAAGGCGGCACGGCGAAGGAAATCCTGAAATCCGTCGGCGCCACGCCCGACAAGCTCGACGCCGCCATCACCGATGTCCGCAAGGGCAAGACGGCCGACAGCGCCGCCGCCGAGGACGGCTATGACGCCCTCAAACGCTATGCCCGCGACCTGACCCAGGCCGCCCGCGACCAGAAGATCGACCCGGTCATCGGCCGCGACGAGGAGATCCGCCGCACCATCCAGGTCCTGGCCCGGCGCACCAAGAACAACCCGGTCCTGATCGGCGAGCCCGGCGTCGGCAAGACCGCCATCGTCGAGGGTCTGGCCCTGCGCATCGTCAACGGCGACGTGCCCGAGAGTCTGCGCGACAAGAAGGTCATGTCGCTGGACATGGGCTCCCTGATCGCCGGGGCGAAATACCGCGGCGAGTTCGAGGAGCGGCTCAAGGCCGTGCTCAACGAGACCTCGGCCGCCGAGGGCCAGATCATCCTCTTCATCGACGAGATGCACACCCTGGTCGGCGCCGGTAAGGGCGACGGGGCCATGGACGCCTCCAACCTGCTGAAGCCCGCCCTGGCGCGCGGCGAGCTGCACTGCGTCGGCGCCACCACGCTGGATGAGTACCGCAAGCACGTCGAGAAGGACGCGGCCCTCGCCCGCCGCTTCCAGCCGGTCTTCGTCGCCGAGCCCTCGGTGGAGGACACCGTCTCCATCCTGCGCGGCCTCAAGGAGAAGTATGAGGTCCACCACGGGGTGCGCATCTCCGACAGCGCCATCGTCGCCGCCGCCACCCTGTCGAACCGCTACATCACCGACCGCTTCCTGCCCGACAAGGCCATCGACCTGATCGACGAGGCCGCCAGCCGCGTGCGCATGGCCGTCGATTCCAAGCCCGAGGCGCTGGACGAGATCGACCGCCGTCTGGTCCAGCTGAAGATCGAGCGCGAGGCCCTGAAGAAGGAAACCGACGCGGCCTCCAAACAGCGTCTCGAAACGCTGGAGGACGACATCTCCGACCTCGAGGTCGAGTCGGAAGACCTGACCCGCCGCTGGAAGGCCGAGAAGGAGAAGGTCGGGCAAGGTGCACAACTGCGCGAGACCCTCGACCGCCTGCGCGCCGACCTGGCCCTCGCCCAGCGCAACGGCGATCTCGGCCGCGCGTCCGAGATCGCCTATGGCCAGATCCCGGCCATCGAGAAGCAACTTGCCGAGGCTGAAGCCAATGAGGCCGACAAGTCCGGCCCCCTGACCCCCGAGGTCGTCGACGCCGAACAGATCGCCCAGGTCGTCTCCCGCTGGACCGGCGTCCCCGTCGACAAGATGCTGGAGGGCGAACGCGAGAAGCTGCTCAAGATGGAGGACGCCCTGCGCGGCCGCGTGGTCGGTCAGGACGAGGCCCTGACCGCCGTCGCCGACGCCGTCCGCCGCGCCCGCGCCGGCCTCAACGACCCGCACCGCCCGCTGGGCTCCTTCCTCTTCCTCGGCCCCACCGGCGTCGGCAAGACCGAACTGACCAAGGCCCTGGCCGCCTTCCTGTTCGACGACGACGCGGCCATCACCCGCCTCGACATGTCGGAGTACATGGAGAAGCACAGTGTCAGCCGCCTGATCGGCGCCCCTCCCGGCTATGTCGGCTATGACGAGGGCGGCGCCCTGACCGAGGCCGTGCGTCGTCGGCCCTATCAGGTCGTCCTGTTCGACGAGGTCGAAAAGGCCCACCCCGATGTCTTCAACGTGCTCCTGCAAGTGCTCGACGACGGCCGCCTGACCGACGGGCAAGGAAGAACCATCGACTTCCGCAACACCCTGATCATCATGACCTCCAACCTGGGGTCGGAGGCGCTGGCGGGTCAGCAGGAAGGCGACGACGTCGAAACCGTCCGTCCCTATGTCATGGAATCCGTCCGCGCCCACTTCCGCCCGGAGTTCCTCAACCGCATCGACGAGATCATCCTCTTCCGCCGCTTGGGGCGCGAACAGATGGGCGGCATCGTCCGCATCCAGCTGGCGAGGTTGGAGCAGCTGATGGCCGACCGCCGCCTGACTCTCGCCCTCGACGACACCGCCGCCGCCTGGCTCGCCGACAAGGGCTACGACCCGGTGTATGGCGCGCGTCCGCTGAAGCGCGTGATCCAGAAGGACCTCGTCGACCCCATCGCCAAGAAGCTGCTGGCCGGCGAGTTCGAAGACGGGGCGGTGATCGCCGTGTCAGCGGGTCAGGGCGGGCTGGAGATCGGGAAGGCGCGGGTGCACTGAGGTCTCTGTCTCCTTGTCACCCGGGCCACGAAAGCGGCCCGGGATTGGGAAGGCGAGGGCCCACTGAGGGCGGCATCTCTGGATAAGTGGCAGCCCGAGAGGTGCTGAGCACCATTCCGAATTGACCTCTCGCGCTACCCTCCGTAACGCTCGCATTGTGCTTCATATGCACAAACGGCCCCACGGGTTGAACCGGGGGCCGTTGCTCAAATCCTCCTTGTGGAAGGGAGGCCGGTAGCAAGTCAGGGGCGCCGTCTGTTTTCGAGACTCGGCGGCGTCCTGACCTTCCCGGTCTAGCAGGCCGAATCCTGCTCGCTAGCCCGGTTAAGACATCCTAAACGAACGTTTGTGGATGTTCCATTTTTGTTCCCGTTTGGAGCGTTCCCATTCTTTCGTCATCCTCCGACGAGCGTAGCGAGATCGGGGGACCCAGCGGCGCCGCAGGCGATCTGTTCAGCTGAGATGTTGGGATAGGCACACCCGGCAGTGTCGCGCTCCCGCGCGCCGCTGGGTCCCCCGGTCTACGCCGCGAAGACGCGGCTTGCCGGAGGATGACGAAAGAATGGGAACCGCATAGGTTGTGCGGATGGGGACGCACCGGACCTTCATCGCGACCTACATCATGGCCAGCGGACGGAATGGGACGCTCTACATCGGCATGACCGCCAACCTTTACGCCCGGGTGTGGAAGCACAAGACCGGCGTCTTCGACGGCTTCACCGCTGACCATGGCTGCGATCGTCTGGTCTGGTTCGAGCAGTATGTCTGGGTCACCACCGCCATCCGGCGCGAGAAGCGGCTGAAGAAATGGCTGCGGGACTGGAAGTTGAAGCTGATCGAGGACGCCAATCCGGAATGGGCCGACTTGGCAGCCGACTGGTATCCGGTAAACGACCCGGGCTGGGTTCCTCCGGTGGAGACGGACTAAGCTGGTGAAGTACACGGGCAGGGTCGCGCTCTCGCGCGCCGCTGGGTCCCCCGGTTCCGCTACGCGGCCCGGAGGATGACGAAAGAAGGGGCGCCTGACGCCCCCAGCCATCCTAAATTCGACTCCCCAATCCCAAAGCCCGCCCGGCTTTCCGCCTTTCTCGCCGCAATCGGATAAGCACACCCAAAACCCGCCGTATAATCTTCCTCGTCCCGTCGCGAGGGGAAGGCGTCCCGGGCCCGGGAGCCGGACGTGCGGCGGGGTCGATCGCGGGGTTGCCGGGGCATGGAGAGCTCCGGGTCCGGAGAGGGTTCCTGGCCCTCTTCGCCTGTCGTGGGCTGAGCCGGCGGAACGGGGACGAACCGGGTGAACCTGAGGCGGCGGGCAAATGGGACCCCCGCTGCTCCCGGCTGAAGAGCTTCCCTCCCCCGCGGCGCTTGCGAGAGACGGTCGAGCGGAGCCCGGGCGACCACGCCGAAACTCCACATTAGAGGCGGCGATCCGCGAGGGTTGTCGTCACCGGTACCCGGGCGAGATCGCCCGTGCTCCGCCGCTTCCCCGATAGCTTCAGCGAGAGATCGCGTGAGGGTGAGAACGTGTGAGTCCTTCTCCCCTTGCGGGAGAAGGTGGCAGCCGGAGGCTGACGGATGAGGGGTCACGCAGGCATCAAAGATGAGGGCGAAGGACGTCAGACGTCGGCACGACCCCTCATCCGACCTCGTTTCACTCGGCCACCTTCTCCCGCAAGGGGAGAAGGACGCGGTCAGGCCTTCCTTACAAACTCCGTGCGCAGCACCAGGCCGCGCACCTTCTCGACATTGGCCTCGATCTCGGCCGGGTCGTCGGTCAGGCGAATGTTCTTCACCATCGTGCCGCGCTTCAGCGTCACCCCGCCCGAACCCTTGACCTTGAGGTCCTTGATCAGGGTCACGCTGTCGCCTTCGGCGAGCAGGTTGCCGTTGGAGTCTTTCGTCGGGGCGTCGGTCATGTCGCCGAGGTAGCGCAACCCGGCGGCGGCGTCACGCGCAGCACACGCTTGCCGGGTTGGGCAAATCGCCCAACGCTGTGCGGCCATGAACCCGATCGTCTCCTCGACCGTCGCCGCGACCGCATCGTCCCTGCCGTCGATCTCGAGCCGCGACGAGCAGAAGATCCGCGCGGCGAAGGCCGCCGTCGAGTCCATGACCGTGCGGCAGGACAAGGCCTCGGAAGAGCGCAAGGCCATCGCCAAGAAGAAGGCCGAGGAACTCAAGGCCCGCATCCAGATGCTGAAGATGTCGATGCCCGCCAACCCCGAGGCGGCCGGCAAGATCATCGCCCAGCTGGCCCGCGAGCTGGGATCGATCGTGAAGTCCTATGGCGGGACCGGGTCCGACACCGGCCTGACCCCAACCGCGGCCCCTACGGCGGGCGGGGAGGCGACCGCGTCCGAAGCCGCCCCGACCGTCACGGCCTCCGAAGGCGCTTCCGACGGCGCCGGGGCCCCGGTCGATACCGACACCAATCCCGACGCGGCCTCCGGAGCCACGCCCAAGGACCCCTACCGCGCCGCCATGGCGGCCCAGGCGGCGAGTTCGGCCGAACAGGCCCGCAAGTCCGGAAGCGCGCGTGAGGACTCCGAATTCGCCACCACGGTCAAACAGCTTCTGGCCGAGCTCAAGGCGATGAAGGCCAAGGCCGAAGCCGACGCGAAGGCGGCGGGCGACCCGAACACGCCCGAGGTCGCCGACGCCGACAAGGCGCTGGACGCCGTCGACGCGGCGCTGGGAGATGCAGGCCTGTCGGGGTCGATGGTCTCGCTGGTCGTCTAGTCGGGAACGTTGGCGTCCAGCTCGTCCAGCCAGACCCGCGCATTGCCGTCCGACGGCGCCCGCCAGTCGCCGCGCGGGCTGAGCGAACCGCCGGTCACGACCTTGGGTCCGTTCGGCAGGGCCGAGCGTTTGAACTGGCTGGTGGCGAAGAAGCGGATCAGGAATTTCCGCAGCCAGGCCTTGATCGTCGCCAGGTCGTATTCGACCCGATCCGCCTCCGGATGATGCGCCGGCCAGTCGCCCTTGGTCGCATCGCCCCAGGCCTGATGCGCCAGATAAGCCACCTTCGACGGCTTCAGCCCGAAGCGGGTGATGTAGAACAGGAAGAAGTCGTTCAGCGCATACGGCCCGACCGTCGCCTCGGTCGACTGGATCTTGCCGTCGGCGCCCGCGGGCACCAGCTCGGGCGAGATCTCGGTGGCCAGAATGGCGTGCAGGACGTCCGCCGCCGGTCCGGCGTGTTCGCGATCGGCGACCCAGCGGATCAGGTGCCGGATCAAGGTCTTCGCCACCCCGCCGTTGACGTTGTAATGGCTCATATGGTCGCCGACGCCATAGGTCGCCCAGCCCAGCGCCAGCTCCGACAGATCGCCGGTGCCGAGCACAAAGCCGGAGTTCTGGTTGGCCAGCCGGAACAGGTAATCCGTTCTGAGGCCCGCCTGAACGTTCTCGAAGGTGATGTCGTGAACCGGCTGACCGTCCGCGAACGGATGCCCGATGTCCTTGAGCATCTGTTCGGCGGCCGGGCGGATGTCGAGCTCGGCGCCCGTGACGCCCAGCGATCGCATCAGGGTCCAGGCGTTGGACTTCGTCCCGTCCGAGGTCGCGAAGCCGGGCATCGTGTACGCAAGGATATCCGTCCGCGGCATGCCCAGCCGGTCGAAGGCGCGGCAGGCGACCAGCAGGGCCTGGGTCGAATCCAGTCCGCCCGAGACGCCGATGACGATCTTCTTCGACCCGGTCGATTTCAGGCGCCGCATCAGCCCCTGAACCTGGATGTTGAAGGCCTCGAAACAGTCCTGATCCAGCCTTGCAGGGTCGTCCGGCACGAACGGGAAGCGGTCGAGCGGCCGCAGCAGGGAACCGTTGGCGGCTTCTTCCTCGCGCGCCTCGAACAGGACCATGTCGAAGGCGTGATCCTCGTCCAGCTCGCGCCGGGCGCAGTCGGCGAAGGTGCCGGTGCGCAACCGCTCCAGACCGACCCGGTCCACGTCGACATCGGCGACGGTCAGATGGGACTCCATCGCGAACCGGGGCCCCTCGGCCAGTTTCGCGCCGAGCTCATGGACCGTCGCCTGACCGTCCCAGGCCAGGTCGGTGGTGCTTTCGCCCCAGCCCGAGGCGGTGAAGACATAGGCCGCCATGCCCCGCGCCGACTGACTGGCCGACAGCATGGCCCGGTCGTCGGACTTGCCGATGACGACATTGGACGCCGACAGGTTGAGCAGGATGCGGGCTCCCGCCAGCGCCTGCCGCGTCGAGGGCGGCACGGGCGCCCAGTAGTCTTCGCAGATCTCGACGCCGAAGACGAAGCCGGGCCGGTTCTCGGCCGCGAAGATCAGTCGCGTGCCGAATGCGCCCCACTCGCCGCCGAGGTCGGGCAGATGATCGTCGGCCGGGCTGAACCAGCGCTTTTCGTAATATTCCCGGTAATTCGGCAGATAGGTCTTGGGCACGACGCCCAGAACCCGCCCCTCGCCCAGCACGATGGCGCAGTTGTAGAGCCGGTCCCCGCTGCGCAGCGGCGCGCCGATGACCGAGATCACGCCCGTCTCGGCGGTGACATTGGCGACGTCGTGGATCTGCCGCTCCACCTCGTCCAGCAACGCCGCCTGCAGATGCAGGTCGTCGATGGCGTAGGCGCTGAGGCTGAGCTCGGGGAAGACGATCAGATCGACGCCCTGTTCGGCCGCCTGACGGATCAGGGCGATATGCTCTTCGGCGTTGGATTTCGGGTCGGCGATGTGCACGACCGGGGTCGCGGCGGCGACGCGGACGAAGCCGTGGGTGCGGCTGGAATGGAAGGCGTGGGGTTCGGCCAAGGCGTAGTCCTTCGGGATCTTATGCTCATATAGAGCCAAAGTCCCGGCTCCGCCAACTGCGGCTATGTTAGTCCGTGACCTGAGAAGGCGGGACCGCTAAAGCCGTATCCATGAACGATACGCCGAAAAAGGGCTGGTTCCAGCGTCTGTCCGACGGTCTGGCCCGCTCGTCCAAACAGATCACCGAGACGGTCGTCGGCGGCCTGGTCAAGGAGCCCCTCGATCAGGCGGCGCTGGACCGGCTGGAGGAACATCTGCTGGAGAGCGATCTGGGCCCGGCCGCGACCGACCGGATCGTCGCCCGCTTCCGCGATCTGCGCTTCGGCAAGGTGTCGGACGAGCGCGAGGTCAAGGAGGCCCTGGCCGAGGCCGTCGCCGCTGAACTGCTGCCGCGTCAGGCCGTGTTCGATCCGCTGTCGGAGGGCATCAAGCCGTACGTCGTCCTGTTCGTGGGCGTGAACGGATCGGGCAAGACCACGACGCTCGGCAAGATCGCCGCCGACCTGACCGGCAAGGGCGCCAAGGTCATGATCGTTGCCGGCGACACCTTCCGCGCCGCGGCCCGCGAACAGCTCAAGGTCTGGGCCGAGCGTTCGGGCGCCGATTTCGAAAGCCGCCGCGACGGCGCCGATCCGGCCGGTCTGGCCTTCGACGCCTACACCAAGGCGCGGGCCGAGAACTACGACGTCGTCCTGATCGACACCGCCGGCCGGCTGCAGAACAAGTCCGCCCTGATGGACGAACTGCTCAAGATCGTTCGGGTGCTGAAGAAGATCGATCCGGACGCCCCGCATGAGACCCTGCTGGTGCTGGACGCGACCGTCGGCCGCAACGCCCTGGCCCAGGAACAGATTTTCGGCCGGGCCGCTTATGTCTCGGGCATCGTCATGACCAAGCTGGACGGCACGGCGCGCGGCGGGGTTCTGGTGCCGGTGGCCCAGGCCTCCGACGCGCCGCTGAAACTGATCGGCGTCGGCGAGGGGATCGAGGATCTGCAGCCCTTCGACGCCCGCGCCTTTTCCCGCTCGCTGGTCGGGCTCGAGGACTGAGAATGACCGACCAGACCGTGCCTGAAGCCAAACGTCCGCAGTGGATCCGTCAGGCCGTCGACTTCGGCGCCCTGCTGTGTTTCGCCGCCGCCTATTTCATCACCCGCGACATGATCAAGGCGACCTGGGTGCTGTGCATCGCCTCGGCCGTGGCGCTCGCGGTCGGATACTGGGTCGAGAAGCGTTTCGCCCCCCTGCCCCTGATCACCGGCGCCTTCGCCCTGGTCTTCGGTGGTCTGACGATCTTTTTCCACGACGAGAGCATCATCAAGATCAAGCTGACGGTGCAGAACGCCATGCTGGCGATCGTCCTGCTGGGCTCGCTTCCGCTGAACAAGTCGCCGTTCAAATATCTGCTGGGCGAGGCCATCCACGTCACGGATCAGGCCTGGCGGGTCCTGACCCTGCGCTACGGCCTGTATTTCGCGGCCATCGCCATCGCCAATGAGTTCGTCTGGCGCACCCAGCCGGACGCCGTCTGGGTCCAGTTCCGCGTCGGCCTGTGGATCCTCGCCTGCGTCTTCGGCCTGTTCCAGATTCCCTACATCATGAAGCATATGATCAAGGACGAAGAACCCGGCCCAACCTCGCCGGATACCGGGCTTTGACAGCAAATGACCGTCCGATTGGCGCTCAAGTCGCGAGGCTCCGCGAGCCGAGCATAGCGCCGGCGCGAGGCGCCAACGCCGGAATGTCGTCAAACCGTAAAGCCACGCTGATAACCCTCCGTCCACGGTAGAGGCGGCATAACGCCTCTGACCAGCTTCCTGGGGAGTACGACCATGGTGAAGTCCGGCAAGTCGTCCAAACGTCTGGGGACGCTCGCAGAGTCGCCCAGCCACCTGATGCACCGCGTGCTGCAGCTGGCGCTCGACATCTATTCCGAGGAGGCCGGCGCTGACGGCCCGACCCAGCGCCAGTTCGCGGTCATGGAGGCCGTGGCGGCGAAATCGGGCCTGACCCAGACGGATCTCGTCCGGGCCACCGGCATCGACCGCTCGACCCTCGCCGATCTGGTCTCGCGCATGACCACCAAGGGCCTGCTGGAACGCGAACGCTCGACCGTCGACGCCCGCGCCAAGGCAGTGCGTCTGTCCGAGGCCGGTCTGGCGTTGCTGGAAAGCGCCCGCCCCCGGGTCGAGGCCGCCGACAAGCGGATCATGGCCCTGCTGCCCAAGGGCAAGCGCGACGGTTTCCTGGAGCTGCTGGCCGATCTGGCCAATGCGGCCGACGAGGCCCCCGATCTGGCCAAGGCCGAGGCCAAAGCGCTCAAGAAGGCGGCCAAGGAAGCCAAGCGCGCCGAGAAGCTGGCCCGCAAGGCGGCCGAGGGCGGGGTAAAGAAGACGCCCAAGATCAAGAAGGCCAAGCCGGTTCTCGAACCGGCCGAGTGATCTTCTTCTAGACCTTGATATCGAGGAGGCTGCCGGGGCGCAGCGACCGTCCGCCTGCGGATGACGCCGGCTCGGTGGTCTGGGGCTGGACCGCGGTGGTGCGCACCGGCGTGGTCTGGACCTGCGTCGCCTGAACCTCGCCGAGCGCCGCGCGGAAGAAGGCGGCCTGAGCCTGACGCAGCGAGGAAGACCCGGAAGTCTGGGGCTGGACAGCGGGCAGGTCGGGACGAATCGCGCTCATGCCGACAAGGTTAACGAAATCTCTCGAAAAAAGGTTAACGCGGTTAACCTCTCTGTGGAGAGCGCCTAGTTGAGCGCCGCAACCAGCCGTTCGACGTCGGCGTCGGTGACCAGCGGTCCGGACGATTTGGCGACGATCTTTCCGGTGCGGTCGACCGCGAAGCTCTCGGGCACGCCGGAGATGCCGAGATCCAGCCCGGCCCGGCCCTCATGGTCGACCAGCACCATGTCGAACGGGTTGCCGAGATCCTCCAGCATCTTGGCCGTGGCCTCGGGCTCGTCCTTGTAGGCGACGCCGATGACGCGCACGCCCCGGGCCTTGAGCGCCATCAGTTTCGGATGTTCGACCCGGCAGGGCGCGCACCAGCTGGCGAACATGTTGACGATGACCGGGCGGCCCATCGCGACGGTTCTCAGGTCGACATTGGACGGTCCCGCGACCGAACCGTTGAGGAGCGGAAGAATGGTCTCCGGCGCCATCTGGCCGACGGCGGCGTCGGGCTTGTAGGTCGGGTCGTGCCTCAGCGACCAGCCGACGAACAGCACGGCCAGGGCAGCGAGAACGACGAGCGGGATCACCGCCAGCCAGCGCGTCATTCTGGCGCTACCGCGCTTTGCGCGACTTGAGCGCGGGTCTGCTCGTTCTCGAGCTTTTTCAGCTCCCGCTTCCAGCGTCGCGAGGCGATCACGGCGCGGGCGACGAGGGCGGCCAGCACGAGTGCGCTGATCCCCCAGGCGGGCCAGACGAAGGCGGCGTAGGGGGTCATGTCGAGGTCGAGCATTCTCAGGCCTCCAAAGCGGCGCGGGCGCGCAGGGACATGACACGACGTCGTACGATCTCTGTACGGATCGACGTCAGCCAGACCGCCAGGAACAGGGCCGCATAGGCCGCCATCATGGTCAGCAGGGGCCACAGAAAGACCGGCGCCAGACTGGATCCTCCGTCGCGCAGCAGGGACGCCGGCTGGTGCAGGGTATTCCACCAGTCCACGGAGAATTTCACGATCGGCAGGTTGATCAGCCCGACCAGCCCGAGGACGGCGGCGGCGCGCGCGGCCTTCTGCTCATCGTCGATGGCGGAACGCAGGGCCATGTATCCGAGGTAGAAGAGGAACAGGACCAGCACACTCGTCAGCCGCGCGTCCCAGACCCACCAGGTCCCCCACATCGGCTGGCCCCAGAGAGAGCCGGTGATCAGGGCGAGCGCGGTGAAGGCCGCGCCGGGCAGGGCGGCCGCGCGGGCGGCGGCATCGGCCAGCGGGTGGCGGAAGACGAGGGCGAAGAAGCTGGAAACGCCAAGGGCCGCATAGACCATCGTACCCAGTGATGCGGCCGGCACATGGACGAACATGATGCGGACCGTGTCGCCCTGCTGATAGTCGCCGGGCGCAGTGAACGACAGCCAGACCCCGACGGCCAGAAGAACGGTTGCCACGCCCCACAGCCAGGGGGTCAGGGGGCCGGTGAAGCGCATGAAGCGCTCGGGATTGGCGAGGCCGAACATGGCTCGGCCATTACGCGGGGCGGCGGGAGGCGGCAAGGGCGCCGCCTTCCGGATATGAAAACGGGGCCGGTGGTTTCCCACCGGCCCCGCGAATTCAGTCGAACAGTCGATAAGACTATTCGGCGGCCTTCAGTTGACCGGCCGATTCCTTGCCGGTGCGACGGTCGCGTTCGACTTCGTAGGAAATCGTCTGACCTTCGTTCAGGCCGTTCAGGCCAGCGCCTTCAACAGCCGAGACGTGGACGAAGACGTCCTTGCCGCCGTCCGAAGGCTCGATGAAGCCGTAACCCTTGGTGGAGTTGTACCATTTGACAGTGCCGGTAGCCATTTTCAGGACCTCCGCTAGCGATTGGCCACGTGCAACAGCGCGCGGGGCCTGTCGGTTCTGAATGGGAAAGGCCTGGAAACTCGGTGCGTTCGCAAAGAGAGGGGCGTTACGCAGAGAGATCGACGAGCAGGCTTATGCGCCCGAATGGGCGCCGAAACAAGGCGTTGAATTTTCTGGCTCTGTGCGGGGGTCCGGCTCAGGCCGCGTCCTCATCCTCGGCGACGGCTGACGCGGGCGCGTCGTCGCCTTCCGGGGCGACGTAGTGCTCGACGCACAGCTTGCGCAGGGCTGAGGTCAGGGAGCCGCCGTACAGCCGGTCCTGGACCCGCTCGTGGCCCTCGGCCTGCAGCTTCGCCTTGATGTCTCCAACGGTGCGGCAGGCGCCGCTCCGGGCCAGTTCATACGCACGTTCGATCGTCGTCGGTCTGAAGGTCATGGACAACAGATAGGCGCAAGCGCCGCGTTATGCGAGCCGCATCCGGCCTGTGTTCGCCAGCGGACACGACCTGACCCCCTTGATCTGGACAGCAACGGGGCACAGGCTGGGACGTTGACACCCTGTCTCACGGAGCTGGATCCATGCGTCATTCCCTCATCGCCCCCCTGCTGATCGGTCTCGCCGCTGCAACCGCCCTGTCGGCCTGCGCCACCACCCATCCTACGGAGGGGAGCTATGCCGAACGTACGGAGAAGCTGGCGGCCGAGTGTCAGGCCCGCGGCGGCATCCTGGCCTCCACGGGCGCACAGACGGGCCAACCCCAGACCGAAAATTTCTGCAAGATCACCGCCGGCGCCTCGCGGCTGCCCCCGCAAAGCTGACCGACGGCTAACCCTCTGCCGGAGCGCCTGCGCCTAGGAAAGCGTCAGGCTCTTCTCGGTCGCCAGGGCGTCCAGCTTGACCATCGGGCGCGGGCCCCAGTGGGCGATGACTTCCGAGGCGGCCAGCGAACCCAGTTTGCCGGCGTCGGCCAGCGACAGGCCGCGCGCCAGACCCAGCAGGAAGCCGGCGGCGTACTGGTCGCCGGCGCCTGTGGTGTCGACCACCTTGTCGACCGGGAAGGCGGCGACGGCGACGCGTTCATCGCCCTTGATGATCACCGAACCGTCGGCGCCGCGCGTGACGGCGGCGACCTCGACCATGGCGGCCAGCTTCGTGGCGGCGGCGTCGAAGTCTTCGGTTTCGAACAGGGCGCCCAGTTCTCCTTCATTGGCCAGGACGATGTCGGCCGAGGCTTCGATGAAGGCCAGCAGCTCGGCGCGCCAACGGGCGACGACGAAGGTGTCGGACAGGGTGATGGCGACCTTGCGGCCCGCCTTGTGCGCGGCGGCGGCGGCGGCCTCGAAGGCGGCGCGGGCCGGGGCCGGGTCGAACAGATAGCCTTCCAGATAGACGATGGCGCTGTCGGCGATCAGGGCCGCGTCGATATCGGCGACCTCAAGCTGGTTGGCGGCGCCCAGGAAGGTGCACATGGTGCGCTGACCGTCGGGCGTGACGTTGATCAGGCAGCGGCCGGTGCCGGCGCCGTTTTCCAGCGCGGCGGTGTCGAAATGCACGCCCGAGGCGCGGATGTCGTGGGTGAAGACGCCGCCCAGCGTATCGGGCGCGACCTTGCCGATATAGGCCGCCTTGCCGCCGAAGGAGCCGACGCCGGCGACGGTGTTGCCCGCCGAACCGCCCGAGGCCTCCACGCCCGCCGCCATGGCGTCGTAAAGGGCGGCGCTCTGGTCCTCGTCGACCAGCTGCATCGAGCCAGGCGTCAGGGACTGGGCGACCAGGAAGGCGTCGTCGCAGGGGCTCAGCACGTCGACAATGGCGTTTCCGACGGCGCAGACATCATATTGGGCTTGGGTCATATTCGCCCCTTAGCCGACCCGGCGAAGGGTGTCATGCGAAACATATAAGGACATGCTTATGCGTTTCCCGAGCATGTCGGCTCCGCTATACCCGCGCCATGACCACCATCGCCATCCTGACCCCTGATCCCGCCGATTCCTCCTATCGCGGCCAGTGGCCCCAGGTGCTGGCGCGTCTGGAAGGCGCCCTGGCCGGGGCCGACATCGTCGCCGTGCCCGAGAGCTGGGTCGATCATATCGAGGAGGCCGGCGCCCTGACGCGGTTCCCGCTGGTCCTGCCCGTGCTGCTCTGGGGCTATCACCGCGACCACGACCGTTTCATGCGGGCGGTGAAGACCTGGACCGAGGCGGGCGTGCCTCTGGCCAATCCAGCCTCGGTGCTGGGGTGGAATTCCGACAAATCCTATCTGGCGCGGCTGGAGGCGAAGGGCGTGCCCATCCCGCCGACGCGTTTCACCGACCGGGTCACCGAGGCCGCTGTCGCGGCGGCCTTCGACGCCTTCGGCGCCGAGGAACTGGTGATCAAGCCGACCGTCTCGGGCGGGGCGTGGAAGACCCTGCGGCTCAGGCGCGGCGAGGCCCTGGCTGACGCCCCCGACGGCGCCGCGATGATTCAGCCCTATCTGCCGGCCATCGCCAGCGAGGGCGAAACCTCGCTGCTCTTCTTCGGCGGAAAGTTCAGCCATGCGGTCAACAAGACCCCCGTCCCCGGCGACTTCCGCATTCAGGTCCAGTTCGGCGGGACCTATGTCCCGGTCGAGCCCTCGGCCGAGGCCATGGCTCTGGCGCGGCAGGTGCTGGCCGCCATCGAGGAGCCCCTGCTCTACGCCCGGATCGACATGACCCGCGACAAGGAGGGCCGCTGGGTGCTCATGGAGGCCGAACTGATCGAGCCCGACTTCTACTTGAAGAACGACCCGAGAGCGGGCGCCGGCTTTGCCGAGGCGGTTCGGGCGCGGCTTCAGGCCTGACGCGCCTCACCCATGGCCACCAGACCGGCCCGGGACGGACACAGGTCCGAGATGATGCAGCCGAGGCAGTTGGGCTTGCGCGCCGTGCAGGTGTAGCGGCCATGCAGGATCAGCCAGTGGTGAGCCTTGGGCAGGAAGGCCTCGGGCACGACGCGGAACAGCTGGGCCTCGACCTTGTCAGGCGTCGGCGCATTGGCGAGGCCGAGGCGGTGCGAGACGCGGAAGACATGGGTGTCAACGGCGATGGCGGCCTCAATGCCCAGTTCGTTCAGGACGACACTGGCCGTCTTTCGCCCGACGCCGGGCAGGGCCTGCAGCGCCTCGCGGGTCAGGGGGACCTCGCCGCCATGCTCTTCCATCACGATCCGGCTCAGGGCGACGACGTTCTTCGCCTTGCCGCGATAGAGGCCGATCGACGCGATATAGGGGACCAGTCCCTCTTCCCCGAGCGCCAGCATCTTCTCAGGCGTATCGGCGATCGCGAACAACCTGTCGGTGGCCTTGTTGACCGAGACGTCGGTCGCCTGGGCCGACAGGGCGACGGCGACCACCAGCGTATAGGGGTTGGAGAAATTCAGCTCGGTCTTCGGCTCGGGCATGACCCGGGCCAAGCGCTCGAAGATCTCCTCGACCCGGTCCTCGTCCGGCGGCCAGGCCAGGGTCGGGATGGCCGCGCCGGTCATGATGGACGGGCGTTTGGGGGCGGGTTTGGCCTTCGATTTACTCTTTGCCGCGGCCTTCGGCTTCACAGGCGCCTTCACTGCTCTTCCCGCGGCTCCGACAGCCAGCGGTCCACGCCGAGCGCCGCCATGGCCTGAAGCGCGGCGCGTTCGCCCTCCATCCAGGCGCCGTGGCAGGTGCCGAAGAAATGCGGCGCCGTGGCCTCGCCGGCGACGAACAGGCGGCTCTCGGCCGGATGGCTCAGCCGGGCGCGGTCGCCGGCATGGCCGGGCAGGGCGTGGGAATAGGCGCCGCGCGACCAGGTCTCGGCGCCCCACATCGAGGTGGTCAGGGGCGTCAGCCGCCGTTTGAAGTCCGAGCCCAGATGGTCGACCAGCTCGCTGACGGCGAAGTCGAAGAAGGCGGCCTCGCCCTCGGCCTCCAGCCCCCAGGCCAGGTCGCCACCGAAATAGGCCTCGATCACCGGTCGACCGAAGGGACGCAGATGATAGGCGGCGGTCTGGGCCGTATCGCTGCGGCCCCAGAGCTGGCCGTCCTTCGGGAAGTCCTCGGGAATGTCGACCGCCATATGGACCTTGGAGGCCAGACCCAGCGGCAGGCCCGCCGCCGCCTCGACCGTCTGCGGCAAAGGCGGATCGAAGCGGATGGCCTCGGATGCGATCAGATTGGTCGGGACGGTCAGGACCACCGTCTTCGCCAGCACCGCCCCACGCAGGGTCTCGACCTTCATCAGCGGTCCGGTCCGGTCGATCTTTCCGACCGGGCAGTCCAGCACCACGGGGACGGGGCGTCCGAGCGTCGAGATCAGGGTCCCGTAGCCCTCCAGCACCCGGTAGTTCACCCCCGTGTCGCGGTAGGCGTCGTAGTCGACGGTCGAGACTTCGGCGAATTTGGCCCCGTTCAGGGCGCCGGACAGGGCGTCCATCCGGCCGTTCCAGCGACCTTCAGCGGTGTCGGCCGGAGCGAAGAAGTCCGCCGCGGGCCGGTCCTCGCCACGCGCCACGGCCGCCTCCACCCGCTCGTCGAAAGCGTCATAGGCGGCGCGATAGGCCGCGCGCTCGTCCACCGACATGCCGAAGGCGGCCTGGTTCCACGGCGGCGGGGTCTCATCGACGGTCAGGCCGTTCTCGCGCGTCTCGGCGACGAGGGGATTTTCATCGGCCGAATGCAGCCACCCGCAACCCATGTCGAGCGGCAGGTCGAGGCTGCCGCCGCGATGCTGGGTCAGCCGCCGGTGCACGGTGTGGGCCCGGCCGCCGATCCGGTCGCGCGCCTCCAGAACGATGACGGAGACCCCCGCTTTCGCCAGCCGCCGCGCCGCCGCGATTCCGGCCGATCCGGCGCCGATCACGGCGACGTCGACTTCCGCGGGCAAGGGCGATGAAGGATGGGTCATGGCTGTTCGCAGGGGTAGAGGAGGCTTGGGCCTTCGCCAACCGCCGGGACGGAGAAATCGTTGCGCTGAAATCGCGCGAACCGTCCGGGGTCTGATACAAGGCGCGCACTTGCTGTCGCGTCGGAGTCCGAACCATGCTGATCCACCTGTCCTCCTGGCCCGAAATCGACGCCCGTCTGAAGCAGACGAAGACAGTGGTCATCCCCATCGGCTCCAACGAACAGCACGGCCCGACCGGACTTCTGGGCACCGACTGGCTCTGTCCCGAGATCATCGCCCACGCGGCCGAGAAGACCGATGACAGCCTGGTCGTCGCCCCGACCTTCAACATCGGCATGGCCCAGCATCATCTGGCCTTCGCCGGCACCATCTCGCTCCGCCCCTCGACATTCATGGCCGCGATCACCGACTGGGTTTCCTCGCTGAGCCGCCACGGCTTCGAGCGGATCTATTTCCTCAACGGCCACGGCGGCAATGTCGCCACCATCGAGGCGACCTTTTCGGAAATCTATGCCGAATGGTCCTTCGTCGAGGAGCATCCGCCGATGGTGCTCAAGCTGAGGAACTGGTGGGACCTTCCCGGCGTCATGGGGCTGTGCAACTCCCTGTTCCCGACCGGCCACGGCATGCATGCGACGCCTTCCGAGATCGCCGTGACCCAGGCCGCCTATCCGGACCGGATCAAGACCGCCGACTACAGCCCGAAGATCGCCCCCAATGGCCCGATCCGCGACGCCCTGGACTACCGCGCCCGCTTCCCGGATGGCCGTATCGGTTCGGACCCGGCCCAGGCCAGCCCCGAGAAGGGTCAGCGCATCATCGACCTGGCGATTCCGGCCCTGCTGCGGGACGTCGCCGAGTTTTCGAACGAAACCCTGCCTTAAGATCGCTTGCTCATGGTCTCCGGGGGGCGCACGACTGAAACCATGACCGAAAACCTGCTCGACAAATTCCTGGCTGACAGCCGGCGCGCCGCGACCAACGCCCGTTCGGCGGCGACGACGGCCGTCGCGGGTGGTGAGATGATGAAGGCAGCCGGCGACGTCATCGTGGCCCGGCTGGAAATCCTTGCCGCCGGGATGGCCGACCCGACCCGGGCCGACCTGACCGAGATCGCCCTGATGGGTTCGGAAAAGACCGAGGCCCTGTCCGAGGCCGCCGCGTCTCTCAGCAAGAACCTCGGCGATGTCGGCGGGCGGCTGTCGCAGTCGGCGATGGAAGAGCTGGGCCATGCGGGCAAGGCCGCGACCGCCATGGCCGCCGCCGCCACGCCCCAGGCCTTCGCCGCCGCCCAGTATGACTACGCCATGGGCTGGTGGGGCCGGGCCGCCGGCCAGATGCTGACCCTGAACACCGAACTCCTGAAGGCCCAGGCCGAGGCGCTGAAGCCGATCCACGACACCGCCCTGGCCAATGCGCGTCGGCTGAAGAAGTAACCTTCCTGCCCCGGAACGCCGGGGTCGACGCGGCGTTGTCGAGTCTCCTCCAACAGGATGACGATCATGGCTGACCCGAAGGATACCGATCCGCACCCCGGCATGCTGGGCGACGGCACCGAGGAACAGAACCTCGGCCAGCCGGGCGATCCCTCCAAGCGCATCACCGAAGACGAGGTTGATGAGGCCTTCGGCGGCGAAGAAGAGGGCTAAAGCCCCTTCAGGCCGTGCGCAGGATTCCGCCCTCGACCTTCACGGGCCAGGGCGACAGTTTTCCGCCTGCGCACGGTCCGCCGACGCATTTGCCGCTGATCGGCTCGAACACCGCCCCGTGCCAGCCGCATAGGATGAGCGCGCCGTCAGGCGTCAGATAGCGATCCATCTGGATGGCTATCGGGAAACCCGCGTGCGGGCAGCGATCGATCCAGCCCGCGACCTCACCGCCCTTCCTGACCACGAAGCCGTGGAAGAAGGCCTCGCCGATCTGAAGCACATAGCCGCGTGACCCCGGCTCGGCGATGTCGTCGATCAGGCCGAGGGTGACGTTCGGCGGGGTGGTCCAGACGCGTTTGCGCTCCGTCGGCGCTTCAGCCGCCTCTTCGCTCAATTGCGCTCGACCTTGAGCGGGCGCGACAGCAGGCCGTCGATGACCACGTCGACGGTGGTTTCTCCAGCCAGAACGGCGGCGACGGCCTCGCAGATCGGGGTCTCGACGCCCAGCTTGCGGGCCAGATCCCGGACGGCGGGCGCGCTCTCATAGCCCTCGGCGACCGAACGCTTGCCGGCCAACGCCTGTTCGACCGTCTGGCCCTGACCGAGGGCCAGACCCAGGCTCATGTTGCGCGACTGCGGGCTGGAGCAGGTCAGGACGAGATCGCCGAGACCGCACAGCCCCGCCACCGTTTCCGCCTCGCCGCCCAACGCCACGGCCAGACGGGTCATCTCGGCGAAGCCCCGGGTGATCAGGGCGGCGTGGGCCGAGCGGCCCAGACCCCGGCCCTCGACGATGCCGCAGGCGATGGCCAGAACATTCTTCAGCGCCCCGCCCGCCTCGGCGCCGATCAGGTCGGTGGCCAGATAGGGCCGGAAACCGGGCGCCGACAGGGTCCACATCAGTTCTTCGCCGAGAGCCGCGTCGGCGCAGGCGAGGGTGACGGCCGTCGGCAGGCCGCGCGACACGTCGGCGGCGAAGCTCGGCCCCGACAGGACCGCGACCGTCGCGCCCGGGATCGATTCCGCCAGCACATCGGTCATCAGCTTCAGTGAGCCGCGCTCGATGCCCTTGGAACAGAGGACGATGGGCACGCCCGGGCGATAATGGGCGGCGAAGGCCGTCATCACCGAGCGCAGGTGCTGGGCCGGGGGCACAGCCAGAATCAGGTCGCAGGCGGCCAGATCGGCGATGTCGGGGGTGACGTTGACGTGGTCGTCCAGCACGACGCCCGGCAGGAAGGCCTCATTGATACGTCGCTCGCGGATGCTTTCGACCACCTCGGGCTCGCGCGCCTGCAGCAGGGTGTCGAGCCCCGCCCAGCCTGTCACCTGCGCCAGGGCCGTGCCCCAGGCGCCGGCGCCGATCACGCCCGCAGATCGAAATTCCATGCGTGTTTCCTACGCTTTCGCGCCCTTGCGGCCCGCGGGGTGGACAGGATCGGCCAAGGCGCGCGCTTCGTCCAGCGGCCAACGCGGCCGGGCGGCTGTATCAATGTCCGAGGTCAGCCCCAGTTGCAGCCGCTCGGCGCCCGCCAGGGCGATCATCGCGGCATTGTCGGTGCAATAGGCCATGGGCGGCGCGAGGAAGGAAAAGCCCTGCTTCGCGGCCACGGCTTCCAGCGTCGACCGCACCGTCCTGTTGGCCGCCACGCCCCCGGCCACCACGAACAGCCGGTGCTCGTGCTTCTCCGCATAATCCTTCATCGCCCGCTCGGAGCGCTCTGCCAGCTGGCGGGCGATGGCGGACTGGACGGCGTCGGCCAGATCGGCGCGGTCCTGATCGGTCTCCACGGTCTGGGCCAGACGCGAGGCGGCAGTCTTGAGCCCCGAGAAGGAGAAATCGCAGTCCTTGCGGCCCAGCAGGGCGCGCGGCAGGTCGAAGCGCGAGCCGTCGCCCGAGGCGGCCAGCTTCTCCAGCGCCGGCCCGCCCGGGTAGCCCAGCCCCATGGCCTTGGCGATCTTGTCGAAGGCCTCGCCGGCGGCGTCGTCAATGGTGGTGCCGAGCCGGCTCATGTCGCCGATCCCACGCACCTCCAGAAGCTGGCAATGGCCGCCCGAGACGAGCAGCAGCAGGAAGGGATAGGCCACCGGCGCGCCCAGCCGGGCCGAGACCGCGTGGCCCTCCAGATGGTTGACCCCCACGAAGGGCAGGCCGCGCGCCAGGGCCGCCGCCTTGCCGAAGCTCAGGCCGACCATGACGCCACCGACCAGACCCGGTCCCGCCGTGGCCGCGACGCCGTCCAGTTCGCCATAGCCCAGACCGGCCTCGGTCATGGCGCGTTCGGTCACGCCGGCGATCATCTCGACATGGCTGCGCGCCGCGATCTCGGGCACGACCCCGCCGAAGGCCGCGTGGTCGTCAATCTGGGAATGGACGACCGAGGACAGGACCGTCGCGGTCCCGTCCGGCGTCAGCCGCACGACCGAGGCCGCCGTCTCGTCGCAACTGGTCTCCAGCCCGAGGACGACCAGATCGCCCTTGGGCAATTGGCCCTCGGTTGCCGGGTGGTTCCCGCTGCTATAGTCCGCGCCGATACTCATCGGGTCGAGGTAGCGACCCCACAAGGCCTGCGCAACGCCCACATGACTTCAGCGTCCCCTGTCATTCGCATCGGCACCCGGCGTTCGAAGCTGGCGTTGGCCCAGTCGGGCATGATGCAGCGCGCCATCGCCGCCGCCATGGACCTGTCGATCGAACAGGTTCCGCTGGTCGAGATCGTCACCACCGGCGACCGGGTTCAGGACCGCCGCCTGCTGGAGATCGGGGGCAAGGCCCTGTTCACCAAGGAAATCGAGGAGGCCCTTCTGGATGGCCGCGTCGATGTCGCCATCCATTCGATGAAGGACGTCCCGGCCGAACAGCCGAAGGGCCTGCGCATCGCCGCCATCCCCGAGCGTGAAGACGCCTCGGACGCCTTCATCAGCCACCAGTATGCGTCCTTCGACGACCTGCCCGCCGGAGCCCGGTTCGGCACGGCCTCGCTGCGGCGTCAGGCCCAGGCCCTGGCGCTCAGGCCCGACCTCGACATCCAGATGCTGCGCGGCAATGTCGACACCCGGCTGAAGCGGCTGGCTGACGGGGAGTTCGACGCCATCCTTCTGGCCACTGCCGGGCTGAACCGGCTGGGCCTGTCCGAAGTCATCCGCGAGCGGCTGTCGCTGGATCGTTTCCTGCCAGCCCCGGGGCAGGGCGCTCTGGCTATCCAGACCCGCGACGGGGATGAGGAGGCGCAAAAGCACGCCCGCTGGATCGCCGCCCTCAACCATCCGATGACGGCCCTGGCCGTCGCGGCCGAGCGCGGAGCGATGGTTGCACTGGAAGGGTCCTGCCGCACGGCGGTCGGGGCCCATGCGACCTTCGGCAACGGCCATCTGCTGCTGACGACCGAGATGCTGAGCCCCGACGGCTCGGCCCGCTGGCGCCGGTCCGGGACGCTCGGCGACATCCACGCCGCCGACGCCGAGGCCGCGGCCCATGCGCTCGGCCAGACGCTCGGCCATGAGGTCCATGTGGCGGCGGGCGATCAGGAAGTGGCCCCCGAGTCGTTGGACCCGGCGTGAGCGCATCCGGGCCGATCGTCTGGATCACCCGCACGGCGCCCGGCGCCGACCGCCTCGCCGACCGTGTCCGTGATGCGGGATATGAGGCCGTGGTCTCCCCCCTGCTGGCCCTCGATCCGGCTTTTTCCGCGCCAGAGGTCTCGCTGGACGACGTCGCGGCCCTGGCCTTCACCAGCGTCAACGGCCTGGCCTTCGCTGACCTGACCCCGCGCCGCGACTGGCCGGTCTTCGCCGTCGGGGATCGCACCGCCGGGGCGGCGCGGCGCAAGGGCTTCACGGATGTCCTCTCGGCCGGGGGCGACGCGGCGGCCCTCGCCGAACGGATCGCGCGGGACTGGAGCGGCCGCAAGGGCGCTCTCTTGGTCCCGGGCGCCGAACAGCCGGCGGCGGATCTGACCGTGCTGCTGGCCGGTCGGGTCCCGACACGATCGCTGGCCGTCTATCGCACCGTCGAGAGCGCGGCGCCCGTCCCTGAAGCCTTCGACATCGTCCTGCTGCAGTCCGCCCGTGCAGCCGAGGCCCTGGCCCGGAGGGCGCCGCCGGCCGCTCTGGCGAACCGGATCGCCGTGGCCCTTTCGCCCGCTGTCGCCGAACCGATCCGCGCCTCGGGCTTCACCGAAATCCGCATCGCCGCCCACCCGGATGAAAACAGCCTGATCGAGGCGCTTGGCAAGGCCCCGCGTCCCGTATAAAGAGCGCACCTCGCGCCGTGGGCCCTCGCCCCGGTCGCCAGAGGCCGCTTTAGCTCAGCTGGTAGAGCACATCATTCGTAATGAGTGGTTTTTCCAGCCGGGTTTCACGGTTAGTGTAGATTAAAGTAGAGTAAGTATAGCAGGCCGCTTTAGCTCAGCTGGTAGAGCACATCATTCGTAATGATGGGGTCAGGTGTTCGAGTCACCTAAGCGGCACCACTTACTATACAGTATAGACGAAATCTATAGGCATCAAAACCTAGCTACCCGCGACCGACCCGTGGATATTGCTGAGTTTGACTTACCGAAATCATGATAGGTCACGAGCTCAACCCTTTGTCTTTTTGGGGTCGTTGCCCGGTTTGACCGTATCCTTGGCTCGGATCTTGTTGTCCCGTCCTTGGATCGAAATCTCGCCACCACCCTGTCTGGCCAACATGCCTTTGCCAGCGGCGATTGCCTCGGCCTGAGTGTCATGCAGGCTCGACGCTTTATCGGCGTCGTTTCGAGTGTTCGCCCAAGTGCCATCAGGACGTTGGGACACCATTCGATCTTGCGGCTTGCTCATGGTCTTCTCCTTTAGGAAACGTATCATGGGCCGATTCTACCTATGCGAGGAGTCCGGTGAACGGTGGTTGGCCGCCATCCCCAGCTCCTCACCATCGACGTCAAGAAGTTCCTGAACGGTGGTGCTCAAGGCCGTAGCGATCCGCTCTAGCTTTGTCAGGCTCGGATCAGCCCGTCCCATCTCCAGCCGCCTTACATAGGCGACCGACACGCCGGTCCTCGACGCCAGCGTCTGCGGGCTGAGGCAGGCTGTCTCCCGGAACAACATCACCCGTTCGCCCACGGCGGCGAGGAATAGCTGCGAGCGTGTGGGCTCGTTCGACGACGCCATCTGACCTCCACGAGGCCGATGATCAGCCTTCGGGGTCGCCGTCCACGTCCGGGGTGATGAGGGCAACAGCGCTCGTGCCAAGGGCCACGGCGATTTCGTGGACGCTGAGGATTGCGGGGTTTCGCAACCCTCGTTCGAGTTCGCTGATGTAGCGCTGGTCGAAATCGCAGCGGTCGGACAACTGCTCTTGGGTCAGGCCTGCGGCGAGGCGAAGCCGCCTCACATTCCTTCCCAACACAACCCGGATGTCCATCGCCCCAGCGTTGACGTCGCTGGACGGCCAAGTTTATTCCATAAAAAGAATACCGACGTCGCTCGTTGTCTCGGTCGCCTTGAGCGGGGAGGCCGGTGGCCCACTGGAACCTAAGGTGACCGCCATTATGACCACGCCCGACGACGACAAGGCCAAGCCCGCACCCGAGCCGGAGAAGATCCCGGCGCTCTTCGCCACCATCCATCACCACAGCGAGAGGCGTCCGGACGGCTACACCGCCGAAGAGATCGCCGAACTGAATCGACTGGCCAATACCCCGGCCGGAGATGACCAATGAAGCGGGTCATCATCGCAGCAGCAATCCTGGCTGCCCTCGCCGGGTGCAAGGGCAAGGACCAAGGCTATTCAGCCGAGGACTATGCCAAAGTGATCGAGGCCGAAAAGCAGGCTGCCGCCAACCCGCCGCCCCCTTCGGATGACGTCATGCCGTCGTCCACTGCCGAGTATCTGGGTCTGTTTGAAGCCAAGGGCGTCCATCTGGGCATGTCGAGGGACGATGTCGCCGCAGCTCTGGCATCGAAGGGCTTTTTCATTCCGCCCGAAGGTGGATCGCCCATGACCGAGATGGTGGCCGAACTGCCGACATACTCGGCTGCGGACACTGCCTATATCGACAGGGTCTCGCAACATCACGCGGGGTCGAGCCCGGATAACAACCCCCACCCATCAACTTGCTCCACCCCCGCCGCTCAGCGCTGCGGGCTCGAAGACCTGCGTCCGTCACCCAACCAAAGGCACGAACATGAAATCACCCATCGCCAAATACGTCACTGAAACTGCACGCATATTGTCTGCGACCGCTAGTCTCGCAGAAGCGCAATCATCGTTTCCCGGGCTCCTTGAAGCGAAGCCCGGCGTGTGGGGGCGGCGACTATTCGGGGGGGCTTTCACGGACGCCCTCGATATCAAACTCACCTTCACTGAAACGCATCTGGTCGAGATATGGGTAAGGGCCACCGTCTGGAATTCAAACGATTTCCAAGGTGCTTGGGCAGGCCTATGGGCGTTCTTTTACGCCCGTCACGGTGAGCCTGCCTCTTCCAACAGCTACCTGAAAGGCGCCTACGTGAGATGGAAAGCCAATCAGTTCGAAAGCGTAGAAGTTCAGAGGCGTCGCAGCACCGAGATTGGCACCCGGGAGTTGATCCAGCTGATCGTCATCCGGAAGTTCGATCAGCCTGGAGCCGCCTCTCTTTCTACCCGATCTCTCTGGGACCTGTGTGAGGAGGCCGAAGCCGCCCAGACCCAGCCGTCGTCCATTAGGAAGAAGGCAATCCCAAGCAAAGCCAAACTCGATTTTCAGAGCGGGCGCCAACCGAACCGAGGGCAGCAGTGATGCAGCATCTCGACCGATTGATCACTATCAAGCCCTACATGTCTCGCACCGAAATCGAACGGCGGTTTCGATGCCGTTCGAGCGCTGGAGGCACGACTCCGCTGCAAGCCCGACTGTCTGGCGATGAAAGGTCTGACCTTCTGGTCGAGTTTGATGACAAAGCCGAAGTGGTGTTCGGGGAACTAGCCATGAAATGCGCCGGCTATGACAAGGCGCTGGGTCTCTTCCGCCAGATGGAAGCCCAGCTTGTACGTGCGGACGCCGTTCGTCGGGGTGGCTCTCGTCCGCCTCCGGTCAGGCGCAGCGCTGTGCCAATGCATCAGCTCCTCGCCTGGAATCGTTGGACGCTGGACGATCGTCGCAGCCTTCAGGTGATCGTCGGAGCATTCAGTCCGAGCGGGACCGGGTCGGAGCAGGTCAGATTGGCGGCCAGCGTGCACATTGACGCTGACCATCACGGGTAGCCGACGAAACCACGTCTACCGACGACTCTCGCTTGTCTTCATCATAGTTGGATCCTTCCTCCAAAGTCTGGCCTCCCGGCGGCGGGGGGAGAATTTTGTCGGCGAACGCACAAATCTTCCGGCCGACGCGGTAGTGCGTGTCCAGTTCGAGGACTTTGTCGACCATCGTTTCAATCGTCGGAAGACCTTCCCGATGATCGTAGATGCGTTGGCGCGCATCGCCAGCCGCGTTGATGCGGTCTGTGACGCGTTGAATGATTGCGAGCTCGTCCGCGCGGAGATCCTGGACCTCGTCTATGAAGACGACGTCGTAGAGCTCCCCGATCTTGTTTTCGTCAAGCAGACGATTGAGCTCTTCGATCACCGCCTCTCTTTGAGCGTCGAAATCAGCCGAGAACTCGAATTGACCCCCGTTCTCCTTGATGGTGCGGATGCCCCAAGCCATGAAGGTCATGATCTCGCCCGGCTGGAGCTGGTCCGGCCGAACTACGTTTGGTCCGGCCCTTAGGAATTCCGTTAGGGTGCGCGTAAACGTCAGGAACAAGATGCGCGGTGCGACCGACCGAACGTAGTTCGCCCTCAAGATCAGTATATTCGTTTTCCCGGACCCGGGCGGTCCGATGATCAGCATTGAGCTGTCCGGCCCCTCGGCGAGGACCTTAAGCTGGGATTCGTCCAGATCCGCCGGGTCTACCCACCAAGTCTCATTCATCGGTCGCTTCTTCCTCGATTTCGCCGTCTTGGGCGGCGTCTAATGCAAACAAGATCAGTTCACGCAGTTGCACGACGATGGCGTCCTTTTCCATGCCGGGACCGTCCGCGTAGATTTCGAGCAGAGGTGTTCCTTCCGAGGCGGCTCCATCAGCAACAATCAGAGATAGGTAGGGGCCATCCTCCGCCCGCTCTAGCCGCAAACCCATCGTTAGACCGAGAGATTTGAGGCGTAATGTCCACGTCACCCCCGCAGCGTCTTTATCGAGCTTGAGAACGTGAGGGCCGATGATCGCCTTCTCGGAAGTCAGCGCAGACCGAATCCATGCCTCGGCGCGCGGCGTCCAGAGCCGAAGGGACGGCTCGTTCGTGGACGGTTCCCGATCTGGCCTTTGCGCCGCAAGACGCCGTCTTACCGCTTCGGTGCTGTCCATCGGTTGGGCCAAATCGCGCAGCTTGACGCCCGCCAAGCGCTTGGCAGGATCCTTCTGGAGAGCAGCGCGGCACAGCGAGATCAGGCGTGCTGGCAGGTTGCGATTGAAGAGCGTTGGGCGCGTGAAAGTTACCGCTTTAAAGAGGATGTATTTGTTCTTGGTCTTTACTTCATCGTCAAAGATCGGGCGCTTCATGATCATGTCATGCAATACGGCTCCGACTTGGTAGACGTTGAGCGCTTCAAAGCCCTCTTCGCCCTCTGCCTCATCCCGCGATAGATATTCAGGTGGACTGTACTGAGTCGTGGCTACGAAACGCTTGCTTTCCGTGCCTCCGCCTTCCTCTGGGTTCATCTTCCGCAACACCCCGAGATCGAGCAGCTTCAACTGACTGAAGTCGGGAGCGAGCGCGATGTTCGCCGGCTTGATGTCCCGGTGGACCAGTTGGCGGCTGTCGAGAAAACTAACAGCTTCGACGAGCTGGCGGAGCAGCTCCTCCACTCTGTCATCCGGAAGCTCGGCGATGTGTTTGTCGAGGCTTTTCCAGGGACAAAGCTCCATGATGAGATAATGGGTCGCGCCGGGCACGTACTCGCCAATCTCAAAGATCTCGACGAGATACTTGTTTCCGTGGCCTTTAAGATCCTCCTGCAAGACCACCCGTCTCACTTCGATAGCGGCATCATCGCCTTCGAAGAATTTGGGATCGTAGACCTTCAGGGCTGCCCGGCCATGCTCGGGGTGTTTGATTTCAAACACGGCTCCCGATGCGCCTGCGTCGATGTACTCGACCAACTCCCACCCCTTCTCGGACACGAGATCGGAAGCGATGCCTTTCACGAGATCCAAGTTCATTCTTACGGAGCCTAATTCAACAGGGAGTAGTGCGCCGCTGTCCTCTAGCACTCGGGAGCGAGACTTTGAACAATGATATCTGAATCGTTTATCGAGACGCATATCCTATTCATTTCAACCTAGTCGACAAGGTCGGTTGGAACCTTCAGAGCAAGCGTGCTGAGCGCATTTACCGACGCAACGACAGCGACGGCTCTCTGGAGCTGACGCCAGAAAATACCCCGGCGATCGACGCGGATTTCGACCGTGTGCTGGCGGAGCTTTATACCTCGACGACAGTGGAGGCATTCCCGTGGTTTCGGCCAGGGGTAGCCGATGCGGTAGGCGGGTCCAGTTGGGTAGTTCAAGCGAGCCAGATTTTGGACGACCCGGATCTCATACTCGATGCGAAGCGCCGATCAGCTAAGCTGCAAACCGTTGTCGCTCAAATCCGCCAACATCCGCATGTCCAACTCGGCGATGTGCTTCAGCCAGTTCAGCGCAAGTGGAAGAAACAGCCGTCTACGGAGTATGATTACGTCGAAATCGACCAAATCTTCGAGAATTTCGGATCCTACGTCATCCAGCGCGTGAAGGGCTGGGCGCTTCCCAGCCGAGCAAAGCTGGCGGCGCTGCCGGGAGACATTTTCATTGCGAACATTTGGTCTAGCGCGGGGAAATGGCTAATCGCCGACGATAGAGCCGCGGACGGGAAGTTGCTTGTAACGAGCGGCTGCACCCAGTTCGAGCTTCGTCCAGACTCAGGTGTGGATCTCGCGGACATCGTGTTCGGGCTATCGAGCGAAGCGTTCAGAGTGCAGATGCGGGGCCTTGCTACAGGCTCCGACGGCCTCTCGTCCGTAACAACAGAAGACCTGCTATCGATAGTGATTCCTAAGGCAACTTCGGGCGCGGTACGGGACAAAATCGCCGTCCGAATTGAAGAAAATTCCTCCGGTCAAGGAGCACTTACACATCTCGTGGAGCAAGAGCTACGGGCCAAGCTGCCAGATGTGTTTGTGAAGCGCAGGTCGTCACACGTTGCGCAGGTGTAGGTGTTGGCATCCCGCCACTTCGGCACCACCCTCACATTGCAGTTGCCCGCGCAGCTGATACACGGGCTAAGAAATGGGTGAGGGAAAGCGCAATCGGGCCAGACGGGACGCAAAGTTTGCTCAGGCCTACCGGGCAGCCATCGAACCTTCGTTGCTAGATCCGTTCCCGGACGAGGCCGAGCTCTACTCGGAGATTGCAGCGCTACCGACCGTCACCGTCACCCGTGAACCCGCTCGGCATTTAGCGAGCTTCGGATTCATTCCGCATGACTGTCATAACAATGCAGCTGAAGCCGCCGCACGTAGCTTCGGAACCCTGAGGCCCGTTGCCGGCTGGATCGAGAACGGACCATTCGCGGACTTCACGACCCATAGCGTTGTGACCGACGGCCGTGAGTATCGGTGCGTGACGCCCTACGACGCCATGGCGACCACGTTTGATTTCCGGCCTGACCCCTCGCTCGAAATCCATGAGGGATTCCAGACCCGAAAAGGCCAACCGGTTCACGTCGGCGTCCGCGCGGATCCGGACCGGTCGATCGCGTTCGCGAAAGCCGCTATCGCCCGGTGCGATGAAGGTGGCTCTCCTTCGGGAAAGCCCACGGTCATCAGCGGCTTCAGAATCGCATGATCAGAGAGTTTCGCGCCAGCGGGCCAGTTCTGAGGATCGAGATCCCGATACATCAGGAATTTGGCGAACGAGAAGAAGCCCAAGACCAGATCGTTTTGATTGACCTCCCAGCCCGGCTTGGCGGCAACCGCTTCGGCTACAGCCGCCATGTAGGCCGACAAGTCGAAATCCTCGGAAGCCTCGAATGTCGGCAGTTTCAGCCCATGCACACGGTCAAGAAAGAGTTCGAGGGACAGGTTTGCGGAAACATCTTCCTGCCTCGCCCTTAGTTTGAACTTCTCTGCCGCGTTTCCTCGCTCCAGTTCTACAGGGACGAGAACGAGAGGGGCGTAGCGCACCAAAGCCGGGTTCTTGGGGTCGACCCACTTGAGCGTGCCGATGGCCAGGAAGAGGATATTGACGCCCTGCTCCTCTTCGAGAGTCCGAGCGTCGTAATAGAGGTCCAGCAACTTTTTCTGCAGCCCGGCGGGGGTGAGACGTGTCTGCAACCGGGTGTCGGCATGACGATTGGCGACCCCTCGCGAATCTACACCATCGTCCTCGGGCTGAGCGAGTTCAGCGATTTCTTCGACGCCATCCTCGTTCTCGATCACCTCACCTTTTCCGGGAACAAAGGTGAAGGCCTTGCTCTCCTTCACCAGCAGGCGGAAAACCTCAACTCCAAGCTCATCAACGCATTCGAGCGTCTTGGCGCTCTTTGCAGATCGAGGAATGCTGAGCAGGCGATTGCGCGCCGAAAGATCGAGTAGCTCGGTTCGAGCTCGATCCAATTTCACTTCGATCGGCAGATCGCTGTTGAACACGGACACCGGCTCGCTCGCCGGCAACTCTAGGTCTTCGTTAGACATTCTAAGCCCCTCGTCACAATCAGAAGTGTATGAGAAGGCTCGATCCGTCTAGCGGTGTTTTTCGATAATCCTCTTGTCAGCGGCTTTCGGAGCCCTTTGGGGCTTTGCCAAGCCCTTGTGATCTCTCAGCTCTGATGTTTACGAAAGCCCGACGGCGTCTTAGCCGTAAGCGGACTTTCGCAACGTCCGACAAGGGTGGGGCGCTGGAGGCCGAAACCTAACGCTGATGACAAAATCATCCGGAAGCGTGCATGATCGAGCTATGAATCTCCCGGACCTCGACAAACTGATCCGCAACCAACTCCTCGGCGAGATAGCTGAGGCAGGGGTTCCGCCGGAAGCCATCGACGACACCTTGGTCACGTCCTTCATGCCGCAAAAGATCAACAGTCTGATCGTGGCGAACGAATACGTCCTAGAGGATGCCAAACGCATGGCGGGCCTCTCGTTCACGGATGCAATGACCTCCGCGCTGCTTAACCACATCATTCCCGCTCATGATCGCCGGATCAGCGATTTGCGCGCGTTGAAAACTAACTACCCCGATATCGGCTGAGTCATACGCGACGCCCCCCTCTAAAGCGGACTGTGCTAATGTCCGACATGGGTCGGAAGCGGCCGTGGGCACCGATCAGAAACGCGACATCTAAAACGCGCGGTGGTCACGGGTTCGCAGGTATGGCGCAGGTCGAAATTCCAGACGCATCCACGGGAAGGCGCCTCCCGTCGGAACGTTTCAGACACTCGCTTCGGCCAAACTGGGAAGGGGTTGGGTGCCCGAATTTCTGGTTGGCCTTTTGGCGCTTGAAGCCAAGCCGGCAATGGGTTTGACGGCACCGGTTGAGTGGAATTCGTAATGATGGGGTCAGGTGTTCGAGTCACCTAAGCGGCACCACTCCCTCCCGAGCATCACTAAGCGGATGTTCTCTTGTGATCGGCGGGGAGGCGCGAAGTGACCAACAATTCGAGTATTGACCAGGAATTCACGACCATAGCGCCCGTAATGGCCGTGAATTTGCGGAATGTGCGTAGAATGGCTGGGGCGAGAGGTGCGTTTAATCGGCTGCGGAATTACGCGATCGAGGTTTTGAATGAATAAAACCAGCGAAGAAGTCTGGCTGCTTGAGCATGCTTATGAAGACAGGTGCGAGCACGTTAAGACGCTCGGCATCTTTCGGTCAGAGAAGGCAGCTAAAGAGGCTATACGACATTACGTCGATAAGCCGGGATTCGCTGACCATCTGGACGGGTTTAGCGTCTCTCGATACGGTCTCGATGAGATTAATTGGCCCGACGGTTTCGGTAATGCGTTCGACGCTGACTAGCGCTGCGACCTTTTCTTCCGAAATCCAAGGCTCCGCGGCGGGTGCCGTCGGGATGGTCTGTTTCAGTTGAGCGGGATGCGGCCGGGCTTGCGTCGGGCGTTCCTCAGATAGCCGCGCTTTTCGATCCCCTCGCGGATGAACAGGACGACGACCGCGACGACGGCGGCGGCGGCGAGGACGATGGCGGCGATGAGCATACGGCATATCCGGACGTCGCGGCCTGATACACGGGCCGCTGAATATGGCTCAGGTTGCAAAGGCCGGGCCGCGACGACGCCCGAAGAGCGAAGCGCCCGCAATATTTCTGCGCGAGACCTGAGGCGGGGCCCCGGCGGCGACGTCTTTTCTATGGGGCTCACACCCCTGCGCCGCACCCTCGAGCGGCGATCCATTGCGGATGGGGTGGCCCGATGTTCCAGCGTCGGGCCATCGTCCCTCGTCCCGACAGCGAGACCGACGTCCGCGACCGTCCCAAAGCGGGGCGAGGTGTCCCACTTTTAAGATGCTGCAGGACGGCAGGCTTGAAATCCCGCGTTTTCTGCCTGATGAACCACGTTCAGATGGTGGACGGCGACAGGGCAAACGCTCTAGTTGAGACGATCCCTTGGAGTCGTCGATGCATCCCCGTTTGAGCGCGCGTCAGGAGCAGTGTCTGCGCCTCACCGCCTTCCGCACAGACAAGGAGATCGCGGCCCACCTCGGCATTTCGGAAGCCACGGTGAAGAAGCACGTCCATGAGGCGTGTCAGCGTCTGGGCGTCAACCGGCGCAAGGCCGCCCTCGCGCTCCTGGACCCGATCGTACCAGAGGCCTCCGCCGGACCCGTCGCGGACGGTGTTGTGGAGGATCCGAAAAGGTCCATCACACCCTCCGGGCCCATTACCGAGCCGGACAAGCCCGAGCGCGAGCGGGCCGCCGTCGCGGCGCCGGACCCTTCCGAC
Source organism: Brevundimonas sp. GW821-FHT02A10 (assembly GCF_059422025.1). Lineage (NCBI taxonomy): Bacteria > Pseudomonadati > Pseudomonadota > Alphaproteobacteria > Caulobacterales > Caulobacteraceae > Brevundimonas > Brevundimonas sp. GW821-FHT02A10. Next base: position 1,337,996 of record NZ_JBWKWC010000001.1, read on the forward strand.
GGCGCCCGTCTCGGATATCGGCCACCCCCGCGAAACCCGGCGCTTCGCATCGCCCTGATCGTGGGCCTGACCATCATCCTGGCCGCCTTCGTCGCGACGACCGTGGTGATGCTGGGCGAGATGCACGAAGCGGTCGGCAAGATCGACGCCAAGGTCTATCCCGGCGTCGCCAAGCAGAAGTCGTAGCCGACCCGTGCCGCCGACCCAGCTCTTCTTCCTGATTTCGACCGTGGTGATCCTGCCGGTCGCCTGGCTGAAGGGGGGGCACGCCGAGCGTGCGGTCGTTGTGGTCCTGCTGCTCAACTATCTCGCGGCCCCCTTCCTGCAGCCGGCCCGGGTCGGGGAAGTGATGGTCGGTCTTGCCGCCGCCGATCTCGTTCTGCTGGCTGTGCTCGGCTGGATGACGCTGAAGTACGATCGCTGGTGGCTGCTGCTGGCGACCGCCGCCCAGGGGCTGGTCGTCCTCGCCTATCTGGCCGTCATGAGCCGACCCGAGGTCACGGCGCGCGAGAATATTGTGGCGCAATGGGTATTCGGCCTGATCACCCTCTATGCCTTGCTGGGCGGCGTTCTCGAACGCTGGCTGGCGGGGGAACCGTCGGCGGCGCCCCCCCTGTCGCGCCGTTCCCTCCACCCGAAGCCTTGAACATATAAGCATATCTTTATATGTCTGGTCCCAATCGCGCCCAGCGGGCGTTCCCGGAGCCAGACCCTTGTCCCGTTCTTCCTTCTTCTTCACCTCGGAAAGCGTTTCCGAGGGCCACCCCGACAAGGTCGCGGACCGCATCTCCGACACCGTCGTGGACCTGTTCCTGTCCAAGGACCCCTACGCTCGCGTCGCCTGTGAAACCCTGACCACGACCAATCTGGTGGTCCTGGCCGGCGAGATCCGCGGCGAAGGCGTGATGGACACCGCCGGCAACTGGGCCCCGGGCGTCGAGGCCGAGATCGAGGCCGCCGTCCGCGCCGCCGTCAAGGACATCGGCTATGAGCAGGCCGGCTTCCACTGGAACAAGTTCGAGTTCATCAACCGCCTGCACGGTCAGTCGGCCGATATCGCGGTCGGCGTCGACGCCGCCGGCAACAAGGACGAAGGCGCGGGCGACCAGGGCATCATGTTTGGCTATGCCTCGAACGAGACGCCCGAGCTGATGCCGGCGACCCTGCAATACAGCCACAACATCCTGAAGAAGCTGGCCGAGGTCCGCCACGCCGGCGACAAGCGCCTTGAGCCTGACGCCAAATCGCAGGTCACCATCCTCTACGAAGACGGCAAGCCGGTCCGCGCGACCTCGATCGTGCTCTCGACCCAGCACGCGCCGGGCCTGTCGTCTGCTGATGTCGCCGACATCGTGAAGCCCTATATTCTCGAAGTGCTGCCGGAAGGCTTCACCGACGAGAATACCGTCTGGCACATTAACCCGACCGGCATCTTCGAGATCGGCGGGCCTGATGGCGACGCCGGCGTGACCGGCCGCAAGATCATCGTCGACACCTACGGCGGCGCGGCGCCCCACGGCGGCGGCGCCTTCTCGGGCAAGGACCCGACCAAGGTCGACCGCTCGGCCGCCTATGCCTGCCGCTACCTGGCCAAGAACGTGGTCGCCGCCGGTCTCGCCGACCGTTGCACCATCCAGATCTCCTACGCCATCGGCGTGGCCAAGCCCCAGTCGATCCACGTCGACCTGCACGGCACCGGCAAGATCGCCGAGAGCGTTCTGGAAGAGAAGATCCTGGGCCTGATCGGCGGCGCCACCCCGCGCGCCATCCGCGAGCACCTCGGTTTGAACAAGCCGATCTACGCCCGCACGACCGCCTATGGCCACTTCGGTCGTGAGCCCGACGCCGACGGCGGCTTCAGCTGGGAAAAGACCGATCTGGTCGACCAGCTCAAGGCCCTCGCCTGATCACGATCTGATCCCTCGGGGTCCTGATTTTGCCGGTCGTTCCGAAAGGGACGGCCGGCGTTTTCGCATCTGGCGGCTTCTTTCCGTCGCCATCAGCCGCTAGAGGGCGCCATGCCCGCCTCAAAGACCCCCGATCCGAACGCCCCTGCCGACATCAGCGGCCATCGCCCCTTGCGGACCTTCGGCCGGATCAAGTCGCGCCCGATCAAGCCGCTGCAGGCGGCCCTGTTCGACACCCTGATGCCGTCCATCGCCGTGCCGGACCCCAGGGCCGGTCCGATCGATCCGACCGCCCTGATGCCGGACGCGAAGTCGGTCTGGCTGGAGATCGGCTTCGGCGGCGGCGAGCATCTGGCGGGTCAGGCGGCGCGCAACCCCGAGGCGCTGCTGATCGGCTGCGAGCCCTTCCTGAACGGCGTCGCCTCGGCCCTGCGTCACGTCGACGAAGGCGGGCTGAAGAATGTCCGCCTGCATGCCGACGACGCCCGGGCGGTGGTTGACGCCTTGCCCGACGCCTCGCTCGACCGGGTGATGATCCTGTTCCCCGATCCCTGGCACAAGGTGCGCCACAACAAGCGCCGGCTGGTCCAGGATGACTTCGTCGCCGCCCTCGCGCGGGTGCTCAAACCCGGCGGCCGGCTGCGCTTTGTCACCGACTGGAAGGACTATGCCGAATGGGCGCTGGAGCGGTTCCAGCGGAACCCGCAGCTGGTCTGGCTGGCCGGGAGCGCCGACGACTGGACGACGGCCCCGGCCGATCACCTCGTCACCCGCTATGAGGAAAAGAAACTGGGCGATACGGCTCCGCTGTTCCTTGAATTCGAACGGTCCGCCTAACAGATACCGGGCGTCCGAAACGGACATCAGAAACACCCGGGAAATTCTCATGGCCTTCGGTCTTTACGACGCCTCCGCGCCGGTCTTCGTGCGCGCCCTCACCAATCTGTCCGCTCTTATGGACAAGGCCCTGTCCCAGGGCTTCGACGAGGCGAAACTGCTCGAGGCGCGTCTCGCGCCCGACATGCGGCCCTTCTCGGCCCAGATCCAGCTGGCTTCGGACTCGGCCAAGGGCGCCGTCGCCCGGCTGAGCGGGACGGAGAACCCGTCGATGGCCGACACGGAGACGACCTTCGCCGAGCTCAAGGGCCGGATCGACGCCACCATCGCCTTCATCCAGTCGGTCGACAAAGCGGCGTTCGAGGGCGGCGAAGACCGCGACGTGGTGCTGAAATTCCCGGGCGGCGAACAGCATTTCAAGGGTGGCGCCTATCTGACCGGCTTCGCCCTGCCGAACTTCTTCTTCCACGTGGCCACGGCCTACGGGATCCTGCGCAATGCGGGCGTCGAGATCGGCAAGCGGGATTATCTGGGCAACGCCTGAATTCGGACTCGTGACCGGAGGGGGCTGACAACCCCTTCCGGTTGGCCTATATCGCCTCCCACATCGTTAGACATCGGCGTCCGACGGCGCCGTTTCCAAGCGGCGGCCCGGATGGCCAGCCGCTTTTTCTTTGCCGCCTTTTTGAGTTGATCCGCCTTGCGCGCCAAGACTTCCCAGGACCGCCAGCTGCTCGAACTGATCGACCCCATCGCGGAGTCGCTCGGCCTCGAGGTCGTGCGCGTGCGTCTGATGGGCGGCACCCTGCGCCAGCGGCTGCAGATCATGGCCGAGCGTCCGAGCGACCACGACATCTCGGTCGAGGAATGCGCCCGTCTGAGCCGCGCGGTCTCGGAGGTGTTCGACGCCGCCGACCCGATCGCCGGCGAATATCTGCTGGAAGTCTCCTCGCCCGGCATCGACCGCCCCCTGACCCGTCCGATCGACTTCGACCTGTTCGAGGGTTTCGAGGCGCGGCTGGAGGCCGACCGGATGGTCGAGGGCCGCAAGCGCTTCAAGGGCGTTCTGGCGGGCCTGGACAAGGACGACAACGGCGCCGATATGGTCGCCATCGACCTGGACGGCGAGGACGACACCGCCCTGATCCCGTTCGACTGGGTGGTCGACGCCAAACTGGTCATGAACGACGACCTGATCAAACGCGGCGCGGCGCTTCGTGCGGCGCGCGGCGAACCCGAAGACGACGAGCTGCCTGATGCGGCTCCCGAAGACACCAACAAGACCCTTCCCGAGGACAAAGCCTGATGGCCGCCACCGGTATTTCCGCCAACCGTCTCGAACTGCTCCAGATCGCCAATGCGGTCGCCCAGGAGAAGAACATCGATCGCGAGATCGTCATCGAGGCCCTGGAAGAAGCGATCCAGAAGGGCGCCAAGTCGCGCTACGGCGCGCATCACGACATCCGCGCCAAGATCGATCCCAAGACCGGCGAGCTGAGCCTGACCCGTCACGTCACCATCGTCGAGGACGACTGGCAGCCGGAAGACGAGCTGGAAGAGTTCAATGACTCGGCCATGGTCCGCCTGAAGGACGCCTCCAAGCGCGATCCGGAAGCCGTGGTCGGCAAGGAATATGTCGAGACCCTGCCGCCGTTCGAATTCGGCCGCGTCCAGACCCAGATGGCCCGCCAGGTCATCACCGGAAAGGTCCGCGAGGCCGAGCGCGCCAACCAGTACGAAGAGTTCAAGGACCGCGTCGGCGAGATCGTCAACGGCACCGTCAAGCGCGTCGAATACGGCAACACCATCGTCGACCTGGGCCGTGGCGAAGGCATCATGCGCCGCGACCAGTCGATCCCGCGCGAGGTGTTCAACATCGGCGACCGGATCCGCACCTACATCTATGACGTCCGTCCCGAGGCCAAGGGCCCGCAGATCATGCTGAGCCGCGCCCACCCGGGCTTCATGGCCAAGCTGTTCGCCCAGGAAGTGCCGGAAGTGTACGACGGCGTCATCGAGATCCGCGCCGCCGCCCGCGACTCGGGGTCGCGCGCCAAGATGGCCGTGCTCTCGAACGACAGCTCCATCGACCCCGTCGGCGCCTGCGTCGGCATGCGCGGCTCGCGCGTCCAGGCGGTCGTCGCCGAGCTGCAGGGCGAGAAGATCGACATCATCCAGTGGAACGCCGACGAGCCGACCTTCATCGTCAACGCCCTGGCCCCGGCTGAAGTCTCCAAGGTCGTACTCGACGAGGAAGCCGACCGCGTCGAGGTGGTCGTGCCCGACGAACAACTGTCGCTGGCCATCGGCCGCCGCGGCCAGAACGTGCGTCTGGCCTCCCAGCTGACCGGCTGGCAGATCGACATCATCACCGAGTCGCAGGACTCCGAGCGTCGCCAGCGCGAGTTCGCCGAGCGCACCTCGCTGTTCCAGGAAGCCCTGGACGTGGACGAGGTCATCGCCCAGCTGCTGGTCACCGAAGGCTTTGCCACCATCGAGGACCTGGCCTTCGTGGAATCCTACGAAGTCGCCGAGATCGAAGGCTTCGACGAGGACACCGCCGAGGAACTGCAGGCCCGCGCCCGCGACTTCCTGGAACGTCAAGCCGCCGCCCTCGACGCCAAGCGCATCGAACTGGGCGTGCTGGACGAAGTCCTGGCCGTCCCCGGCGTGACCGGCGCCATCGCCGTCGCCCTGGGCGAAGGCGGGGTCAAGACCGTCGAGGATCTGGCCGACCTGGCCACGGACGAAATCCGCGGCGGCTATGAAATGAAGAACGGCGAGCGGACCAAGGTCCCGGGCGTTCTGGAAAGCTTCAACCTGTCGCAGGAAGACGCCGAACTGCTGATCCTGCAGGCCCGCGTGGCCGCCGGCTGGATCGACGCCTCGGAACTGCCGCAGCCTGAGCCGGAATACGAGGAAGAGTACGCCGAGGGCGAATATGACCCCGAAGCTGTCTTCGCTCCGGTCCAGCAGGATGAAGGCCTCGAAGAGGCTGCGCTGGGCAACGGCGACGCGGAGGTCTTCGCCGAAGACCTCGAATCTTCCCGCGACGCGTGATGGGACGCGGGGCCGATCATGAGCTTGCGGGACGCAACGACGGATAGGGAGCGCCGGGACCTCGTCACCCACGAGGTCATGGATGAATCTCGTCTGATCCGTTTCGTCGCCGGGCCTGACGGCTCCGTCTTCCCCGACCTGGGCAGGAAACTGCCCGGGCGCGGCCTTTGGGTCGCCGCCGATCGTGTGTCTGTCGAGACAGCGGCGAGGAAGAACCTGTTCTCCCGCGCCGCCAAAACGAAGCTGAACGCCGCCGCGGACCTCGCCGACATGGTCGAAAACCTGCTGGTTCGGCGCTGTCTGGACCAGCTGGGTCTTGCCCGGCGCGAAGGCGTGCTTATCTCCGGCTTCGAAAAGTCCGCTGCGAGCATCCGCGCCGGCAAGGCCGCGTGGGTCATCGAGGCGTCCGACGGCGCCTCTGACGGCCGCGGCAAGATCCTCGCTTTGGCGCGGCATCAGACCACCAAGGTCTGCGGCGCTTTCAACGCGGACGATTTGAGTTTGGCCCTGGGGCTGGAAAATGCGATACACGCCGTCCTGCTGCTGGGCGGGCGCGCTGATCGCTGGACCACCGAGGTCGAACGACTGGCGGGATTTCGATCGCTTCGCCCTGCGACGTGGGACCTGGACTTCAGGTCCGGCGCCGCGGACGGGTCGGACGAGGACCTGAAGGACGAGCCTGAAGGGGCGGATTAACGGGCGGGGTTTGGCGTTTTCGTAACGCCGGACTGCGCACGGCTATTCGCGTTTCCAGACTCTGCCCCGACCGGGGGCGACGAGACGATTTGAAGACCAGGCGGACTTCCCCGCCACGAGTAAAAGCGACCGGATGAGCGACGAGAACGACAAGACCAACGAAGGCCAGGGCAACGGTACGCCTGCAGGAACCCCGTCGACGACGGGTCCGCGCGCGCCACTGAGCCTGAAGCCGCGCGCTGCGGGATCGGTTTCGACCGGCACCGTGCGCCAGAGCTTCAGCCATGGCCGCACCAAGACGGTGGTCGTCGAGACCAAGCGCCGTCCGGGAGCGCCCGCCGGCGGCCATCAGCGTCCGCAGGGCTTCGATGTCGCCCGTCCGCGCCCCGAGACCGCTGCGCCGGCCGCCGCGCCGACGCCGCGTCCGGCTCCGCCCCGTCAGCAGCCCGCCGGCGGCGCCCTGTCCGGTGAGGAACAGGAAGCCCGTCGTCGCGCCATCGAACTGGCCACCCAGGCCCAGGC